>JADJHD010000006.1 GCA_016707705.1 Bacteroidales bacterium
TTGTCCTCCAGGAAAACTCCATGACCATTGTGTGGGTACTCCTGAAGAGAGATCCTTGAAATTTACCGTACATCCATAGGGGATAAGAAGCGGATCTGCAGTGAAATCGGCTGTTGGGGTATTGGAGTACATCTCTGATTTCCACATCCCTCGGCCATACGTTCCGGCTTTTATGCGGTCACCTGCAGGTCCGGCGGGATCATAATAAATTTCGAGTTCAGTAACCTTTGCATTGGCAGGAAGTCCGGTGATAAATGGAATCCAGTCGGTCATGCCGTTCTCCCTGTAGTAAACACCAGCATCTGTTCCTACATAAAGGCCTTCCTGACTTGATTTGTAGTAAACGATCGTGGAATTGTGAATATCGGGCAATGTGCCTGAAATATCTGTCCAAGTGCTACCCTTATCTTCTGATTTGTAAACTTTATTTCCCCGGCACATATAAACTACATTCTCCAGGAATGGATGTGCCTCCAGATCTGTGATGCTTCCACTGCCCACAAGATTAGTTGTCAGGGTGATCCAGTTAGGGGTTTCAGCATAAGCTTCACTTGTAATATACAGGTTTCCGCCACAGCCGGCATATAGTATATTGGTGTTCGCTGGTGACTGCTCCAGCACATCAAAGTTGCTGGTGTTTAGGGTTGAAATTTTCTTCCATTTAACGGTTCCCGGATTGGCAGCCTTTATATTGTATGAACGCCACACATTTTTATATCCGATAAACATGATATTGGGGTCATTTTCGTCAATCAGGAATGGGGTTACCCATGCGCCTTCCTCATCAATCCCGTTCACCCCGTTAGCTGCGATGGTTCCCTGGTTACTGGTTCCATATACCCTGTTGATAGCTCCGTAGTAGACTGTAGTGTAGCGGTACATCGGATCTGACTGATCGATTGCGCATTCCATTCCGTCACCACCACCGATGGCGTACCAGGTGTTTCCATCCTGGAGTGAGGTGCCATTATCCTGATATCCGTTGGCAACGAGGTCGTCAACAGTGGCGCTTTGTCCGATTTTGTATGCCTGACTGATATTCAGTCCGCTGCTGATTTCATTCCAGCTTGAGCCACCATTATCGGTCCAGTATACGCCTCCATCGTTTCCAATGTAGAGGCGATTATTAATTGGGTTAAAAGCAAAGAAATGCTGGTCGGCATGGACAGCAGGAACACCGCATCCTCCGTACCAATGTGCATTTATAAACCAGCTTGTGCCTCCATTTGTGGATTTCCAAACGTCAACACCTCCGGTATAGACAATATCGGCATTCAGGAGATCGACTGCTATTGCAAGGTCATACCATGCTTGTCCGCCACCGTCGCTTCCGTCACATGACCATCCAAGGATATTCGGGGAATTGGATCTTTGGGTAAAGCTTTCACCTCCGTCCATTGAACGGAACATGGCAGAAAATCCATTATCTGATTGTGCCAGCATGAAATAAATGACCTCAGGATTGGCTGGAGTAACTCCAATTACTCCTCTTGTCCCGCTGGCAAGTCCGTTTGCAAGCTGAGTCCAGGTTTCACCTGCATCCAGTGAGCGATAAAAAGCACCTGATCTTACAGCGTAAAGAATAGTAGTACTATTCGGTTTGAAGAGAATATCCTTGAAATCGCCACCAATTTTTTTTGTCCAGGTGGCTGCGCCATCATTTGAAACAAAGATTCCTGAAAGGGTTGCAGCATATATTTTCAGATGGTCAGCAGGACTGATGAGCAGTTTGCCAACTATCACATTGCCCATAGTTGCATTTGCAGCGGTCCAGGTATTGCCGGCATCAATGCTTTTCATAACTCCAACTCCGGGTGCATCACCTGCATCACGGTCACCGGTTCCGATATAGACAACATTCGGATCAGTCGGATCAACAGCAACAGCTGATACTCCAAGTGTTGGCAACATATCGGTGGTTGTAGTCCAGGAATTGCCACCAACGGTAGTTTTCCACAATCCGCCTGCCGGAGCACCAACATAAATGGTATTTGGATCTGTAGGGTGGAATCCAACGGTATTGATTCGGCCTAATCCCTTGTATCCCTTGTCTGAAGGCAAACTAAAGGGGCCCTGTGGAGTCCAGTTTCCTGAAGTGGTGGATGATTGGTCATTCAATTGAAAATAATTCTGGTAAGCAGAGATAACCTGATCCGGACTGGGTTTGCTTCCATCAGGAAGTACTCTGTCCTTCATATAGTTTTCCCATCTTTTAAAGGGTTTCCATCCCTTGCCTTTATCAATAGGCCTGTCCTGCCAATAGAGATTAAATGCTCTCTGAGTTGCGAAGAAGTTTGCATTCGGATCCTGCATCATCTGGATCCAATAGGGGTACTGAGCAGTATCATTCACTGTTGCCTGACCTGATTGTGCAGAAGCAGGTTGAACAGCAATCAATAGTAGTGCGAAAAGCAGGAGGGTGAAAAATGATTTCATCTGGTCGGGACTTTATAAAATATTTGCAAATCTAAGCATAATAATGAATATCATGGAAAGATTAGAAATATATTAAAGTGATGAATATCAGTGCGATATAGGATAATATGGAGTTGAGGAGTCTTTTTTATTCAGATTCCATGCATGTGTTAGTGCGGAATATCATTCAGGCGTTTACAGCTGTTTTGCTGCTTTGTTTTCGGAGAATATAAAATATATAGGAATTCCCAGGTAGATCGCGAAAGCAAGATAGGGGTGAATAAAGGATACAGCAATCCCTGAAAGGTACATTGCAGGTCCGAATACTATCGACATCCTGCTTCCAGTCCGGAAGGAATCAATGTCAACGGATTCATCAAGGAGATCAGGTTTTCGCAGAACATAAAACCTCATAAAAGAGAAGGATGCTGCCATCAAAGCCATGATCAGTCCGTAAAAAATCAGTGAGAACGGATTGGATGGATAGTCGCCAAGAAGCGCGGTAGGGAAGGGGATAAAACTTGCCCATAGCAGCAAAACTGCATTCCACCAGAATATTCCATTATCCAGATTCCTGAATTGCTTGAAAAGTCTGTGATGATTAACCCATATTACAGCAATGGTGAAGAAACTCAGCATCCAGCCCAGAATTTTTGGGAGCATTCCCAATATTGCCTTGTACAATTCAGCCGCTGAGTGATCATTTGCAACGTATGGCACCTTGATCTCAAGAACCAGCAGTGTGATAATTATCGCGAATATTCCGTCGGAGAATGTTTCGACTCTTCCTTTGTTGAACAGATTCATCATAAATGCAGAATTCATTTTAAACTTAACCGAAAATAGCAAAATCTTTCATTACTCTGATCTTGTCTTCCTGCAACAGGAGATTTTGAGAGGTGCAGTAATTCCAATTATTTGAGCTCTCCCGGGACAACTGTAACAACCTGACTATGTCCCTGCCTGAGAATGGTAAGTGGCACTGATTTGCCGATTACTTCCTCTTTCAGGTATTTGTGCAGGGAGTCGACAGAAGAAACCGCTTGTCCGTCGAATTCAACAATTATATCTCCAATTAACAATGCTGAGTTCCTGATTGCAGGATTATTCAGGATTTCAAAAATATAAACACCGGTGCGAGTTTTAAGTTTATTGGCTCCAACCATTCTCTGTGATAGGGTAACAGCCTGTGCTGCAACCCCTAATTGGGCCCTTTTTACCTTTCCATGCAGAATCAGCTGTCCTGCCACATAAGCCGCCAGATTGGAGGATACTGCAAAGCAAAGTCCCTGTGCTGTAGGAATCATCGCAGTATTCACGCCAATTACCCTTCCTTCACTGTTCACCAGTGGGCCTCCACTGTTGCCGGGGTTGAGCGCTGCATCTGTCTGAATTATATCGTCAATCAGCCGGCCATTTGATGCCCTGAGCGATCTTCCTGTTGCACTTACCACTCCTGCAGTCACTGTATGCTGCAGACCAAGCGGATTACCAATGGCAATGGCTATTTGTCCCGGCTCCAGCATTTCAGAATTGGTAAACTGTAGTGGCTTAAGCTCACCATCATAAACTTTAAGGACTGCAATATCGGAGGACTGGTCAGCACCAACAAGACTGGCATCCAATTCCTGTCCATCGGCAAAAGCTGCCCGAATTGAAATTGCTGCATCAATCACATGATTATTCGTGATAATAAATCCATCTGAAGAAATTACAAAACCGGAACCTGAACCGGGTTGCTGGCTTATCTTGCCTGTTTTCGGATCCTGAATA
Organism: Bacteroidales bacterium; assembly: GCA_016707705.1. Classification (GTDB taxonomy): domain Bacteria; phylum Bacteroidota; class Bacteroidia; order Bacteroidales; family UBA4417; genus UBA4417. Next base: position 4,189 of record JADJHD010000006.1, read on the forward strand.
TTCTTGAGGACTTTTATATGTACAACAGCTTGGGCTACATTCTTAACAACACCACTTACTGTTGAAGAGTAAGCATCCAGTAACTGAGCATCGGTGCTTGTTATTAGTCGGGTTTCAAAACTTGGTTTTTCCATGCCTGGAATTAACCAATAACCGCTCCATGAAGTAAAATGTGAAAAAATGGCAGTAATGTCAGTGGTCCTTCCTTCACTATTTGCAACTGGCCTGACTTGTAAAGCTTATTGACATGTCAGGATTTTTGTCAGGGCAAAAAAAAATCCCCGGAAAATTTCGGGGATTTCTAGAATTCATTTTTAAGCAGTTAGTTTGCTGAAGGAGGAGTATCAGCGGGCTTCTCGCCTTTTACTATATAACCGGCATCAGTGATTGCGGCTGAAATGGCCTTGATGTCTGTCTTTGTCGAATCAAACTTTACCAGGGTTGAGCCTTCAGTATGTGAAGCTGTTACTTCCATTACACCCTCAACACCTCCAACGGCTTCCTTGATGGTATTTTCACATCCTGTACAGGTCATTCCTTCAACGGCCAGATTCAGGGTTTTGTTGGCAACTGCAACTGCTGTGCTGGCTGCTTCTGTTTTTGCATCCTTGCCTGATGTGCAGGAGTAAGCTACTGCAAGCACCAATAAAAAGGCTAATATGTTTTTCATGTTGGTTAGTTTTAGAGGGATAAAATTAATCAATCAAAGAATATGTTTTCATTTCAAGGAGATATTCTGAAGGAGACTTATTCTTCAAGTGTGGTCAGGTCGCCTGTATCTTGTCCGAGAGCCTTTGCCCTCAATACCCTGCGCATAATTTTCCCTGAACGGGTTTTGGGCAATGAATCGGCAAATTCAAGGAATGAAGGCTTAGCAATGGGACCAATTTCTTTCTCTACATGCACTTTCAACTCCTCTGCAAGAGCCGGTGAGGCTGTAAAATTCTGCCTCAGGATTACAGTGGCGTGAATGATATTTCCCCTCAGTTCATCGGGCAGTCCGATTGCTGCAGCTTCTGAAACTGCTGGATGGCTTACCAGAGCGCTTTCAATTTCTGCTGATCCAAGCCGATACCCACTTACCTTGATCACATCGTCAATTCGGCCAATGATCCAGTAGTAACCATCTTCGTCAACCCTTGCAGAGTCACCTGCGAGGTACCATCCCTGTTCTTTGTATTTTTCCCAGTATTTCTCAACATAGCGATCCGGGTCACCAAGAATGGTTCTTGCCATTCCGGGCCAGGGATTCTTGATGATAAGGTTGCCCTCATCTCCCTGCTTTACTTCTTTCCCGTGATCATCCACAATGCTGATTTCATTACCAAAGAATGGTTTAGCTGCAGATCCTGGTTTTAAAGGCATTACCGGAAGCGGGGTGATCATAAATCCTCCTGTTTCAGTCTGCCACCAAGTGTCCATTATCGGACAACGGCTTTTACCAATAACCTCATAATACCATTTCCAGGCTTCAGGATTAATAGGTTCACCAACCGATCCAAGCAGTCGAAGAGAACTCAGATTGTGCCTGTCGGCCCATGAAGCGCCGAACCTCATGAGTCCCCTTATTGCAGTAGGAGAGGTGTAAAGTATATTGATTCCATATTTTTCAATCATCGACCACCATCTGTTCGGATAGGGATGATTGGGCGCACCTTCGTACATCATGATGGTTGCCCCATTAATCAAAGGTGCATAAACAATATAGCTGTGTCCGGTAATCCAGCCCGGATCGGCAGCACACCACCAGCGGTCCTCAGGCTTGATATCAAAAACATCCCGATAGGTGGTTGCAGTATAAACGGCATATCCGCCATGGGTATGCACAAGACCTTTGGGTTTTCCTGTTGTTCCGGAAGTATAAAGGATGAAAAGGGGATCTTCTGAATCTGTCTGCTCTGTGCAGCAACCGGCATTGGCAATAGGCATTCCCATAAGGTCGTGATACCAGAAGTCGCGGTCATTCTCCATATAGCATTCTTCGCCGGTACGCTTCACAGCAATGCACACCTCAATAGTGGCGGAGCGCTGCATGGCTTCATTGGCGATTTTCTTAAGCTGGGTGGGCTTTCCTCTTCTGAATCCACCATCGGCTGTAATCAGAATGCGGCTTTGGGCATCTTCAATGCGTTCGGCAAGTGCTTCCACTGAGAAACCACCGTATACTACACTATGGGGCGCTCCAATCTTGGCACATGCAAGCATTGCTACAACAAGTTCAGGAATCTGGGGCATGTAGATAGTGATAACCTCTCCCTTGCGGGCTCCCATAGCCTTCAATACATTCGCAAACCGGGTGACTTCCCTGTTCAGTGCATGATAGGAGAATGTGCGAACATCTCCGGGTTCACCTTCCCAGATGATCGCCAGCTTATTGCGGGTTTGGTTCTTCTGGTGCCTGTCGAGCGCATTATGCACTATGTTTATCTTCCCTCCGGAGAACCATTTGTAGAAGGGCTTCCTGCTGTCATCGAGAACCTGATCCCATTTGCGGTACCATTCAAGTTTTCGGGCTTCAGCTGCCCAGTAACCTTCCCTGTCTTCAATCGATTTTTTGTACAGGGATTCATAGTCCTTTACATTTGCTTTTTTCAGTATCTCCTTTGGTGGATAATACATGTTCTTCGAAGGGTCAAACAGGTGGTCCATAAGAGCTGAGATTTTACGGGGTTATGTACTGAGAATGCTGCTGTAGCAATGACCAGTGAGATATTGCAAGCAGTACTAAAACAATCGGTCGGAAATCATGATCAGCATTACAAGCAAATAATAGAGATTTATCAGGACAAAAGATCTTCCTACCTTAAATTCATGGCTGTTTCGCAGTAGTGGAATAAAATAGGCAACCAGTAATACTGATAATCCCATGACTGAATAGCTGGTCCATTGCAGGAAGATAACTCTGTAAACAGGTAGTGCAAATGCTACCACGGCCATTGCAGCAATCCAGATAAAGGTAAGTCTCTTGATCTGGATTTTGCTCAGCAATTTGGTCATGCTTGGAAGTGATGCATCTTCATACTGTTCCCCGAATTTAAGGAGAAGCAGCCAGAAATGTGGTATCTGTCCTATGAAGAAAAAGAATCCAAGCAGGTAAGCCTTCTCATCAGCGAGCAGTCCTCCGCCTGCAACCCATCCTGCCAGGGGTGGCAGTGCTCCAACCACTGATCCGGGGACGGCTGCGAAGGCTGTAATGCGCTTGAGTGGGGTGTAAATTGCATTGTACCATATGAAGGTAGCGAATCCAACAAGGAATGTTAACCAACCCGGGCCAAGTATAAGAGCAAGGCTTCCGCTGATGAAGAATCCAAGGGTCACAATCCATGCACCAGTGAGGCTGATTCTTCCACCGGGAAGCGGACGATTGCTCGTCCTTTTCATGCGAAGGTCTATCTCCATTTCCTGTATCTGGTTAAGTGCAGACGCACCGCTAGCCAGCAGGAAAATACCGAGCACAGGTAAAACAATGCCACGGTCGAAAGAACCGTGGCTTAGTATGTATCCTGTTAAGGTGGTGAACGCAACCGGGATGGAGATCCTGACCTTGCCAAGCTGGCTTATCACCTTAAGGAATGAATCAGGTTTATTCTTTTTCTCCAAGGGTTTTGATATATTCAATGATCTTAGCTATTTCTTCATCACTTAACTGTCCCTTGTAGGAAACCATCTGTCCTTTCTGGAAACCTTTCACAACATCAGCTTCCGGATTGATGATTGATTGCTTGATATACTCATCATCCACAGTAATCTCACGTTCCTTGCCATCAGTAACTACGGTTACCTTGTGTCCGTAAATTCCCTTGAAGGATGGACCAACCAGTTTGGTGCCGTCGGCTGTATGGCAGGCAATGCAAGCCTTACCCTGAACGATAAGTTTCCCCGCTGCACCGGGAACAGCTGCTGCGGCAGAATCAAGCTTTGGCTGGGCAGATGCTGCATACCAGGCGTTGAATTCCGCTTCAGGGAGCACCTTCACGGCTGAAAGCATGTAGGAATGCCTCAAACCGCAGTATTCAGTGCAAAAGAGTTCATAGGTTCCAACGATAGGTGCATTGAACCACATGGAGTTCTTGCGGTTGGGAACCAGGTCTTCCTTGATCCTGAAGTCGGGAATATAGAGTGAGTGGATTACATCGAGAGCATTGAGGTGCATGGCTACGTTCTTGCCTGCAGGAACAATAAGGGTATCGGTTACACGACCATTGTCATATTCAAATCTCCAGCTCCACATTTGTGCAGTGACCTTAACACTCATTGCATCCTTAGGAATCTGACGCTGCGGGATGTAGGCCTTCCAGCCCATCCAGAACATAATCATCACAAGAATTGTAGGGATAACTGTCCAGATGATTTCCAGCTTTGTGCTGCCTTCAATTTCTTCGGCAACAGGATTCCGCTTTTTATTGTAGCGGATGATGAAATAAATCATTGCGGCCGTAATACCTACAAGGAAAATTGCTGATACACCCAGAATGAAAATAAAGGCGGTATCAACATTTGAAACAAAATTTGAGTATCCTGAATACATAGGCTTAGCGGTATAAATAGTCAAAGAAGGTTATTATTATCACAACTGCGTAAATAAGGAGTACCAGCGTAACCATGAACCTGAAAATTTTATCATCAAATTTCAGGTGCATGAAATAGAGCAATACTATGGCAGCCTTTGTGGATGCAATAATCATTGCTGCTGTGGTGTTGAAGGCTCCCAACTGTACACTGGTAATCGCGACAGTTACTATTGTCAGGGCGATGAGGCTGGCAAGCACAAGGAGATGGCTTCCGTAGCTGCTTATATGGGTCTTGTTTTCGCTCATGGCATCAATGAATTAAGTAGAACAGTGGGAAAAGGAAGATCCAGATCAGGTCGACAAGGTGCCAGTAAAGGCCACCGTTTTCGAGGAATACGTAGCGCTCCTGCGTTACCCTCCCCTGACGGACCCTAACAAAGACCCAGCCCAGCAATACCATACCCACAATAATGTGAATAGCATGTAAACCGGTCATGAAGAAATACAAGCCGAAAAATAAAATGTCTCCCTGGCTCAGGCTAAAGAGAAATTCAGATCCCGGATAAATACCATGGTGAATTTTGGCTCCCCATTCAAAGTATTTGTTGATAAGGAAAACAAGTGCCAGAAGCAGAGTGACTACCAAAAGGATAAGTGTCATCTTCTTGTCTCCCTTCTGCATGGCGGTAATCGACATGGCAACGGTAGCTGAGCTTATGAGCAGGATAACTGTATTGATGAAACCGATAGTAACATCAAGTTCCTGATTTGCCATGTGAAATTCAACCGGGTGCTTGTACCTGTATACTGAGTACACTAAAAAGCGCCCCGAACAGAAGAATCTCGGTAAATATAAATAGCCACATTCCGAGTTTGGAACCAATCGGATCGTAATGATCGTGGGTTAGGTGTGTGCTTGGATTTTGTTCCATACGTGCTTTATTTTACCAGGTCATACGGACCATGTTCAACAACCGGGATTTCTTCGAAGTTCTCCAGACTTGGAGGAGACTGTACTTTCCATTCAAGGGTACGACCCTGCCATGGATTGTCAATTTCTTCCTGACTGACCTTTTTGGGCCTCAGCAGATTGACAATTACTATCAGCAGACCAACTCCAAGAATCCATGATCCGATTGTGGATATGAAGTTGGGAGTGGCAAACTGCGGCAGGTAATCATAGTAACGTCGCGGCATACCCATGATTCCCAGGATAAACATAGGGAAATACAGAGTGTTGAAGCCAATGAAGAGAATAAGCAAACCGATGTTGGCTACTCTCTTATTGTACATCTTACCCCACATTTTCGGATACCAGTAATGCAGCGCTGCGAAGAATGCCAGTCCGGCACCTCCGAATACAATGTAATGGAAATGCGCCACAACAAACATTGTATCATGTACATGAACATCAGTAGCAACACTACCCAGAACCAATCCTGTAAGTCCGCCAATCATGAATACAAACATGAATGCCATGGCCCACCAGAAAGGAGGCTGCAGGTCGAGGGAACCCTTGTACATGGTCGCTGACCAATTGAATACCTTGATAGCACTGGGAATGGCGACGAGGAAAGTAAGCAGTGAGAATACCAGTCTTGCTGTTTCACTCATGCCGGAGGTAAACATATGGTGACCCCATACGAGATATCCAACAAATGCGATTGCGAGGCTCGACATGGCAATTGCCTTATATCCAAAGACCACCCTGCGTGAAAAGGTTGTTACAATCTCTGTAATGGCTCCCATCGCAGGTAAAATCATAATGTAAACAGCAGGATGGGAATAAATCCAGAAAAGATGCTGATAAAGGATTGGATCACCACCCTTGGCAGGGTCGAAGAAACCAATCCCCATTATCCTGTCGAAAATCACCATGACAAGGGTGATACCTACAACAGGAGTAGCGAGAAGCTGAATCCATGAAGTTCCATACATCGCCCAGATAAAGAGTGGCATGCGAAAAAATCCCATTCCCGGGGCACGCATTCTGTGGATGGTAACGATGAAGTTCAATCCGGTTAAAACTGATGAGAAACCCAGAACAAAGGCACCAAGAACTGAAAGGACAACATTGGTATTGGTCCTTAAGCTGTAGGGTGCGTAAAAAGTCCAGCCTGTATCGGGAGGACCGTCACCGGTAAACATTCCCAAAAGGATAATACATGCACCGCCGATAAAAAGGTACCAGCTGAACAGGTTAAGCTTAGGGAATGCAACATCCTTGGCACCAATCATAAGGGGAATGAAAAAATTCCCGAATGAGGCAGCCAGTCCCGGAATAATAAACAGAAAGATCATGGTCAGTCCATGAACAGTGAAGAGGGCATTATAGGTTGACGCTTGCATAAGCTGCTGCCCGGGGGCAATCAATTCAAGCTTCATAAAAATGCCCATCACCACTCCTGCTAGGAAGAAGAAGGTCTGGGAATACAGATATAGCAAGGCAATGCGCTTATGGTCCGTGGACAAAAGCCATCCTGCCAATCCTCTGTATCTTCCCTTATACTCCAGGTATGAAGGCATTCGATGGGTAGAGGTGTTTCCGCTCATAGATTTAAGTGATTGAAATTTTGGTTTTAAGTTAGGTTTGTGTTGAGTTTATCAGAAGATTCAGACAGTTTCATTGCCTGAAGCTATATCAGATTGCTTGTTTCGCCTTCTTTTATCCTTGTTGGAACGAATCAAAAGATACAATAACAAAACAACAGCAAAAAAGATGATAAGAGTTGCAGAAATTTTTGTGATATCAAGGACATATCGTTGACTCCCGGCATCGTATGAGAAACAAAACTTGATAACGCTGCTTACAGTGGGAGAGGACTTCCCTTGATTAGCTTCGAGAACAGCCAGCTTGAATTCAAAGGGAAGAAAGGAAATGCCCTTCAGGTATCGGGTGATTTTTCCATCAGGACTAAGCAGGATCAGAGCGCCCTCATGCATGAATTCATTTCCGGCACGTTTAAATCCAAAACCGGTGGCCTTTGTTATATTGGCAATGTTTAAACTATCGGCAGTGCAAAAATTCCAGCCCATACTATCCTCAGGATGCTCCAGCCTTTTCATGTAATTGATCCGCTTTTTAGCTGCGAGATCAGGACCTTCAGTTGCGTCAAAGCTTATTGTCACAACCTGATAATCTTTGCCTAGTTGAAGTTCACTGGTATTTATAACTTCAGAGAGCCCGTTCATCAATGGACTGCATATTCCAGGACAACGGAAGTATACAAAATTGAGAACCGTTGGTTTGTCTACCAGATTCTTCAGATTGAATTCTTTTCCTGTATAGTCTGTTAATACTATGTTTGCAGGAATGTACGAGTCGAGCTTTTCGGTGATGCCAACGGTCATTTCCTTTTGTGAATCCGCTAACAGAACCCTTGGCTCCATAAAAAGCAAAACTGCCAGCAATGCCGGCAGTGCTAGCCTAAAGGCTAATCTATTCATTTATCTCCTCCCAGATTTTAATGTACATGGTGTAATTCACTTTCTTCCAGATATGGATGATTTTTTGGTATCAATGCTGCTTTTGCCAGCGACCTTCCGACAATAAAGAGGAAAAGTCCGGTGAAGCAAACCAAGGCTCCGATTTCAGTAACTCCAAAATGAGGAGTAACAGTAATTTCAGGCATTATCAACTCAAATTGTTCTGTCCACATTCCAATAAGCAGGAGTATGGATATATACTTCACTACTTTAATATTCTTGTCTAACTTCTGTGGTAGGAGCAGTACAAACGGAATAAGCCAATTTACTACGAGATTGACAATAAAGAAAATCATCCAGCCATTATTCCAACGTTTGGAATAGTAAATTGTTTCCTCAGGTAGGTTAGAAAACCAAATCAGCATGAATTGAGCAAAGTAAAGATAGCCCCAAATAATGCTTAATCCAAAAAGATAACGCGAAAAATCAAGAAGATGACTTTCATTGAGTTGTTTGAAATATCCTCTTTCATGCAACAGGATAACAACAAGTGCCACCAGTGCAGTACCATGATAAAAAGCTGAAGCAAATGACTTGAAAGCAAAAATTGTACTGAACCAATGTACTTCCAATGACATTATCCAGTCAAAGGCACCCATTGAATAGGTGAGGGCAAGCACAAAGATGAATATTTTGGCCCAGAATTCGATTTTTTCAAGATACTGAACGCCTCCAATTTTATCTTCTTCAAGTGAAAGTTTGCGAATCTGGCGTGAAAGGAAAAACCAGGCAGCAAAAACTACGAAGATTCGAATGAAGAAGAATGGAACATTCAGATAGGGCGCCTTATGAGCTATCAAAGGATCGTGAGCAACTGCATCAGCATGTGACCAATGATAGAGATCCTTAACTCCGAAGAACAGCAGTAGCATTATTATTCCTGCAACAGGCAGGTACGACATGATTGCTTCAGGAACTCTGCGGAACATTGCCGACCATCCGGATTGGGTAATATACTGCAGGCAGAAAAAGAAGGTAGCACCTACTGTAAGTGAAAGGAAATAATAATTGTTCAACAGTATGTTGGCCCAGCCTCTCGGACTGTCGGTAAACAATCCGTAACCGAGGGCTAACACCCCCAGGGCCATCATTCCGATTGCAGCGTAGTTGAATTTTTTCGAAATCGTCACGTTGGTATCCATACCTATGAGTGCTTATTGATTCGTTTTCTTTTGCAGTTCATTCTTAACATAAAGGGAAATCAGCCAGCGGTCATCAGGTCTGATTTGAGGGCCATGAGCTCCCATGGTGTTGAAACCCATGGTGATGACATGATAAACTTCACCTATTGGGGCAAGAGTCATTCTTTCATTGATAAGTGAAGCAGGCTGAATGGCAAACTTACCACTTGTGAACAGATGTCCTTTACCCGAGCCATCAGCACCATGGCAACCATTGCAGAATCTTGTGAATAATTCCTTGCCTTTTAACAGGTTCGCAGCTGTTGGTTCGGTTGGACAAACCAAATCCTTCCCTGCCTGCAGTCTTCCTTCAGGAGTTGCCGGATACTGAAAGGGAATTATACCTCGGGGGATTGTTCCGGCAACCGGAAGCTGATCAGTGATTCCATTGGCAAAAACAGTGTTGGCTGTGTATGTTTCATAGGCAAGCGAATGTGCCATGTCAGGGAAATATTCATAGCCTTTCTGATTGCGCGTGCGATCGCAGGAAACCAGGGCAAGTAAGACCAAAGCGGCCGGTATCAGATATTGTTTCATTTCTTTACAAATAAGCCTTTACGTATTGATATATGCAAGTAGCGTAAATTGATCAGAGTTCTTTGCTGTATACTTCTTCAGCACCACAGTCTTTCATCATCCTGTTCAGATCTTCAAATCCTGTTCCGGCTTTCTCACTGTCGAAAACCATCACAAATTTGTCGTCAGTAGCACGAAGATCAGGTAAAACATACTTCTTGCCGGGGAAAATCTTTGCACGAACCGAGAAGGTAAGCAGACTCAGAATGGTGATGCTCGCAATGGTAAGAACCAAAGTGATGATAATAAAAGAGGGGAAATGCACTGGTTGGCTTTCCACCATAGTTGATTGGCCAGCTGATTACAGATGTATAATACAGGAAGGCCAGAACTCCAACCACTGCTGAAAACCCGTACAGGAATGCCACGAAGGTGAACCTCGATTTAATTCCCATGGCTTCTATTACCTCATGCATAGGGTAAGGTGTATAGATCTCATCAATCTCTACCTTCTTCTCCTTTACCGCTTTTATGCCGGCAAGCAGCTTCTGTTCATCATCAAAAACGCTAACAAAATAGGGTTTGCTCATGATATATAGCGGGTATTAGTGGTTTCTTGAATATTTGGTGAGACTCGTTGGCTTGAGCACGCTCTTTACTTCACTGATAGCAATCATTGGGATATAGCGGAAGAAAAGAAGTACGCCTGATACAAAAATTCCCAGGGTGCCGATGTAAATGCCGATCTCAACCCATGTCGGACTGTAAACTGTCCAGCTTGAAGGCAGGTAGTCCTTGGCAAGTGAAGTGACAACGATGTTGTAGCGCTCGTACCACATACCCAGATTGATTACCAGAGAGATAACAAACAGGGCTGAGATATTGCTCCTGATTTTTTTCGACCACATCAGCTGAGGAATCACTGCATTACAGATAATCATAGCCCAGAACATGAACGAATAAGTGCCGGTAATACGATTGTGGAAGAAGGTGAACATTTCATATTCATTACCACCATACCAGGCAATAAATACTTCAGTGGTATAGGCAGTTCCCATAATGAGTGAAATGAATACAAGAATTCGTGCAATTGCATTCAAATGGGAATCAGTAACATACTGCTCCAGATTGTAGAATCTTCTGATTACAATCATAAGGGTCATAACCATTGCAAATCCGGAGAAGATAGCTCCAACCACAAAGTAGGGTGGGAATAAGGTAGCATGCCATCCCGGAATTACTGAACTGGCAAAGTCAGTTGATACGATACTATGCACAGAAACAACGAGAACAGCTGCAATACCTCCGAGGACATAGCTTAATCCTTCATAGCGCAGCCACTCACGTGAACTTCCGGTCCAGCCGAATGCCAGTAAACCATAAACGGCTTTCTTAACCTTGCTGGTAGCTTTATCACGGATGGAAGCAAAATCGGGAACCATTCCGAAATACCAGAATGATGCTGAAATCAGAAGATAGGAACTGATAGCAATGAAGTCCCAGAATAGTGGTGAGTTGAAGTTAACCCAAAGTGATCCACGGGTGTTGGGATAAGGGAAAATGTAGAATGCTAACCAAACCCTTCCCATGTGAATGGCAGGGAAGATGGCGGCGCAGATTACTGCAAATACAGTCATTGCTTCTGCTGCCCTGTTGATTGAAGTACGCCATTTCTGACGCAGAATCAGCAGGAATATGGAGAATGCAGTCCCGGCATGTCCAATACCGATCCACCATACGAAGTTGATGATTTCCCAGCCCCATGCTACAGAATTATTTACTGCCCAGGTGCCCAGTCCATACCTTACCGTATAGTATAATGCAACCATGCCCCATGCGGCGGCAAACAAGCTTATTCCCATGGCTACTTTCCACCAGATAGGGGTGGGGTTGTCGATGGGAGCAATGATGTCGCTGGTAATCTGCCTGTAACTTTTATTTCCCAGGATCAGCGGCCCTCTGACTTCGGCTTTGTACATAGTTGATAGAGGTTATCGTGTTTACTGATGATGTTCCTTTTATTCAATAAGTCTTATGCTTCTGCTCCGCCTTCACGGTTCCTGACCTTGGTCAGATAGCCAACTGACGGAAGGGTGTGTATCTCTTCAAGAAGATGGTAATTCCTTTCATTCTTGTAGAGTTTTGAAATCCTGCTTTCCGGATCGTTGAGGTCTCCAAATATGATAGCACCTGAAGGACAAGCCTGAGCGCATGCCGGAAGAATCTCTCCATCCTGAAGCATTCTGTTTTCAGCTTTGGCAAGGAGTTTCTTCTCCTGAATCCTTTGGACGCAGAATGAGCATTTTTCAACAACACCTCTTTCACGTACAGTTACATCAGGATTCAGAACCATTCGTCCGAGATCGGAATTCTGGTTGTAATCAAATGCATCATTGGTTGCATAACGGAACCAGTTGAAGCGGCGAACCTTATAAGGACAGTTGTTGATGCAATACTTGGTACCGATGCAACGGTTGTAAGCCATCTGGTTCAAACCTTCATTACTGTGGTTGGTAGCTGAAACAGGACAAACATTTTCACATGGGGCATTATCGCAATGCTGACACATGAGAGGCTGGAAGTATACTGATGGATTTTCAGGATCCTCTGAATAATACCTGTCGATGCGAATCCAATGCATGATGCGGGTCATTGCAACCTGCTCCTTACCGACTACTGCAACATTGTTTTCTGCCTGACATCCAATAACGCAGGCACTGCAACCGGTGCAGGCATTGAGGTCAATTCCCATGCCCCAATGGTGACCTGCGAATTCGTACTCCTTATATAATGTGAAATTGTTTTTTGCAGCTTCTTCGTGCAATTCGTTTCCTGCAGCTGGTTTCTTCTGCCATTCTTCAAGGGTGGTTTCCCGAACAATCGGGCGACCTTCCATTGAATGATGCATTTGGGTAGTAGCCAGCTGATAGGTATTGCCGATAGCCCTGAATTCCTTGACAGCCAGGGAGAATGCTCTGAAACCGCCAACAGCCTTCATGTACGGATATACATTTATGCCAGTGCCATCAGCAACTTTTCCGGTATTTGATCGGCCGTAACCATATGCAATACCTATAGTGCCGTCAGCCTGTCCGGGTTGAACGAATGCAGGTATTTCCAGTTTTTCGTTCTCAAAGTACAGTACGTCACCGGTAGCAATACCGAGCTTTTCGGCCATTTTTGGCGACATAGCTGCGAAATTATCCCAGCAAACCTTTGAAATTGGATCCGGCATTTCCATTAACCATGGGTTATTGGAATGTGAACCATTTCCAAGGGCGATATTTTCGTAGAATACCAGTTCGGTATCAGCTGAAACAGTTGCAGAACCAGCCTTTACAGCTGCAGTATCAAGAGCAGCAAGGTTAAGGGACGCAAGGCTCCACTCAGGAAGTTGTGGCTCAAAAACGCCATCCTGAAGTGAATGATTCCAGAAATCATTGAAGCTGCCATATTTGCTTTGCTTTCCAAAGAAATCGGTTTCCCATGTCTTCCTGAGGCTTGTGTAATAATCGGAAGTGCTTCCTGACCATTTTAGCAAGCTATCCTGTACCTGCCTTGTGTTGAATATATTGCGGATTGTAGGCTGCTGGAGAGTATACATCCCATTCTTGGGTTCGGCATCATTCCATGATTCAAGGAAATGATGGTCGGGGCATACATAATGGCAAGCCTTGCTGGTTTCATCCTGAGCCGTTGCAAAGGAGACTGCCAGCGGAATTCTTTTCAGGTTCTGAAGGATTCTTGCGGATTCAGCGTAGGTATATCCCGGATTGGACTGGTAAAACATAACAGCACCAACATTGCCGGCTTCGAGGTCCTGGACAAAAGTTTCCATTTCCTGATCCATTCCCTGCCTAAGATTTAGGGTGCTGCCCAGATCAAGGGTAGTGCCATAATTGCCAAGCATGAAATTGATGGCATGGGTGATTATCTGTAAGGCGGGATCATTGATGCCATTAACAACAAGGGACTTTCCCTTTGCGGCAAGCAATGCAGTGGCCATTTTCTTAACATCAACTGAAGTCTTTGGTGCAGTGAAGGTTTTGCCTCCATTGGCTGCTGCAATTTCATTGTAGAGATTAAGTATGACTGCAGCCTGCTGACTTGGTTTCACGGCAAGGCGAACATCTGCATTGGCTCCGGTAAGGCTCATGCATGATTCAACCACGAATAATTTGGAGATATTTTTCTTCTCTTCTGTTAGCCTTCTTGTTGTTGCCCATCTGCGGCTGAATTCAACCGGTGAAAGCCAGGTGCCAAGGAAATCGGCGCCAAAGGATACCACAACATCAGCATTCTCAAAATGATAATCAGGAATTACTGCTTGTCCAGCCAGTTCCTGATGGGCTTGCCTGATGGCTGAGGATGAAACCGGATCAAAGGTTACAAGTTTTGTAGTAGGATACTTTGCTGTGAATTCAGCAATGACTTTCCTGGTGGAAGGACTGATAATGGTTGATGCAAGCAGAACAATCTGTTTGCCTGATGCTGCAACCTCAGTCAGCTTTTTGCCAACTTCCAGATCCATCATATTCCAGGTAGTTTCCAGTCCGCCGATCATAGGAGCCTTGAATCGGCCTCCATCATCATAAAGACTTAGAACAGAACCCTGAACCCTGGCGCTTGAACCACCATGGTTGAATGAGGAGAGGTCATTTCCATCAACTTTGATAGGACGGCCATCTCTCACCTTTACAAGGATACTGCTGTAATCCTGACCATCAAAATAAGTGGAGGCATAGTAATTTGCCATTCCAGGGGTTACTTCTTCCGGTTTGTTAAGCATTGGAATTGCCGTATTAACAGGATTTTTGCAACTGGTAGCAATTGCAACAGTGGCAAAACTGAATCCGGCAAACTTCAGAAAGTTTCGTCTGGAAGAGGGTTTGTCAGCAATTTCCTCATTGATTAACTCAAGCAATGAACGGGATGCATCCTCATCCATCTTGCCGGGATTCTCAACAGGCAATCCGTTGCGCTCTTCAAGACTTTTCCAGTATTTCTTTTCCATTAGTATAAATGGTATAGTTTTAACTTAAGTGATGGGTAATTCCTGACAACATGCCAGGCAAACAAATCAATAATGGCATTTGGCGCAATCAATTCCGCCAACCTGCTCAACGGTTACCTTCTTGATTTTGCCTGATTTATAATCTTCATGCAGTTTCTTGAAGGTTTCATAGTATTTGTTATCAGCGAACTGAACAGCAGTGCGGCGGTGACAATTTACACACCATCCCATTGAAAGGTCAGTAGCCTGTTTCACTATATCCATGTTTTCAACCATGCCGTGACATTGCTGACATTTAACCTTTCCTGCGGTAACATGTTGTTCATGACTGAAGAATACATGATCAGGAAGTTTATGGATACGAACCCATGGAATAGATTTTCCTGTTTCGATGGCTCTGTAAATCTTATTGATCTCAAACTTTCCTGATCTGGCTCCCTGGGTAACCACCTTATGGCAATTCATGCAAAGGTTTGGTGAAGGTATGCCTGCTGACTTACTGGAAGATGCAATACTGTGACAGTATTCGCAATCAGTTTTATTTTGTCCTGCATGAACCTTATGGGAAAACTTGATAGGCTGATCAGGAGCATAATCTTGAGTCCTGCTGAGGCGTGTGCCTTCCTGCATTGCAAGGGTAACATGAACTCCGAGTCCGCCCAGGATAATAATAATATGTATGAATTTGTACTTTACTTTCTTGAAGAAGATCAGATCAGCAAGAGCCAGGGCCATAAGGAAGCCCAGGGTCAGGAATATAAGCAGACGTGCAGGGAAAGATTTTTCAGTCTCCATTCCTGTCTTTGAAACTTCTGAGAAATAGGCTGACATATCATAGATTTCATGATCAGCCAATTGCAGCCCCTTGTGTGAATCAGTCATTTTCTGGGAAGTAGGGGAGCTCAGTACCTGATAGAGGTTGGTGCCGTTTTGCTCTTTCCATGCCTCTGCGAGATCCAGCACTGATGGATTGAAGTTCAGGGAATCGGTGAGTATAGTAGCATGGCAGGATGCACAGTTCAGGGTTGTTCCCTTTTCAAAAGGAATCAGTCCGAAGAAAAGCCTTTCGCCCCGCTTTATTTCTTCATTTGTAAATCCGTCTTTCTTGTTGATGTCAACAGTAACCTTACGTGCAGCTTCCGGCTGGAAGTTCTCGATATAGTTAAGAACATTGTTCAGATCACCATCTGTAAGGAATTTATGGTCTGGCATAGGAATCTGACCATTAGCCATGAAAACTTCCTTCGCAGTCTTATCTCCGGATTTTACCATTTCCTGAGAAGCTGCTATGAATTTCTTCAACCAGACTTTATCTCTTCGTTTGGTAACGTCCTTTAATCCCGGACCAACCAATTTATCTGCACTGATCTTATGGCAGACAGCACAGTTTTTATCGAAGATTTGTTTTCCCTTCATGTAATCAGCATCTCCGGTTGCTGAAAGAAAAACACCTGAAAGGATCAGGGTTACGGCTAATGGAACAGCCAGATTGACAATTCTTTGTCTGATCGATGCGTGTTTAAGCATACGTCTTTGTTGATTAACAAGATATATTATGAACTAAGGCCATGGGCCCGGCATCATATTGCCTTGATTGCTGCAAAAAGTCTGAGGGTATTATTGTCAAATTAAACTAAGCAGATGGGATGGAATTATCTGACGGATAGCGCTTCGAGTTGTTAATACCTTCACAACTCAGCGAAGTTAGAGATATTAAAATAGGTATGCAATATGCATTTTGCAGAAATACTTGAGTGTATTTAGTTTAGAATTAGTCTAAATAAATAAAATCAAAGTTATATTATTATAAAAACATAGTATTCAATATTATACGGATATGCAATTCGTTCTAAATAATTCGAGGTTAAATAAAGAATGAAGTAATAAAATACCTGAATATTGGATGATAATATAATAAAAAGATGATAAAATGGCAATTATACAATAATACAAAACATGCCCTGTTAATACTGTAACAGACTCATTTGAGCAAAAAAATGAAGGCAGGTAGTACTAAAGGAAGTGATTTTTAAGGGCACACTGAATTAGGACAGATACACTTATCCAACTATCATTTAGATCAGGTAAATGGGGTCAGAAAATAATTAAGTCGTGGGGATTTTTAAATAAACAACGTTCATTATCAGGCATTTACCAGCTACTGCCAGCACCGCCTCCTCCGAAGCTTCCGCCTCCGAATCCTCCAAAACCGCCTCCGCCACCACCGCCGAATCCACCACTGCCACCAGAGAAGTTTCCCCAGTTACTTCCTGCACTGGCACCAAAAAGGAACGGCCAGAGCATTGAGCTGGAGGAACGGCTTCCTATGTTCCGGTTACCCTTACCTCTGGTGAATATTGTGAAAAGAATTATGAAAAGTATGATGCCGATAACGATTCCTCCGCCTCCGTTTTCACCCTTTTTCTTCTTCTTGTAGTTGGCTGCTGTAAATTCACCTGAGGTGAACTTCATCAGCGTATTGATGGCGGCATCAATACCCCCGGCATAGTCGTTTTCCCTGAAACGAGGAATCATTTCGTTATTTACAATATCCCATGCAGTTGCATCAGGAACAAAGGGTTCTACGCCATAGCCTGTTGCTATAAATGCTTCTCCCTTTTCGCCTGATGTTTTAGGTTTCACCAGAATAACAAATCCATTGTTGAATTTTTGTCCGCCTACTCCCCATTTTTGTCCGATACGTTGGGCAAAGTCGGAGGGATCATATCCAGCTATGCTGGGTACAATAACTACAGTGATTTGTGTAGAGGTGGAATCATTGAAGGCAACAAGTTTATTCTCCAGTGATTCAACAGCTGATGCATCCAGAATACCGGCAAGGTCATTTACCAGTCTGGGAGGCGAAGGTTTTGCTGGAATTTCGTCCTGCGCAAACGTGGGAAAAACAGTTAAGGCCAGGAGCAATAACAGGAGACTTGGAAATTTTAGGAACCTTGAGGACATGATCTGTTTCGGATTAAGGCATTATGATTTCTTGTTTTTTGTCACTTCCATTTAATTGCAGCATTGCTTAGGAATCACTGCCAAAAGATATTTCATCGCTCAATTCATTCTGGTCATCCAATTGACGCGGGAATCGGGTTTTCAGAACTTTCCCTACTTCCAGTATGGCTGTTGAAAGCCCTTCTGTAAAGTGGTTTTCCCTGAAATCATTCAACATTCTGGCTTTAATCCGCTCCCAATAATCCTTTTCTACTACTGCATTTATCCCACTATCACCAATAATGGCAAATTTTCTGTTTTTTACGGCAAGGTAGATCAGGACACCATTCCGAAGTTCTGTATCCTGCATCTCAAGTGTTTTAAATACTTGTGCTGCTCTGTCGAGGACTTCACCCTCACATTTATTTTCAATATGAACCCTGATTTCGCCGGATGTATCCAACTCAGCATTCAGGATTGATTGTTTTATCTCTTCAACTTGTTCATCGGAGAAGAAATTTTTGGCGTTTTTAACCATAGCCTCATTAAATTAGAAGTTAGAAGCAGACTAACGGATGTGATATTACAACTTTTATGAAGATTTAATCCTTTGTGCAATCACCCTGGGGCAAAAGCACAAAGGATTATTCAAACGGTCAGGATGCTTCCTGTATTTTATCCGGATTAGAACTCAACTTTCGGGGCGTTTTCGGCACCAGCTGAAGCTTCAAAGTAGGGCTTCTTTGTGAAACCGAACATTCCGGCGAATATATTGGTTGGGAAACGACGCAGTTTTGTGTTGTATGTCTGGACTGCATCATTGAAATTGCGGCGCTCAACATTGATTCTGTTCTCAGTACCTTCAAGCTGTGCCTGAAGCTGCAGAAAGTTCTGGTTTGCTTTCAGGTCAGGGTATTTTTCAACTACCACGAGAAGCCTTGAAAGTGATGATCCAAGAGCATCCTGTGCCTGCTGGAATTTATTGAGAGAAGCCTGATCCATAGTAGCGGGATCCATTTTTACAGTGGGCTGGGTAGCACTGGCTCTCTGTTCTACCACCTTTATTAATGTTTCCTGTTCAAATTTGGCATATCCCTTAACAGTACTCACCAGATTTGGAATCAGGTCAGCTCTGCGCTGGTATGCTCCTTCTACATCTGCCCAGCGCTTGTTCACAATTTCTTCATTACTGACAAGGCCGTTAAAGAGTCCCCTGATCCATAAAAAGCTAATAAGCAGTATGCCCAGGATGACAATAAGCACTATCCATGATTTTTTCATTTTCGTTCGGGTTTGATTAGTTTTTTTTGATTTTTATGTTTGTTTGATTTTACAGCCTATTATGACTCAAATCATATGAAATAGTTACATTATTTTATGATGTCCACTGATCTGCGGATAAATCCTGAAAGCGCTTCACCCTTCAGCAGGTTCTGAGATAGCAGGGCCAGATCGATAAGTTGCCTGCTTATTTTTTCCTGTTGTGCTTCATCATTAATCTCGGTAAGACCAAGAATCAGAGGATGATTTGAGTTGACTACGAGGTTGTATGAATCAGGAAGATTGCCCATAAATCCATATCCACCCATGGCTGACATATCCTTCATTCTCCTCATGAATTCAGGCTGGGTAATTATCACCGGCAAGTCAGATGTTCCAAGGCTTTCAAAAACAAGATGGAATTTCTGGGTATCAAGTGATTTTTCAAAAATCGGTGTAATCAGCTTCTGTTGCTCTTCCGACATGAGTGAAGGGAGCGCATCTTCCTTAACAATCAGTTTATCTATTACATCTGCATCAACTCTGGCGAACTGGCAATTTTCAAACTTCTGTTCAATAGTGTTTATGAAATGGTTGTCGATGGGACCATCCATTACCAGAATATCATATCCCCTGTCCTTTGCGGCACCTATATAGCTGTACTGCTCTTCAGTGTTGCTGGTGTAAAGATATACCAGTTTCCCTTCCTTATTGGTTTGGGCGTCAGCAATATGCTTGCGATATTCATCAAAGGTAAAGTATTTATTATCAGTATTTTTCAGCAGACAGAACTTTTCTGCGCGCTCGTAGAACTTTGGCTCTGATATAGTTCCATACTCGATGAACATCCTGATGTCATCCCATTTCTTTTCAAAATCCTCTCTGTTATTCTTGAAGATTTCCTCAAGCTTATCAGCCACCTTTTTCATAATATGGCCTGATATCTTCTTGACGTTCTGGTCACTTTGGAGATAGGATCGTGATACATTGAGCGGGATATCCGGTGAATCGATTACTCCATGAAGCAACGTAAGGAAGTCAGGTACGATTCCTTCTACTGAGTCAGTAACAAATACCTGATTGCAGTAAAGCTGAATTTTGTCACGCTGTACTTCATAATTCTTCTTTAACTTGGGGAAGTATAGTATTCCCGTAAGGTTAAAGGGATAATCCACATTGAGATGGATGCTGAAAAGGGGTGCATCAAATGACTGAGGATAAAGCTCATGGTAGAAGGCGTTATAGTCTTCTTCCTTCAGGTCCATTGGCTTTAATTTCCAGAGTGGATTGGTATTATTGATGATTCTTGCTTTCTCAACCTGCACCTGTTTTGGTTCACCTTTATCATCCTTTTCTGTCTCAGAGGCTTCCCATGTTTTTTCATTTCCAAACCTGATAGGGAAGGGAAGGAACTTGCAATATTTGGTCAATAATTCATGAATCCTGCTTTCTTCGAGAAACTCAGCTGAGTCCTCAGAAATATGCAGAACTATTTCGGTACCGCGATCATTTTTGTCGCAGTCGTTGATTGTATATTCAGGTGAGCCGTCACATTCCCAATGGACTGCTTTAGTTCCACCACCTTTTTTATAAGTCTTGGTTCTGATTTCCACTTTGTCGGAAACCATGAATGAGGAATAGAATCCCAGTCCAAAATGACCAATAAGTCCGCTTTGTTCTGCTTCGGTTTTGCCTTTGTATTTCTTTACAAAAGCTTCTGCACCGGAGAAGGCTATCTGGTTAATAAACTGCTCAACTTCATCAGCTGTCATTCCGATTCCACGATCCTTAACAGTAAGGGTTTTGTTCTCCTTGTCAAGTATAACTTCAATTGTCAGGTCACCAAGTTCATCCTTAACCTTGTCGAGTGACGAAAGTGTTTTAAGCTTGGTTGTTGCATCGATGGCGTTTGATACGAGTTCCCTCAGGAATATTTCATGGTCAGAATAGAGGAACTTCTTGATAATGGGGGAAGATGTTTTCGGTCTGTACGTTGATTTTTCCGCTCTGCATAGTATAATCTGCTTTTAGGTTTGAAATGGAAAAATCAAAGCATGTGCCATGTGTCAATAACCTGTCATTTTGACACTGGCGGAACTGAAAAGGTCTGATTTATGACAAAGTTGGCTGGGTATGGTATTAGCAAATGCCTGAAACGACAGCAGAATCAATTCTTCAGAAATATGAATAATTTAGTGCTTAGTGAACCGATTGAAATTAATGATATTTCACCACTGACTCTGAATACAAGTCATGAATCAATGAATTTGATTAATCTATCAAAGATTGAAAGCAAATCAGGGTTGGGTTGTAAAATAGGAGGGACCCGATGGGATGAAAAGGATAGGTATATCGGCAATAAAGGTTTTCAACCAGCCGGCACAATACTCCATCCCCGCCTCTTCAGAAGGAATATGCCCAAGGAAAATTACTGCCTTTTTTCGGCCTTGCAGAACTGATTCTCTTGCATATTCATAAGTTTCCCATTGGGGACATTCACCTGCAATTACTACATCTGCATCATCTCTGCCAAGCATTCTGACATGAGTTTCCATTCCGGATGCTCCAGGGGCAAGCCATATATTGCTTACCATCTGATTTCTGTCACCGATCACATTGAATGCAGCTCCGGGAAATACACTACTCAATTGTATAAGGAGCTTGTCGAGTGTTAACTCCGGAATTTTGTAATGTTCGAGTTGTGAATCAGTGGCATATTCATTCCATTTAAGTTTGTTGCACATGCCCTGACGGATGCCATCCGGTTTCATGCTATGGATATAATCGTGAAAACGCCATATAATCAGCTCATGCTCTCTGATATATCGCTGCTTTTCGATAAAAACCGGATCTTTTTCAAAAAAAAGAACTTCATCCAGATGATTGAAATAAATCGGCTCATGAGTTACTATCATATTGCATTTATTGGCAACTGCTGCTTTCAGCACGTCCATTGTAGCAAACATGCAACAGATGATTCCGGTGACACGTGAGTCTGGCTTGCCTTCCTTGATAACATCCACTGTTCCTGCAATTGAAGGAGAAGCTGTCTGTTTAATGATTTCGGCTATTATAGATTCAGCCTTTTGTGATTCCCCATTCTGCCTGATCTGCGCATTTAGAAGGAACGGATAAACCAGAAAAATCAGAAAAATATAGTTTCTCATCGTGAGTGTTGTTTTAAGTGTCAGCGTACTCCACTTATTAGATTTAACCAGCAATAAACAGATTATTTAGTCCAATATATTGTCACTGCTAAAGTACAGAATGTTCGCCTGAAGTGAAGGTAAGGTATTGCATGCAAATTAATAATTATGGTGTGGTTGGTGAAAAATGATATTTTCTGATTGTAATGTGCTGATTATTTGAAGAGTCGGGCACAGTTTGTCCATGCAGTAAATAGTCAAGGCGATTCTGTAATGGGTACTTTTACAAATCCAAAACCCAACCCAATGTACTCTTTGTCTACTCTGCCCACTCAGGCTCAAGTATTTTGTAATGAGCCACTTATGATTCACTTTGCTTCTCATCAAACCCTACAGGCCGGATTGCTAGTTCTTGGCATCTTTTTTCTATTGGGTGCTGTTATGCTGAGAATCAGGTATTACTACCGGAACAAACTATCTGCTGCGAAAGGCGAAGATTCTGAGCCCGGAAATAGAATTAATTATATTTCAACCTATTATGCCGGAGGTTATTCTGAAGCCGGGAAGAATATTTGTTCATGCCTGCTTTCGGCTGATGACAGCAGTTTACAGATTATACTTAATCCTGAAACCAAGCATCCAGACTCCATCGTTCGAATTCCAAAGGATGAAATTCTTAAAATCAAGGTTCAGGATGCATTTACAGTCAGAAATATTTCTGCTCCGGAAGTTTGGCAAGATTCGGTGAAATACCTGGCAGAGTCAGGATATAGAAAAAAGGATGTTGCCTTTTTGGTTATTGAATGGTTGCATGAGAAGAAGAACCAATCAGCATATTTTTTCATTTATGGTGAGTTTTCGATGCAACAGGCTGTGGTAAAATGCAATGAGCTGCTTGACGCGTGCAGAAATGCCAGGCTGGATCAAGCGGGGCTTTCTCTTCAAACTACCTAAGTAATAATTGGTAGTTTTCACTGCAGGTATCCTTTATCAATAACTGTTAGTTGGGGAACTCAATTCCCAAATTCAGGCTGGTTTTTCTCCTGGTCTCAGATTGAGTGCATTCTGTCAATAAATTCTTCAAGCCTTCTCTGTCTCGTCTCTTCCTTTTTGGATGATTCAATCCATCTCATATATTCTTTACGGTGAGTGAATGAAAGTTTATGAAAAAACGCTGCTTTTTCCGGATTTGAATCCAGGTATTTCTGAACATCATTTGGGATTTCAACCTGTCTGGTTTCTGTGTCTTGCATCAGCTCAACATTAACATTATCACCGAATGTGATTCCCAATTGAAGGCGTATTTCTTTTGTAATTCCCAACACATGAAAGTCGAATCCCATTTTTGCAAGACTCCCTCTATAGGTGATGGTATGGTTGAATACAGCTTTCACCTTAACTTGCCCTTTTACTCCGAAACATTCCAATACAATGAAGGACCCCGCCGCAAGCAGCGGGGTATCAGAATTCATCCGCCGGCTGGCGGACAGAAGCCATCCGCCCAGGCGGACAGAATAACAACCAAATTTTCAAATTCTGACTCCTGAATTCTGTATTCACCAAACAACTAAAATAAGAATATCTCGCAGCAAGCTGCGGGGAATTGAACCCATAAAGAGATTAAAGGCAATCGGTTTTTAGCTTATTCCCAGTGAGTTGTGAATTACGGAAAGCAGTTTATTTCTGTTAACGGGTTTTGATATAAACTCATCACAACCACTCAGAAATGCCTGATATTCATCAGCTGAGGAAACATAGGCTGTTAATGCGACAATCGGAAGATCTGGCAGGAAAGCCTTGATTTCGCGGGTTGCTTCCAATCCTCCCATTTCGGGCATTTTTAAATCCATCAGGACTAGGTCGATACCTGTATGCTCCTTGCAAGCCTTAATAGCTTCCTTGCCGTTTTCGGCACGTAAAACCAGGTAGGATTCTCGCTTAAGCAGTATTTCGATGTAGCGGAAATTGAAATCATCATCTTCAGCAACCAGGATAACCGGATTGGAAACCAGCCGGACAGGTTTGGCAAGATTTGATTTTTTACTGACTTTAGTATGAACAATAACCGATTCAGGGAAGGTAATGCTGAATACAGAACCTTCTTCCACCCTTGATTCAAGATTAATGGTGCCACCAAGCAATTTGGTGAGTCCGTTGGAAATTGAGAGGCCTAATCCGCTTCCTTCATATCCTCTGGTTAGAGCTTCATCACCCTGAATAAAACTGTCGAAGATGATTTTAAGCTTGTCTTTCTCGATGCCAATACCTGTGTCGGAGACAAAGAAATCGATTGCACCCGCAGTTTTCTTGAATCCATAAGTAATAGCGCCTCTTCGGGTGAATTTCAGTGCGTTGTCGAGCAGGTTGACCAGGATTTTTTTAAGGATTTCCGGATCTGTGTTGATTTGCAGGTCCTCAGGAATGGTAGGTCTTTCCAATACCAGATCAAGATCTTTTTCCTTGCACAAACGGTTGTATTCCTCGAAGAGTTCATCGAGCAAGGGGTTTATGGCGCATGGTTTGGCATGAACTTCCATATTCCCTGAAACTATCAGGGATATGTCCATGTAGGAGGTTATGGTTTTTAAAAGCCGGGAGCCACTTTTCTTGATGATTTCGTTGAACTGCTGCTTCTTTTCGTCAGTGAAACCCGGATTGAGTAGCATTTCGCTGAAGCCCATAATTCCATTAAGCGGAGTCCTCACTTCATGGCTGATGTTATTGATAAAAGCTGTTTTAAGCCTGTCACCGGCTTCAGCTTTTTCTTTAGCAACAATCAGGTCCTGGAGCATTTTACGTTTTTCGGTAATATCCTCCTTAATGCCGACCATATGAGTGATAGTGCCATTCTCATCGAGCAAAGGAGAAATACTTGCCTGTTCCCAGTAAAGTTCGCCTGACTTTTTCTTATTTAGAATTTCGCCATTCCATTCTCTGCCCTCCAGAACGGTGTCCCACATATTCTTGTAAAATGCGTTATCATGTTCGCCTGATTTAAGAATTCTGGGATTTTTCCCGAGGACTTCCTTGCTTGAGTATCCAGTTATCTGAGTGAATCGAGGATTCACATATTCAATCACTCCCTTGTCATTTGTGATGACCACTGTAATGGGACTCTGTTCAATGGATTTACTGAGAAGCCTTATTGTTTCTTCATTCTTTCTTTTATCAGTAAGATCGTGGATTATAGAATGAACGAAACTTTTGCCGGCAATTTGAATCTGGGAGCTGAATACTTCCACTTCCCGAACACTGCCATCCTTGAGCCTGTGCTCGAATTCATAGTGCCCCTTTTTCAGGGAGTGAATTTTTTCAAGGGTTTCCTTGATTTCCAGCTTGGAAGAATTGTGGATACCAGTGATATCCATTTGGGTCAATTCCTTTACTGGCCATCCATAGAATTCCTCTGCTGCTTTATTTGCATCTACGATTGCCAGAGTTTCCCGGTCAATGATCAAATTTGGAATTGAATGATTTTCAAACAGGTTTCTGAATTTTTCTTCACTTTCTCTTAGTGCATTTTCGGCAAGAATGCGGCTGGTTACATCATTTACCATCACATGCCTTGCAACCCGATTATTGAAATTTACAGCATGGGAATATATTTCAACATAAATTATCTCACCATTTTTTTTGAGATGTCTCCATTTTCCAGCCAGGTTGTAGATGTCATGAGTGTTCTCCACATCTTGCAGAAGGAGTTGAATATCTTCCTGCGGACGAATGTCTTTTAAGGTCATTGAAAGGAATTCATCTTTCTGGTACCCATAATGCTTTATTGCGGCTTCATTAACCTCCAAAAAGCGCAATGTTTCCATATCATAAATCCACATTATTTGAGGACTTTCTGCAAACATAAGCCGGTAGAGTTCCTCACTTGATTTAAAGGATTCTTCGGCTTCTCTTTTTTGCCTTAGGATCGCAGTTTGTTCAAAGGCTGCGAGTATACTGCTTCCCAGGCGTTTTATGTGTTCCTTTATTACATAATCAGTGGCCCCGGCTTTCATGCATTCCACAGCCGTATCTTCATTCATTGAACCTGTTAGAATAATGACAGGTGTATAAGGCGATTGCTCAAGGGTGAGCTTAAGTGCAGTCATCCCATCAAATGACGGCATCATAAAATCGGTGATTACAATGTCGGGTTTGAAGTTGGTGAGTTCAAACAAAAAGCTTTTCTTGTTGTCAACAAGTCTGTGTTCAAAGGATTCCAATGTTTTGCCGATTTCAAACAGTGCCAGGTCGGCATCGGGCACCTGATCTTCGACAAGTAGTATTTTGTAAACTGCCATGTGAAATTAATTAGTGAAGGCCTGTGTTGGTAAACATTAGAGGTCTATTATTTGATCATCCTTTTAGCTAGAAGTAACACGGATTTTGAAAATTACATGGTGTTTTTTTCGAATTGTTTTGCTGATCTGTTCCCATGGATGTGGCGAATTTCTGTTCTGTGTTATAATTATCACATTTACAGGTAGATAAATAGTTTAGAATGGATGGGCTCAGACAGATACTGTAAGTAAAAAAATTGAGGTAGGATTGGGGATGCCCGGTATCTGGTGAATTAACCTGTAAATCGTAACAGAATCTATATTTTGGCTGAATTTTGAATAGTAATTTCAGCTATTCTGTTAGATTATTTGATGGGATTTAACCGCTGGTATTCAACCTGAGGAGGGACTCAAAAAGAGCAGGAAGATTCCTCGTTCAGGAATGCAGTTCAGACTAAAACAAATATACAAAAAATTTTGGCGATTCATACGAGAGATTCCTGAAGAGGGTTTATCATCAGTGATATAATTTTGTTTTCATCAATGCAGAATCTCAGGCAGTTTTATTGCTTATTGCGGATTCTCCTTGGGACAGGGAGGAATTCTCTCACCCTTGAACAGTATTCATCGTATTGCGATCCAAATGTTCTTTTGAGGATGATGCTTTCACCGTGGATTGATATTTTGAAATTAAGGTACAGTACAACTGGTATCGAAAGGATAATTCCTGAATGAAAAAGTATTCCAAAACCCGGGAGAATCAGAAGGATTATGCTTGTATATAGAGGATTTCTGCATAGGCTGAATGGCCCACGGGTTATTAGTTTTCCTTGCTTGAAATCCTTCAGGAAGACAATAATCGTATTCAGGTAAAATATAAAACCAATACTAAGGAGCGAAATACCGCTCCAATATGCGACAGAATTTTTAAGGATTCCAATCTCAAGAAAAGTTGGGTTTTGTGACAGTAACACAAAGCAGAGAGAAATATAGGGTAAGGAGATCAATGCCATTTTTGGCCCTATTCCTCCCAAAGTCATATTGTTTGACATTTTATTATGTTTTTTCAGCAAATCTATTGGCTTTGAAAGGACCATGCCAGAATACCTTTTTGAATGACTGTTTGTGTTCATTGGATGACAGGAAACCGCTGTTGAGTGTGTATTTGGATAGAATGAAATTCTTATTATTGGTATGAAAAACATATATTTTACCATGAAGTATTAAAATATTAACATTGGAAGAGTATCTATTTTGAAATAATTTCCTAAATTGCAGTACCAAAACCCAAACTCCAAATCAATGTTTTACTTGTTGACCTGCCTATCGTGGGATCGGTTGATTTTTATTCCTGCGAGTTTTTCCCTCTTTAATATCAATGTGCCATCCTGGTTGTGGGTGCCTGCTGCAAGTCTTATCAGCATTGGTATCTATTTGCTTTGGCGACGATCACGCCCGAGTGAAGATGTTGACTCAACTGGTTCTGTTCCCAGGGCTGATACGAAATCAGTAATTGAGTTCAACCGATACGCAGGAGGTCATCCGGATATTGAAATTGATATTCTTCCTTGTGTTGTTTTTATTGAACAGGACTTCGTTCATTTGTGCCGTTATCAGGATGCAGAGAGAAAGCAACTAGGCAGCCTGGGCAAAATTCCAATGAATGAAATCCGGGAGTTCCGGGTGGAGGATGTCTTCACAATGAAGAGGAAATTGAGTCCGGAAAACTGGGATCTTACCATAAGGCATCTCCTTGATTTAAATCAGAGAAAGGGGAGCGAGGTTGCTTTTGTGGTAATTGAATGGGTGTTTCAGGGTAAAACAATAAATACCTATTTGTGTATTGAAGGTGAATACGCAATGGAATGGGCACTTGGCAAAAGAAACCTTTTGGTGAAAGCCGGAAGGAAGGAAGTGCTGCAATTTGCCTGAAATCAATTCCGTAATTCTGAAAAACCTATTGCTGACACTTATCCTAGTTCAGTTTGCCTCTTATAGGTTAGGCTACATTAGTTATTGAGACAGCAGATGATGTTATTTCAAGGAGTTTTTCATCATTGAGATCTGTTGGCAGTCCATCCTCGTTCCAGTGTTTTTTGCAACCGCAATAGTCCAGAAATACGCATTGGGATGCTATTCCAAGTCTTTTCATTTCATATCCTCCTGTGAGAAGGTTCAGAATGCAAGCAACACCTATCAGTCCGGTATCCGGTTGGTTTTGCCATTTTACCAGGAATTTTGAAAATTGTGATGAATGGGGGATAAGGTAAGTGTGGATACCTTCTTTTTTCATTAATCCAGCCTTCTTACCGATATTGCAATCTGAATTACATTGCAGGCATACAAGTCCAAACTTGTTCTCAGCAGCTTTACAGCCGCTTGAAGGTTCTGTTCGCATGCAAGTTGGAAGAAGCAGTGCTTTAGTTATTGTCTTTCTGAAATCCTGCTCCAATTCCCTGTTCAATAGTTCAGCTCCGAACATATTCAGGTAATATTCATTCTCTTTTCTTGATGCCAGGAAATAGTCTTCTTTGCCTTTGTATGATTTTATTCGTTTTTCCTGAAATTCCTTTAGTCCGCTTGTTGTTTTGCCAAAAATTGCGATAGCTTTTTTGTGAAATTGCCTTGCTGCAAATAGTGAAGTTTGGATTATCAGATCCCCATAAACCTTATTTCTGCTTTCCAGAAATGGTATCCATTTATTAAGGCGCGTCACCTCTTCATTGAATTCTCCAGTTGCACTCATCCACGAGAGCAGTTTCGATAAACCGGAGGCAGTTCTTTCGGCTGAGGGTTCATATTTGTTGTGCTCCAGCAAAAAGCCTGACAAGTAACCTCTGATCCCATCGACCTTGTCTTTGATTCCTGGATATTGCTTTCTTAGTTTATATAGGTTTCTAAGTAAGCTGATGGAAATCTTATTTGTTTGTGAAGCATTACCTGAGTAATTATTCCAGAAGATTCCAAGCATCAGCAATTCCAACAGACTGCTATGTGGATTATCCTCAATAGATGTATTTTTTCTTTCGCTGTAAAACTTGAAATCACTGATGTATTTACCAAAAAGACTGTTAAGTTCCAGTATTGTAGCATCAGTAAATTCAGAGAGCTGAATGTAAAATTGATTGGACGTTTTATTATCTCCGGGCAAGTAATAAGGTAATGCTGAATTCATTGCTTGTAATTTTTGTGCAAAACTACCTTCCTCCAATTTCTTATTAAATTAATATCCGGTGAATGCTGAAAGATCAGGACTCAATGCCGGAAAAGGAGGGGTAGGGGATGCGCAGCGAAGCGGAGTCCGCCGGCTGGCAGATGGAGATGAGGAGATGAGGAGATGTGGAGATGTGGAGATGTGGAGATGTGAGGATGTGGAGATGTAAGAATTAAAAAATGAGGAAATTTGAAAATTTGAAAATGCGAAGCGAAGCGGAGTCCGCCCACTGGCGGATGGAGATGCGAAGGAGGGTCGCCACTGGCGGATGGAGATGTGAGGACGTGAGGATGTGGAGATGTAAGAATTAGAAAATGAGGAAATTTGAAAATTTGAAAATGCGAAGCGAAGCGGAGTCCGCCCACTGGCTGATGGAGATTTAGAGTTGCGAAGCGGAGTTCTGTTTCGTATGGTTTCGAAAGTAGAAGTTTAGTCTTTTCTGCCAACCAAAATCATGATAAGACATTAGTCTGGACCTCAAACCTCGAAATGCGAACTATTGAAAAGTAGATTTTAAATAGATAGGTATAGTCAGTGGTTTTACTGTTTGACTGGCATTTTTATGGTTACAAGGGTGCCTTTACCAACCTGGCTTTCAATTTGAATGGAGCCATTATGATTCTCGATGAATTCATGGCAGATAGATAATCCGAGCCCTGAACCATGTTCATTATCGGTCCCCTGGGTTGAGTGGTAGTTATCCTTGTTAAATATTTTCTCGAGCCGGTCAGGTGGAATACCTACTCCATTGTCTTTTATTGTTATTATAAAGTGTTGATTTTCAATAGTTGCACTAATTAATATTTTGCCTTTTTTCCTTGTGAATTTAATTGCATTGGAAAGCAGATTCCTGATAATTGACCTCATCATCTGACTATCGGCTTCAAGAGTGAGATTCTGGGGTATATTGAGTTTGAGACTGATATTTTTCTGGTCGGCATTAGGTTTAAGCATCCTGAAGCAGTGCCTGATGATGGTATCAAGCCGGATAGAAACAGGGTAGCATTCAAGCCGGCTGGTTTGGGATTTAGCCCAGGCAAGCAGGTTTTCGAGGAGGTAATATGTATCGAGGGCAGTTTGGTGAATTCTTCCGATTTGGTCTTCTATAACTTCATCATCCGTTGACAGAATATTGCCTTTCAGCATTTCAGAATAACCGATTATGCTGTTGAACGGTGAGCGGAGATCGTGAGCAATGATTGACAGAAGCTTGTCCTTGGTAGCATTCAAGTCGTTCAATTGATGGTTAAGTTCTACCAGTTTATCGACGGCCCGCTTCCTTTCTGTAATATCGTGCATGGTTACAAAGACCTTAAATGGTGCTGTTTTATCCTCAGTCAATTGTGGACGTGCATTCACCATGAGCCATCGGTATTCGTTCAATGCAGGGTTGAATACTCCTACCACACCATTCACATTTTTACCGCTATCCTTTGCTAATACTGATGGATATTGATCGCTTGGGATAAGATTGAGGTTTTCATCAACAACATTCCAAGCGATATGATTGGCATGCCTTTCCCTGAACTGATCCATAGTAAGTCCAAATATTTGAAGGCCTGCAGGATTAATATCAGTGAGAGCACCATCCTTTTCCTGATAAAATACACCATGAACCATATTTTCATATAGTAAATGATATTTTTCTTCACTCTTTCTGAGATCTTCTTCTGCCTTTTTGCTGTCAGTTATATCAAGAACCTGAACGACTATGCCTTCTACAATTCCCTCATGTTTGTATGGTCGGTATGAAGTGAAGATATTTCTGGCTTGTCCTTTGTAGTTGACAAGCGTATTCTCAAAATCTACTGACTCACCATTCAGAACTTTCAAAATATGAGGGTAAACCCTTTTGTAAGGTTCTTCTCCAATAACATCCTGAACATGTTTGCCAATAATTTCGGAGCGGGTTATATTAAAAAATGCTCATATCCCCGATTTACAAATTCGTAGGTGAGATCGGAGTTTACCAGTGCCAGCAGGGCAGGGACTTCTTCTGTAAGCCTGAAAAGCCGTTCTTCCTGTTCAAGCAGTTTTTTTTCGGCGAGTTTTTGTTCCGTAATATCTCTTGAGATGGCAACTGTGCGTTTCCCTTTTCTGGCATCTTCATAAATTGTACTTCTGGATTCCAAAGTATGATAATTCCCGTTCTTGTGCCGGAATCTCCATATATCTACACTTTTCTCAAGTGTACGTTTTACTTCTTCGTACTTCTCTTTACTTTTAAGAAGATCATCAGGGTGAATAGTCTCGGTAGCCTGATGCCCCAGCAACTCTTCAGGTTCATAGCCAAGAGTTTCCTTGAACTGATGATTTACATAAGTGTAAACGCCAAATTCATCAATTTCACAAACGAGATCGTTTATGTGATCAATTAAAGACTTGTATTCATTGTTTTGAACAAGTGCAGCCTCCAGCTCTTTTCTAAGTTGGGCAATTTCCTTTTCTTCAGAAGATTTAATGTTGCTATTTTTCATTGCTTTATAAAAACTATTGAAGGCATTGAAGGAGATTTTCAGTTATGATGTGATATCTCCTTTAGATGTCTGGCAAAAGACTTGCCTGTATGAAAATTAAATTTTATCAATAAAAGGTATAGGTGGTTGGGATTCCTATTGAAGTGTTAAAGATACTAATAACTTAATTAGTCCTGTAACAAGAAAACTCCCCTTTACTAAGGAGAGTTTTCAAATTATTTATTCCAGGTTCAGGTGGATACGCTCTTATTACTGTTTTGTTTCCAGCAATTTAAAGAACTGATCCAATTGTGGAAGGATGACAATTCTGGTTCTACGGTTGGCGGATTTACCTTCTGTTGTTTCGTTGGATGAAACAGGCAGATATTCACTGCGGCCGGCTGCAGTCATTTTTGAAGGATCCATGCCATATTTTGTCTGAAGCAGTCTGACCACTGAGGTTGCACGTTTCACGCTGAGGTCCCAGTTATCCTGCAGGTCACCTTTACGGAAGGCAACATTATCGGTGTGACCTTCAACCATGAATTCGATGTTTGGTTGGTTTAGCAAAACCTTGGCAACTTTTCCAAGCACTGTACTGGCCTGTTCGGTAATTTCATAGCTGCCGCTCTTGAAGAGCATCTTATCTGAAATGTCAATGTAAACAACGCCTTTATCAACCTTGATATTGACATCCTTGTCGTTAAGGTTGCCAATTGCACCTTTAAGATTAAGAACCAGTGCCATGTTCAATGAATCCTTTTGAGCCATTGAATTCTGGAGGCCATAGATATAAGCATCCTTGCGACCAATATTCTCTATTGATTTCTTAATGCTCTCAGCTTGTGATCCTGAAATTACAGCAAGGTTTTCCAGTTGATTCAGAACCTGGTTGTTATTGGCTTTAAAGTAATCAACCTGCTTGTTCAGATCGTCAATCTGCTTATTGAGTCCTTCAATTTGTGTTTTATACCCATTTCTTGCATTTTCGCAAGCATTCAGTTCCGACTGTGCCTTTGAAAAGGACTGATTTAGTGATTCCAAGCGGTCAGTCTGTGCCTTGAACTTACGGGAACTAACACAGGATGTTCCGAACATGACCAATGCCATGCCTGCTAATACCAATGTTCTTGTCTTCATGTTTTGCTTTAATTATTTAAGGTAAAATAGAGTACTGAATGATAAATTCCTGTTTGGCAGGGTTTTGTTGCAACTTCT
Source organism: Bacteroidales bacterium (assembly GCA_016707705.1). Taxonomy (GTDB): domain Bacteria; phylum Bacteroidota; class Bacteroidia; order Bacteroidales; family UBA4417; genus UBA4417. The sequence goes on from JADJHD010000006.1 coordinate 37,405, forward strand.
GTTTCCCGGAAAGCAATTGTGTTTTCGTTTGCTGAAATACAATGTTCCCCAAGCCGTGATTTTGTCGCAAAAGTACTTATTTGAAACGTTGCTGACAAGAGCATATTGCATGAACTTTTAACAATAAATAGCCTTGAATTGTTAATAATAGCCATTACAAATATTTGAATACCATTTAATTAGAATTCTAATGATAGATTCCTTCAATTATCAAGGAAAGAAATAGATTTCTGGACTTTGTAAGAAGTATTCATATAAAGAGATGAGTTTTTAAGACTTTTGATTTTAGGCCATTCATGTACGTTTGCAAGTGTTATTAGATCAGTGTGATAGGGAGATTCAATTCAAGAAGGAAGTTTCCTATGATTCTCAAAGATATCTTATGACATTGTATTATTTAGACAGTTTATAAGTTTTATATATTCATTAAAATTGATTCTGTTTTGAAAATTTGTGATGAAAATAATTTCTACCTTCGCCCTGTGATGACTACTTTTGATAAGTCTGAAACTGATCTGTATTTCCCATTAAGGCTATGCTGTTTGACAGGTGATTTACAGGTTCAGGTGATAATCAGAATTCAATCAATATGGTTTGGTTGAATGGCTTAGTCTTCAATTTTGCTTCAAAAGTTTGATCAAGGCTGATCTAAAAAAATATAATATATGATGAACATAGAATGGAGTACTCTGCCTTTTGGTTATCTTAAAACCAATTACAATGTAAGGGCTTATTTCCGTGAAGGAGAATGGAGCAAGCTTGAAATTTCCGATTCGGAATATATTCCCATGCACATGGCTGCCACTGCTTTGCATTACGGACAGCAGGCCTTTGAAGGATTAAAGGCTTATATGGGAAAAGATGGCCGAATTCGCCTTTTCCGCTGGGAAGAAAATGCAAAACGCATGCAGGATTCTGCCAATGGTATTCTGATGGCAGTGCCTCCGACAGAACTGTTCAAGGAAGCTATTACAACTGCTGTAAGGCTGAATAAGGAATTCGTACCACCCTATGGAACCGGAGCTTCCCTTTATCTGCGTCCTCTGCTTATAGGCAGCGGTCCCAGGGTTGGTGTGAAGCCTGCCGATGAGTATATGTTCCTGGTTTTTGTTTCTCCGGTAGGACCTTATTTCAAAGAAGGCTTCAATCCTGTTAGCATTCAGATTGCTCATGATTCTGATCGTGCTGCTCCTCTGGGAACCGGAAAATACAAAGTGGGTGGTAATTATGCCGCCAGCCTTGCTGCCGGTGAGAAAGCCCATAAGGAAGGATTTGCTTCAGCTTTATTCCTTGATGCAAGAGAAAAGAAATACATTGATGAGGCTGGTCCTGCTAACTTCTTTGCAATTAAAGGCAACACTTATGTTACTCCGCTCTCTGATTCAATTCTGCCCTCAATTACCAACAAGAGCCTGATGACCCTGGCTGAGGATATGGGATTAACGGTTGAGCGTCGCAAAATTGCTGTTGAAGAACTCGCCGAATTTGATGAAGTAGGTGCTTGCGGGACAGCTGCAGTTATTTCTCCTATCCGCCGGATTGTTGACCCTGTCACGGGGATTGAATTCCATTACTGCAAGGATGGGAAAGCTGGTGAAGTTTCAACCAAACTGTACAAGAAGTTGCTTGGTATCCAGTATGGCGATGAGCCCGATACTCATGACTGGATTACTTTTATTGATTAAACTTGCGATCACCCGGTGTTAATCCGGTGGTTTCCTATAGAAATACTTAAAAGCAGGTGGTTTAATACTACCTGCTTTTTTTATTGAAGCAACTCCAAGGCTGCATCGAGGTATATGTATATATCCTCAGGAATGCCATTTCTCCTGCTGTCGCTTCTTTTGTGACCAAGCCTTACGATAACGGCCTTTTTATCAGGTATCATGAATATGTATTGTCCGAGGATTCCTCTGGCATAGTTTATTTTCATCCCTTTGTAATTCAGCATCCAGATCTGGTATCCGTAATAATCGCAGGACTTTCCATGTTCATCAAGCAGCCAGTTGGCCGGAGATGTGGCTTTGCGAATATATTCAGCTGATAATATCCTGTTTCCATGAAATTCTCCGCTGTCGAGCAACATTTGTCCGATACGTGCAAAATCCCTTGCATTGCTGTTGAAGCAGCAATAGGCTTTCTCTGCACCCCCGGCATTATCGAGGCTCCAGAGGGCAGGATGCTCTGCACCCAGTGGTTTCCAGAGTTTAAGGGATGCATAGTCTGACATATGCATTCCGGAAGCTTTTGAAACAATCATACTGAGTAACTGAGTGTCACAACTCTGATAATTGAACACCTTTCCTGCAGGCTCCTTGATTTTAAGTCCGGATACCAGGACTGTCAGGTCTTTCCCATAATAAGCCTGTGTTGTGATTGAGGTAGCACTAGAATAGGCTTCATCCCACTCCAGTCCGCTGCTCATGGTGAGCAAATCTATAATTCTGATTTTGCCGAATCCGGGGTCCTTCAGTCCATCTAAGTAATTTGTAACGGGTTCTTCAAGACTTTTGATTTTGCCCTCATCAACAAGACATCCAATTAGCAGGGAAACAATGCTTTTGGCCATTGAAAAGGAACCACTTAAACTTGAATCAGAGTGATTGTCCCAGTATTCTTCATGACGGATACTGTCATTTTGAATTACAAGGAAAGCTACAGTGCCATAGGCCCTGAAATATTCAAGATAGGATGGGCTTATTTTTTTCTGATTCAATTCCGGACTAGTGTGCCATGGAATTGATAGCCCTGTTTTTATTTCCCTGTTTGCAAATATTGAATAATCGTCAATGTCAGGATGCTGGTAAACCAAGGCCTTTTTTAGATAGAAAGGCGTAATAATCCATGCCAATAATAAAATCAGCAACAGGATGGCCATTATCCTGGTCAGCTTAATATTCATGGGGGAAAGATTAATCCTTGATGAGTGAGTGCTGCAACAACAGGTTTTTCATTTCCTGTTGCATACTGAATGCTTCTTCTGCAGCTTTTTCAGCAAAATCAGTTCCCTTAGAAGCAAACAGAATTGATCGCGATGCATTTACCAATAAGCCACAATACTTGTTCATGCCATATTTGGCTACTTCCTGCAGACTTCCACCCTGAGCTCCAACACCCGGAACAAGAAGGAAATGATCCGGGACCAGTTTCCTGACATCAGCCAGCATTTCAGCTCTGGTGGCACCAACAACATACATGATATTATCAGTGCTTCCCATGTTTGTGAAGTCTTCAAAACTTTTGAATAAAGAGGCTGGTTTTCATTGCTTCCAATAAACTGAAAATCATCGGCTCCCTTATTGGAGGTAAGTGCAAGAATGATTGCCCATTTGCCCGGGAATTCAAGGAAAGGTTTTACAGAATCCTCGCCCATATATGGGGCAACAGTAATGGCGTCGAAGCTGTAGCCAGAGGATTGTTTGTCGAAAACCGCCTTTGCATACTGAGTGGAAGTGTTTCTAATGTCACTATGTTTTGTATCGGCGATAGTGAAGACTTCATCGCTGAATTGCTCAAGGTACTGCATGGTCTTCAACAGACTATTCATTCCACTAATTCCCCTGCTCTCATAGAAAGCGAGATTGGGCTTATAAGCTACTGCATATTCTTTGGTAGCATCGATAATGGCTTTGTTAAACTCAAAAACGGGATCTTCGGATTCCAGAAGATGCGAAGGGATTTTTTGTATATCAGAATCAAGTCCTACGCAGAGGAAAGATCTTTTCTTGCAAATCAGTTCGAAGAGTTGTTTTTGATCCATGGTTGTGTTTCGGGTTGCGGATTTCGGGTTGCGGATTTCTGATTTCGGATTTCTGATTTCGGATTTCTGATTATTTAATTATTTGATATTTAATAGTATGCTTCAGTTCTTGAAAAATTGAAAGGAGCAGACCTGTTTTTCTAGCATTTTCGCATCTCCATCCGTCAGCAGGCGGACTCCGCTTCGCTTCGCATCTCCTTCCGCCAGTAAGCGAACTCCAACTACCCCTTTCTTTTATCTTTTATCGTTTGCCCTTTATCTTTTATCGTTTGCCTTTTATCTTTTATCTTTTTCCTTTTATCTTTTATCCTTCTCCTTTTATCTTTTTCCGCCAGCTGGCGGATTGTCTTTTTCCTTTTATCTTTTATCTTCTTTATTCCGCTGCTGCCTTCAATCTTTCTGCATTTTCAGCGAGCTGAAGGGCATCGATGATTTCCTGAATACCACCATCCATGAATGTGGATAGGTTGTACATGGTCATGTTGATGCGATGATCGGTTACGCGGCTTTGTGGGTAATTGTAGGTCCTAACCTTTGCTGAGCGGTCACCGGAAGATACCATGGTTTTCCTTTTCTTTGAGATTTCATCAAGGTATTTCTGATATTCCCTTTCAAAGATGCGGGTTCTAAGCACAGTCATCGCCTTTTCAAAATTCTTGATCTGTGATTTCTCATCCTGGATGGCTACAACAATTCCAGTTGGAACGTGAGTGAGTCTAACTGCAGAATAGGTCGTATTAACACTTTGTCCGCCAGGTCCTGATGAGCAGTAGGTGTCCTTGCGGATATCACTGGGCTTGAGGTCAACGTCAAATTCATCAGCTTCGGGCAGTACAGCGATGGTTGCAGCAGAGGTATGAACCCTGCCCTGAGTTTCGGTTGCCGGTACCCTCTGAACCCGATGAACACCAGACTCATATTTCATAATGCCATAAACACCCTCACCCTTTACTTCGAGGATGATTTCCTTATATCCACCCATGGTTCCTTCAGCCATGCTGACCAGTTCCATTTTCCAGCCCCTGGTTTCGCAGAAACGGGAATACATCCTGTAAAGGTCACCGGCAAAAAGGCTGGCTTCATCGCCACCGGTTCCGGCGCGGATTTCAAGTACTGCGTTCTTGCCATCCTGAGGGTCGGCAGGAATGAGAAGCAGGCGAATTTCTTCTTCGAGAACGTCCTTCTTTTCAGTCATGCTTTCAAGCTCTTCTCTGGCAAAGGCACGTATTTCCTCGTCCTTTTCCTCATTGAGCATGACGCGTGCTGCGTCCATGTTTTCTATAAGAGACTTGTATTGTTTATAGGCAGCCTCAACTGGTTGAAGTTCCTTATAATCCTTGCTCAGGCGAATGTAATTTTTCATGTCCGACATAACTGCCGGATCATGAATCTGCTCTTCTATGCTGATGTATCGGGTATGTATTGCTTCAAGCTTGTCTAACATATATTTCTGGGGTAAAAATCTGGTGCAAAGGTAGTACTTTCAGCGAGGAATGAAAAGTAAGTTCCGGTCCCGGAAAAGCGGGGCAAAAACAAAATTGGGAAAGCGAAAGAGAGAGTTACCTGAACTGGTTGAGGAAAGTTGTGATTGCCAGGCAGAAATCAGGGTTTAAAGGAATCTTTGGATCATAGTAGGTCATCAGGTTTTCCTGTCTTGACTCAGGTGCAGTCTTAAGTACATGGTTCATTTGGGGGATCTCCGAGAAAATAGATCCCGGAGCATTCTTGTTCAAATTTGATGCATCCTCCATAGTTACCTGCAGATCAGTTGTACCCTGAATAATCTGAATTGGGATCTGGAGTTTTGCTATTTCCAGCTGAGGGTCATACTTAAACCACGAAATCATATATGGTTGTACCGAAGGGCGAAACAATGCATAGAGCAGGGGGTTTACTTCCTTAACCAGATGGCCATTCTTGAGGCTGTCGATTGAAGTATAACTGGCAGTTTTGATAGCTTCCGGCTGCGAAGCCAACTGTTCCTTTAAAATAAGATCTGCTGAGCGCCCTGCTCCTGCTATTGAAATGAAACCATCAGCTTTTGACTTGTTGGCAGCAATCATGCCTATCAGTGAACCTTCACTGTGCCCGGCGACGATAACCTTGCTGAATCTGCCGTCTTTTTTAAGCTTCAATATCCAGGCTGCTGCGTCATCAACATAATTGTCGAATCTTAAATCTTCTTCTGATAAACCAGCATCAGCACTTTCAGCTATTCCACGCTTATCGTATCTGACGGATGCAAAGCCATGTGCCTGTAATGTGTCAGCCAGTTGCTTCAGGCTGTTGTTTTTCATTTGTGTGTTGTTCCCGTCGCGGTCGGTTGGACCGGAGCCAGAGATAATCAAGACAACGGGCATTGGTTTTGCTGCTTCTGGTATTTGCAGACTGCCATAAATAAGCCCTGTTGGAGTAAATAACTCTGTGTTCTCCTGTGCGCTGGCCCCAAAAATACAAAGGCAGCACAAAGTCAGGATTAAAGTAAATGTTTTCATGCTAATGTTTATAGGATTTCCGGGAACGGAAAAATGGACTTAGTATTCAATGTGTTCACCTTCGGATAGAATTGTCAGCTTTTTGCCTTTGAAAGTTTCACAGCGGCCAATAATCCTGGCTTCAATTCCGAATGATTCTGAGATGCTTATCAGTTGGTTTGCAATTGAAGCAGGTACATACAGTTCCATGCGATGACCCATGTTGAACACCTGGTACATTTCCCGCAAAGGTGTGGACGATTGCTCCCTTATCATATTGAAAAGGGGAGGGATAGGAAAGAGATTATCCTTAATTATATGAATATCATTGACAAAGTGAAGCACTTTTGTCTGAGCTCCGCCACTGCAATGAATAATTCCATGAATATCTTTCCTGAATTGCCTCAGCATTTCCCTGATAACAGGAGCATAGGTTCTGGTTGGTGAGAGCACCATCCTTCCGGCGTCCATGCCCGGCACTTCAGTTTGATCTGTGAGTTTCAGGCCACCGGTATAAACCACTTCTGAGGGTAAAGAGGGATCGTAACTTTCAGGATAGAGTTTTGCATATTCATTAGAGAATACATCATGGCGGGCAGATGTAAGTCCATTGCTGCCCATGCCTCCGTTATAGCCCTGCTCATAGCTTGATTGACCATAAGATGCGAGTCCTACGATCACATCATTTTCCTGAATATGGTTTTCGATGATGTTTTTTCTGGGTATTCTAGCCGTAACCGTACTATCAACAATAACAGTCCTGACAAGGTCGCCAACATCAGCGGTTTCACCACCAGTGGATTGGATGCCGATACCATTATCGCGTAAGGCTTGCAGGAATTCTTCAGTGCCTTCGATCAGGGCTTTGATAACCTCGCCCGGAATCAGATTTTTATTTCTGCCAATTGTAGAGGATAGCAGAATATTATCTGTAATGCCAACGCAAAGCAGGTCATCGAGATTCATAACCACAGCGTCCTGAGCAATGCCTTTCCAAACCGATAGGTCCCCGGTTTCTTTCCAGTACATGTATGCGAGGGATGACTTGGTCCCGGCACCGTCGGCATGCATTACAAGACAGTATTCAGGGTCATTGCCCAAAAGGTCAGGGACTACCTTACAAAAAGCATTGGGATAGAGTCCCTTATCGATCTTGCTGATTGCATTATGCACATCTTCCTTGGCAGCGCTAACGCCCCTCAGGTTGTATTTCAACGAATCTGCCATATAAGCTGAAAGGTATTACTGGAAGATGATCAGTTTCTTTTCCTGGTCGATGGTGAATTTGCCAAATTTCTTCAGGAATGCTTCATTCATCAGGACATTAGCCTTTTGTTTCTGGAATACAGTGGCTTCCACATCAAAGGCTGACTTGTTTGCAATATTGATTTCCGCCAGGTTGAAGGTAGCTTTATCCTGTATACTGCCATTAGCGAGTACCTTAGCAGCATCACCAGCAAAGTCTGTTTTCCCAAGAGCGCCTTCCTTGAGGAGTTTCAAGGCCTGATCAGTTGAGAAACTTAGTCCGGATGCTTCTTCAGAAAGAGTTATCTGTAAATTGAAACCATTCACAATAGCAGGGAAAACCATTGATTTATCAGGGTTCAGAAGGAAAGCCACCTGATTGTCTTCAGGATTAATCTGAACGTTAACCTTTTGCGACTGACTTGTTACCGCCTTATTCTGTGTTTTAGGGACGAAATCCTTACTCAGCACCTTGAATTCAGTTCGCCTGTTGAGTGCATGGGCTGCCTCCTGCATTGGTTTTGTAGAAAGTGAATCTATGTAAGTGGTAGTCAAGAGTATGCCGGATTTAAACAGGAATCCATCCTTTGAAACATCCTTAAGGAGCCTGCGTGGAACTCTTTCTCCATAACCCTTGGCAACGAGGCGATCAGGATCAATACCCCTTTCAATCAGGTAGTTAACAACTGATTCGGCACGCTTTTGTGAGAGGATATCATTGCTTTCGTCGCTACCCCTGGAGTCAGTGTGTGAAGCCAGCTCGACAATAATGGTTTCATTTTCATCCAGTGTTTTGATAAGTCCCTGCAATGAGTCCTGATACTGAGGTTTCAGGTCCCATTTGGCGAGATCATAGAGGATATCAGGAAGAACAACAGGCTTATCAGGTATTGGTTCCAGCATGAAATCCACTGTGAAGTCCTTGCTGGTCTCGAGCCCGACGGTGGTTTCCTTTGCTTTCTTGTTAAAGTAGTTGTTCTTGAGACAGATCAGCTCATACGAAGTGCGTGCCTTGATTTGAGCCTTATTGAAGCTGTAGATACCACGGGCATCGCTTTTAGCTTCAATGGATGAACCATCTGAACCTATAAGTTTGATAACAGCACCCGGCACAACCTGAAGGGTATTGTCATCCTTCACGATTCCTTGAAGAGTAAAGAGAACAGGTGGGTTTTCGAAGGAATAGATATCATCGCTGCCTCTACCACCTTTTCGATTGGATGAAAAGAAACCCTTATCTTCTTCCGGGTTGAATACCATTGAAAAATCATCACCCGGCGAATTGACCGGAACTTGCATATTTATTGGTTTTCCCCATTTGCCGTTTGAATAGGTTGAACGGAAGATGTCCAGTCCGCCCATGCCAGGGTGGCCATTGGAAGCAAAATACAGGGTGGTGTCATTCCTCATGAAGGGGAACATTTCATCACCGGGGGTATTTACAAAATTTCCAAGATTTACAGCTTTGTTGAATTTTTCAGTAGCAGACTTACGGGTAGCAACCCATAGGTCCTTTCCGCCCTGTCCGCCTTCAAGATCACTGGAAAAGAAGAGCATTAGCTCGTCGGGACTGATGGATGGATTTCCAAAGACGGTGGAGCTATCACCACCCAATTCAACTGCGGTTGGTTCACCCCAGTTTCTGCCTGCCCGGCGTGATACCATGATGCGGCAACCCTGAAGAGTGCCTTTATCATTACTGCAGCGAGTGAAATAAAGTTGATTGTACTTTGCATTCAGGGCAGGGTTCCCTTCGTTAGCTTCGGTATTTACCGTACCAGCTGTTTCAAGCAGGATAGGGGTAGACCATTGTCCCTTGGGATCCAGTTTGGCTACGAACAAGTCGCTGAAGCTTTGTCCGGTCCAGTTGTCAACACCTTTCCCTGTTGCGGCATCGCGTGATGAAGTGAATACGATGGTATTGAATAGTTTGTCGGCATAGGCAACCGAGAAATCTGCTTCCTTTGAGTTCAGCGGTTTTTCATTTGCAATCTTGAATTTAGTTGGATTTTCAATCCATTCCTGAGCAAGCTTGCAGGATTCAGAACCATTGGAGCCTCTGGGATCATCGGGAGCCTGTTCAATGTATTTATCAAAGAATGTTTTCGCATCTTCATATTTCTCATTGGCCATCATGGCCTGAGCCAGGTAGAGGAAAACAACAGGATTCTTTTCGGCGTAGTTTGTCTTTGAAATCCTCTTGTAAGCAGCTTCTGCTTTCTTGGTGTTGTTAATCAGGCGGTAGCATTCCGCCATTTGAAATGAAATCTTTTCCTTATCGGGTTTACCCTTAGCTTTTGACAGTGCTTTCTTGTATTTGGTGAGTGCAGTATTGTACTGCATATTGCTGAATGCCTCATCGGCGGCTTTCCAGTGGCGGCTTTGCGACATAGCCGGATACACCAGTGTCAATAGCAGTATGAATACGAAAAGGGCTTTTATCTTCATGGAATTATCAGCTGTGAGAATTTCTTAATCTATAACTCTGTATCAACGGAAAGTAGCCTCAAATATTATAGGGATTGACCCGGAGGATCGCTGTGCAACGAGCCATCCGGAGTTTCAGGAGGATTCCCGGTTTTATCGGGTTTGGCAAAGGTATCCTTTGGAATGGAAATGTCATTGACTACCCTAGCACGGGTTTGAGCTACCTCCTCTTGAACCTTGTTCAATTCATCCTTGACTTCAGCCTGTGTTTTCTGGATTTCGCTTCTGATACCTGATGTTTCCTGCCGGAACTCCCTGGTCAGATCGTTTGATGCCTTTTTCATGGAATTCATTGCCTTACCGAATTTCCTGGCAATGTCGGGCATTTTGTCAGGGCCGAATACCAGGAAAACAACGAGAATGATGACCAGCAATTCGCCACCGCTAACATCAAGAAAGAGCAATAAAGGTTGAGCAATCATCAAAATGAATTGAATAGACAAAAATAGTAAACAACAAGCATTTAATGTCTATAAATAACTGCAGGGGTGAAAACTTGTTTGTAAACCATAGCTATTGTGACTGAAATCTTACAATTGAACTTTTTAATTACTTTATTCTGCTTATAGAAACTGATGTTTATAATTGACATCTCTGAAGTTCCAGTAAGACTTCAATAACCTGAATGAAAAAAAAGTGGGGCCCGTTTCCCAAATACTTTCATCTTCCATGAGGAAAAATAGAATCAGAATGCTAATGGGAGTTTTATTTCAACGATTTAGCTGAAAAATGATGATTCATAGCTCAATTCAGGTTTCTTCAGGTTATGTTTGAATAAACCGATTGACATAATGATTACAGATAACAGGACTGTTTGGATGATTAATGAATCATTCACTATTGGGAAGCTACTTTCCTTAGGAATATTTAAAAAAAGGAGGATTGTAATCAAGCCTCGGGGTGCAATCAGGAGCAAGGGATTATTTTCCAATTTCATTACTTTTAAGACGAGCCATCGAACGAATAATAATAATAAAATTATTCCCAGAGACCAAGGTAGGGATTCAAGAGATAGAATATCAGAGGATTTCATAAGGTAACCAAACAGGATGAAAAACAATGACCTGACCAGGAAGGTCAATTCATGAGTTATCAATTTGAACTTTTCTGATTCTTTTCTCAGATTGGAAGGGTTAAGTCTTTTAAACCAGCTATAGGATTCGAGGCTTTTGATATTAGCCAGAAATAGTCCAAACACAAGGACAAACAATAATGAAGGTAGATGGAATAATTTAGAAATCGCATAGACCAGCAGGACCAGAAGAATTATCGGTGTGTAGGATATATGATGTTTTATCTTACCCAGAAGAATTGCCAGCAGCAGGATTGAAACGAAGGAGATTATGGTTATTAGTACAATGTCACCTGAAAAATGAAGCACGGCTGATGAGGTGATTTCATTGTTCAGTAACAAGAAATTAAATATCAATACCCCTAAAATATCTGAAAAGCTGCTTTCAAACATTACAAACTCACGAAGATTCCCTGATAACTTCTGTACACTAGGGATGGCAATTGCGCTGCTTATTACACAAAAGGGTAGTGCGTTGATTAAGTTTGTTCTGAATGAAGTACTTCCGGCAATATAAAATGCTAAGGATAATAATATCCAGAGCATCAGCAAAGTTAAAATCGAGAAAAGTAATGATTTGCCTAACAGATATACCTTATGAGCATTTATTTCAATATCCAGAGCTCCTTCAAGAACAACCAAAACCAGTCCCAGAATTCCTAATATTGGTAGTAATTGGCTGAGGTCAGGCAATTGAATGTTTGAGTAATTAATAACCTGCTTACTTATCCACCCTAAGAGGAAGAAAGCCAGCACTGATGGAATTCTGGTGTAGGCAGAACTCACGTCAATAAGGTATGCAACTAGCAGAATACCACAAAGAACAACTAGGATCAGATTATCCATTTACTGGTTGAGTATTGGTTTGGATATATCCTGAGAGATAATTTCCGGGTGAATATGTTGAATTGTAGTTTAGGTTAGTTGTCTCTTTCCAATATTCAACCATTGAATACTAACTTATTGTTTATCAATCGTTGAAGAATACCTATTTAATTGAATACACGCCGATTCTCAAATTGTCCGGAAGCAAATTGCTGTATTTCTCCCAAGGTCATACCTGAAATGCCTAAGTTGTCTACAGTTCTGCCAATTGAGATATAGTTCTGGTTATAAAAGTCAGATGCTATATTTATTATTGCTTCAGTTTTTTCCAAAGGCAATCCAAACATTCTGCCAAGAGATAAGAGAGGTACGAGATTGTATGCTATTCCCAGGTTAGTTGAGTAGTATGAAGGTATTTGTGAGTTTTGTGCAAGAGAATGGCCTGACCCTTGAATAATGGTTTGTAGAAAGGAAGCACCAAAAGAATTGTTTGAAATGCGCAGCCATTCATCAATTCCGGCAATCTTCACACCAAGGTGGACTGCAACTTCAGTCCTTTCCAAATCAATAGCATGAATGAGTTGTAATAATGAAATTTTCAGGTTGTATTTCGAGAGAAGTTGCTGATCTGCTCCGTTCAGAGCATCGTTTAGAGTTAGTATTGCAGGGAATATAAAATTCCTGACATCCATTAAACTAGAGTGGAGAATATTTTCAACAGGAATAAGCTGAGGAAACAATCGCCTTAGCTTTTGCATGCTTGAATAGACTTGATCTGATTTAATAGCAGCTACCGGAATTCTATTCTCGATTTCAAGAATACGGCAATGATCTTTAGTAATGGATTGGAAATTCAGAACATGAGATTGAGTTTCTGCAATAATGGTTTTAGCGAAGCAGTTCTGCTGAATGAGTGTCTGTTTAAAATCCCAGGCCCCAAAACTTTCGGCAGCTACAAGCAAAATCAGTTGCTGGTCAGTTATTAGCGTGCTGATTAAAGCTGCTAATTGACGGTGTTTTGAAGCGGGAGTTGTAATGAGGATAATCTCAGAACCGGAAAGTGCTTCCTGTATCTGAGTTGTTGCAATATCAATCTTACCAAACCCTGTTGTGTGTCCGCTTACCCTAATCCCATTCTGCATTATAATTGGGTGAAGATTTTCTGGTGCTTCATCATACAACTTCACCTGATGGCCGATTGAAGCCAGGTATCCTGCTATTGCCACGCCTGAACCACTTGCTCCAATTACTGCAACATTTAAAAATAGCGGACTTTTTGAGTGAATTAATTTCAGCATTGTAATGTTTGTATCTTAAAGGTATGATTTGACAATAATCATCAGCACAATGACTACTACCCAAAATAAAATGAACAATAATTCAACCGGAGGACGTTTGATTTTCATGGCTATTAGTTTTTTTTCAAAGGTAGGGTTGCAGTACCTGAGCACTGATTAGAAAATAATTAGAATCTTATTAGAACTTTATAAGAAATACTGTTCTAATCTTCATAAGCATAACTTTGCTTATATTGGAAATATATGGAAAGACAAATAAATGTATTGATTGTTGAAGATGAGGAGCGTTTAGCTGCTATACTTCGCATGCAGTTGGAAGAAGTTGGTTTCCGGGTCAAAATAGCAGTTGACGGCTATCATGCCAAGCGAATGATTGAAGAAAATTCTTTCAACCTTATTCTTCTTGATATTCATCTGCCTTTTATTAATGGTTACGATTTATGTCAGGAAATCAGGTCCGTAAATCAAGATATTCCAATTATTATGATTACTGCTCTAGGGACCAATGAGCAAAAACTCATTGGTTTTCAAGTTGGTGCAGATGATTATATTGTAAAACCTTATGAATTTAATGAGTTGCATGCCAGGATAAATGTGTTTCTGCGCAGGTCAGATAATACTGTAAAACCTAATATTATTTGTGTTTCAGACCTTGTTATTAATGCTGATCAAAGGACTGCCAGCAGGGGTGGGAAATCAATTATTCTAACAGCGAAAGAATACTCTTTGTTGGAATATTTAGTTCAAAATTTTGGAAAAGTATTAGGTCGGGATGAAATTATAGAAAAGGTATGGGGGATCGATTTTGACCCCGGTACTAATATTATCGACGTGTATATTAATTATTTACGAAAAAAAATTGATAAAGATTATCCAACTAAATTAATTCATACAAAGTTCGGATTTGGGTTTTATATGGCTGAAAATGAGATATAAGGGTGTTAATATTAAAACAAAACTAGCATTTCAGTTTACGCTGATTGTTTTTGTTATCCTTTGTTTTTTTGCTTCCTTGATTTACTATTTTACCTACAGCAGTCAGGTGAAGAAGTTCAGACAGAATTTATACAATAGGGCAAAGAATACGGCTGTACTACTCATAAATGTGAAAGAGATTGATGCCGTTCTTTTAAAGAAAATTCATCAATCTACCTATTATTGGAGTGAAGAAGAAATTGCTGTTCTTGATTCCCGGCACAAGATTATATATTCTAATAATCTTAATTTAATGAATGCCAGACTTTTGCATGAATATGCATTATCTGGGCTAACTACCTATTTCAAAATTGGTGAAAAGGATGGAGTTATTTATTGCCACCAATGGCAGAATCAGAAATACTATGTTTTTGTAACAGCTTTAGACAGATTTAGAAGAGACAAACTTTCCGAGTTACTGGAGGTCACATTCTGGAGTATCATATTCAGTATTTGGTTGTCAGTTCTGCTTGCTTACCTGTTGGCAAAAAAAGCACTGCAACCAATAAATAGTGTTATCGCTGATATTAATAGTTTTGAAAGAGCTAACCTGAACTTCAGACTAAATGAAGGAATGCGTAAGAATGAATTAGAGCAATTGGCAATGTCGTTCAATGGACTACTCAATGAACTGGAAGATGTATTTAAAAGACAAAATCAATTTATTCTGAATGCATCACATGAAATTAGATCACCGCTTAGTGTTTTAATAACAGAATCGGAATATTTCGTTAAGAAGCCACATGAAATTGAGGAGTACATAGAGCAAATAGGTGATACCAGCAAAGAACTTCGAAGTATCAATGATATTGTTATTGATTTATTGGAACTAGCCAGGCTTAATTCCAGCAACACTCTCAGTAAAGAGAATATCAGGGTGGACGAACTGATATTTCAGTCAATAACAGCACTTAAATTGAAGTTTCCTGGCAGAAAAATAGTTCCTCAAATAGATTATCCTTCGAGTGATTCAGAATTTTTGATTCATGGTCATGCAGGGTTGCTTGAACTTGCATTCAAAAATATTCTAGAGAATGCCTGCAAATTTTCAGAAGAGAGCATTCTGATAAATTTGAAAACCCGGGAGGATAAGATATTTCTGACGTTTATAGACCAAGGAATTGGAATTCCCGAAGAGGACTTGATCTCAATTTTCAGTCCCTTTAAAAGAGGAAGCAACGTGAAATATAAAGGCGGATTTGGATTAGGATTATCACTTGTTAATTCAATAATTTCAATACATGATGCCAGAATAAACGTTCAGAGTGTACTTCAAAAGGGTACAACTGTTGAAATTATTTTTGACAAGATTCAATAAAATGAAATTAATCTGAACAAGGTAACCCTGATTTTTTAGTTGTACTTATCTAGCTTTTTTGTCAAATAAAACTCTTGGGCACAATCATAAATAGGATTGGCCAATCAGTTGAAAACATAAAACCCAACATATGACTCTTATAATAATCTCCATTTTCATCATAGGATATGTTGCAATTGCAACTGAACATTTTATTAAAATAAATAAAGCTGCCATAGCCTTAGTCACCGGGGTTCTTTGCTGGACTGCATATATCATCTTCACTGAAGATAAATTATTTGTTACAGAGGAACTTGTTACTCATCTTGGAGACCTTTCCGGTATTTTATTCTTTCTGTTGGGAGCTATGACTATTGTTGAATTAATTGATTCCCATGATGGTTTTGAGATTATTACAACCCGACTTACCCAGACGTCGAAGATTCGACTACTCTGGATTATTGCTTTTATAACATTTTTTCTTTCAGCAATACTGGATAACCTTACTACTACGATAGTAATTCTGTCATTATTGCGAAAGTTAATAAAGGACGATCAGGATCGTTTATTCTTTGCAGGTATTGTTGTAGTAGCTGCTAATGCTGGTGGGGCATGGTCACCAATTGGTGATGTTACGACGACTATGTTATGGATTGGAGGCCAGGTAACTGCGGGCAACATTGTCCTGAAATTATTTTTACCCAGTCTGATCTGTTTAATGGTTCCATTAGTCTTTCTATCGTTTAAATTCAAGGGCAATATTGAGCGTCCTTTATCAATAGCAGATCC
Source organism: Bacteroidales bacterium (assembly GCA_016707705.1). GTDB lineage: Bacteria > Bacteroidota > Bacteroidia > Bacteroidales > UBA4417 > UBA4417. Next base: position 53,627 of record JADJHD010000006.1, read on the forward strand.
TGAATACAAATCTTTATCGAACAAGCAGCAACTGGTTGTATTTTTTTCAGGTGTACTTATCTTGATTTTGGTGCCTGTTTTTAAGACTATCACACATCTTCCACCTTATATGGGAATACTTTTGGGTTTAGGTATTTTGTGGATTATAACAGAGATTATTCATGGTGAAAAGGATGAACAGGACAAGTATAAGTATTCTGTAGTCTACGCTTTGAGGAAAATCGATACTCCAAGTATACTTTTCTTTTTGGGAATACTTGTAAGTGTGGCAGCTTTACAATCTGTTGGGATACTTTCAGAATTGGCAGAGTGGCTTACATTAAAGGTCAATAATATAGATGTAGTTGTAATTTTAATTGGATTAACTTCATCTGTTATCGATAATGTCCCCTTGGTTGCCGCAGCCCAGGGAATGTATGACTTGAGCCAGTATCCGACGGATCATTATTTCTGGGAATTCCTGGCTTACTGCACAGGTACCGGGGGGAGTGCGTTAATCATAGGATCTGCTGCAGGTGTGGCAGCTATGGGAATAGAGAAGATTAACTTCTTCTGGTATTTAAAAAAAATATCCTTACTGGCACTTCTTGGTTATTTTGCCGGGGCTTTTACATACATCATTCAACATCAGATATTCTGAACATAATAATCACCTAAAATGATGGGGTTCAATTCAAATGGGACTGATTCTATCATCCTTTATATTAAACAATCCACCTTTTCAAGGATTGGGTATGTTTACGTGGTAAGACAAGTAATGAAAAGCATCAATTGATTGATAGCATTGATAATAATAGTGAGGTAAAGTTTAATTAGCTAGTGTTTGAACTAATTATCGAATAGTACTATCTAATTGCATAAATATTTCTGCTCATTATTTTCATAAATTATTATCAGGAATCAAATCAGTTTTTTTGTGGTTAGCCCTGTTCTATTGAGTGATAAATGATATTATGCAGCAATGCCTGGAGTGTGCAGATTATTCCTAAGTTATATTTTGCCGGGCGATCTGAAGATCATCTTGTTTTCTGAAATGATCAAAATGAAAGAGGCTGTCTTATTTAAAAGACAGCCTCAATTCTAAATCTAATCTGAACCTTGATGTATATGTCATTTACTGAACAATGCACCGCAGTCTTAAAAAATTATTTTGCAGCCAATTCCTTTTTCTCTCTTTTTTTCCTTTGAATTTCAAGAAAGTCGTAAGCAATAGGAGTAGCATTAAAGATAGAAGAATAGGTTCCTACCACAATACCAACCAACAAGGCGAAGATAAATCCTCTGATAACATCGCCCCCGAAAATCATAATTGCAAGCAGGGTTACAATTGTGGTTCCTGAGGTGTTGAAGGTACGGCCTAATGTACTGTTCATACCGCCATTCATATTGGTCTGGAGATCACGTTTTGGATACAGTGTAGTCCATTCACGGATTCGGTCGAAGATGATTACGGAGTCATTGATTGAATATCCAATTACTGTAAGAATCGCAGCAATGAATGCCTGATCCACTTCCAGGTTAAAGGGCAGGATGCCGTAGAAGATGGAATACATGGATATTGTAATCAAGGAGTCGTGGAACAGGGAGATAACCCCGCCAAGTCCATATTGCCATCTGCGGAAGCGAATCGCAATGTAGATAAAGATTGCAAGCAAGGCAAAGAACAGCGCCATGATTGCCGATTTCTTGATGTCATCGGAAATTGCAGGGTCAACTTTCTGGGAGTTCAGAATACCAACGGTTTGGTTGGAGGTGCTGAAGTCCTTGAATGAAAGCGGAGTCTTGTACATTGCCTTAATTCCCTCATACATCTTGGTTTCAATGATGGAGTCAGCTTTTGGACTTTTATCCTCAACCAGATACTTGGTAGTAATCTTAACCTGATCATCTCCACCGAATGTTTTTACTTCAGGAGCATCACCAAACTGTTTTGCCAATGCTTCCCTGACATCATTAACCTTGACGTCCTGGTCGAAGCGTACTACGAATGAACGACCTCCAGAGAAGTCAACACCGAAGTTGAGTCCCTTGGTTCCCAGCGAAATCATTCCGATCAGAATAACAACTCCGGAAACAATATACAGTTTCTTGCGGATGCCGATGAAGTTGATATTTACCTTGGTAAAGGCATCAATAGTATACTTATTTCCGAAAGTAATATTGATATTCCGGTTAAGCATATTTTCGAATACCAGTCGGGATACGAAGATTGCGGTAAACAATGAGGTTAAAATTCCGATTACGAGAGTGGTAGCGAAGCCCTGAATAGGACCTGAACCGAAAACGTAAAGAACGATACCTGTAATGATTGTGGTTACGTTACCGTCGATAATGGCAGAATAGGCGTGTCTGAATCCATCGGTGATTGCGAGTCGCATTCCCTTTCCGGCCCTTAACTCTTCACGGATACGCTCATAGATAATTACGTTCGCATCCACCGCCATACCCATGGTAAGAACGATACCGGCGATACCGGGAAGGGTAAGAACTGCACCAATTGATGCAAGTACACCGATAAGGAAGAAAACGTTTACCAGAAGAGCGATATTTGCTACCAAACCTGCGCGTGAGTAGTACAACTGCATATAGAGAAGTACCAGCACAAAAGCGATAACAAATGAAAGGAGTCCTGAGTTAATGGATTCACGTCCGAGTGATGGTCCTACAACCTCTTCCTGAACAATACGGGCAGGAGCAGGGAGTTTACCGGCTTTCAGAACGTTTGCAAGGTCCTGACCTTCTTCAATGGTGAAGTTACCGGAAATGGATGAACGTCCGTTAGGAATTTCATCATTTACATTTGGAGCTGAATAAACATAACCATCAAGAACAATGGCTACCTGCTTTCCAATATTGTCGGCAGTGAGGTTGCGCCAAATCTTGGTACCATCTGCATTCATGTTCATGGCTACCTCAACGCGGCCATTCTGATCGTAATCCTGACGTGCATCAACAATTACATCACCACCGAGTGAAGCTGTTTTTTCCCTGTTTACTGAACGGAGCGCATACAACTGCAATACATCCGGCATTTCTTTCTCGGGCTTAACACCCCAGGCAAGAGTCAGGTTTGGAGGGAATATAGATTTTACCTTAGCAAGCAAATGGTTGATACGGGCAGTATCCTTTACAGATGCAAATCCAACAGTAGCCCTTTTTCCGGGATAATATTGTCCGTCAGCACCCTTGGAAACATCCATTTGCAGGAATGCAAAGAGTGGATTTTCCTTGATATATTTTTCGCGTTCGGCGCTCTTGTTTTCATTTGCCTTAGCGGTTGTATCCTTTTTAAGCCTTTCAACAAGGTCAGACTTCTTTGCAGAAGCAGTATCCTTTGCCGCGGCGGTAGTCTTGTTTGCAGAATCTGCAATAGCTTTTGCCACGCTCAATGAGTCAGCTGGCTTATTATCGATTGAATCGATACCAGTAAGTCCGGCAAGCCTCTTATTGGCATCGCTGAAATAGTTGATGATCAGGTCGAGCTGGTAGGTTTCCCAGAATTCCAGTTTGGCTGTTCCCTGCAGAAGTTTCCTGACGCGTTCCGGTTCTTTGATACCCGGAAGTTCGATAAGGATACGGTCGCTGGCATTCAGCTTCTGGATGTTTGGCTGGGTAACTCCGAAGCGGTCGATACGGTTGCGCAGAATATTGAAAGTTCTGTCATAGGCATCATTACACTCAGTGCGGACAACTGCCAGTACTTCTTCGTTAGTGGAATTTGGCTTGATCTTATCGCGCATTTCCATTCTTCCGAATATGGCAGATAGTTTAGCATTTGGATCCACTTCCTTGAATGCTTCTCCGAAGAGAGTCACAAAATCGCGCTGACTGTTCTTCTGCTTTTCAGCAGCCAGAGTCATTGCCTTCTGGAAAGTAGGATTTGTGCTATATCCTGACATAGCATTAACAACGTCGGAAACCGAAACTTCCATGGTTACATTCATACCTCCCTTGAGGTCAAGACCCAGGTTAATCTCTCTTTCCTTGCACTCCTTGTAGGTGTACTTGCGAAGAAGGATGTTGTAAACCGGCAGGTTTGATACGGAGTCTAAATAGTAACGCTCGCGCACTGCTGCTATAGAATCGGCGATTGCGGCCTCTTTGGTTGCATCTCCATTGGCAAGTTGCTTGGTCAGAGCAACAGCCTGCTCGTTGCTGGCATAATTACCGGCTTTGTTTTCGGTTATACGGGCAACGATGGTGAATGAGAGCTGGAAAAGGCACACCAGGGCAAACGCGATAGCAAAAAAACGAATTGCGCCTTTATTCTGCATGTGATTAGAATTTAAATAGTTAACTAAAGGAACTTTTTTTTGAGCCTGCAAAGATAGAAATCTATTGACAAATAACAAACCCGAAGCAAAAGAATAACATGCAATCAGCCTTTTACAGGGCTTTTTGTGGAATATTGCCTGTAAATGGCCCGACGCTTAAATCCGGAACTGATTAGATGCAGGATAAATATGTCATATTTCTTTGCCGGTCGTCGGACGAATAATCCGGACGGTGACAGGAAGTTCTCCACAACTTAAGATAGAGGAACAGTCGATGGCCTCGTTTTTCTCAAGCAATTTTGTGAGAGGAAGTCCACCGATTGAAATCTCTTCGGTGATTCGGGGATAATACAAGCAATGTCCATCAAGCAAGATTGCAATTTGCCGGTCAATATTTCTGCCGGTCAGTCTCCTGATAGCTTGCTGACCATCAATATTAAACTCACCCCTTACCCAATACTGGTTTCCTTGCTTTACAATCCTTGTTTCTCCAAGTAAGCTGCCTTGAATGTAGGGAGCACAACCTGGCAGATCAGAGTGGAGTGCAATCAGGTTGATGCATGTGCTGTTCAAATTTTCGAAGGGCCATCTTTCCCAAACAAACTTCAGCTGCCGGGGGAAATATTTTTGAGATAAACTCAGTAACTTATTTATGTTGGCGGTATCCATAATAACGGAACTGCCTATTTCTGCAATATCTGATGGGTAATAGTTTCCATCATCCCCCTGATATAAATTCAGCTGTAAGAAATAATTGAGAAGGTTCTTGTCGACATAAGAGCGCATTACCTCCTGCTTGGGTGATAGAGACAGCGATTTCAAGGCATCAATGGATTTGAGGTATTTATTGGCTTCATTAATATCTGAAAAAATCTCCTTTAAGGTACTTGTCTCCCAGAATTCAAGCCTGCCCTTTGATTCGACAAGATTTTGGATTCTTGACGAGTCTGCCTGATTCTTTAACATAATCATCAATCGATCCTTATTCAGATTCTCCTTTATCCATTCGAACTTGATGTTCGATTGCAATAACCTGCCAGTAATTATATAGCGGACATTTGCATAAACATCTGCTGAAACAGACCGGATGGCGCGAATCACTTCATCATTTCCCGAAAGAGCGGTTATCTGATGCTGTTCTATCAGGTATGGAAACATTTCAGAAAGCCGCTGGTCCGGAGCACTCTGTAATACGACCTTTTCGAAAATACTGTAAAAATCGTCGTTGCTCTTTTGCTTGATCTCAGCAGTTTTCTGCAAACAGTAATTGAGCAGACTGTCTTCAGGATTTGAAGCAAGCCTGAGAATAATTTCCTTCACAGAAATTTCTGCAATAATCGGAGAGGCTGGACTGGTCTTCTTCTGGCATGAAGAAATCAGAAATTGTGAAATGATGATAATCAGGAGATAACTGATTATTCTTTTAGTGCTTTTCTGTTGAATATTTTTGGAACGACTAAGTGGAATATCTTTATTCATGGAGATGATATTGCAAATTAGCATTGCTGAAGTGATTGAACAGGGGCTCTGTTTGAAGTCTGCAAATTACAAAATGCAACAAAATAATATCAGGCAAAAGGTGATAAAACGAAAAAGCCCTGCAGAGCAGGGCTTAGGATCGTTGATTCAATACGAATGAAAACTATATTTGTTTTACATTGACTGCATTCAAACCTTTTTTTCCTTCTTTCAGTTCAAATGATACGTCATCATTTTCCCTGATTTTGTCGATTAAACCTGTGACATGTACGAAGTACTCTGTTCCTGTTTCATCATCTTTAATAAATCCAAATCCTTTGGATTCATTGAAAAATTTTACTTTACCTTGTTTCATAATGTGTTAAAAATTTTCACAAAGATACTGATTTAGATAATACAATCCCTTCTTTTAAAGGAATCAGTATATCATTTTGTGCGTAAAATTATTTAATAAACTGATATTCAAATTGATAGGGTGTATAATATATTTCAAATTTAATTTCACATTACTGAAATTCTTACAAAAAATACAGGAATATATCTGGTTTTCAGTACAAAAGAGTTTTAAAAGTCAATGGAAAGTAATGATTCGCACAGGTAATTCTTACAATATTGTTCTACCTGATCCTGCTGCCGAAGATAATATCAATGCTTGGCCACAACTGCCAGTGATTGCCAAAAGGATAAGTTCCATATGAAAGGTTATATCCTGCTTTAATTCGAAGTGATTTCCCTGCTGACCAGAGTATGTTGCCGGTATTTTCGAAAAAGAAATTATTATCGGTTCGGGTAATCAGAAAAAACTGGAATCCTTCTTGAATATCAAATCTTTTACTGAGTGATTTGCGCACATCAGCACCTGCGCGAATGGAGAGGCCTTTATAATAGGTGGCCATTCTGGGATAAAATACCGGTAAATCTATTGTGGCAAGAGGGTCAACCTCATCAGATCGCATCGTGAAGCCAAAACCCAGTTTCCATGTTAAAAGACAGGAATCAAGGACAGTTTTGCTTGCATAAAGGCTGTTGTTAAGTCCAAGCATAAACGGAAAATCGAACTGAGGAGAAAGGATTCCACCAGTCCCTTTTCTGCTGACCATGTTCAGGAATGCTGAAGGGACACTCAGACTGTGTTCACTGGCAAGTGCATAGCCTGATTTTACTCCATAGCTTAATTTCACACCTGCATTTGGCATGAGGGGCAGGAGGAAAGCATAGGTGCTCACTTCAAGGCGTGAGTTAATCCCATATCGGAAAGGCTGGAGTATTCCTGACTCCCATTTGCCTTTCTGCTCCAAATAAGCAGTTTGATGGCTCCATCTTTTTGTTGCCTGCTGTGCATAGGAGAGGAAGGGCAAAAGCATTGAACCTACTAAGATCAGCAAAGAAATTCTTTTCATTTCTGTATATTTTGAACAATACAAATTGTAGTAAATTGAGTAATTCCTATTCCTTTATCAGCAGGAACTTCGCACTAACAGCTGCGTGGTCTGAAAGGCTTGTTCCTTCCTGATGTGTTATATCAGAATGTGCCACCCAGCGGTTGTTTGTGAACAGGTAATCAAGGGTTCGATCCCAGAAATGCTCTGGTCTGGTAGTATGAGTGAAATGAGCGGTTTGGTTCGACTGATACTCATCAAGAGGAACTGCGCAGGTGTAGTCGGCATAAATTGGCAAGAGCCATTCAGTTTCAGGAGAATAATCGCTGCCAGCTTTATGCTGGGGATCATCGCCGGATTGATGGAAGGATTCACCCGGACACATATCTTCGTAGCAGAAATCAGTTGAATCGCTTCCCGGAGGAAGGGTATTCAGGTCTCCGCCGGCAACAAAGTAGCCTCCTTCAGAATCTATCTTATCCATTGCAAACTTGAATTCCTGGAAATGCTTTTGTTTTGTGTCATCTGTAGCAAAAGCAGATGCATGTATATTCATGATGCTGAATTCCTTGAAGCCGGGGATCTTGATCTTTCCGGAAACCATGCAGGAATGCAGATAGAAGTAATTGATAATTCCTGCCTGATCGCCACGGGTCTCAAGATTGTGACGTTTAGCATCCGTGATTGGCCAGCATGACAGTATTGCAGAACCCATGTCCATTCGGCCCAGGCCATCACTGGGAATAGTTGCGGCTTTCCATTCGGATACATATACTGCATAATTAAAATATGTATGGTCGAGGATATACTGCAACTCATCAAAGTACCCTGTTCGCTGAGAGTTTACATCACATTCCTGAAGCATCAGGATATCCGGTTTCACGGAGTTTATCTGCTGAACTATGTCATCCAGTGTTTTCATGACTGTATCAGTGGGATAGATGGTCATGTCACCGCAGGCATCTCCAAACCAGGGCCTTCTTCCGATTCCAAACCTGATATTCCAGGTCATGACGCTGATGGCAGAATCAACATTGGGTGCATCCTTTATTGTGGAAGCCGTGTATTGTATGGCATCTTCCTCATTCTTGAAAGAGGTGGCAAGTGGTTCGCAGGATACCAGAAATAAACTGAGCACTGAGAGTAGCGGAATGGCCAGTTTAAATATTGATTTTATCTTCATGTATTTGACTCTTTGGAATTCAAACTTAAGGAAATTAATGTTTACTGTTGCGCGGCGATCCTCTGAATCTAATTTTTAGCGAATTTTGTATACAGAAGGATGCTTTTGTCCTCCCATACTTTCTTACTGATTCAGCAATGAAAAAAATCAGCATCATAGCCTTTCTGTTATTGCTTTTATCCTTTGGCAGCTACGCACAGGATACAAGTCTAACGGTTATGTCCTACAATATCCGGTTCAACAATCCGGATGATGGAATAAATGCCTGGCCATTGCGGCAACAAAAAACCATAGGACTGATTGCAAAGCAGCAAGCGGTGGTTTTCGGATTGCAGGAAGCGCTTATCGGACAGATCAGGGATATTCAAGCTGCCATGCCGGACTATAAATGGGTTGGTGTGGGAAGAGAGGATGGGAAGGAGGAAGGAGAGTTCTCACCGGTGTTCTACAATTCCTCTCGTTTAAAGGAAATAAGGAGCGGTACATTCTGGTTGTCAGAGCGTCCGACAGTACCGGGTCTGAAAGGCTGGGATGCTGCCTGCACGAGGGTTGTCACATGGGCTCAGTTTAGCGATAATCGCACCGGCAGGGAGTTTTATTATTTCAATACCCATTTTGATCATATGGGTGCGATTGCCCGCCGTAACAGCTCCTTCCTGATAATGCAGGCTATTGATTCCATAGCAGGTTCAATGCCGGTAATCCTCAGCGGGGATTTTAACTCAGCGCCCAGTTCAATGAGTGTTCAGATACTTACCCAGCGTTCAAAGCCCAAATTACTGCTGTCCGATACTCGAAGCCTTACTCCAAACCGTTCTGGTCCGCTTTATACATTTACAGGCTTTGATTCAGAAGCTGCACCCGGAGAAATGATTGATTTCATTTTTGTAAAGAATATCAATAAGGCTGCATGGCATAAAGTTATTGATGAACATGAAGGGAGATATTATCCTTCTGACCATCTTCCAGTGGTAGTGAATCTTTCCTATTAATCTGAAATGAGCCGGAAAATCCATGTACTTCTTTTACTGATTTTCCAGGTATTCATTGTATTTGGACAAATACCCAGCGGCTTTCGGAAAATTCATAACACTACCATTCCTGTTCTTGATCTGCAAGGTGATACAGTTTCAATACCTTTTGCCGGAGGTCTCAACAATTGTCAGTTTGGTGAAATCGATCTCAATCTTGATGAAGTTAAAGACCTTCTGGTATTTGACCGGCATGGCAACCGGATATTGACATTTATCAATACAGGGATCTTTGATTCCATCAGTTACAGTTACGCCCCTGAATATGCTGCAAGAATTCCTGTATGCAGGGAGTGGATGCTGCTCAGGGATTATGACAATGATGGCAGGACAGATATTTTTACCTATACCACCGGAGGAATTGAAGTATTCAGAAATATCAGCAATTCAGATCTCTTGTTTGAGCAGAAAACCCATCCCTATCTTGTTTCAAATCAGGGTTCGTCAAGTACAAACATCCTGGTAACTTATGCAGATTATCCCTCCATTGAGGACCTTGATGGGGATGGAGACCTGGATATTCTTACATTCTGGGGACTTGGCTCATTTGTGGAGTGGCATAAAAACCTCTCTGTTGAAAACTTTGGAAATGCGGATTCGCTGATGTTTGAGAAATCTTCCAGCTGCTGGGGACAATTTGCTGAAGGAGCTGAGTCGAATTCCATATTTCTTGACACCTGTGTTTCTTTTAATAAGAGTTTTTTGCCGGAAGGAGAGCCTAAACATACCGGATCTACTTTACTCGCATCTGATTTCAATGGTGATGGCTTACCTGATCTGCTGCTTGGTGATGTCGATTTTCCAAATCTGACCTATCTCCAGAATGGCGGAGAGTCTGGAACAGCCAGAATGATTAACTATACAACCGGGTTTCCTGAGGCAAAGCCTGTGAATCTGATTTCATTTCCTTCTGCATCCATGCTTGATTTGAACAATGACCATAAAAAGGACCTGCTGGTTTCGCCCTTCGATCCTGGTTTAATCAGATCTGCCACTGACCATTCCTGCTGGCTCTATATTCAAAAGAATGGTTCAGGAATTCCTGATTTTGAATTTGTACAGGATGATTTTTTGCAGGATCAGATGCTGGATTTTGGTTCAGGAGCTTATCCGGCATTTGCTGATATCAATGCTGACGGATTGCAGGATTTGATTGTTGGTAATTACGGAAAGCTTGACAGCAGTTCGTATTCACCGATTTCCGGATTGCAGTGCGTTTATATTTCTACCCTTACTTATCTGAAGAATACCGGAACCAAGAATATGCCTGTTTTTAAAGTTGAGGATGAAGATTACCTTGACTTGTCTCAATTGCAGATGCAATCGCTGATTCCGGCATTCGGGGATATGGATGGGGATGGAGATCAGGACCTTATTTGCGGAAATTCAAAAGGAAAGTTCGTTTACCTGCAGAATACTGCCGGAGCAGGTAATCCATTTAGCTTTGCTGCTTTCGATCCGGCATTCAGACTGTTGGATGTGGGTGACTTCAGTGCCCCTCAGCTTATTGATCTGAACAGTGATGATCTGATTGATATTGTTAGCGGAAAGAGGGATGGACGACTTTCCTGGTACAGGAATACCGGACCGCTGGAAAATCCGCAATTTATTCTGGAGACTGATTCGCTTGGAGCTGTGGATGTAACCGATATCAACCTATCCTATTTTGGCTATTCTGTTCCCTGCTTTCTCAAGGATAAGCAGGGCCGGCTCAAACTTATCGTTGGCTCCGAGTTTGGCGATTTATTTCTCTATGATGATATAATGAATAACCTGGAAGGTGAATTTACTTCGGCAGGAACTCTTGATATGATGAAAAACGGTTGGAGATCTTCATTTGCTGCTGCCTATCTTCAATCTGACACCTTGCTTGATATCTGTACCGGTAATTTTGGGGGTGGACTGGGATTATTTACAGGAATTGATGTTTCTTCCCTTGGGACAGAGCCTTATATGCCTGTGAGTGCCGGCCGTTTGAATATTTCTCCCAATCCTGCCATTGAGTCAATTCATTTGGATATTTCTAGGCAAATTCTGGAAAACTGCGAGATAGAAATCATAGATATAAGCGGTAAGCCTGTTGTGCATTTGAAAGCCACATTGCCGGCAGATATTAGCCTGCATGGATTGGCATCCGGCCTTTACTTGCTGAAATGCAAGTCAGGGAATGAATTCTTTACTGCTAAGTTTGTCAAGACTCAGTAATTGCACGACTTATTCGCGATTGTAATTTCGGATATTAGAGTTTGGCAGAATCCTGCTGAGTGAAATTTTTAATGCCACAAAGTCACACTCTGCCGCGGCGGACACGAAGGAATCACAAAGAGATATTCGCAGATTCTAAATCAACAAAAGTTAAAGCAGGTAATTTTAGCGCTTTTGAGGAAGCACGTCGGCAAGGTATTGTGCGGTAAAGCTGTCCTTGAAGGTTAGAAGCTTTTCCGGGGTGCCTTCGGCAATGATATAACCGCCTCTTCTTCCGCCATCAGGGCCAAGATCAATGACATGATCGGCAACCTTAACCACTTCGAGATTATGCTCAATTACGAGCACTGTATTTCCCCTGTCAACAAGTTTGTTGAGAACCTGTAAAAGAACATTCACATCCTCGAAATGAAGTCCGGTGGTTGGTTCATCCAGAATATACATAGTCCTTCCGGTATCGCGCTTTGCAAGTTCTGATGCAAGTTTGACCCTTTGGGCTTCTCCCCCTGAAAGAGTGGTGGATTGTTGTCCAAGAGTTATATAGCCCAGTCCTACCTCGTTGAGTGTCCTGATTTTCTGCAGTATTGAGGGAATGTTTGCGAAGAACTCAACAGCCTGCTCAATGGTCATATTGAGCACATCGTTGATGGATTTACCCTTATACCTGACTTCCAGCGTTTCGCGGTTATAGCGCTTGCCTTCACAATCTTCGCAGGGGACATGCACATCCGGCAGGAAGTTCATTTCAATTGTCCGGATACCAGCACCCTGACAGGTTTCACAGCGTCCGCCCTTTACGTTGAAGGAGAAGCGGCCAGGCTTGTATCCCCTGATTTTTGCTTCAGGCAATCCTGTAAAGAGTTTTCTTATTTCATCAAATACCCCGGTGTAGGTAGCAGGGTTGGAGCGAGGTGTTCTGCCGATGGGTGACTGATCGATTTCAATAACCTTGTCAAGATGTTCAATACCTTCAATGCTCTTGTAAGCCAGAGGTTTATGTTCTGAACGGTAAAAATGCCTGCTGAGAATTGGGTATAGGGTTTCATTGATCAGGGTTGACTTGCCACTTCCTGAAACCCCTGTTATACAAATGAAAATTCCGAGGGGCAAGGTCAGGGTAACGTCCTGAAGGTTGTTACCGGTAGCTCCTTTCAGGATTAGCTGATTTCCTGATGATTTACGCCTTTTTGCAGGAACAGCGATTTCCTTTTTTCCATTCAGGTAGCAACAGGTGATGCTATTGCATTTAAGCAAATCGCTGGGACTGCCCTGTGCTACTATTCTGCCTCCATGAGTACCAGCACCCGGACCAATGTCCACCACATGGTCAGCGGCAAGAATCATGTCCTTATCGTGCTCAACAACAATTACAGAATTGCCGGTATCGCGAAGGTCCTGAAGAGCCTTTATCAGTCGGTGGTTATCTCTCTGATGCAGTCCGATACTGGGTTCATCAAGAATATATAAAACTCCTACCAGTTGTGATCCTATTTGGGTGGCAAGCCGAATTCGTTGTGATTCCCCACCTGAAAGACTCCCTGAAGGCCTTCCGATGGTAAGGTAATCGAGACCTACATCCAGCAAAAATCCAAGCCTGTTCTTGATTTCCCTGATGATTTCGTGGGCGATTGTTCTTTTGCGGTTATCAAGTTCATCTTCAATGGTATCAAACCAATTGGAGAGACTAATGAGATCCATTTCCGAAAGCTCAGCGATATGCTTTCCTCCGATCTTGAAACAAAGGGATTCCTTCTTTAGTCTGTACCCGTGACATTCGGGGCATTTAACCAGGTTCATGAAGCCGTCAGCCCAGCGCTTGAGTCCTTCAGAATTCCCGGCTTCACTCTGATTAATAATATGCTGAACGATACCTTCGAAGTTGAGGGAATAGGTTGAGGTAACTCCCAGATACTCATGGGCAACCTTTATGACTTCATCGGAGCCATGAAGAATGGTATGAATGGCCTCTTCAGGCACTTCTCCCAGCGGAGTGTCGAGTGTGAAGCGGTATTTATGTGCTATTGCTTCCAGCTGCCTGAAAATCCAGGTTGGCTTGTATTCACCAATTGGAGCCAGTCCACCCTTTTTAATGCTTTTGTTTTTATCAGGTATTATCTTGCTGTGATCAATTTCAGTGATTTCTCCAAGTCCCTTGCAATTAGGGCAGTAGCCATATGGGGAATTGAAAGAAAATGTATTGGGTTCAGGTTCACTGAAGGAGATGCCTGTTTCAGGGTCCATCAGCAATCGACTGTAGTGATGGGTATTGTTATCCTCGGCATTCAGCAGGATCATGGAACCTTTGCCATGTCTGAGGGCAGTGCCAACGGAGCCTGAAATTCTCTGAGCGGATTTACCGTTCACTTCAATTTCGTCGATCACTATTTCAATGTCATGAATCTTGTATCGATCCACCTGCATTCCAAAGGCAAGCGGAATAATCACGCCATCAATCCTGACCTTCGCAAAGCCCTGTTTCCTAACTTGTTCAAAAAGTTCCCTGTAATGCCCTTTTCTACCCTTTACCAGAGGTGCCAATAGATAAACCCGCTTATCAGCATAATATTTATGGATGAGTTCAATAATCTGGCTATCGGAATAGCGAATCATCTGCTGTCCGGTTTGAGGAGAATATGCATCACCTATCCTTGCATAAAGAAGGCGGAGGAAGTCATATATTTCAGTAATGGTGCCAACAGTAGATCTGGGATTACGGTTGGTGGTTTTCTGTTCAATAGAAATAACAGGACTCAGGCCGGTTATTTTATCCACATCCGGTCGTTCAATATCTCCGATGAACTGTCGGGCGTATGCTGAAAAAGTTTCCATGTAACGCCTCTGACCTTCAGCATAAATGGTATCAAAAGCCAGGGAGGATTTTCCGCTTCCGCTCAATCCGGTAATTACAACCAATTTGTAACGTGGAATTACCAGGTCAATATTCTTGAGGTTATGAACCCTTGCCCCAAAGATTTCCAGCTGCTCTTCAGGCTGAAGTTGCAGGGTTGAATCTTTATTGAGGGTGGTATCCGAAAGCGTTTCCATTATGAGTGCAGCAAATGTTCTGTTGGAGTTTTATGAGTTTAGCGGAACAATTTTCCATGGACCAGAGTATCATTGAATAATTTCTCTGATTCAGGGTTTTTATCCAGCAACTGATTATAGTTTTCAAAACCTTTGGAGGGAATTGTAAGAATATATTTTTTTCCGGGTTTAACGGTTAGCCGTTCTTTTCTTAACCATGGATTGAAATCCTTGAGTACCCGGTAGTTGATACCGTTTTTAACAGCGAATGCAACCAGGCTGGTCTGAGTGGAGTCAACCGTAACAGTATAGGTCGGGATGGGAGGGTAGAGGTCCTTGTTGCGGATGAAATATCCAAATTCGGTAGGATGCTCATACAGAAGTTTCAGTGCAAGTATCCGGAAGACATACCTTGATGTCTCAGCGTTCAGGTATAGATCGTAATATCCGACACCTCTCTGGGCTTCAACGGCATTCTTGATTCTTCCTTCACCGGCATTGTAGGCAGCAGCTGCGAGAGTCCAGCTTCCGAATTGCCTGTATGAACTGAGCAGGAACTTGCAAGCGGCTTCGGTTGATTTTTCGATGTTATAGCGTTCGTCAACCTCTTCACTTATTTCGAGACCATATTTTTTGCCTGTTTCGGGAATAAACTGCCAGAATCCTGCAGCTCCGGCGGGTGATACCACATTGGAGAGGCCTGATTCAATCAAGGCAAGAAATTTGAAGTCATCGGGAACCTGATACTTTTTTAGAATAGGCTCAATAAGAGGAAAGTACCTGTTGGCCTTTTTAAGCAGCAGAAGCGAACTCGATTGCCAGTAAACGTTAACCAGGAGTTCGCGATCCAGACTTTCACGAACATAATAGAGGTTCATAGGAGTCTTTTCGCCGGCAAAGTCCAGTTTGTCGGGAAGCACCAGGGAGAAGATCTTATTGTTCTGCTGGTATGCCTGAGTGTATTCCTGGTCAGATTTGCCTGAGGTCCAGTTTTCATAAAGCAGAAAGCCGCCAAGAAGGCATATGCAGACAATTCCTGCAGGCAGGAGGTAATGAGTTGGGGATGAGAATTTCAAGGTTGTGGGTTTCAGGTTGAAACTAAATTATCAGGCAAAAGGAAAACCAATTTCTTTCAGAAGTGGGGCGATAGCATCCTTTTCTGAAAGCGAAGGTGTGATATTGCCCCAATCTATGCCGATTTGAGGATCATTCCACCTGATGCTTCCTTCGGATGCCTTATGGTAGAAGTTGGTACATTTATAGGAGAAAACAGTGTTATCCTCCAGGGTGAGAAAGCCATGGGCAAATCCTTCCGGAATCCAGCAGAGCCATTTATTTTCACCGCTCAGTTCCATGGTTACCCATTTTCCGAAAGTGGGTGAATTGCTTCTGAGGTCTACAGCAACATCAAGTACAGCACCCCTGATAACCCTCACAAGTTTGCCTTGGGCAAAAGGAGGGCGCTGAAAATGCAGTCCGCGCAAAACTCCTTTTTGGGATTGGGATTCATTATCCTGAACGAACTTACCCTTTATTCCAAGGTCTGCGAATTTTTCAAGATGAAATGACTCCATGAAATATCCTCGATCATCGCGGAATACATCAGGTTTAATCAGGACAACGTCAGGAATAGAGGTGGGTTCAACTTGCATATCAAAGTATATTTTTTGGAATGGATATTTCGAAAATTACCTGTCTGTAATTGAAGTCTACTCTCAGAATGTTAAAACGTAAGTAATTGTACTTATTGTACAATTCTTTCATGACTGCACCGGAACTACTGAAATACCCGGGGACAACGCCAAAAACAAATCTGAGCTGTCTTATTGAGAATTCACTTCAGCCTCAGGCAGCAATTTACTACATATGGATTACTTCTCCGTAAGCAGCAGCAACCGCTTCCATAACAGCCTCACTCATTGTAGGATGAGGGTGAACGGATTTGATGATTTCATGTCCTGTAGTCTCCAGCTTTCTGGCAACAACAACTTCAGCAATCATTTCGGTAACATTTTCACCAATCATGTGAGCTCCCAGCCATTCGCCATATTTAGCATCAAAGATAACCTTGATGAATCCATCCTTGGCACCTGCAGCACTTGCTTTACCACTGGCTGTAAAAGGGAATTTACCTACTTTGATTTCCAGTCCTGCTTCCTTGGCAGCCTTTTCAGTCATGCCGACGGAGGCAATTTCCGGATTTGTATAGGTGCAGCCCGGAATGTTACCGTAATCAAGAGGTTCAACGTGCATGCCGGCGATATTCTCAACGCAGGTAATGCCTTCATGGGAAGCAACATGTGCCAGGGCTGGACCGTGGACAATATCCCCAATTGCATAGTAGCCTTCAACATTGGTGCGATAGAAGTCATCCACCAGCACCTTGCCCTTGTCGAATTTAATACCTGTTTCTTCCAGTCCGATGCCTTCAATATTTGTTGCAATTCCAACAGCAGAAAGGACTACATCACATTCTACAGTTTCATTTCCTTTAGGGGTCTTGATATTTACCTTGCAGACTTTGCCGGAAACTTCAACAGACTCAACAGAGGAGGATGTCATAACTTTCATTCCGGCTTTCTTGAAACTGCGCTCCAGTTGTTTGGAGACTTCTTCATCCTCAAGAGGGACGATATTCGGCAGGAATTCAACAAGAGTAACTTCTGTTCCGATTGAGTTGTAGAAATAGGCAAATTCGGAACCGATTGCTCCTGAGCCAACAACAACCAATCTTTTAGGCTGTTCCGGAAGAGTCATTGCTTCACGGTAGCCGATTATCCGTTTGCCGTCCTGTTTAAGGTTTGGCAGTTCCGGGAGCGGGCACCAGTAGCAATTATGATATGGTTAGCCTGCAGTTCAGTCACTTTCCCGTCAGCATCTGTAACAGCTACCTTTTTGCCGGGTAAAAGCTTACCAAAGCCTTTAATATGTTCAATCTTATTTTTTTTGAAAAGGAATTGAATGCCTTTGCTCATGCCTTCAGCAACATCGCGGCTTCTCTTGACCATAGCCGGAAGATCAGCGGAAATTTCTCCGGAAAAACTAATTCCGTAGTCGGAAAGGTGCTTGGTATAGTTGAACACCTGAGCGCTTTTCAGAAGGGCTTTGGTTGGGATGCAACCCCAATTGAGGCAGATACCGCCAAGTTCTGATTTTTCAACAACAGCAACCTTGAAACCAAGTTGGGAAGCGCGGATAGCAGCTACGTACCCACCTGGGCCACTGCCAATTACAATTACATCAAAGTTCATGGGATGAACGAATTAATTTTATGCAAAATTACCAAAATAACTCTATGTGCAATGCGTGAGCATGCTGATACATCAAACAAGATTTCAACGCTTTTGTTTAGCATTACTGAAGCTAAAAACCAATCATAGCGGCAGTTTGAGAAATAATAGAGATCTTTCTTCTCTG
Organism: Bacteroidales bacterium; assembly: GCA_016707705.1. Taxonomy (GTDB): domain Bacteria; phylum Bacteroidota; class Bacteroidia; order Bacteroidales; family UBA4417; genus UBA4417. Next base: position 71,619 of record JADJHD010000006.1, read on the forward strand.
GCTGGTTGATAAATCCCGACATGCAGGCATAAAAAAACCGGCCTTTCGGACCGGTTTCATTCAGGCAATGATTCCTGATTTATTTTCTTCTGATGTCTCCACCTTCTTCTTCTGCATTTTCACCTTCCTGAGCAGGCATTTCACCACGCTCGCGTTCCATAATCTGGTATCCGGCAGGAACCTTGAATTTATCTGCAGGCACTTTTGCGTCAAAATCAACTTTATCGGCAATCATTTCGATGTTTCCTACAGCAAATTTCAGGGGAATATTCTTGTAATGAACTCCATTTGCCATCATATCCGGATGAGCGCTATCAGGCATAATGGTGTATTTAACACCCTTTAGTCCGGCAACTGTTTCCGTGCCATCTTCCTTGTAGGAGAGCTTTTTCTTCAATTCATCAGATAGATCAGACAATTTCTGCTGTTCCATGAATTCCTTCGGAATGGACTGCTTGTAAGCTTCCTTTTTGGCGACATTCTGACCGTTCTGAATATTCTCCAGTTCGAAATGAATATTGGTGAGGCCTTCACGGATATCGACAGCTTTGGTTTGGATGGTCGTACCCATCATTGAACCCTGAGTGGTAATTTCACGTGTTTCCTTTGCACCGTAATCATCAAAATATACAACCTGTGTGATGGATATGCCCATCATGTTCATTGGTTTGTAGGTTATAATACCTGATTTAACGCCGTAGTGGCCATTTCCAACACTCTGGTCGTTATTGCTGCCGGATTTGCAGGCAAACAGAAGTAAAAGGCTGCTGATCGTTAAAAGAAGAAGGGATTTTTTCATTTTTGCTTGGATTTGATTTGGCTGGTTATTAAGCGGCAAAGGTATTATAAATTCCATTTCAGGTATCACTCACTGCAACTAGGGTATAACCGGCAGTTGTCGGGCAAATCCCTCTTCGAGCGAAATAAATGTTTCGGTAAAACTGATCTCTGGAATGGACTGAATTTGCTCAACTATGACTTTTTTCAGATGCTCATTGTTGCGGGTGTACACTTTTACCAGGAGCGAATATTTCCCGCTGATATGATGACATTCCACAATCTCTGGAATCTGGCTTATTTTTCTGAACACTTCTTCATGAGTACTTGTGGATGTGAGATTAACCTGCACTCCGATAAAGGCGCAGGTCATGTACCCCATCCTCTGAGGATCCAATGCCAGCTGCGTCCCCCGAAATATCCCGGATTCCTTCATTTTTTGCATGCGCTGGTGGATTGCAGCCCCGGAAATCCTGCATTTGCGGGCAATCTCCAGATACGGGACCCTGGCATCCTTCATCAGCATTTCGAGAATCTTCCTGTCGAGAGCATCCAGTATCATAACTCAGGCTTTAGTGATAGTTTGAAACTTAGAAAAGCAAAATTACATCATAAACTTATTGATTCTATCAAAAATATGTATAAAGGCTAACACTATTTAAAAAAATATGCTTATTGTATTATAGAATGTAACATAATATCTATAATTATTGATATATTGATAGATTTGCTATTCGAAAATACTGGAGATAAATTAGGAATATAATGTTTGTTTGAAACTATTGTTTCCTCATTTCGAATGCCAGCATAATTTACCTTTGATCAGGCAGTCAACACAATATAACTCATTTAACATCCTTCCAATGAAACATGATCCGGCAAATGCCATTTTTGACCTTAAGCAGTTCGGTGAATATGGCGATGTGAATCCATCCATTACCGATTCAGCAACGTACACCTTTATGCAGGCTAAAACCATGACAGATACTTTTCATGGTGAAACACAGGGCTGCTTTCTTTATTCAAGGCATTGGAATCCTTCCAACAAATACCTTGCGGATGCTCTGGCAGCAATGGAAGGAACTGAAGAAGGGTGGGTGACTGCTTCCGGAATGGGAGCTATAACTTCTGCAATCCTTCAACTGTGCAAGAGTGGCGATCATATTGTTTCCAGCATGACCACCTATGGCGGAACATTTGCCTTTATGAGCAATTACCTGCCCCGTTTCAATATTGAAACCACATTCGTGGATATCACCAATCCTGAGGCTGTCCGCAAGGCCATGAAGCCCAATACCAGGATGATCTACACTGAAACCATGACAAATCCACTGCTGCAGGTTTCAGATATTCCTGCTCTGGCTGCTATTGCCGACGAGCATGGTGCAAAACTGGTGGTTGACAATACATTTACTCCAATGATTGTTGCTCCGGCTAAGCTGGGTGCTCATATCGTAGTGTACAGCCTCACCAAGTTCATAAATGGTAAAAATGACTGTGTTGCTGGTGCAATATGCGGAAGCAGGGATTTTATCGGTTCGCTGATCGATGTAAACACCGGAACAGCAATGTTACTTGGACCGGTGCTTGATCCAATGCGTTCATCTTCCATACTGAAGAATTTGCATACCCTGCATATCAGGATGCAGCAGCATAGCAAGAATGCTGCCTATCTGGCCGGAAAACTGAATGCTGCCGGACTAAAGGCTGTTTATCCAGGACTTGAGAATCATTCAGGACATGAGGTGATGAAGCGCATTATGAATCCTGAATTTGGATTCGGTGGAATGCTCGCAATTGACCTGGTTACTGCTGACAGGGCCGGACGATTTATGGAGCTAATGGAAATGCATGATGTTGGTTACCTGGCTGTTAGTCTGGGATATTTCAAAACCCTGTTCAGCAATTCTGGAAAAAGCACCTCAAGCGAGGTTCCTGAAGACGTTCAGAAGGAAATGGGTCTGTCAGAAGGTTTGATTCGATACAGCGTTGGACTTGATCATGACATTGAAAGGACCTGGAAGCGCATTGAGCATTGTCTGGTTCAGATGGAAATTATCAATGCATAGATATTTCAGGACCCGATGAAATAGTCCGGACATTGATAATGAATATGTTTCCACGCAGTTTCAAAAGTTTCATAATTACATTCTAGTTCGTATCTTCACAAATTCCCCAATCTTATCAGGGTTGGGGAATTTTGTCTTGTTTTATGGAACTAATTGGGAGTTGATTGTTTTAATAAGTGGTATTCAAATTCAGATTCAGATAGATTATGGCACATAAGGAAGAACATTTTACCGGTACTAAGCAAATAAGGGATGTCGTTATTGGAATGGCCGATGGACTCACGGTTCCTTTTGCTCTCACAGCCGGCCTCACCGGGGCGGTTGCCAGCAACAGCATCGTAGTTACTGCAGGATTGGCTGAGATTATTGCCGGGTCTATTGCCATGGGACTTGGAGGTTATATGGCTGGTGTAACCGAATATCAGCATTATCATTCAGAAAAACGCCGTGAATATTGGGAAGTTGAGAATCTGCCGGAAAAGGAAAGGGAAGAGGTTCGTGAGATACTTGCCAATTATGGCGTGAGTGACCATATCCAGATGCAGGTAGTGGATGATTTGGCGAAAGACCCTGATAAATATGTTGATTTCATGATGAAATTTGAACTCAACCTGGAGGAACCTGCTGTTAACCAGGCCAGAAACAGTGCCATGGTAATTGCCATATCCTATATAGCCGGCGGAATGGTGCCTCTGGTATCCTATTTCTTTACCCAATCTCCGATAGAAGGGCTCAAATATTCAGTTGTAATTACGCTGGCAGCATTGATGGGCTTCGGATATTTCAAAAGCAAACTAACAGGTCAGCCTGCCATAAAAGGTGCTCTGAAAACCACATTTATAGGAGCCGTGGCAAGCGCAGCAGCTTTTGCAATTGCCAAACTTATTGCGGGATAATTAAACCTTGTTCTTTAGAATAAGCACCGAAGGCAAAAATTCAGGATTTTTAGGCTTGCCGGAGAACAGTGTTTTCCATTCTTCCAGGGGAACAATCAGAAGGTCGTATGACATGTCCGGATGAAGTTCTTCTCCTAACTGACTATAGGATCTTAATTGAAGTTCGGGATGTTCCTGTTTGAATAGTTCTTCAGGAAGTTCAGGCGGGAGGCCGTTGTCCTTGCTGTTTACCAAACAAAGATGCTTTGTTTCGGGCCGTTCAAGCAAGTTCGAAATAATCCTGAGCGTAAACTCATCAGCTGATCCGGGTAAAAGCATGATAACCCTTGAGCTGTCAGTATAGTATTTATCTACGAAAATGCCGATGTTGCATTTGCACTCATTCAATACTTTCCTGATTTTGCCACCAAGATAGTTTTCAGTAAACACAGATCTTGCACTTCCCATCAGCAGCAGATCAAAATCTCCCTTATTGGCTGTGCGGATAATCTCATTCAAAACATCATCAGTTGCCTTGTAGATGGTGTTTACATTGATTCCGCTTTCCCTGGCTTCCTGTTTGATTGGAGCAAATCCTTCGTCTTCAAAAATCTGGGCCTGCGCCGGGTGCACCTCTGAACTTGGAGTAAGATGCAGGGCTGAGTATTGACTATGAAGCAATTCGGTGTCAGGAGGGGAAATCTGTTGTGCAATTTTCAGTAAGGTTTTCCCCATTGCCGGAGGGCCGAAGGAAATCAGGATACTGAAAGGTCTTAGTAATTTATCTGCTACTGCCTGCTCTTTCTTTCTAAAGAAGTAATCGATTAATTGCAAACTTGGATTGGTCATGAAAGTGGTGATAACTGCCATGAGCACAAGAATGGCAAAAATCTCGGGCGACAGGATCCCCAGTTCATAGCCTATATTCAGGACAATTAGTTGGATAAGGCCTCTGGTGTTCATCAGGGCTCCGATTGAAAGCGAAAGTTTCCATGACAATCCTCCAAATCGTGCTGCCAGCATACTTCCACCGAATTTTCCAAGAATGGCAACAAAAAGCACCAAACCAAATACCTGCCATAAGTAGATATCGTTAAGAAGTCCGATTTGTGTTCTTAATCCAGTAAAAGCAAAGAACAGAGGAAGAAACAGAACCAGGCTTATGTCCTCTATCTTCTCAACAAGATTTTTCTTGAAATCGATGTTGTGCGGCATTATTACACCTGCCACAAATGCTCCGAACAAGGCGTGAATTCCAATGGATTCAGTGATATATGCTGAAAGCAGAAGCATTGCAAAAATAAGCGCAATCAGGGTCTTATTGATAGTTTCCCTGGCTATATAAACTTTTCCGACTTTATTAAGGAAAGGCTGGATTACATAGAGCATTACCAGCATGTAAAGAACCGTCAAGCCTATGGTAGAAAGGGCTCCGGCCATTGAGCCCGATTTTACTATTGCAATAACTGCTGCCAGCACTGCCCAGGCTGTAACATCATCAATAGCTCCGCAAGTAAGAGCCATGGTGCCAAGTGGAGTTCTGGTAAGTCCCCGCTCCTGTAATATCCTTGCCAAAATCGGGAAGGCAGTAATACTCATTGAGATACCCATGAAAAGGGCGAAGGGCAGAAATCCAATATTTGCCGGAGCAAAGTCCACAAAAATGTAAAGCGATAGCAGAACTCCCAAAATATATGGGAATATTATGCTTGCATGGCTAACCAATACTGCTGTACCCGCTGTATTCTTCAGTAGCTTCAAATCCAGTTCCATGCCAATTATAAACATGAAAAGAATAAGGCCTATCTGGCTCAAATGCTGCAAATTCCCAAGCGAGCTTGCTGGAAAAATGAAACTGAAAAGGTCAGGGAAGAATAAGCCCAGAAAAGAGGGGCCCAATAAGATGCCAGCTAAAACTTCTCCGATAACGGTAGGCTGACCAATTTTTTGAAACAGGAATCCGAAGAGTCTGGATATCAGAATGATGACCAGGATTTGAAGAAGGAGTATGCTTAAAGGGTGTTCAAAATTCTGACTGATGCTGCTTTTCAGTTGCTCTCCAAAGCTCAGTTGTGGAATTGCAGTGGGAGTTACTGTGTGGTGGACAGAAGATCCCAGCGATTTGAGATGCGTTGTTTCAAGACTATTTCCCCTTTGCAGTATAACCCACATCAGCAGGATGAATATCCCTATTGTACTGATATAAAAGATGGAGTTTCTGCCGATTTTCACTCTCAAGGCATTTGAAATGAGACAGCAAAATTAAGGATAAAAACTATGCTTTATTTTCTTTATCTAAAGATCAGATTTAACCCTAAATTCTTAACGAAATAAAGAACACCCGGCAACAGGTAGAGCCTGATTGCCGGGTGTTATCAGTTGTTCCGGAATACCTGGTTAATTGTATCAGGAAATGTAGGATTCAATTGGTGCGCAACTGCAAACCAGATTTCTGTCGCCAAAGGCATCGTCGATCCTGGTCACAGCAGGCCAGTACTTATCTTCCTTAGCACAAGGCAGCGGGAAGGCCGCTCTGGTCCTGGAATAGGGGAGTGCCCATTCGTCAGCAGTTACCATAGCCACTGTATGCGGCGCTTTTTTGATAACATTGATCTGCTTATCGACTTCACCCTTTTCTATAGCTTCAATTTCCTTGCGGATATCGATCATAGCATCCACAAATCTGTCAAGCTCTGACAATGGCTCACTCTCTGTTGGTTCCACCATAAGGGTTCCGATAACCGGAAAGGCTACAGTTGGAGCATGGAAGCCATAATCCATAAGCCTTTTGGCAATGTCAATAACTGCAACATCAGCAGTCTTGAGAAACTGGTTGCAATCCAGTATCATTTCATGAGCCACATGTCCCTTACGGCCGGTATAAAGGATTTTGTAATGTCCTTCAAGTCGGGCCCTCAGGTAATTGGCATTGAGGATTGCATATTTGGTAGCCTCGGTAAGTCCATTACCACCCAGCAGTTTGATATAGGCATAGGAGATAGGCAGGATAAGAGCGCTTCCATAAGGTGCGGCTGCGACAGCACTTATTGCTTCAGATCCACCTGTATTAACCTCGGAATGACCCGGAAGGAATGGAACGAGATGTTCTGCAACTCCAATGGGGCCAACGCCGGGACCTCCTCCGCCATGAGGAATGGCAAAGGTTTTATGCAGATTCAGGTGACAAACGTCAGCACCAATGAGTCCGGGATTTGTAAGACCTACCTGTGCATTCATATTGGCGCCATCCATATAAACTTGTCCGCCATGTTTATGAACGATATCGACTATTTCAAGGATATTTTCCTCAAAAACTCCATGGGTTGAAGGATAGGTAACCATAAGAGCAGCCAGGTTCTCCTGGTTTTTCTGAGCTTTTTCAAGCAGATCAGCGGTATCGATATTTCCGTTTTCGTCGGTTTTGACAACCACCACACTCATGCCGGCCATTGCAGCGCTTGCAGGGTTTGTTCCATGCGCTGAAGCTGGAATAAGGCAAACATTGCGGTGGGCATTTCCCTGACTTTGGTGGAAGGCTGCAATAACCAGCAGTCCTGCATATTCACCTGAAGCACCTGAATTCGGCTGGAATGATACAGCCTTGAAGCCAGTAACTTCACAAAGGGCCTTTTCTAGTTCTGAAATCAATGTAAGATATCCTTCAGCCTGATTAGCCGGGACAAATGGATGAATTGAACCGAATTCCGGCCAGCTGAGGGGGATGAGTTCCACTGCAGCATTCAGTTTCATGGTGCATGAACCCAGTGGAATCATGGAGCGGTCGAGGGCGAGGTCACGGTTTTCAAGTTTCTTGAGGAATCTCATCATTTCAGTCTCTGACCTGTAACTGTTGAAAACAGGGGCAGAGAGGTATGATGATTTGCGGTCAAATTTCTCCTGATAGGAGCGAAGCAGTCCGCATACCTGAGGGTCACATACAAACTCACTGAATTGCTTCCTGTTTGCCGAAGCCAGAATGTGAAGCACCAGGTTTACATCATCCAGGGTAGTGGTTTCGCCAAGGCTTATGCCTATGGTTTTTTCGTCGATGTATCTAAAGTTGATCTGACTTTCAATAGCAAGGTCCCTGATTGCTTCTATCTGGGTTGTTTCAGGAATTTCGATGCGCAGGGTGTCGAAGAAATCCTGATTGAGCTGTTTATAGCCGTATTTCTGTGATTCGTCAGCAAGTACCTTGGTGAGTATGTTGATATGTCGTGCAATCTCTCTTATTCCTGCAGGTCCGTGGTAAACGGCATACATACCGGCCATTATTGCCAGAAGTGCCTGTGCGGTACAAATATTTGAGGTAGCCCTTTCGCGCTTGATGTGCTGTTCTCGAGTCTGAAGGGCCATGCGGAGAGCCCTGTTTCCCTGAGCGTCCACCGAAACTCCGATAATGCGTCCGGGAATAAAACGTTTGTAATCTTCACGGGTAGCGAAGAAGGCAGCATGCGGACCGCCAAATCCCATTGGAATACCAAAACGCTGAGTGGAGCCAACCACCACGTCTGCACCCCATTCACCCGGAGGAGTAAGAAGGGCAAGGCTGAGAAGGTCGGAGGCAACAGCAACTGCAATTCCGGCTTCGTGAGCTTTGCCTCCGATTTCACTGTAGTCATTGATGTTTCCGAACTGGTTGGGATACTGAAGCATGAGTCCGAAGGCTGGTGCTGATAGTTCAAGTTCCCTGGTGCATCCTACCTTAACCTCAATGCCAAGTGGAATAGCCCTTGTTTTCAGGACATCAATGGTTTGAGGGAAGACATTGCGTGATACAAGGAAGACGTTGTGGTTGTTTTTAACAGCTTCCCTGCTACGGGCATTGTAAAGCATGATCATGGCTTCGGAGGCTGCAGTTGCTTCATCCAGAAGGGATGCGTTTGCAATCGGAAGGCCGGTCATGTCAATTACCATGGTCTGGAAGGTGAGCAGAGCTTCAAGCCTGCCCTGTGAAATTTCCGCCTGGTATGGGGTGTATGAAGTGTACCAGCCCGGATTTTCGAAAATGTTGCGCAAGATTACGCCGGGAGTAATCGTATCATAATATCCCTGACCAATAAAGCTCTTGAAAACTTTATTCTTGTCAGCAAGCTGCCTGATATGGCCAAGATATTCATACTCATTCATTCCCTTTGGAAGATTCATCGGCTTGCTCAGCCTGATGGAGGAAGGGACTGTTTCATTGATCAGTTGTTCAAGGGATTCAACTCCGACAGTTTTAAGCATATGCTCAAGCTCTGCTTTACCGGGGCCATTGTGACGATCTATGAAGTTGTTGGTTATCATTGAGTTGGATTATTAATTGATGTTTTTTTAGGTGCGACAAAGATAATAATCTTCCAGAGGTAGAGAATTTTTCTGGGCTTATTGTTAATTACTTAACGATGATGTTGAAAAACTCTTTGCAGCATTTGATTCCGGAGAGTACAGCAGCTGTTCTTAATGCCTGCAATTCATTATCTTTGCACACTTTTTCAAGGGTAGGCTGCGCCACTGCTGGCGTTAAGAAAATCAGGAACCAGAATGATATTGAACAAGAAAGTATTTGCCGGATCAATGGCGATTTGTGTAGCAGCCATTCTTTGGGGGCTTGATGGAATTGTTTTAACGCCAAGACTATACAGGCTGGATATAAGTCTGGTAGTTTTTGTTCTGCATATTGTGCCATTTCTGGTGATGAATCTATTTCTCGCCCGTGAGTACAGGCAGTTGAAGAACTTTACATTGGCTGATGCCAGCATGTTTTTTCTGGTTTCCCTTTTTGGCGGGGCTATTGGAACACTGGCAATTGTCAAGGCTCTTTTCATCGTGAATTTCAAGGCGCTTACAGTAGTTGTGCTTCTGCAGAAGCTTCAGCCTGTATTTGCAATCACACTGGCAACTATATTGCTTAAGGAAAAGCTAAAGAGATATTTTGCCATTTGGTCTGCTCTGGCAATTGTTGCTGGTTACTTCCTGACCTTCGGGTTTGAAGTTCCTGATTTCTCAACAGGCAATGAAACTGCTCTTGCAGCCGGATATTCCCTTCTTGCAGCATTTGCATTCGGGAGTTCCACTGTATTCAGCAAAAAGGTGCTTGGTAAGTACAATTTCTTCACGGCTACTTTTTTCAGGTATGGATTCACAAGTCTGATCATGCTTGTGATTGTCCTGATGACAGGATCCCTCAGTACCATTACCGGTGTTACAACCATGGAATGGATGATTTTCCTGATCATTGGATTAACAACGGGTAGCGGAGCAATATTCCTGTATTATTTCGGCTTGACCAGGATCAGGGCGATGCTGGCTACCATATGTGAACTATGTTTCCCGCTTTCAGCTATTGTATTTGATTACCTCTTCAATCATAAGGTGTTAACCACTGTTCAATGGGTTAGTGCACTGGTAATGATTTTTGCCATCCTGAAACTCAGCATTGAAAAGCAGGAGCAGAAACAATAATCTTATCTTTCCAGGTGATAGAAATATTGCAACTGCCGGTACATTTTGAACCGGCATAGCTCATTCCTTTGAAATCTTGTCAGGCAATTGCCTTGCTATTCAAAATTATTCTTTAGGAAAGACTGCTCAGAACTTTCAGGGATTCGCTGATATGCTTCTTGATATTCAGCTGAGAGTTGAATACGTACCGGACTATTCCAGCCTTGTCGATGATATAGGTGACCCTGCCGGGAAGCAATCCAAGCATACTACCGGGTACCCCGACAGTATTTCTGAATTCTCCTTTTGCATCAGAGAGCAGGACAAAAGGTAAGCGGTGATGTTCTGCAAATTTCTGATGATCATCGCTGCTGTCGGAACTGATTCCTATAACTTCTGCACCCGCATCCCTGAAATCCTGGTAGCTGTCGCGGAATGCACATGCCTGGGCGGTGCAGCCTGCAGTTTCATCCTTGGGATAGAAGTAAATTACCAATGGTTTTCTACCCAAAAAGTTAGAGCTGTCAATGATTTGTCCTTCCTGATTTGGAAGTCTGAATGACGGGAATTTATCCCCTTCTGATATTTGTTTCATATGTTTTTAGAAAAAAAGGCCACTTGAGTATTTCAGGTGGCCTTAATTGAATTGTATTCCAGTGGATTAATCTGCGAATTCCTTAAGGTTATCCATCAATTTGCGACGGGTAAAAAAGATCCGGCTCTTAACAGTACCGATAGAGATATTCAAACTGTCGGCAATCTCCTTGTATTTGTATCCGCTGTTATGCATCTCAAATGGAAGCCTCTGGTCTGGAGCGAGCTTGGAAATGCTGCTCTTGATTTCCTTTTCTGAATATTTTGATTCGGGTGACGCAAATTCTGATTTGCGGGGAATATTCAGGTAGAAAAGGTCTTCGGTATTGTCGATGATGGTATTGGCTTTCTGATTTCTTCTGTAGTTGTTAATGAAGGTGTTCTTCATAATAGTGTATGCCCAGGCTTTCAGATTGGTATCATCTGCAAACTTGTCGCGATTTGCCAGTGCCTTTAGGTATGTATCCTGAATCAGGTCCTTCGCTTCCTCCCTGTTTGAGGTAAGCATGTTAGCATAGTACTGCAGGTTTTCATGCAGGCTAACGAGTTTATGGGTGAATTCTATTTGGGTCATGATAAAGTCGTGTTTAACATTCGGTGAGCAAAATTAAACATTATTATTTATATTCATTCAAAATAATGTTAACATTTTGTTAAAACATATTAATACTATGAATATAGAACGTTTTTTCAAATTTATCTTTATTTAGAATGAATAAAACGTGTTAACGAATATACGACCGAATATTAAACAAAACAATGAGGCCTTCTAAAAAATATGTTAAAATTTAGATTTGTCATTTTAATATTCAAGTAATCAAATACTTAAAATCAAACAAAACTACGCTTGTTACCCGTATAATTGGGGAAGTAGACAAAGCGAGAATGAAAAATCAAAGATTTTTAACTGCTTTTTTAATGAAAATGGAGTAGCTTTTCGCCAGATAAAGCATCAGCGGACCATGATTTTAATCAATTTCTGATGGAAAAAGGAGACTAGGCTGGTCGAATATTCAACCATGAATAAGACAAATCGACCTGAGGTTTTGGGAAATTACTATAGATTATGAATAAAACCCTCAACTTCTTCCATTGAATCCATGACGATCATATTTGAAGGAAGTTTTGGAGAGTGCTCATGAAATTGATATCCACCAATTAGTATGGTTTGATTTGGGAATATGCCGGCAAGCCTGTTGATCATTTCCTGCAGTCCATTGCCAGGCAAAGCGCAGGTGACGGAAGTTAATAGGTAATCAACAGGTTTAATGGAGGTTATTTCTGTGAGATCGGTGATGGGGACATTTTGTCCGAGATAAACCACATGATGACCTGATTTCTTAATCAGGTAGTGGAAATATAGCAATCCAATTTCATGATATTCTCCCTGAGGAAGGAACAGCAGGAAGGATTTTGCATTTTCCTTATTGGAGATATGCTGACTATCGATGGCAAGAATCAGTTTCTGTCGGATCAGGTTAGAGACAAAATGCTCCTGAGCAGGGGTAATGGTTCCGGTTTGCCAGAGTACACCAATTTTTTCAAGGAACTGATTCAGTATATCCTTAATTGTTGACTCAAAACCATATTTAACAATCGATGAGGAGAGAACCCTTTCAAAAAGAGCTTCATTCATCTCGATCATTGCCATAACAAGGCTTTCCACTTCATGGTTGAAGGAGGAATCCTTAACTGAAATTTCAACAAGCTTCTGATTAACCTCATCAGAGGTCATTGCCACAATGTTGGAGATCTTGAAACCGTAGCGATTAAGAAGGGATACATTGAGTATACGCTTCAGATCTTCGTCAGTGTAAGTTCTGATATTGGTTAAAGTCCGTGAAGGTTGAATCAGTTGGTACCTCTTCTCCCAGATTCGGATCGTATGTGCCTTGATCCCTGAAAGTTTTTCGAGGTCCTTGATTGAATAACGAATCATGTTGCAGTTGAAATTAGTTGCAATTTCAGTAGACAACACGAAATTCTGAAAAATGTTTAATGTTTCAAGTAAAATACTTAAACTAAATCATTTTTTCTTGTAAGATTTTTAAGTTTGAGCGTGCAAGTCCCGATCAGGATGGATCCAGACTCCAGGATGAAGCCAGTGCCTTTGCCTCTTCGCTGAACTTTTCCAGTTCCTGCTTCTGAAGCCGGATAAAGGAGTTCTTGCCCAGTTTCCCAATTACAGCATCCATCTCTTCGGCATTTTCATAAACCATTTTCCTGAATGGATTACTGTAATCCTTCTTTCTGGAATCTTCAATGGATTTGGCATACTTCTGCTTTACAATCAGATAATTACCGATTATTTTACTGAATGATGCCTTGTCGGAAGCATCTGGAAGGACCTCCTTCAACGAAGTGATAGCATGCTTGAATTTATCTGCCGTGTATTGGTCGGCTTCAGTATGATAAAACTGGTAAACTGCTTCCCAGTCGATGATTTCATAGGAACTGATGCGTGAACGCAATAGTTGCAGACTAGATATTTTCATAAGCTGTCCACCAACATTTACATATTCTTCGCGTTTTTCAGCAGTCTTAAAATCGTCAGCCAATTGCTTGAACGAATAATCAGGATGGTACTTTTTATGATTCAGCAAAGCCTCAACAGCATAGATCATGATCATCTCACGATAGGTGGCGCAGGCTTCAGAAGCCTTAACAATCACTGCTGGAGAGCTGCTATGCTCAAACATATGGCTCTTATCAGGAATGGAGGCCAGTTCCGGGAGCTTAGCATCCAGACCCTGTTTTCCTTTTGCTCTCAGTTCAGCATCATTCAACTGACCTGATTGTCCCTGAAGTTCGGCAAGATGTTTGCCGGCCATAAGTTCAAGGGTCCTGATAGCTTCAAACATGCTGTTCACAGTATCAGGCGCGAGATAAGCTGTTTCAAGGAACTGAATCTTTTCAGGTCTTTTGTCGCGGTCTCCCATTTTCCATGCATTCCTGGCAAGGGCATACATATTATACATGAACCAGTATGCCGGCATTATGGTCAGGTGATTATTGGCTTCATCACGGCTTACCAGTGAGAAGGGGAGTGTGATGTTCAATTCAGCGGGGTAATCTGCTTTCGCAAGAAGTGTAAATGGAGCAAAGGATGAATTATGCTTAATGCTTGAGCAGAGCGCTGGCCAGAATCCCCTGGCTGCCACCAGTTCACCATCAGCGCCACGGCTGTTATGGTTCGATCCGATGGTGGCTCCTGCAGCGATGTTGCTTTGTCCTTCAATGGTTGCTGCAATGAGGAAGGAGTTGTTGTGATGCTGTTCGTGAGCCGGGAAGATCAGTGAATTCAGAACTTCGCAGCAGGAAATGGTAGCATTGTCGCCGAGGTAGGAATTGATGAGTCTGGCTCCATATTTCAACTGTGAATTTGCGCCCAATATAAAACGGACAGCCTTCACGCCATAAAAGATTCTGCAACCCAAACCAATCACGCCATTCACGAGTTCACATCCTTCACCAATCTGTGTTGGCGCATCTTCCGATGAATTAATAGTGAGGTTTTTGAGTTTATTGGCTCCCTTCAGGTAGGCATCAGTACCGGTTTTCACATCCTTAACAATGCTGCAGTTCTTGATAACCGTGCGATGTCCAAGTGTTCCGTAGTATCCCCTGAAATTGTCGAATTTCTTTTCGGTCATTTCCCTGAACCTGCGCTGAAGGTCCTGATCATGCCTGCTTCGGCTCCAAAGCCATGCATCGCCGGGGAGCATTCCCTCGAAAGGCATTACGCTCCTGCCACCGTTCTCATTGCAGATCTCCAGCCAGATCCTGATCTCTTCAGATTCACCTTCCTTGAGAATGCCATTTCCAAATTTTGCATGGTTTGATGTGGCTATCTCATTTACATTCACAATGATAACCTCATCACCAGTGATGTAATTGGCGAAATAATTCACATTGTCCACAACCACATTATCACCAAAATCGCAATTGATAATGGTACTGCTGTATAAGCCTACAGGGACTTTGAGATCATGGAATTCAAGAAAGTAGGGTTCAAGCTTACCAATCCTTACCAGTCCAAAGAACTTGCAGTCCTTCACCAGTTCCGGATTGAAGGCATCTGAAACAAGAAGTTTGTTCCAGTCTCCACTGGTATTGTGGTTCCGCACCAAAATCTCAATTTCATGGGCGGTAAGTTGCCGGTATTTGGTATTGGAGGTGTTCTGCTTGTTGCGCAGGTAATATTCATCTTTTCCAACAGGAAGGAATTCCTCCGGGATAAATTGGTATCCCAGTGTCTGGATTGGATGCTTTACGATCTGGCTCATGGTATATTTCCTTTGAATGATCTCTAACCTGCTATGCTATATTTAATTGCATGCTGCCTTTATTGGGCTGACATAGCCAGTTCCCTTGCCTGGGCCAGCGCTGCGTCTATGCCATCGGGGTTCTTTCCTCCGGCTGTGGCAAAAGTTGGCTGTCCGCCTCCTCCGCCCTGAATATGTTTTGCAAGTTCCCTTACGAATTGTCCTGCATTCAGCTTTCTGGATTCTACCAGTGATTCGGAAATCATTACGGCTATTCCTGCCTTCCCATCTGCATGATTGGCAAGCACAAGGAAGAGGTTTTCAACTGAGTTTTTGAGACTGAATGCCAGGTCTTTAACTCCTGCTGAATCAAGGTCAACCCTTGTGGCGATGAAGTTCATTCCGTTCAGGCTTTCTGCCTTTGCAGCCAGTTCAACACCCATTCGTCCTGCTTTTTCGGCATTGAAGCTTTCAAGCTGTTTCCTGAGTTCATTGTTCTGTTCTATCATCTGCTGAACAGCCTTAAGAGGATCAGTTGGATTCTTCACAAGTGCTTTCAGTTCATCGATGATCTGCTGCTGATTTCTCAGGAATTCATCTACGCTGCCTGCAGTGATGGCTTCAATACGCCTTACACCGGCTGCAATGGCACTTTCACTGACTATCTTGAATGATCCGATTTGTCCGGTTGCGGCTACGTGTGTTCCTCCGCAGAGTTCCACAGATTCTCCAAAACGGATAACCCTGACATTATCGCCATATTTTTCACCAAAGAAAGCCAGAGCTCCAAGTTTGCGGGCTTCATCCATTGGGATGGCACGTTTTTCATCGAGGGATGCATTCTTGCGGACCAGGCTGTTTACCATGGTTTCAACCTCAAGGATTTCCTGATCGGTTAGCTTCTGGAAATGTGAGAAGTCGAAGCGCAAATATTCAGGTCCGACATAGGATCCTTTTTGTTCTACATGCGAGCCCAAAACTTTGCGTAGTGCAAAATGAAGGAGGTGGGTTGCAGAGTGGTTATTGGCAATGCTGGTTCTGTTCTCAGTGTTTACCTTAGCTGTGAATGCGGCTTCTGGTCTGGCGGGAAGCTGTTCAGTAAGATGGATGATCAATGTGTTTTCCTTACGGGTATCAGTGATCTGAATAGTTTCGTATTCTGAAACGATTTCACCTGTATCACCCATTTGTCCGCCACTTTCAGCATAGAAAGGAGTACGGTCGAATACCAGCTGGTAAATCTCTTTTCCCTTGGTAAGCACTTTCCTGTAGCGGGCAAGTTTTACCGGGGTTTCGAGGACATCATATCCTATGAATTCGCTGTTGTCGAGAGGGAAGAGTTCAACCCAGTCATCAGTTTCCACAGTTGCATCCTGCCTTGACCGGTTTTTTTGTTCTTCCAATCGTTTGCTAAAGCCTTCCATGTCAACCTGCCAGTCAATTTCCCGACTCATAAGCTGAGTAAGGTCAATTGGAAAGCCATAGGTATCATACATTTCGAAGGCAAAATCTCCCGTAATCAGCTTCTGTGTTTTATTGGCAGCAACATAGGTCTGGAACTTCTGAATACCGATGGAGAGGGTTCTGAGGAAGGACTGTTCCTCTTCACTGATAACGCGCTGAATAAGGGTTAGCTGACTTGTGAGTTCAGGGAAATAGGGGCCCATCTGTTTTTCAAGAACGGCAACCAGCTTATAGATAAAGGGTTCGCGGATATTAAGGAATGAATAACCATAACGGACAGCGCGGCGGAGAATTCTTCTGATTACATAACCGGCTTTAACGTTTGAGGGAAGTTGTCCGTCGGCAATGGCAAAGCTTACAGCCCTGAGATGGTCGGCCATAACGCGCATGGCGATGTCAGATTTCTGGTTGCTGCCATAGGCTATTCCTGAAAGTGCAGCAATCTCGCCAATGATAGGAGTAAAGACGTCAGTGTCATAATTGCTCTGCTTACCCTGAAGCACCATGCAGAGACGTTCAAAGCCCATACCGGTATCAACGTGCTTTGCAGGAAGCTGAACCAACGAACCGTTAGCCTGACGGTTGAACTGAATAAATACATTATTCCAGATTTCGATAACCTGGGGATGATCGCTGTTTACCAGCTTATCACCTGAAATTTTCTGCTTCTCCTCAGCGGAGCGGATATCCACATGTATTTCGGAGCATGGTCCACATGGGCCGGTATCGCCCATTTCCCAGAAATTATCCTTCTTGGAGCCTCTGAGGATGCGCTCTTCCGGGATGAACGCCAACCAGATATCTTTAGCTTCGGTATCTTCAGGAAGATTATCATTTGCATCGCCTCCAAAAATGGTAACATAGAGACAGCTTTTATCAATTTTATAAACTTCGGTAAGAAGTTCCCATGCCCATGCGATGGCTTCCTTCTTGAAATAGTCTCCAAATGACCAGTTGCCCAGCATTTCGAACATGGTATGGTGATAGGTGTCATGACCAACTTCTTCAAGGTCATTGTGTTTACCTGAAACCCTGAGGCATTTCTGAGTATCTGCTATCCTTGAATATTTAACGGGAGCATTTCCAAGAAAGATATCCTTGAACTGGTTCATGCCTGCATTTGTAAACATGAGGGTAGGGTCATTCTTAACTACCATCGGGGCAGAGGCAACAATTTCATGCTGTTTTGATTTGAAATATTCGAGGAAAGTCTTCCGGATTTCTGAACTGGTCATGCGTTAGGCGTTTATTTAGTATGGGATTAATGAATGCAAGGTAAGGGTAAATAACAGGACTGACTCCTGTTTTAATTAGTTTCCGGATGGATAAATTGTAACCGTATTATAAGTGAATCAGATTCAGTGAGAATTAAAAAACTGACTGATAACTGATAAAATATGCCATCTTTGGGTAAAAATGCTGCATTTCAGGCAATACTTAACAATTCTTCACATCCCTTTGGACCGCAAATTTAAGGAATTAATTATTTTTGCCCCTAAGGGGATGAATTAACCCGGAAGTTAATTGCGCCTCAGGAAAAGAAAATCGATCAAATGGCAAAAATCAGATACCAGTTTAATACAAAATCACTCAAGATAGAAAGGGTGCAGGTGAGCTTCAAGGAGAGGTTCCGCCGGCTTCTTTCCTCTCTTGCTTTCGGTCTTGTATTTGGAGCGGTGGTGATTGTGCTTGCCTACAACTTTATTTCTTCTCCAAGGGAACGTGCTCTCAAGAATGAGCTGGAAGCCTATAAACTGCAGTTCAAAATTCTGAATGACAGGCTTGGTGGAATGCAGAAAGTACTTGATGACCTTCAGGACAGGGATGACAATATATACAGGGTGATTTTTGAAGCCGAGCCAATTTCATCTTCGGTGAGAAAAGCCGGATATGGTGGATCAGACCGTTATGCCAACTTAAGTGGAGTAAGCAATTCGGAAATCATTCAGGGGACTGCCAAAAAGCTGGATATGATTACCAGTCAGATTTATGTGCAGTCGAAGTCGTTTGATGAGGTATTCAATCTTGCAAAGAACAAGGAAAAGGTTATCGCCAGCATTCCTGCGATTCAACCTGTGAATTTCCATGATCTGAGAAGGATTGGATCTTTTTTCGGGTATCGTACGGATCCTTTCTATAAGGTTACCAAGTTCCATGAAGGGATCGATTTTACTGCAGCCGTCGGGACTCCAATATATGCCACCGGTGATGGAGTTGTAACCGAAGCTGAGTACAACAGAGGTGGTTACGGTATGTGCATCAAGATTAATCACGGATATTCCTATGAAACCTTTTATGCACACTTGTCACGCATGAAAGTGAAGGTAGGGCAGAAGATTACCAGGGGTGAAGTTATTGGAATGGTTGGAAATACTGGCAAGTCTACTGCACCGCATTTGCATTATGAGGTTCATAAGGGCGGACAGCCTATCAATCCTGTATATTTCTTCTTCAACGATATAACTCCGTCGGAATACCAGGCTATGATTGAACAGTCGAGCCAGCCTTCACAGACCCTTGATTAAGCGATATACCAAAAGTTCCAAATCCCAATGTTGCATCTGTATTCCCTGTTAGCAGAGGAAAACTGTTTCGAAAACCCATTATGCCTCTAAGAACGAAAGAAATAACCAAGCTTTATTATAAAATCGGCGAAGTGGCTGAGATGTTTGGAGTGAATACCTCCCTTATCCGCTTTTACGAGAAGGAATTTGATATTATTAAACCGCATCGAAACAAGAAGGGGAATCGCCTTTTTACACAGAACGATGTGGATCATTTTCATACGATATTCCATCTGATCAAGGAAAAGGGTTTTACCCTGGAAGGTGCCAAGGCGCACCTGAAGAAACAAAAGACTACTGCTCCTGATGCACAGGAGGTGATTAAAACTCTTCAGAGGGTGAAGAGGTTTCTGCTTGAAATCAAGAGTGATCTTTCGGCAGAGTAGTTAAGAGTTGATTCTGGCAGATATCAATATTATTCTTGAATTTGCCTTTTTTGCTGAAACTTTATTGGAGTGTACTGCAGGTTTCCAAAGGTTGGGTTGTGGTAGTATTTGTATGCCACGAATGCACTAATGGCTACGAAGTGTAAACGAAGTTATTTTTATAGATGATTATTGGTGATATGCTTCCTCTTAAATGGAAGGCAAGACAGGTTTGCAGTAAATACTAAATGTTAAGACTTAAAAGTACCGGTTCTCTTTGAGGAATTCAGCTACATATTCGGTGACACCTTCTTCGAGGGAGTAGAAGGGGACAGTATAGCCGGCTTTTTGGTGAAGTTTGTCCATTTTAGCTTCCGTGAAGTATTGGTACTTATCGCGGATATCAAGAGGGGTGTCGATAAATTCGATGTGTGCTGGCTTATCCAGGGCTTTAAAGACGGCTTCTGCTAAATGATAGAATGGCCTTGCCTTTCCTGTTCCGAGGTTGTAAAGTCCGGATTCAGGCTTCTTTTTCATCAGAGCATACAGTACATCAACCACATCCTTCACATAGATAAAGTCGCGGAGCTGCATTCCATCACTGAATTCGGGTTTATGTGATCTGAAAAGTCTGACCATTCCTGTTTCATTGATCTGACGGAAGGCATGAAACACTACTGAAGCCATTCTGCCCTTATGATATTCGTTGGGACCGTAAACATTGAAGAATTTAACACCAGCCCAGAAAGGAGGCGTTTTTTTCTGGCTGAGCACCCATTTGTCGAAGTCATTTTTTGAATCGCCGTAAGGGTTCAGTGGCTTCAGGCTTTCAACGATAGCGTGATTGTCGTCGTAGCCAAACTCGCCCATTCCATAGGTGGCAGCTGAGGAAGCATAAATCAGGGGAATACCGGCATGGCAGCAGGCATCCCATACTTTCTTCGAATAGTTCAGATTCAGCTCATCAAATATAGAGCGGTTGAATTCAGTGGTATCGGTTCGGGCTCCAAGATGATAAACAGCCTCTATTTCCTGGCTATGTTCTTCGATCCATAAAAAGAAGTCGTTCCGGTGAACCTTACCGGCAATGGTTTTATGAAGAAGATTGGGCTTTTTGAGTTCATTCTGGAAATCATCTACTACAATTATATTCGAATAGCCCTTGTTATTCAACTTGTTTACCAGGCAACTGCCGATAAATCCTGCGGCTCCGGTGACTACTGTGTACGACATCTTATGCTTGGATTAGGAGGATGCAAAATTACATGCTCTGAGACTATTTTTAGCGAAAGCCTCCAATTATCTTTAAACTTGAATAAGGGATTAATAATTCAGATTAGAATTTATTCTGAAAGATTCAGGTATCAGCCGTTTCTGCTCAGGTATTATTCAACCTCAATTTCACTCAGGAACAGCCATGCTTTTTGTCCTTCACCCGGGTGACCAACAGGACAAACACCCTGATTGGTGATACTAACCCGAAGATATCTGGTTTTCATGGGTTCAAACAATCTGGTAAGCAGGACAGGTCCATCCTTTCGGTTATCGTCAACTTCAGCCGGGTTGTAGGATGAGAATTTGGTGAATTCCTTTCCGTCAGTTGAGGATTCGAAGTCGATCATTGCCGGCAGGAATATCCAGGTTGCAGGAAGTTGAAGTACATCGCATCCAATGCTGTTTATCAACTTCTGCTCTCCAAAGTCTATGGTGATGGCTACATTATCACCTTCCCAGCCCATCCACTGCTTGCCCTTGTAGTTTGAAGAGCCGATGAAACCATCAAAAAGTCCCATGGCACCGGTACCGGGATATTTTGATGAGGGATCAACTGAGAGGCTTACACTTTTGACACCCTTCACGAAGGTATATCTCCAGGTCATCACATCTGATTGATTATTCCCCTTAACTGCCATTGCTGTCAGGGTTGTATTTGAAGAAATGCTGAAAGGAGCGGTATACGTTTTTGAGGCTGCTCCGGGAAGGGAACCATCGAGTGTATAGTAAATCGTTGTTCCGGCTGTGATGCAACCCAGATTGACCAGCAATGCAGAAGAATAAGTTCCATCTTTTGCTGAACTGAATGGCTTTCTGATAAATTCAGGAAATTTTTTATTCACATCGGTCTTTTGGCTGAAGGCTTCTGTATTTGCCCGTCCAATCCATTCTGCAGGGGCTTTCAGTCCGAGCAGCTTAACAATTGTTGGAGCTGTATTAGCCTGATCATTAGGGTTTACCAAAAGTTTGTTTTTTGCTATTGCAGGGCCTTTTGCAATCCAGGGGACTTCCATCTCAATGCGGCTTTCTCCACCATGTCCCTTGCCGATTCCGCCATGATCTGAAACAATCAGGATAGCAGTTGTTTCATAGATTCCTGCTTCCTTAAGCGCTGCGATGAGCTTTCCAATCTCCTTATCGACATCATTAATTGATTGAAAATATGCCGGAGTTCCGTGGCCGATCTGATGTCCAACCTCATCGGGATGCCCGTAATACACGAAAGTGAAAAGTGGTTTATTCTGTTTGATGAAGTCAGTGGCCAGAGGTGTTACATTCTGATATCCTGTTACAAATTTGCTACTGCTGACCTGTGTTGGATTAATGAAAGTTCCAAGCCAGTCCCAGTCGTAGAACATACCTGTTTTTGCAGCAGGGAGCTGTTTATGGATTGCTGAAAAAATGGAGGTAAAATACCCTTCAGAATCCTTGACAGTAGGCTCAAATGGCTCATTAGCCAGACTCCATTCATTGGAGGTTACTCCATGCTGTTCAGGACCAGAACCGGAGAGTATGGTAGCCCAGTTCGGAGCGCTGACAGTTGGCATCACAGAACGGGTTTTCAATGAAATGCAGCCATTTTTGATCAGCTCATCCATAGTTGGGGTGCTGGAATACTGGAATCCTTCGGCCGAAACTCCATCCAGACCAATCAGCAGCACATGCTTCGCCGGTTGGGCAAAACTGAGGGTGACCAACAGGACTGCCAATATCGAAATGAACAGTTTAGATTTCATGCTGTATGTTTTAAAGTCTCGTTGTAATCCTTAGATTTAGCCAAAAAATTCAATTTAATGGATAAAGCCATCATTGTATTGAAAAAGCAAAGACCGGAAGTTGAGTTTCCGGTCCATTTATTATTCAGGGATTGAAGATTATTCAACCACAATTTCATCCACAAACACCCAGGAGTCTCCACCGGCTGAAGGATGCCAGATAGGCAGGGATTTCGTTCCTGTTACGGCAAAACGGATATATCTGCAGTTGGTAAGGTTATTTCGGAATTCAAAGTTTCTGTTTACCTCTTCCTTTTTTTGATCGCCGGTTACTTCAATAGTTCCGGCATCCTTCCATGTTACACCATCTGCAGAAACAGAACAGGCAACTTTCGTTGGATGCAGTATCCAGCTTTTTGGGTCATAGAGTGTTCCAATACGAACCACAGAAGGTGAAATCACTTTTTCGAGATCAACCGTCAGTTCAAAATCCTTTGCTTCCCAGCCCAGCCAATGGACTTTGTAGTCGTTAGCACCCTGAACGCCATTGGTAAGGTTTGCCAGGTCGCCATTGCTGTATTTACTTGATGGGAGGGGAGTTGCAGTAGCTTTTTTTCTGAAGGCAAGATTTTTGTCGATCTGCACATCAATAAAGCGAAGTGTCGATTTGTAATATTCTTCCGGACTGAGGCCGGCTTCTGACAGAGTTCTCACATTTCCGGCCTTGCAACCGGCATTGAATGCTTCCAGGGTGGCTTTCATTTTAGGCCTGAGGATGAATTTGCCATTGCTTTCAACGTACCAGCCCCTGCTTCCGAACATATCATTCTTGCCAATCTCCATGGCTGCAAACTGTATAGGAAGCCTGGCTGTCCGTACACGTTTGGTAAGTTCCTTGTCAAGGCTGACTGCCTTCTCAGCTTTATCAAACAGATAATTGTAAATAGCCATGTTATCAACTGAAAGAGCTCCGGTGGCATTCCAAACCGGTGAACCATAGATGTCGAGAATTTGTCCGGAACGGATATACTCTTCCTGTAATAAGTCAATATATTCACGGATATAGTGTCCTGCAGCGCCATAATAGCCATTCAGGAACTGATTCATTACCGAATCGGCGTTCACTTCAGGATTCCAAAGCAGTCGTGCTATCAGGTAGTTCTTGAGTTCAGAGAATTCATGACCATAGTCGGTATTTGATTGCTGGAAATGCTCCAGGGCTCCGTTTTTTACAAAGAACTGAATATTGGGTTGAAGCACATGCAGGTTTGGAAAAGGGGAGACGTGGTTTGAAAAGTTTACGGTATAATCCCAGAGGTAAATATGCTTGCTGATTTTTCCCCAGTCGACGATGTCCTGCAAAAAGCTCTTGCTTGAGATATCTGTCTCAATGCTTTTAGCCCTGTTCAGTTCAATTGTACAAAGCATGATCTGAACGTTCTCCCGGGGGTTGGTGACCTTTGGAGCCTGTCGTGAATACTGGTAGGCAAGTGTGGAAATCAATTTATCCGGGAAGGCATCTGCAACCTTATTCACGAAGCGGATAATGGGCCCGGCAGCCGAACCTTCTTCCTCTATTGCCTTTTTGCAATCAGGACACTGGCAATAGGAGAAGTTATCATTCTGACTTACTGACCAGAGCTTTTTGCCGGGTTGCTTTTCCATTTCAGACTTCAGCTGGTCCAGGGTGATTTTGAGGACTTCAGGATTAGAAAGGCAAGGCTGATCAATGATTCTTTTGCCATTGAGGTAAGCGAAATATTCCGGATGAGAGGCAAAATATTTTTCCCAGGGGATTAAACGTCCAAGAGTATGAACATAATATCCATCAGCGAATACATCCTCAACATTGTCGAGGCGCTGCCAGTTCTTATATTTTTCATCCCTGCTGAAATTGCCGTACATCACCCTGAAGGTGCATACCGGTTGATCAGCCTTATTGACGGGATTGATTTCTATTGTAGACAACGCTGGATATTCTTCGCTTCCGGGACTGTATTTTCTGCAGGCAAGTTGTGTTTCCAGAAAATCAACTACTGCATAGGTTGTTCCCATATGAGAACCTCCGAGGAAGTACAACTTCTTGCCTTCTGTTATAATCTGAAAACCATCAGGATCCAGTTTTTCCCTGATGCCTGTAAGTCCTGAATCATCTGTACGATTCGAAAATCCAACCAGAATTTCCTTGCTTTGTTTACTTGCTGAATCCTTAACGATAGGCACTACAGCACCTGAGATCTTTTTGAGGTATTCCTGCAATAGTTCTGCCGCTGAGCTCACAGTAGGGTCGGCATTGGCCGAAACCACAATCCTGTATTGGGACTTGCCATTTTCAACCAATAAAAGCTTCCCGGATTTTGCTGCACTTGTGCTTAGTATTGACAGACAGAGAAAGGCCAGGCTAAGAAGAATATTTTTCATGGTGGATTATAAATTGAAAACAGGCAAAATTATTTTTACGGGTTCAACCCTAAGTCTGCTCAATGGAATTATGCTATTCAACTCTCACTTCATCAGCAAAAATCCAGCAGGGTTGTCCCTTGTATTCATGCCAGTCGGGCAAAGTGCCGTTGCTTTTGGCAATAACCTTGACATATCTTGCTGATTGAGTAGCAAATTCTGCTGTAAAATCCCGGTCTGCCTTGCTTCTTGAAGGTTGAGGGTCAGTATGAAATGTTCCCACGGAATTCCAGTTTTTACCATCCGTGCTTAGCAGATATTCTACATCAAGGGGATAGAGCACCCATGAACCAAGCATCTGTATAAAGGTAGTACTGATTTTGTGGATATTGTTAGCCTGAAGCAGATCTATGATTACTTCCATGTCACTACCTTCATAACCCTGCCAGCCTGCCTTCAAAGAGGCTGTTCCCACCAGTCCGTCGGTCATTGCCTGGTCACCGGTGCCCGGATATTTGAAACTATAGGGTTTTACGACCTTTACAGGTTTACCACTGGCAAGATTTACCACGATATTCCTTTCGTTGATTGCTCCGGCAATTTCGTTATTCCTGACAAGGGCAGCCTTCACGGTGCAGTTTGATTTTATTTCAAATGGTCCTGAATAGAGGCTTGAAGCAGGGGTAGGCTCACTTCCGTCAGTAGTATACCGGATTTCAAAACCCTTGGTCTCTGAAGTGATATTGATCAGGTTAATGTTTTTGATTGAGTCACGGATGGTACTGATGTCAACCCTGTAGGAGCCTTTGCTGTAGTTCACGCCCATATACGACAGGCGCTTATACTGGTTATCCATGCGCTGCAGGAAGCCGTCCCAGTCTCTTTTATCTTTAGCTGACCAGGTTACTTCTGACAATGCAATAGCTCTCGGATAGGCCATATATTCAACCAATTCAGGGGAATTTATATATTCTGTCCAGACATTCCCCTGGGCTCCGAGTATATGTTTAGCCTGTTCAGCATCCAGCACGGGAGGGACAGGTTCATAATTGTAGACAGTTTTGAGAGTCAGGTAACCACCTATAGCGACAGGTTCAGTTGCGGGATCACCCTGATAGTAATCGAAGTAGCAGTAGTCGGTTGGCGTCATGATAACATCATGTCCCTGTTTTGCAGCATCAATGCCACCCTGAACACCTCTCCAGGACATCACTGTAGCTTCAGGAGCTATGCCACCTTCCAGGATCTCATCCCAGCCAATGAGGCGTTTCCCTTTTGCACTCAGGAATTGTTCCACCCTTTTGATGAAATAACTCTGAAGTTCCATTTCGTCCTTAAGTCCTTCGGCCTTCATTCTGGCCTGGCATTTACTGCAATTTTTCCAGCGGACTTTTGGAGCTTCATCACCACCGATGTGGATATATGTTGAAGGAAATAATTGCATTACCTCAGTGAGAACATCCTGAACAAATGTAAAGGAGGAATCATTTCCGGCACATAGAATATCATCAGCAACACCCCATTCAGTTCTTACCTTAAACGGTCCGCCGGTGCAGGACAGATGAGGATAGGCAGTTAGAGCGGCTACCGAATGGCCGGGCATTTCAATTTCCGGTATAATGGTCACATATTTTGAGGCAGCGTAGTCTACCAGTTCCTTTACCTGAGCCTGAGTGTAGAAACCACCATATGGAACATCATCATTTTCCCCTGTGCGTCCTTTCGGAGTAGAGAGGCGGGTTGATCCAACTCCTGTGAGTCGGGGATATTTCAGAACCTGCAACCTCCATCCCTGATCTTCGGTGAGATGCCAGTGGAAACTGTTCATTTTATACATTGCCATGAGGTCAATATATTTTTTCAGGAAGGAAACTGGGAAAAGATGTCTTCCAACATCAAGATGCATTCCTCTGTAAGGGAATCGGGGGCTGTCTTTGATAGAGATTACGGGTAAAGTATATTCGATGGCTTGTGTACTGTTCTTTTCAATTTCGGCAGGCAAAATCTGGAAGAAGCTTTGCATCGCATAAAATATCCCTGCAGCGGTTGCTGCTCTGATTATTGCCCCTTTTTTGGTGACTGTCAGAGTGTATCCTTCTTTTCCCAGTGTGGGATCAGCATCCTTGAGCGTGATTACAACAGAGTTTTTTCCGGGAGTGCCATTGAATTCATCCATAATCAGCGCCGGGCCTCCCGACATGCTGATTTTCTGAATCATGGTTTTTGCAATCTGCAGCAGTTCCTTGTTTCCGGGGTCCACTGAGAGGCGGGTTGATGCATTCAGGCTGAAAACACCATTGCCCTGCGTTATTTCCAATGGCGCAGGGACTATTGAAATCTCCTGGGCAAAGAGTGAGTTATAAAACATACAAACGACTGCAAGCAGCAGGAAACCGATAGTTCTTTTCATGATTTTGGTTTGGGTAAAAATTACCTTAATGAAAGGCAAGCATCCTTGATGATTTTTTCCATGGCAAGGGAGTTTCTCTCCATTGCTTCAATCAGCCTGAACTGCACTCTGGCACGATCCAGGTTATGAGTCGGGTAACTGGTCCTGAAATAGGGGTCACCGTCAATATAATCAGTGAGAAACCGCAAGCCGATTATGAAGGTCATGTATCTTGCTGAGAAAGCCAGCAGATTGATTTCTTCATTGGTAAGGCTTTGATGGGTGGTGCTCATAAATCCCTTCGCGTAGGCCTCAAAAATTGGAAGGTTCAGGTCAACCCTGCTGAGATCACGTTCATCTTCACAGGCTGTGTTTGCAGTAGTTCTGATGGCGTCACCGAAATCGAACAATACACTGCCCGGCATCACGGTATCGAGGTCCACGATGCAGATAGCCTTGTTCTCCTCATTGAAAAGGATATTGTTGAATTTGGTGTCATTATGGGTAATTCGCATTGGGATTTTACCCTCTTTTATCCATTCAGGAATACGGAGCATCTCTTCAGAACGCTCATCTACGAAGTCAATCTCAGCTGAAACCTCTTTCCGGCGACCGAATGGATCTTTTTTTACGGAATTCAGGAAATTAAGAATCCTGGTTTCCATATTGTGGAAATTCGGAATTGTTTCCGTTAACTTCTGTGAAGGAAGGTCGGCGAGGTCAGATACAAAACGGCCAAAGGCTTTTCCACCCTGAAATGCAATTTCCTTGTTCTCTACGATGTCGTAAACATGAGTATCCGGAATATTCAGGTACATCCTCCAGAATTCACCGTTTGAATCCTTATAGTATGATTTGCCTTCCAATGAAGGCACCAGCTCCAGAACTCTGAAGCCATCGCGGTTACCATTGTTAACCTTATCGGCAATATGACGGGTAACGGTTTCAATATTCCGCATCAGTCCTTCAACATCCTTGAAGATATAGCTGTTTACCCATTGCAGGAAGTAGCCGGGAGAATCTCCATTTGTCCGGATCAGATAAGAATCATTGATGTGTCCGGTTGTGATTGTATGGAAATCCTCAATGGATTCCTGAATTTTAAACTGGTTAGCAATGCCTATAATGTCCTTATTACTCATATTACGCCCAAAGTTTTTCAGGGTAGACTCCTTCCCTGATCAGTTCGCCAAGTTTTTTAATTACCAGTGGTTTATCTTCCTTATAGGTTACCCCGAACCATTTGTCATGGCTTTGCAGAACCTTAACCCTGGCATGCCCACCCTTAATCAGCAGGTCAACAGCCAGCGGAATATAAAACTCGGCTTTCAGGTTGGCTATATTATCTTTGATGAAGTTAATAAACAGAGGTTCAGCCATCCTGAAGAAGGAAGGAGTAAAACCCCAGAAATTCATGGACACGATATCAGTTTCCTTCAGAGGAGTTGTCTCCCCATTGTCCTGAATATCAGCTATTCCATTGTTTGTATATTGTATTTTGGTTTTTTCAGTCACCTCCGAAAGCCAGGATTCTGAATCCATATGGCAGATTCCCCTGGAGACGGAGCCAAATTCGCTCATTGTATTGTGAAGGTCATATCCAACCATCGCGAAGTCAGTATCACTCTTTTCATCCAGTGACATCAGATAGTCGGCCATCACCTTATAGGCACCGGCTCCGTAAAAGTCATCTGCATTGATAGCTGCGAATGGTTCCTTTACCTTTTCTGCTGCCATAAGGATGGCGTGTCCTGTTCCCCAGGGTTTTACACGTCCTTCCGGGACTTTCAGTCCTTCGGGCAGTTTGTCGAGTTCCTGGAACACGTAATCCACTTCAATCCTGCCTGCCAGTTTCGAGATAAACACTTCGCGGAAGTCATTTTCAATATCTTTCCTGATGATGAACACTACCTTGCCGAATCCGGCCCTGATAGCGTCATAGATGGAATAGTCAATTATGGTTTCGCCATTAGGACCAACAGGGTCAATCTGTTTAAGGCTGCCATATCTGCTGCCCATACCGGCAGCCATTACCAATAAGGTTGGTTTCATATCTGAGGGTTACTTGCTGCTTTTTACCTTGTGACCAGGGTTGCATAATAAATAATGAAGAGGTAAACCGGCACCATAATCCACAATGCCTGCTGGAATCCGATGGATTGTCCGAGTTTTGCATAGGTCGGTGGAATAAGGGCTCCACCGGCAATTCCCATTACAAGAAGTGCAGATCCAATCTTGGTATACTTGCCGAGATTATTGAGTGCGAGCGGCCATATTGCAGGCCACATCAGTGCATTTGCCCAGCCCAGCAGTGTAACGAAGAATACTGCATTTGGAATCATTGGAATGTTAAATCCTAAACCTGTATTTAACCATCCAAACATTGAGCTGAAGAGACTATTATCAGTCACTGAAGATACAGCCGCTCCAAGTGCAAACAATGCACCCAGCAGGGCTGAAATTACCAGGGCTTTCGACTGACTGATTATTTTTGGGATGAGAATAATCCCAAGGATATATCCAAACACCATGAATGCCATGGTGAAGGCAGTAAGTTTTGGCGCATAGTCCAGTTGGAGCGACCTCCCGAACTGAGTAAGACTGTCACCGGCCATTACTTCAACACCTACATAAACAAAGAGGGTGATGATCCCGAGAAGAAGGTGTTTGATTTTGAGTGCGGCTGGAATCTGCTTTACAAATCCCTTTAAGGTTTCATTATCGTCTTCTTCCATGTCGATCTGATTTGGAAGACTGGAGTATTTTACCAGAATGCCAAACAAGGCAAGTATCACAGCCATTGCGAGATAAGGACCTACTATTCTTGAAGCCAGTTCATTCAGAAGGAGTTCTTTCTGATCGAAGTTCAGTAAAGCCAGATTGCCTTCGCTGAATTTGTCCATGCCATGCATAATCAATGCTGTAAGCACCAGTGGACTGAAAACACCCGCCATTTTGTTGCATATTCCCATGATCGCCATGCGCTTTGCAGCACTTTCCCTGGGGCCAATAATGGTAATGAAAGGATTGGTGGCAGTTTGAAGAAGGGCAAGGCCGGTTCCGAGAACAAACAATCCGGCAAGAAATACTCCAAACTGACGTGTAAACGCTGCAGGAATAAAGATCAGAGCCCCAACAGACATAATGAGCAGTCCGACAAAAACACCGTTTTTATAACCGATTTTCTTCAGGACAAAGGATGAAGGTAAAGCCATTACGAAATAGGCAATATAGAATGCCAGCGTAACAAGGCTTGCTTCAAAAGGTGTTAATTCGCAAGCAGTCTGAAGAAAAGGCATCAATGAACCATTCAGCCAGGTCACAAACCCGAAAATAAAATACAAAACCCCGATGATCGTAATCGACATTATGTAGTTATTCCGGTTGTTGCCGGTTACAGCGTTATTTGTCATATGCTTTTGAATTAGGTTGGTTAAACAATATTATATCTCACAAATACCTCAATGGCTTCATATTCAGCCATTCCGAACTTATCATAAAGCTTGGCAGTATTTCTGTTTCTCTCTTCAGCCCTCTGCCAGAATTCACGTTTGTCTGATCCCATGAACATGGCACCATCTTTCTGCGATTGATGCCTGAAGATTGCATTGCGCTTGATTTCAACTTCTTCCGGACTCAGGGGAACGGCCATGTCGACCTTGTCAAGTTCCCATTCCTGCCAGGCACCACGATAGAGCCAGACCCTGCAATCCTTCATCCATTCGTCATCCTTCATTCGATGAAGTGCTTCAAGGATAATATCAATGCATACACGATGAGTTCCGTGAGGGTCGCTGAGATCACCTGCGGCATATATCTGGTGAGGCTTGATGTTACGGAGAAATTCCATGGTTATGTTGATGTCTGCCTCACTTGCAGGATTCTTTTTCACTGTTCCCGACTCATAAAAAGGCAGGTTCATGAAATGAATGTTCTCTTCCGGCAATCCGATATAACGGCATGAAGCACGGGCTTCTCCACGGCGAATAGCAGCCTTTATGGATAGCAGTTCCCTTGGGTCGATGCTCTCCTTATTCTTGGTTCTGTAATACTCTGCAGTTTGCTTATAAATGTCTTCCGCCCCAAGTTCACCGAGATTGTAGATGTCCTCATAATTCCTTACAAAATCAAGATACCGGAGTGCGTCATCATCGCTGACAGCTATGCTCCCGGAGGTTTGGTAGACAACATGAACCTGGTGATGCTGCTGAACCAGCCTTGCAAATGTTCCGCCCATCGAAATGACATCATCGTCAGGATGAGGACTGAAAAGAACAACTTTTTTAGGGTAGGGCAGCGCTCTCTCAGGGCGGGTGGAATCATCCACGCCGGGTTTGCCTCCGGGCCAGCCGGTAATGGTATGCTGAAGATCGTTGAATACGTCGATGTTAATCTTGCTGAAGGGACCATGCTCAGTAATCAGGTCGCTCATACCGTTGTCATTGTAATCGCGTTCTGTGAGTTTGAGCAGGGGCTTTCCGACCTTGATGCAGAGCCAGAGAACAGCTTTCCTGATTAGCCTGTCATTCCATTTGCAGGTACCTACCAGCCAGGGCGTTTTAAAACGTGTAAGTTCTGCTGCTGCTGATTTATCGAGGATAATTGTTGTATGCGGGTGATTCTGGAAGAAGCTGGTCGGGATGGTGTCAGTAATCGGTTCCTCAACAGCCTGCTTAATGATGGATGCTTTTCCTTCACCCCATGCCATCAGGTATATCTGACGGGCTGACATAATTGTGCCAACGCCCATGGTTACAGCATACTTTGGAACATTCTCCTCACCATTGAATGAATCAGAGGTGTCGATACGGGTTAGGCGGTCAAGTGTGACCAGACGGGTTTTCGAGTTCATGGCTGAACCGGGCTCATTGAAGCCAATATGACCGGTACGGCCAATTCCAAGTAGCTGGATGTCTATGCCACCTGCTTCCCTGATCTGATTTTCATACTCCTGGCAGAAATTGCCTACTTCTTCAAGGGGGATATCTCCCTTTGGTATATGAATGTTTTCAGGAAGGATATCTACATGCCTGAAGAGCCGTTCCCACATGAAATGATGATAGCTCTGATTATGTTCAGGATGGAGTGAGAAGTATTCGTCAAGATTGAAGGTAATCACATTCTTCAGGCTAAGACCTTCTTCCTTGTGAAGCCTGATAAGTTCATTATACACCTGGATTGGTGTAGAGCCAGTAGCGAGTCCGAGTACAACAGTTTTATTTTCTTTCTGCCGATGCCTGATCAGGTCTGCTACTTTTATTGCAACTGCTTTGGATGCTTCGGTAGCGGAACCTACAACCTTCACCTTCATTTTCTCAAAGCGGGTGGTGAAAGCATCATCATCGATGAGCAGTGGATTGTCGGAGGGATTTTCGTATTTCTGAAGATTCATTCTTTTTTATTTACTGTTTCACAGCTATCAACAAGGTATTCATTCAATCTATTTGCTGAGTGGTTTGATTGTAAACGACCAGATGTAAGTTTTGGATTTAAGGAGATATTTCCCAAGCGGCCATGCACCCCAGCTGTCGTTACCACCAACGCCGCTCTGACTCAGGTCAATATTCAGGTCAATGAAAGGATTGGGGTTGAGGTCATTGATGTGTTTTCCGCCATGCTTGAATCCCTTCAGGTCGTCGTAGGTATAGGGAAGTGCGGAGAAACAGATAAGCGGGTCAGCGGTTACCATAAATCCTTTTCCACTGGCATCAGCAAAGCTAACATGACGTACATCGGTCCGGTAGCCATTTTCCTGTGGCCTGACATAGGGGACATACATTTCTGCAGGGGTGGAGCTGTACTTGCCAATGAAAGAGGCTGTTTTGCGGTCAGGATAATTTTCCAGAGGCCCCCTGCCATACCAGCTTACATTCTGCATGCTTTCAGGAATCCGCAGATTCAGTCCTATGCGTGGAAGTACAGGCAGATCTTCCTTCAATGGAGTGAGTTTATAATTTACTGTTACAGAACCATCGGCAAATACGATGTATTCAAGATCCAGTTTGCTGCTGGCATCAGGAAGTTCATAATTAACCGTGACAGAGGCAGTTCCGGTTTTTTCATTTTCTGATTTCATTGATTTGAGAACCCTGTTCTCACTAGCCTTTAACCAGCAAGCTGAGGATTCATACATACGGTTGCCAACGTCATTATCGTTTGGAGCCCTTCTGAAATTAGGAGTGAATCCGGAAACCAGCATTTGCCTGCCACCATATTCAAGTGATTCCATGATACCGCTGGACTTGCTGAATTTAATGGCGAAAGTCTTTCCTTCAATAATGATCTGGCTGGTTGTTTCCTGCTTCTTAAGCTGAACGTTGGAGAGCGGTTTTGGTTTAATAACTTCCGGTATTCCGGAAAGCACAAGTTGTTCAGAAGCCAGAACGTGGCCCTTCTGAAGCAGGGTCATCGGCTTGTTGGTGAGAAGGTATAAGTTCAGAAACAGTTCCTTGCCCTTTTTTCTGCATGCTGCAAGGTTCACAGGGATATTCAGGGTTAAGGATTTTCCCGGTTCGACGGTACCTGGAGTAAGGTTGCCTTTCTGAACCAAATTTCCATCCGCAATCACTTCCCAGAAGAGCTGATTGTCAGATAAATCGAGGAATGAATACTTATTTTGGATGCTGATTGAAGTCTTGGATTCATCAGCAAGTGAAAACCCGACATATTGGTAAACTTTTTTCACTTCTGCCAATGAGGGGTGAGGAGTGCGGTCGGGGAAAACCAATCCGTTGCAGAGGAAGTTTCCATCGCTAGGAACGTCTTTCGGACCATAATCGCCACCATAAGCCCAAAATTTCCTGCCTGCGCTGTCTTTTTCAAGCAGAGCCTGATCCACCCAGTCCCAAATGCAGGCACCCTGCAGTTGCTCATGGGAGTCAATTATATTCCAGTAATCAATGAGGTTGCCGGTACTGTTGCCCATGGCATGTGCATATTCACACTGGATCAACGGTCTCGACTGGGGTTTGGAGGCATATCGCTCCATGCTTTCCGGTGATTCGTACATCGGACAGAAAATATCGGTATGATCGCTTAGTCCTGCTCTTTCGTATTGAACCGGTCTCGAATCGTCACGCTTTTTAATCCATTTATAGGTATCCACAAAATTGCAACCATCCCCGGCTTCATTTCCAAGAGACCAGATAATGACTGAAGGATGATTTTTATCGCGCTCCACCATCCTGCGAGTGCGGTCGATGTGTGAAAGTCTCCAGTCGGGATTGTTTCCAAGGGTTCGGTCGGAATCATAACCCATTCCATGCGATTCAACATTGGCTTCATCAATCACATAAAGTCCAAAGGCATCACAGAGTTCATACCAGTATGGATCATCCGGATAATGGCAGGTTCGCACCGTGTTGATATTGTTTTCCTTCATCAATCGGATGTCGGTGAGCATCATCTCACGGGAAATTACATGTCCCTTAACCGGATCAATCTCATGCCTGTTGACGCCTTTCAGCTTGACAGCCTTTCCGTTTACCAGGAGCAGTCCATTCTTGATTTCTGAGCTGCGGAAACCAATTTTATTGCTCAATGATTCCAATACCTTACCATTTTCATCAAGAAGGGTTAAGGTAAGCTGGTAGAGGTTGGGAATCTCTGGCCGACCATAATTTCGGAGCAGTGATTTTCCTGCTGAAGCGAATGCTGTCGTTCTGCAGTTTGCCTGCAGCTAATTGAATGCTTTCACTAAAGAGGGCAGTCCCTGGTTTCTCCGGATCGTAAAGCTTCACCTGAATGCTGGACTTGCCAAAGGATTCCATGCGTTTATCTTCCATGAGCAGGTCGATGTTCAGCAAACCATTGGTGTAGTTGTCGGTCAATCCGGCATGTACAAAGAAATCACGGATATTGAGCTGTGGTTTGGCGAAGAGGTAAACATCCCTGTTGATACCGCTCATTCTCCACATATCCTGACATTCAAGGTAGGAGCCATCGTTCCAGCGATACACCTGAAGTGCCAGGCGGTTATTACCCTTGCGGAGGTACGGGGTGAGATCAAATTCTGCCGGTGTTTTTGAGTCCTTGCTGAATCCCAGGTATTTGCCATTCAGCCAGATATAGAAGAAAGATTTTACTGCACCCAAATGAATCAGAACCTGTTTGTTGTCCCAGTCCTGAGGGATACTGAACTCTTTGAGGTAAGAGCCAACAGGATTGTAATTATGCGGAACCTGGGGCGGAATTGGATTTTGTGTGAAGAACTCATAGCGAACATTCACGTAAATGGGGTAGCTGTAACCCTGGACTTCCCATGTGGAAGGAACTTCTATGTTTTTCCAGTCGGAATAGTTGTAGGAATCAAGGAAGAAATCCCTTGGAGCCTGCATAGGATTATCAGCAAAACTGAATTTCCAGGTTCCATTGAGGGAGAGGTAATTTGTTGATTCCGACCATAGGTTCTTCAGTGCTTTGGCTTCAGAATCAAAGGGCAGCATGGTAACATGCGGCTTTTCGGTATTCAGAGAAACCAGAAAGGGATTTTCCCAATCGGGTATACTGCTGGTTTGCGCATAGGATGCGAGGGATATAATGATTGAAAGGAAGCAGATATAAACGTTCTTCTTCAGCATGAAGCGGGATTTTAAGGGATTTCCCAGGTTCAGTAACTACAGTATATCCTTGTGACGCACTCCTGATTATACTTGATCAGGAAATTCAGAAGCAGTCAGGCAACCCTATTCCTTTGAGAATACCTTATTCATAACAAGTGCAACTGTTCCTAGCAGTCCGGCGTTGTTTCCAAGGCTGGATGTGATAATCTGGGCATCACGCCTGATTTTCGAGATAGTGTACTTGTTAAGGTTTTGCTGGATAGGATCTACAAGGTAATTTTCGGCCTTGGTAAGTTCACCGCCAATAATGATCAATTCAGGATTGAAGAGGTGGATCAGAACGGCGATGCCGCGACCAAGGTGTTCACCAATATGTGAAAGCAGGCTGATGGCAAACTGGTCGCCACGCTGAGCTGCATTCAGGATAACCTCGCTGGTGATTTTATCGAGATCATTATTTACGAGGGAGCTGATCTGTGTGGTAGCACCGGCTTCGATTTCCTTACGTGCGTTGCGGATCATTGTGGTTCCTGATGCCAGGGTTTCCAGACAGCCGATTTTGCCGCAGTAGCAGAGTTGTCCTTCAGGATCAACCTGAATATGTCCGAATTCACCGGAGAAACCGGAATTGCCATGGTATAGTTTTCCATTGAGGATCATACCAAGCCCGATTCCGGAACCGATATTCAGACAGAGGACATTCTGCTTGCCCATTGCAAGTCCGAATGCCTGTTCACCCAAAGCCATTGCCTTGGTGTCATGTTCAACGAAAACAGGATGATGGAAGCGGTCCTCAAAGAGACTTGAAAGAGGTTTGTCCTCGTGCAGGTAACTATAGCTTATACCTGTGTGTATGTCAATAAGGCCGGGAAGGGCAATGCCAATACCCATAAGCCTTGATTCGTCGATGTTGGCGTCTTCAATATACTGATCGACAGCTTTTTTGATTTCACCAATAATATCCTTTGTGGTTTCGAGACCTTCATTCAGTACCCTGATTTCGGCTGCAGGCTCATTGTGGAAGTTGAATAAACCGTAGCGAACAGAGTAACGGCAGATATCAATACCCAGGACATATCTTGATGAGGGGTTGATGCCATAGAGGTTTGGCCGGCGACCACCGCTTGATGATCCGATGCCTTCTTCTATAAGAAGTTCGTCATGGATAAGTTCATCAATAGCCCTGGTGATGGTTGGGGTACTCATCCGTATTATCTTGCTGAGTTCAGGGATTGATTTACATCCGTGGCGGTATAATTCTTCAAGGATCAGGAGTTTCAGGGCGTTTTTCTTGTTAAGGTTCGCCTTGATGTCTCCGGTGGAAGAACCAAATAGTAGCCGTGCAGTCATAATTAAATCAATTGGATATGATTAATAAAACTTAATGGATGAAGTAGGGTATGCTTTGTTCCGTTCTTAGTAAGAGGGAGTAAATTTACAAAAATTATCATAATCAATTCTAACATACTTAAATTTATTTAAGAAGATTACCTTATTATATATATAGCAGATGAATTGATCATGCAATACGCTGAATATCAGGTATAAGTAAAATTATAGTTTATGAATGCCTTTATAATGCTATGATTGTCTGAATAAATGAGTCTCTGATATGGGAGAATTCAGCATAAAAATGGGTTGGCATACCCATTGGAATGATAGAGAGGAGCATTCATTTTTGAGCCGGTGGCAGCAAGTTGTTGATATGATTTGAAAAAACAGCCCTATATCTGTTATTACTGGCATTGCAACAGGCTCATGAAACAGGTTTTCAGGCCCTGGAAAGTCAGTTTTATCGGTTACTGCTGATAGTTTGTGATTTTTTTTCTTAAGTTTATGGATATTATATTCACATTGTAAGTATCTTGTGCACAAGTCCATACAATTTTCTATATTCGTTGTTATTAAATTAAATTAAACAATTTGCTCCCGCTGTTAAAAGTTCATAAATAATTTTATATTTTAGCAGCATCAATAGAAAAAGTTTTAGTTAGAATGATAGTTTCAACAAAATCAAACCTCAAGTCAAACATTAAACCCAAGTGCTTATGAAAAAAGTGACACTCTTGATGGCGCTTATCCTGTTCTGCTCATGGCAGTTCGTATTGGCCCAGAAGACGATTACCGGAAAGGTTACTGATGCCAAGGATGGCTCTACCTTGCCTGGTGTAAATGTCGTTGTGAAAGGAACCACATCCGGGACCGTTACCGACATGAATGGTGGATACTCCTAAAAGTACCGGCTAACGCCGTTGCCCTGGTATTCTCATTCGTTGGTTATGAAAGCCAGGAAGTTGCAATTGGCGGACAAGCTTCAGTGAATGTCCAGTTACAGCCATCTGCAGAACAATTAAAGGAAGTTGTGGTTACTGCTCTTGGTATTCGTCGTGAATCCAAGGCGCTGGGTTATGCCATGAGTTCGGTTTCGGCCAAGGAACTCACCAAGACCGCCAACTCAAACTTTGGAGCTGCCCTTTATGGCAAGGCTCCCGGTGTGAGAATCGGAACTACTCCTGGTGGTGCTACCTCAGCTGTTAACATCACAATCCGTGGTATCAATACCATCACCGGTAAGAGCCAGCCTCTGATCGTTGTTGACGGTGTTCCCATCCGCGATGGTGAAGTTCAGAACAACAACTACTGGGGTGACCAGCGTTTGAGGGGTAATGGTCTCCTCGACATCAACCCTGAAGACATTGAGAACATCTCCATCCTCAAGGGTGCTTCTGCAGCGGCCCTCTACGGTTCAGAAGCCGTTAACGGTGTTGTTCTCATTACCACCAAGAGCGGTAAGGGAAGCAAGGGATTCAGTGTTGACCTCTCCACTTCATACAGTGTTGATAATGTAGCTTACCTTCCTCGTTACCAGAATGTAAGGGGTGCTGGTGCTCCTCTTAATGTCAGCAATGGTGGTCAGGATGAAGCAGGCTTTATCTATTATGATACCGATGGTGACGGAACAAAGGAAACCAGGGGTATTCTTGGATACAGTATCAACTTCGGACCTAAGTTCGACGGACAGCCAACAATGAGCTGGGATGGCAAAATAAGACCATACAATGCTCAGGAAAACAACTATGCTGCTTTGTTCCAGCAAGGGCAAAACTCCAGCACTACAGTTGCAATGACCAACTCAACCGATAACTCAAACATCAGGCTTTCCCTTACCCATCAGGGTAACCAGGGGGTTAGTCTTGGTGCTGAAAACACAAGGAATATTGCCAACCTCAACAGCACATTCAAGCTGGGTAAGAATTATTCAACTGATGTCGTTATAAACTACATCAACCAGAGCACTACCAACCGTCCTTATTCAATCGACCGTTTGATGAACAACTTCACCGGTATGATGGGCCGTTTTGACAATGGTGAATGGTACCTTGACAAATATAAGACCAGCAAGGGTTATCGTTATGTAACCGGAACCAACCAGAGTCTTACTCCTGATGAAAATATCATTTATAATGGTATGAGGGGTGATATTACTGATTATATCTGGAGAGTTAAGGAATACAATGAAGTTGAGCTTAGCAACCGCGTTATTGCCAACATGACCCACAACTGGCAGATATTTGAAAGCTTGAAGTTAAGGGGCCGTATTGCTACTGATCTGACATCAAGGAAAACAACATCAAAGCAAAGCTCTGAAATACCACAAATTTTTGGATATTCTGGAGGTTTCAGTTTAGAGAATTATCTCAATACCATTGCTTATGGTGATGTAATGTTGATTTATACCAAGAAAGTTACTCCAGACGTTGAAATAAATGCAATTGCTGGTTACACTGGTACAAAAGAGACATCCACAACTGTTTCCAGAGGAACATCTGGTGGTCTCAGCACAGAAAATCTTTTTGATATCAGCGCTTCTGTTAATACTCCTACAGGTGGAAACTATAGACTTATGCTTGTTAAGGATGCTTACATCGGAACCTTGAATGCAAGCTACAAGAGCTTCTTATTCCTTGAAGGAACCATCCGCAGGGACAGGACTTCAACCATGAATCCTAACAACAACAGTTTCGTTTATCCTTCAGTTAACTCTAGCTTTATCTTCACAGAAGCTTTCAAACTGCCCAGCTACTTCAGCTATGGTAAGGTTCGCGCTTCATGGGGTATTGTTGGTAACTATCCTGATCCATATCTTGCTAATGTAGCTTATTCCCAAAGTACATTAGGAGTACAAGAAGTTGGAGGATTACCAGTACTTTATACTACAATTCCTGTAGACTTTGGTAATGAGAGTATTAGGCCAGAAGAAAAGCATGAAATTGAACTTGGACTCGAAACCAAATTCTTCGTTAACCGCTTAGGATTCGAAATTTCCTACTACAACGCTCAGATTCGTGACCAGATACTTCCTTGACCATTCCTTCAAGCTCCGGGGCTACTTCAATTCTTACCAATATCGGAACCTTGCGTAACAAGGGAGTTGAAGTTGCCATCACAGGTACTCCAGTTCTTACCAGCAGCTTCCGTTGGGATGCTACCCTCAATTTCTCACACAACAAGAACATCGTTGAAAAGCTTGCTTCAGGTTCCGACGAACTTCTGCATGCTGATTATGATGGAAATGCTGCTCAGCTGAAATCAGTTGTTGGAGAATCAATGGGTGATTTCTATGCACATCCTGTAGCTCGCGCTGCAAACGGTGGTCTTATCGTTGATCCTAACGGTATGTACAAGGTTGATCCAGACACTATGATTAAGATTGGAAACGCCATGCCAAAAGCTGTTGGTGGTTTCATGAACAGTTTCCGTTATAAAGGATTCTCCCTCGACGCTCTTGTAGATTTCCGCATATGGTGGCTATGTTATGCCAACCGCTATCAACTGGATGATCAGCCGCGGTCTTCTTGAAGAAAGCACAAACAATATGGATGCTGAACATGGTGGAAAAAGCTACTATGAAAATTCAGAAGGCAAGAGAGTTCTTACAGATGCAACAGCCGGTCCTAACGGTGAAACTGTTTATCACGATGGTATCGTTCTCGATGGTGTTAAATCAGATGGAACCCCTAATGATTACATTGCTTCAGCTGCTGACTATTACTGGACTGTTTACAACTGGGGAGGCCCAATGTATAGCCCAAATACACGTTATGAGTTGTATATCAAAGAAAATACCTACTTCAAGATGAGGGAAATTTCATTGAGCTATGCTCTTCCTTCAGAAGTTGCCAAGAAAATCCATGCCAAGAATTTACAGGTTTCCGTATTCGGACGTAACCTGTTCTATATTTACAGGACGCTGAAAGATCTGGATGCAGAACAGATGACTGCAGGTTCAAGGTGGTTCCAGACATTGACCAATGTTGGTACCAACCCTTCAACCCGTACTTTTGGTGTTAGTCTGAGAGCAAGTTTCTAAAGTGTTGAAAACATAAAAAAATATTCATATGAAGAAAAAATTATTAATCATAGCAGCCTTTGCAGCAGTTCTGTTTACTGCTTGTACAAAGACCGATTTTGAGGAGAGTTATGCTGATCCCTCAAAGATCTCTGTTACATCAGTCGAAAAACAATTTGCTGGCTTCCTCTTTTCCAATAGTGAGTATGTTATTCCTAATTATTGGAATTACTTTGTAGTTCTCCGGACTACTATTCACCACTATACACAGGTTGTTGGCTGGGTTAATTCCTCCAACCAGTATGTTCCTGGAGCTGCAGCTATCAATGATCGCTGGAATAACTATTATAACTTCCTGGCTCAGTATCGTGAACTCCAGAAGGTTTATGAATGGTTTATCAGCTGAAGATAAAGCTGCAAAGAAAATCTATATGATTGCAGCAACAATTTATTTCTACGATCATACGCAGAAGGTTGTTGACCTTCATGGAGATATTCCCTGGTCTGAAGCCGGAATGCTGAGCCAGAATAATGGAGAGTATGAAGCTTCACTTCCCAAGTATGATAAAGCTGAAGATATCTACACCAAGATGCTGGATGATTTGAAGGTTTGCTGACGAACTCAATACCATCTCTGTTAGCGATGCAATTATAAATGGTTTGAAAACCCAAGATCTGGTTAATAATGGAGATCTGCTTTGGAAGAAATATTGCAACTCACTTAAGGCTTAGGATCCTCAATAGCGTTTCAGGTGCTTCGGCCTTCCAGTCAGGCCAATACTGAAATCGCTGCCATTCTGTCAATCATCAGCGTTATCCTGTAATTGCAGATAACGCTGATAATATCCAGATTGATATTCTTGATCTGAGCATTAACCTGAATGCAACAGGCTTCAGAACCGGTCTCGAAGATTGGGATGGCAATATTGCCGGAAAAGTAATGATTGACCATATGAAAGCAAATGCTGACCCAAGGTTAAGGGCTATGTTCGAACCAGGTTTAAATGCTGCCGGTGTTTATAATGGACTTGACCAGAGGCTTGATGGTGATGCTCAAACTACTTGATTGCTGGCGGTACCATTTCGATCTACAACCGCTCAACCCTGAGCAGAAATGAATTTTCCCCGGTGTTCTGATGAATGCTGCCGAAGTTAGTTTCATCGCTGCCGAGTACTACCTCCGCGCTGGTAATGATGGTGCCGCTAAAGACCGCCTACAACAACGGTATCGCGCAGTCAATCAAGAATTACTACCTCTATCGTACTGTCAGCAATGACAATACTGCTGGTGACCTTACCCCAACTGATGATGCTGAAATTGCAGCTTATGTTGCAAGTGCCGGTGTTAAATGGGATGGTGCTGCCAATAAGATGAACCTTATTGCTACCCAGAAATGGCTGCATTACAGCGTTCTTCAGCAGATGGAAGCCTGGGCTGAACAGAGGCGTATGAACCTGCCACAGTTTAGCTTTGTTGTTGACAACGCAAACACCCAGACCCTGCCTCCAAACAGGTGGCTCTATGCTGGTAGCGAAAGCGTATACAACACCGCCAACTACAGTGCTGTTAAAGCAAACGATAACCTCACCACCAAGATTTTCTGGGACGTTAACTAATCCCACTCTAATCTTAAGGTATATGGTAAAAGCCGTCCAACTGGACGGCTTTTGCTTTTTCCATCATTAGCTTTCGAGAAATGCCTGCCTGCTGACTATTTCAGGACAATGAATCACATGCTGCCTCGTTACATATTGTGGAATGATTGATTAACTTTCAGTGCCATATCACTGACAGTACTTTTGTACATTTACACTGCATCTTTTATTTAATACAGGATTAGAACATTATGCCGGCTTTTTCAATGAGTTTCAGGAGAATAGTTTCAAAGTTTCAGCACCATTTGCTGTTAGCCTTTATTTTGATTTTGCAGGGCAGTTTACTCTTTGCCCAGGATTCTGAAAAGCCGGTTTGGGGAATAGAGGTGGGAATGGGTTATGGTAAACTGAAGACCAATGATTTGTCGGATCCTGATTTTCACTTTAAACCCTTTTACTCTAAAATAGCCGGGATTACACTTGATATTCCAATTCCAAACCTTGAAAAGAGAGGGAGCTTCTTTAATGAATTATCCTTTTCACAGTTTGAAACTGTCACCAACGACAGGTATCCTGATACTACCGGTGGTTTTCCCGACAGAGATTATTACCAGATCGAGAGGAAGTTTGCACCCAATATGATTACCCTCACCAATACGTTCAGGTACTGCTTTACAAATGGCGATTTCAAGTATTATGTGAGTGTTGGAGTATATAATAATTTCATCATCGAAGCGGTTAACCGTAGGGTTACCGAACATTATGTGAATGGGGAGGTGACTTCCAGCAGTGAAGAACTGGTTCCTGATCATGCGATTCATGGCATCATGCTTACTGCAGGGACTGGTATCACTTACAAGTATGCCGGACTTGAATTCAGGTATGATCCCGGGAGAAATTTTACAAGAAAGGTGGATTACTCAATCTACAGTCCTGTGGTTTCAGTGCTGCTGCATGTGAGGTTTAATCCATAACAATCCAAACCTCGCAGCTAAGTTTTAAAATATATAACTAGCATAATTCAGTCATGGCGAAATTCGTGACTGATGCAAAATAAAAGCCTGTGCTGCAGAAAAAGGCACAGACTATATCTTGATACAATGATGGGAAGAAGATAAGCTAGAGCATCTGTTTTGCCTTATCTACTGATACTTCAAGTACCCTTGTGAGGAAGGAAAACTTTTCTTTCATCATATCATACTCCTCACCTGATTCAATATATCTGGCATTACCTTCAACAATAAATCCAGTGCCGGGATAATCCTTGTATCCCAATACATTCTTACTGCCAAGAGCTACTTTTACCTTAGGATTAACGTCAACATTTGTCTGGGTTTTTCTAAAACCGTATGCAGGTATTAAAATACGCTCATCTTCAGTAATTACCAGATATGAATTCCATGTGTTTACCAGATGTGGTTCTACTCCCCATGACATGATTGAAACGACACCTTCATTTTGAAGTACTTCTAAAAATTTCTCACTTAGTTTGTTCATGAATATTGTTTTATTGATTTTTTATATGATGTTCATTTCCAACACTGTAAGTGCTGGTTTTGATAATAATTCAGCAAGTATTAATACTTATTATTTTGCTTGCCAATAACACCTTTTCGGAGAGATAATCAGGTCAGCAGATTTTAGTTCTGCCATTGCCTTGTCGACAATTTTTCGGTCGAGATTTGTCAATTCTGCGATTTTTCCTGCATTAAGAGGTGCTGCCTCTTTTTTCATTGCTTCAAGCACTTGTGATTTTGCTTCCATATAGACTCAGTTAAAGTTTTAATGCGGAAGCAAAGGTACCGGCAGGCATTTTTATAAATATTAAACTGGATTAAGAAAGAGAGACTATACTGATTTTTTTCGCAATTCACTTAAATATTCAGGGGTGAGGCCAAGATAGGACGCAATCATGTATTGAGGAACCCT
Source organism: Bacteroidales bacterium (assembly GCA_016707705.1). Lineage (GTDB taxonomy): Bacteria > Bacteroidota > Bacteroidia > Bacteroidales > UBA4417 > UBA4417. The sequence goes on from JADJHD010000006.1 coordinate 116,233, forward strand.
TTGCATGAAATCGGGAAAGGAAGTGCTGAAGTGAATGTAGAACTCCTCCTTGGACATTTCATACATTAGCTTTGATCTGTATTGTGCATTGGCTACAGCCTTTGTGAAGATAAGTCTGAAATACTTTTCCATTCTGGGAACTTTGAGCAATAATTGGTCAAGGTTCTGCTTACTGATGGAAACTACTGATGATTCTTCAATTGTCTGAATATTATAATCTGAAGGAGCATTATTCAATAAACTCTGATAATCTGATATCCACCAACCATCCAATGCAAATTGGGTAATTTGTTCCACGCCCTTACTATTGATAAAGTACATTCTCAGGCATCCTTTTTCGACAAAAAACAACTTATCACATTGATTTTGTTCATGGAGCAGAAATTTCCGCTTACTGAAATGTTGATGTTCAACCAGTGATTGAATGGTTGAAATTTCATCTTCATTCAGGTCAGCGACCTTTTGTATGTGTTTGATTAAGTTGTCAGGCATTTCTCCTGTGACTGATTTTGAATTGCATTTTTGATGTTATGAGGAAAGATAACGCTTATTACAGACTTACAAATTATTAATCTGATTAGTTTTTATAACCTGATATTTGGATTGAAGATACCTATTATTACAAATGATTCAACTATATAGATTCAGGATGACTGAAGTGATTCTTATACTTTTTCCTGTATATAAGCTTAATAGTTCAGCGTTTTTTGAATCATCTGGCTTCATTGAATTCATATTCTTACTGATTCCAATTCACGCCTTATGATTGCTCATCTATGAATAAAGGATTCATGTAAGAATCTGATCTATTCAGGTGAATCAGGGTTTGAAATTATACTCGTCGATACCTGTTTTTTCATAAACAAGGCTACTTCTTTTGAGCCTTCAACCATAATTTCTCCGGAATACCACCAGGCCACATTGAACTGAATGGAATCTCCGACTCTTTTTCTCTCAATTCGCATTGAACTTCCCTTGTGGTAGTCGTTATAGTATGGAATGAATATAGAAGAATCCTTGTTCTCAACTGTGCCTCCTGAAATCAGTCGGTAGCGTTTGGCTATGTAATCATGTGCCCTTGCCCACATTACCTCAGAGCTGTCGAGCGGAGCATAAAAAGGATTGGCCTGTCCCTCAATCTTCTTTTTATAGGCGTCAGGCTGCCCCTCATGAAAGAACTTGGCATACACAACACATCCAACAAGGAAGATAGCAAAGCCAAATAATGCATACTTGAATCTCATGGTGTTTCCTTTATTTATGTGGATGAATCGGGTTTATCTCCAGTCGGCCTTGCAGTCCGGTGGATTTCAGGCAAGCTCTTCAGCCTGCATATTGCAAAACCGATATTACAGTTTGTGTTTATTGCCTTGTCCTTTTCAGCTATTCCTGAAATTGCTATTTTTCACAAAGTTCCTTCAGTTTATCGAGTGCTTTTGGGTAGGTCTCGTTCATGTAATCCAGAAAATCTTCATCGGCATCCAGGTCAACAGTAACGGTTGTATTTCCATTGTTTTCTTCAAAAGTATAGTTTTCAAATCCGTTTGCCCATTTTTCTACTTCCGGTCCTTCTGTAATTTCCTTGTTAGCTTGAACAAGACCATAATGTTGAATTGAAACAAATCGGTTGGGAATGTTTTCAACTATCCTGGAAACCATACCTCCCTTTTCTCCATTCTCATCTACTCCTATAAACAGCATTTTACTTCCCTTGTCCCAGCTTCCTTCAAAGGTGGATGTCGGCGGTTAAACAAAGCTGTCCATTGCTCATAAGTTGATATACTGCTGATGCCAAGCATTATTTCAAAAATCCTGCTTACTGACCATTGATGCTTACTTTGAATTGTAACATTCTTTCATCGCGCTGTCATGGATAACTAGCCATTCCTCTAAATCATGTTAGTCCAAATTATCTGTCAAAATAAGGTAATAATGAATTTCGGTCCAAGTCTCCCCTTGAAGCTTGCGCTGTCATTCTATTCAATAGTTCAGTCAATCCCTTTTCTTTCTATTTTTTATCTAGTCGTTTTGTTGTTACGCTTTTGTTTGGAAATAATATTCCTTTTTCTTCTTATCAAGAGCAACTCTATGGGCAGCAGAAAGCTTGTTTTGCTTTGATAAATTTTCATGTTCGGTCGTCTGATAATAAATATTCCAAAACACTGCAACAAGTCCCAATAAATAGCTTTGTTCATCCGGAAAGCAGACTGCCGGATAAAAGATGAACAGAAAGGCGATTTTACCTTTCCTTGCAACAAGCCAGAGTTACTTTCTTGTGATTTTCAGCAGGCAGCAACCATGTGATGGAAGGGTGGTCTCGTACCTGGAATCGTATACTCCAAGGTCTTTCTGCCTCCATACATCCCTTACCATGTATGAACCTTCAAGTCCGAGATCAAGCCATTTGGCAACGATCCTGCTCGAGAACAGTCCCCTGTTGAAGAGTCCGACAGCTATGGAGCCATCTTCCAGTGGCTTGGTCCAGATTTCCAGATCTCCCAGCTGCACCGTTCTGGATGCTTGCTGTCCCAGTGGATCCTGATTGATATCTAATACTTCATCATTAGAAAGCAGGTTGAAGGTGAATTCATCCATTTGGGTCATATCGCAGCCAATCAGCAAGGGAGATGCAAGCATGGACCAAAGGCTTATATGAGTATACTGTTCATTTGGAGTGAGCTGTGTTTGATGAAGCTTAGGACCCCAGCCAACCATACCCACAACCAGCATATCCGGGTCATTCCAATGTCCGGGACCGGCATATTTTTCCAGTCCGGCCTGACCGAATCCAATACCTTCCATACTTGACCAGTTATCGGTTATGTCACCGGTGGTTCTCCAGCAGTTTCCACCGACTTCCTCACCCCATTTCCATACATCGCCCATACCATACTGGCAAAGACTGAACACAATGTCCCTGCCGCTATTCTGAAGAGCCTTGTTCATTATGATGTAAGGTTTCTGGAGTTCAGGCAGGCTGTGATCCTTTGCAATTTCTTCATAGGCGCACCAGTCGTACTTGAGGTAATCAAAGCCCCAGCGGGCAAACTGCAGGGCATCCTGTTCCTCATGCTTGTAGCAGCCTTCATAACCGGCACAGGTACGTGGTCCCGGACCGGAATAGATGCCTATTTTAAGTCCCTGCCTATGGACATAATCAGTAAGAGCTTTTACATCCGGAAATTTCTTATTGACATTCATGTTTCCCTTGCTATTCCTGGTATCTCCGCCAACAACCGAATCCTTGCTGTTGGATTGAATCATCCAGCAGTCGTCGATGTTGATATAACTCCAGCCATGGTCGGCCAGTCCGCTTTTCAACATAGCATCGGCAGCTGATTTAACCTTATCCTGATCTATGGCACAGGCAAAGCAATTCCAGCTGTTCCAGCCAAGGGGAGGGGTAAGGGCTATCTTGTCCCCGGCAACAATGCTGAACTTCCTTTGAGCTTTTCCCAATGAGTTGACAGCAGTAAAATTGACTTCGTAGGTTCCGGCTTTTGCAACCTTGCCGCTGATAATTCCCGTTAATGGATCAAGCTTAAGTCCCTGAGGCAATCCCGATGCTTCAAAGCTCATGGGTCTTACACCTGTCGCAGGAATTTTGTAGAGGAAATCATGTCCCGGCCTTGTTCCATAGATTTTAGGTCCATTGATTTTTGGAGTATCAGCAGCTTTCGGAGTAAGGATAATTGCAGGTTCCGAGGGCCTGCTTATTGTAATCGGAGCAGGCTTTTTTGAGAGAAAATAGGCATTAGCCCAATCAGCATGATCATAATTTATTCCATCGCCTGCACCTTCAGCCAGCAGGATCAGGGTGTCAATCCTGCTCACGTTGATATCGAATTTTTCGGAGGGACCTCCCGATTTCAAAACCCGGCTTCTCCATAAAAGGGAGCCCTCTCCATAAATGCTGAAGATCACAGATCCTGTAGTGAGCTTTTCCTCATCATCAATGCCAACTGTTGCACTGAAGCGTTCTGATCCACCCTTAAGGCTAAGGTAGAGAATACTGTTAGCATGAGTTCCGAATCCGTGCTTGTAGGTAATGCCGTTTAAGGTTATCGGTTTTCCCATGCAGGAAACATCCTTTCCCAGTATTCCCCAGCCAGTAGATGCCTTCTTGATATCAAGGGATGATAGCCAGATGGTGTCATACTCCTGAGCCTTGGTTCTTGAAATAAAGGTCATTAAAATGAGAGCAAGAAAGAATCGGATAATGGAGCTTTTCATGATTTCAGTTTCTGAAGTTGAACGAAATTACTTTTTTAGCAATGAGGGGTTTTCCCGGTAGACTTTCACCACAAGTTCGCCGAATAATGTATTTGCCCATGCAAACCAGCTCCGGGTATAATCCTCGGGCTTATCCTTGTTGAATGATTCGTGCATGAATCCTGTGCCGGCATGTGTGGTTTTGAGTGTGTTTAGGCAGCTGGCAATTTCTTCTTCCCTGCTGCTGGTGAGAGCCTGCATGGTAAGTGCTATAGGCCAGATTTTATCGGAGAGGGTATGCGGACTGCCAATCCCCTTTGCAGCGGTACCTTCAAAATACCAGGGATTGTTGTTGCTCAGAATAAAATTCCTTGTATTTCTGTACAGCTCATCATTTTTATCCAAACAGCCAAGGTATGGCAGGGAAAGCAGACTTGGGGCATTGGCATCATCCATAAGTATTCTGTTTCCAAATCCATCTACTTCATAGGCCAGAATTTTACCAAACTCAGGATGATTGTACACCGCATACTTGTAAAGGGCCGTTTCAACTTCGTCTGCGAAGGCTCGAAGTTTCAGGGCAAACGATTTATTTCCAAGAGCTGTTTCCTGAATCTCTGCCAGTTGCCGCAACGAATGAACGGCGAAGAAATTTGAAGGAACCAGGAAAGGCAGGATAGTAGCATCATCGGAAGGCCTGAACATGGAGCAAATCAGTCCTACCGGCTTGATTGGATTGCCATAACCGTTTCCGGGCAGGGTATCCGACTGCCAAGCGGTTGTCCTTTTGAAAGAATAGGGGCCTCTTCCATCTTTGCGTTGTTGCTCTCTGAATATCAAATAGATGGATTCCATGGCTTTCTGCCATTTCTCATCGAATACCGAAATGTCACCGGTCGTTTTCCAGTAGCCATGCGCCAGCCTGATAGGATAACAAAGGGAGTCTATTTCCCATTTCCTTTCGTGAATGCCGGGTTTCATATCAGTGATATCCGTTTTCCAGCCACTTTCCTCATCACCATACATAAAGGCATTGGCATAAGGGTCGAGCAGAATGCACTGCACCTGACGATTAAGCACACCGGATATAAGCACCTTCAGTTCCAACTCTTTGGAAAGAAGAGGAAGGTAAGGCCACACCTGAGCCGTTGAATCCCTCAGCCACATTGCCCTGATATCTCCTGTAATTACGAAGGTGTCAGGTTTTCCAAGAACCTGAGCAGGAATAACGGTAGTATCAAGGGTATTGGGGAAGCAGTTTTCAAACAGCCATGCCAGTTCAGGATCGCTGATGGATGCCTTAACTTCGGCAATCAGAGCCTCTACTGCCTTGCTTTCAAAATTTCTTTTTCCAACCATCGGGCGGTTGCTGGAATATTCACCAAAAGGTTGAAAAACTGAACCGAAAATATGATTTGATACAGCTAAGCCAGCAATCCCTACAGAGGTGTTCGCGATAAACTTTCTTCTTGAAAACATGGGTGTGTGGAATTTATGTTTATAGTGATTTTTCATCCTGTTTCTTGTCCTGACAAATATAGGTTTTTCGACAAAAAATCTGTGTTTGGTGATGATTTTAGATGTCAGTTACGGGCATTATTAAATTAACATTAATTTTACCGTGTTACATGATAAACACACTGATAAAAAAACTTTCAGATATGATGAAACATTACCTCTTCCTGGCATCTTGTTTTCTTTGTTTTTCATTGAGTTACCATCTGAATGCTCAGGTAGTTATCAATGAATATTGTGTCACGAATGTTGATCAGCACGCTGACAATTATGGAGAATTTCCTGACTGGGTTGAGTTATATAATGCAGGTAGTACCATTGTGAATTTAAAGGATTATGGCTTAAGTGATAATCCTGATAATCCTGATAAGTGGAAGTTCCCGGTAAATTTCAACCTTCCCGCGCATGGGTACAAGGTCATCTGGCTTTCCGGCAGAAATGAGTCCACATTTTCAGGAGTTCATACCAATTTTAAACTCACTCAAACCAAAATTCCGGCAGAATCACTGGTGCTCTCTGATCCTACTGGTGCAGTGCTTGAAGAAAAGGTTTTGGAAGTCACGCAATTAGGACATTCAAGAGGTCGCACAACGAATGGCTCTGCTGAGTGGTCAGTTTTTACTGCTCCCACATTCGGAAGTTCAAATAATTCATCTACTCCTTATACCAGGTATGCTGAAAAACCAGTAATGAGTGTTGATGCCGGATTTTATACCAATAGTTTCACCCTGACAATTTCTACCAATGAGTTGAATTCCGTTATAAGGTATACTACAAATGGTTTTGAGCCCAAACCATCCTCATTAACCGTAACAGGCCCTCTTACCTTGTCGACCACCAGGGTAATGAAGGCAAAGACGTTCAGCAATGACCCCCAGGTTTTACCCAGCCTTGTTGAGTTCAAGACCTATTTTTTCAATGTAAGCCATTCATTACCGGTTATATCCGTAGCCGCTGATGGCCTTACCGATTTGCTCAATGGAGATGCTTCCCTTGTTCCCTATGGTTCCTATGAATACTTCGGAACTGATGATCAACTTACTACCTCTTCATATGGTCAGATCAATAAGCATGGACAGGACTCTTGGAGCAATCCCCAGCGTAGCATTGATGTGGTTAGCAGGGATGAATGCGGGTATAACGCTGCTTTAAAGAATAAATTTTTCAAAACCAGCGACAGGACAGAGTTCCAGCGCCTGATCCTCAGGGCATCCGGTGATGATAACTATCCGGCTAAGGATTCTGCCATCCAGATGAGGGACGATTTCATTATGACAGCTTCAGACCTTATGGGCCAGCATTTGGATTGGCGTCGTTCGCACCGTTGTGTGCTATATGCCAACGGTCAATTCTGGGGTGTTTATGCTATTCGCGAAAGAGATGATGATGCCGATTATTGTGAATACTATTATGGCCAGGATAAGTATAATCTTCAATTCTGTATGCTTTGGGGTGGAACATGGTCAGAGTATGGCGGACAGCAGGCAATTGACGATTATCATGATCTGTATTATTACATCATGCATAACAATATGGCTTCTCCTGAAAAGTTTGATTATGTAGCCAGTCAGTATGATTATACCAGTCTGGCCGACTATGTGATCATCAATTCCTATGTGGTATGCAGTGATTGGATCAACTGGAATGTGGGATGGTGGAGAGGAATGGATTCAACAGGAACCCATAAGAAGTGGGGATATATTTTATGGGATGAAGATGCCACTTTCAATCATTATATAAACTATACCGGTATTCCCACTCAGCTTCCCACCGCAACACCTTGTTTCCAGGAAGATATAACCCAGGATCCGGAAGGCCATATCGATATTCTGAACAGGCTTCGAATGAATCCTACATTTAACCAGTATTATGTAAACCGATATGTGGATTTGCTGAATACCGGCTTTAAACCCTCTTCCATGATTCCTTTGCTTGATAGCATGGCATCGATGATAGAACCAGAAATACCAAAGCATTGCAACCGTTGGGGAGGTTCTTTGGGTCAATGGCAGGATAATGTTCAGAAAGTGAGGGATTTTATAGAAACACGTTACACTGTTGTCAAGGATGGATTGCTGGACTGCTATAATCTCACCGGACCTTACCCTATTACATTAAATGTTGAGCCGGCAATGAAAGGAAAGATTCAGGTGAATTCCATTACACCGGAATCCTATCCTTGGGATGGTTTCTATTATGGGGGTATTGATGTACAGCTCAAATCCATAGAAATAGACCCTACCTATAAATTTGACCATTGGCAACTGAATAACCATGTTGTGCAGCCTTCTGATACTGCTACTCTGGTAAAATTGCAATTACTTACCAATGATGTGATTACTGCGGTGTTTGTCCCCAGGACAAAGAATGATACGCTGGTAATCAATGAGATAAACTATAATTCAAGTCCTGATTTTGATCCGGGCGACTGGGTAGAAATCTATAATCCACAGGCTTATTCAGTGGATGTTTCAGGATGGGTATTTAAGGATGAGGTTGATATTCATGCCTTCACACTGCCTCAGGGCACCGTTATGCCTGCATTTGGGTATCTTGTGCTGGTTGCTGATACTGTAGCATTCAAGACGAAATTCCCGGCTGTGGATAACTGGTATGGTCCGACGGGATTCAATTTCTCAGGCAATGGAGAATTGCTGCGGCTCTATAATCCGGATATCCTGCTCATTGATACTGTAAATTATGATGATCAGGCTCCATGGCCTCTTGAACCAGATGGATTGGGCGCGACCCTCGAACTGATCAATCCTGCGCTCGACAATGCTCTTGCATCAAGCTGGAAGGCTTCCATGGTTCCTCACGGTACTCCAGGTGAGTCCAATTTCTATGTTTCAGTTCCGGAGGTGCCTTTCAGTAGCGCCAATAAGTTGTTCCAGGTTTTCCCGAATCCAATGGAGAACAGGGCCGAGGTTATAGTTCAGCAGTCGCAGCTTTCCGGCAATCCAAGCCTGCTTATCTGTGATTTGATGGGTAAGGAACTCAAACGCTACGATAATATCTCTTCTGATGCTTTCTGGATTACCAGAGAGGGTATTCCTTCCGGTTTATACCTGATCCGTCTTGTTGATGGCAACGGCAACCTGCTTCGAACTGAAAAACTCGTTATTCGCTAGTTGCTAGTAGTTTAGTTGCTAGTAGTTTAGTTGTTAGTGGTTTAGTTGTTAGTTCGACTATTCTAACTTACCGTGCTTTCAAAAGTTCGGAGTTCAAGGTTTAAGGTTCGGGGTTCGATGTTCGGAGTTCGAGGTTCGAAGTTGTAAGTGTTTCTTAGTTCTGCAAGCCGTTGGATTTGTGTGTAATGTTGAAAACACTTCGACAAGCTCAGTGTGACTGCTTCGTTCATTATTCATTTTCATCCGCCAGCCGGCGGACTCCGCTTCGCATCTTCGCATCTTCACATCTTTTGTCTTTTTCCTTTTGTCTTTTGTCTTTTTCCTTTTGTCTTTTGTCTTTTTCCTTTTGTCTTTTTCCTTTTGTCTTTCTTAGCGCCCAAGTCGTTCTTGATTTTGGACTTAGCACAATTTTAGAGCGAAGAAGTCGTGGGAACAGGCTTGAGGTGTTTACTGAAGGAATAGGAAATAGATAAACTAAGTCGGATACCATCCCATTCGGGTTTGAGGTAGTCCATGGTGGCTGGATTTACGACCTGAGAATTGTCGGGGTCATCGACATAGAAACCACGCTTTCCAAACTGGAACATGTATCCTGCAGAACAACCAATACTGATTTTATTCTTGACCCATGCAAATCGTAAGTCCGGTTCCGCGTAGCCATGCAGGGACTTGAAAGAATCTTTCTGATCGATCTGAACTGAATCAAACATCATAAAATATTCATTACAGGAGAGCCTGCTCAGGATGCATCCACCTTCTATTTGCCCATCAATTAGCCAAGTGCTTGAATACCAGAGATGTTGCCTTAAGAACAAGCCAGTCATATAGGATTTCAATAGATTATCGTAGTGGTAATCAGCTGAGTAATCCCTGGCTGAAACCCGGGAGCCCGTGGAATGAAAAGAACCTGAAACTCCAAGAGCCAGATTTTTCTCAATCTGTGTCAGGAAGCTTCCCTTGAAATACATGTAAGAAGGGAAGTTCGAAGTTACTTTAGAAGGAAAGGGGAGTGCTGAGACAATGTAATCATTATACTTCTGCATATCCTTCATCTGATAACTGCCAAGCCCGTAACTGAATTCAAAGCCGGCAAACTGTCCGTGAGCAAGCGGTGATAGACTGCTCCAGAATGCAGCTAATAAAAAGATCCTGATTGCTGAACGAATCATAAAAAGTAAATTATACCCATATTTGAAATAATCTTATTGTCGCTGAGCAGGTAGTAGTTACTGCTGTATAAATTTGAAGGATCTACCGGGATTTCAAGAATCAGAGCGCCATCAACCAGACTTCTGACAATCAATTTTCCGGGTCCGGAGGTTAGCATCATTTGTTCACTGTAATCAACCGAAAGGATTTTAGCATCAGAAAGCGGGAAGGAAACTACATCTGAAAAATCTGTGCAGCGCTTGATTTGGAAGTTACTGCCATCCCAGAAGGCAAACTGTTCAGCCTCGGTTTTGCTGAATTCAACGAATTTGATTTCTTCCCCCGGAAGTGTATACAGCTGATCGAATGAGTGATTCGCATACTTAAAAAGATGTATTCCCTGATCTCTGATAATAAGATAATCAGCATTTGAGGAAATCGCTACTCCATAAGTAATTGTTGGATCAATGGTGTATTCGTCTATAACCTGGTGAGTATTGAAATTATAGAGTCTGGGACCGCCCCAAAGACTGTTTACCAATCCGATCTGATTGTCAGAGACAGGAATCGAGATGGCCCAGGCCCCAATTATCGGGTCAAGATCTACATTTGAGATTGAAGCAAAATTGGAAGAGAATCCCGAGAAGTAAAGGTCTTCCCCAAACATTGCGGAAGTAAAGCACTTGCCCTTTGGTGAACCACACATTCTTTCAAAAGAGGTATTGCTGACTTCAGGGGTTACATATTTATAGGATTCGATTGCCTTTAGAGTTCCAAGCGAAAAGCGAACCAGTCCTTTGCCCGGACTGGAATAAAGAATCTGATTGTTTTCAACTTCGATGATTTGTTCATCGTCATCAATCCTTTCTGCAAACTGATAGCCAGCAACCAGCGAGGCGTATACAAGAGGGCGGTTAAAGTAGGAGTATACAAAATTGGTCTTGTAGGGGTGGGGAGCGAGTTCCAATCGGAAATCCATTTCGTCCCCGAACTTTACATTTCCAATGGCAACCATAGTGTCGGCCAGCGATTCCGTTGAATAAATCTGAGTATAGGAGCCGGTGTTATTCAGATCCTGATAAAGTGTGCAACCTGCAATATTATTGTAGTATTTTCGGCCTGTCCAGTAGACACTATTAATATTCTGTGGAGTGCAGTAACTCATCATATGCGGCAAATCGGGAGCAAGTTGGCAAGTGCCCCATTGTATGAACTGTTCCGATGCGAGCTGGGCCATAATAATGTAATTAGCTCCCTCACCGATATAGGAACTGTCAATAAACTGCGGTACATTGCTTTCGCCTATGATGTAGGGAACGTAGTTCTGTCCCTGACGGATGATAAGGTATTTTATAAGGTTATCCACAGGACAGGGGTCCCATTCGAGGCGCAGACGGCCGTCAGCTATGGAATTTCTTACAATTTTTTCATAGCCGTCAATCACCACCAACACCCAGTGTTTTTCGAAAAGGAAGCCTTCATTGCCCAGATGTTCGGCTATACTTCCACTCCCGCTGCCGGTAAAAACCTTGATGCCAAGATCGTAGAAGTGATCTGTAAGAAAACTGGCATGATTGAGTGTAAAGTTTCCAGATTCACTGTTCACGGTTTCCTTGAGTTCATCATCAATATACCAGGCTACAGATTGTATAGCCTGATTTGAACTGGTAAAGCTGAAATGAAGGGTCTTATTGGCAATAAGGTAAATGGTGTCGGATTGCAGGTCCAATGCAACTTCCTGGATTTCAGGGGGCTGAACATCAGGATTTACTTGCAGGTTGTATACTTCCTTTGGCTCATACTCGCATGAATAAAACAGGAAATTCAACCCAATTGATAGAAGAACTATAGCCGAATACCGAAGAAACTGAATTATTCTCATACCTGAAACTTTGAATCTGATAAATGAAAAGGGTAGTAATGCAGGTGAAATAGTGGGGGCAATAATCGGCTAAAGATAAGCAGGAATCGGGTGTTCTGGTCTTCCTTTTTTGGAAAAAGTTGTTAGTAGTTTAGTTGTTAGTAGTTTAGTTGTTAGTAGTTTAGTTGTTAGTAGTTTAGTTGTTAGTAGTTTAGTTGTTAGTAGTTTAGTTGTTAGTAGTTTAGTTGTTAGTAGTTTAGTTGTTAGTAGTTTAGTTGTTAGTGCTACTATTCTAACTTACTGTGCTTTCAAAAGTTCGGGGTTCGGGGTTCAAGGTTTAAGGTTCGGAGTTCTGCGTTCGGAGTTTTGAACGGCAATCTTTTTTTCCAGTTGGCGGATGGCCTTTTGTCTTTTCTTTTGACTTTTGACTTTTGTCTTTTATCTTTTTCTTTTTGTCTTTAGTCTTTTGTCTTTTTCCTTTTGTCTTTTATCTTAATCCAAGGCACAAGTGTGCTAGTAGCAGAAATTTGAACAAGTTTCCGCCAACTGAAACAGATGAAAATGATTAACGCTGATTTTCAGCGGGAATCTGCTAAAAATCAGCGTTAATCTGCGTGATACTTTTTGAAAAGGCAGGAATCTATTTGACTACAACCTTCATGGATTTGATGCCAGTTATTGTTGAGAGCCTTGCAAAATAGATACCAGGAGCAACGCGGCTGCCGCTGGCAGATTGGAGGTTCCAGTCATATCTGATCTTTCCCTGCATCTGTTTTGAGTCAATCAATGTATTGATAATCTTGCCCTGCATATCATAGATTGAAAGCTGCACTGGTCCTGATTGCTCAATGTTGAATTCCATAGCAGTCTTTTCAGCAGCTGGATTTGGTGAAACTGTCATGCTGAGAGTATTGTTGACTTCAGCTTTTTCATCTCCGCCAACAGGATTGGTAATAATGCTCAGCACGGCAATTCCTCTTCCGAGGCAGCTCATCCATAATTCATATCCACCGGGGATCAGCTTTACCTCAAGATCCTTGATTGTACTGTTGGGCAATACTCCCCAGGCCGGGACTCCTCCCGGTGATGAAGGAAATGTTCCAATATTGGTTCCATCATACCATAGCAAGCCTGATTCAGTGGAGGGATACTCAGAATCATACTGCATCCAAAGTTTTCCATCAGGGGTGATGGTCAGAGGGCGAACATGCTCACCCGGGAAAGGCCAGCCTTCGTCATGCGACCAGATCTGGTATTCATCTGTATTGGTATTGTAGCGGATCAGGGTGCTTCCGGTACTGGTAAACTGCAGCCATGTCCCAACCCATACAATTCCATCCTGATCAGCGGCAAAGCCTGTAAACCATTCCGAACTACCCGGGAAATCGGTGGTCAGCTTGCTCAGTGTATTTATCCCATCAGTCCGGAGAATTTCATAATCGGTAGTGGCCCAGATGTTTCCATCATTTGCAGGATCCGGTAAGATTCGTGCGCCCCAACCAGTGATGGGAAGGGTGGTCCAGTCGTTGATTGTTCCGTTGTAGTAGCGAATATTGTAGTATTCTCCAAGACTCCAGAGCCTGCCCTGAGAGTCCTCAGTGAAACCCTTTGAAGTGGTGAGGTAATCCTCGAGTGAAGAAAAATTATTGCCATCCCAGGAGTGAATGCCATTAAAGGTTGGATTGAATACTACTTCGCCATTTGAAGGTCTCCAGTAAATAGCCTGGGTGTTATCAGCCTGAAAGGGGAAAGGGTATCCCAGTCCATAGGTGTAGGGATTGAAGCCTGTCCAGCGTGAACCATCGAATTTCTGAAAGCCTCCTACACCGGAGCCTGCATTTCCTGTCATCCATACATTCCCATCAGCATCAATTGATAAATCCTCAATGAAGTAGTCAATCTGTGAAGTATTCGTAATGCGGTATCTCTGCCATTCGCCGGTACCTGCGTCATGCCTCGCTGCACCTTCAACGCCGCAAACCCAGACATTTCCCTGCTGGTCAATGTCAATGGAGGAAGTGACTTCATAGGGCCTCCATGTGCCGAGATTATTCCATGCGCTACCGTCAAACTGCCAGACTTCCCCATTTGCGGTAACGAGTAGAGCTTTTCCATCACCATAGGCTTTGAAGGCATCAATGTAATAGCTTACATTTTCATAGGGTGGAGTGGGGTAGACCCAGGTTCCGTCAGGTTTCTGGTATTCGAGGGTTTCCCAATTGCCATTATCCGTCATTCGCAAAGCCCACATATTTCCTGCATCATCCACACAATCTTTACCCGGCAATCCGGCAATGTCGCCAATTGCAGACGGCAGATAATCAGTGATCTGTCCGGTGGCTGAGTTATAGGTAAAAACCTGCCCGTAATAGGTATCAGCTGACCATACAAGATAGCTGCCGTCAGGTTTGGGTTGAATTGTTAACCTTATATTGGAAGAAAGCCAGGAAGTCCATTCATCGGTTTTTGGATCATATCTCACAAGAGCATCGCTGATAAACCAAACTGTGCTATCTGGTGCTACATCAATATCGTAGGTAAAACCATTCAATTCTGAATTGCCGGCATTATAGGCAACTGCTTCCGAAATGCCTGTCTCCGGGTTATACTTCACAGCGCCTGTGAAATTTCCCATCCATAAGTTGTGATCAAAATCTTCAACAATGTCCATAATCTGAACATCGGCATTATCAAAACTGCCCAAAACCGGGTAATCAACATTTGAAAAATTTGCCCAGGTATTGTCATCGTGATTGTAAACGGCAAACCCTCCTTCACCCCAGTTTCCTGTGCTGGCGGCAATGTAGGGATGTCCGTTTGCATCAACCCATAAGGCGGATGCATTATCACCCTGAATACCTGTATTGCCTGGACGATAATAGCGCCAGGAATGCTGAAGTGATTGCTGCGAAAATGAGAGAATGGGGATCATCAGCAGCAGGAATAAAGTAAATCTGTTTTTCATGGAGGGGTTTTGTTGGATTACAGATGCTAAAATAGATTGATGTCAGGTTGATTTACTCACGATCAGGCTCAACAGGTATATTGGCAGGATGAAGTGGAAGAAAAAGGGGATAAGCAGATGTGAATGCGATTCTGAATCTGTACGTTGAACTCTTTAAACTCAATAAGTTGTGTAAAGGTTCAATATACGGTTAAATGGTTGTGAAGTGGGCGGAGTTAAGAATTACTCCATCTCCTGACTTCTGAAGGTTCGTGAATTTTAGTTTGAACGACTTTTAAAGTTTAGATTATCAATGAGATATAACTAATGTTTTTAGTATTGCCGCGCTAAAGGTTGTTTATACGGTATGTATTTTTATGGGAAAGTCAATCAAACCTTATCTCGCGTTCATAATCTTAGTAATGAAGAGAAATCCAATATTCGCATGACCTTATTACCTTATTTTCATTCCCAACCTTTGTAGCAGGGAGAAATCCAATATTTACATAACCTTATAAAAACCTTATTTTCATTCCCAACCTTTGTAGCAGGGAGAAATTCTACATTTAAATAACCTTATAAAAACCTTATCTCGCTTCTTACCTTTTGGAGAGAATTCCATCTATGCCTTATTTACACCTTATTTTCATTCCCAACCTTAGTAATAGAGGGAAATCAATCATTTGCCTAACCTTATTACCTTATTACCTTGAACAAAAACCTTTGAAGAAGAATACAATGAGAATCATCATGAAAATCAGACAACCGTGAAGCCAATAATAAGGGAATAAGGTTTAAATCCTCTAATAACCATTTGCTACTAAGGTTAGTTAAAGAATAAGGTTGGTTATTACATTCTTAGCAATATGCTTCCATTTGGGAAGAACTTATAACCGCTATAATTGTTTTAGGTTAGGAGTTCTCAGGCTAAGCAATGAAAAGGGAATTCACTGCCGTATTTGGCTATGATAAATATGAATCGTCTAGCCTTTTGAAGGTTCATGAATTTTAGTTTGAAGGAATTTAAAGTTTATAGTTATTAATGTGATAAGAATATTATTTCGAGTTTTGCTGCACAAATGGCTATTATTCAGCATGCTTGATATTTGAAAAGTCAATCAAACCTTATCTCGCGTTCATAACCTTAATCATGGAGAGAAATCCAATATTCGTATGACCTAATTTACACCTTATTTCCATTCCCAACCTTTGTAGCAGGGCGAAATTCAACATTCACATAACCTTATTAAAGCCTTATTTTCATTCATAACCTTAGTCATAGATGGAAATCAATCATTTGCCTAACCTTATTAAAACCTTATTTTCATTCACAACCTTAGTAATAGATGGAAATCAATCATTTGCCAACCTTATTACCTTATTACCTTGAACAAAAACCTTTGAAGATGAATAGAATGAGTTTCCTAATTAATATCAGAAAACCTTGAAGCCAATAATAAGGGAGTAAGGTTTAAAACCTTCTATAATCAATTGCTACTAAGGTTAATTAAAGAATAAGGTTGGTTTTGCATTCCTTGTAATCTGTTTCTAAAGAGGAAGATATTGCAACCTATCTGATCGTCAGAAAGATGTCTGTCGAAGGATGGTTTTACCCAACGGAATCAGCTCCAGCTTTTCAATTTTTTGAGTGCTTTTATTTCTGAGATTAAGTTTTATTTTTCCTTTATGATACCTGGCATTGTGATTCTGGATGAATTCATACCTGTTTGAATCTAATGGTGAATAGGTCAGGTCCTCAAATCCGGCAGCATAAATCCTCCCTTTGTGCTCTGTTGCCTCTATTGGTCTTGCAAATACCATAGCTCCATAGCTGAAGTATTTTTCCTGATTAATGTCTTCCGTGACTATTACCTCTGCATCAAAATCAAGTTCAATCTGATCATTTTTGGAGAATGCTCGCTCAAAAACAAGGAAACCATCTTCTGTATTGTATTTTTCTTTGGTACTGACGGATTTCACCCATTCCGGCTTTCTGATCTTTAGTTGGAAGGAAATGGGCCCTTCTGATTCCATCTTGAAGACAAAGTGATTCTGGTAGGGATATTCAGTGATTACATCAATTTTTAACTGAGTATTCTGAATGCTAGTTTGCAGGACATTCGGACCTAGAACAGCTGCAATCAGAGTGCTTTCTCCTTCCTTTAGCCAGCTGCTCTGAAGAAAATAGGGCGTTATCCGGCCAGCGTTCGGAACGCAGCAGGCAGCCACATCCTGATGAGCGGCTGAATATTTATATCGGGTTTGATTGCGTCCGGGTTCAATTTCTCCATTTTTTGATCCCATCATTTCATATGAATTGTCAGTTTTCAGATATGCAATACATGAGTGCTCCGGATTCCGACTGCCTTGTGCAGCATTGTAAAAGATGTTTTCTATTGCATCCGGAATATGAGAATCGCCGCCTTTCTGAAACAATAGTGCATAGCTGTCCATGAGTTCATGCAAGGAACAATATTCATATCCAGTAGACGTGGCATCAGCCCATCTTCCGCCAATCCATTCATCACCAATGGCACCTCCAGTCATGGTGGTACAGTTTTTAACCCTCTGCCTGTAAATTTCCACTGCCTTCTGCAATTCCGGATTTCCAGTTGTATATGCTGCGACAATCAGAGGTCGCATATGTTCATAGGTATGGGCGCCATGCGATTGAAACTTAAAATTCGGGTCCAGGATATTCTGAAGCTGAGCATCTTTTTCCCATGAAAAGTTATCGGAGTAATTCATGTAGAGAAAAGCAGCATAATCCAGGTATTTACGATCTCCGGTTAAATGATACATTCTGTCCAGCACATCCGTGAATGTGAGTCCATGAGCTACTCCGCCTGAAAATTCCTTACCTGCATCAAATGGCTGGGACTGATAAATGGGGTAATTCAGCATAACATTGTCAATGGCCCTGATTAAGGCATTCCATACCGTTGTATCATTCGTGTATTCATAATAAGCCAGCAGGCCTCGGTACAAGGTTGCTTTCGACCAGAGTTCACCATTCTCGCTGCTGAATTTGTAACGCAGATCTGTGTCGTAAATTCCAAGGTAGCCATCTTCATCCTGCGTTGCCAGAATCTGATTGATGTAAACTTTTACCTTATCAATCGCTTGCTGGTCATTGAGCAATAAGGCATTTCTGATGTATCCATCCCACCAGTTCGATTGGGTCTCGGAATTCCACCATTTGTATTGCTCATCACCGGCTGCATCTCCCTCTTTAAGATTGCCCAGATCTTTAGCCTTGCTATGTTTCTGCAAGCGCCCTGAACCATAAATCGGGTCATTTATCAAATCTGGAACAAGTCTATCAAGGTTGCCTACAAAACCAGCCAAATCATTCTCCATTTGAGCTTTCAGCCAGCCTGAAGGTTTTATGCTTCCAAAAGGCAGGCGCTGGTATCTTTCAGGGATTGGGCTGTTCTGGGCTATCATATTGGTTGATAGAAGTATCAGGTAAATGGACAAAAATTTCTTCATGGCTTTATTTGTTAATCATTTCGAAGGTTAAATTACCACCTGACATAATCTCTTTATAGGTGATGAAGGGATTCAGCAACGGCTTCCCGTTCAGAATTGCTTTTTCGGTATAAATGTTCTCTGCCGAGATATTCACTGCTTCCATACTGAAGGAGTTTCCATTTGAAAGATGCAGTGTTGCCTTTTTAACCTGCGGGGCACCATAGACAAATTCTCCGCTTGCCGGATTAACCGGATAGAATCCCAGACTTGACAAAATATACCAGGCTGACATTTGTCCGCAATCATCATTTCCTATCATTCCATCCGGGGTATTCCTGTGAAACTCATTAATGACCTGATGAATATATTTTTGTCCGGTTTTAGGCTCATTTGAGTAGGCGTACAAGTACAAAATATGATGGCTTGGTTCGTTCCCGTGAGCATATTGCCCTATCATAGCCTCCTGACCCAGAAATTTATTTGGGTTTTTCGACTCAAGGGTAAAAAACTGGTTAAGTTTTTGGGTAAAGGCTTCTTTCCCTCCTAAAAGTGCCGAAACTCCTGCGATGTCGAATTGAGCCGGTGTCCAGAAATATTGCCAGGCATTTGCTTCTGTGTAATCACCGGGGTTATTCATTGGCGAAGTGGCACTCAGAGGGTCGAATGGATTACGCCAGTTGCCTTTGGTGTCTTTCCCCCTGAATAAACCGGTTTCTTTATCGAAAAGGTTTTTATAATAGTTGGCCCGCTTGCTGAACAATCCGGCTGTTTCCTTTTCTCCCAGTTTTAATGCCATCTCTGACACTGCCCAATCATCGTAACCACTCTCCAATGTTCTGGAAACTGCTTCGTTATCAAGTCTATCAAGAGGGTAATAACCGAACTTGTTATATAATTCCCAGTCGGAATTGAAGTGGCTCACAGTTGATGTTTCAATCATGGCTTTGAGTCCTTCAGTAGCATTGAATCCTGTAAACCCATTGGTATATGCCGAAAGAATCATTGGAATAGAATGGTTGCCAATCATGCAGTAATTATCCTGCCCCCATGCCGTCCAGATTGGAAGAAAACCTGCGGCTTTATGGTGCAGCAGCATGGAGTTAATGATGCCATCAATTCTTTCAGGAGCAAGAATCTGAAGCAAGGGGAATGCTCCCCGATAAATATCCCAGATCGAAAGTGTAGAATAATATTCCTTGTTTGTTGACTGTGAGATTTTATTGTCTGCACCACGGTATTTGCCATCCACATCAGCAATGTTAGAGGGCTGCAGAAAGAAGTGATACAGGGAGGTATAGAATATTTCATTTTGCCTGGCTTCAGCTTCTATGTCAATCCGACCAAGATAATTATCCCAGGCTTTTTCAGCATTTTGCCTTACTCTTTCGAAATTCCAGTCGGGTATTTCAGTTTCGAGATTAAGTTTTGCTCCATTCACACTCACTGTCGAAAGGGCAATTTTAACCTGAATAACTCCAGATTGGTCAGGCTGGAAATGAAGCAGGTATTTTGGAGCATTCTCTTTTCTGCCCAAGGGTAGCTTTTCAGCCCCGGAAAAGGGATGGTCGAACTTCAGGACGAAATAGTACCGGCGCTCGACCCAATTTTTTGTGTGGCAATACCCTGAAATAGTTTGGGTGTCTTCAATATTAATTTCTGAATCCAGCACCAGACTATCCGTCAGGAACTGCAGCCCATGCTGAAAGTTGAGCAGTAATCTGGCTGTTTTGCCAGGGAAGGTATATCGATGGAATGCAACACGTTCCGAACAGCTAAGCTCAACTTTTATATTGTCTTTTTTAATAAGAGAGTAATAGCCGACACTTGCCTTTTCAGAATCCTTGAAATACCTGTTCTTCAAATTTTCATCAGGATTATCATCAAAGGGCATCAGGAGAATATCCCCCATTTCGCTGATTCCTGTTCCGCTGAAACGGGTCTGGGAGAAGCCAAGCAGAATGCTGTCGCGATACTGGTATCCACTGGTATAGTCCCAGCCTTGTTCACGGTTGTCGGGTCCCGGTTGGACCATTCCGAAAGGCATGGATGGTCCCGGGAAAGTGTGTCCTGTGCCCTCGGTTCCAATAAAAACATTCACATATTTTGAGTTGCTCTGAGCAAAGGTTGTAGTTGCCAGTGCGAAAATGAATGCCAGGAGTGAAATCTTCATAGGGTTCAAGCTTAATTGCATGGACAAATTTCTGCCACTATTATGAATTTTTTATTGTTAGAATTAGCAGAATATTGTGTAATATTACCATTAAAGTTAAAGATAATTTAAATATATAGATAATAAAAGCAAAGTGAAGGCATTTTTCGAGCAACTCACATCGGATAATGAAAGTTCCATCAGGGTCATCGACTTAAACATGAATACGTTTGATGGTCCCTATCATTATCATCCAGAATTGGAACTTACATGGATCAGGAAAGGTTCCGGGAAACGGGTTATTGGAGGCAGCGTTTCAGATTTTGAAGAAGATGATCTGGTATTGGTAGGGGCTAACGTTCCGCATTGCTGGCAGAGCAATACTGATGTAGTTAGTGGCTATGCACAGGCAATTGTTTTTCAGTTCCTTCCGGATTTTGCAGGAGCGTCATTTCTCGGGCTCCCTGAGCTAAACAGAATTCAAAATTTGCTGAATAGATCCTTTGCCGGAATTCTGGTGAAGGGAACAGAGAAGGGGAGGATCATCTCCAAAATGAGACAGTGTACCTCCGCGGATGGTTTTGGCAGACTAATTCACTTTATTGGAATACTTGATCTTATTGCGAATTCTGATGATTCTGAACTGATAGATTATAAGTATATAGGAAAAGTACAATCATCTGCCGACTCCGAAAGATTTCAGAAGGTTTTTAGTTTCCTCATTCAAAACTATCAGAATGAAATTTCTCTGGAGACTATTGCTGAAGTTGCGAATCTGACGCCCACAGCCTTTTGTCGGTATTTTAAGAAGGTAACCCGTAAAACACTGGTTGAAATTGTAACTGAGTTCAGGATCAATCAAGCCTGTCAATTGCTAGGGAATTCTGAAAAACCAGTGAGTGATATTTGTTTTGAGTGTGGTTTTGGAAATATCTCCTATTTCAATAAGACGTTTAAAGCAATTACGGGGAATACTCCATTGCAATACCGAAGGTTGTTTTTAAACCAGGGACTGAACATGCCGGCGATGTGAGAAGTGGGGGCAGGGGCAAGTTGATACTATTGGCAAACAATAGGGTTATTACAAATTCGACCAGCAAATAAACGATGTTATCAAAGTGTTAACGCAGTTTCATCTATTCTTTTGTCAGCCACCATTTGTCCTTGATTTCATACATGTCCTTTCCAACCTCAATGACCTCTGAACCGTCACCAAATGTCTGCCATCCATTATTTATATACTTTTCGCAAACATGCATTTCACCATCTCCACCGTCAAAGTCAAATGTAAAAGGCAAACGGTAATCACCCCAGATGCATTTCTGTGCTAAATGGGTTTTGTAATCTGTCCAGGTGCCGACAAAGCTTCTGTTCCAATATCCATCTGCAATGCCGTTTGATTCATCGATATTAACAGTATTGGCAAGCTTATCCAGATAAATGATTGCTTCTGTCACACCTTTAAAAATGCCACTATGATATTGAGTGCTGTCCTCATAAAAAGTGTAGGAGGCAAATAACTCACCGCAGTTTTTGTATTCAGATTCCATGCAGGAATCAAACAGAAACACTTTCAGTAGCTTGATCTCACCCTTGAAATCACAAGTATTATCCTTCACCCTTGATTTGCCGCTAACCAGATAGGAATTGGGATCAACAGCACTTTTGACAGCCAAGTCAATATGAAACATTATCCTTTGGTATTTGGGACCAATCACACCATTCTGATGCCAGTTTCCAAAGAACCATACAGGACTAAAATCATAATCAGCAGCTTCTTCAAGCCTGTTTTCTGCATTGCTGAATGATTTTAGTTGCAACTTAAGGTACTCTGAACTAAAATCAACCTGTGCAGGATCATATTTATCCTTAAGATGTCCGTTGTAATATGGATCTATATCACCGCCGGGCTGTCCAGATGCTAAAATGGACAAGAACAGGAACAACATCAGAACAAAAGAAAATGCTTTCATAATTTGTATTCTTTCATTAGTTGAGCCGGGATGGCTACGATAGGTGTGGAATAGAAACTAACTTATGATTAGCAGGAATAAACTTAAATGGCTTCTCGTTTGAGCAGACTAAAACACTTTTCCATTCTATACAAATCTAGGAGTTTGGTGCATGCCATGAGTTATTAATGGTGTAATCACCCAAATCAACTAGGGGCCAAGAATTAGGTATTGATATTTCTTGTTTATTGCTGGTGGTTGTTTAGTCCTTTTTGTTAATCAACCTCTTTAATTAACTGCTCTTTCTTCGTTTTATCTTATCCAACAAAACACATGCAGGTTCAATATTTAGATTCTAATCATGCCATTTTGCTTTTAATTTACCTTGCAATACCTGTAAAAGGAACGGTTTTTTGAGCTGCTCCGCATTTTATGGTCTGGTGGAAAGGTGTTTGAACTATCTATCAGGGATTTCATTATTCTATTTTCTAAATGTATCATCATTCCAATTTGCGGGGTTATTGATGATGTATTTTTTATGCGTTGAAATTCTTCGTTATTGCGGATAATATGATCGTGAAAACGTGGTTGCCATGCAAAATCAAAACCCAATCGATGGGCATGTTTGGTTACTGCCGATTTATATGCCCCTATTATTGATGATAGGGTGTTTTTGCCCTGATTTTGAAAACGTTGTTGCCCAATGGTTTGTTCGGGTGATGGTGATTGCGGTGGTGGTAGAGACAAGGCATGCCTTGTCTCTACGATGGTCCCACCGTCGTTAATCCCACCGTCGTTGGTCCCACCGCCGTTAATCCCGCCGCCGTTAATCCCACCGTCGTTGGTCCCACCGCCGTTAATCCCACCGTCGTTAATCCCACCGCCGTTAATCCCACCGTCGTTGGTCCCACCGCCGTTAATCCCACCGTTGTTGGTCCCACCGTCGTTGGTCCCACCGCCGTTAATCCCACCGCCGTTAATCCCACCGTTGTTGGTCCCGCCGTCGTGGGTCCCACCGCCGATAATCCCACCGTTGTTGGTCCCACCGTCGTGGGTCCCACCGTCGTTAATCCCACCGTCGTGGGTCCCACCGCCGTTAATCCCACCGTCGTGGGTCCCGCCGCCGTTGGTCCCACCGTCGTTAATCCCGCCGCCGTTGGTCCCACCGTCGTTTGTACCACCACCGTCTGTATCGCCACCATTGGTATCGCCAACATTGGTGTCCCGATCATTGGCGTCATCAACATCGGATCTATCACCCTCAAAATTGGAATCTTTCAGAACAATAATTACATGAACATGGTTTGGCATAACCACAAATGCATCTAGTTCTGCCTTTTGCGCATGATTTTTAATATCAAACAACAAAATATCTGCGATTACACCAATACAGGACAACTCCATTTTTTTATTTTGAATCTCACCAAAATAAAATTTTCGGTTTGCTGTACAAATGGTTACAAAATACGCCGCATTCCATCCATAATCCTAATTCTGTAACCTGGTGGATGGTATACGGTATTTGTTTCTGAATTTATCCATTTTGCGGGGCGATGTTCAATTGTTCAAAAATCGTAGTTTGATATGCATCAGATCTGTATCTGCTCCATGCAATCTTCTCCAATTTGCACTGGGTCAACCAAATCTTCTTTAACCTTTTTGTTTTCTTATTTCCTTATCGATAGCTAAATAATAAATATCGTCAGCAACTTGTGTTTCAATATTGGTTGTTGATCAGGTTTCCAGCTAGAAAGATTCGGATTGTGTAATTTTTTCTCGCTGATTCTCTGTTTTGAGGTTTGGTTATTACCTTATACTCCAAATATCGCAATCGGAATATTTAGTGTGTAGTACAAAACATTGTCTACTCATTTCAATTTTCCAATTGCAAAAAGGGTTTCCAGAAATTAATATTTTCCGAACATTCAAGGGAACATCCGCTCCTAATTGGGCCATTCATTCCCGGCAAGCCTTTTCTATTGCAGGGGTGCTAAACTTTGTCTGAATACCTTGTATTGAAAAATCTATTTTTGAAATTATTTAATAATCAAATTTCTGTTAATGTCGTTAAACCTTCTTAATCATCAGGCAGGTCGGCAAAAAAGGCAATAGTTTGGCTGAGTAGGTAAGGTTGGAGGGAAGATTACCACCCTCTTGCTTTTGTGCATGGGCTTTTTACTTGATTTATGTATTGTATTGAGGTAGCAAATTTCCCTTTTATCCTAATATCTCTTTACTCTCCCTAGCGTTCAGTAGCTACCCGATGCCAGGCTTTATTCAACCAACATCTCAAGAAGGACAGAATAGGAATTTAGTAATAGTTTTCAAGAGAAGCACGAGCGAAAGCCTGGTGGTGGGTAGGTGCTGTTAGCCCCAGTTCTTTATTTCAATCTTTAAGTTATAGAGTTTTTCAAATTCAGTTGATAAAAGTTCGATAGCACGAAGATCATATTCTTCTTCAAATGCTAAATTGAATTGAAGTTTTTCTTTTTTAAATTCTACTTCAAGGATATTACCTGAGCCATCTTTTGAGTAAACGGCACCCCATCCAGAAAAAGAATGACTTTCTCCATACAGCCCGAAATAGTTCAGCGTAATATTTTGGATCTCGAAAATAGGGATATATGTTGATTTATTGGATTTCTCAACAATAAGGTTTTCAGTATTAATAGTTATCTTGCCAATTGTTCTATAATTCTTAATGGAGATTAGGAAAAAGAACAGAATCAAGGTTAAAAAAGAGAAACCAACCATTAAAAATAGGTTAGGGTTATCTTCATCATTTGAGAATAGACTGAATTTATTATTTATGTACCTAAAAAGCAAAATCAAGAAAAAATAAGGAGTGCAATTATCTTCTTATTCCTTGGCTTTTCAACGTTATTTTAAGACTTTTAATTATTAATCAGCTAATTTCTTTGGCATAATTTTTTCCTTTATAACTATAAATTTGGGGCAAACTATATCCTCAACTCTCACCCCTCTCAATTAGTTCCTTTCTTCTCTTTCATCACAGGCAGGAAAAGTTTATCAAGCGGATACAATATCGAAAAGTTCATTCTTAATCCGCTCCACTCAGGTTTCAGGACTGTGTTGGTGCCTGGGTTCATCACCTGGGGATTGCCCTGCTGATCGAGCTTGAACCCTTCTTTACCGAATTGAGACATATAGCTGATCTGGCAACTGATTTTGAAACTTTTAACAGGGTAGCTAATTTTGAGTATAGGTTCAACATATAGATTCATTGCCTTGAAATTGTAAGTATTGTCCAGATACACGGTATCGAACAATTCCAAATACTCTGTCGACATGAGCTTGCTGTAAATAAACCCTGCCTCCAGCTGTCCTTCCAGTTCAACCTTGCCAATGTTGCCTAAAGGAACCTTGATTAAAATACCGGGCATCCAGGCATTTATAATATTGTCGAAATGGTAGCTGCCTGAATAATCCTGAGCCGATATCCTTGAACCAGTGGAGTGATGTGAGAGGGCGAATCCTGCCATGTAATTCTCCGTTCCGAAAAGCAGGGCTCCCTTGAAGTACACCCATGCCGGGAAGTCATCGGTAAGCTTTGTGTTGAATCCTAAATCCTTCATCACATAAGTATTCAGGGCTTTCAGGTTTTCCATCTTGTAAAAGCCTGCTCCACTGCCTGCCTCAATCTGAAAATCCTGCGAATAAAGCATTGCCGCCCACAGAAGAAGAATTGCTGATAATAACGTCTTTCTCATATCCGATAGCTTATAAAAAATAGATAATTCCCTTGTTCGACAATATCTTATGATCGCTGAGCGAGCAATGGTAATAATTATAAATGTTGATATCATTGATTGGGACATCGTGCAGCAATTCTCCGGTATCCGTTGATCGAACCAGCAGATGCTGTCCTTTGCCGGTGAGGGCTTCATGGTTTTTATAATCCACTGCAACAAACTTTTCTCCGCTGATATCAATCTTACTTAATACAGCCTGATCAGTTGCCCTGATTATACTCAGGAATTGCCCATCCCAGTAAGAGAACTGATCATTTGCAACACTACTGAATTCAAAGAAATTATTATTATCCGGATCATAGGTTTGTAATTGCATGAACTGATGATTTGAATAATGCATCAGCTTATAAATACCCATCTCATAGATAATCACATAATCGGCATTGGAAGAGATGCATACTCCACTGGTTACTGTAGGATTGACGGCGTACTCTGCCACCACTGACTGAGTATCAAAATTGTAAAGATAAACGCCACCTATAACACTGTTTACCAGTCCGATATGGTTATCCGATACAGGGATATCCGGAGAATATTGTCCGGTGAGAAAACTCATTGACCCAACATGGTAATTGGTGATATCCGAGGTTGAGGCAGTATAAACCTGAGCGAAATCACATACATGGGCTGTAAAGAATTTACCGAAAGGTGAAACGCATAAATCGGAAAATGTGTACACATTACAACCTGAATGATCGTAAAGAGTCGACTGCCTGAGAGTAAGATCAGTGAGTGAATATTTCATCAAACCCGTCTGCTCATCGGAAAACAGAATCTGATTGTTTTCTGCTGTTTTAATGAGATTGGGGACATAGATATAATTGGCAAAGCGGTAACCGGCCATCACTTCATCATAGGTAGAGTAATATTCGTCATAGTCAGGCACATAGGTAAACGAGTACGCTTTGGGAACCAATTCAATTTTCGACGTGAACTCATCCCCGAATTTATATCCATTCAGGAAGGCTATACTGTCATTTGGTGAATAGGATGTATGCAATAAATCATAGTTTCCATAATTGGTTTTGGAGGCATAGGCTTTAATGGACGCTATCCCATTGTAGTACTTGCTCCGCGACCAGTACATAAAATACTGGTTTGTTTCTGTAGCCGAAAAGCTGAGCCTGGGCAATTCCGGATCAAGCATCCAGTATCCCCAGAACAAATCCTGACCTGAGTTAAGTATTGCATGTACCGAATAATCTCCACCTTCTCCAACATAGCAGGTGTCGATGAAATGATTGGTCCACACATGCCCTATATCATGGGTAACACTGTTTCCATCCCTTCGATAGATAACATATTCCTTTATGTCATGTCCTTGCATTGCAGGGAAGTTGAGGCGCAGATAGCCATTCTCAGCGGTGTGGGTGCATTCTCCGCTTGCGTTATGGATCACAACAAGCACCCAGTGATTTTCAAAATAATAGCCTTCGGCACCCAGCTGTTCGGCAATGCTTCCGGTACCCGATCCTGTGAGTACCTGAATGGACAGATCATGAATTCCGCTGTAGAAATCATTTATCACCAGCAGGAATTCACCCTGGTTAGAATTAACAGTATCCTTCACTTCATCATCAACAAGAAAACGAATGGTTCGGATTTCCTGATTGGATGAAGTAAAGCGGAAGGTCACATTCCTGTCGGCATACATGTAAACCGTATCCTGATCAAGGTTCAGGTCAACAATGTTAACCGCTGGCTCTCCGGTACCCTCAACGGTGGGATTCTGGTAAAGGTCATGCAGTTTGTACTCGCATGAAGCCAGTCCAAGAAAAAGGATGAAGATTGAAGAAAGCAGAATGATCTTTCGGCTGAAAGATGCGGGAACAGGGGATAGTTGCATAATGGGGATAATTGGAATTATTGAATTAAGCTTGTATGTAAAACTATTGAATATTTATTTTTCCCCAATACTTACTTTGATTAATTTTTTGAACAATCAATGGTAGGCACGGTATTGCATTGGTTCCGACATCAGGATATCCAGTGTTTTGGTTGTGTTCTGTCCGTTAATGGTGAAAGTGATATATAGTTCACTTTGTGGAGGCAGGGTTTCGATGCATGAATTGCACAGAATATCAACCTGTTGCACGCAGGAGGATGCCTCCAGCCATTGCTTTAGTTTTTCGAGGTTCTGATCGCTTGTCCCTTCAGTAAGTGTTGCAAGGTAAGCGTTGATGGTACTCCCTGATTCATCCCATTGCTGGTTGCTCACCTGATCGCAGTACACTGACTGATCCTGGGCTTCGGTACTGTCTTTCTTGCAGGATACTGAAAGAATGAGAATTATGTACCCACCCAGAAAGGTAAGCAGAAGTTTATGGAGTGTGTCAGATTTCATACAGGTATAGCTTGGAACAAATTTTAGATTAATGCCTTTGGATGGTACTAAGTTAAATTATCCCGCACTACAAAACATAGCAACATAGATTATTCTGCGCCAAAATACCGGAGTACTCGCAATGCCCTTAAAGTGTTCCACCTACTGGCTTTCCCTGCCTTTTCCATATCGAAATGAACCTGTCCGGGATGCTTTGCCTGAAGGGGCCAGCAGTTGTCAGTTCGTTGCTTGCCAATAATAATTTCCAGAGCATCATCCATTCTTGAATCATAGCTGCAGCCTGCTTGTCGGAAATAATCCAGAGCCCTCAGAATATCATATTTCCACCGGCATGGGTAGCTAAGCATCAGCATTCTGGGGTCAATGATATTGCCACTTCTATGAGAGCGGAAAAGCTTATGTGCGAGCAGGAATTCCCTCGACGATTCTTCAGCAAGAATGAGTTCCGGCAGACGGTAGGTATATCCGTTACGCCTATATTCATCGATGCCTTCAAGTACCGAGATGGTGGTGTGCATGGAACTATGCCTGGCACCTGAGCGGTTCGAACGACAATTGAATCCACCGTCAGGCATCAGCTGTGAAAGAATAAAATCGACTACAGAATGCAAGTCGGTTTCAGGAATTCTGAAATAGGATGCATAGTTCAGGAACATGCCGTTGATGCATACATCGCTTTGTGAGAGGGTTCTGGCTGGATTGATGCCACCATCGTTTCCCTTTTCTTCCTTAAGAATTTTAAGGAGGGTAGATGTGATGTTTGGATGGACATCGCAGCAGAGATTCCTTAAATCAAGCAGTGTGTAATGCGAACTTATCCATTTGGGCTGGTAAAATCCCTGTCCCCAATGCCCGTTTTCGTTTCGAAGAGCAAGAAGGTTGGCGCCCCATCCTTCAAGTAATATCCTGGTTTTAAGGTCGGAACGCTCAGTTTGAAGCAAATCGCGGTGTACCTGATATTGAATGGATACATCCGAATCCAACAGCCATTCCAGACTGGGTTCCGGGATTGATAGCCTTAGAGTATTTAACTTCGGCTTGCTCATAATCAATAAGAAGTTTTCTGGTTAAAGGGAGGGGATTTTGTTCAGAGGTTGCGACATTATTGAATTTATCTTAATCCTCAGGCCATTTCATGGGATAAGGTCCCTTTTCGTGATAATCGAGTTCCTTATCAGGCAGCCAGGTGTAGGGGAGGGCTTCCTCTTCAGTTACATTCAGCAGTCTGAATAGTTCAGGTTCATGCATATAGTACCAGGCTCTTTCCTGATCGATGTAAATTTTGACGCTGTCCCTTTCCAGAAAATCAAAAGTGTGTGTATTGATTTCAAAATTGGCCTGAAGTTTCATGCCATTCTTCAGTATGATGGTACCTGCGCAAATATAGTGACGACCATCCAGTGGAATTTCCCTTGATTCCAATGCAGATCCGCTGCACGGACCGGTTCTAACAGTCACATGCCCCTTCTCCTGAAAGGAGATACGCAAATCGTACCGTTTTATATCTTCAAGTCTAATGGGCATGATCTGTTCAGTTTTAGCTTATTAGGGTATCTGCTATCATATCTGAATTGCTCAATTCAATGACTAAGTAGTTACTTATCCTAATCCATTGCCTGACTATCGCTTGACCGTCTTCTGAACATCACTGACTAACGCTATTGTCTGACCATCGCTTGACCTTATGAGTGTATTTAACAACATTCTCGCAAGGCGACTTCACACTCTTCTTTTAACAGAGGCCGTAGCGAAAGACCCCTGTTACATGCAGTATGATGTTTGCTATTCATTTTGTATAGATTATTTTTTGGTCATTTATTCTCAACAAGAATTCAACAATTCTTTGTGACTCAAAACTTGAAAATATCGGTTTAAAGTAGTTTATGTAGCCAGAAGTTCATTTAATGTCAAAATCTTCACATATTGAAACTCTTCTTTTGGTTTTGTTTTTTAACACAATGAGGGGGTTTTTTTAATTGAAATTTTTTTGTCGCCCCAATGATGTTTGAACAATCTAAGATGATAATTGCTTATTTCATTGTTAAGCAATTTAAATAAGATAAAGTTAGTTCTCTTGATTTGCTGAACTGGTGAACGTAAGTTTAAATTTCCTAATGATTTTTCATTCCAATTTTTCGTCTCGATTAAGAATATTCCTGATGGTGCTACAAGCAAATGGTCTATTTGAATTGATTTTATGTAGTCATTCTCATGGCTATTGTAAATTGCAGGTGATAAATAAATTTTAAAGTCGTTAATTAGATGATATTCATCTGACAGAGCTTCTATTGTTTTAACTACTTTTTGTTCGCCTAATGCACCATAAATAAAACTATTTAATTTGTCAATTACTGATTTCTTCCTTTCAATTTCTGATAAAGATGTATGGGAACTTTGCTCTACTGCAATATTAAAATGTGAGGTTATGAATTGAAAGCGATTGTATTTGCCTTGACGAATGTCAACAAGCATTTTAATTGAATTTTTTACTTCTAAGTCAAAATTACTTTCACCTTTTATCTGAGTTTCATTAATACAATTTTAAAAATACTTTGTTAGTATTTTAAAATAGTTTTTTGATGAATTGTTTGTCGAAATGTTCAGTTGTTCTTTCAGCTTATCAATTTCGTCTATTATTACTTTTTCTGATTGCTGTCTTTGTGTTTCTATTGCTTCGTCTAAATGCTGCAATTCTGTCTTAATGTTTATCTCTTGCTTAATCAAGTTTTCATGATGAGAAATCAGTTGCTGTCTTTTAGTTGCAAATGAACTTTGAAAATCAATTACTTCTTTTAGAGATTTAAAGTCATAAATGTTGTTATCTTCTAAATTTGATTTTAATGTCGAAAGAGAACCAATCATGTTATATGTATTGCACATACAGTCAGCTTTTTGTTAACGGTTGAGTATCTTTACTTATTGCCTGTAACTATTGTATAGCTGTGGTCTCACCATCGCCTGACCATCGTCTGACCATCGCCTGACTATTGCCTGACTATCGCATGACCTTTTTATAAGCATTGATTAACGTTCCCTTGCAGCTAAATCAGTGTTAAAGGCAGCCATATTTTGTCTTTCCGTTTTCAAAACTAATTAAAGCATTTTTTGTATTAATATTCCTTTTCTTCAGTTCTTTATTGTCGTAAAAAGTCTGGTTGTCAAGCCGTATGATAATAGTTGGTGTGAGGTTTTTACCAAAGTTTGCTATCACAAAACCGATTGGAGATTTGCCAAAATCTAAAGTGTCAATCGCAGTCAACAATGGGAAGTCTGTTTGAATGAAGTCAAATTCTCTTGGTTTATGGTCAGTGCTTAAAACCACTTTCAAAGAGTAGTATAAGTGAGCGCCGCCTGTCGCATTAAAATACAATTCGTCTTTAATCCCATCTCTATCAAAATCCCAATTATCAGAATAGTTATGGGTTTGATTTACGCTGTCATAACTATATTTCAAAGTCGGGTTTGAATTAAGATAATCCTTTTTAAAAGAGTTTGAACGCAGGTCAAGTTTGTCTGTCTGCTGAGAAAAGGCAGTTAAGTAGTAAACTGTAAACAAAATAGCTAATGTAAGTTTCATAATTTGTATCCCTGCTTACTGATTTTTTGGAGTCGTATCAAACGGTTGCCTTAACTACTGTTTAACTACTGTTTAACTACTGTTTGACAATTGTCTGACCATCGTCTGACTATTGTATAACTATCGTCTGACCATCGTCTGACGTTTTGAGGCTAGGCGAGGGGCCAAGTGCGATGGGAAAAACCACCTTGCTTAGCCGCTGTGCTTGTTGCACAACTATACAAATCTAATGATTTATTAAATGCTGAAATCAACCAAAATTAGGTTAAAATTAACCTCAAAATGTTTATAACAAGTAGTAATACAGCACTATATATTGTTTTTATTTATTATTTTTAATCATGCAAGGACGAAAAGAATATACCCCTAAAATGATATACCAGCTCCACCTGGATGAGATGGTACCAATAGATGATTATTACCGGAAGCTGGATGCTGCACTGGACCTGCATTTTCTTTATAAAGCTACAGAAGGCTATTATGGAGAAGAGGGTCAGGAATCAATTGATCCTGTGGTGTTTTTCAAGATATGCCTGGTAGGCTATCTCAATAACATTAACTCCGACCGGAAATTAATTGAGTATTGCGCCAATTGTCTGAATGTGCGGACTATACATCAGGTATGACTTTGATGAGCCCTTACCATGGCACAGCACCATCAGCAGGACCAGACAATTATACGGGGATGAATCTTCCTTGAACTGTTCAGAAGAGTACTCAGTTTTGTGTTGAGAAAGGCATGGTTCGGGGCAAACGTCAGGTAATCGACTCAGCTTTCATTAAAGCTAATGCCAGTATGGATTCTTAGTGGAAAAGGAAGTGGTTGAAGATGCTGAACAGTACTCTGATGAGCTGAATGAAGGAACAGAATACAAAGTAAGCACTTCAAAGAAGCATAAAGTTGAACAGCATCATGCCTGGAAAGCTGAAGCATACAAGAATCAGGCCTCCAATAAAACACTAAACAGCTTGATGAAAATGGGAATAGTATTCGTCCCAAGTATCTGAGTAACCATACCCATTATTCACCTACAGATCCTGATGCGCGTATCAGTGTGAAGCCAGGCAAAGCCCGTCAGATGAATTATTTTGGTCAGATATCAGTGGATGATGCAAATCATGTCATAACAGGAGCCTGCGCTGATTTTGCCGATCAAAGGATATCGGTGCTTGCCGGCATCTCGGACAAAGTATTGAGAATTTGAAAAGCAAGGAATTAAAATAGAACAGGCTGCAGCTGATACTGGTATAGCAGTGGAACGGCATTGAGGTATTGCGAGGAACATGAGATTGATGCATATCCCCAATTTTGGCTTATACAAACCGGTTCGGGAGGATTTGTCTATAACAGAGAGCTGGACCAATATGAGTGCACCTGGGAACAAGGCGATTTTCACCCTTTAAAAGGCAAAGGTGGATAAAGATGGACGAGGAAAGAAAATTTATTGGTCAGACAACTCCAAATGTAAGATCTGTCCGTTACGCACGAAATGCATAGGCAAGTTGGATTACAAGAAGATTGATGATACGATAGATAAGCCGTATTATGACCGAATGCACGAGAAGATGCAGATGCCATATGCAAAAAAGATCAGTCGGATCCGAAGTCGGACGGTTGAGCCGGTATTGGGAACCCTGCTTAACTTTCTGAATATGCGAAGGGTTAACACCAGAGGTATAGAACTGGCGACAAAACATGTGATGATGGCAGCACTATGCTATAATCTTAATAAATATCTAAGGTTTAAGTCAACTAAAGTTGAATCAGTTTCACAGGTTCTGCTACTTGATCAAAAAGCTATAAAAGCCTCGGTTTTAAACCTGTTTTTAGCTTATTTCAAACCTGTTTTCGTATAAGAAATTTTATGATAAGCAGTAATGCAGAATAACCAACTTTTGAAAATACACCAAATTCTTGCGCTGTTTTCTACTTTATAAGTTTAAACAATTTAGTTTTTAAGGGTTGTGCAACAGCTACCGCTGTTATGCGTATTTTTCTATATCAATTAGCTTCCAAATTAGCATAAATATTATACTCATCCAAGGATTGAAAATTGTTAGAATAAGTATTATCCATGTCAAGCTTTTTTTTCGATCTAAGTCAATAAATAGGATTATTGCAATTATTAAATAAAAAAATGTATTGGCAGAAGACACGAAAATTGTATTCAGATTTTCAAAGTCCTCACCACTTTCGAGAGGATAATATTTTTGAAAAAGTCTAAGAAGTTTAATTACTCCAAATCGAATTATTATGTCTAGTATCAAGATGATAATAAGATATTTTTCAAAATTTTCAAATACCCTGAATGAGTCAAATGTTGAATCTTTTGCATTGGGATAATTGTTTTATTTGTTTTATTACGCATAACTATTGTATAACTACTGTCTGACCATCGTCTGACTATTGTATAACTATCGTCTGACCATCGTCTGACCATCGTCTGACCATCGTCTGACTATTGTATAACTATCGCCTGACCATTGTCTGACTATTGTATAACTATCGCCTGACCATCGTCTGACAATTGTCCCTGCCCCCTTTATCTTCTCGAAATCATCATTATAATCTGAAACAGTATTATTCCTATCAGCACGATAATTGCAAAAATGCCAAATCCAATTACTCCCGGCGAAAGAGAAGGTACTTCTTGCATCTGCTGTCCCTTCAATGAAATGAACAATCCCAACGCCATCATCAGTCCTTCCAGAACCAATGAGCCTAAAGAAATCAGCACAAAGCTCAGGATGTTCTTTTGTCTGCTTGCTTTGCTGGCAAATGAAGACTGAATGATGATG
Source organism: Bacteroidales bacterium (assembly GCA_016707705.1). Taxonomy (GTDB): domain Bacteria; phylum Bacteroidota; class Bacteroidia; order Bacteroidales; family UBA4417; genus UBA4417. The sequence goes on from JADJHD010000006.1 coordinate 151,113, forward strand.
GGAATGCAGAAGAGGATGATTGGGAGGACTAATATCAGCATGGTTGTCATGATTTTTTGTATTTGGTGATTCAGGTATAAGACTCAACTATATCTGATTAGAATGCTTTTCAATCTTCAATTGCCTCGATGCCTAGCTGTTTCAGTTTTTCCAGATGATCTTTCATTGTCTGCAGCACTTCAGGAGCATGTCCCTGCCAATCCCGCACTTCGCCCACAACCCGGATTGCATCCTTGGTACGGTATGATTTTGTAGGATTACCAGGGAATTTCTTATCGGTAAGGTTCGGGTCATCCTCAAAGGGACCGGTTGGTTCGACTATGTAAATTCTTCCGGGTTCTTCGCCCAATGCTAATTCAGCACCCCAGATCGCGGCATCCATGGTTGCTGTAAAATAGACGTAGGCTGCCTTTTTTCTCTGTCCGTAATTCGAGCTATAGCCGGGTTCTATCAGGTCACCTGGCTTCAGACTGGCTTTGGTGCCGTGACAGTAAAGGGTTTTGTTGTGTATATCGTTGGGTTCCATGAAGTTATTCTGTATTAATTTTTTGGCCACCCCAGGTGTTTATTTCACCGACAATCGACGGAATGCCGCAATTTACCTGAGATAGAAGGTTCTGGAATACAGCAGCTTTGATTGGGAATATAGTTCCAGTGTCCACAACCCCTTGACAACCTCATTTGGTTCAGTAAGCGTGTAATTTGTATAGTCATACACATTCACAGGCCTCAGGATTTCATATCTTGTTTCAGAAATGGCTTCACCTTTGTTATTCTTCATTCCCTTTGGGTATTTCCAAACGGTTGTAATGACATGTGGTTTGTCGGTCCTGCATCTGGTAATAAATTCCACTCCAAACTGTGCACCCAGCTTTGCATCGATTGTATCGGTTCTTCTGATAATATTCAATTTATAATCAGTTGTCAGATGTTCTTCCGAAGGAGAATTCTCAAGCTGCTGAGTTGCCAGTATTTTAGCATTGCTTGGACCATAGTTGAGTTCCTTGATGGATATGTCAACCGGAGATTGCTTCCGGAGTTTGCAGGAAATCAATCCCAGACAGATTATGATTAGCAGAAAGGTGATGATGGATTTCATTGATTGATTGTTTTAAAATAGCTGAAATTGATCTTGTTAGTGGGTTGCATTTGTTGCTTTATCATATAAGGCCAACTTAAAAGTGAAAATCACCAAAGCCTGATTATAACTGCCAACAATGCTACCAATGTGATTATACCTATTACAACGTTTACAAATGCATGACCATAGTTATCAAAATAATCATCTGAATTTTCTGGCCCTCTCAGGTATTCATGAAAAGTAAATTTTTGTTTGTTCGCCATTGTTCTCCATATACTGCCGTAAAGCCACCGGACGCTGGCACCTATAAAATTATAAAATTCTTTTCTCCAGTTCATGGTTTTGCCATTGCTGAATTATTACATAAATCGTCGGCTTTGTTAATGGAATGTGATTCCTGTCTCTAATCTGATTCTTTGGGTTTGCAGTTTTTGCAATTGAATATGAGATGCTGTTGCTGATTATTTTACAGGCGTATACGTGAAGTTTTTAAATCTGACGGTACCCTCACCCATAGAGCAAAGACCCAATCGCAAACTTAAAAACCCTCCAAGAACATTATGATGTATTGCTGATACCTCCAGTGAGTTTTCAATTTTGATCCAATTAATTTCGTCTAGGCTGTAAAACATGTCAACGGAGTTGTCAATATTCTTTAAACGAAGATAAACATGCTTGTCCATCACATTCCTCTCAGTAGGGAACTGCCAGCCCCGTAAATCTGCCAGGATATTTCCACTATCTGCAAGAATGCCGGAATGAGCAATATTGTTATAAAAGAGCACGAGTCCGCCAGTAGCATTGCCTTCAATAAAAAGTTCGACTTGAGCTATGTAGGAATGATCTGACGGGTTGCACAGGAGAGGGGAACAGTTACTTACCGAATGACCTTTTGTCTTGACGGCTATACTGTTCTCAACGAAACTAAATCGATCAGTGTCATATTCACCATAGAATTTCCATTGTGGTTTTAAAACATTTCCGTCAAAACTATCATTTAAAGAATAATCTGATTTAGCAGCTATTGCCTTTGGTCTCTTAATCGGCTTATCGGTTTGTATATCTTCAGGTGATTTGAACCAGTTGTCCTTGGTCCATTCCACAGGTTGGAGCAAGGTTTGTCGCCCCATATTATAATGACCGTTTTCATAGCCATGAAATACCAGCCACCAATTACCATTAGCATCATCGAACAAGGTTCCGTGTCCTTTCGACCACCATTTCTCGGATTTATCATTGGTCCTGATAATTGGATTGTAAGGTGAATTTTCCCAGGGGCCAAAAGGTGACTTCGAACGAGCCGAAATGATCATGTGACTTGTAGCAGGACCGGCAGTACCTCCTTCTGCTGTCGTGAGATAGTAATAATCGCCTCGTTTGATAAGCTTTGGGCCTTCCAGACAAAAACACTCAATAGTATAGTCGCGTGGAATTGGCCAGCCATCATATGCTTGCTTTAAATCTCCCGTAACTGAAAGCCCGTCATCTGATAAGGGGACGTATCCTCCATTGCTGAAATATAAATAGCGTTTGCCATTCTCGTCAGTAAAATGGCCGGGATCAATATTGCCGACATTCAAGTCGATTGGTTCGCTCCAGGGACCGGAGATAGACTCTGCCGTAACTACATAATTTTTGTTGTTAGCCGGAAAATAAATGTAGTATTTGTTTTTGTATTTAACCAAATCAGGAGCCCAGACTGATCCAACATTTTTATGCAAAGCATGGGCTACAGGAGTCCAGTTGATTAAATCCGTTGAATGCCAGATCAGCAAACCCGGATAGCTGTCGAATGATGAATGAACTATGTAAAAATCATTGCCATCACGCAATATGCTTGGGTCAGGATAATCGCCAGCAAAGATCGGATTTGAGTAATAGTCAGTACCTTTTTCACTTATGCTCTTTTGAACTTGAGCATTTGCAAAAATTGCAGATAAAACCAGCAAAGTAAAAATTATTGTCTTCTTCATTCTTGTTGAACTTATTCCTTGAATCCCAATGTAAATCTGTGAAAATTTTATCAGTAAAGATGCTATCGCAAAAGACTGTCTTATAGTGTGATGTAATACATTAATCTCAGGATTTTTTCTGTTTAGCCCAGATCGCTTTGCAGATAGTATTGATGCCGTCTTATTTCATCGGGAATATCAATCCAGATTTTTAACCAGCATTCTTGTAATCATTCTGCCTTTGTAATTGCATTTCAGCAGATAAATACCAGCGCTGAGTGATTCACATTGAGCTGAGGCATTAAATAAATTACATTCACTAACACCCTTTTTAATTGCAAAGCAACTCATCAGAACTCCTGATGAACTGTAAAGCTGGCATCTTGTATCTGTTTCCAGTTGAGATTCAAACCTGATCTGAGTACTTTCACTGATGGGATTTGGAAATATCTCAATGCCGGAATACTGTAAGCTTTCCTGAAAGGTGATTCCTGTGGTTCCGTTGTATTCATAGGCTCCCATATCCAAATGTCCGGACCAAATCCTCGGGGCACCGGCAAGATCTGTTTCAGGTAGCAGCAAGAATACGGGGTCAGGAGTGCCGGCATTAATGCAGGGCGAACCGCTCAGCAGCTGCCATGGAAATAATCCGCTTCCAATAAACATGGGATCCAGGTTCAGATTGTTCAGGTATTCTCCATGATAACCTTCATGTCCGCCACTTCCTTCAAAGCCGGAGGAATCTCCTTCAATATTGCAGTAATAAAAACTTGGAGCAGAGCGGATATCCCAGATATAAACACTGTTCCCGAAGCCATAATTGCCGTAAATAATGGAGTTGTACATTGAGGGTGCTGCGGAATCATTGCAATAGAATCCGCCCCCGTAAGCGCTGTTGTTTCCGCTGATGGTAAGGTTCGAAAATACCGGGAATGACCGTATGCAGCAGGCTCCACCACCAAAGAACAGGGCATTGTTCTCAACAACCAGGTTATTCACCATGGTCTTTGAGGGAGAAGATCTAAGTATTCCGAATCCGCCTCCCAGCGCGCTGAAATTGCTGTACATTGCATTATTGCTGAACTCGGGATCGCAGTTGTCGAATGATACTGCACCTCCCACGCCGGTTGACGAATTTGAATAGAAGGTGTTATTGCAGACTTTCGGGGAAGCATTGATCCCGCATATTCCGCCTCCATAGCCGTAAATGGTTCCGGTATTCCCGGAATAGTTATTTCTGAAGCAGCATTCCTCAACCGGAATATCTGAATTCCGAAGATAAACCGCTCCCCCGGAATAAAAACTGTAGTTATGGTAGAACAGGCATCTTGAAATCCGCAGCTTGCTGAAATCCTGAACCTGTATTGCTCCGCCATAACAATTTACTGAGTCCTCGGCTGCCTTTCCGAATTCAAGTCTGTTGTAAAGGAGCAGGGAAGAGTCATTACCGACATCCGTCGAAATAAACCTGATCCCTGACCAGCCTCCCCGACCTGAAGTCTGGGCGTAAAAATTAGAGGTGTCCCTGATGGTAAAGACTATACTGTCGGCCATTGTGCCAACGGAACGCAGACAGCCCATCACATCCAGCCTGAAATAGGACTGGAATTCCACCCGGGTGCCGGGTTCAATTATGAGCGTCTGTGAATTGGGAATCAGCAGATCTCCGACTACCAGCACCGTATCCACATTCCAGGTTCCGGAAACTTCTCCCGAAACAGTGAGAGAAGTAGCCCGGGACTGCAGGCCTATGAATACTGCAAAAACTAAGGGAAGCAAGGAGTTAAGGAGTCTTCGCTTCATTGTACAAGTACTATTTGATGTTTCTTCTCCTGAATTCATAATATCCGGCAACAGCCAGCAAGATAGCAACTACTGTCCAAATGGCAAGTGGCATAGAGAAGAATTCCTGCTTTGGTGGTGCGGATGTTGAAAAGTTGAATACAAAAGAGTAGGGAAATGAGTAGGGATCATATTTTGGCAGCCATTTCAGAACTCCGGGATTGGTGAGGAGTCCGGTAATACCAAGTACAAACAGAATTGCTACAGGTAAAATAATCAGACTGGTTCCGATGGAAACGGAAGCTACTACATTTCTCATTTTCAGACTTAGCAGATACTGAATTACAACCATGGCAAGGGTCGACAGGAAGGAACGGAAGGTGATGCGAATGAAGTAGGCGTGTTCAAAGGCAGATGTCAATGCGAGTTTTGGAGAGAGCCATGCCAGTAATAGCAATGAAACATAGGCCAGCGTCATCATCAGTACCCATGCAGAAAGCAGCAGAAGGAGGGAGGCAGCCAGTTTCCCATAGAAAACAGCCCATCTCGGTATTGGCAATGCCAAAAGATGTTTGAACATAGAATTGCGGTGTTCCATCTGGCAAAAGAAACTAACCATCAGTACGGCGTAGAAGGGTAAAAAGAAGGATGCCAGTCCATTGAAATTATTTATAAAGTCGATATTGTCGGGGGTGACGTGGCTTCTTTCTGCGAAATGAAAGAGCATGGAAAGTGTGACCGCCCCCAGAGGGTAAAGCAATGTGAGCCAGAGAGCGACAGTATTCCTTGCTTTCAGCACTTCCGATTTGATGGCGATCAACAGGAAATTGAAATTATTTCTCATGCCTTGCCTCCTTCCTGCAATATCTCCAAAAATGAACTTTCAAGGTCGTTCTGTTCCTTCTGTACAGTGTAAATGTCAATTCCCTGTTCGAATAGTTTCTTAAGTAATCCAGCGGTTTCTTCCCTGCCAGGCCATGGAATGCTGATTCCATCCTTACTTGCAAGAAGACTGCCACTTCCAAGAATCTCAAGCGCCTTAACCGCCTGATTACATTGGATTATAAGAGAATCCTGTCCTTTGTACCTGCTAACCAGTCCGGACGTATCGCCCTGATAGAGCAGCTTTCCTTTATTGATAACGGCAACATGACTGCAGATTTTTTCAATTTCGTCGAGGATATGGCTGGAAAGGAAGACCGTGCAGCCTTCCTCAGTATTCAAGCGGTTAATCAGGTTTCTGATTTCAATGATTCCTGAAGGATCCAGTCCGTTAATGGGTTCATCGAGAATAAGCAGTTCCGGTTTCCCCAGCAGGGCAATTGCCAGACTCAGTCGTTGCTTCATGCCGGTGGAGAATTGTTTCACCGGACGATCAGCTTCGTTTTCGAGTCCAACGATATTCAGCACTTCTGCAATCCGGGAGGTTGGAAGCTGACGCAGAAGTCTGGTGATTTCAAGGTTTCTGCGGGCGCTCAGGTGTTCATATTGGGAAGGAGATTCCACCATGGCTCCGGTTTTCTGCAGGATGGCCATGCTGTTTGAGTGGAATTCCATACCGAAAACATTCACCATTCCGGGCTTTACCTGAAGCAGTCCAAGTATGGCCTTGATGGTAGTAGATTTCCCGGCTCCATTGGGCCCCAGGAATCCAAAAATGCTTCCGGACGGTACATTGAGATCGAAGCCCTCGAGCACTGGTCTGTTCCCATACGCAAACTTCAGCCCCTGGGTTGAAATCGCGTATTCTGATCGTTTGTTGTTTATTTCTGGCATATAGTTGTTAGCGGGGTTGGTTCGGGGTTCGAATTTTGTGCAGATAGGAAATACTAGAACACTGATGACACAGATGCGACTGATTTACACGGATTTGAATTGTGCATATTGAAAAACTCTTCGACGAGCTCAGAGTGACAGCTTCGTTCAAGCTTCATTCTCATCCGCCAGCCGACGGACTTCGCTTCGCTGCGCATCTCCATCCGCCAGCCGGCGGACTTCGCTTCGCTGCGCATCCTCACATCTCCACATTCCCACATTCCCACATCCTCAAATTACCGAATTCTCAAATTAATCACTCTTCCAACATCATTCTCGCAATAATCCCGGCCCAGATATAGGTTTTGTTCCAGCCAGCCTGCCGTTTGTCGGGGGAGTAGAATTCCCAGAAGGTGTGGTCGTTTTTCAGGTGCCAGGACATCTGATCTGTTAGTTTTTCAGTGAGTTGAGATGCAAGCCGATCATATCCATAATCTTTTAGTCCGCGGTAAATGAGAAACTGCCATTGTACCCAGACCGGACCATTCCAGTAACCCATCGGATTGTAAAAAGAGTCCTTTGCAGATAAGGTTGGTATACCATAGGGACGCCAGAACTCTTCGGGGTTGTATAGCGACTGAATCAGTTTTGCAGCCTGATCACGGCTTGGGATATTCGCCCACAATGGGAGAAAGCCAACGATTTCCTTGATTTTGAGATCGTTCTCTTCCAAAAATTTGAATCCGTTGGTCGAAAGTAGTGTATTATAATAGAAACCTGAGACAGAATCCCATAGTTGTTTGTTTACCCTGCCGGCAAGTTTCCTTGCCATATCATGCCATTTTCTGGCGTCATCCTCCATTTTCAGGTCACTTGCCATGAAGGAAAGGGAAAGAGCTTCCCTAACCATCATGCTGTTGAGGTCAGGCCCTTCGAGGTTTTCAGGCTTACTTACCTTATCCCAGGTGGCAACCAGTCCATCGCGCACACATTCCAGGGTTGCATCACCACCCCATTCATAAAGTCCGTCTTCATCCTTGTCGCGGTTTTGCATAAACCATCCGTAGAGTTTTCGACCGGATTCATAGGACTCATAAAGGAATTTTGGATCCTTTGTAAGCTTGTAAATTTCATAGTTGGTATAGGAAAACCATGGTGCTGATGAGGTATTCATGCTGCCGTTTGGAATGGTTTCATCCAGGTACGGTCCAGTCCGGTAATTGATATATCCATCCGGATGCTGACGTTCCATAAACACCCGCTGTGAATTCATTGCCGCTTTTGGGTCCATATGCATGTAGGCGAGCATGGAAAGGCTCTCATGAAATACCTGTCCGCCATAACCCCATCCCCATTTGGGCTCCCTGGAGAAAACATAGTAATTGTAGTGACATTTCCCTTCCGGAGGCATGATGCATTGTCGCATCAGTGAAAAGGCACTGTAGTATAAACCTAGCTGATCCTTGAGCTTACTGTTGTCTGTCTTGCTGAATGATCTCGGAATTGGAATTTTTGAATAGGCCAGTTCATCTGCTTTAATGATTTCATCAAGCCTGACGGACATCAGGTTCTTCTCATTCGATGCTGTTTTTTGAAGGGATTCTGCAGTTCCACCAATCCTGAGTACTCTGAATGTTGTGCTTTCTCCAGCCTTGAGAATTATCCTTTTCTGAAAAGCCAATGAGTTTATCAGGGAATCAGCTGAAACAGAGGATAGAGAAGACTTGCCCAAATTTTCCCTGGTTGGGAAATCTCCAACCAAACCCTGAGAGTCAGATTCAGAACTGAGTATAAACTCGTTGATATAGTCTTCATTAAAGGGAATCTGATGATCCTTCATCCATCCATCCCGGTTGAGATGATGATTGAAGCGGAAATGTCTGTTGTCAGTAATTGAGGTATTTGTTAAACCCTGACTGCGATAGAAGTAAGGATAAATAATCACTGATTTTGATTCAGAGCCTGTGTTTGTAAGAGTATATTCGAGGATGCAGGAATTGGAGGAGTAAACGCAAAAACTTGCATCTACCTTCAATCCGGAAACCGGCTGGAAACTGGCTTTCATCATGTCGCTGTAGGAAGCTGAAATGACCGGAGGCTTATAGTATTCACCAATGCCGATAATATTCTGCTGTCCGATGGAAAAGCATAATCCAATTTCACCGCCATCCCGCGATTTCAGTCCGAACGCCTTTTCAGGATCCGTCCACATCAACTCATAGGCCTGATCAGTTTTATAGTCGGAACGCTCCGTTGCAGCGGCGTAGGTTGTGAAGATTGGATCGGATACGGAGTATTCAAATCCCTTGAAGATGGATTGAGCATTTGCACTCAATTGGAGTAATAGGATGAATGCCGGAATGCAGATAGAGAGAGGAAATATCTTTGGTTTCATGGAATTTAAGGCAAGATAAATTGAAGTTTGAGGGTAAAGTACTTGCTGTCGGCAGGAGGGAGGTGAGCGCCAATGGTATAGATGTCTCCACGATGATCAAGAAGTTTACAGCCATCCGGAAGTATCCCGGGTCCTTTTGGAGAATAAATTCTGAAGCTGACATCGGAACCGCTTCTTCCACTCAGGGTAAGGGAGAATGTGTTTCCCGAGAATTCCTGCGAAATGATTTTCACACCTAACGAGATATTTCCCGGTTTGGGGTCATCAATGGCAGGAAGGGCGCAGATTCCAGCAGTTCCAACGGTTTCAACAACAATCGTATCGACTTTCCCTTTTTGTGGAATATTCAGGTTCATTCCGATATAATTCTTTTGCTTTTCAGCCTCATATTCCTTACCGTTCACAAATACCCTGCTGATTGCACTTCCCGGCAGAAGTGGGATTTTCAGACTAAGGTTAATTGCATTTCCTGGATCTCCCTTGCTTACAAACGTCCAGGAGGTTTTCTCCTTGCTGCGGAGCATTTTCAGATCGATGTAAGAATTACCCATCCGAATATTATTTACCCTGATTGAATCCCAGTCGGCGGGAAATTGTGGGTAGAGGGAAATGCTTTTGCGGACAGCATCCATCTTCAGGCCAAGCATTCCTTCGATGGCAGGTTGAACCACCATGCTCTCACTCCAGCACTGATGGAAACAGACTCCAAAAGGCTGGTAAATATTTCCGTGAAGCACTTCCGGAACGAAGCCACTGGCCCATTTTCTGTAGGTCAGCAGGTTGTTCATTATGTGACTGAATCCCTGAACAGGGCGTTCATCCTCATACTCTGCGAGGGAAGTCCAGCCGGTGAAGAGTGGCCAGACAGAACCCTGATGGTAACTTCCGGGATTGTAAAAGGAGCTGTTGTCGCCGATGATCCTTACACCCCAATCGCTGCTGAAACTGCTGCCTGCAAGGGTTTTTAACACGGATGTGCTTTTGCTCTGATCGTTTACCTGTCCGAAATAAACAGGTACAGCAGCCATTACACCTGGTTCCGGATGGAAGCTATTATCCTTGTATTTTCCATGGAAGAAGAACTGAGTTTCAGGATTCCAGAATTCAGTATTGATAAGCTGAAGTACCTTTCCTTCATCATGTGCAAATTTTCTGGCTTCTTCAGAATGCCCTGTATTTCCTGCCATGTAGGCAGCCTGCTTAAGAGCCTCAGCCCAGCAGGAGGCAAGATAAAGGGTGGTATGGGTTCCGAATAAGGCACCTCCTTCCTCCCAGCCATGTCCGACAAGGGTGTTTTCAATCAGTCCGTCATTATCAGTATCGGTGCTGTAGCAGAAATCAATGGCCTTTTTAATTGCATCCCAGTTCTTTTTAATGAAGGCCTCGTCACCACTATGCCTGAGATATCTTCCGGCAAGAGAAATGAAAAGGGGTGTGGCATCTGCAGCATCATAATGGGCAACTCCGGAAGTGGTTAGTTCGTGGTATATCTTTCCCCTGATATCCTGGAAACGGATATAGGTTTCAAGAGCAAGCTTTACCTTTTCAAATTCGCCGTAATCCAGCATGGCGTAAGAGGACCAGACACCATCGCGACCAAAATACCAGGCGTATCCGGGCCTTCCGTTTACCTTATGTCCGCCGTCCCAGCCGGTAGCCGTTGTTGAATATCCTGCAACCAGTGAAGTCCCAATGCCGGGAGTGTTCACCATAAAACGATTTGTGCCCAGCTTTGCCCAATCGTAACCAAGGTTAAACTCAGGGTCGGGAGTGGTAATCTGCAGACTGCGATCCAGGAATGCTGATTCAGTCCGCATGGATAGCAACTGCACGGATATGGGTTTGAAGATCAGTTGTACATATTTCTCAACAGCATCATCAATGCCTGCTGAAGTAGCTGCCAATACAAAATCCATGCGGTCGTGAGGGGATAGATCGAAGGAATACAGGGCTCCGATTTCATGATTCTGACTGCTGTCGCCAACCATTATAAATGCAGAACCTTCTGTACCGGAAATGGCAGTCGATTGATGGAAACTGCTGTATGGTCCTGCGATATATTGAGTTGGAACCTTGTTTGTCCCGGCAACCACCGACATGCTTGCGGAACTATTGTTGAAAATAAAGGCATTCAGCAAGGGCTCCCAGGAGAACTGCAGACTACCGGTAACATTTTCAGAGTAGGGCCACATCAGCCTGAGGTTGGATTTCATTTGAAGAATCAGGCTAGCCGAAGGGATTCCGTTGTATTCATAATGGACAACCAACCCGGGTTCTGTGGGATGGCAGCAGACTGTTTCTTCGAGATAGCCACGGGGAAATCTGTAAATTCTTTTAAGGGATTCTGGTCTGACTTCAGTTTCAGGTCGGAGGCTGCTAAGCTGAATAAGTTTGTTGCTGCCTTCAAATCGGATGGAAGCTTCAAAGTCGCGGATAGCCAAAAAGGGATGAGTCCAAACTTCTTCGATTCCGCCCTCTTCCTTTCCCATTGCGACAATCCTTTCCGTTGCTACATCCCAGGGCTGTGAACTGCTGATGGATTTTCTGAGTAAATGACTGTCAGTTGGCGGCAACCAATCCATTGACTGGCTGACCAAAGCAGAATAACCGCGGCTTTCAAGAGGGTCGATCCGCCGGGTTGAATAATCCCAGTAGTGTTCAGCATTTTTGCTGCTTCCAGAAAGATACCTGAGGCAGTTTCTTAGAAAGAGTTCAGTCACCTGCTTATTCAGGTTCTCAGGACCAAAGATGGTATATGCGCCAATTGCCAGGACTTTCCCCTTGCCAATAGTATATTCAACAACCAGCTTGGAGCTTTCAATCAGGTGGATATATGCCCAGTCGACAGCTATGGTTTTTCCATTCGGGAGTTCGTTTCCGAACCAGCCCATTCGTCTGCAGGGAACGTCAGTATTGGGCGCATAAAGGTAGGCCCCACCAAAAAGGCTGTCAAAAACAGGATGAGAAAGGTAGGAGTGGATACCGATTTTTCTTCCGTATCCCTCATCTACAGCCATGACTGTATTGCCTCTCGGTTCAGCTGATTCAAGTCCAAGTCCGGGAAGCAGTCGAAGTGCATCCAGGGTTAGCAAAAGGTTGCCGCCAGCCTCAACATAGGATCGTAACGAGTTGGCAAGGTCTTTACCGGATTCTGTTTCGGTAAATGTAGAACTATCCGGACGATGATAACAAAGGATTCTAAATTCAGAGGGATTGGGCGTTTTTTTGGAAATCTTGCTCATCGGCACTACCTCAGACTTGCTTGTGCCCAAGGTTTGAAGTGCATCGAAGGCTGCCTTTCTTTCTGCCTGAAGTATTTCTTTCTTTTCAGGACTGAGAAAGCCGATTTTTATCTCGTTTTGAGCTATTGCTTCCAGCATTCCCAGCAGCAGGAGCAGCAATGCCGTGTATCTGATTCTATGCATGCGCTTTGATTGGAGAAGGTGTTTCTATCTATCGAAAATACGCCTTTTTCATTAGTCAACTCAGTTCTAATCTCTGCTACTTGTGAAAATTTAACCAATGGTAAACTTTGTACTTTGAGAAAGACAAAAGACAAAAGGAAAAGGACAAAAGACAAAAGGAAAAAGACAAAAGATGTGGGCATGTGTCCGCCAGCCGGCGGATGAAAATAGGTCAAGGTAGTTTCTCGGCAATTCACAATTCAAATCTGTGTAAATCAGTGATGTTTCAGTGTCATCAGTGTTCTATTCATTGCTACTTGCACGAAAATCGAACCCCAAACTTTCGAAAGCACGTAAATCCGGAACCGCAGGTCTAACAACCAAACTACTAAAAACTAATAACTAATATTACATCGAACAAATATTCATATCTACTTGTAATTGATGTGTAAATTGCTTATATTTATGGGTCTTAAATCCTTATGTGATGAAAACCAAAGCAATGATCATCATGATAAGCCTGGTATTGCTTGTTGTGCAGTTCGGGATGGCACAGCAAAAGGAAGCCCAGGCAAACAGGCGAACCGTAATGAGCACTTCCGGGACATCCGGTTCAGGAGAGGTGATGTCAGGAACAGCGCTTCAGAACAATGATCTTAACCTGGAGGGAGATGCAGGCAGTCTCTATGTCGGGACTGACTGGCCGCTCGGTATTCTTACCTTGAGGGGAGGGAAGATGATAGAGAACTACAGGTTCCGGTATGATGTTTATGCGGATCAGATGCAGTTTATAGCAGGACCTGATACCCTTGCATTCGCATCACCTTCCGAATTATATACGGTTGCCTTCGGTGAAAAAACATTTGTTTATGAGCCTTTTGAATGTAGCGGAGCTCTGATGAAAGGATATTTTCAACTGATTGTCCCGGGCAAAAAGCAGCTTCTTCTTAAACGAACCGTGATGTATCACCTGAATGAGGAAAAAGGAACCGTTGATGAACAGCAGACCTATCTGGTAAGTGAATGCTATTTTATTAAATCTGGTAACCAGCCAGCCCATAAGGTGATGTGCAGCAAAAAGAATGCTCTGGTTGCAATGGAAGATCGTAAGAATGAGCTTGAAGAATACCTCCGGCAAACCGGCAATAAAGTCAAAACTCCTGATGACCTGAAGAAAATGGTGGAGTATTATAATTCGCTGGAATAAATGAGAAGACGTGTCCACCGGCTGGCGGATGGAGATGTGAGGATGCGCAGCGAAGCGTTGTCCGCCGGGTGGCGGATGGAGATGTGAGGATGTGAGGATGTGGAGATGTGGAGATGTGAGGATGTGGAGATGTGTCAGCTGGCTTGGTATGAAAAACAATCTTGAACGAAGCTGTCACTCTGAGCTTGTCGAAGAGTTTTAACAATATGCACAATTCAAATCCGTCCGCCGGCTGCCGGATGGAAATGTGAGGATGCGCAGCGAAGCGGAGTCCGCCTGCTGGCGGATGGAGATGTGAGGATGTGAGGATGTGGAGATGTGTCAGCTGGCTTGTTATGAAAAACAATCTTGAACGAAGCTGTCCCTGTCGTCGAAGAGTTTAACAATATGCACAATTAAATCTATCGCCGGCGGCGGATGAAAATGCGAGGATGCATAAGCGGTGGTGGCGGATGAAATGATTGGCTATTTCCCCTTTTAAGCACTATCAAATCTGTGTTAATTTGTGATTTTTCAGTCCGCCGGCTGGCGGATTCGTGTTCTATTGTCTGCTACTTCCAAAATCTATAACTCCGCTGAGCAAATTATTACTTTTGCAGCGATGAGTGGCAATTCAGAAACCAAAGACTTCCGGGCGATTATCGACAGGCACTTTAAAGCGCTTGAGAATTGTAATTTGTGTCCGAGAAGATGCGGCGCAAACCGGCTGAAGGCTGCAACTGGATTCTGTAAGTCGGGCTCGGGTTTTCATATTGCATCCATTTGCAGTCATAAGGGAGAAGAGCCAGTGATTAGCGGGACCCACGGAATCTGCAATGTGTTCTTTGGCAACTGCAACCTGCAATGCCGCTATTGCCAGAACTGGCAGATCAGCAAGAACACAAAGGCTGAGGAGATTGAAATCCTAAGACTCGAAACTGTTCTGGAGAGGATCATAAGTCTGCTGAATCAAGGTTGTGAATCCGTTGGCTTCGTTTCCCCATCCCATTTTATACCTCATGTCAAGGTGATTATTGATGCCCTGAGGCTGATTGGGCATAATCCGATATTTGTATATAACTCCAATGGCTACGATAGCGTTGAGCAGTTGAATTCTCTTGAAGGTTACATTGATGTTTACCTCCCGGATTTCAAATATGCTGATCCGGAATTGGCGAAAGAACTTTCAGGCGTTAAAGATTATCCTGAAATGGCTCTGGCTGCACTGAAGGAGATGTTCCGCCAGAAAGGATCTACGCTGCAGCTTAATGAAAAGGGAATAGCCGAAAATGGAATGGTGGTCCGACACCTTATTCTGCCCGGATATGTGCAAAACAGTCTTGAAGTACTGAGGCTTTTATCCTATCATCTTTCCGAATCGGTGGCAGTTTCACTGATGTCGCAGTACTGGCCCACTCCTGCAATGGAATCTCATGCATCCCTGAACAGAACCCTCGATGTGAAGGAGTATGATCAGGTAGTTAAAGAAATGGAGAACCTGGGATTCTACAAGGGCTGGGTTCAGGAACTCGAAAGTTCAACGCATTACAGGCCCGATTTCTCTTCAGAGCATCCTTTTGAACGCTGAGAGCCGGGCTTTCAACGGAAAAATCAAATAGAATTATGGTAATTGACTGAGCAGGACCGGAGTTTAATACTCTATCTTGTCCTCTTTCTCAATCCACTGATCAAAAATCTGAACGGCTTCATCCTGAAGAATCTGTTCCACCGGCAGACTCCTGTGCTCATAAGGAAGCTGAAGTTCCTCATAGAACAGTTCGTCATCAAAGCCGGCAACTGCAGCATCAGAACGGTCGGCGGCAAAATAGAGCTTGTCGACACGGGCCCACATTACGGCACCAAGGCACATCGGACAAGGTTCACAGCTGGCATAAATTTCACAGCCGGAAAGGTCGAAGGTCTCAAGTTTAGCACATGCTTCCCTGATAGCAACTATTTCAGCGTGTGCTGTCGGGTCATTGGTGCTGGTTACCCTGTTTCCGGTAGCTGCGATTATCTTTCCGTCCTTTACCACTACTGCCCCGAACGGGCCTCCATTGCCGGTTTCAAGATTTAGTCCTGCCTGGCGAATGGCCTCCAGCATATATGATCGGTTGTCCTGTTTACCCATGTTAGATTTTAATGCAAATTTCAGTATTTCAATTTCAGACTGAGCTTAATGTCTTCTCAGTCCTTTATTCCTTTCCAGTCCATAAACCATCGATCCCTTGTTTTTCCAGCGCCTTGACCAGGAATTTGAGGTATTGGTTTCTGGGAATCAGCTCACCACCCAGACTTTCCAGGTGGTTAGTGTAAACCTGAGCATCAATGATATCATATTCCCATTCAATCAACTTCTCCACTAGATGAACAAGGGCAACCTTTGAAGCATTCGTTTCCTTGTGAAACATTGACTCCCCGAAGAAAGCCCTGCCCATTGAAACCCCGTAAAGTCCTCCGACCAACTCGCCGTCAAGCCATGCTTCCACCGAATGTGCAAAACCTGCCTCATGTAGTTTCTGATAGGCGTGTTTCATTTCGCGGGTAATCCAGGTTCCATCCTGATCTTTTCTGGGAGTAAAGGAACATTCTTCAATCACCTTTGAAAAGGCTTTGTCGAAAGTGACCGTAAACTTATGTTTCTTCACAGTTTGCTTCAAACTATGGGAGATGATCATCTTCGATGGAAACAATATCATTCTGGGATCCGGTGACCACCATAAAATGGGCATTCCATCTTCATACCAGGGAAAAATTCCTTGAGAATAGGCCAGTTTCAGCCTTTCAATACTGAGATCACCACCAACAGCCAATAATCCGGATTCATCCGCTTCATCAGGATCAGGAAAAACCATTTCTTTCCTGGAAATTGAAATTGCCATTGGATCAGGGTCGTTGAAGGATCAGCACTTTAGTGATTGCAGCGCTGCCATTGTTTATGGAGGCTAAATATACGCCATTTTTCAGTTGATGCGGAAGTTCAATCATACTGACACTATTCTCTATTTGCTCTGAATAGGATAGTATGCCTTCGGAGTCGTATAATCTGAAATCAATCTTGCTTCCAAACGAAGTTGGGATATTAAGGGTGATAATACCTTGACTTGGATTCGGGAAAATCGACAGATCAGTGGATTTCGATGCAATTGTTTCATCAACTGAGGTTGATAGCAATGACCAGAATTTGTAACTCCCCGCCGGTGCTGATAAGGGTTCCAGCAATTCCTGTCCATTGGAATATCCTGCCAGATAATAGGATATGGTATCGGCAGGCGTAATATCTGAAATAACCCCAATATATCCCGGACATCCCGGGAACATTTTACCGCTCCTGAAATCTGAATCTGACTGTGTTTTGTAATGAACGATTATGCTGTCGATAGCCCAATTGCTTTGCGGATAGCAGGAAACAGGCATCTCATAAAGGAAATCCTGAATTCCGTCCAAGCGATAATGCTTGAGCCTGAATAAATCAAGCTGTGGCAGGCTGAAACTCATTTGATCCAATGCCTTATTTGCAGCCGAAAGATAGGTCGCATCGGCATTGCTGATACTGTATCCAAGCAACGTATTCTGCATTATTGTTTGCGCAATGTTGTCGGTTTCAGTGCCAAATGAAGGAAGAACCAGTACGTTATTCAATAGGATGCAAGAGGTATAGGACCTGAATTCATCTTCCGGACTATTCGGATAGCTGCCATCATTTGCCGGACTCACAGGTATCCTGATGATGTGATAAGTC
Organism: Bacteroidales bacterium; assembly: GCA_016707705.1. Taxonomy (GTDB): domain Bacteria; phylum Bacteroidota; class Bacteroidia; order Bacteroidales; family UBA4417; genus UBA4417. The sequence goes on from JADJHD010000006.1 coordinate 168,410, forward strand.
CTGCCAAAGGAATTGCTTGCCTGACCAAGCTCTGTGGCTATGGCTTCAAGTAAATCATAGTCAATGCAGTTCTCAGGTAATTTCGCGAGCAGAATGGTTTCAGAGTCCAGCATCTTAAAATACTGGTTCAGACTGATACGGCCGTTATTTCCAAAAATAGGAGAGGGGATTACCATAAAATCATCCACATGGAAATAGGCTTTTAAAACATCAACGATTTCTGCCTCAGTATATTGGGGGTTATCCTGAACAACAAGATCAGAGACAAATCCGCGCTTGAGTCCGTCGAATTGAATATTGATCGCATTGAGATTTAACTGCATCTCATTCACAGGAATTCCCAGATAGTCTCCGATAGCCTGAGGCAATAAATCATCAGATGTCGAAGAGGATGGATCGTAGAAGAACCTGACAAACTGCTCTGAATTGTAGATGTAACCTGAAATAGGACCTGATTCTGCAATCCATGGGGACTGTGTCGAAACCGGAATAAATCTCAGTTGAATGCTAACTCCTCTTTCGAGCAGATAATTCTGAATTACAAGGGTATCGCTCCCGGGTTGATAAAGCATGTTAATGATGCTGTTATCCGGAAGTGCACCAGCTATTCTTGCCATCGTGGAATCCAGCGCCGGATCATCATTCCAGCGAAGAGTGAGGCTTTCGGCTTTCTCGAATCCTGCAGGCATAATCAGGGATTGCCCTTTCATTTGAAAGGAAATCGCCAGCAGCACAAGAATCAGAAGACCTCTATTCATATATTATTCTACCGTTATTTCATCTGCAAAAATCCAGGCCTTGTAACCTGCACCGGCATGCCAGGCGGGAATCACAGCAACCGGAGTTGCTTCTACCTTAATATACCTTGCTTTTTCGTCCAGCGTTGCACTTACATTAAAACGTCCGGATTCATCCTTTGTTGGGACTTCTGTGCTTAAATTCTTGATAATCCTGTAATTTATGCCATCATCAGAAACGGAAATTCTGACTGTTGCCGGCTTGAATATCCATGATGCCGTGGCTTCCATGAAGGAGATGCTGACTTTCTTCACCGGACTGACCTTGCCCAAATCAAGGGTAGCATCCAAAGGTACTCCGTTGAATCCGCTCCATCTTCCATCGGCAAAATCATTGCTGCCATTCATACCATCAGATAATCCGGAAGGACCGCCACCTGTATACTGAGGATCAGCAGCATTGGTGAGTGTGAGATTATGAACTGCCTTGCAATAGGAAGAACTGTATTCAAATCCCTCTCTTCCATCTGCCGAAACTGCCATGAACTTGAGCTCGGTGGATTTATCAATGCTGATGGGCATGCTGTATTTTGAAGAAGTCTGGCTCACCATGCTGCCATCCGCACTATAATATATGGTAGCTCCCGGATCATTCGAAACGAGTGAAACCTGCATGGATTCCTTGAAGCTGGCACTTCCGGGTTTGGCAGATGCAACAGGAAGTTGGAGATAAAGCCCGAACTCGGCAAGATTAGGCTCCAGCCTTGATTCTTCAATGACCAGCCTTACACGGCATGCGGTTACCGGATCAAATCGCAGCAATCGCTTGTATCCCACGGTTGTGCCTTTTGCAACCTCTGTCCATTTTTCGTTGGAGAAAGCTTCCAGTCTGAATTTCTCGATTCTCTGTCCGTTCTGGATGGGTTCCTGCAAAAGCAAAACATCAAAGGTTTTATCCGAACCAAGCTCAAATTCAAGAGTTCGGCTGTCATTATCCCGAAGTTGAAGATATGTGTCAATATTCTTGTCAAACAGACTCTGGAAGGATGCTCCGGGTTTGTTGGCATCATGCACCAATACAGCTTTGGAAGCCTTGTTATCTGCAAATATCTGGTCAATAGCCTTGCGCCAGACTTTCAGACTTGCAACATCATTTTCATGGATCAACCCTCTCTTATCTGGAGGAATGTTCAGCAATAGCAGGGAGTTGCGGCCGACTGAGCTGAAGTAAATATCAAGCAGTTTCTCGGGTGTTTTAACCCTGTCGTTTTCTGATTCGTGCCAGAACCAGCCCGGACGAATGGAGACATCCACTTCTGAGGGATACCAGATGAGATTCTTTGCCTTACTGATTACCTGCCTGCTTCCAAGGTCCTGAGCAGTCATATCACCTGCTGGAATAAAGCCTTCCTTTGTCTCAAGCTGCTGCGAACCGGCTGCAATGGCATCCTGATCGGCAAGGTCAAGCGGCACAACACTCCACTCTGTTTCACGTCCGTAACCACTTTCTGTTCCAACCCATCTGACATCGGGGCCCATAATTGCAATCACAGCATTGGGCTGAAGTTTCCGGATAAGCTTGTAATAAGATGCCCAGTCATAAATCTGTTTCTTTCCATTCGGACCTTCACCGCAGGCACCATCGAACCATACTTCAGCAATTGGACCATATTCAGTAAGCAGTTCTGTGAGCTGATTTCTGAAATGCTCATTGTATGCTTCGGATCCATAAGTCTTTTCATGCCGGTCCCAGGGCGAAAGATAAACTCCAAAACCCAGTCCCATCTCCTTGCAGGCATTGGCTACATCCCTTACTATATCTCCCTTGCCATTCATAAAAGGACTGGCAGCTACGGTATGATCAGTGAACTTACTTGGCCATAGGCAGAATCCATCATGATGCTTGCAGGTGATGATAACACATTTGGAGCCTGCATCCTTGCAGACGCTTACCCACTGCCGTGCATCGAATTCAACAGGATTGAAGCGTGCAGCGTCTTCAGTTCCATGTCCCCATTCCTGATCGTAATAGGTGTTTAAGGTGAAGTGCAGGAAGGTGGTCAGTTCCATTTTCTGCCAGGTAAGTTGTCGTGCCGATGGATAAAGGTTGGCAGCTATGTTTACAACCTCTGCTTCACTGCTGTTCTCCGGCACTTTAGCGAAATTGTGGAGCTCCGATTCCTGAGCTGAAATTCTGATTCCGGGCAATAATAATGTAGATAGAATAACTGCAATCGTAAATGACTTCATCATAATTGGGAAGTTGGACATTGAAAGGTGGATTGGATGAGTTTAGTTAAGGCTCTTTATTGCCGAGGCAATGATTTCACAGGCCTGTTCTATTTGTTCTGTTGTAATGGTCAGAGGCGGGGCTATGCGAACTGAGCAGTTGTTGAAAAGGAACCAGTCCAGGATTAATCCCTCTTGCAGGCAATAATCAATGATGGCGGTTACTCGTTCGAAACTTCCGACTTCTAAAGCGATCAGCAAGCCGGCGGATCTGAAATCGGTCACTCCGGACAAATTGCCAAGTTTTTCCCTGAAGATATCAGCTTTTGATATTGCAGTCTGTGCAAGATTTTCATCCAGAATTACCTCCAGATTAGCCAGGGCTCCGGCACAACAAACAGGATTCCCGCCGAAGGTTGTGATATGTCCGAGTATAGGGTCATGGCTTAGGCAGGACATAATTTCATTCGAAGAGACAAAAGCCCCGATCGGGAGTCCTCCTCCCATACCCTTCGCCATGAGCAAAATATCCGGGATTATTCCCAAGCCCTGAAATGCAAATAGATTTCCGGTTCTTCCAAAACCTGACTGAATCTCGTCAAAAATCAAAAGAGTACCTGTTTCACTGCATCGTTTTCTGAGTGCAAGCAGGTATTCTTTACTTGCTGCAATTACTCCTGCTTCACCCTGAATAGGTTCAATAAATACGCAGGCAGTTTTTTCAGTGATTTCAGCCAGATCTTCGGTCCTGTTAATGCTGATATGCTTTATTCCCGGCAGAAGAGGGTAGAATGGTTTCTTCAGGACATCATCACCCATAATGCTTAGACTGCCATGGGTTCCGCCATGATAGGCATTGTGAAAGGCAATCACTTCTGAGCGTCCGTTGTATCGTTTCGCCAGTTTCATGGCCCCTTCAACAGCCTCACTGCCGCTGTTTACGAAGTATGTACTGGATAATGTTTCAGGAAGAAGTTCTGCCAGTCGGGCTGCAAGCTTAACCTGCGGTGATTGCACGTATTCCCCATAAACCATCAGGTGAAGATAGTGGTCCAGCTGATCCTTGATTGCATTGATTACCTTAGGATGCCGGTGTCCGGTATTGCTTACGGAAATGCCCGAAATAAGGTCAATGTATTTTTTGCCCTCAGCTGAAAAAAGGTAGATGCCTTCAGCTTTTTCAATTTCAAGTCCGATGGGAGTGGGGCTTGTCTGAGCAAGGTTTTTCAGGAATAATTGCCGGTTGGTAAGCATTGCAGGATGTATTGTCTACTGCAAAGGTAAGCCTTTACGCTAAAAATTCTTAAAATCTTGCCAGCGCATGGTTTTCTCCTTATAATTGCCATCCCGCACATGTGAGCAGTTTTTTGCCAGTTTCTCGATATTTTCAGTAAATTGCTTGCATCCAATAAATTGATAATTCAATTATGGAGTGGTAAGAGTTGTTTGAAAGTGTGAACTTAAGAGATGAAAGATAAAGTAGTAATTGTCACAGGTGCTTCTTCCGGAATTGGCCGGTCGCTGGCTCTTGTTTATGGTGAAAGGGGCAGTAAAGTTGTGATTGCTGCCAGGGATACGGAGAAACTTGCTGAGGTTGAGGCTGAGCTTCGCAAAATGGGTGTTGAAGCGCTTGCTGTTCAAACGGATGTGAGTCTCGAATCTGATTGCAGGAAACTCATTGATCAAACGGTTTCACGGTTTGGTAAAATCGATATTCTGATAAATAATGCCGGTATCAGTATGAGGGCGATCTTCAGGGATCTGGACCTTCAGGTGATGCACCGGCTGATGAATACCAATTTTTGGGGCACGGTTTATTGTACCAAATATGCTTTGCCCTATTTGCTTGAATCTAAAGGTACTGTTGTAGGCGTGATTTCTGTAGCAGGACATATAGGTTTACCCGGAAGAACCGGTTATTCCGCATCCAAATTTGCTGTCCGGGGTTTTCTGGACACACTCAGGGTTGAGAACCTGAAAACAGGATTGAAGGTTTTGGTTGTCGCACCAGGTTTTACTTCCTCCAATATCAGGAGAGCTGCATTGAATGCTGATGGAAAGCCTCAGGGAGAAACGCCGAGGAACGAAAGTTCCATGATGAGTCCCGACAAGGTTGCGCGGAGAATCTACAGGGCTGTCAGATTTCATCGTCGCCAGCTGATTCTTACCTTTATGGAAGGTAAACTGGCTGTTCTGCTGAAACAATGGTTCCCACGGCTTGTCGACTGGCAAACCTACAGCCAGATGGCCAAGGAGCATGATTCGCCTTTTAAGTGAGAAAAAGTACCAATCGCATATTTTATTGCCTATATTTATACGATGTTTCGATGATTACTTAATAGGTATTTACTGCAAAAAATTACCCGCAGTATTATTGTAGCAGAGATCAGATGTTTTTATAATCAAGCATTTTCTTCCGGCTTGATTAATAGGCGGTTAATAAAGAAGGATTTGAAAAGATAAAAAAGGTATTAAGATGGAATTAAAGATTGAAATCAGCAATGGACTGAGTATTCTTCCATTTCGTTGCTCCACTGAGGTGGTCAGGGGGATTTTTGGTGAACCTGAAGAAACAGAAGAACTTGACAATGCCTGTGATGGCTCATTGGAGAGCATCGCATGGAATTATGATGAAAAGGGACTTATTTTCTTTTTTGATGTCACATCCATGGAGCCGAGTCTCTCTACTATTGAGACCGACAATCAGGATGCTGAACTTTTTGGTGAGAAGTTATTCAAACTGAAAAGGGAGGAACTTATCAATTTAATGAAATCCAAAGGCTTTGGTGAATTTGAGGAGGAGGAAGAGACCTGGGGTGAGAGCCGTCTTACCTATGAGGAAGCCCAGATCGATTTCTACTTCAACGACCAGGATCTCAGCCTCGTTAGCTGGAGCTGCTTCGAATAGGGGATTAGTTGTTAGTATTTAGTTGTTAGAGCGTCAATTCTAAATTTTCGTGCTTTCTAAAGTTCTGGTTCTGGATTTTGCAAGTAGCAGAAAATAGAACACGAATCCGCCAGCTGGCGGACTGATGCGACTGATTTACACTGATTAAGAAATTTCCCTCCGCCAGCTGACGGACGAATCTTGAAATTCTCACATCCTCACATCCTCACATCTCCACATCTCCCTAAACCCCAAGTCTCCCAAGAAATCCGCAAATCCATCCGCCAGCCTGCGGACAAATCCTTAATCCGCAACCCGCAATCCGCAATCCGAAATAACTCGTCTACTGCATCCCTAATTCCCCCCCCCCCCTCCCCGTCCCCTTGTCCCCAAGTCCCCTTGTCTCTATAACGGAGCCTGAAATCATCCCCTATTATAGAGCGGGTGGTGCGACAAAATAGCATCTCTTAAATACTCCCGGCTTAGGTGAGTGTAAATCTCGGTGGTGGTAATACTTTCATGACCCAGCATTTCCTGCACGGCGCGAAGGTCGGCACCATTTTCAACAAGGTGGGTGGCAAAGGAATGCCGAAGAGTGTGCGGACTCAGTTTCTTTTTGATGCCGGCTTTAATGGCAAGTCCCTTTAGAATGGTGAACACCATTACACGGGTTAAATGGCTGCCCCTTCGGTTAAGGAAGACGAAATCTTCTTCCCCTTTTTTGATTTCAATATGGCATCTGATATCATGCAGGTAGAGGGAAATCTGCTTCAGGGCCTGGTTTCCTGCCGGGACTAGTCTCTCTTTATCGCCCTTGCCTGTGACCCTTATAAATCCATCATTGAAATATAGATTGCTGATTTTCAGGTTTACCAGCTCCGAAACCCGGAGACCACAGCTGTACATGGTTTCGATGATAGCCTTGTTTCGTTCTCCTTCAGGAGTTGAACGATCGATAGCTGCCAATAGCCGCTCAATCTCATTGATGGAAAGTACTTCAGGCAACTTCCTTCCAAGTCGAGGGGATTCCAACAGTTCTGTAGGATCGCTGTTGACCGTGTTTTCAATCAGCAGGTAGCGATAGAAAGCTCTGATGCCTGAAATGATTCGCATCTGGGAGCGGGCAGAGAGATTCTTAATGGCAAGCCATTTCAGGAACTCCTCCAGGTCAGAAAGGACAATATCTCCGGGTTGTTTTCCGGCTTTAACTTCCTCAATATATTCCGTAAAAGTATCCAGGTCATGAAGGTATGCCTCTATCGAATTTCCTGAAAGTGATTTTTCAAGTCGAAGGTAGGATTGAAAGCCACGCCTGTAGGATTCCCATATCATATGGGCAAAGATAAGTCATCGCCGGATTTTACCCGCGAAAACTTCACCGTTCCTGTCGATAATCCTGTAAGCATAAACAGCGGGCGTCAGGTCTACAAGATCAATGATTTGATGGAGCTGAGTCAATATCAGCCGGCTAATCAGTCTTCCGGATAAATCAAATATCTGCATTGAAGCAGGCAAACTTATTTTATCCGGTAAAACAATACTGACAGTCCCGGATGTAGGATTTGGGAAAATAGTAATGCTTTCCTGCTTTACTCTTTCGGCAATGCCAACTTGCTGAAGTGAATCACAGTCCATTGGACTCCCCCAGATTTCGCTTCCTTTCTTATAGTATACAAGCTGATTTTGAATGTGAGTGAAGCCTCCATCATAACACCAGTAATAAGGTCCTCCCAATCCACTGATATACTGCTGCTCAATCGGGCAGCCCGAAAACACAGGATAGGTCCAGCAGTTGTCCTGTGCAATCAGTGCAGTATTTTGATCATCAAAACTTCTGACGGCATGACCATTAAATAGGTACATCCGCGAAGAATAAGCCCTGAAAGGAGCATATGCAGAGTCAATTATGGTTTCAAGAGGCATGCATGCCATGCCAGCATTGTTGAGCTGATTGAAATGTATGGTTTCTGCCCGAATCCCGGAACTGTAGCTGACTTGATTAGAATCCGACAAAGGAAAACTGACTGATTCTGACCTGCATTCCTGATAGGTGTACCGGATTGAATCGGAAGATGAAAACACTTCCTTGTCAGTTACTATTCTGATGGTGCTGATGGTTGTATTTCTGTATTGAGGCGTCATTTCGTTGTACAGAATGTGAAACTCATCTCCAATTTCATAGTTGTATACTTCGGCGAAGGTAAGATTGGTTTCTCCGGCTGCAGGGTTGGTGAATCCATAAATATCATAGAAATAAGCTGCCCCTTCAAAAGTGTCAAACCTGGGTAATCTGATCAATCCATAATTCTTGCTTAGAAGCAGGACTTCATTGTTTATCGGATCGATAACAATATTTCCGGATTCATCCTTCCTCTGTAGGCTGATCTCCTTCACCGAATCCGAGAGTCCCAGAAAGTCTGAATAATAGGTTTGGGTGAGTGTTGCTTCCAGGTAATCCGGACTGTAGCGATACTTGTAAATTTGCCATGTGTCACCTGGACCGGCAAGGCCTTTTATTGAGAAAATTCCTGAAGAGTCTGTTGCTGACAATGGGTAAATGGCAAAGTTGAAACTTCCATCAGCCTTCTCAAAAACCTGCTGGCCCAGCCATGAGTTCCCATTCACAGTCCAGCATGATGAGTCTGCAGGCCTGAGTTGTCTGAAACCATAGTAGTAAACTAAATCTCCCGCTGAAACAACTGAGTCAATCCGGATTGCAATTATATCTGAAGAAATTGCATTCAGGAAATAGCTTTCACCTTGCGTTCGAATTGCTTTGTATTCCTGTGCTTTCAGGAAGAATGGGGATAAGAATGTAATGGAAATCAGCAGTAAAACAAATGAAGTAACGATTGTTTTCATACTTGCTTAGATTTTGTAAGTTAATAAGAAAATGATTCATTATCAGCTTAATAGATACTAACAAAGTAACGATTTCTGGGAGCCTTTTGCATTTATTATCGATGAAGGCTAATAAATAAACGATGAAACTGCATTTGCAAAAGCCAACATAAATATGGCTATTTTTGCATACTTATCTGCTGCTGGCGGTTTGAGCCTGAAGCAACAGATTCAATAACAGTTGTGTACACCTTTTCAGGAACTTGCGAGAAAATTGAAGAATTTTTAAATTTTATTTTCAATCATGTTGGTAATATTCAGAAGAAATTTATAATTTTGCACCCCTGAAATAAAAATGCTTTAATACAATGGCTAAGAAATCAAAAGAAGCTCGCGTCCAGGTGATCATGGAATGCACTGAGCATAAAACCAGCGGCATGCCCGGTACTTCGCGCTATATCACCGTGAAGAACAAGAAAAATACTCCCGAGCGCCTCGAGCTGAAGAAATACAACAGAATCCTGAAGAAAGTCACTGTTCACCGCGAAATTAAATAACAATAAGCCATGGCAAAGAAAGTAGTTGCAACCCTGCAAAAATCCGGAAAAGACTTCGCAAAAGTAATCCGCATGGTTAAGTCGCCAAAAACAGGTGCTTATACCTTTAAAGAATCGATCGTTCCCAATGACCAGGTAAAAGACTTCCTGGCAAAAAACTAAGATAAATCCAGTGGTTATTGAGAAGGCTTTTTCTTACGGGAAAAAGCTTTTTCTGTTTCTGATTGTCCGCCATCCGGCGGATGGATATTCTCCTTCCTACTGCTCAATTAGCTTACCTTTGAATCCTGATAGTAGCCAAAGTTCTCTGATTTAACCTATAACTCTTCAACATGGGATTATTCTCATTCTTCAGTAAGGAAAAAAAGGAAGTTCTGGATAAAGGACTCGAGAAAACACGTACCAGCGTATTCTCCCGCATTTCCAAGGCTATCATCGGAAAATCAAAGGTGGATGATGAAGTTCTCGATAATCTCGAGGAAATTCTGGTAACATCCGATGTGGGTGTTGAAACTACCTTGAAAATTATTGAAAGAATTCAGCAAAGGGTTTCCCGTGATAAATTCCTCGGAACCTCCGAACTGAATGGAATCCTCCGTGAAGAAATTGCAGGATTGCTTTCAGAAACCGAAACCGGGGACTTTGTAGATTTTGATTTTCCGAAAAGAGACACTCCCTATGTTATTATGGTTGTTGGAGTGAATGGGGTAGGCAAGACTACTACCATTGGCAAAATGGCCTATAACTTCCGCAAAGCAGGAAAAACAGTTCTTCTTGGTGCCGCTGATACATTCAGGGCAGCAGCCATTGAGCAGCTTCAGATCTGGGCTAACAGGGCAGAGGTAGAAATAGTTAGGCAGGATATGGGTTCCGATCCCGCTGCCGTTGCTTATGATACTCTCAAATCTGCGGTAAGCAGGGGCACTGATGTTGTTATCATTGATACTGCAGGGCGATTGCACAATAAAACCAACCTGATGAATGAACTTGGGAAAGTTCGCAAGGTTATGCAGAAGGTTATTCCCGACGCTCCCCATGAAGTCCTTCTTGTTCTTGATGCTTCAACCGGACAGAATGCCATTGAACAGGCTAAACAATTCACCGCTGTTACTGAAGTAACCTCTCTCGCTCTTACCAAACTCGATGGCACTGCTAAAGGTGGAGTTGTTATCGGCATCTCCGATCAGTTCAGGATCCCGGTCCGATATATCGGTCTTGGTGAAAAAATGGAGGACCTGCAGGTATTCAATAAGGGTGAATTCGTTGATTCCCTTTTCTCCTGATTCCCGGGCCATTCGCAGCTGATTAATTAAAGCCCATCGATTTTAATCTGATGAGCAATACCTTGTTTCTTTCTTAAACTCAGGAAACTTACTCATGATTATGAAATCACGCCAATCCATCAGGGTAATTACACTTGGCTGCGCCAAAAACCTGGTTGATTCGGAAGTCCTTATGGGACAATTAAAACTCAATAATATTAAGGTATTGCGCGATGACGATAAAGGTCATGCCGATACCGTGGTCATCAATACCTGCGGATTTATCAATGATGCCAAAGAGGAATCCATTGATATGATTCTGAGTTACATCGACCAGAAACGCAAGGGCCGCATTCGCGATGTGTACGTAATGGGTTGCCTCTCCGAAAGATTCCGCGAGCCATTGATGAAGGAAATTCCTGAAGTGGATGAATTCTTTGGGGTGAACGATCTCGCAAATGTGGTAAAGCGAATGGGACTGGAGTTCCGTCAAAACCTGTTGGGAGAACGATATCTCACTACTCCCTCTCATTATGCTTATCTCAAGATAGCTGAAGGCTGCAATCGAAGCTGCTCCTTCTGTGCTATTCCCGGTATAAGGGGTAAGCATATCTCCAGAACTCCTGAGGATCTGATCAGCGAAGCCAGGAATCTTTCAGGACAAGGTGTTAAGGAACTGTTGCTTATTTCCCAGGATCTTACCTTCTACGGAATGGATCGCCTAAAGAAGCAGGCATTGCCTGAACTTGTGGAGCAGCTCTCAGATCTTGATCTATTTAAATGGATACGCCTTCATTACCTTTATCCTTCCACTTTCCCGGAACGACTTCTTGCTGTCATCAATGAAAGAAAGGATGTCTGCAACTACATCGATATTCCGCTTCAGCATATAAATGATCGCATCCTCTCATCAATGCGCAGGGGGGTAAGCTCAAAGGAAACGCGAGATCTTATAGCAAAATTCCGCAACTCACTTCCCGGTGCGGCAATCAGGACAGCCTTTATTGTTGGATACCCTGGCGAAACTGAACAGGAATTCAGGGAACTTGAAGATTTTATCAGGGAGAGCCGCTTCGACAGGGCAGGAGTGTTTACCTACTCACATGAGGAAAATACCGCTGCTTTCGGACTGGAGGATAATATCCCTGAAGAAGTTAAGCAGGAACGTGCGTCACGATTGATGGAGATACAGATGGATATTAGCCTGGATCTTAACCTTGAAAAGGTGGGAAAAACCTATGCAGTGCTTCTTGATAGAAAGGAAGGCGAGTACTTTGTTGGAAGGACAGAATATGATTCACCTGAAATTGACAATGAAGTTTTAATTAAGTCAGCAAGCAATCTGAAAATTGGCGAATTTTACAATGTCAAAATAAATGAGGCCGATGCTTTCGACCTGTATGGAAGTTTAACCGAATAATTTTATTGTAATCATGAAAAAAGCTTTTTTTCTTACAGTATTTGCTCTGATAATGGGGTTTTATGGAATAGCCCAAACAGCTGCCAATAAAACAGATGACAAGGGCCGTAAACAAGGTCCATGGGAAGAAAAGACAGCTACCGGCATTTCCAAAGGCACCTATGTTGATGATCAGAAGGAGGGGAACTGGATTTCCTATGGTTCTAACGGGAATCTTACAAGGATTGAAGTATTTGTTAAAGGTCTGCGTGAAGGAATCTTCGTCGAAATCGACCAAAGAGGTTACCTCGTTAGCGAGATGTATTATGTGAATAATATGCTTGAAGGAACAGCTAAAAAATTCTACTATGGAACCAATCCAGCCTCGGTGATTGAGTATAAACATGGTAAGATCAATGGCAAGAAGAAAGTTTATTATGAAAATGCAGCCGGTAAACTGACTGAAGAATCAGAGTATGTCGATGATGTCAAGGATGGTATTTCGAATTTCTATTCCTCAACAGGCGACCCTATCGCTGAATATATCTATAAGAAAGGATTGCTGGAAGGTATTCAGAAGACCTATTATCCCGGTAAAAAGCTCATGAGCGAGCAGAACTACGTGAATAATGTTGAATCCGGACTGTACAGGGAATATTATGATTCCGGTAAGGTCAAGACTGAAGGAAATTACAAGGAAGGTAAAATGGACGGCAAGTGGATTGAAAATAATGAGGATGGAGTGCTGAAAATGGAAGGTTCCTACGTAAATGGTGAGAAGGAAGGTAAGTGGGCAGAATTCGATGCTACTGGTAAAATTGTAAAGACCACCAAATTCACCAAGGGAGTTGAGAAGCCCTAATGCTCAACTGAACCAAGTAATCAATCTGATATGAGCGTATTGATAAATAACCCCTTTCGGTCCCGGGAGGGGTATAATTGTTTTGGCTGTTCACCCGATAATCCAATAGGCTTGAAGCTTCAGTTTCATTTCGATGGGGAAGCCGTTACCTCTGAATTTACTCCCGGTCAGGATTTTCAAGGCTGGTCAAATGTCCTGCATGGTGGAATTCAGGCTACTGTTATGGATGAGATCGCCAGCTGGCTGGTAATGGCTAAGCTCGAGACAGCAGGGGTAACTTCAAAAATGGAAGTGCGCCTTCTTAAACCTGCACTGTTGGATAGAGCCCCTTTCAGAATGGTTGCCACCCTTCAGGAAATGCAGCGGAATATTGCCATTATCAAGGTAGAACTCACCGACAGCCAGGGACAGCTCTGTGCTGATTCCCTTATGCACTATTTCACTTATCCCCAGCACATCGCCGCCGACCGCCTCCATTTTCCCGGCATCAAAGCCCTCCTCCCTGATAAGGATTGAGTTGTTGGTAGTTTAGTTTTTAGTTGTTAGTGTCGATTGATCCAAATTCCCTTGCTTTCAAAAGTTCGGGGTTCTGGGTTCGGGGTTCAAGGTTTGGGGCTGCAAAAGGGGAGATTTCTGCAAGGGGGAGTTGTTAGTAGTTTAGTTTTTAGTTGTTAGTGTCGATTGATCCAGATTCCCTTGTTTTCAAAAGTTCAGGGTTCGGAGTTCAAGGTTTGAGGTTACAAGGTATTCTTGTGCTACATGATCCATGTCTCTTTATGTCCGCCACGGCGGATCTGTGTCTCCGTGGTTTTAAAATTTAGGAGGTAGCAATAAATAGAGCACAGATCAGCCTGCCAGACAGATTATCAAATTACCGAATTATCACATCCTCACATCCTCACATCTCCACATCCTCCACATCTCCACATCTCCCCATCTCATTGTCCCCAAGTCCCCCCTTCTCATTGTCCCCAAGTCCCCCCCGTCCCCAAGTCCCCCCGTCCCCAAGTCCCCCCGTCCCCAAGTCCCCCCCCCATCCCCCATCCCCTGTCCCCCAAACCCCAAATCTCCCCTGCAATCCACAAATCCCCCAACAATCACAAATCCGCAATCCGAAATCACAAATCCGCAATCAAAAACCTTCCGGGGTTAATAACTTGTTAATTCTTTCCCATTTTAAAAAGGGCAGGACAAAAAAATCTGTCTACATTTGCATCGCAATGGTGCGCATTCCGGGGCCTCCGGAAATGCCTGAAAAGGGAACCAGGTGCAAATCCTGGACAGTCCCGCTGCTGTAAACTTCAAACAAAATCAATCGCTTAAATATTATTGATTTTGTAGTCTCGCTGCCAGTATCTGATATTGGCAACTGAGGCAAAACCCAAGGACAACCTCTTGGCCACTGTCACGCACTTGCGGGATGGGAAGGCGTCCGGAAGGGAAGTGAGTCAGAAGACCTGCCAATGTGAGTTAATTCAAGGCTTTCGGGTTAAAGGCTTAGAATGGATCAGTCCTAAGGATATTTTTCCATTTTTTCCCTTTGGCGTGCATTTTAAAATTCGGTCCAATGCGTTGGTTTGCATTTTTGCTTTTGCCATGCCTAACACTATCGCTTGCTGCTCAGGAATCACCACCCGATTCCTCGCATGCACTGCATGGAGTTGAGATATTTGCAGCCAGAATAGAACAGCTGCAGCCCGGATTGAAATACATGAGCTTCGATTCAAGCCTGCTATTTCGACAATCTTCATCAACCCTTTCAGGACTTATTGAAGGAAATACATCAGCAACTGTAAGGTCATACGGGACTGGTGGACTGTCTACGCTCTCCCTCAGGGGTACCCAAACAACACAATCAGGAGTTTTCTGGAATGGATTTAATATCAATCAGTCCAATATTGGGATGTCGGACATTACCCTTGTTCCAGCCTTCTTTTTTGATAAGGTCGGCTTGCAGTATGGTGGTGGCAGCGCAGTGCTTGGGAGTGATATAATAGGAGGGAGTATTCAGCTTTCAAATTCATCAGATTTTCAATCTGGTATCAGGGGTAGTGTTAGTCTTGATGCCTGCAGCTATGGCAATTACTATGCTGGGGCCAGACTGTCCGGAGGGAATGAGTATATATCAGCCATGGGTGCCGCTTTTCTTTCAAGCTCTGCAAATGCTTTCAGCTATCAACCTCTTACTGGTGCAAGGCTGAAACTTGAACATGCTGAAGCCTCGTCGGCAGGACTAATTCACCAGATTGATCTGAAGCTGAACCGGAAGAACTATCTCTCTGTTTCGGGCTGGTTGCAGCGTTCCAGTCGTGAGATTCCGGCAACAATGGTGATGGCTTCAAGTACACAGCAGCAGTATGATGAATCCTTCAGGACTACTGCCCAGTGGAATCATTTGCTGGAAAAAGGGCGCCTGAATGTGAAATCTGCTTTCTTCAGTAATTACCTTCATTACACCAATGAGACTGCTAACATTGATGCCAGGTATCACCTTTTTACTTACGCCTTGGAATCAGATCTGAGAAAGCAGTTGAGTAGCAGTTTTTGGATTGATGCAGGTGTCTCTGCCAAAAACATAGTTGCCGATATTACTTATTATAAAGGTATGAAGAGCAGGAAAGAATTAGCCTTTTTTGCCAGTGCAGGAAAGGATTTTCTTGCATCGCGCCTGAAGAATATTCTTAGCCTGCGGCAGGATTTTATTGAGGGTTATCATCCTCCATTATGTCCCTCAATTGGTTCAGAATTTCAGCTTTCAAAAGCAAGCTCAATCTTTATGAATGCCTCAAGGAATTTCAGGGTTCCAACTCTGAATGACAGATATTGGCAGCCCGGCGGAAATCCGGATCTGCTTCCTGAAACCAGCTGGAATGAAGAAATTGGATATTCATTGCATTTGCAAAAGGCAAAATCAAAACTGAAATTCAATGTCTCAGTCTATAATATTGTGACCAGTAATCTGATTCAGTGGGTAGCTATCACTTCAGATGTATGGTCGCCGGATAATGTAAGCAAGGTTTGGTGCAGGGGTGCTGAGATTGAGTCAGAGCTCGCTTCATCAATTGGAAAAATGACTGCAAAGCTTAAGCTGCAATATTCATATACACCTTCGACTGAAATTGAGACAGCTGACGACAATAATGGTTTTCCGGGAAAGCAGCTCATCTACATCCCATTGCATAAGCTCGTTTCCAATCTGGAACTTGAAATGTTCAAAACCCGGTTCAATGTTGACCTTATTTCAAACGGAAGCCGTTATGTGACCAAGGATAACAGCCATTCCTTGCCGGCTTATCATCTGCTTGACATCTCGCTCTCAAGAGCACTTATGATCAAATCAACTGCCATTTTCCTGCAGTTTGAAGTTAAGAACCTGTTTGATGTAAGCTATCAGGAGGTTCTTTATTATCCTGAACCAGGCAGGGCATTTTTCCTGAAATCTACTCTAACTTTTTAATAAACATCTTCCATGAATCACTTTAGTAAACTCACAATTGTTCTGATTGCCTTTCTGGCCATTTTCACTTCATGTACCAAAAACGAAGACACAAAAAATGAAGGACTCTATTCAAATGGATATTTCATTACCAATGAGGGACCATTTACTTCAGGTACTGGTACCGTTACATTTTTTGATGAAGACAGCAATAAGGTTCATCAGGATATTTTTGAAACCGTTAACGGTCGGCCACTTGGTAACATTGTTCAGAGCATGGCAGTGAGTGGTGAGAATGCATATGTGATTGTAAACAATGCGGCTAAAATTGAAGTAGTTGAGATGTCTACCTTTAAATCTGTTGCGACCATTACCGGGTTTGAATTACCAAGATATCTCCTTCCGATTACTCCCTCCAAAGCTTATGTGAGCGATTGGAAAGGTGTTGTTTCCATAGTTGATTTGTCTGCCAACTCTGTAAAATCTGAACTTCCTGCCGGTACCGGTCCTGAAACCATGCTGAAATCCGGGAAGTACGTCTATGTGCTGAATGTAGGCGGTATGACACTTGACAGCACTGTGACCGTTATCGATTTCAGTACCGATAAGGTAGTAAAGACCATAAAAGTCTTTGACCGTCCTACCGGAGCCGTTGCCGATGCTTCCGGCAAGATATGGGTTATGTGCTCCGGAAAGGGATTCAATGGCTGGCCTATGCCGGGAGATACCAAGGGTCATCTGGTCAGGATTGATCCTTCAAGTCTGGAGATAGACCTTGATTTCGAATTCCCTGAAGTCGCAATGCATCCCGAAAAACTGGTAACCAACCAGTCCGCAAGCAAGCTCTTCTTCCTCTACAACAATGGAATTTATACCTACGGTACATCCTTCGCCGGACAGAGCCCTCAGCGTCTTGTTGAACATTACAATCTTTATGCTCTTGCTTTCGATCCCGCAAAGAATCTTGTTATTACCTCCGATCCTGTCGATTTTCAACAGAATGGCTGGATACTAAGGTACAATGCTGATAACGGACAAAAGCTCGACTCTATTCCAGCCGGCATCATCCCGGGAAATATCCTGATTAAGTGATTTCCCCTTTGGTTTGGTGTTATTGCTAATTTTGTAGTTCCCTGCCTTGATGACAGGGAGACAATGGGACGGGGAGGGGGACTTGGGGACGGGGAGATGTAAAAATTTGAAAATGTGATAATTCGGTAATTTGAAAATGAATTATGAAATGAGTAGCCGCTACGAATGAAAATGAGATAAGCTAGTTTCCCAAAGAAGCACAATCAAATCCGTGTAAATCTGTCCGCCAGCTGGCGGATCTGTGTCATCTGTGTTCTATTCATTGCTACTTGTAGAAAATAGAACTTTGAACTCCGAACTCCGTACCTCGAACTTTCGAAAGCACGTAAATTTAAAACTAACCGCACTAACAGCTAAACTATTAACAACTAAAAATGCCAACCCTCCCCAACATACCCGCCTTATTGAAGGAATGCAGTTTCTCTGCCGTAAGGAGCAGTGGGAGCGGGGGGCAGAATGTGAATAAGGTATCAACCAAGGTAATACTGACCTTTGATGTTTTGAATTCCGAGGTGCTGGATGAAGAACAGAAAGAGTGGATACTTCTCAAGCTGCACAACAGGATATCAGTCGAAGGTATACTGCAGATAAATGCTTCAACGGAGAGGACTCAGACCGGAAACAGGAAGGTAGTGGCAGAGAAGTTTATGGCGATCATCACCAAGGCATTTCATGTCCGTGCACCCCGTACGGCCACCAGACCCACAGCCGGTTCCAGGGAGAGGCGGCTCAAGGAAAAGAAGACCACTTCCCAGAAGAAGGTCAATCGATCCGGCAATATATCAGGCCTTACTGACGAATAAAATGAGGCATGGGATCGGGTAGAATTATTGAGATTTCTACCAATCCGGCAATTACCCCTCCCTTAAACCAGGGAGCCTGGCATATCAGTTTCTTTCTACCATTCTTTTCTATACTGTAGATGTTGCTCTTGCCTGTCGCAAGCAGTTCCCTGATGATATCGTTTGAATGAGGAGAATGGCAGTCGTAAAGGCTTCTGCCAATAAGATCCTGTCCGCCATCATTCACAAAAGTCTCGGCAGAGCGGTCATTCATATAAATAATTATTGCCTGAGTATCACAAACTGTGATTGCGTAGGGAAACTCCTTTGCCCAATCGGGTATTGAAGAGTTTATGGAAGAAGGATCAATCTGCATATTTGCTATAGAATTTTTTGTAAAAATAGGCTAAACAGCCTTTATTTAAAAGATTATTCCCTATATTTGCACCCTCAAAAACGGCTCTGTAGCTCAACTGAATA
The DNA here is from genome assembly GCA_016707705.1 of Bacteroidales bacterium. GTDB lineage: Bacteria > Bacteroidota > Bacteroidia > Bacteroidales > UBA4417 > UBA4417. Next base: position 186,974 of record JADJHD010000006.1, read on the forward strand.
GAGCATCTGACTACGGATCAGAAGGTTACAGGTTTGAATCCTGTCAGAGTCACGAAGGACTGCCAACGGCAGTCCTTTTTTTATATCCGCTCAACTGAATAGGGCATCCCGACTTCAGTCGGGAAGCCTGCCCGCCTGAGGATTTACATTTTTTAAAAAATAATAGGTGCGGTCAGACGGGGTTACAGGTTTGAATCCTGTCAGAGTCACGAAGGACTGCCAACGGCAGCCTTTTAACAACTGAATAGGGCATCCCGACTTCAGTCGGGATGGTTACAGGTTTGAATCCTGTCAGAGTCACGAAGGACTGCCAACGGCAGTCCTTTTTTTATTTCCGCCTGACAGGTTTTCCAAACCTGTCAGGTTTATAAGATCATTTGTTGGATTAAATGCCAATTAACCGAATGGAGCATCCCGATATCATTCGGGTAGCCTGCCCGCCTGAGGATTTACATTTTTTAAAAAATAATAGGTGCGGTCAGGCAGAGTTTCAGGTATTAATCCTGTTAGAGTTAAGGGTACTCAAATCTTTCCCGGACTCTTCAAGTTTTCTCAATCGTCTGTGGGAATTTTTCCAGTATTACCATAAGATGTGCAGGTCCCAATTCAACCTTGAACTCAAAATATTACAATCGTTATTTAGAATGAGTCTGCTGAAATTGGCTCTTTTTGAAAGCTTTATTCTAAATAATTTGAATGGCCAGATTCATTATCACTTCCAGAAATAATTTGGATGTAAAAAACCAGAGTCACTGTATTTCTTCATTATCAATTAATCCGGTAATTAGGTCATTAAATACATAAAAAGTGATTATTCTAATATGAAATAATAATTGGCTAATGTCAACTAAATACATCTAATATAAGTAGTGCGTTCTTTTTTAGAATCAAAAGTTTCAAAACAGGAAGAATATCAGCCAAAAAAGTAGACATGTCGTAGACTATGTATTTGATAAATAATCAGCTAAAAAATTTGGCATATGAATTGAACAATTTTCACTGCTTATTTGTGACATTGATTTTGCTAACCAAACTACACCGAGTACCAACCCCAAACCTCAATTTAGTAAGTTATTGAAATTCAGTAGGTAAATTAGTTTCATCAATTACATCACAGCGATTAGGCAACATTGGACAGCACGACTTTTTAAGCCGGATTGTTCTTTTTTGGAAAAAGGTATCTAAATGACTGGTATTCTGATTTTTAATCATAATATCTATTCGTTTGAATACCAAAGATCAAAAGGGAATTCTAAACTGTCAATAGATTTGCTCTGTTATTACTCTTTTGAATTAAACTTGTTTGCTTTTTCACCTCGTAATCGTTTTGTGTAAAACTAGTTTGCTCCTATTCTTGTTTACTATCAATTTTTAAATTACCATTAACCTACCCCAGCTTGTGTTCGAAACTCATTTTGAATCAATTTTTATGTATTGCACGGCCACCGGACGGATCGTGTGAATTTTCTTTTTGCTTGTAAACTTTCCGGATATCGTTTCCTGAATTGCTCTTTGAGCCGGATTCTGCATGGATTCCGACTCCATTATAACTTGGTTTTACCCCAACTGGATTCTATTTTCTGAATTGAATCTGGTCATTTGCCTCAGAGGCCATTTTTGCTTGTATACCACTTATGTTAATTGACAAATCAGTATTGAAGAATTTTTTATTTAACCAAACCCCAAACTATTATGAAACATCTTTACACAATTTCGAAAAGTGTTAAAGGCAATTCGAATTCTATTATTGGTTGGACATTGATCTTTCTGATGATGTCCTTTTCAGGAATTCTCATGGGACAATCATTCAAGCCGCTGGTGACAACGAGCCCGGCTATGATTGAGAACGTGGTTAGCCTGAATGCCGGCTCTATGCTGAGCATTTCTATTCCTAACACTGAACCCGGACAAAAGTTCAGAATACAACGGACTTACCCGGCAGACCAGAGTTTTATTATTGTTACTTCTAATGGTGGTACATTCAAAGTACCGGGCATTCAGGTTAAAGGATCTGGTGAAATGATCCTTTCCATTTTCGGCATTGAAGGCAATCAATTTGCATACTCGTTTGAGGTAAATGCACTTCCTAATCCATTTGCTATGGGATCAGGTTCTTCACCTGAATTGTTCCCCTCAAGTGGCAATGAATCCGACAATCCAATGACTGGAGAGTCTTTAACTGTAGTACCAGGTTTGGTTAGTAATCTTGCAACAATATGCAGTGGAGGTTCGGTTCAGGTTTCCATAAATAATTCAGATCTTGGTAAAACTTACCGCCTTTGGCAAACCTACCCAAGCGTTGCTTATCAGGATTTGCCAGGTAATGGTGGCACCTTAACCTTTCCTGCTTATACAGTAGTTGTTCCTGGTTCTGGTGATGCAATCATTAACGTTTTTGCAACAGATTTTTCATGGTCATCATCATTTAATGTTCACATAGTTCCGCAGCCTACAGCACCAACTCTTACATTAAGTCAAGCTGAAGGTACTGTCTGTGCAGGTCCAAATATTTCAGCCTCCTTCCTTGCAGCAGGCACTGGTGGATATAATTGCAACGACAGTTACGAATATAGTTTGGATGGCGGACTGACTTGGAATCCATATACATTGGGAACAGGTATTCCAACTACAACTTTTAATTTGAATTCAGTAAAAATCAAAGCTAAAAGATCAGACAATGAAGGAAGATCTTGTAACGCTGAAAATATTTATACCTGGACCATCCAAAGTTATGTCCACGATATAACAGGTCCGGACAAGGGTAGCTACTGTACCATTCAGCAAGCTATTGATGCAGCTAATACAGTTAACGGTGATGTCCTGGAAGTTGATTATCGCGCTGCTGCCTATGATGAGCAGGTCTTAGTCAACAAGGAAGTCACACTGAAGGGTGTTGGCGGACAACCAATCATTGATTTCTCTGGAACTGTTTCTGGAAAACCAACATTGTTTGATGTTTCAGCCAATAACGTCACGATTGACAATTTGTATTTCAAGGTGGATTTGTCAAAGTTGAGAAGCGCTGTTATTGTCAGTGCAGCTGGAATTGACAATATAACCATTAAAAATAACCTTGTTGACCCATACGGAACTCCGTCGGGTACATATGGCGAAAGAAATGCGTTTAGTATAAATTATGCAGGCTACCGTGTTGCAACAGGTGGCGTTGATAATATTTCTTTTACTGATAATACTGTTAATGCTGGCACATATCCTATTATGTTCCGGTCTGGTATTTCAGTTGATGAAGGAGAGGGCACATTTACCGGCAACGTTTTAAAAACTATCAGTTCTGACATTCTGGTCCGTTTTGCCGGCAATGGAAATGTTACTGTTAGTGGGAACTATGCCAATGGAGCCGGTATGGAGTTTGCAGATTTTAATGCTGGTACAGGTACCCTGAGTATCACTGGAAATTTCTTTGATGGAACTTTTGCAAATACTTATTCTAATGCATTGCGTCTGAAGAATAACTACACTGCAAGAACAACCGTTGTAAGTGGAAATACATTTACAGGATTTGTTGGTAATATAGCAGGAGCAGGAGGTACAGTGAGTTTGGAGAATTATCAGGCTATTACTCTTGACGGTAATACTTTCACGCCTCCAACAGGTTCAACAACCTTCCGCCATTTAACCATCAATACAAAGGATTTCAGTTCCTCAAGTGGTTATTATGCGCCTGTGATTAATGCTGTTATTACCAATAACACATTTAACGGTTCAGGGACACCGGGTGGCATGGCAATTGGTTTCTATAACTGGGACAATGATAGTCCGGTTATTGGGCCCTTTACCTTAGGCTCAGCAGGAAACGAAAATATCTTCAACACTGGCATAGGAACTGTTATCCATTTGGATAACAGTGTTGGCACTGCCGCTCCTAATGCTACATCAATGGTTTGCTGGGCGACCAATCTAAATGCCGAATACAACAAATTCGACGTAGGTTCAGGTCTTCAGTTGCCTGGTGCAATGAATTTTACAGAACGCACGGCTTTGGAGGCTAAACTCTTCCACAAACCCGATGTTTCCTGTCTTGGTTTCATCACCACATTCTTCCCGGTTCATAACCTCACCCAGAATACCTATTACTTGAGTATTCAGTCTGCGGTTACTGCTGCCAATGCGAACGATGTGATTGAGTGCGCTGAATACACCTACAATGAAAGGGTTGTGATTGATAAGTCACTTACACTTCAGGGTGTTAATGAAGCTAATTGCATTATTGATGGCACTGGCCTTTCTGGCAACGGAAAAGGTATAACAATCAACAGCGGTGTAACCGGTGTTACATTGAAATACCTCACTGTACAGAATTTTGCCGGAGCATCGGGAAATGCAGATGGTGGTATTTATGCCGTTGGTGGAAATAATAATCTAACTGTCCAGCATGTAACAATTAAGAATAATGTTGGAGGAAGCGGATTTTATGCCAATGGTCCGGTGACCAATGTCCTTCTTGATTATGTTACATCTTTTGGCCACACTGTTGGAGCCAGGGGTATTGTAATCTGGAATGGACTGAAGGATAATATCACAATCACGAATTGTAATGTATACGGAAACAATTGTTGTGGTATAGAACTTCAGGACGGAACTGCAACTGGTGTAACCATGTTGAACAATAATGTTCATGACAATGGCGATAATGGATTCGGACTTACTGGCCTTCAGGGACCAGGGGAAAATATTATTAGTAACAATACTGTTAAGGATAACGGCCGTTTTGGAATCGAGATAAAGAATCCAAACGGATCTGGTCTGGCAACAGGTGCAGGTAGAGTTGTTGTAGAAAATAACAACGTTTCCCGTACAACAACAATTGTTGACGCTAGGGATATAGCAGGTATTGCTGCATTCCGCAGGGGAGTCCTTGCTGAAAATGTGGATGTACCAACTGGTGCTGTAATACAGAATAATACTGTTACAGGCTACACACAGCCCAGTACCAGTGATGGTTTTGGAATTGTTGTTGAAGGAACTAATCATACCGTACTAGGTAATACTGTTGGTGGATGTGATGTTGGTATTCAACAGCAGGTAAATCCTTCCAACTATCCTGGTGATGCAGATGCAAACAACTTACCCGATACATATTTTGGCAGAGGTAACTCTCCGATTAGTTGTGGAAATGAAATTATAGGAAATACGTTCGGCCCGACTGCGAATACTGTTGATTCTAGAAATGTCGGTGCAATAGGTGGTACTGGGTTTGTAACAAACGTTGTAACAGGAAAAACATTCTGTTCTATACAGGCAGCAATTGATGATGCAGCAACACTTAATGGACATACACTTCAATTGAGTGCAGGCACCTTCAATGAAGCAATTGTTGTTACAAAATCCGTAACCATAACAGGTGCTGGAAAAGGAAGCAATCCACTAAGCAATACAATTATTTCGGCTCCAGTTTTATGCGCAGGTGTTGGTTTCACAATCTCCTCCTCAAATGTTACCTTAAGCCAGATGTATGTTGCCGGATTCTCTCAAGCAGTCTTAATAAGTGGAGTTAATAACTCCACAATTTCAAACATGTCTTTGATTGATTACTGTATGTATGGTGTAAATCTTGCTGGTAATAATAATAATGTTCAGATTCTTCAAACAGAAATGATACATACTACAGCACCTTCAGGCACAGTTGTTGGCATTCGCACTGGAACTGGTAATGCTCTGACTGGCCTGCTGGTTGATGGATGTACAATAAACGGTAATATTCAAGGTGTCTTTTTTTGCTCAAGGTACCTCTTCATCAGTATGTGATAATATTACTTTTCAAAATACTACAATAAGCAATAATACCCAAAAGGGTTTATATTTTGAAAAGCTGAGCAATTCCTTATTAAAGAATCTTATAATGGATAATAATGGGACTGATCCTCTATATGGTTTCAACAATGGAATTGACATTAACTTGAAGTATGGTAGTTACAGCAATATCACAATTCAGGATTGCGAGATAACAAATTCAGGATATGTTGGTACAAGCACTGATCCTCTGAATGCTGCTGTCGTGACTATTAAAGCTAGGGATGACAGCCCCTCGTATAATACTATTCCAGCTACTTTGACAAATGTAGTTGTGAAAAACAATTTAATTACTGGTCCACAAAATGGTCTTAGGTTCGGTGAATACAATAAAATTAATTCTACTCCTACTAATGTGACTGTTGAGGGGAATGACCTATCCTATGCATTTTCAAATAAGGCGATTATAAACAGGATGAATGCCGATGTTATTGCAATTTGTAACTGGCACGGCAGCACTGATCTTTCGACGATCTTGGCCACATTGGCAGAATACGGAACCGGTAATATTATTTTATCAACCAGCCTGGCAACCGGAGGTGACGGAAGTCTAGCAGTAGGTTTCCAACCAACTGGTTCATGTACATGCCCTTCTGGTAATTTAGTCACAAACACAAACACTTCTGAAACATTCTGCTCCATCCAAGCTGCTATTGATGATCCTCAAACTCTCAATGGGCATACACTATCTGTTGGACCTGGTACTTATATAGAAAATATAGTAGTAACCAAAGAACTTACAATTGCTGGACCTAATGCTGGCATCTCTCCTAATACAGGAGTAAGACTTCCTGAAGCATTACTGATCCCTGCGTTGAATAGCCCTACAGACTGGACCTCATCACTAATTGAAGTGATCCCGGGAAATGTAGTCATTGATGGTTTAACACTTGATGGCGACAACCCTTCACTCGGTGGTAGTGGTGATTATAATGTGAGTCAGGGAATTATAGCTATGCGAGGACAGGCTAATGTAATTGTAAAAAATAATATCATTCGTAATATAGCTACAGTTGCAATCATTTTAGCAAATGATTTAAATGGCGCAATGTCGACAGGCAATATTGTCACTGAAAATAAAATTGATAATGTAAGCCCTACATCTGGTTTTGGAATTGGTGTTTACACCGGAAATAATACTTTTATATAAAATGTTACCAATAATATCATGACCAATGTTAGAAAGGGTATACAAGGTGGAGAAAACAACTATGTAGCCAACACAGGAAATATAAGCCCTGTTTGGTCTGGAAATTCAATCCAGTCCTTTAAGATTGGTATATGGAACAACCTTGTTTATGGTAGTGCTTCACCTGTTATTATCGATGGGAATACTATTACTACAGTTCCTGGTTCTTCTATTAACAGTGGAATTGAGATCAGTTCTATTCAGGGTGACAGAAGTGTTGTAATTACTAATAACAATGTAGTTTCAGCAATGGCAGGAGTCAATCTTTGGAGTAATAACACCAGTTCTACAGTAACTGTAGAAGCTTCCAATACTTTCACAAACTGTGCTTATGGAGTGTTTGCCAATAATTACGATGGTTACAACAGTAATGGTGAGAGTAGCATTTATATTCTTGATGGCTGTAGTATCACTAATCCAACATTAGCTGGAGTTTACGTAAAGGATAATAATTTAAACACTTCTAATTCTTCAGTCTCAGTAATCGTCCGTAATAATACTTCGATTTCTGGTTCTGCTGCAGGAATGAAAGCATTCCTTGTTGAAGGTGCTGATGCTTCCTTGAGCTTTGTAGGTGTACAACCTCAGGCTTCAATTATTGGAGCTCCAACATATATATCACTTCAATCAAACGGAACTAATGTGCCAACTGGAAATATAGATGCAACAAAGGTTCTATACGATGCTTTGTATGGCATGACAATGTCTAACGCCGAATTATTTGCGGTAGAGGATAAGATTGATCATAAGATCGAAAATCGTTCACTTGGTTTTGTTAATGTTAAAGCAAACAATGCCTTTGTTACCGACGTCACTTCTCCTACGGCAGTCAATAACGACTACACCAGGATGAGAAATGCTGTTGACATGCTTTCGAACAACTGGAGTCTTAATCTTCACGGAACATTTGACTTTGCCGAAACCAATGCAGCTGCATCCTGGGCTTTAGGTAATGACGATATCTCAGGAAATGATGACGACTATACCTTATATATCCCAACTGGAATATCTGGTGGAACAATAACAGCACCTGAAGGATTAGGATTTGCAACAATTCAGGGACCTGGCGATCTTGCCGCAGCTAATCTTGAAGGCTTCCTCGGACTATGGGGAGGTTCATACCAGAATTGGACAATCTCCAACCTTGAGATTTTTGATTTCGACCTTGGTATTGGTATGTTCTACAATGGTGTTAACGATTTTAACAATACCGTAGTTACCAATAACCATATCCGTATTGCGACAGACCTTAATACAACGGTTGCACCTGCAGATGTAAATCAGAATATTGGTATTCATTATGCTTTTGGAACAAATCAAACTATTTCCAATAACATCATCGATATCTATGGAGATGGTGTAAGTGATGGGATCAATTATTCTACATCAGCAGCCATGCAGTCAAACACCAGTGGCGGTAGTGTCTACAATGGTTTAAACATCACTGGTAATACGATTAATGTATTGAATGCACAATCAACCAATCCACAAGTAATTCTTGGTATTTGGGAGAATGGGCACGCACATACCAGCAATATTACAATTAGTGGAAATCAGTTCAATAACCTTGCTGTTGGAAATAATCCTGTTACTAACCTGCAAAGAGCGTTTAGGGTGACATCCCATTCAGGTGCATCTTCAACTGTTAGCTACGTTGGAAACACTATTAACGGTGCCAACATAGGTTTCCAATGGATAGCTGGTTCAGATTTCTCTTCACAACAACCTGTGACTGTTTCCAATAATATTCTTAATGGAAACAATACAGCATTCCTGCTTCAATCGAATGGTAAGGCTCTGTTTACAGCTAATGATCTTGATGATGCTACTGATAACAATACTGATATGCAAATTGTTAGTGGTGTTGCTACTAGTGGTGGAGGAAACCAGTTTGCTGGTGATAGCTGGTATGTTAATAACCAGGGAGCTAATGGATTCAATATTTCAGCAGATCTTTTCGATAATGCTGATAACTTCCGCCGTTCTGACCTTATTTATGATGCTCTGGATAACGTTGCTTCCGGACTTGTCAGATTCAATAATACTGAGCTTTATGTTTCAGCTCCCGCTACTGGTGGAAGTGATGAAACTATTCAGCGTGCAGTTGATGCTGGTGCATCCGGCGACATTGTAAATGTTGAAGCTGGTTCATTTGTTGAAAATGTAACCGTTGGCAAGAGGCTTGAAATAAAAGGAGCAGGTAATACTACAATTGTTCAGGGTATTGGAAGTACAGGTAATGTATTTACATATCTCGCATCTGCTTCCGGAACAGGTTCAAGTGTTCGTTCCAAACTAAGCAATATGAAGCTTACTGGAGCGGCTCGTGGAATATATGTTGATCAGTTAGCCAATTATGTTTCTGTCGAGGCAGTTGCATTTGACTACCTCACAAACTATGGGGTACATGTTAACAATACCTCTGGCACCATCAACGATTGGGCTTTCAATAACTGCACATTTACTGGTAATCCTGTTGGATTGCACGTTGGAACTTCAGCAAATATTAATACAGCTTCTTTTACCGGATGTGCTTTTACGAATAACACCAGTCAGGGAATTTATTCCGCTCAATCAAGTGCTTCGCCCGGTGGATTTAACAATGTTGAAATCTCAAATTGCAGTTTTACCGGTAATGGAAATGCAAGTAATCTTTCAGCTTTTTACTTTGAAAAATTAAGTAATGCCCTCATTTCCGGAAATACATTTACGAACAATGGTCCGGCTGCTAATCCAAGGGCGATGATTATCAACCTGAAATATGCATCCTATTCCAATGTCACCATAACTGGCAATACACTTTTGGAATCCAGAGGTGCTGCAACAAATGGTTACGGTATGTTTATAGCCGGTCGCAATGATGGATCATATGCTTCACCTCCTGCATCCTTAGGAAACTTGACAATTGCAAATAACGAATTGTCAGGTTTTAGAAATGGTATAGGTTTTGAAAATAATGTAGACTGGAACTCCACAACGGTTTTGAACAATAAGATTACCAATTGTTATTCAGCTATTTACGGAGTCGCTGCAAATTCAGGGCAAACATTGAACATTCATGATAATGATTTATCAGGTTCAGTTGCTGCCTTCATTGCAAATGGAGTTGCCGGGAACACTATTAATGCAACTTGTAACTGGTTCGGAACTACAGCAGGTAATAGTATTGCGCCAAAAATCTTTGGGACTGTTACTTACTCACCATGGTATGTGTCAGGTGCAGATGGTGCTGGAATCGGTTTCCAACCCTCAGGTTCATGTTTGGGTACACCAGTGCTAATTACACTTGCTACCCCAACCCATATCTATTGCGGTGATCCTTCAGGATCAATTCAGGTTACTTTCACAGGTGGAACAGGACCTTTCAACATCACATGGACAGGTGGTTCTGCAACCAATATTACAAGTCCTTATACGATCAATGGACTTGCAGCCAACACCTATACAATTACAGTAACTGATGCCAATGGTTCATTCTCAACCTATGTGCCTGTTACCGTTCAGTACCTGCCGGTTGCAAATTCAACAGACAATCTGTTCTTCCCAACCATCCAGTCAGCTATCGATGCCTCCACAACTGCAAATGGTGAAATCCTTACAGTTTGCGCCGGTACCTATGCTGAAGATATCATTGTAACTAAATCACTTGATATCCGCGGACCTAACTACGGAATTACACCTAATGGCGGAAGCCGTGTTGCTGAAGCTGTTATTCATCCTGCAACCTCAAGTAAGTTTGGTGAAATCATTAAGGTAAAAACCAGCGATGTTAAAATCGACGGACTCACCATTGATGGTGACAACCCACTGCTTGTAAGCGGACTGACTGGTACCAACTCTGCAGATGTTGATGCAGCAGAAGCCATTACAGTTTATGTTGATAATGTAAATAACCTGAAGGTTACCAATAACATTATAACCAACCTTACATACTTCGGTGTTACTTTGTTTGGCGGATCCTATAGCGCACCCGCTACCACTGGTAACGAAATCTCAAATAACCTGATTAAGGATCTGGGTATTTATTCTGACCCTGATACTGATCCAAACTTGAATATGAATTATTGGGGCGGTGGTGTACTGTTGTATAACAACCAGTATACAAAGGTGGCCAACAATAACATGAGCAATGTACGCATGGGTCTTCAGACTGGCAATTTCAGTCAGGCAAATCCCGGAGCATCCACTTATCAGGTTATTGACAACAATACAATCCAGGCCAGACGCAGGGGTATTTTCCATAACCTGCATTATGGCAGCACTTCAGCTTATACTTTGTCAAACAACAATATCATTGGTCTGATGAATTCCAATGAGACCGTTTGGGATGGTATTCTGCTGGCTTCACTGAGTGTTCCCGCTACCTGCTCGAATAACTCAATTACTGCTACTACCATTACAAATCCTTCTGAAGGATATGAAATCTGGAATGTTATGGCTACATCTCCATCTACCATTACTGGTGGTAATGTTACCGGTGTCGCAACTGGTGTCTTTGCTAATAATTATGAAGGTTATAACGGAGATACTGGAGATGGCGCTCATGCTAGCGTTACCAACTTAACGATTGTTCCAAAAGCAACCGGAATTGGTATCCGCATCCTCGACAGTCCTAGCAGTCTATTACATGGAAAGGTTAATCTGACCCTTACCGGAAATACCATCAATGGTGGTCTGGAAGGTATCAAGTTTGAAGAAACTCAGGCTGGAACAGTTGGCGGTTCAGTTATCAGCAATAATATCAATTCCTATGCTGTAGGCATTGACGTTACTGGTCTGAAGACAGATTCCCCCAATGGATTAACAATTCAGAACAACGTACTCAATTTTACCAGCCAGATGGCCGGAACCAATCCTACAGTCGGTATTTTACTGGCTAATATTTCCGGTAACCAGGCAGCTTCTGTTTCAAACAACAATGTAACAGGCGCATGGTATGGCTTTATGCTCTACAATATCAATACTACTCCTGTAACCTCCATTAATGGTGGTACTCTTTCAGGATTAATGCAGGGTGTTGCAGCGGTTAATATCAATCCTTTCACAGGAATGTCATTCGCAGCTTCAACCTTCGACCTGAATAATATCAGCATGTCAGGATTCGCAGGTGATCATACCGGAGTTCCTGCATTGGAGGGAAGAAACTTCCATGCCGGTGTATATATTTTCACTGGTGGAAATAATCCTTCAGATAAGATTACTGCAAACCTGAACAACCTTTCAGTTTCCTCAACTGGCAAGATTGCTGGTGATTGTGCAGGTTTGTCATTCGCTGACTTCTCAACAGGAACCGGTAATCGTCAGAACATTACCGTTAACGGTTCTACTATCAACAACAACCTGAACCGTGGTATCAATGTCAGGGGGGCCAATGCACTAGTAAATGTTAATGCCTCATTCCTCACAGGAAATGGCTTCGATCCTTACGGACTCGGCGGAAATGTTGGATTTGGTATTATTTCTAGGGAAGCTGCTGTAGTAAATGTTGAGAATACATTTATTACCAACCCTGCAACTGTGACTTCACCATACAAGGTTGAAGCTTTGTTTACAGATCCGGGTACATCTTCAACAGCTACCATCAACGCTCATGACAACAGTCTTGATAACAATGGAAATACTTCAGGATACCTTGCAGGCAATGTTGCCGGAGCTACTCTTGACGCCTCCTGTAACTGGTGGGGTTCAGCTTCAGCATCTGCTGTTGCTGCTGTAATGGATCCTGCATCCACTTCTCCTGTAGCTTATCTTAACTGGCTAAATACCGGTACTGATAATGACGGCAACTCGGCAACAGGCTTCCAGCCGGTTCCGGGTGCATGTACTGGACCTACAGAGTTCTATGTAAATGACAACAGCAACACCGGAGATCGCTGGTGCACTGGTACAGGAAGTGACCTGAATGCTGGTACAACAGCTGCTCCTCTTGCAACTCTTACAAAAGCTCTCGCATTTGCCGATGCCGGTGATGTAATCTACATCGATGCCGGTGCATATGTTGAGAACGTTAACGTTAACAAATCAGTAACTATCAACGGTCCGAATATGGACATTGATCCTACTGTCGTTCCTTCAATCCGTCTTGCAGAAGCAGTAATTGCTCCTGCAGTTAATGATCCGGTGAATGGAAGGGTATTTGATGTTACTGCTAATAATGTGACTATCAATGGTGTAACTGTTGATGGCGATAACCTTGGTTTAAGTGGTGGACTCTCCAATAACGGAGCCGACATCAATGCCCAATTCGGTATTGGTTCAGGTACCTGGTCTTCCGGATCGGGTGGTAAATCGGGTATGATTGTTAAGTACAACGTCGTTAAGAATACAAATGACGGCGGTATATATGGCAATGCCGGTGCAACTCCTGCTGAAGGTGGCTTATTCACATACAACCGCATCGACAATAGTATCTGGTGGGGTATTGTAATGGAAAACAACTGCTATACAGATATCACCTATAACAAGATTACCCGTGTGAGCAGAGGTATACAGTATGATAATTACTGGATTGCCAAATCGAGCGGAAGTTCATTGATTGCAAATAATGATATTACCTATAACAAGCGTGGTATCTTGCAAAATTTGTTCTATAGCTCAGGATCTGCATTCCAGATTAACAATAATACATTATCAGTTTCTTCATCACCCGAAATTGCTAACGTTGGATTGGTTTATTGGTCAATTGCTTCAGGAATTACTGCCACTGCAACAAACAATATAATCAATGCCGGTGAGCAAGGTATCAGGGTTTGGAATTGCCAGGGCAATGTTTCCGTTAATGGTGGTGTTGTCAACGGTGGACAGTACGGTATCCTTTCAACTACCACTGATGCCTATGGCAATGGTGCTGTATCAAATGCAACCTTCAATAATATTACCCTTCTCGGAGGTTCTGCTTCAGGAGATATTGGTGTTAAGGTTTATTCACACCTGTCATCACTCAGCAGCAGTATCCAGGTAACCAATAATTGTTCAATATCAGGTTACGACAAGGGAGTTGATGTTGATGGATCAGCCGCTGCAATTAACCTGAATAACAACCTGTCCACAATTACAGGCAATGATATTGGTGTTAATGTAGGCAATGGAGGAAGTGCTGCAGTAGTTAACAATACCATTTCAAATAATAATACTGGTATTTATGTTGCAACCGCTGGTAATCTTACTTCCTGTACTGGCAACACTATTACCAATAACAATTCAATGGGTATTCAGATTAACTCCGATGCGGGTTCAATAGCTGCAATTGTTGGCAATAAGATTAACAACGAACGGAGTTTCATCCTATCCTGCCTTTGGAATAGGTCTTACTGCAGATGGCGTTAGTCCAGCTGTCAATGCTGTCCAGAATTACTGGGGCAGCGTAGCCGGTCCTTTCCATGCTACACTGAATACTTGCGGTACAGGTAATGCTGTTCAGGGTAATGTCCTGTTCAACCCATGGTATACCGATGCAGCCATGACAGTGCTGAATGGTTTGCCAGCCTTGACATTATCAGCTGTTCCTGATTACCAGACCATTATCAAGACTCCGGTCGTTATCAGTGAAACCATTACCTATCCTGATCTCACAGGTTATGATCCTGCTGTTTTGACTGATGCTAAGATTACCACAACCACAACCTTCCCGGTTGGAGTTGAGGTTACCAAGCTCATTTATACTGACGGAAGCAATCCTGCAGTGGTAATTCCTATCAGTCCTGCATATAACCTAGCCGGACTGAACCAGGTTTACCTCAGTGATATTCTTGCTACTGCTCCAGTTCCATTGGTTGGACATTCCAACAAGGTGATCAACTGGCAGATTTATATTTCAGGTGCAACAGCTCCTTCTGCAAATGCAGTAAGTATCCAGTCAGTAAGCTATCTTACAAAGTCAGGCTGCAATACAAACCTGGGATCTCCTTCCAATTTCAATGTCATCTTTAATGATGTTAATTTCACTCCATCAAGTGCATCTTTCACAAGTTGCGCAAATTCAATTACATTCACTGAAACTAACATTTATCCTGTAATACAGAATATTGATCCTTCGGTGACTACTGATGCCAGAATTCTTTCCAATCTGGCTTTACCCTCAGGAGCGATTATTGATTGGAGTTATAACGGAGGCTCAGCCACAGGCAGTTATACCTTACCTGTTGGTACTTCAAACATACTGTTATCAACCATTGTTGGCAGTGGTCCTGTTCCTTTGGTTAACAATAACAGTTTGACTGATGTATGGAGTTTCACTATCCATGGAGCAATGCTCGAAGGAAATACTTATAACCTGACGATCAATTCGATAGCTAATTTTGAAGGGACTGAGTATACATACAATACGAGAACTGCCGATCTTATCTATTACAATATCCCGGTACTTACCATAGTTAATCCGGCAACTGTTTGTTATCCTACAACCGTGGATATTACAACAGCCGGTACAACAGCTGGAAGTGATTTGCCTCCAACTACAACCTTAACCTATTGGAATGACTCAGGCGCAACTAGCCAGCTTTTGAACCCTGCTACAGTTGCAGTTAGCGGTACATACTATATTATGGCTACAACAATGCCTGGTGGATGTACTGATATAAAACCTGTTGTTGTAACAATTGATCCTCAGCCTGTTGGTGGTACAATTACCCCTGCTGTCTCAATGATCTGCCTGCCTACAAATTCCGGAACCCTTACTTTAGGTGGAAATACCGGTAGTGTTGTCAGATGGGAAGTTTCAATTGATAACGGAACTACCTGGTCGACGATTGCAAATACGACAACAAGCCTCACTTTCACCGACTTGCCACAGACTTCCCTCTACAGGGCTGTTGTTCACAGTGGTGTTTGTCCTGGTGATGTTTATTCTTCAATTGCTAAGGTTTACACCGGAGTGATTACAACTGTTGGTTCACCAACTGCATGCTTTGGATCGGTTATCTCAGTTCCTGTAACTGTTAAATCCTTCAAGGATGTAGGTTCAATCTCCCTGCACATGCAGTATGATGCAACCAAACTGATTCCGGTTGGTGTCGTTTATGATGGTGTTCCTGTAGGTTGGAGCAATGTCTTCAATATGGCTGCCGGACAGATTATCTACAGCGGTATTGGACCAGACTATACAATGTCTGACAATTCAGTGCTTCTTACATTGCAATTCACAGCCGCTCCAATTATGAGCAGCGGAGGTACCACACAGATTACCTTCAATGATGTTCCTGGCGAAAACTGCGAATATGCAAATATGTTATACGGATGGAATCCATTCTGCGACAGTCCTACTGCAAGTTATTACTTCCCCGGAACTGTAACAGTTAATCCTTTACCTGTATGCAGTATCTCTGGTGCAACTCCGGTATGCCCGATTTCAACCGGCAATATTTACACTGCACCTTCAGGAATGACATCCTACTCATGGGCTATCTCCGGAAACGGAACCATAAGTGGTGCCAGCGATGAACAGACAGTTACTGTAACTGCCGGTCCTCTGAATAATCAGTCATTCACACTGACCTTGACAATCGTTGGTCCTAACGACTGTTCATCAACTTGTTTCAAGTCATTTGTTGTTGAAGACAATTCAAACCCTGTTATCACAAGTTGCGGTCCTGCACAGTCAGCATTCGCAAATGCAAGCTGTCAGGCTTTAGTACCAGACTTTACAGCTGGAATCTCAGCAACTGATAACTGCACAATTTCCTCTGTAACTCAGTCGCCGGTTGCCGGTTCATTAGCTGGCCTGGGAGTAAATACTGTTATTGTAACAGTTACTGACGAAGTTGGAAATATTGCAACATGTTCCAATACATTCACTGTAACCGACAACACTGCACCGGTTATTACTTGTCCAGCAAGTGTTACTGTTAACCAGCATCAGGCTAAGGATCCTTATGCTACAGGTTATGCTACAGCTTCTGACAATTGTTCAGGTACCGTAGTAATCACTTATGATGATAACAGGGCAGGTTTGAATGCCTGCAATGCAACTGGAGTTATTGTAAGAACATGGACAGCTGTTGATGCAGTTGGTAATTCTATCAGCTGTACTCAGAATATTACAGTCGTTGATATGGATGATCCAATTGCTGTTTGTCCTTCAGATATTACTGCAAATAATGATCCTGGTAACTGTTCAGCTGTTGTTGCCTTCTCACCGGATGCATCGGATTTCGGATTCCTTAATGATTTTGAAAATCCTGCATGGTTAAGTGGCAATAGCAGTAACCAGCCTTCAACCGATTGGAATAACTCTAATAGTACCCTCAGCCGTGTGACTTCATTTGGAAGTATTATTCCTAACCCTCCAAGCACAGCATTTGGAGTAATAAATAGTACTGGCTTACCAATGGGAGACAGAGGTTTATTCAGCAGGTTGGGTGGATATAATGCAATAAGCAATTCCTTTGGAAATGGTTTTGTTTCCAGTTTGGATATTTATTTTGATCTTTCTGATCCAGCAGTTGTTGCAGGTACTTATGGTTGGGATTTGTCCACAGCTATTAGTAATCAAGCCAATGATCATCTCAGAGACTTCATTTTCCATGCAACGGCTGCAGCAGGTGGGCCAATTTTGCTCGCTGCTGACAATAATACAAATGGAAGTAGATACTCTCCAGGATTTGTAGCCACATTAAACCATGCTACCATTAGTACTTCCGGTTGGTATACCTTGAAATGGACCTTTAGAAATAATGGTTCAGGTGCTTTGGCTGTTGATTGCCAGCTGCTTACTACAGGTGGAACTGTCCTCTGGACTGAAACAAGGAGTGCTCCAACTGACCTGATTTCAACAGTTGTTGGAGGAAACAGGTATATGTGGTTTACAGTTCTTGCAACTGATAATCTTGCAATTGATAACACAAGCCTGACAAGAAAGCCTCTGATCTCTTCCAGTCCTGCAAGTGGAACTGCTTTTGCAGTAGGTACAACACCTGTTACAGTCACAACAACCGATGCTTGTGGTCATGCCAACAGCTGCGGTTTCAATGTTACTGTTAATGACAATGAAGCACCTGTGGTTACTTGCCCGGTTGTTGCATCCTCATACAATGCAGATGCTGGTCAGTGCTATGCAAGCATGACTTTTGCTGCAACAGCTACCGACAATTGCTCCGTGGCAAATATCAAGTACTATTTAGGTTCAACCCTGATTAGCTTCCCATACAACTTCCCTGTCGGAAGTACTACGGTTACGGCTATTGCAACTGATATTCATGGCTTGACCGACAATTGCGATTTCATCGTAAATGTTGTCGATACCCAAATTCCTGTTGTAAGCTGTCCTTCTGTAGCAACCTCCTACAATGCTGATTTAGGTCAGTGCTACTCAAGCCAGAGCTTTACAGCTACTGCAACTGATAATTGCTCCGTAGCCAATATCAAGTACTATATAGGTACAACAGAAATATCCTTCCCATACAATTTCCCTGTTGGAAGTACTTCTGTTACTGTAATAGCAACTGATATTCATGGTTTAACAGGAAATTGCAGCTTTGATGTAAATGTTGTAGACACACAGGCACCAGCAATTACTTGCCCTTCAGTTCTTGCAACCTACAATGCTGACGCAGGCCAGTGCTATGCTAGCATGAGTTTTGCTGCTACAGCAACTGACAATTGCGCTGTCGCCAATATCAAGTACTACATTGGTGTAACAGAAATAACCTTCCCATACAACTTCCCAGTTGGAAGTACAACTGTAAATGCAATAGTTACTGATGTTCATAGTCTGACAAATAATTGCAGCTTTGATGTTAATGTTGTTGATACACAGGATCCAGTTGTTACTTGTCCTGTCGTAGCTTCAAGTTACATTGCAGATGCTGGTCAGTGCTATGCAAGCATGAGCTTTATTGCTACTGCAACTGACAACTGCGCTGTTGCCAATATCAAATATTACATTGGCTCAACCCTGATTTCATTCCCATATAACTTCCCAACCGGAAGTACAACGGTGACTGCAACTGCAACTGATGTTCATGGCAGGACTAATAGCTGCAACTTTGTAATAAATGTTGTAGATACACAGCTGCCAATCATAACCTGTCCTGGTGATGTTACAGTTAACCAGCATGATGCAAAGGATCCTTATTCAACAGGATATGCAACTGCTACCGATAACTGCACTGCCAGTCCTGTCATCACATTTAATGACAACAGGAACGGTTTGACAGGTTGCAATGCAACAGGAGTTATAGTAAGAACATGGACAGCCAAGGATGCTGTAGGCAATACTTCGACATGTACCCAGAATATTACAGTAATTGACGTTGATGACCCATTGGTTGTTTGTCCTGCAAATATTACTGTTAATAATGATCCGGGAAATTGCGGAGCAGTTGTTACTTATCAGACTCCTGTTTCTTCTGACTTTGGATTCTTCCAGGGATTTGAAGACGCTGCATGGTTAAGTGGAGCTTATCAGAACAATCCTTCAACCGATTGGAATGAATACAATAGTTTGATCGCACGTGTACCTTCGACCACTAGTGGAATTATTTCAAAAACTGGCGGGGCCCATGCCGTTATAAATTCAACCGTACTGCCATCTGCACCTGGTGATTATTCAGGTGTATTCAGCAGGCTGGGTGGTTATTATAACTCCTTCGACTCTGGTTATATCGTAAGGCAGGATGTTTACATCAACCTTGCAGACGCCGCTGTTTTGAACAATACCTATGGTTTTGATATTTCCTGTGCATCAAATAATCAGGCATCTTCTCATCTGAGAGACTTCGTGTTCCATGCAGCATCCACTGCAACCGGAAGTGTACTGGTAGCAGCCAGCAATAACTCAATTTTGCCCGCAGGGAATAAGCCTGGCTTCACTCAACCATTTCGAGATTACAACCACTGGTTGGTATACCTTTGAGTGGAACTTCAGGACTAAGACCGGTGGCAGCCTTGCAGTGAGTGCAATCTGCTCAATTCAGGCGGAACCAAACTTTGGACCGAAACCCGCAATAACCCTGCTGATCTCATTTCAACCATGGTTGGTGGTAACAGGTACCTGTGGTTCACTTTTGTAGCTGCAGATGAACTTGCAATAGATAATACAAGTCTTACCCGCAGACCAAAGTATACAACTAGTCCAGCAAGCGGTAGTTCATTTATTGTAGGAACTACTCCTGTTACAGTTACAACAACTGATGATTGCGGACATGCCAATACTTGTGGTTTCAATGTTACAGTTATTGACAATGAAGCACCAGTGATTACTTGCCCTACGGTTCTTGCAACCTACAACGCTGATGCAGGTCAGTGCTATGCAAGCATGAGTTTTGCTGCTACAGCAACTGACAATTGCGTTGTTGCCAATATCAAGTACTACATTGGTGTAACGGAAATAACCTTCCCATACAACTTCCCAGTTGGAAGTACAACTGTAAATGCAATAGCTACTGATGTTCATAGTCTGACAAATAATTGCAGCTTTGATGTTAATGTTGTTGATACACAGGATCCAGTTGTTACTTGTCCTGTCGTAGCTTCAAGTTACATTGCAGATGCTGGTCAGTGCTATGCAAGCATGAGCTTTATTGCTACTGCAACTGACAACTGCGCTGTTGCCAATATCAAGTATTATATTGGTTCAACCCTGATTTCATTCCCATATAACTTCCCAACCGGAAGTACAACGGTGACTGCAACCGCAACTGATGTTCATGGCAGGACTAATAGCTGCAACTTTGTAATAAATGTTGTAGATACACAGCTGCCAATCATTACCTGTCCTGGTAATGTTACAGTTAACCAGCATGATGCAAAGGATCCTTATTCAACAGGATATGCAACTGCTACCGATAACTGCACTGCCAGTCCTGTCATTACTTTTAATGACAACAGGAACGGTTTGACAGGTTGCAATGCAACAGGAGTTATAGTAAGAACATGGACAGCCAAGGATGCTGTAGGCAATACTTCGACATGTACCCAGAATATTACAGTAATTGACGTTGATAACCCATTGGTTGTTTGTCCGTCAGATATCACTGTTAATAATGATCCGGGAAATTGCGGAGCAGTTGTTACTTATCAGACTCCTGTTTCTTCTGACTTTGGATTCTTCCAGGGATTTGAAGACGCTGCATGGTTAAGTGGAGCTTATCAGAACAATCCTTCAACCGATTGGAATGAATACAATAGTTTGATCGCACGAGTACCTTCGACCACTAGTGGAATTACTTCAAAAACTGGCGGAGCCCATGCTGTTATAAATTCAACTGTACTGCCATCTGCACCTGGTGATTATTCAGGTGTATTCAGCAGGCTGGGTGGTTATTATAACTCCTTCGACTCTGGTTATATCGTAAGGCAGGATGTTTACATCAACCTTGCAGATGCCGCTGTTTTAAACAATACCTATGGTTTTGATATTTCCTGTGCATCAAGCAATCAGGCATCTGCTCATCTGAGAGACTTTGTATTCCATGCAGCATCCACTGCAACCGGAAGTGTACTGGTAGCAGCCAGCAATAACTCCAATTTTGCCCGCAGGAATGACCTGGCTTCACTCAACCATTTCGAGATTACAACCACTGGTTGGTATACCTTTGAGTGGAACTTCAGGACTAAGACCGGTGGCAGCCTTGCAGTAGATTGCAATCTGCTCAATTCAGGCGGAACCAAACTTTGGACCGAAACCCGCAATAACCCTGCTGATCTCATTTCAACCATGGTTGGTGGTAACAGGTACCTGTGGTTCACTTTTGTAGCTGCAGATGAACTTGCAATTGATAATACAAGTCTTACCCGCAGACCAAAGTATACAACTAGTCCTGCAAGCGGTAGTTCATTTATTGTAGGAACTACTCCTGTTACAGTTACAACAACTGATGATTGCGGACATGCCAATACTTGTGGTTTCAATGTTACAGTTGTTGATGTTGATCTACCAGTTATCAACTGTGCAATGAACCAGACTCAGGCAGCGGATGCTAACCTTTGTGGAGCAACAGTAACCGTAGTAGCCCCGGCCTTTAGCGATAACTGTCCAGGCTCAACGATTACCAATGACTTCAACAATACCGCAAATGCCAGTGGCTTCTATCCGGTAGGAACAACCTCAGTACTCTGGACAGTAACCGATGCTCACAGTCATACTGCAACCTGCACACAATTGATTACCGTAACTGATGATCAGTCACCTGTAATTACCTGTGCAGCAGACCAGACCCAGACGGCAGATGCCAACCTTTGTGGAGCCGCAGTAACCGTATTAGCCCCGGCCTTTAGCGATAACTGTCCTGGATCAACGATTACCAATAACTTCAACAATTCTGCAAATGCCAGTGGTTTCTATCCGGTAGGAACAACCTCAGTACTCTGGACAGTAACCGATGCCCATAGTCATACTGCAACTTGTACACAATTGATTACAGTAACTGATGATCAGTCACCAATAATTATTTGTGCAGCAGACCAAACCCAGACGGCAGATGCCAACCTTTGTGGAGCAGCAGTAACCGTGGTAGCCCCGGCCTTTAACGATAACTGTCCAGGCTCAACGATTACCAATAGCTTTAACAATACCGCAAACGCCAGTGGCTTCTATCCGGTAGGAACAACCTCAGTACTCTGGACAGTAACCGATGCTCACAGTCATACTGCAACCTGTACACAATTGATTACAGTAACTGATGATCAGTCACCAGTAATTACCTGTGCAGCAGACCAAACCCAGACGGCAGATGCCAACCTTTGTGGAGCCGCAGTAACCGTAGTAGCCCCGGCCTTTAGCGATAACTGTCCAGGCTCAACGATTACCAATAGCTTTAACAATACCGCAAATGCCAGCGGCTTCTATCCGGTAGGAACAACTTCAGTACTCTGGACAGTAACCGATGCCCACAGTCATACTGCAACCTGTACACAATTGATTACAGTAACTGACAACGAACATCCGGTCATTGCTTGTCCAGGTGCTCAGACCAGAACCGCAACATGTGCAACTGATACCTACACAACAGCAGGAACTGAATTCGATCTGTTATCCAATACTGATAACTGCGGAATTCTTTCAGTAACCAACAACCTCAACAGTACAAATACTCTTGCCGGATATGTCTTCCCGCTTGGTAATACTACTGTTACCTGGACCGTTACTGATATTCATACAAATGTTAGTACCTGCTCATTCGTGGTAACCGTTATCATGGCTCCGAAATATAGTATCAGCGGTAAACTGCAGTACTATCACACAACTCCAACCTTTGCTCCGGTTGCAATGAATAATGTAACACTTACACTTAGCCCTGGCGGACAAACTGCTGTGACTGGTGCTGATGGTTCCTACACATTCACCAACCTCTGCGATGGATCATACACAATTGCTGTGACTGCAAATGGTAAGTCAGTTGGTGGTATCAACTCCACTGACGCCGGAGCAGCCAACTCATGGAGTACTGTTGGTGGTTTGATTGAGCATGTTAAATTCCTTGCCGGTGATGTTGCCGGACCTGGTGGAGTTCCTCAGCTCTTTATCAACTCAACCGATGCATTGCGCATTCAGCAGTACTTCGTTTATGGAACAGCTTTCGACAGATCAGCTTGGTCATATTGGAAGAAGGGTGATTTAGTATTAAGCAACTATGATGCAAATCGTCTGATTACTACTTTCCCGGCTGTAATAGCTTCAGCAAATGTTTCAAACTTTGATCTCTATGGTATGGTAACCGGTGATTTCAATGGTAGTTTCACTCCAAGTGCAGCAAAATCAGCAGCCTCCACCTTGAACCTTACCTATGGTGATCATGTACAGGTGGCAGCAGGACAGGAATTTGAACTTCCTATCCGCTCGATTGCAGCAATGGAAGTAGGAGCAGTTTCCCTGATTCTTGATGTTCCATCAGATCTCGTTGAAGTTGAAGATGTAATTGTAAACGGAAGTTCAGATCCTGTTTCATATGCCGTAATCGGTAATGAACTGAGAATTGGATGGAATACTCTTACTCCGATAAACGTAGCTGAGAACGCCGGACTTATCACTCTCAAACTTAAGACTACCCAAAACTTCGTTGAAGGAAGCAGCATTATGATTGCCTTAATGCCAGATCCTTTGAATGAAATCGCTGACGGTAGCTTTAATGTGATTGATAATGTAAACCTGCAGGTTGATATCGTCGATAACCTGACTACAGGAGTTCCGGTAATTACTGATTCAAGAATTCTTGAGCTCAGCAATTATCCTAACCCGTTCAGTTTCGCTACAACCATTGCCTATACAATTCCAACAGACGGAAAGGTAACCATCAAACTTTACAATGAACTTGGACAGTATGTTTCATCAATTGTTGATGCAACACAATCTGCCGGCAAGTACACTGTGAAACTGGATGGCTCAACCTTACAGCAGGGCGTTTACTCTGCAATTCTCCGACTGAATAACAAGGAAGGTGAACTGGTTCGTTCAATTAAATTGGTAGTAAGTAAATAGTTAATTATTGGGAAGGGGAAATCAGTTCCCCTTCCCAATTTTTTCTTGAATTTGGGGTGTGTCATCTTACTTGTAAACTATGAAGAAAGAAACGTTAATCCTGGCATTTAGCTTGTGCTTGTTGGTGGTTCATCCATTGTATTCTCAGAATGCGCCCATCACTACAGCCCAGCATATTTACAATCCGGTTATCGGCCAGTCCCTAACAATGCCGGTAACCGTTACTCATTTTGAGGACATAAGCAGCATCTCCCTGATTTTTAATTACAATCCTGCAGTGCTTACTTTCCAGGGTTTTGTTCCAAATGCTGCTTTCAACAATTTTACAGTAAACGGGACCTCTACTCCTGGCAGGGTTATCATTTCGTGGTATGCGCTGTATGGAATCACCCTTCCCGATAATGCTCATCTGGTTGACCTGATGTTTATGAATAACGGTGGGACCACCTCCGTTACCTGGGATTCCGGTGATGAAGGATCATGCGAGTATGCCAAATATGACAATGGCGCATACACAGTTCTTAACGATGCACCATTCTCAACTTATTACAGGAATGGCTATATATCCAGTCCTTCCGCCCCTCTTACCTGGGCACCTGTTATCACCAACGCTACTCCCGGAAGTATTGGGATTCCAATTAAAGTGAATAGCTTCAATGATATCGGAGCAATTTCCCTTACTCTTGAATATGATCCTGCTGTCATGACCTATCAGAATACCTATTCAGCTAATCCCGTCCTCAATGCTAATGGCGGCTGGTTTGTTGGTATCCAGGATGCACCGGCAGGTAAAAAAGTAGTGAAAATCAGCTGGACCAAGACTGTTATGGTTCCTCCTATTCCTCCTGTGAATTTGCCTGACAGCAGTATTATCATTACCTTGAATTTTAACTATATCGCTGGTACTTCACTCCTTAGCTGGATAGATGATGGTGAATCATGCGAATATGCTGATGGAAACTATATCCCATTGGAAGATAGCCCAACAGGAGATTACTACCTGAATGGGCTGGTAACAAGCCAGCATTATGCCCCCCAAACAGTAATGCCATGCATGACCGGTGTGGTAGGTCAAACTGTTGTTTTCCCGGTAAGAGTTTATGGCTTCACTAACATTGGGGCAATTTCACTTACCATGGATTATAATCCAACTGTGCTGACCTATCAGTGGACAAGCTCTGATGTGCTTCCATTAGGATGGTCACTGGATGCAAATGGAATTTCCGGGCACTATATTTTTGGTGCCATTGGAGGGCCATCACTTTCACTTCCTGATGGCAGTGTTTTATTTAATATCAGCTTTATCTATAACGGAGGAAATAGTCTTATAATCTGGGACGATAACGACCCAATCTCATGCGAATATGCTGATGGTGTTACTTTAGCACCGCTGTATGATTTGCCAAGGGAAAGCTTTTATATAGATGGATGTATAGGGCCTGCACCTGTAATTAACGGAAGAACATTCCTTGAAGGTGCCTATGATGTCTCATCTTCCGCGATGACAACACACCTAAACCTCCAAAGCCTGATACCTTTCAATCAGCCTTACAATTCCCTGCCCTGGAACTATGCCGGGACTGAAGTGTTAACCACGGTTCCTTCTAATGTAACTGATTGGGTTCTGGTCCAGTTGAGAACAACACAGGCTTCTTCTTCCACCATCTCAACAAGGGCTGGATTGCTTACAAGCGATGGTGCCGTTACTGATCTGGATGGAATTTCTCCATTGGCCTTTCCGGGAGTTTTGCCTGGGTACTATTATATGGTAATCTATCACAGAAACCATATGGCTGTGTTGAGTTCAACAACCTATCAGGTTAATCCGTTCAGCGGGATTTATGATTTTAGTTCCGGACCTTCCGGAAATTACGGAGGAGCCTCCGGAATCAAACTTATTGATATTGCTCTTGGCAGATGGGGTATGCTTGCTTCAGATGCTTCAAATGATCAGAATATTTATATCAACGACTACACCGATTACTGGGTTCCTGATTTTGGACTTAATCCGGGATATTCCAGGGGAGATTTTAACCTTGATGGAAAAGTGTACATCGATGACTTTACAGACCTCTGGGTTCCTAACTTTGGGTTGATTAACGGATTGCCCTGATCATGACTTCTGCCAACTAATGCATTTTAAGCTGACTTAATTATGAATTGGAAACTGAATACATTTCTTTTAGTATTGCTTCTTAGCACTCATACTGCTTTTACAGTTAATGCTCCTGTTACCACAATAGCAACTGTTACAACAGCAGTCGTTAACCAGCAGGTTACAGTGCCGGTTACTGTTACAGGTTTCAGCAATATTGCAGGCTTGTATTTGGCAATCGATTATGAATATGCCAAGCTTCATTATGTATCGGGTACTTATAATCCTGCACTTACCGGATTCTGCAGTATTGGAGATATTGATGTCGGCAATGGAATCCATCGTCTCACAATCAGTTGGGCAGGTGGGAATCCGGTGAACCTTACAAACGGAAGCTGGATTGTAAAATACAACTTCACTTATTTATCCGGTCCGGCACCTTTGACATTCTTCGATATCGGACCTTCATGCGTCTTTAACGATCCACAGGGAAATGAACTGAACGATGTTCCTTATTCCAGCTACTACATCAACGGATCAGTATCGCAATCAACAAAAGTAAATTCAAAAGTTCTGCTCGAAGGTCCGTATTCCACCCTTTCGGCAAATATGAGTACTTCGCTGAAGACAGCCGGACTTATTCCACTTGCTCAGCCTTATTCAGCTGCACCCTGGAGTTATACCGGAACCGAATCGGTTACCTCCATTCCGGCCAATGTTGTCGATTGGGTGCTGGTTGAACTTAGGACAGGCACTGCATCTTCCACCAAGGTGGCAAGCAGGGCAGGATTTGTCCTGAATTCCGGACTTATCACTGATCTGGATGGAAGTTCAACATTAGGGTTCAATACCGTGGCTTCCGGGAATTACTACCTGGTGGTAAAACACAGAAATCATATGCCCGTGATGAGTTCTGTCCCGCTGGCATTAAGCGGATCAAGTGTGATCTATGACTTCAGTACTTCTGCCTCCCAATATTACGGGGGCTCATCTGGCTGCAAGCTTATTGATGCCAGTCTTACGAAATGGGGAATGATTTCAGGAGATCCTTCAAATGAAGGAAGCATCTACATTAACGACTATACCGATTACTGGATTACCAGCTTTGGACTCACCAATGTTTACAATAACGGTGACTTTAAACTGGATGGAAGTGTTCTCATTGATGATTACACAGATTATTGGGTACCCAATTTTGGAAAAATAAATACACTGCCCTAATAGTGCTATAGATAAATAATGAAGGGAATTCTGACACGGATATTTTGGTTAAGCCTGCTTCTATGCGGGATTGCTCCTGTTTTCAGGGGAGCTGTCCTGGCACAGAATGCGCCGGTTACTACCATCAACTCTGTTCTGAGTGCCGTTCCCGGACAGCCTGTACAGGTTCCGGTATCTGTAACGGGTTTCAGTAATATCGGATCCTTTACCCTTACCATGGATTATGATTACACCAGGCTGCAATATGTTTCCGGAGCACTAAATCCCTTGGTTGTCGGGAATCTCAGTATAGGAGACAATGACATGGGTAATGGAGTTCACCGGCTTGTGATAGGTTGGTTCGGTGGTTGCAGTGGCATCCCCGACAATGCTGCCCTTGTGACTTACACTTTTAACTATTCTGGAGGGAATACAAATCTTCAATGGTTTGAAATAGGTCCTTCCTGTGAATATTCGGATCTTAATGCAAATGTGCTTACAGATTCTCCAATTGCAACCTACTATATCAATGGAATGGTATGCAGTGCACTCCCAACACCGGGACCAATTTCCGGTCCTTCGAGCTTGTGCCAGGGAGTAGCACTTACCAGCTATTCAATAACTCCCCTAAGCGGTATCAGTTCCTATAACTGGACGGTCCCACCGGGAGCAACCATTGTTTCCGGATTTAATTCCAATACTATTGAAGTTGAATACCAGCCAACTTCCTCATCGGGCAATGTAACAGTATGCGGAATAGGGGAGTGCGGCAATGGTCCGCTTTCAATTCTGCCGGTTACCGTTAATTCACTACCTGTGGCAAATGCAGGAAACGATACAACTATTGGCTATGGCACTTCCACTCAGCTGCATGCATTGAGCGGTGGTTCAGGGAGTTTCAGTTATCACTGGACACCTGCCGAATTGCTGGTGAATCCCAATGTTCAGAATCCGGTTACCATTCAATTGCTAAGCACTGAGCTTTTCCATCTGACGGTTACCAACACGGCTTCAAATTGCCAGTCCACAGACGAAATTATTGTAAATATCTCGGGTGGACCATTAAGCGTTAACCCGGTAGCCCTGCCCGATTTGATATGTCAGGGTCAGTCATCACAATTGTATGCAAATCCCAGCGGAGGCTCAGGCATTTACAACTATGTCTGGACCTGTTTCCCTGTCGGTACTCCTGCCTGGTCATCAACCCAGCAGAATCCTGTAGTCGATCCGGATACAACCACACAATACCTCTTGTCAGTATTCGATGGCTTCAATGCTGTGAACGGGACTGCCACAATCACGGTAGATCCATTGCCAACAGCATATGTAAATGGGGGAGGGGTGATTTGTGATGATGGTTCCACAGTTCCGGTTCAGATTCAGTTAACAGGAACCCCGCCCTGGTCCTTTATTTACTCCGATGGAAGTAACACCTATCCTGTGAGCAATCAAATGACAACTCCCTTTATCATCGAAACTTCACATGCAGGAACCTATACCGTTATCTCACTGAATGACCAAAACTGCAGTGGAAATTCATCAGGCAGTGCCAATGTTGAGGTAACCCCTTTACCATCTACTCCAAACATCATTTTGCAGGATTCAATCCTCGTTTCAGATGCTCCGGAGGGTAATCAATGGTATGTAAACGGAGATGTTATTCTGGGTGCAACCGCTTCAACCTATCAGCCTCTGGAATCAGGTCAATATTGCAGCATTGTGACCTTGAATGATTGCAGCTCCGATTCATCCAATCGCATTGATTATGTGATAACTGGGATGCCTGATCAGGAGTTTTACGAAATTGAATTGACCCCAAATCCGGCAGTGAATTTTTTCACCCTAAAAATGAAAAAGTACTTGGAAGGTACCAGTAAAATAAGTATCTTTAGTGCTGATGGATTTAGGATTAAAATATTTGAAATCCCTTCTACTTTTTTGCAATTTGGATACTCGTTCGATATTAGTTACTTGTCTTCTGGCCTTTATTTTATCAGCATTAGTACCGGGGAACGGAATAGTTTAAAAAAACTTCTTGTTTTATGAAACAGTCTGCTGCAATCATGCGGTTTACTTCCGTTTTCGTTTTGATGCAAATCAAAACCTAGTGCCATTTTTATGCTTAACCAAAAACCCACAATACAATGAAAATCCTTTACTCACTTAGCTTGTTCCTTCTACTCTCTGCGAGTCTTTGGGCAACGGAGAATCTAACACTCAAGTTCTCGAATCCCCGAATCGTCTATAACGCCGGTTCGAACTATCTGGCATTCGATGTACTGATGAAAGCTTCAGCAGGAGGAACATACCTGTATTCATCACAGGTGATTTGCAATGTGAATATTGCAAATTTCAATACTGCCACTAATCCTACTTTTCTTAAGGGGTTTATTAATGGACAGTATGAGAGTTTTTCTGCAGGGCTCGCTGATAAATACCTGGTGACAACCACCTGGAACAGCAATAACCTGAATATAGCGGTGTATGCAAACCCGATATTCAATGGTGAAGCTGTTAACAGCGGTGCCTATAATGAAGTTACCACATCATACCAGGTTTTGGGAACGGTTCGGGTGAAGATCAGCAATACTGCCGGTGTTGCTGGTATTAACTTCCAGACAGCCGCCATCACGAATTACCAGAAATATGCAACAGCAGTTGCTCCTTTCTACGCATCATATTATAATCCAACAACCTATGAAGGCTATGATTTCACAGAACTCTACCTCGCAAGGGTATTCTGCGGAATTTCCAGCTGGACTCAGGCAGGTGGTGTTGTGGATTGGACCCAGTCAGTAAATACCTCTGTTTGGGATACCACCACCGTAGCTGCTCAGGCAGGAAGTGTAGCTGTCCCAAATGCTAACGCCAACGGACTTCGCATTCATCAGCTGGGTAAACTCAGGATTCCTGAAAACAGAAGCCTTACCTGCACAGGTGCTACGGATATCAAAGAACCTATCGGACTTGTTTTGGGTGCTGGTCCAACCGGAAGATGCCAGTTCCTGGATAATGGTACCATCAATTATACAAATGGTGGTTCCGTTGAAGCTCAGGAGTATTTTCCTCAGGATCAATGGCATTTCTATTCAATTCCTCTCACTCAGACCGTTGCATGGCCTTACTACAAGATCTTTATGAAGTATTTTGTGGAAAGCTCCAATGTGTACAAATATGTGGTTGATCCTGACAGTCTGCTTCAAACCCAGATGAAAGGCTATGCCGTTTGGGCCAGCTCTACCTGCTGCCCTCATCCAGGATTTGTTGCTCCTGTAGGAACTCTGAATACCGGTTCAATTTCAGTTCCTGTAACCAGAACCCTCGCAAACAGCTATGGCTACAACCTTGTTGGAAATCCTTTTGCAAGTGCAATCGACCTCTCCTCAAGCGGTGTTAGCTGGGGAACCAATGATCCTATGGCCTGGTTCTGGGATCCTACAGCAGCCAACTATTTCGTATTCGTGAAATCGCCTGGAAGCGGTACACGCTCCTCACCATATTGCGCTCCTCAGCAGGGATTCTTCGTCCGCCATACACAGGCTGACTTTGCCACATCAAACTTTGGTGTTGACAATACTGCAAGACTTATCAATTCAGAGCCTTTCCTCAAACAGGAAGAATCAATTTCTGACCTGCTTGAGATTATGGCCGAAAGTTCACAGAACACATTCTTCGATAAGGCTGTGGTTCGCTTTGCAAATGACGCAACCGATGACCTCGACCAGATGTATGATGCTCTGAAACTCAGGGGTAGCCAAACAGCTCCGCAGTTGTTTTCAATTGCTGCCGGGACTCAGCTTTCGGTGAATGCACTCAACTGGAACAGTGAAACCATGTCTGTTCCCCTTGGATTTGCCTGCGGCGAAACAGGTACTTACTCCTTCACCGCTTCAAACCTTGAAAGCTTTGCTTCAAATGTTACCATCAAGCTGGAAGACAGAAAATCAAATACTACCCAGGACCTGCGCTCAAATCCTGTTTATCAGTTTAGTGCTGATGCAGGTGAAAATTCAGACCGTTTCTTCCTGAATTTCTTCAATCCTTCATTCGGTGTTCAGAATAATCCGGTAAGCGGATTAAGGATCTACAGCACCGGAGATTTGCTGAATATCAGCAGCGAAAAGGCCGAGTCATTCAAGGGTGATGTATTCGTATATGACCTTCTTGGAAATCAAGTATTCCAGTCAAAGTTGCAGAATGTTCCCGTTAACTCTTTCCAGATGCTTCTTTCAAGAGGAGTATATCTTGTGAAGGTAGTCTCCGGTACATCCGTCAGCTCTGAAAAGGTTTTGTTCTAATGCTTAATACATCGAAAATCATGAAAAAGTTATTTATATCCCTCATCATACTCTTCACTGTTCTCTTATCCTCACTGGATACATTTGCACAGATTCCACCCCCACCTCCCGATCCGGGTGGAAATCCCTGCAATACCAATGGTACCCAGGTTGGCGGACCATCCGCTCCCCTTGGTGACGGTATCTGGCTTCTGGTTGCACTCGCTGCTGCTTACGGCATCAGGAGAATCAACCACAAGGGCAAGTCAGAAGAACCTGTCAGCTAAGAGTTCGTGAATTCCAAAGGAAGTTTTGCATTGTGACCTTAAACACTTAAGTCATGAAAGCCTACTCATTATTGCTCGTCTTTGTTTTTTTGTTCAGCAGTTTTCTGAATGCACAAAATGCACCGGTCACCATAGTGTCATCCCAATATGGAGTCACCCCGGGAATTATCACAGTTCCTGTTAAGGTGAACGGATTTTCAAGTCTGGGAGCTTTTTCCCTCGACCTGAAATATGACCCGGCTGTGCTGGGTTTTGTCCAGGGAATCAGAAATTCCTCACTCTATGGTTCCTTTCTTGCCGGTGATAATCTGCTGGCAGGAGGGATGCGCCATGTGGTGATATCCTGGTTCGGACCCGCAACAAGTTTCCCTGACGGATCCACACTTTTTGAATTGAAGTTCACCTATACCGGCGGTACCTCTGTTATGCAATGGATGGACGATGGAAGTTCCTGCGAATATGCCGATGCAGCCTATAATCCTCTTCCGGATATGCCGGCCACCTGCTATTATCAGGATGGAATCATAACTTCTGACAGACTACTGAATATTGACCTTTTTATTCAGGGACTTTATAATCCGGTAACTCAGCAGATGAGTCAGGCAATTGAGAATTCTCCAATGCCCTGCGAAGCAGCAATTGCTGATCAGGTAACAGTTGAACTTCATAATGCTGCAAATTATTCATTGGTTGAGTATTCAGCAAGCGGAATCAATCTGGGTGTTGATGGAAAACTGAAATGCAATATCCCTGCTGCAAAGTCTGGGAGTTATTACATCGCAATCAAACACAGGAACAGCATAGAAACAGTGAGCTCCTTACCGGTTTCACTGGGCTCTGGAATCACCGATTACAATTTTGTGAATGCTGCATCAAGGGCTTTTGGTAATAATCTGATGCAGATGAGCGATGGAAACTGGGTGATTTTTACCGGGGATACCAATCAGGATGGGATTGTGGATTCAGGAGATATGATCATGGTGGATAATGATGTTTCCGGCTTTTCAACCGGGTATATACCTTCCGATTGCAATGGAGATGGATTGGTGGATTCATCGGATATGATCATGGTTGACAATAATGCAGCTGCTTTTGTGACTGTCGCCACTCCATGATAATTTGAAAAATGATTACAGAAAATACAATGAAATTATCTGTAAAATGTTGAACGTTGATTTTGATTAGCTACAAGACCAAAACCCAAAATATCGACCTAAAATTAACCTTCTAGTCAAACTTAAAACCTCATTCTAAACCGGTCGGGGATCAGACCCCCTAACCAACCGGAAATTCTTGCTGAAAAAGCAATTTAACCCGATTTTGATGACTTGCCCGGCAGGCCTTAAAAAGGTTCAAGTAGCCCTAATTGTCTTCAATTTTCAGGTTTTTACTGGAGAAATCAGTGTAAATCGATTGTTTTTCCTCAACTGAGTTGCTTTTAGCCTTCTTCGAATCATAGATTGAAACCTTCATATTTCTTCCCATTACTCTTTCTGCTCACTTCAATTCTGCCCTCATCTTTCACTCCTGTACTGATTGAAACTTGTCCTGCTACAACTATTGCATTTTGCCTTCCGAAAACTACAATACAATAAAAAATATATTATCTGGAAACATTAATTTACTCTAAAGAATTAAGTATTTCAACCTCCCTTCCTCAAAAGTATATGCTTTTTTGGAGGGCGGATTCTTTATGGTTAGTTATCAATTCCATCCTTCTATCAGTTGGGTGGAATTTGCGTTTTCCGGGAAGATCATTTTGATAAAAATCTTGAGTGGTTTAATTAATCCGGCTACTCCTAAAGCATAGAAAACAAAACAAACAGATAAAAACTAATGTTATGAAAAAGTATTTACTACTTACAGCGATTTTATTGGGAATGGCAAGTTGGGGATGGGGCAGACTTCAGTGCAAAATTTCGGGACTGGAACTGGATCTCATACGAGTTCAACAGGATCTACTTCATTTATTCCTAATCAACCTGGCAACGAAGCACTAGCTAATGGTAGTGGTTCAATTAATTTAGTAACCAGTGCAAATCCACTTGGGACTACCGGTTCGTATGTTAGAGGAGTTGCATCAACTGGTACTTCAGTAACTAAATTTTCTCCTTGGGTGGGTTATACTGGAAGTACAGAATTCTATACTTCATTCAAAGTATTATTTGGTGATGTATCCGCTGGTTCACAGCAACTTCAGGCTTGGTCTTTTATCAAGGAACTGGCCGATATATAATGTTGGTAATGATTTTGCAACTACAAGTTTTTAGGATTGAGGTTTACTTATGGAGCTGGAGGTGCTATAACTCTATCATATAGAGCTGGGTCGAGTTGGAGTTCAACTGGATTGTCAAATTCTGCACTTAGTTCTGCAAATCTCTATAATGTAGAAATTATTGGGAATAATAAGCATCTGGAACTATTATTATTTTATAATGGGAAATCAGATGTTGCGTCCAAAATTTGATTTATTTTTAATGGAATAAGATTAGGGATGACCTCGGTGAACCATCTACCAACAGCCTCCTTGGTCACCTCAGGAACATTTATTGGCATCAGCAGCACTGCGAATGGTGCAAACATCTTTATGGATGATGCAGTCACATATAACTCCATTCCTGCCATAATTGGAACTGCATATTATTATAATGGCGCAAATTCAGATATTACAAACATTAATAATTGGTGGTCAAACTCGGATGGCGCAACTGGATCTCATCAGTTTGATTGGGAATAGTACCTAACCCATAATGGCAGTACAATGTCGAATAATTGGGTGGTATCAGGATTAGGTTCAAAAATTGTATTGGGAGATGGAACGAATTCTTGCAGTGCAATTCCTACAACAACAATTACAGGCCAGGAGAACCTCGCTACAAATGCAACATTTACAACAATGGAACAACTACCGTAAATGGATCTCCAGTTATCAACAGTACATTCCAGATAAATCAGGGTGGATGGGCCTCAGGAGGTATCTGGTCATATGGATCAACACGGCTTTTAATAATACATCAAGTTCTTATGGAGTTTGAGTGATGCTTTTTGGCCTGCATCAAATGGTCCCATCAACGTTAGCGTTCTTGGTTCTGGTGGCATTACTATGAATGTATCAAGGACAATCACTGGGGTATTTCAAACTGCATCTGGTTATTAATGCAAACAACTTAAACTTATATGGAACAGCAAAATTAAACTCCGGCGGTTATTTTACAGGTATGCCAAACTACGGAACTTCAGCTACTTTAATTTATAATACTGGTTCAACCTATGGGAGGGGTGTAGAATGGAGTACAACTAATCCTAAAAATATTCAAATCTCAAATTCAACTATTCTTAATTACCCAAATGGCAGTAACCCTGGAGCAAAGAGTATATCTGGTAATCTTACTATGGATGCTGGTTCCGCTTGTACATGGATTATGGTGGAACTAGTGTTGATGGCGCTTTAAGTGTAGGAGGAAATCTTGTTTTGACTGGAGCACTTTCCTTGGGGGACGCAGTGGAGGAGACTTAAATTGTGCTGGAATTTTTACAAGGACAGGAATTTGATCCAAAAGGCCGCCAGGTCGAATTCAATGGAGCTTCCAATCAAACTATCACAGGTTCAACCGCTTTTGCTTACCTGAAAATAAACAATAATGCCGGTATTACCCTGGCAAATGATATTTCAGTTAGCAATGATCTTGATCTGGCTAATGGAAGCATCACAACCGGGACAAATATGATTACTGTTTCAGGTGCAATAACCAATGCAACCTCAACAAAATATATCGTTGGAAAACTTGCAAGAGTCTTTGGCACTACTGGGTCAAAGGACTTTCCAATAGGGAAAGGGTGGCAATTATCGTCCATTAACAATCAATTATACTGCCCTCACAGGAAGCAGCACAGTTGCCGCCGAGCAGTTTGAAGCAGCTTTACCCGGTACCGCTCCTCCCTCTGTGGATCCTTTTACCGGACGTCATTGGCTGATTACTGAATCGGGTGGAAGTGCTTATAATTACTTTGTTACCCTTGATGGCACCGGATTTACTCCCAGCGGAACAGTCAGGATGATCAAGGGAGATGGTAGCAGCAATACAGCCTATGCAGTCACAACACCCAACTATACAAATTCTTCAGCATTCAATTCCTTCAGCTATTTTGGATTGGGCTCACAAACGGCTCTTCCTACAAGTACAACAGCTGATAATAAAACGATTTGTGAAGGAGCAACCTCGGTTGAACTCACAGCAACTGTAACTCCCGATCCGGGAAGTGGAACCGTTCAGTTTAAGATTGATGGCAGCAATGTTGGTTCTGCAGTTGCAGTTACTGCCGGAGGACTGGCTTCCTATACCTATGATCCAAGTGCTCTGTCATCAGGATCACATACCATTGCTGCTGATTTCAGTGGAAACTCAGGTTACCTGGCGAGCAATGGCAGCGGGACTTTAACCATTAATGCCAATCCAACAGTAAATGCAGGAGGAGCCATTGCTGATATATGTCAGGCTGGCACTACAACAGCATTGGGCGGTTCCTTTGGCGGCGGAGCAACTGCTGCCACATGGTCCGATGGAGGAGCAGGCGGTTCCTTTGCAAACAACGATGGTTCAACCCCCGGAACAACCACCTATACAGCCTTAGCTTCAGCCTCAAGTCCGGTAACCCTGACTTTGACCACATCCGGTGGCTCATGTGGAACAGCTTCGGCCAGCAAATCTCTGATTGTTAAACCCAATTATACCATAACAGCCTCCGCAGGTTCAAACGGAAGTATTTCCCCTTCAGGTGCAAATACGGTCTGTTCAGGAGGAAGTCTGACTTTTACAATTATAGCTAATCTGGGTTATACCATTGAAGATGTTCTGGTAAACGGAATTTCAGTCGGTGCCGTTTCCAGCTACACTTTTAGCAATGTAACTGCAAATGCCAGCATTAGCGCCAGTTTTATTGTTGGTTGTATTGCTCCAACAGTAACCGGACAGCCTTTGACAACCCAGTCAAGGTGTCTTAATGCTACTCCGTCAAATCTGACTGTAACAGCAACAGGTGATGGATTAAGCTACCAATGGTATTCAAATACGAGCAATTTAAACACCGGAGGCAGCACCCTTTTTCCCGCAGGCACTTCTGCTACCTACACTCCTGCAACATCGGTTGCAGGACCCACTTATTACTACTGTGTAGTGACCGGATTATGCGGATCAGCTACATCCAATACTGCAGAAGTAATTGTGAATGATTTACCTGCAGTTAGTGCAGGGACCTATCCGGAAGTCTGCATTGATGCCGCTGATATTACACTGCTTGGTTCACCTTCAAGTGGTACATGGACAGGCACTGGTGTTAGCGGTTCAGGACCCTATGTATTCGATCCTTCTGCTGGAACACAAACGCTTACCTATTCTTATACAGATGGAAATGGTTGTTCAAATACGGCAACGACCACAATAACTGTTTACGATCTTCCAAATGTAGATCCGGGCAGCTATTCAGCTGTTTGTGTTGATGCTGCTGACATCACTCTTGGCGGCACTCCCACAGGTGGAACCTGGACAGGTGCTGGAGTATCCGGCACTGGCACTTTCTACTTTGATCCATCAGTTGGAACCCAAACTTTAACCTATTCCTATACTGATGGCAATAGTTGCTCAAATTCTGCTACAGTTTCAATTACTGTAAATCAGTTACCAACTGTTAATGCCGGCACCTATCCAGCGGTCTGCACCAATTCAGCAGATGTGCTTCTGGCTGGAACTCCTGCAGGTGGTACCTGGACAGGAACCGGAGTTAGCGGATCAGGCCCTTATTACTTTGATCCTTCCGTTGGAACACAAACCCTGACTTATGCATACACCGATGCCAACAGCTGTACGAATTCAGCCCAGGCTTCAATTACTGTTAATGAACTGACTGCAGTTGACGCAGGTACCTATGCTCCTGTTTGTTCAACTGCTGCTGCAATTACCCTTGGTGGGACACCTACCGGTGGAGTATGGACCGGAACTGGAGTTACTGGAAGTGATCCTTATCTGTTTAACCCTTCGGTTGGAACCCAGACATTAATTTATACCATTATCGATGGCAATTCATGTGTGAATTCTGCTACAGCAATAATAACTGTTGAGAGCCCTCTTCCAATGACTGCTCCAACAGCAGGAAGTCTTAGTTCAACTTCTGCACTTATCAGCTGGACCGCACCTTCTGGAACTGTGGATTCCTATGACCTGCAATGGCGCGTTGCTGCCGGAACTTTTGCCACAATATCCGGCGTAAGCAGTGGCTACACTTTGGGTTCATTAACCCCAAATACCAGCTACGAAGTTCAGGTTCGTGCAAATAATGCTTTATGTACCGGAACCTGGAGTCCATCCTTAACCTTTACAACCTCACAATTGGATGCACCAGTAGCAACTGACGCAACCAATGTGGGTTCCACAAGTTTTGTGGCTAATTGGGGAAGTGTTGCAGGAGCGGAGAATTATAGGTTGGATGTTAGTACTGCTCCTGAATTCATGACTAGCAGGGTTGCTACTGATTTGATTATTTCTGAATATGTTGAAGGCTCTTCAAGCAATAAATATATTGAAATCTATAATGGAACGCTTGCAACCATTGGTTTGTCAGACTATAGATTAGATTTACCCAAATGGAGGATTAAGCACTTCAAACGATATTCAGTTGTCGGGAAGCATACTTCCAGGCCAAACAGTGGTTTATAGAAACTCATCAGCTACAGCTTATTCAGGTACTTCGTTATCTAATGCCGCAGTGGCATATAATGGTGATGATGCAGTTGCACTATATAAAATATCAACAAGCAGCAATGTTGATATTTTTGGAAGAATTGGAGAAGATCCTGGTTCCGCGTGGACAAGTGGCACATTTACTACTGTAGATAAAACCCTTGTAAGAAAGAAGACTGTCACTACAGGGGTAACTGTAAATCCTAGCAGTGGATTTCCAACTTTAGCTACTGAATGGATTCAATTTAATATTGACGATGTTTCAAATTTAGGATCTCATACTTTTAATGAGCCTATTTTTGTTTCAGGTTATGAAAATTTGTTGATTTCAGATGTTTTTAAGTCCATAACAGGCCTTTCATCCAATGTTCCTTATTACTATAGAGTGCGTGCAACCAGTGCAAGCAGCACTTCAGCCAACTCGAATGTTAAGAGCGTTACAACCTTAACCCAGACTTCAACAACAGCAGCTCCAAAACTGGTATGTATTGGTACAACTTCGGTAACCCTTACCGCAATTGTTAGCCCGGATCCGGCAGGGGGTACTGTACAATTCAGTATTGATGATAGTCCGGTTGGTTCAGCTGTTGCTGTTGGAGCAGGAGGAGAAGTTTCCTTGACCTGGGATCCAAGTGCACTTCTTGCCGCGAATCACTCCATAAAGGCTGAATTCAGCGGAGCTGGTATTTTTGAAGCCAGTTCAGGCACAAGCACCCTTACTGTAGATCCGTTGCCAATAATATACAATGTAACTGGTGGCGGCTCCTATTGTGCTTCCGGTTCTGGAGTTACCATAACCCTTTCAGGATCTGAAACCGGGACCAGATACTATCTGCATAATAATACAACCAATGAAGACGTGGCATTCCTCGATGGTACAAATGCCGCTATCGATTTCATTACTGTAACTACTGCAGGCACCTACTCAATAAAGGCGATCGATCAGTCGGATACACATTGTGAGTCGATGATGAGTGGGACTGTTGAGGTGGTAATTAATAGTCTGCCAGTTGCAACTGCTACCAAATCAAATGTTTCATGCAATGGCGGTAATAATGGATCTGTAACAATCACTCCAGTTTCCAGGTGCTGCGGATTATACCTTTACCCTCAATCCTGGAGCATTGACTGCAGGACCTCAAGCAATGGCATATACTTATACAGGACTTGCTGCAAATACATATTCCTGGACAATGTCGGATGCCAATGGATGTGAAACATCCGGAACTATTATAGTTGGAGAGCCCGACCAGTTGGCAGCCTCATCGGCTTACACTCCAATACTTTGCAATGGTGGAACATCGACAGTGACAGTATCAGCAACCGGTGGCACAGCTCCATATGCTGGAACCGGAACTTTCACAGAAGTGGCAGGAACCTATACTTACATGGTAACTGATGCCAACGGCTGTACCACCTCAACCACAATCACAGTAGGTGAACCAGCTTTACTGGTAGCTTCTTCAACTTCAGGCAGCATCCTTTGTTATGGAGGAACTACCACTGTTACAGTATCAGCAGTTGGTGGAACCGGAACTTACACAGGAACCGGAACTTTC
Source organism: Bacteroidales bacterium (assembly GCA_016707705.1). Lineage (GTDB taxonomy): Bacteria > Bacteroidota > Bacteroidia > Bacteroidales > UBA4417 > UBA4417. Next base: position 227,539 of record JADJHD010000006.1, read on the forward strand.
ATTGTTGGAGCAGGGACATACACATATCCTGTTTCTGATGCAAATGGATGTACAACCTCAACCACAATCACAGTAGGTGAACCAGCTTTACTGGTAGCTTCTTCAACTTCAGGCAGCATCCTTTGCCATGGAGGAACAACCACTGTTACAGTATCAGCAGTTGGTGGAACCGGAACTTACACCGGAACCGGGACTTTCTCTGTAGGAGCCGGAACATATACTTATCCTGTTTCTGATGCTAATGGCTGTACAACCTCAACCACAATCACGGTAGGTGAACCAGCTTTACTGGTTGCTTCTTCAAGTTCAGGCAGCATCCTTTGCCATGGAGGAACTACCACCGTTACAGTATCAGCAGTTGGTGGAACCGGAACCTACACCGGAACCGGGACTTTCTCTGTAGAGCCGGAACATACTTTATCCTGTTTCTGATGCTAATGGCTGTACAACCTCAACCACAATCGGTAGGAACCAGCTTACTGGTTGCTTCTTCAAGTTCAGGCAGCATCCATTGCCATGGAGGAACTACCACCGTTACAGTATCAGCAGTTGGTGGAACCGGAACCTACACCGGAACCGGGACTTTCTCTGTAGGAGCAGGGACATACACTTATCCTGTTTCTGATGCTAATGGATGTACCACCTCAACCACGATCACAGTAGGTGAACCAGCTTTACTGGTAGCTTCTTCAACTTCAGGCAGCATCCTTTGCAATGGAGGAACTACCACCGTTACAGTATCAGCAATTGGTGGAACCGAACTTACACTGGAACCAGGACTTTCATTGTTGGAGCAGGACTTTCGCTTATCCTGTTTCTGATGCAAATGGATGTACAACCTCAACCACAATCACAGTAGGTGAACCAGCTTTACTGGTAGCTTCTTCAAGTTCAGGCAGCATCCTTTGCCATGGAGGAACTACTACCGTAACAGTATCAGCAGTTGGTGGCACAGCTCCATACTCCGGAACCGGGAACTTCACCGTAGGAGCAGGGACACACACTTATCCTGTTTCTGATGCTAATGGCTGTACTACCTCAACCACTATCATAGTAGGTGAACCAGCTTTACTGGTAGCATCTTCAACTTCAGGCAGTATCCAATGCAATGGAGGAACTACCACTGTTACAGTATCAGCAGTTGGTGGAACCGGAACTTACACTGGAACCGGAACTTTCTCTGTAGGAGCAGGAACATACACTTATCCTGTTTCTGATGCCAACGGCTGTACAACCTCAACCACAATCACAGTGGGTGAACCAGCTTTACTGGTAGCATCTTCATCTTCAGGCATTATCCTTTGCAATGGAGGAACTACCACAGTTACAGTATCAGCAGTTGGTGGAACCGGAACTTACACAGGAACCGGAACCTTCATTGTTGGAGCAGGGACACACACTTATCCTGTTTCTGATGCTAATGGCTGTACAGCCTCAACCACGATCATAGTAGGTGAGCCAGCTTTGCTGGTAGCTTCTTCAACTTCAGGCAGTATCCAATGCAATGGAGGAACTACCACCGTTACAGTATCAGCAGTTGGTGGAACCGGAACTTACACTGGAACCGGAACTTTCTCTGTAGGAGCAGGAACATACACTTATCCTGTTTCTGATGCCAACGGCTGTACAACCTCAACCACAATCATAGTAGGTGAACCAGCTTTACTGGTAGCTTCTTCAACTTCAGGCAGCATCCTTTGCCATGGAGGAATTACCACTTTTACAGTATCAGCAGTTGGTGGAACCGGAACTTACACCGGAACTGGGACTTTCTCTGTGGAGCCGGAACATATACTTATCCTGTTTCTGTGCTGGCCAAACAACTCACCTCAACCATAATCACGGTAGGTGAACCAGCTTTACTGGTTGCTTCTTCAAGTTCAGGCAGCATCCATTGCCATGGAGGAACTACCACCGTTACAGTATCAGCAGTTGGTGGAACCGGAACCTACACCGGAACCGGGACTTTCTCTGTAGGAGCCGGAACATATACTTATCCTGTTTCTGATGCTAATGGCTGTACAACCTCAACCACAATCACGGTAGGTGAACCAGCTTTACTGGTTGCTTCTTCAAGTTCAGGCAGCATCCATTGCCATGGAGGAACTACCACCGTTACAGTATCAGCAGTTGGTGGAACCGGAACCTACACCGGAACCGGGACTTTCTCTGTAGGAGCAGGGACATACACTTATCCTGTTTCTGATGCTAATGGATGTACCACCTCAACCACGATCACAGTAGGTGAACCAGCTTTACTGGTAGCTTCTTCAACTTCAGGCAGCATCCTTTGCTATGGAGGAACTACCACCGTTACAGTATCAGCAATTGGTGGAACCGGAACTTACACTGGAACCGGGACTTTCATTGTTGGAGCAGGGACATACACATATCCTGTTTCTGATGCAAATGGATGTACAACCTCAACCACAATCACAGTAGGTGAACCAGCTTTACTGGTAGCTTCTTCAAGTTCAGGCAGCATCTTTGCTATGGAGGAACTACTACCGTAACAGTATCAGCAGTTGGTGGCACAGCTCCATACTCCGGAACCGGGAACTTCACCGTAGGAGCAGGGACACACACTTATCCTGTTTCTGATGCTAATGGCTGTACTACCTCAACCACTATCATAGTAGGTGAACCAGCTTTACTGGTAGCATCTTCAACTTCAGGCAGTATCCAATGCAATGGAGGAACTACCACTGTTTAGCAGTATCAGCGCAGTTGGTGGAACCGGAACTTACACTGGAACCGGAACTTTCTCTGTAGGAGCAGGAACATACACTTATCCTGTTTCTGATGCCAACGGCTGTACACCTCAACCACAATCACAGTGGTGAACCAGCTTTACTGGTAGCATCTTCATCTTCAGGCATTATCCTTTGCAATGGAGGAACTACCACAATTACAGTATCAGCATTTGGTGGAACCGGAACTTACACAGGAACCGGAACCTTCATTGTTGGAGCAGGAACATACACTTATCCTGTTTCTGATGCTAATGGCTGTACTACCTCAACCACTATCATAGTAGGTGAACCAGCTTTACTGGTAGCTTCTTCAACTTCAGGCAGCATCCTTTGCAATGGAGGAACTACCACCGTTACATTATCAGCAGTTGGTGGAACCGGAACTTACACTGGAACCGGAACTTTCATTGTAGGAGCGGGACATACACATATCCTGTTTCTGATGCAAATGGATGTACAACCAACCACAATCATAGTAGGTGAACCAGCTTTACTGGTAGCTTCTTCATCTTCAGGCAGCATCCTTTGCAATGGAGGAACTACCACCGTAACAGTATCAGCAGTTGGTGGCACAGCTCCATACTCCGGAACCGGGAACTTCACCGTAGGAGCAGGGACACACACTTATCCTTCACCGTAGGAGCAGGGACATACACTTATCCTGTTTCTGATGCCAACGGCTGTATAACCTCAACTACGATCACAGTAGGAGAACCAGCCTTACTGGTAGCTTCTTCAACTTCAGGCAGCATCCTTTGCCATGGAGGAACTACTACCGTAACAGTATCAGCAGTTGGTGGCACAGCTCCATACTCCGGAACCGGGAACTTCACCGTAGGAGCAGGGACACACACTTATCCTGTTTCTGATGCTTATGGCTGTACTACCTCAACCACTATCATAGTAGGTGAACCAGCTTTACTGGTAGCATCTTCAACTTCAGGCAGCATCCTTTGCCATGGAGGAACTACCACTGTTACAGTATCAGCAGCTGGTGGTGCATCACCATACCTCGGTACAGGTACCTTCACCGTAGGAGCAGGGACATACACTTATCCTGTTTCTGATGCTAATGGCTGTACTGCCTCAACCACGATAGTAGTAGGTGAACCAGCTTTACTGGTAGCATTGACCAGGCAGCATCCTTGCCATGGAGGAACTACTACCGTAACAGTATCAGCAGTTGGTGGCACAGCTCCATACTCCGGAAATCCTGGGAACTTCACCGTGAGCAGGACACACACTTATCCTGTTTCTGATGCTAATGGCTGTACAACCTAAACCACCATAGTAGGTGAACCAGCTTTACTGGTAGCTTCTTCAACTTCAGGCAGCATCCTTTGGAGGAACTGCACCGTAACAGTATCAGCAGTTGGTGGCACAGCTCCATACTCCGGAACCGGGAACTTCACCGTAGGAGCAGGAACATACACTTATCCTGTTTCTGATGCTAATGGCTGCACAACCTCAACCACAATCACAGTTGGTGAACCAGGCTTGTTGGTAGCATCTTCAGCTTCAGGCAGCATCCTTTGCAATGGAGGAACAACCACCGTTACAGTCTCAGCAGTTGGTGGAACCGGAACTTACACCGGAACCGGAACTTTCACCGTAGGAGCAGGGACATATACTTATCCTGTTTCCGATGCTAACGGCTGTGCGACCTCAACCACGATCACGGTAGGAGAACCTGCCATGCTGGTAGCATCATCAACTTCTACAGCAATCATTGTAATGGTGGTACTTCAACCATCACCGTATCTTCGGTGGGAGGTACAGCACCATACACAGGAACAGGCACTTTCACAGAAGTCGCCGGAACCTATACCTACACCGTAAGTGATGCCAATGGTTGCACTGCAGTTACAACTATAACTGTTACTGAACCTGCATTGCTGGTTGCTTCAGTCTCCACCTCCCCATCCTCCAACCCAGCCTGCTCCGGAACTTCTGTTACCTTCACAGCATTCCCGACCAACGGCGGACTTACTCCTTCATACCAATGGTATAAAAATGGACTGCCGGTAGGAGGGGACAGCCCAACCTACAGTCTGGTTCCTCTGAATGGTGACCAGGTTTACGTGCAGATGACATCCAGCGAAAGCTGCATTACCGGAAGCATTGCAAACTCTTCAGTAGTGGCAATGACTGTCTTCAATACTCCTGCTATCAATAATCCGGGAGCACAGACTGCTTACATCAGCTATACCTTGCCGGCCATTACCGGAACCAACCTGGTGTCGCCTCATTACTACAACAACAGCCAGGCGTTGGGTGGAACCCAGATTACCGGTCCGATTACCAGTACCCAGACGGTTTGGATCTACGACCAGACAGCCACCTCACCT
>JADJHD010000007.1 GCA_016707705.1 Bacteroidales bacterium
GTCTGGGCTGCTCCTTCCAACACTATTACAGGAAATACCATCCATGATATCTATGTCAGACGGCTGTTTTCCGGGGCAGAAATGGCAGGAATCAAATTTCATGGTGCAGTTGATGTTAAAATTGAAGGCAATCACATATATTCTGTCAATATCGGGATATGGCTCGACTGGATGGCTCAGGGTGCCCAGATGAACCGGAACCTGATGCACGATAACCTCACCGATATCTATCTGGAGGTAAATCACGGCCCCATGCTGATCAGCAATAATATTCTGCTTTCGCCTGACGGACTGGTGATGAATTCAAGTGGCGCTGCAGTAGTGAATAACCTCTTCAGCGGCAGGATTGATGCATTGTATTATGATGCCCGCCTCACTCCATATCTGAAACCGCATTCAACCTCCATCGATAAACTTGCCGACAATGCAGGAGGCGATGTTCAGTTCTACAATAACCTCTTTGTGAATGGCAGCAATGCAAGTCAGTACAGCAAGGCACTGCAGCCTGTGATTTTTGATGGAAATGTATTCACGAAGGATTGTGTCAGACCAACAGCGGATTCCACGATCAAAAAAAAACGGGGAAATGAATGATGCTGGAAGGGAAAAACTGAGGAATTCCAAGCCTTACACGGCATCCGAAACGAATACCATTGATGCCCCGGATTTCGATTCCGGGCTGAAACTACTAACAGAAAACGGATCTGTCTATCTCGAAATTAACCTCTCATCAGACTGGTGTACCGCTCAAAAAAGAAGGATCATTACAAGTTCAATCCTGGGCAAGGCCATAGTTCCTGGTCTACCCTTTGAAAATCCGGATGGCTCAGCGATTGTTCTGGATAAGGACTACTGGGGAAAACAGAGAAATGAGTCAAATCCATCACCCGGCCCTTTTGAAATCTCAAAAAGCGGAAAGCAGAAAATCAAGGTTTGGTAAGTATCGGAAACGTTTTTCGGTGTGAAAACAAGTTGGGGATCACTTCCCAAACTATTCAGCATTGCGGTTCACACTTTCTCTTCAATTTATCCCTTCCGGTCTCTGTTGCAAAAATTTGAAAATCTTTACATTTCAGTCCATGTATGTCCAAAAAATCGGATTTTCTGTACAAATACAACCATCAGGGCAATTCAAAATCATGATTGCTCTATATTTACTCTGAAATAGAAAGGCATCCCATTTAGAATAATCTCTTCCACTTTAATCAACATCAAATGAAAAGAACTGCCATTAACCTATTGATAATCATAATATCAATCGCAATACTTCCCCGGATTTCCTCAGCTCAAAACAACAGCATCTCCCATAAAGTTGATTCTGTTTTGAACCTGATGACGCTTCAGGAGAAGATTGGTCAGCTGAACCAGTACAACGACGATCTGTATGCAACCGGTCCTGTTACAGTGGATGCCAACAAGATCGCCCAGATTAAAAGAGGAGAACTGGGATCCATATTGAATAGTCAGGGTACAACCCGAACAACAGGATGGCAGAATATCGCCATGCAGTCGAGGCTGAAAATACCTCTACTTTTCGGACAGGATGTAGTCCATGGATACAAGACTACCTTCCCTATTCCCCTAGCCGAATCCTGCAGTTGGGATCTGGACCTGATGGAGAAATCGGCCAGGATTGCAGCCACTGAAGCCAGTGCAGGAGGAATCCACTGGACTTTTGCCCCAATGGTAGATATTGCTCGTGATCCGCGCTGGGGAAGGGTAATGGAAGGTGCAGGTGAAGACACCTATCTGGGTTCCAGGATTGCCTATGCCAGGGTTAAGGGCTTTCAGGGCGAGATTCCAGGGGCTACCAATTCAGTGATGGCCTGTGCCAAGCATTATGCAGCCTATGGAGCGGCAGTTGGTGGAAGGGATTACAATTCGGTGGATATGAGCGAACGTCAATTGTTCGAATATTACCTCCCCCCTTTCAAAGCAGCCCTTGATGCCAATGTATCAACCTTCATGAATGCCTTCAATGACCTGAATGGAGTGCCGGCAACAGGAAATAAATACCTGCAGCGGGATATCCTCAAAGGTCTCTGGAATTTTCAGGGCTTTGTAGTCAGCGACTGGGCTTCGGTTGGTGGAATGATCACCCATGGCTACGTTAAGAACGAATACGAGGCTGCTCTTGCCGCAATTACTGCCGGATGCGATATGGATATGGAAAGCCGCTGCTACAAAAACAATCTTGCACAGCTGGTTCAGGATGGTAAAGTCCCGGTTGCACTTATTGATGACGCAGTAAGAAGGATTCTCCGCAAAAAGTTTGAACTTGGACTTTTCGATGATCCCTATAAATTCAGCAATTCTGAGAGGGAGACAGAGGCCCTGAATAATCCCGAGCATGCAAAAACTGCCAGGGAAATTGCAGCCAAGAGCATTGTCCTGCTTAAGAATGAGAATAACCTCCTGCCTCTTTCAAAAAAGCTTAAAACCATTGCCTTTATTGGTCCTTTGGTGAAAGCTGTAAAGCAGAACAAGGGTTTCTGGGATGTTGAAGTCCCGGATACTGACTCTAACTTCATTGTTTCCCAGTGGGAAGGATTAACGGACAAACTGGGCAAGAACACCAATCTTCTGTATGCAGAAGGCTGCAAGGTTCAGGGAGAAGACAGGAGTGGATTTGAGGAAGCCGTGAATGTGGCAAAACAAGCTGATGTTGTGATTTTGAGCATTGGTGAACTCAGGGATATGTCGGGAGAAGCAAGAAGTCGCAGCAATATCAATATCCCCGGGGTTCAGGAAGAACTGCTGAAGGCAATCCTCGCGACAGGCAAGCCTGTGGTGGTGCTGATCAATGCAGGTAGGCCCCTGATCTTCGATTATACTGCTGAGAATGCTACGGCTATCCTTTACACCTGGTGGCTGGGCAGTGAAGCCGGTAATGCAATTGCCGATGTACTATTCGGGGATGTGAATCCCTCCGCCAAGATAACCATGACCTTTCCGCGCAGCGTGGGACAAATTCCCATCTACTACAATCATTTCAATACCGGAAATCCGCCAAAGGACGATAACGATCGTTTCTACCGCTCTGCCTATATAGATCTTTCAATTTACCCAAAATATGAGTTTGGCTATGGATTGAGTTATACTTCCTTCAAGTATTCAAACCTGCAGCTGAGCAAGAAGAAGATGAAAGCCGGGGAAAGCATTCAGGTTTCGGTGACCATTACCAATACAGGAAAATACGAGGGCGAAGAAATTGTGCAGCTTTACCTCCGCGACAAGGCAGCTTCGGTGGTCAGGCCGGTGAAGGAACTCAGGGATTTCAAAAAGCTTAATCTGAAGGCTGGTGAATCCAAGACCATTCAGTTCATCATCGACAAGGAAAAGCTTTCCTTCTTCAATCAGCAATTGCAATGGGTTGCAGAACCCGGCGAATTTGATCTGATGATTGGAGCCTCTTCAAGGGATATCAAGCTGAATGACAGCTTTGAACTGATCGATTAATCAGTCCCGGTGATTAGAAAAACCTGAATGCAAAAGTCGATTCCGGCAACTGGAACAAATACGTTTTTGCAAGGTTTTAATCGAATTTCTGAATCTTTAATCCTCTACAAGATCAGCAGGATCAGGCTTGGGGGCAACACGTTTGGCAACGATAATGCTGGCTTCATAAAGCGCCCAAAGGGGAATGGTTACGATAATCTGGCTGAACACATCCGGAGGAGTAATAATTGCTGCTAGAATCAGCACTATAACGAAGGCATATTTACGATTTTTCACCAGAAAAGTCGGGGTAATCAGTCCTACCTTGGCAAGTACATAAATAACCACCGGCATCTCAAAAACCAGTCCTACAGAAAGCACTACAGAAGTTACCGTACTGATATAACTGCTCAATGCTATCTGGTTGTCAACCATTGTACTAACCTGATAGGTTCCAAGGAAGTTTAGCGTCCAGGGCACCATAAAGAAATAGGAAAACAGAATCCCTACCAGGAACAGTGCCGACATGATAAATACCGCGGTCCGGGCATATTTTCTCTCCTTCTCATATAAGGCAGGTTTAACAAATTGCCAAAGTTGCCAAAACACATAAGGCATGGCAAGAATCAACCCGAAAACCATCGAAATGGTCATATGGGTCATGAACTGTCCTGACAGGTTGAAGTTTATGAGCTTAATATGCGTATCTGTCATGCAAAGTGAATCCACATGAAGAAATTCGCCAAGCTTACAGAGCCATTTGTAGGTGATGAATTCACCATCCTTGGGTGCCAGAATAATCTTATCGAATATAATGTCCCTCTCTAAAAAAGCAAGCACAGCCATTGCTATGACGGCCAGAACAATCCTGATCAACCTCTTGCGCAGTTCTGCAAGATGATCCCAGAAAGTCATTTCGCTTACCTTTTCTTCCTTCACTTCTGTCAATTAATTAGGTTGGAACTCTGAAGCAAAAGTAATGATTTGAACTGTAATATTGTTGGCATCAGGTATTACCTTTGTATAGAAAGGCTTGTTCTGTTGTGATCGCAGGACTGTCCGGACCAGAAACCACGCAAATTTTCACAGAACGAGGGAAAAATCTTGTTTTGATTGTTAAATGTTTATGCCAACAAATCGGATCCTTCATTTATTGATCCGGGAATTGCCTGTTAGGGTAATTCTGTTGACTGCTTTTGCCATTTCTGCCCATAATTTTCTGCTGGCGGAAGGGACCCGGCAAATGGAGCCACTGAACGCCCCTGATTCTTCCTATTGCAGGATTGCTCTAACGCAGAACGTTGATGATCACAGAATTCCATTTGCACTTGTAAATTGCTCCGAAGATTACAGACTTCTGATTTCTGTAAAAGATTATCTGCATGAAAAGATATACCTCGGGTTTGGTTCAATTTCAGATTATTACGAAGAAAATATCCTTCTCTACGATGTGAAATTTCAGGTTAAGGATCAGGCTGGAAATGTGATTCCCGGATTCGCGCTTCAACCACTACCATCGGATCCCCAGGATGCAGGTTTTATCTCAACCCGGGCTCAGGCATTGGCCGGCCCCAATATCAGCGCAGGCAATCCTGCAGGTTATACACCTCTGATCCTGACTCCTCCAGCCAATGGCAATTACATCCTGGAATTCAATATTCCATTGATGAAAAAAAATGAAGCAAGGATCTTCAAATATTTTGATGTTACTGTTGCGAATGGAACGCAGCAAATAAACGGCAGACTATGGAGCAAGGCATGGCAATTCAGCTCTTCCAGTATTGATGCTTCCGAAAAGGCCACTTATGCCAGTTTCTTCATTTACTCAAACGACAGCATAGTAACCCGCTTCAACTGCAATGGTTTGGCAGGAGGAATCTGGGCCATTTACAGCAACGAATGGGGAACCTCTACATCCGGAAACTGGAATGAAAGAAGACGATCCATTGGTGGAAATGCCAGTGTAAGACCTGAATACGGTATTTTCCTGAATGATCCTGACCTAAGCCTGTTTCCCTCTGGAAGCATAGGCCAGCTGTTGAATTTTGAAGTCTCTTCACCCAGCTGCGATACAGCAGTGACTTTTAAAGCAAACGTTAGCAAGGGAGGCAATCTGGAGGTGCTGCTGGACCTGCCGCCTCTCAATCCCGGGACTACAGGACCTGAAGATATTCAGCTTGGTTACCAGGTGCATTCAGGGTTAAATAATCTGGAACCGGGATGGAACGGATTAAACGGATTAGGTTTACCGGTGCCGAATGGGACCAATATCTCCGCCAGAATCCGCTTTCTAAACGGCCTGACCAATATTCCCCTTTATGATGTTGAGGACAATCCCTCCGGTTTCAAGGTTGATATTCAGCGGCCGCTCCCAGCAAACGGAATCAGTAAGCTCAAGCTTTACTGGGACGACACCCATTTGCCCCCTCAGACCTTCCCCAACAGCAATACAAATGGCTGTTACTATACTGGCACCTCACCGGTTAGCGGCTGTCATGAGTGGACCATCACCCAGCTTCTGGGGGATATCAATACCGTGAATACATGGTGGTATTACTCAACTGATCAGGTATTGCAGCTCTCATTTAACCTGCTGCTTAAACCCACAACAGCGAAGCTATCAGGGCCGGGAGTAGTATGCAAGGGACAACAAGGAAATTTCCAATCGGCTCTTGTACCGTTTGCCGAACAATACCACTGGTCGCTGAATGGCTCTGGCATGTCAAAGGATACTGTAACCCTTGCCCCTACCCGGTCCTGGAATATTTCAACCGGAAATGGTTTTCCTGAAGGAGATTACCTGTTAACGGTTTACGCTTCCAACTCAGGTTGCGGAAACGGGGGCTCTTCTTCCATGACCTTTGCTATTATTGGAAATTCACCTCCGCCAATCAGCGGACAAGCGCTTATTTGCACGTCACAGCAGGCTGAATTTAACCTTCCGGGATTGTACCCTCAGGTAACATGGAGCAGCAGCAAAGGCAAAACTATCAGTGTCGAAAATCAGGGAAGCAAGGCATTTATTAGCTGGGAAGAAGCAGGCACAGATACCATAACTGCTGTTTCTTCGAGCGACTGCGGTAACAGAACTTCCATTATGCCTGTAGTCATCAATCCTTCGGCCGTTCCCAATGTGGAAATACTTCCTTTCAATACCAGTTGTCCCGGAATGCCAATCAGTTTCCATGACCATTCCTCGTTGACATCAGGAGCAATCGTTTCAAGGAGCTATGACTGGGGAAACGGACAAACCTATTCGGGACTGGATACACTTCTTGAAAGAACTTTTACGAATGAAGGCTCATACCCGGTTAAATATCAGATTACTACTGATAAAGCCTGTGTTTCGGAGAAAATTTTTGCAATTAACATTATTCCCTACCCGATCGCTTCCTTTACGTATTCGGGAAATTGCAGTGCTCAGACTACTCATTTCAGGGATAATTCAAGCGGAATTGAACTTTCCAGCTGGAAATGGACATCGGGAGGTATTGTTGATCCAACAGGATCCCCTGTTCAGGGTGCTGCTGATATAATTTTCAATCAGACCGGCCTTCAAACTGTTTCACTACTGGTTAGCAACAAATATGGCTGCCGCGATACTGTCACTGAACAGGTAATGATTCACCCTCCTCCTCAGGCTGCGTTTGAGCATGAATTGCTTTGCAGCCATAATCAGGCATTATTCAGGGATCAGAGTCTGGAAGGTGATACCAGTCTGTATTCCTATGAGTGGAAAGCTATTTCATCATCAGGTAACCTTGATCAGGATTCAGGAAAGGAAGTCTATCTCTCCTTTGATGAACCCGGTCAGGCAACTATTCAACTAAACATTACCGATAATTTTGGCTGCACTGATTTTAAAGAGGCAGATTTTGAAGTGGTAAAATCTCCGGAAGCTGAATTCCAGTATTTTGAGATAGAGGGCACTTCAGGTTCCACACTGGGTTTTACGAACAATTCTGAAGATGCAGCCTCCTATGCCTGGGACTTCAGCACCCCTGTCACTTCAAACCTTGCCGAACCAAGGACAAGTTTCACAGCTGAGGGGAATTATTCTATTCAACTCATTGTCACGAATATTGAAGGCTGCCGCGATACCATTGTCAAATCCTACTATTTCACTCCGGGAACCTGGATTCCCAATGCATTCAGTCCAAATGCCGACGGACTTAACGATGTCTTCAGACCGGTAAGCTTAAGGAACACTCTTTCCCCTTATAGCCTGCAGGTTTACAACACCTGGGGACAATTGATTTTCATGTCGGAGGATCCTTCCCGGGGTTGGGATGGCCGTTACAAAGGTCGTCAATGCGAGGCAGCAGATTATTTCTACAGGCTGCGATACAGGCAGGATGCTACGGATAATCAGGAAATGGTCGTACGGGAAGGATTTGTAACTTTGATACGTTAACTTTGCTTTCATTCAGCCTGTAAAGCACTTTTACAGATGGCTGCTTTGCTGATTTTGATTTAATTCTGATTAAATAATCCCGGGAAATTAATTTTCACTTATGTCGGATCACCATCGCCTTATCTCTCTTGATGCCTTAAGGGGCCTGACCATTATCGGAATGATCATAGTGAATAATCCCGGTGACTGGTATGCCTATCCCCCCCTTTGTCATGCGGAGTGGATCGGTTGCACTCCCACCGACCTGGTTTTCCCGTTTTTCCTTTTCATCATGGGATTTTCCCTGTTTCTTTCTGTCAGCCGCCGCCTGCAAAAGGGAAGTTCTAAAAAGGATTTGTTGATTCATCTTGCAAAACGATCTGCCATAATCTTCCTGATCGGACTCATCCTTAATGCTATCCCATTCAAAGACTTAGGTAATTTGCGCATACTTGGAGTTCTACAACGCATAGCCCTGGTCAATTTCTTCTGCGGTTTGATGTTGCTGTATATTCCCAGAAAGAGCCGCGCATTTATTGCCTACTCAATACTGTTTGCCTACTGGATTCTGCTGGAATTCATCCCTTCCCCGCTCTCCGTTGTTCCAACCATTGCCTACGAATACAATTGGGTTGCATGGTTTGACCAGCTTGTATTGGGACGTCATACCTGGGGACAAATGCCTCTCATGGATCCGGAAGGCATACTCAGCACTTTTCCGGCTATTGTAACCGGATTAATCGGGATGGAAATGGCGCATCTTTTCAATCAAACCGGCGACAAGAAAGATCGCGTTATACAACTTTTCTTTTTTGGCTTTCTCCTTACAGCTGCCGGATTATCCTGGGGCACAATCTTCCCATTGGTTAAGAAACTATGGACCAGTTCCTATGTGCTTTATACAGCAGGACTCGCCTCTATGACCCTTGGAGCCATGTACTGGATTATCGACCTTAGGAAAAAGGAGAAATGGACGAGGCTGCTGATCGCATTTGGAAGCAATCCGCTTGCCTTGTATGTCGGCTCCGATTTAATTATTATGCTCCTTTGGTTGCTACCGATTTTCGGGACAAATCACCTCATCCTGAACACTTGGATATTCAAAGGCCTGACTGACATGAATATAAGTCCTAATATTGCTTCCCTTACCTGGGCAATTCTTTATACTTCATTCTGGGCTGTAATTGCTACAATTTTGTACAAGAGGAAAATAATAATAAAGGTCTGATTCCCTATTATTTACCACTTCTTATACCTTTCTGGTATCCTTTTCTGAACCAAGTGCCCTAAAACCAGGATTTGCCAACTCCTATTTTTGGTCAAATTTTGGTTATATCTACCTGAATATCAGATGGTATTTCAGGATGATCTCCAGGCACCCGATACAATTGGATTTTGAATATAACTTTTTGGCTATTGGGAGATTAACCTTTACCAAGTAAATGTCCTGTCAATGCCATCTGTACTAAGAATTTTGATGATAGAGGATTTGCCTACTGATACTGAATTAATCAGGCGGGAAATCAGAAAAAGCGGTATTCAATTTACTGACATTACTGTCGACACCAAGCAGGAATTCATTGATGCGCTTGCAAGTTTCAATCCCGATATAATCCTCTCCGATTATTCACTCCCTGAATTTGACGGTAAACTTGCCCTTGAAATACAGCAGAAACTGGCGCCCAACGTGCCTTTTGTTCTTGTTACAGGTTCGGTTAATGAAGAAACTGCAGTAGAGTGCATGAAAATGGGGGCTGATGATTATATAATCAAGCAGAACCTCACCAGGCTGGGAGAAGCCATTCGCGCTGCCATACAGAAGAAAAAACTGATTGCTGAGAAAATACAGGTGGAATCCACACTTCGTAAAAGTGAGGCCAGATACCGCTCGTTGTTTGAAAATTCAGCAATACCCATTTTTGAAGAAGATCTTTCTGATGTAAAAATCTTCTTCAATGAACTAAATTCCAGAGGAATAACCAATTTCAGAGAGTATTTTGAATCCAATCCGGCTGATGTTGTTTATTGTGCTTCACTCATCAGGATTACAGATATAAATGAAGAAAGCCTGAGGTTCTTTCAGGCTAGGGATAAGGAAGAGATATTGAATGATATGTCGACTTATTTCCTTGATGAATCCTGGCCAATTTTCAAGGAAGAACTCATTGCATTGGCCGAAGGACAGACCTATTTCGAATGTGAATTTCCTGTTTCTACTTTTAAATGGGAACACCGGGATTTAATCCTGAAATTGTCTGTTCGTCCTGATAGTATTGATACACTGCAGCATGTTTTTGTATCATTTGTCGATATCACTGACCGCAAAAAAGCTGAGGCTGCCCTTACAGAGAGCGAAGAGCTCTTCAGAACCGCCTTTGAAAATGCTACTGTAGGAGTTTGCATGGTAAACATGGAAGGTCACTTCCTGAATGTAAATTCGGCTTTATGCAATCTTTGGGGCTACAGTAAGGAAGAACTTCTTCAAATGAGCTTCAATGATATCGCACTGGAAGAGGATAAACCAATTGGCTTCAATAGTTTAAGACAACTGATTTCAGGAGAAATCAATCAGGCCAATTTCGAGAAGCGTTATCTTCATAAGGATGGATCGGTAATCTGGGCATCCGTATCAACAGGCTTGGTTCATAGCACAGTCAGAAGGGATGATTACTTCGTATCCTATCTTGAAGATATAACTGAAAGAAAGGAATCAGAAATCACAATTCGCAAGAATGCTGAATTGTATATGACCCTCACAGAAAACATGAGGGATGTGGTGTGGATTATAGAGCCTGAATCTATGCGTTTCCGCTACCTCAGTCCTTCGGCCAAGAAAATGGTTGGATTTTCGGCTGAGGAAATCATGTCGTTGCCAATCAATGCGATGTTCCCCTCTCAATATGGAGAAAAGCTGGTGAATGACCTGATGAAGATTGTGAATGATTGCGATGAAGGTCTTGAAAGTCCTGGCACTTTCCACACTCAGATTATCAAGCAGCCCTGCAAGGGTGGTAAGTTCATTTGGGCAGAAGTAACAGCTTACGGCTATCGGAATGAAGAAACAGGGAAACTCGAACTTCATGGTGCTCACAGGGACATTACCGAAAGGAAAAATGCCGAAGCACAGCTGATGAAAAGTGAGGAGAAATTCAGGCAATTGTATGAAAATGCCGCTGACCCAATCCAGCTGCTCGATGAGAAACTGAATTTCCTGGATTGTAATGAGGCTACCGTTAAATACCTTGGAGCCCAGACAAAACAGCAGATTCTTAACTGCCTGCCGGATGAAATATCACCTGAATTTCAGCCTGATGGAATGTCTTCAAAGGAAAAATCAATAATTGTTGTCAGGAAAGCATATGAAAACGGCAGCTATCAGTTCGAATGGGTTCACAGAAAATTTAGCGGAGAACCGGTAACAGTTGATATCAACCTTACCCGAATTACAATGGACGGCATGAACCTTTTGCTTGTCCACTGGCGCGATATCACCGAACGTAAGCAAATCGAAAATGCCTTGCTCAAGAGTGAGGAAAAATTCAGGTTACTTGCTGAAAATGCTTCCGACGTTATCTGGACGATGGACATTAACGGCAAAAACACCTATATCAGTCCGTCAGTAACTCGGTTGAGAGGTTATACCCCGGAGGAAGCAATGCTGCAAACTCCTGAGGAATCCCTTTCCCCCGCCTCAGCAGAACTTGCCAACAGTTATCAGAAAAAGGTATTTGAGAAACTGGGAAAAGGAGAAAAATTTGAAAGCTACAATCTCATCGTCGAGCAGCCCTGCAAAGATGGAACTTCTGTTTTTGTAGATATAACTGTAAGTGGCATATTCGATGACAACGGAAATTTTGTAAGCTTCCTTGGAGTATCAAGGGATATTACCGACAGACGAAAGGCTGAAATAGCTCTCATGGAAAGTCAGCAACAATATAAGATGCTGCTTGAAAATCAGGGTGAAGGTGCAGGAATCGTAGACCTCAATGAAGTATTCACCTTTGCAAATCCAGCAGCCGAGCAGATATTCGAAGTTCCGGAAGGAACTCTGGTGGGAAGAAACCTTACAGACTTTGTCCCTCATTTTGAGTTGATGAAGGTTGAAACAGAAACAGATCTGAGGTCCAAAGGGAATAAATCAACATACGAACTTCAGATCCATACCTTCAAAGGCGGTCTGAAGAACCTTCTGGTGACAGCTACTCCTCAATACAATATGAACGGTATTCTACTCGGGACCTTTGGAGTGTTCAGGGATATTACGGAATGGAAAAAAGCTGAAGAGCTACTTAAGGAGCGTCAATTCTGGCTTACAGAATCACAAAGGGTAGGAAGAATTGGATCATTTAGCCTTGACCTGGTGAAGAATGAATGGAGTTCTTCGGAAGTTCTGAATGATATTCTGGGACTTCAAGCCAATGCAGTAAAGAATATCCAAACATGGCTCGATACAATCCATCCTGACCAAAGAAGGGAAATGGAACTCTATTTTGTTGAGGAAATCTTCGAAAACCTGAATCCTTTCAATAAGGAATACAAGATTATTCGTGCCGATAACCAGAAAGAAAGCTGGGTGTGGGGTAAGGGAGAGCTTTCTCTCGATGACACAGGGCGACCGGTAAAAATGATCGGCACCATCCTGGATATCAGCGAACGCAAAAATGTTGAAGAGGCATTAATCGCAGCAAAGGACAGAGCTGAAGAAAATGACAGGCTGAAAACCGCCTTCCTCAATAATATCTCGCATGAAATCCGAACTCCAATGAATGCAATCATCGGATTCTCCGGATTCCTTAATGAACCTAATCTTGCTGCAGAAAAGAGAAAGTACTTCACCGATATCATCTGCAATGCAAGCAATCAGCTGCTTTCAATCATCAGCGATATCATCAATATAGCTACAATTGAGGCCGGACAGGAAACGCTGAAGAAATCCAAGTTCAATATCAATCACCTGTTAAGAAACCTTTTCAATCAGTTTGAACTAAAAGCGAACAGTCAGAATATCAGACTGAAATGCCTTACCCCATTACCCGATGAGGAAACCAATATCGAAACCGATGAAACCAAACTTATGCAGGTGATTTCAAACCTCGTGGGCAACTCTTTGAAGTTTACCAGGCAGGGACATGTCACTTTCGGCTATAAGGTTATAGACCAGCACCTTGAGTTCTTCATTGACGACTCCGGTATTGGTATCCCTGAAAGCATGCACAGGGAAATATTTGAAAGGTTCAGGCAGGCCGACTCCACAATTGCAAGGCAGTTTGGGGGAACAGGACTGGGATTGTCAATTTCCAAGGCCTATGTTGAACTGATGGGAGGTACAATATGGCTCAAGTCAGTTCAGGGACAAGGTTCTACTTTCTATTTCACAATACCATTCCAAACCTACAGAAACGGACATTCCAAAGAGAATTCAAAGCATATGGGAGATTTTCTTACTTTTAACGGTGGAAAAACAATTCTGATCGCCGAAGATGAGGATTTCAATTACCTGCTTCTTGAACAATTGCTTGCCGATATGAATCTTACTCTCATCAGGGTAACAAACGGTGCAGAAGCAGTTGTCAATTGCAAATCAAATCCCGAAATCGACCTGGTTCTCATGGATGTCAAAATGCCCGTTATGGACGGTTACGAGGCAACCAGAATCATCAAGCAGGAAAGGCCGGATCTGCCTGTTATCATGCAGACTGCCTACTCCAGGGAATCTGACAGATTGAAAGCACTTGAAGCCGGCTGCGACGAATATGTTTCCAAACCAATAGCAATTGACCGGTTCATGGAATTGCTCAAGAAACATTTTGATCCCGCTACCAGCCAACATTGATGAAACAACTTTCTTTACTATTTCTGGCTCTTGCTTTCGTTGCAAATAGCCAGGCTCAGGAATCATCCGACGAATTTGCCGCAAGGATGTCCTGGTTCCGTGACGCCAAACTTGGCATCTTTATTCATTGGGGTATCTATTCCGTTAGAGGAGTTGATGAATCCTGGTCTTTCTATAACCGCTACCTGCCTTACGATGAATACATGAAGCAGGCTGATGGATTCACTGCTGCCAAATATGACCCCGAAGCCTGGGCAAAACTGATCCGTGAATCCGGTGCCAGGTATGCCGTTCTTACCACCAAGCATCACGATGGCATGGCTCTGTACAATACCAGCCTCAGTGACCTTAATGTCCTTAAGAAAACCCCGGCTGGAAGGGATCTTGTAAAACCTTTCTGCGAAAGTCTGAAAAAACAGGGAGTGAAAACCGGGCTTTACTTTTCAATGCTTGATTGGTCGCATCCCGATTATCCTAAATTCCTGAATAACCAGGAAAGATATCAGAATGACTCAATCCGCTGGAATAAATTCCTCGATTTCAGGAGAGGTCAGATTCATGAACTGGCTGCATTTAAACCCGATTTGCTCTGGTTTGATGGCGACTGGGATTATTCGGCAGAACAATGGAAATCGGCTGAAATGCGGACCGACATCAATAAGTGGATGCCCGGAGTTATCGTTAATTCCCGCATCAATGGCTATGGTGATTATGCAACTCCTGAACAGGGAGTTCCGGTGATTCAACCAAAAGAACCTTATTGGGAACTTTGCATGACAATCAATGATTCCTGGGGCTACCAGCAGAATGACCACAACTACAAATCAGCAAACCAGATCATAAGAATATTTACTGACTGCATTAGCATGGGCGGGAATCTTCTGCTGGATATAGGACCAAAACCGGATGGTACAATTCCCGAAGAACAGCAGTTAGTTCTGAAAGAATTGGGCCGCTGGACAAAGAAGCATAAGGAAGCAATTTATGGCACCGTTGCCGGCATCCCAAAGGATTACTACTATGGACCTTCTGCCCTTTCAAAAGACAGGGATATCCTCTATTTGTATGTAACCGGTAAACCTGCAGGCCCCCTGATGATCAAGGGACTCAAGAATCCAATCAACAGGATATGGGTGGTTGGAAATGGCAGCAAACTGAATCATACTGTTATGATGAAAAGCTACTGGAGCGATGTTCCGGGAATTGTGTACATTGATGTTCCTGAAAATGTCCTCGATGAACAGGTGACTGTAATTGCAGTGCTTCTCAAGGGTCCGGTTGAGCTCAATCCTCCGGTCAAATAACAGCATAACTCCATCTTCACTTTACCACGAAAACTTCTTACTTGTTAAGAGTTCTTAACATTGTGTCATTTCTTAAACAAATGATGATGATACTGGTTATGTTCCTGTTACATCACCAATAATACCTATTCATGTCAAAAAATGTGTTAATCACCGGAGCCTCAAGTGGAATCGGCTTTGAATTTGCGGGCATATTCGCTTCGAAAAAATACAATCTCGTCCTTGCAGCCAGATCACTGGAAAAACTGGAAGAAATGAAGAAAGATCTTGAGAAAACCTATGGCATTCAATGCATGGTTCTAGGACTGGACCTTTCTGTACTTGCTGAAGTTGAAGAGTTGGTTGCAAAGGTTAAAAGTGCCGGAATTCAGATAGATATTCTCATTAATAATGCAGGATTCGGAGATTTTGGTTTTTTCACAGAAACCAAATGGGACAAGGAATTGCAGATGATAAACCTGAATATCACCGCACTTACCTATCTCAGTAAAACCTATGCTAAGGAAATGGCTGCCCGAAAGGATGGTAAAATCCTGAATGTAGCCTCTACTGCCGCATTCCTTCCTGGCCCCCTGATGGCTGTATATTACGCAACAAAAGCATACGTACTTTCACTTTCCGAAGCATTGGCCAATGAACTCAGCGGTTCAGGGGTTACAGTTACCGCCTTATGTCCGGGACCTACTACTTCTGGATTCCAGGCTGTGGCTGACATTGAATCTTCCGCCCTGGTTAAGGGTAAGAAGCTGCCTACATCGAAGCAGGTTGCTGAATACGGATACGATGCATTGATGAAAGGGAAAAGAGTGGCCATCGAAGGTTTAATGAATAAACTTCAAATATTCTTCGTTCGTTTTGCACCCAGAGATATGATAACTGCTGTTGTCAGAAAAATGTCAGAGAAAGTCTGATAATTCAACCTCATTCTTGAACCTGTTTCATTTCATCTTCAGATGCTTTCTACAACACTGTTCCTGGTGACACAAATGTCATACTCTGTATTGCTTGTGCTTTCCTGAAAGCGATTGAAGAATCAGTAATATCGTCCTCCGAAAAAATAAGACTACCTTTGTGGCCTTATTATCAAAACTATGATGCAGATTGGCAAGTTCAACCGCCTGAAAGTCCTGCGAAAGCTGGAATTCGGTTATTATCTTGATGGACAGGAATTGGGCGAAATATTAATTCCTCTAAGATATGCCCCTGCTGATCTGAAAGTCGGTTCCCAGATTGAGGTTTTCATTTATTTCGATTCCGAGGACAGGATTATTGCCACTACAGAACAACCCATAGCGAAAGTTGGCGAATTCGCTTATCTCAATGTAGTTACTGTAAATGATATCGGAGCTTTCCTCTATTGGGGACTGCCAAAGGATTTGCTGGTTCCTTTCAGGGAACAAAAGGTTAAAATGGTGGAGGGAAAATCTTATCTGGTTTTCATCTACATTGATGCCATGACTGACCGTATTGCAGCTTCAGCCAAGATAGACCAGTTCCTGAATCATGACCCGATTAATTACCTTCCCGGTGATGAGGTTGATTTAATTATTGCCGGCATCTCGGAGATAGGTTACAAGGCTATCATCAATAACAGGCACCTTGGCATTCTTTACAAAAATGAAGTTTTCACTGATCTGGTAATCGGACAGGAAACCAAGGGATACATCTATAAAATCAGACCTGATAATAAAATCGACCTCCGCCTTTTCAGGGAAGGCTATGAGAAAGTAGATGATTACGTAAGGCTGCTTTTGGATAAGCTTGAATCCGAAGACGGATTTCTTCCTCTAACAGACAAAAGTTCGGCAGAGGAAATCAATTTTGAACTCGGGATCAGCAAGAAATCATTCAAGCAGGCAGTAGGTGCTCTTTACAAAAAGCATTTGCTTGAACTCCTGCCTGAAGGAATCCGTTTATTGGAGAATCCTGAAAATCAATAGATTGGAAATGGCTTGAATTACCCTAGCCTTTTAGCATCCACCTCCTGATGAAACTTCTTTCTTAACAGGCACTACTGTTTGCTTTGCTTTTACAACTTCCTCCTTCTTGGTTTCGGCAGTTGCTGAAGCCTGTTTCATCACAGATATATCTAAAATCGACATCTCAGTATAGATAGAACTGCGACTTGTATTAAGCAATGAATCTGAAAGCGGAAGCCTGCTATAGAATGAATAACCTCCAAGTAATACCTTCACATTTTGAGTGCCCGTTTGCTCCAGCAGTAACCATGGACCATTTGCTTCAAGTTGGTCATCTCCATAAAGAACACAGGTCTGTCCATCCTTCTGCAACTTCCTGAAAAAGGCAACCACCTCTTCATCCAGCAATTTATTTGCAGGAATATTCAAAGCTCCTTCAATATGTCCCCTGAAAAAGGCATCAGCATTTCTTACATCAACCAAAACAAGCCCCTTGGAGTTGTCCTTCATCTGCTTATACAGTGAAACCGGTGATATGAATTTACTGCTGTCATTCAATATTGAAGACAATTCGGAATTTTTGAGTTTATACTCTGCATCAACTTTTCTGGTGCTAACCAACACAATAACAAGGATTATCACCAGCAGTAATGCACTTAGAAATACAATATTTTTCTTGAGAAACTTTTTCATTTTCAGTTATTTGAATGATTGTCCCCTTAATAGTCCGAATTACAGGGTAGTTGATGGGTGCGAACAGGTATTAGCATCCTCCACCCGTACCAGCCTGAGGTTTCTTTTCTAACTTGATAGTTTTGGTTTTCGAAACAGCATTTTTCTGATCAAGGTTCTGATCTTCAGTTTTGCTGCCCAGAAAAAACTGACGGGCCGCAACACGGAATTTATAGAGCTCCAAAGCATCACTTGATGCAGTAGTTGAAGGCTCCACTCCCTTTACGATGGTTTCATACCAGTAATTCAGGCCACCTTTCATCACAAAAACCCTTTGGTACTTATTTCTCGCACAAATCTGCCAGGCAAGATCGGATTCTATATCACCATTGCTGTAGAAAACTTTATCCCTTGAACCAGAACTGAGCAGCTCCCTGGAACCTGGACTTGCAATGGAATCCAGCGGAATATTGATAGCTCCCGGCAAAGCATACACTGCAAATTCATTAGCCGGCCTTACATCAATGAGTTGAAGGCTTGGATCCCTTTCAATGATTCTTTCAGTCACCTGATCGGTGCTCACGAACCTTGCCTGCTCATTGATTGA
Source organism: Bacteroidales bacterium (assembly GCA_016707705.1). GTDB lineage: Bacteria > Bacteroidota > Bacteroidia > Bacteroidales > UBA4417 > UBA4417. Next base: position 18,167 of record JADJHD010000007.1, read on the forward strand.
AAGCAACAGTTCTTTTGGAGTCAGTTCCTTTGAATTCTTGCCACCTGGAAGGATAACCAATCCAAAAGCAGCTACAATCAATAGAATTGCAAGTATTGTATATCGTCTGTCCATAATAAATAATTATCAGTATTCAACCTTTTTAACCTTGCGCTCTACCCAGGTTGCACCCCAGAACATGCCAACAGCTGCAACAACCAGAAGGAAAGCGAATAACCCGGTGGAAATACCCAGTGAATCGGTTACCAGCATGCCTCCCAGATTGCCGCTATTGTACATTTTCTCAAAAATTGGGAATGCTTCTGAGAAGAGGAAAACACCAATGAACATACCTCCTGTAAAAGTGAGCGCATCAAGTTTCCCTATCGCCAGGGCTGCAAAGCTTGTCCCCGGACAATATCCTCCCATCGAAAATCCTATTCCCATAACTACACCTCCAACAATAGCAGAAGTAATGAATGTAGGCTGAATATACAGCATGGAATAGTCAATCCATCCCAGGTAGGAGAAATACAGCAATCCAAGCATGCAGGTGATTGCTGCAGTAAAAAACACCTTGAGCACAACAAAGTCATACCCGAAGAAGGTTCCGATAATTTTCCTCGAGGAGGAGAATCCGGAGGCTTCCAGTACAAAGCCAAATCCCATGCCGAGCATTACGGCAAAAACGTTATCCCATGCTTCCGGAATAACTCCCATTGGTATAAGTGGTCCTACCATGATTTATAGTACTAAAAGGTTAAATCCAATTCTTTTTAAACACCCAAGCAAAAATGAAGGCAGTACCAAAAATTGCCATCATCGTGATAAACCCTCCGAGGGCGAGGACTCCCATTCCGCTCAATGCAGCACCTGAAGTACAACCTTTTGCAAGCTGAGAGCCAATTCCAAAAAGCAATCCCCCTGATAGCGCAAATAATATCCTTCGTTTAGAGGTAATTTTTGGAGAGTGCTCCACCTTGAATTTCAACCTGTTAAACAACAGTCCGGAAAGGAAAGCTCCACTAAGGACTCCAATCACTTCAAACACAAGCCAGGTATTCATGGGATGCTTATCATCACTGAGAAATTTCCCATAGTAGTTTGAGTTTACAGCATGTGCCGGAGCAACTGTACTTACAGCCTCAACAACAGTGCTCTTAACAGCACCGCTTGCACCGAGTCCTCTGCCGGTAATGTAGAAGGTGGACATCAGTACCAGGCCAAGCAATACCCCTCCCAGATAAGGATTGAGGTAAAAACTGCCAGATTTGATATTTTTATTCATGATTTTATGCTTTGATTATCAGAGTATTCAATTTTTTAAAACCAGAAATTCACACTAATAAAGGTAACGGGTAATCTGACCGGCTTCAACCATGATAAACCTGAAGATTAATCCTCCAATCAATATCATGGTGGCAGGTAACACAAGAGGAACCTTGTATCCAATCAGCTCCAGAACTTCAAGAAGCGCCGGGAAAAGTAATCCGAGAACAATAACGAATACCCAGAAGGAAACAGTGAACTGTCCTCCAAGGAAAAGCTGGGCGGCACTGATCTGAACTTCTGATCCTGCCAGAAATCCCATAATCATATGTGTTATAAAGAACAGCTCAACCACTATGAACAAGAGGTCCAGCTTCCCAATGATTTTCTTCTCTTCGTGATCCTTGCTCAACAACAGGATGCAGGCAGCCCCTGTCGACATCCCCGAAACCAGGAACAAAGGCCCGAGTATGCTCGTATTCCATAAAGGACGGGCATTAAAGGCTGAAAGCAGAATACCGGTATAGATACCAAGGATTACAGCATAAATAACCATCGGCCAGGCAATGTACTTCCTGTTCCTGATAGCCCAGGCTTCGAAGGTGTAGAGGAACTTAAATTTCCAGTCCCATTTGGGAAATACTTCCCTCATGTAACTCCCCGACCATACCAGTGAAATCGGAGTAATGATCATAAGTACCCATGCGCCCCATCCCATAGGTGATTCAAGCCTGATGTTGGTATAAAGCTGCCAGAAATACAACTTGTGCTTGAGATCAAGAAATAGCATGAACAATCCCAGAATCAGGGCAATCGGTACCAAAAAAGGTGCAATCTTAACAGTAGCCTGCATCTGTTTTTCCTTTCCAAGGATGGTATATAATCCGGCAAGAAATAACAATCCTGCCGCCAGACCTCCCAGAAAAAGATAAATGGGAATCTGCCAATGCCATATATTCAGGTATGGATCAATATTCGGAATGTTGCGGCCACTAACAAACAGTTCTTCTTTCATATTCAGACAAAAATTATCAGTTTGAATTAAAGCAGGTAAAAAATCTGCGGCTTGGTTCCGGCTTCAGGAGCCAGTGACTTGAATTTGCGGTTCTTGAGCACATTCACAATATCACTGTTCGGATCATCAATGTCGCCGAAGTGCATGCACTTTGTCGGACAAACACTTACACAAGCCGGTAATTCCCCCTGACGGACACGATGCAGGCAGAATGTGCACTTATCAACATAACCATCCGGATGTGAATACCTTGCTTCGTATGGACAGGATTGAATGCAGGCTCCGCAGCCTATGCATTTATGGTGTGTAACTGTAACTATGCCACCTTCTTCAAAATGGCTGGCACCCGTTGGACAGCATCTGACGCAGGGAGCATTGTCGCAATGATTGCAACGCTCGGAGCGCAATTCAATGTTAACATTAGGATAGGTACCAATAACGGTTTCACTAACCCAGTCCCGGCAATAACCTATGGGAACATTATTCTCAGTTTGGCAGGCAACCACACAGTCGCTGCATCCTACACACTTGCGTGTATCTATAGCCATTGCATACCTCATGCCTTAGCCTCCTTTCCTGGATTCTCAGTAATAAATGTCACGAAATTTCCTCTCATTCCGGTCCCACCCATCACTGGGTCTACCATTACATTTGTTATCATTTCGGTATCATTCACACCCCTTCCGTATGCATACTTCAGTGGCGGATGATGATGCCCGAATCCATGGACTATATAAACAGAATCCCAGCGAATCCTTTCAGTAACCCTTACCTTGACAGGGAAAGTTGAAATCACTCCATCCTGATTCTTCAGCCACACATACTGATCTTTCTTTATGTTCCATAATTCGGCTACCTGAGGATTAACCCACACTGCATTCTCAGGCATGAGTGCTACAAGATTCGGATTATTTGAAGTCCTGCTGAAAGTATGCATAGGAGCCCTTCCGTAAATCAGTCTGTAAAATCCTTCCTGTGGTTCAGGATGCGGTGTATAAACAGGCATTGGAGGAAATCCGGCCCCTTCAAGGACTGATGAATACAATTCGATCTTTCCACTGGGTGTTTTGAAGGTCATTGGCTCACCAGGAACTGCATAAACAGGTTTCGTCCTTGGCATTTTTTTGACTCCAATTTTCTGCATTTCCTCAAGTGAAAGTCCAATCTGCTTGAGCTGCCAATCCAGAACTTCCTTGAAGTCCTTATATTGATAATAGGCATCAAGTCCAAGACGGAGACCAATCTCACGAGCCATCCACCATGCCGGTTTTGTTTCATACATTGGCTCAACAGCTGGCATTCTTAAAGCCAGTGTTGGTTCCCTGTGGGCAGTGTCCCTCACATCATCATAACGCTCCAGGTAGGTGCATTCCGGAAGGACCACATCGGCATAGCCTGTGATCTCCATGGGCATGGTATCTACAACTACAAGGAGTTCGAGTGATCCTACTGCCTTAGCAAATAATTCCTTATTGGGTATTGCAATTGGAAGATTGGTTCCTGATACAAACCAGCCTTTTATAATCTTATCGTTGCCTGGTTTTGGGATGGAAGCTTCCATAATGGTGGTTGTTACCGCCATATTTGCTAATGGATAACGCCCATCGAGAGTATCTTTCCAGCTCCATTTAGGCGCTGGATACTCTGCATGCGGAAACTCTGGCAACTTAATTCCTTCCTTAAAGAAAAACCCTCCCCTGCTGCCCCATGAGCCAAGCAGAGCATTGAGAATTCCAATGGCACGGGTTCTCTGAACATCATCACCGTACCATGTAGCATGGCGGCCCGGATGAATAATAACAGAAGGTGCAGCAGCAGCCATTTCACGGGCAGTCTGCCTGATAATCTCGGGTTTAATGGTAGTAATGCCATAAGCCCATTCAGGTGTGAACGAAGATACATGCTGCTTCAGTTGTTCAAAGCCAGTTGCATTCTGTTCAACATATTCCTTATTGTAAATGCCTTCATTTATCAGGACATGTATCCATGACAACAACAAGGCAATATCAGTTGCAGGTTTTATCGGGAGCCAGTATTTTGATTTTGAGGCAGCAGTTGAAAGTCTTGGATCAACTGTAATAATCACTGCTCCCTTATCAATGGCCTCACTCATTTCCTGAACCTGACCATTGTGCATGTTTTCACCAATATGGGCTCCTATCAGCACTAGGCAACGGGTATCGCGTATATCCGTAACTTCCGGACTACTGACTGATTCGCCGAAGGTTGCTTCCAAGCCTACATCTCTTGGACCGCGGCATTGTGCGAAAGATGGGGCTGCAAGGTTCGATGAGCCAAATGAATTGAGAAGATGGGAGAAATAATGACCGGAGGAACCATGATAGAACAATGCCAGACTTTCAGGACCAGATTCAGAAGCTATTTTCTTCATTTTAGCTGCAATGAAATCCAATGCCTCATCCCAACTTGCTTCCCTATAAGTCTGTTTTCCATCCTTAATAACCCTCATCAGAGGTTTTTTCAGTCGGTCAGGATCTGAATACATCCCAACTCCACCTGTTCCACGCGGACACAACCTACCATTGCACTGTGGGTCATCATCATTGCCGGTGATCTTCTGAATCTTGCCTTCTTCAGTAACATGAGCCCATCCTGCACATTTCCAGAAACACACCTCGCAATAAGTGGGGAATTTTCTGAGTACCGGTGAATCGTCGGTATACCCGATAAAATCTTCAAGTTTCGCGCCCAAAACCAATTGAGCCGCACCCCCCACAGCAGCTGTCGCTCCGAGTCCCAATGCGCTGATTTTGATAAAATCTCGTCTTGTATTCATGAAAAACTTGTTTGTAACGGTCAGAATAGCCAAAGAAAGCTACTGTTATTTCAATAACAAGACAAATGTAAGTTAATTGATCTGTTATGCAAAAATTGACATACAATAGATATGTAATCTATATACCTGATAATGAAGCGCCTACGCTAGTTTAAAAATTAAGCATTCTGCTCAACAAACATATATAGTTGATTATATGATACTTACAATCATTTATAGACCTATTCTAAATAACAAAAAATATTTATATATTATTGATTTTCTGATACTTAGATTTCCGTCTAACTTATCATAAACTTTTCTGCCTCACATCATAAAAATCATTGATAAATGTCAATAGATTTTCTCAATCTTTAGTATGACTCCAAATGAATAAAAAAAGAAAAGGCTGCCAGTTTAATGGCAACCTTTAAATTCAATTAGCAATCTATGCAGTACTTGCTTATTTCTGATTTGATTCAAGAACTTCTATCCTATCCTTGAGTTCAGTAATAATTCTCTGCTGTTCTTTTATCGCTTCTGTCAATAAAGCTGTAATCTCCTGATAATTAACTGATTTATATTCCCCACCGGAGCTCACTGTTTCAGGTACTACTTTTTCAAGATCCTGAGCCAGGAATCCCATCTGGCGGTCAGTTCCAAACCTTTGTGTATCAATAAAATTATAGGTCACACCCCGAAGTTTTAAAACTTTTTCCAGTGGCCTGTCAATATCAGTAATTCCACATTTCAATCTGGCATCGGAAGGAGTGCGAATAATATTCCCGGATGCATCAGTGCTTAGGCTTGTTGCACCACCGTTTAAGTTCAAAGCATGAATTGTACCATTGACATCAAGCTTCTGAGTAGGCAAAGTGGTACCAATGCCTACATTTCCCGCGGGAGTTACAACTATTTGAGTACCATTATAGTTTAGTTCCCAGTTATTGGTATTTCCGTTTAAATTGGTCCAGGCTTTGGCAAGACCGTTGATTGCATACCCATAAAAAGGCAAGCCTGAAACTCCGGCATCAATATACATTCCGAAATATCCAGCAGCACTGGTTTTAATTGTTAGAGCATCAGCGCCGGTAGTTGGAGTTGAAGTTCCTATTCCAACAAATGCAGTATTAAATACAGCTTTTGAATTTCCCTTGATATAAAAATCAGGGGAAGCATCACTGGATTGATAATACTCAAATTGGTTTAATGTTCCGTTATACTGTGTATAAGCTTTTGCAACACCATCGAGGGCATATCCATAAAATGGCTGACCCGTTGTACCTGCATCTATGTACATTCCCCAGTAACTGTTGCTTGAACTCTTTAAAGCCAATCCGGTAAAACTAGTTGTTGGAGTTGTGGTTCCAATTCCAAGAAATGAAGTGGCAGGAAACGCTGCTGTATTTGAACTGATCAGGAAATCTGGTGTGAAATCACTATTATGGTGATATTCAAACTGGTTGGTAGTCCCATTATAGACAGTGTAGGCTTTTGCCTGTCCATTAAGGGCATATCCATAAAACGGTTGTCCGGTTGCACCTGCATCTACATACATTCCCCAGTAACTGTTACTTGAATTCTTTAATGCAAATCCCGTAAAACTAGTAGTAGGAGTTGTTGTTCCAACACCCAGGAATGTCGTTACAGGGAATGCAGCAGTTGTTGAACCAATCAGGAAATCAGGTGAAGCATCACTGTTATGATAATATTCAAATTGGTTGTTAGTTCCGTTAAACTGAGTATAAGCTTTGGCAACTCCATTAAGAGCATACCCATAAAAAGGCTGACCAGTAGCTCCTGCATCAATATACATCCCCCAATAACTGTTGGCTGCACTTTTTAAAGCAAATCCAGTAAAGAAGGTGGTCGGTGAAGAAGTCCCTACTCCAAGAAAACTTGTGTTGAACACTGCTTTTGAATTTCCTTTTACTAAAAAATCAGGAGTGGAAGAATTGCTCTGAAAATACTCATATTGCCCTTCTACTCCATTAAATTGAGTGTATGCTGCAGGTACTCCATTGAGAGCATATCCATAAAACGGTCTTCCGGAGGCTCCGGCATCTATGTACATCCCGTACCAGGTACTATTGTTGCTTTTCATTGCAAAACCAGTAAATAAGGTAGTTGCGGTTGAGGTTCCCAACCCCAGAAATCCGGTATTAAAAACAGCCTTCGCACCCCCATTAATATAAAAATCAGGGATTGCATCACTGCTCTGGTGATATTCAAATTGATTTGAAATCCCATTAAACATGGTATAAGCCTTCGGCGTTCCTAAAATGGAATACCCTAAATATGGCAATACCGTTGAAGTAGCATCAATATAAGCACCTCCATTGGCCGGAAGCACGAGATTAAGCTGTCTTGTTGATGTTGATACAACCTTTGATGAATCCTGAACTATTCCGGTTGCTTGCATCAGTTCAGTGTTTTGCGACATTGCACTTCTGCAAGTTCCTAATAAGATGAGGATTGCTAAAATGTAAACTAGCTTCATAAATTTGGGTTTTGGTGGAAACATAAAAACAATCATTTGAATAAAATGATTGTCAAGTATTTAAATCATTAAACTATGTTTCGGCAAATCCAATTTTCTCATTCTGATTTCTTAGTTTCAAATATCTAAATATCAATATATTAATACTGAATTAATTGACTTGCTTCGAAAGATAAAAGGTGGTCAATTGATAAATATCATTAATCCTGGAAGTTTCGGGTCCGTAGAAAAGCATAAAATTGCAATAGCTTTGCCTTTTCAGATGGATAGAATGATGCGACCAGTAACCATGAGCAGAAAGAATTTTCTAAGGCTGCTTAATGCCCTGACAATTACCTTCTTTCTATATATCTGGCATCTGTTGGTCAAAAACTCTGATAGTTCTGACTATTCCGGGCACAGAAAAAAAATCTCCCTTCCGCTAAATGAAGGAGTGACTTTCTTTGATACATTCTATGTTCACGTTGCCGGACAGTCCGTTAAAGCGTACTCTACAAGATGTACACATGCAGGATGCAAAATCAATAAGGAAATCAATGGACAAATCATCTGTCCATGCCATGGATCCCACTACGATTCAGCTACCGGCAAAGTGCTTAAAGGTCCTGCACAATTACCACTGATGGAATTCTCCTGTAGCTTTGATTCGGGATTGAAGCAGTGGGTGATCATTGAAAAAGCAGAATCCACACTTTGAATCGTCAAAGCATGGATTCATTTGATCCACCAAAAAAATATCTTCAGTTCACGGGAAAAACCTGAATCAGTAGCAGCTTCTTATCTTTTTGAACGATTAACAATTTAGAAATTCGAATTGAACAGTATTAACAGCGGCTGCACGAACCATTTGCTACATAATACCCCATAGCTGCGCCAAAGAGACTGCTCATATATGGATTTCCGGTAATAGCGCAACTTCCGGAACTGCAGCCAACAAATCTGTAATACAGAAAACCTAGAACTGCACCAACTATTACACCGCTGAGTGGTTTCCATAACCATGCAGATCTAAGCGCTTCCTTTATTGTCTGGGGCCTCTGCGGCGTTTCACAGGTTTCCTTCATTTCTATTTGTTTAGTGATTTCTTCCCTCTGAAATAATCAAAAGTATCTCTTGCGTCTATTCCTATTCTATGTCCACAGTCAGGTTTTCTGACTAAAGAGACTTTCTGATTTGCTTTACCAGATAATCTTTAGGCTTTACTCCGACAAAACGGTCAATTTCCTTACCATTCTTCAGCAATAATAGTGTTGGAATATTGCGCACAGAAAACTTGGCTGAAAGCTGCTGATATTCCTCAACATTCACTTTACAGATTTTGGCATCCTCTCCAATTTCATCAGCTACTTCATTCAATATTGGAGCCATCATTTTACAAGGCATGCACCAGGACGCCCAGAAATCAATCAGTACAACACCTGATTTGGTTTGCTGCTGAAAATTTCCCGGGTTCAGGGTAACCAGCCTGCTGCTGTCAGGAACAGCAGGCATATTTTTGAGTCGGCGAGCTGTAAGAAAAAGGTAGGTTCCTGCACCTCCAAGTAAGGCCAATGCAAGAATAATAACTGTTGTTGTCATTGAATGTAAAATCTTATTGTTCGTTTGAATATGGCAATTCCTGAAACTGCTATTCTGCTACTGGTGGTTAATAGAATAATACTTGTTAACTGACCTATGGTTGCCCGTTAGCAATTTCAAGCCCTTTTGCAGAAATTACTTCTGAGGAGCACCAAAATGCTCATTAAGGATAGCCGTTACCTGACTCATCGACTGAATACTCGATGTTGCTTTTACAACTTTCCCATTTTTATAATACATGGTGAAGGGAATACCCAGAAAGCTCCTGCACTCAGGCGCATTGCGGATTACGTGAGCTTCCGGACTGTCAAATTCCATATCAAAGAATTTAACCTGAGGATATGTATCCTGGATAAGCTCCATTATTCCATAAACCGGAATGCACATTGGACCCATTCGGCCACAGCAGACCATGACATTTTCATTTTCGGAAATCGCTTTCTGATGCTGCTCAGCAGTAATCAGATGGCTTAAATTTGTATGTAACATACTATATCTTTATCAATCTGGTGATTAATTACTAATTGGTTTTTTATCCTGTTCAGTTAAAGACAGTTATAAGAAGTCCTGCTTTAAAATTATTTCGACTCAATAACAATTTCATGAGTTACTTGCATGGCTTTTCTATACATGAAAGAGACTCCGCAATATCTGTCCTGTGATAGCTCAACAGCTTTCTGAAGTTTATCCATAGGGAGATCTTTCCCTCCAAACCTGTAAACTATATGCATATGAGTGAAATGTTTTGGATGCTCCTCGGTCTCCTCGGCAGAAACATCAATATTGAAGCTTTCCACCTCTACTCTCATTTTCTGAAGAATAGAAACCACGTCCATCCCAGTACAACCTGCCAGGGCAGTTAACATTAGCATCTTCGGTCTGGGACCAGCATCACTTCCTCCAACTTCAGGTATAGCATCTATGGTGATATGATGTCCATTCACTTCTGAATCGAATTGCATATCCTTAATCCATTTGGTATTTACTGACTTTTTCATGGCTATATGGTTTTGATTCTGCAAAAGTAAGATATAAATTCACATAAATCGCATTAGTATCACTTAAATCTTATTATTATCACTATTTATTTTATCTTTGCAGATAAATAACTCAATATGAGCATGATTTTTAAAGAGGCTCTTACACCTGAAAAGTTGGAAGAACTTCTGAATAGTGATGATAAATGTCTGGAGTTTCTCGCAGAACTTAAATGGGCCGATGGCTATACCTGCAGGAAATGTGGCAACACGAACTATTGTGCTGGCAAATCACCTTACTCCCGACGTTGCACAAGATGCAAAACCGAAGAATCCGCAACAACAGGCACTATCTTTCACAATTGCAAATTCCCTGTCAGCAAGGCCTTTTACATAGCGCATAATGTATGCAAGGGCACTGAGGAAATTTCGACCTATGAATTTGCCCGTCGCTTATCATTGCGCCAAATGACCTGCTGGAATTTCAAGGCTAAAATTCAAAATGCTCTAAGCCAGATGGATACCCTTACCGAACATGAAAAAGCATCCATTCAGCAGATACTTGCCGGTTAACTTTTACCTTTGGGCTTTTAAGAACCAAGGCCTTGATTAAGAAAACAGAAATCCTCAAAAGCCTTTATTTAAACACCTATGGCTGGATTGCCACAGCCAGCCTCCTGATCTGCGCATTCAGCGGTATCCTTCTGGCAATTCCTTTTGATATTAACCAGCCTTTCATAACCATTGCCAACTGGCTTATTTCAAGCCCAGCAGCATCTTTCACCAGAAATATTCATTACTGGAGCGCTCAGTCTTTTCTGGTATTCTCGATCCTCCATATTGTAGATCAGCTTTTAAAAAAATCAGAGCATAACCTTAGAAAATCGTTATGGCTCAGGCTTACCATCTCAATACTGTTTATAGGTTACGCAATGCTCTCAGGATTCTTCCTGAAGGCTGATCCCGACAGTCAGCAAGCAGCCAGAATTCTTGCCAGTCTGCTCGAAAGCATCCCTTTCGCCGGAAAAATGCTTAGAGCAACGTTTGTTGGTTCTGAAGGGAATCTTCACATGGTTTATGTTCAGCATATCTCCATGGCTACTCTAATTGTATTCCTGGCCGTTTTTGATCATGTAAAGACAATCTGGGTAAATCTGAAGACTTTCCTTACAGTACTGGCCATAATCAGCGTTATCTCCTTCTTCTTCACTGCACCACTGGGCACCATAAATGACTCAGTCATGAAAGGGCCCTGGTATTTTGTTGGCTTACAAGAACTCATGCACTGGATTGGGAATACCCGCATCATAATTGCCCTCTCATTAGTCATAATCATACTTATTTCATTGCTTCCCTATGTTAAGCATAATACTGCAAAAATTATCAGGATATCCTTACTGCTGAGTGCAAGTGTTTATCTTCTGCTCACCCTCACCGGTCTCTTCTTCAGAGGTGAAGAATGGAAATGGGAATGGCCCTGGAATTCAAGCTTCGAAAATACTGCAGGGCTTGAATTCAAGCCTTTGAGTCTTAAAGTTGATTCAATGCAGCATGCTCCCGTAATTCTCGGACAACCTGAAGCCTGCCTGATCTGTCACTCCGGCATGAAAGGTTTGAGCCTTTCCCACTCCGAAAGCAACATTGGATGCTATTCATGCCATCAGGGTGATCCGTTTACTTTGAATAAGAATCAGGCTCATCGAAACATGCTGCTGGTACCTGGAAATCTATCCAATGCAGAAGTAAGTTGTGGTTCTCCTTCTTGCCATCCTGCCATTACTCAAAGAGTAAGTTCAAGCCTTATGAATAATCTTACGGGCATGATACAGGTTGATCGGTATGCATTCAAAGAAACCTCAGATCTCAATGGAGATGCGACAATTCATATGTTAGGAAAAACTGCAGCCGATACCCATCTGAAGAATCTCTGTATTACCTGCCACCTGGGTTCTGAAAAAAACGGTACTGGTCCGCAGGCATGGCTTAACCGGGGTGGCGGTTGCAATGCATGTCACCTCACCTATCGACAAGAAGCACTCGACGATTGGAATAAACAGCGAAAATCAGCCCCTGCTGCAAACAGGCTGCCACTTATCCATCCCTCAATTGACCTAAGTATTAGCAATGCAAAATGCTATAGCTGCCATAGCCGCTCCGGAAGAATCTCCCTGAACTATGAGGGCTGGCATGAAACTACTGTAACAGCAATACCTTCAGAAAACAAGGACAAATTCCGAAAACTACCTGATGGTAGGATTCTGACTTATGTTGCACCTGATATTCATCACGAAAAAGGACTCAACTGCATCGACTGCCACTCCTCTTTTGAACTGATGGGTGATGGCAAAAAACACTCACATATGGAGGATGCAGTTAATATTCAATGTTCCGATTGCCATCCGACAGATAAGCCCGTCAATACTATTGTCCTGAACTCAACAGATAAGGAAACGCAACTAACAGCCTGGTTACGGGGCTATAAGGATTCCAACGCCAGCCTGATCACAACTGAGAAAGGCAATCAGCCTTTGGTAAACAGCAGAATTTTTCCAAATGGGGATTTCTATCTGCTCAATAAATTATCAGGTGCAGCATTGAAAATGAAAAGTCAATCTGAGTCTTGCCTGCGAGGAAATGCCCATGACCGGCTCAGCTGTAATGCTTGCCACTCCGCCTGGGTTCCTCAATGCATTGGCTGCCATAATTCTTTTGAGAGCAAGACTATTGGTTTCGATGGACTAAACAATAAGTTCGTTAAAGGAAGCTGGATCGAATATGCGGGTATATCAGTCCCCGAACCTCCAACTCTGGGAGTCAATTCAAACGAAAATCAAATTCAAACCTATGCTCCAGGTATGATTCTTACCATTGATAAATCATCATTTGAGAAGAATGGAGGTAAAATATTCCAGCGCCTGTTCGCTCCTGCCTCAGCCCACACAACAAGAAAAGAATCAAGATCCTGCATCTCATGCCATAATGACCCTCTGGCTCTCGGACTCGGACGCGGTCAGCTAACCTATTTATCCGGTAAATGGAGATTCTCTTCCAAGTATTCACTACTTCCGCAGGATGGCCTTCCAGAAGATGCCTGGACAGGATTTTTAAGCAAGCCTTCACTCAAGGCTTCAACCCGAAAAGGCCACCGCCCCTTCGACGCTGTGGAACAAAAGAAAATTCTCACAGTCGGAGCCTGCCTGACCTGCCATACACCTGAGTCTGCAGTAATGAAAGAATCACTGATTGATTTTAGAGCTGTACTTAAAAAGACAAGCAAAAACTGTATTCTTCCAGTATGGGGAAGCTTAGGATCAGCTAAATAGGGCTCAGTGATGCTGATATCCCTGATTTGTGGGAGCTAGTTTTTGGATTAGCGAAACAGCGTCATCAAGTGAATCCTCAGCAATATCGACTATTGTCACTTCTCCAACTTGCCAGGCAGAAGCAACCTGTTCTACCAAATGCCTCCTGACTGACCACACCTGAACCACACCCCTGTGTTTTAACAATTCACGGATGGAAGATGACCAGCCTCCGTTGTTCAATTCAATTGGGCCAACTTCATCTACAAATACGACATTTGAGTCTCCCAGATTCTCAAAGGAAAGTATTCTCCTTCCCTCTTCCATTGCCAACTCATCGAATTTAAATCGAGTATAGTGTTCCGCTTTACCTTTCTGTTCCCTGCAAAGAATATATACTTTATTAGATTGGATATCCAGCAAATCAAAACCTATTCTGACTCCTTCTGAATGCACTCCGGGAGCAAGTATTCCAGCCGGATTAATTCCAGCACTTCTGCACGCCTCAGCCAGCCTTCCAAGATAAGTCGTCTTACCTTCCTGCTTATCCCCACAAACTATTACCACAGGATTTCTATCTTCAATGCTTCGCTCCAGGTTTTGCAGTACTATATCTGATTGAGCAATAATGGATGAGAGAACCCTTAAAGGATTCCTAAAAAAAGTCCTTCTCTCAGGCAATGATTGAACCACTTGTGGAAGTGCAGAAAAAGAGAGGTTTATAGACTGATATAAAACCGACATACCATTTCGGCTCGAAATAGCCCTTATAACAGGATTTCTTAGTTCATTCCCGATTGCTGAAAACCCCAGGACAACAATTACAGCACGAATAATCATATCGAGTCCGATTGCAAGCCCATCCATATTCCAGACTGACTCTCCCTTAATTGTACCCAGCAAAACCGATGCAACTATAGTTATCAGAATGAACTGAATCCATAAAGCGGGCTTCTTCAGGTGCCGAATGGAATTATGATATCTGAAGATTACAAAAATCAGATAAGCCAGAATTAAAGGATAGGAAATCCAAATTGAAGTCTCACTTAAAATAAATAGCAGTCCCAAAATTGCAAACAGATTGAAGAAAAGCAGAAAAAGTGAATATCTGGTTTCTCCTTTGTTGTTGAAGAATGACTTGGCTTCACTCGTGATTTGTTTATTGATCAATTGGTTATCGCTATCCTCAGCTGGTATCTTCCCAATAATATAGCCCAATAAACCTGCCAGTAAACCCAAAATCAGATAGATTGAAATTAATAAAACAATCAGGTCGGAAGCCGGGAAATTAGAAAGTCCAATCTGCTTTACGGAATATTTATACAATGATTCCAGCAATTCTACCAGGTTAAATCCATAAAGAATCAATAAACTTACAGCCTTATGCAGAAAGGCACTGAACACAGCAAAAGCACCGCCAATCATGTAACCGGCTATATTTCTCCCTAATAGCCAGATAAATAATTGCAAGAGAAAAGCCTCCGAAAAAATTCCAATCATCGGACCAAGAATAACAGCACTGGGGGATATTGACTTAAGGATGGCACAGATAAGTCCTGCTCTCCAGATTAGCCCGGATTGATTCCACCTGACGGAGAAAGCGACTACCAATACCACACTTACAAAGGATAGGAAAGTCCCCGACATGGGAATCCGAAGATTATGCAGAAAACTGCCAACCACAATCTCAAAAGCGGCCCAAAAACTGGCAACAACCGAAGCTCTCACCCAGACTGACTGAGGTATTTGCTGATTTATTATCCTCATAGAATCATATTCTTTTCTTCATTTCAGGCAAATACTATATCAGAAATAATTTAATTGTAGCAAACAACAACACCATTGATAATGCTGCCCTGAGCTGAAGATCCGATAACCTCCTGCTGCCGGTATAGGAGCCAATAATACCTCCTGCAAAAGCAGCTGCTATCCAAACACTCAGGTATGACGGTACCTGAATCCCATTGAATATGAGTCCTGATAATCCCATTATTGAATTCAGAAAAATGAAGAGTGCTGAAACAGTTGAAGCCTCCTTACTATCAGCAAACCTTCCAATAAGGAGAATAGGGGTAAGTAAGATTCCTCCTCCAATTCCAATCAATCCTGAAAGAAAACCAATTATCACACCCACCAAAAGCCCGAACCAAAGTGGCAAGGCCCTATTCTCCCTGGTCTTGGATTCATGGGTGAATAGTAGCCGATAAATAGCAACTATCAGGAACAGCCCCAGGATAACTTTATACACCGTTGGTGTCAAATGAAGTCTGGCACCAAGGAAAGCAGCCGGCATTGAGGTGATCAGAAATGGCCATAACAGCCGCCATCTGAAAAAACCTGATCTGAAGAATGTATAAAAGGCTAATCCGGAAACAAAGAGGTTGAGAATAAGCGCCGATGAACGCATATACTCATGCTGAATCCCAAAAATTGCCATAATAGCCAGATATCCACTGGCCCCGCCATGACCGACAGATGAATAAAGAAATGCAATCGCCAAAAGGCAAAGCACTAAAAGTACCTGAGTATCCATGTTCTCCTTTCCAATTCAAGTTATTTCGGGAGGCTGCACTGTTTCCGATGCAACCCATCGGTTATCCAATCCTAGAATTTGCTCCCTTAGATTGGATAACTCGGAGAATTCATGGCAATAATACAATTTTATTCCCTTCTGAACCCGGGAACATCTATGGATTTGCTCAGCTTTTCTGCTGATATAAAATCAGAAGCATTATTGATATTGAAGAAGAGATTGTCATTGTAAAAGGGAAGATCTGAATTAATAATCAGCTTATTGACAGTCATTTGCTGAAACAGGGAAGGCAACTTGAAATTCCCCGAGCTAATGGCGCCTTCTAGCAACGTTAATACTGAAATATGATAACAGGCGCACAATGGTTCATAATACTCATTGCCTGACCATGGCACTGCCAGCTGAAATCCATTGGAAGAAGCTATGAGATAATTGATGAGTCCTTCATTTACAAAAGGAAGATCAACAGAAAGTACTATGTTATATTCTGTTGTGCTCTTTGTGAGGGCGCTGTACAACCCGCCCATTGGACCGATATCCGGAAAGATGTCATGAACAACCTCCAATCCAAGATGATCATACACCTCAGAATTGGCACTAATGATAATTCTATCGCAATGTATTGACAACCTTTCAATTGCAATTTCCATCATACTCCTGCCGTTGAGCTGAAGAAGGCCTTTATCCTGACCCATCCTGGAGCTTTTCCCTCCTGAGAGTATGATTCCGGTTATTGACATCATGAATATTATTTGAAACCTGGATTCTTACCTAAAACTCTTCCTTTTTATAGAACAGGCAACTATCGCCATAACTCAGAAACCTGAACTGCTCCCCTATTGCATAATCATATGCGTTTTTCCAGTCTTCCCCTGCAAATGCTGAAACCAGAAGCAACAATGTACTTTTGGGCTGATGAAAATTGGTAATAAGTATTGTTGGGAAGTGGTATTCATAGCCTGGAGCAATGAGCAGGGATGTTGAACCGTTCAATTCAGTGCAGCCAAATACATTAAGAACACCAATCACTTTTTCGAGAGCTTCGGTTACGCTAATTCCCCTTTCCCCGGATAATGTGTAAGGATCCCATTGTTGCACCTCCATTAAAGGATTTCCCGGCTCCGCATTTATCCATTTCAGTCCTTGCCAGTAGATGCTTTCAATTGCCCTTGTAGTGGTAGTCCCAACCAAAATAACCGGTTTCCCAATTGACTCACGTAGTTTTTTTATCAGTTCAAGCGAAATACTCACCTGCTCGGTATGCATCTGATGCCCCTGCAGGGTCTCAGAACTAACTGGCTTAAATGTCCCGGCACCAACATGCAGGGTCACCTTCCCAATCTCAAGTTTCTTCTTCCTCAATGATTCCATCACAGCAGCTGAAAAATGCAGCCCTGCAGTAGGCGCTGCGACTGAACCTTCGTTTCTGGCAAATACGGTTTGATAACGGATTGAATCTTCCAGTGTGGTTTCTCTGTGTATATATGGAGGCAATGGTATCTTTCCTAGTTGTTCCAGAACCTCAGAAAATGTCAGATCATTCCTGTTCCAGCTGAATCTTATAATAAATGCCTCTCCAACCCTTTCAATCTTTTCAGCAACCAGCTTCAGCGATTGTCCCTGGAAATCCACTTCCATCTCCATGTTCTCATTCTTCCAACGTTTTGCATTACCAATAAAGCACTTCCATGAGCATGAATTCATCTGTTGAAAAGCAAGTTGGATATCTGAAGGCTCATATGGTTCCAGGCAAAACACTTCAATCCTGCTTCCAGTTGGTTTTCTAAATACAAGCCGGGCATGAATTACCTTGGTTTCATTGAAAATGATTAACCCTCCTTCAGGTAAATGATCTCCAATGTTCGAGAAAATATCCTGCCGAATTTCCCCATCCCTAAGAATCAAGAGTTTCGACTGATCTCTTTCTGCCAGAGGGACTTGAGCAATCCGCTCTTCCGGCAGGAAATAATCGTACGAATCCATTGAAATCATTCTGGGATCTTGCTTCATAATCATGGATCACTTCTGAAAATGGTGAATAAATGTATCAGGAGAATTTAAGTTGAGCACTTTCAACTCTTTATCCAACTCAGCCTGTTTTAGCGGCTGCAAAAATAAGCTTTTATATTTTGAGCAAATGGGATACATCCAAAGCTATTTATTGGATCCTGAAAATGAACTTTACAAAATTTTAAATGATCAGTTTAGTACAACTGTCCATATTAAAATGAGTGGTGAGCATGATACCTGATTAATTATTCCAAATCTATTCAAATGTCCCTTTTATTCTCATTTTGCCCTAAATGCAGAAATCAAAATAGTTTAGCTTTGCCTATATGCTCCTGTAATATTGCCTTGGATGCGGCATTTACGAAAAAGCATTACTCCTATTACGCAAGTTTAGATCAAGCTTTTCCCCTTTAAGTGCTTAAACAAAAAAAAGTCAAGCTATGAATAAATGGACCACGAAAAGCGGCTATGCTATTCATAAAATATTGGGATTTCGTTGCAATGTTTTTTTGGTATCCCATGACAAGCACCACTTTCTGATTGATTGCGGAAGTAAATCCTTCAGAAATCCTTTGATGCGAAACCTCAATAAACTTGGCATAAATCATCTGGATGGACTGATTCTTACTCACTCCCATTTTGATCATGCAGGGAACAGTCTCTTCATCAGGAATCAATTCAGCTGCCCGGTTATTATCCATATTAATGAGGCTGATTCACTTGCCACAGGATGTTCTCCTTTACCGCATGGCACTAATGCAATAACAAGATTTCTGATTAATTCCCTGAATGGAAAACTACCAGTCTGGGCTCAATACGAACCTTGTATGCCGGACATCGTGATAAGTGAAAATTATACTCTTGCTGAACAAGGATTCGAAGCCTACCTCATGCCTACCCCCGGACATTCTCCGGGATCAACAAGCCTGATTCTGGATAATGAAATTGCTATAACCGGTGATGCCATGTTTGGCATTTTTCCGGGTTCCGTTTTTCCACCTTTTGCCGATAATGTTAAACAACTAATTCAAAGCTGGGAATTACTGCTGGAGACTGGGGCTTCAATATTTTTGCCCTCTCATGGACAAAGCAGATCGAGTTCAACTTTGAAAATTCAATTGGAAAAATATAAACAGCGATGCCAATGAATTTTACAATCTGCAGCAGTAATAAGTAAACCTCTTTTACTATCACTTCCCTTTCACAGCTGCAAACTTCAATACTAAATACTCTTCCTGAACATTCCATCTGCTTTATAACTTGAATCATATTGATCTCCTTAATATATTTGCAAAGCAATTCCTGCTGGTTATGCTCCTGATTAGAATTGCACCCATCGAATATCAGGGCATTCCCTTATATTCTTCTTTTCACTTATCCTGATTTCAATTCTGTAAACCAAAATCAATATTTAGCATGAAAACACTTAAACAAGTACTCATTTTAATTGCTGTATTATTTTCCACATCTGCCTTTTCTCAGATACAACTCTCGTTCAGTGAATTTACAAACTGGATTCAGCAGAAAGCTCCTTCAGGTTACTCAGCAACTGACTTTAACGATGAAACCGGCTCCTATTCTGCAATGCTTGTTAAAGGTGATATTCTGATTTCAGTATCACTAAATGATATTCAACAGCTTGACGATGATCTGAGACCCCTGAAATCAACGAGCAAAACTGTAGAATATGAGAGAAATGGAATACGTAGTCTGTATGCTGAAGGTTCCGTCAGGGTGCTGTATCTTCAGCTTCCAACAATTAATGCCACCTTGATCTTGGGAACCGGAAATCCAAATATCAAAAAAGCTGAACTTGAAAAAATCAGTGATGCATTGGGTGTAGTAAATATTAAGCCGGTAAAGTCAGTTGCAAACAGCTGGCCAGCTGAAATTCCTGCCCAATTGAGACTTGAAACAGATTTGATTTCAATTCAAAAAATGGAAGCCTCAACTGAAGGTTATGCATACGAATATCATGTTAAAGTCAAAAACGATAAGAATCTGATTCCGGCTATTACTAAGGTAACAAATACATGTGGTGGTGACCTGTCAATGACAAAATACAAAAACTTTACTCTGATTTGTGGAGATACTGATTCAATGGAGGGATTAGAATCGATTAAGGCAGGGGAAACTGTAGTATTTATTTACTACAAATCAAACAATTAGTCAGTTGACCAGAAATACGCCTTTGAAAATGCCATCTCTGAAGACGAGAATAATACTTTGGTTAATAAGAAATCGCCAAATCTTCAAGTTTAAATTTGGAAGAAATTATTTTGATCCGAAACCTGAAGCTATTATTAAATTAAGAAAGGATACTGAAAAGGCTGGACTCAAATTCGGTAAAATTCCTGCCGACATTGCCGTTGAACCTACCTCCATCGGCAATATGTATGCTGAATGGGTTTGCCTGAGCAATGCACCAAAGGAAAAGGCTATACTCTACTTTCATGGAGGCATGTATCTCATCGGCTCACCTCAGGGACACAGGGTGCATGTATCCAAATTTGTTAAGGGAACAGGAATAAATGCCCTGGTTTTCGACTACCGGCTTGCCCCTGAAAATCCATTCCCTGCAGGATTGAATGATGCAATAGAAGCTTACCAATTTTTACTCTCCAATAGTTACCTTCCCGGGAATATTCTCCTCATTGGTGACTCAGCAGGGGCCGGTCTATGTTTAGCTACTTTGCTTGCATTAAAGGATAAAAACATTCCCCTGCCAGCAGCTGCTGCAGTCCTCTCCCCCTGGACTGACCTCACACTTTCGGGAGCTTCATATTCTTTAAACAAATTCAGTTGTGTTTCACCACTTGGCAGCTCAGAGACGGCATCAGAGTATTATACCGGAACTGCTGATCGCAAAAATCCTTATATATCTCCGCTATTTGGAGATTTGCATGGCTTACCACCATTACATATCTCAGCAGGCAGTAATGAGATATTACTGGATGATTCTGTTCAGTTCGCCAAAAAAGCCTCTGAATCAGGTGTAGAAGTAACACTTACAGTTGGAGAAGGGATGTGCCACTGTTACCCTGCTTTTGGAAATATATTTCCTGAATCAGCTGCTACATTGAATGAAATCTGCGAATTCCTGAAAAACAAATCTTTGGTTGAAACTGTTCTTTAGTTTTATCACAAAATAATCAATATTGAAAAATGCCGGTGACAAAATCTGGATTGCACTCCTAAGAGGAATTAATGTAAGCGGGAGCAACCTCCTCAAAATGGATGAGCTTAAAAAAAGTCTTTCCAATGCAGGTCTTCAATCATTGATATCCTACATTCAGAGTGGCAACCTGATTTTCAAATCAGGTATACACAGTGGTGAAGAACTGGAGAACTTGATTCAAGTCACAATATTGAATGACTTTGGACTAAATGTACCCGTTCTTGTTAAATCTGTAATTCAGTTAGAGGACGCAGTGAATCAAAATCCACTCATTAACGAGAGTGGTCATGATATTGACTTCCTACATCTTACTCTTTTGTCAGAATCTCCCGGCCCCGATCTTACATCTAAAATATTCCCGGTTAACCATTCATCTGAAAAAGCTCTCCTTTCTGGCGACAGAATTTATCTTTATTGCCCAGAAGGTTACGGGAGAACTAAATTTACGAATACCTTTTTCGAAAAAAAGCTTAAGGTAAAAGCTACAACACGCAATTGGAAAACCCTGACACGTCTCCTGGAATTATCTCAGACAATAAATCAGTAAAGCCTTTCAGCAGAACTTCCACCTGAACAATTAAGTCCCTGGGACTCTTAAATCAGAATTGGAAAGTAAAATGTCAATCTGGTTAAAGGTAAAATCATGGCAACTCTTTTTGGCAAATAATTCAAAACTTTGTTGCCCTGAAATAATAAAACAGGGAGCCATAAATGAATAGCCCCCTGCCTCAAAAAAATTATCTGATTACTTTTCTATTGTATTTTCAGGATTTGCAACCCACTCTGCATAAGCTCCTGCATAAAGCCTGATATTCGAAAACCCTGCGATTTCATGCAATGCAACATAGAGGGTAGCTGCCTTGATTCCAGTCTGGCAATAAACCACAACTGACTTATCCGCACTAACACCGAATTTAGCTGCAACAGCTATTATTTCTTCCTTAGTTTTAAAATCACCAGTCGGTGTAAGCACCTCCTTGAAATTCATCCAAACGGCACCGGGCAGATGTCCTTTGCTCCGCTTTTCTTTATCCATTCCATCAAATTCCTCCTTTTCCCTTGCATCCAGCATCACAAAACCTGACTGACCAATGGAGGACTTCAATTCAGTCATTGAAATATTTATCGACTCATTCACATTTAGAACAAATGAAACTGGCTTCAACACTGTAGCAACATTTGTAAGAGGAATTCTTGATTGTTCAAGCTCTGTCATATCCTTATGCAACAGATAAACTTCCTTAGCTCCTAAATAGGTAAGAATCCACCATACCCTGCTATTGTATTTTTGCGACCCATCATCGTAAATCACAATCTTTGAGACATTGCTCACGCCCTTGTCCCCAAAGATTTTCGCAAGTTCCTCAGGAGTCTTTAATTGTCCCTCATATCCTCCTTGTTTGTAGAGATCTTTATGTGGAATATTTATAGCCCCCTTAACATGTTGCTTTGAATATACATCTGCGGCAAGAACATCAATTACAACCAGATCCTTGTTGGCTTTAAGTTCTGTAGCCAGATCCTTTGTACCAATAATCGATGCCAATGATGTTTGCATAGCTACGCACAGCAGCACAGTAGTTAATAGTATTAGCTTTTTCATATTCGTTTAGTTAAGTTTTACCTGAACCTGAAGAATGAGCATATCATTGGGTATCTCATTATACTTGGTGATATCATTCTCTGAACTTGATTCAATGTTATAATTATAATTCAACTGTAAGCGGGTCCAATCATTTGCATAGTAATTCAATCCGAAAATCAGGCTTGAATTCCTGTAATTTGCGTGGTCAATATCCTCGATATCCTTATCAGGGTCGTATGTCTGAAATTTAACAACAGGCATCACATTCCACTTGGTCATATACATCAACTGCGCATAGAATCCATCCCGCTTAAAATTACCTGCTACCAGTTCAGGAGTGGTACCACAACCTCCTCCAACTAATTTGGATCCATCGTCCTTACCGAAAATATATTCAGACTGAAGTATGAACCCATACTTTTTTAGTTGTATATCACCACCATATCTGGTCCTGACATCCGCAGCAGTAACCGTCGGGTCTGAATTGACCTGCTTACCTGTCTGATAGCTACCGCCAATGCTTAACCACTCTGTTGGGGCAAACACCAGGCGACAAGTCAGATCTTTGTATCGGTCGATGTCAGTAGTATTCATTCCGGTTCCATTTGTCATGGATATTGTGTAATTGAAAATATTCTCTTTTGAAATCCCCAAAAACTTCATTTTTCCAGATGTACCACTAACCATGACACCAAGATCCCGAAATGGACTTTCCATCTCATTTACCATTAAAGATCTGTCAAGGGTGTATAAATCCTGACATGGAGTTGACAATTCCAATCCAAAAGATCTCTTGAATTGACCAATTGAAACCTTAAACCAAGGCTTGAATCTGTTATAGGTTACAAACGCATCAAGTAAATAAGGTCCATTTGAGAAGGGACTGAATTCAGTCATAACATAGTAACTGAAATCGTATGGAATTGAACCCGTCAAACCTAATCTTGCTCTGCGAAAAGTAAAATTGTATTCATTTTTACTTTTGTCGTCAACTGTCTTTCCATAGAAGCCCATTCTAAACTCAGGTTGTATATAACCAATTAACTGTGGCCCTCCTGAACTTGATGCAGGCTCCATGCAACCTTGAGAGAATACATTTGACTGAATCCCAAGGATAATAATACTGGCAAAAACCAAGAATCTTTTCATGACATCCCATTTTAAAAACGGGGAAGAACAATTTCTTCCCCGAATTGATTACCAAATAACTTTGTCTTAGTCTGTAACAACAGCCCAATTCTTGGGGCCTTTGTAAACTGTTTTACTAGCAGCTTTAAGCTGATCATAAACAAGTCTGTTTGCACCGAATCCAATGCTCTTGGTATTATATCCCAGCACATTCAACCAGAAAGTTGCGATGCTTGATGTTTGACCGGTATAGCAGTACACCAGTGCTTCTTTTGAAGGATCAATAGCTTTAACTAAATCACCTGCCAATGAAATAACAGGAAGGTCGTAAGCACCTGAAAAATGGCCAAAAGTTGTGTAATCAGCTACTGACCAGTAATTCATAATTTGATAAGCTGATGGATTAGCTATAACATCAGAACCAGCAACAGGTGAAAATCCCTTATCAAGAACAGCCTGTACTCTTTCCTTAAGGATGAGAGCACCATCTGTATTTGCTGAGGTCCATACTGGTTCAGTAAAAGAACCAACTGCCGGAGCGTCAGAAGTTACCCAATTTGCACTACCAACTGCAATATTACCGTTAGCTGGAGTCTCAAAGCCAGAGTTACTAATCCAGGGACCTTTAAATGTTCCATTCCAGCCTGCCATACCCCATTTTAAAACAACAGCATTGGCAAAACCTGATAATCGTAGTGCCATCACAGCCTGTCCTGCAGTTTGTCCAGTATAGCACACGACCAATATGGGCTTGTCAGTATAGCTGGCAGCGGTGGTAACAACATCCTTCAATGCTACATTGATGGAATTCTTAATATGTCCTGCGGAATAATCTGCAGCTGACCTTATGTCAAAAACATGGTACGCTGGGATTGTACTGGTAACTGAGTCAACAATTCCGCCCACTGTAGTTGATTTTGGGTCAACAATCCAGTTTTTTGCCAGATCCGGAAGATCCAGTGTATTCGTAACGAGGTAGGTTTTTAAAGTTAAATAGGCATTTACAGCCTCCGGTTCATCCTTTTTACATGAATTCAGGATTAAAACCATAGTCATCAGAATGACAGTTCCAAGCAGATAGATCTTTTTCATAGTGTAAGGTTTGTTATTTGTGAATTATTTTAGGGGCAGACGCTACTAATAAATTATTATACAGCACCTTGCATTGTTATTCAAAAAACAAATCTAAGTCGGTATATGAATTGTACATCAGAATGGTCCATGTTGTTGGATAGAAAAAAAAATGCTAATCATCAATTTAAATATGACTGACAACAAATAGAAAATGACACAGGTCAGGAAAAAAGATGTTAATTTGCAGCAATCTAATAAATCGCTAAACTATGGATGAGCCATATGAAAGCAATCTGCCTACAAGTTCATGTGCAACTCATGTATATGACTCACCTTGCTTTGCCTTA
Source organism: Bacteroidales bacterium (assembly GCA_016707705.1). GTDB lineage: Bacteria > Bacteroidota > Bacteroidia > Bacteroidales > UBA4417 > UBA4417. The sequence goes on from JADJHD010000007.1 coordinate 43,418, forward strand.
TTGACACCAGAAGAGAAGGGAATTCTGGACCGTCAAACAGTCACTATTACATATAAAAAAGGTGAAACCATATGCAAGCAAGGTACATTTGCCTCCAATGTAATGTTTTTGGAGAAGGGTTTGGTGAAGATCTACCTTGAAGGGAATCCCAAAAATTTGATTCTTACAATTACTCCATCAGGTCAATTAATTGGAGTTCCTGCAATATATGACGGCAATAACACATTTCTCTACTCAGTAACCACTTATGTAGAATCAGTAGTTAAGATGATTGATGTAGCGACCTTCAAGCAACTTATGCTGCAAAATGCTTCTTTCGCATATAGAATTCTTAATCTGATGAACGAGAATACTGCCCAGACTTATGGAAGATTCTTCTGCCTGACACAAAAACACCTTCACGGACGATTGGCTGATATTCTGATTTGCCTTTCTGGCAGAATTTTCAAAAGCCTGGAATTCGATCTCCCCTTATCTCGCAATGATCTGGGGGAATTAACAGGCATGTCAACCGAAAGTGTAATCCGGCTGATGAAAGAAATGAAAGATGATGGTTTGATTGAGTTATCGGGGAAATCCATAAAACTGGTTAATGTCCCCAGATTGATGAAGATAAGTGAACTGGGATGATCATCTATCCGATCCGCACATTACTCTAGTAATTTCTTGAATTGAGCAACTCAAAACTCCGGAAGTTCAATCTGTTTCTCATATATATCCATCACATCTTCTTCCCTCAACAGAATGATTCTATCAATCTTCAGGCTGGTCTGCCTATACCATACCTCAACAAAAAAATCATAGAGCACATACAACCTGATGGAGTAAAACACGAATACACGAGACATTATCTCCTGACCATTTTCAAAAATGATTTCTACCTGCTGAAGACTGGTAAGTTTTCTGAACTGGTCCGCATTCATGATTTATAAGGTAAGAAGATAGATAGTGATATCAGCAAGCAGCCAACCTTTCAGGGCATACTTACATCCTCTCAAATTCATTGAGATATTTCAGCCTTAGCTGGTCCAATATTTCTACGTCAGCTTTTCTGTCAAAAATGCGCACCAAATCAACTAATCCACTCTTATCATATATAGCAGCCTGAGCAGCATCATATAATTTATGATTCATGTTATTTCTGATTATTATGGTCTGATGCTCAAATTTATCCCAAGACACGAAACCAGGAATCTTAAGATAGTAAGTATCAGACTGTTCCAAATCTTTATAAATCCCCTCACTTAACTCTTTCATTTCAAAGTACTTCCTAACCTCTATCAGGCTTTGGTATGGTTTCACTTCCTTCTTCGACTGGAAATTAATTCCCTCTGCCTTATACTTTGAAATCAACGCAGGCAGTTGTTCATAGTCATCCATAAATACCCTGATGCATTGTGCAGATCTGTTAAACAGGTCGATACTGGCAAGTGCGGCATCAAATTTTACATCCAGTTCTTCTTTCACACTCATCGTGACTCTGATAATCCGATCTTCGCTTACCATACTGTTTTCCTTAATCACAATGAAGATAGACCTGGGCCTGTTTTCACTATCATTTGCCGGAATGAAAAAATGGTCATAAAAACCAGGAAATGGATCAAGATCTTCCAGAATCATATCTGAGTAACTCTTTTCCCATGCAAAAGAAGCAAGTTTCTCTTTCTTAAGTATATACCCCTGTGAAGTAATAATGTTTATTCCCGCCATAGGTCGATTTTTAGTAAGCTGTTTAAACAAAGATATCTAAATTAATCTATATTTCCAAATTCAGATAGCTATTCCAGCAGTCAATGTTCACTATAAAAATCAGGTACAAACTCAACATTAATTGATTTTGTACCTTTGAAATAAAATTCTTCAGTTGAAAATAAAATCACATATCCCGAACACCATTACTCTGCTGAACTTGCTTTCAGGGTGCATAGGCATCACTCTAGCGTTTGATGGGGAATTAGAATTAGCCGCCATTATGATTGGCATTGCCGCAGTCTTCGATTTCTTTGATGGAATGGCTGCAAGACTATTGCATGTTAAATCAGATATAGGCAAAGAATTGGATTCCCTGGCAGACGTAGTATCCTTTGGAGTGCTTCCTGGCTTTCTGCTTTATTTTCTGATGATAAAAGCAAACAACACTCCTATTTTTTCATTAGGTTCTTTCAATCTTTTTGTCTTCATTTCCTTCATACTACCACTATTTTCAGCACTTCGGCTCGCAAAATTCAATATCGATGTTCGTCAGACTGAATCCTTTCTTGGTTTACCAACTCCTGCGGTAGCAATGTGCATAGCTTCTTTTCCACTAATGCTTGGATGGGACGGCTCAGTTTCCGCCTTAACTCAACAATTACTCGGAAATTATTACGTTTTAGCAGTAATTACTTTAGCATCAAGTTTGTTGCTTGTATCTGAAATACCTCTTATATCACTAAAATTCAAATCATTGAAGTGGAAAGATAATCAGAAGAGATTTATCCTGATCTTCATCTCAATCCTTATAATCCCCATCTTCCAGTTTTCTTCACTGCCGTTGATAATTCTAATATATATATTGATTTCCTTAATCCCCGACTTTCGGAGGTCATCATGAAATCTCAACCAATATTAAAACTCATACTTGGGATAGGTTTGATAACATGTCTGTTTTCAGCTTGCACTGTTTACATTCCTCAACCCGCCATGATTCCTTTAATGGAAAATAAAAATCAGCTTAAACTATCTGGCTCCATTTCTATGCTGCCCGCAGTTTCAGCTACTGCTTGCTATTCACCCTTAAAGCATATTAGTGTATTAGCATATGGATTGGAAGCTCCTGATCAGATCCGATATTTTCAGGGCGCCTTGGGATACTTTTGGAAACCATCAAACTATACCTTCGAAATATATGGAGGATATGGTTCAGGAGGAGGCAGTATGTCGCGAAACGCTACCCCAGGAAATTTGTCTGGCAACTATGACACCTATTTTTTACAATTTAATGCCGGACAAACAATATCAACCACCAAATTCTACGAGTATGGGATTTCGATTAAGTCAGGAATTCTAAAATCCCAAATAACAGATTACGGATATTACGAAATGAATGATCTGGATCCTGTTATATCCAACAACTCATACCTCATGTTTGAGCCTGCTGCTTTTGTGAGATTTGGGAAAGGCAAGCTAAGAACCGGCCTTCAGTTGAATGGAGCCACATTCCTTAGTCTTTCAAGCGATCAAAGGCAATTACCCTATAGACCACTTACATTGGCACTAAGTATAAATTATAAATTGAATTAGGTTATTTATCTGCGCAATTCGAAATTCTTTCCGAGATAGACTTTTCTTACTTGTTCATCCTCAGCCAATTCAGAAGATGTTCCCGACTTTAAAACTGAACCCTCAAAAAGAAGGTAAGCCCTGTCAGTAATTGAAAGAGTCTCGTGAACATTATGATCTGTAATAAGAATCCCAATATTCTTGGTTCTTAGTTTAGTAACGATATTTTGAATATCCTCGACAGCAATTGGGTCAACTCCAGCAAAGGGTTCATCAAGCAGAATAAACTTTGGGTCAGTTGCAAGAGCTCGGGCAATCTCAGTTCTGCGGCGCTCCCCTCCTGATAACTGAATCCCCATGCTCTTTCTCACTCCGTTCAACCCGAACTCAGCCAATAAGGATTCAAGTTTTTCCTGTTGTTGCTTTTTATTTAGATCAGTAAATTCCAAAACCGCCTTAATATTATCTTCAACGCTGAGCTTCCTGAAGACTGAAGCTTCCTGAGCAAGGTAACCAATTCCCAACTGCGCCCTGCGATAAATAGGTTCTCCGGTTATTTCCCTGTCATCCAGAAACACTTTACCTTCCAAAGGTTTTATAAGCCCAACTATTATATAGAACGAAGTTGTTTTTCCTGCACCATTCGGCCCCAACAATCCCACAATTTCACCTTGCTCTACTTGAATCGAAACATGGTTTACAACAGTTCTCTGGCGGTATTTCTTGACTATATCCTCTGTTCTGAGCAGCATGGAAACTAATTTTGAAGCAAAAGTAACCGAAAAAAAGTTTGAACTTGCTTATTTCTTCAAATTACAACTCAAATACAACAATGATATTCACAAAAAAAACACCCCTGAACTTAATCAAGGGTGTCCTAGCTTATACAAGGATCTATTCTATTTTATCTCCCAGGTGTCCCCACTATTAAGAAGATCATCCACATTCTTGATTTTGCTGGTCGCCTGAGCATAATTAATCTGATCAACCACAAGGTCATCATAAGTTGGATACATTGTTGAACGAATAACTCCAACTGCTACAGGATAATGAGGCGGAGCCATCTTAGCAAGCATCAAATGAATTCCCGGATCCTGCTGATACTGATCATGAACCAGTAAATCATCCTCAGTGATACCACCTTCTCCTAATTTTACAACTTCCAGTTGGGTACCTCTTAGCATTATGCCTTTATCCTTGGATTTTCCAAAGACCATAGGTTCACCATTTTTAAGATGAATCTGTGCATCATCGCGAACTTCCTTATCAGTAACTGCAGCATGTGTTTTGTCAGCAAAAATGACGCAATTCTGTAGAATTTCAATCACAGAAGTACCATCATGCCTTGCTGCTTCAAACATAACTTCAGTCATGAGTTTTACATTACTATCTACAGCTCTTGCGAAGAATGTACCCTGTGCTCCAAGCACTAATTCGCCTGGGTTAAAAGGGTGCTCAATTGTTCCCTGAGGAGATGTCTTTGTAACACTTCCCATCGGTGTTGTAGGGGAATATTGCCCTTTAGTCAAACCATAGATCTGGTTGTTAAATAGGATAATATTCACATCAATATTCCTTCTGATAATATGGATAAAGTGATTCCCTCCAATTGCAAGTGAATCACCATCACCTGTGGTTATCCATACACTCAGGTTTGGATTGGCAATCTTAACGCCGGAAGCTATTGCATGTGCTCTTCCATGGATTCCATGGAACCCATACGTATTTACATAATAGGGGAACCTTGAAGAGCATCCGATACCGGAAACCATCATAAAGTTCTCTTTCCTGTATCCAATCTTTGGAAACACATTTGCAACTGCCGCTAAAATAGCATGGTCCCCACAACCCGGGCACCATTTAACGAGTTGGTCACTTACGAAGTCTTCCTTGGTTAGTTCAACTGAAGACCTTTCTATGGTTTTATTTGGAAAATCTATCATGGTTTTGAATGCTAAAGAAGTTCAGTGAATTTGGTAACTAATTCATTAACTGTAAAAGGAAGGCCTTGAACCTTGTTATATTGCAAATAACTGAATTCTGGCTCCTTCATTCTCAGGTAATTTACGAACTGACCGCTGTTTAGCTCGCAGACAATAATCTTTTTAAATCCGGCAAGTACCTCATGAGTATTCTTGGGCAAAGGCATGATGTAATGGAAATGCGCAAGGCTTATCTTTTTACCTGCCTGTTGAAGTTCTTCAACAGCAGCCTGGGTAGTACCACGGGTTCCACCCCAGCTAACTACAAGAACGTCTCCTTCTTTTTCACCAACAATTTCTTGCAGAGGAATAAAGTCTGCAACTTTTTGAATTTTAGCTTCCCTCAAATCTGTCATTAACTGATGATTTGCAGGATCAGTGCTTACATTACCTGAAATATTCTCCTTTTCCAGGCCACCGATCCTATGCCTTAATCCAATGGTTCCAGGCAGAGCCCATTTCCTCACAAATGTTTCAGCATTCCTTCTGTAAGGCTTGAAATCCTTGTCATTCTGTTCAACAATCGGAGGATTGATATCAGGAAGATCAGCTACCTTTGGTATTCTGAAGAGCTGAGATCCATTGCCAAGAGATCCATCAGTCATTAACATAACCGGGGTCATATGTTCCATTGCAATCTTCGAAGCCTGATAAGCATAGAAGAAACAATCGGACGGCGTTGAAGCAGCAACTACAACAACAGGAGCTTCACCATTTCTTCCAAACAAAGCCTGCATGAGATCACTCTGTTCACTCTTGGTTGGCAGGCCTGTAGAAGGACCACCTCTTTGCACATCCACAATGACCAGCGGCAATTCAGTCATAACAGCAAGTCCTATAGCTTCACTTTTAAGTGATAATCCTGGACCGGAAGTAGTTGTAAGTGCCAGCGATCCTGTATAGCTGGCGCCAATTGCAGAGCAAATACCGGCAATTTCATCTTCTGCCTGAAATACTTTTGCTCCAAGCGACTTATGCCTTGACAATTCCATAAGAATTTCAGTAGCAGGAGTAATAGGATAGGATCCGAGGAACAAGGGCCGTCCAGATCTCTCAGAAGCTGCCAGAAATCCCCAGGCCGTTGCCACATTTCCGGTAATATTTCTGTATTTCCCAGCGGGAAGTTTAGCTTTGGTTATGTGATAAACAGTCCTTAACGCTTCAACATTTGCAGCATAGTTGAGCCCGCCTGCTAGTACAGCCTTGTTTGCATCAACCAGTTCAGGTTTCTTCTTGAATTTCAGTTTAAAGTAATCGAAAGTGGAATCAGGCTTCCAGTTTACAATATGATAGACAATACCAAGTGCAAAAACATTGCGAGTCTTGTCAGCTGTCTTTAAGTCAAAGCCTAAAGGTTTAACTGCTTCGCGAGTCATTGATGATATTGGAGCCTTAATAAGGTTATATCCTGATAGAGAGTCATCATCAAGAGGATTGCTGGAATAACCAGCCTTTTTAATTGCAGCTTCATCGAAAGAATCTGCATCAACGATGAGTGTTGCTCCGGGACGGGTCCATTTGAGGTTTGCCTTTAAAGAAGCAGGGTTCATTGCAACGAGAATATCAACAGCATCACCGGTAGTCTCAATCTTTTTCTTTCCAATACGAACCTGGAAACCTGAAACTCCTGCTATAGTGTTATGGGGAGCCCTTATTTCTGCAGGATAATCAGGAAAAGTAGCAAGGTCTAGGCCTTCTAAGGCAGCGGTGTCGCTAAACAATGTTCCTGCAAGCTGCATACCGTCCCCGGAATCTCCCACAAATTTCACAACAACATCTTCTTTCTCAATGGTGTTAACTTTCATGTTCATATTGGATCATTTAAAAAGGTATGGCTGCAAAGTTATAAGTTTTATGAAAGGTGAAAGGGAAAATTAATCTATTTTCAAGCATAGTTAATAATTTTCTAAGATGTACATATTCAAATAATTGTCATAATTAATTATCCAAAAAAATGACCTATTGCTTTTTGCTCAGGCAGATACAACTGAAAGATTCCTATCATTTATTGAATTAAAGTTTCAAAGATTTTTTTATTTAGAAGCTCTCTAAATAAAATCAAGTCCGTAGTGATTGGAAATAACTATCTATATTTGCATCATAATCCTAAAAACATAACCAATGGCTTATGTAATTTCTGATGACTGCACCGCTTGTGGCACTTGCATTGACGAATGCCCCGTGGAAGCTATCTCTGAAGGCGACATCTATAAAATTGACGCTGATGTATGTACCGATTGTGGCTCATGCGCAGATGTATGCCCTGTAGAAGCTATTCATCCTGCATAATTAGCCTCACAGGACTTTGCAGAAGATAAAGGCCTTGTCGATATGACGAGGCCTTTTTCTTTTATTAATTATTATATTTCAGTTATCAGTTGGATTCAGCAATGGCACAATGAATGCCAATCACCTCCTGCTTACTAGAAAGATTCCCAAAATTACCATTAGCATAGCAAACAATTTATCAACACCTGCTCCTTCATTTGTGATTGTAAAACCAATTAACACCACAATAACTGGCTGCAAGTTGGTGTATACTGCAACCAATTGTGGTGGCATGCTTTTTAGCCCAATAGTTATTAGCATGTAGGCAAGAAAGGTAGTCCCTATCACAACATATATAAGACTAAACCACGCCTTAGTGCTAAAAGAAGAAATATCAATTGACAAAAAATCATCAATTGTAAATGGGGAGATTAGTACAAATCCAAAAAGGAAAATCCACTTCATCACATACATTGTCCCATATTGGGACATCACAGTTTTACCTAAAACAAGGTATAAACTCCAGCAGATGGTATTGGCAAGTATGAACCAATTACCTGCAGTGATAGATGAAGAATGAGACAAGTAATTATCCGGAGCAATTAAGATTATAGCTCCTATCATTCCTGATATTATACCAAGAATCTGATATTTAGATGGCAGGGACTTCGTAATAAGCAATGAAATCAACAAGACCAATAGAGGGTTTGTTGAATTAATAATCGATGTATCTACCGGTGAGGTCAGGTTCAATCCGATAAAAAAGAGAGTCTGGTTCAGTGCTATTCCAAGCAAGGCAAGTAAAAATAGCTTTATCAGTATTTTCACGGGAGGAATGGCACGATGATTTGGGTTAAGCAAGTCGAAAAGCCAGAATATAAGGCCAGCCCCGGCTATTCTGATGAAAATGATTTGGAAAGGGCTAAGATAATCCGGCATCAAACCCTTGGCAACCCAATAATTCACACCAAACAGTATAGTAGCGCCAATCATTGCTGAATGGGCTTGAATGGAACTATTAATGCCAGGTGCTTTGATAATGGGCTAGATTAATGGAATTATACAAATGCAGATGGAACGCGAATGCGCTAAAAATTCCCTATCCCGGAATTAGGATTTAAGCAATGATGAAAATCAATCAAAAGTCAAACAGCTTATCCGCAGTGAAGGTACGTATTAACAATATCCTGAAGTTTAGAACGATCTGTTTCAAGCTTTTCTCTTAATCCCTGATCATCGTACTGTTTGAGTTTAGCCGCAACACCCTCAATAACCGATTTTGGGAAAACATTATACTTATTGTATATAGAGGACTGTTCAAGTAATTTTTCAGCAGATTCCCAGCATGAAACAGGCAACTGACTTAATTGTTTTACTCTTTCCTGGTGCTCCTCATCAAAAATATTAACATCAACATAGGTTTTCCGGGCGTATTCAAGTGCGTCACTCATCTCCAATCCATGTCTGGCAGCAACTGTAAGTCCTGCCAGCAAAAGATATATATCAGCTGAACCATCGGGACAACGAAACTCAACTGTTTGTTTACTGCTAAAATCCTGATTTTCAACTTTCTCATTAGGATTAGCATGATAAATCATAGAATTCTTACCTGACCAGCCTAAAGGGACCCTAACCAGGACAGATCTGTTTCTATCACCCCAGCAAATATTTGTCGGAGCTTCCTGATGGGGTACCAGTCTGAAGTAGGAAGTTGGATTGGTATTTCCAAATGCAGTTAAAGAAGGTGCAAGATCAAGATAACCTGCGATTGCTTTTTTCGCTATCTCACTAAGTACTCCATTTTCAACCATGGCGTTTTTCCCATCCTTAACAAGCCTTGTATGAATATGCAGTCCACTACCTGCCTTACCTACGGTAATTTTGGGGGCAAAAGTCACTGTTACGCCATATTTATAGGCCAATGTTCTGAGAATCCATTTAGATATTACAAGTTGATCAGCAGAATCCTCAAGATTTACCGGTAGAAATTCAATTTCATTTTGCTCATACTCCATTCCTGAAGCGGTAAAATTCCCGACTTCCGAATGTCCATATTTTATTTTTCCACCAGTCTGGGCAATTGCAAGCATAGCTTCAGACCTGAGTTGTTCCCATTTGGCAAATGGGAAAGCCTCGTGATATCCCTTCTGGTCGACAGCCTGGAACAATTCCTGGGAGGGACTGATAATATAATACTCAAGTTCGCCCATAACCTCAAATGAGAAGCCGGTATGTTCTTTCAATGCTTCATGAGACTTTCTGAGTATATATTCCGGTGAACTCTCGAGAGGATTTCCATCCTTATCGTAGTATGAACAAAGAATATCAAGTGCAGGGATTTGTGAAAAGGGATTCAGAAAAGCAGTCCTGTACTTTGGTATAACATATAAATCACTACTCCCGGCTTTAATGAAAGGGAACAGTGAAGAACCATCTACCCTCTCACCTGTAGTGAGGATACTATCAAGATGCTCTTTGCTATTAATAACGAAGTTCAAGGTCTTGAGTCTTCCATCCCCACCTGTATACCTAAAATTGATCAGGGATATATTGTGATCATCAATATATCTGATCAGATCTGATTTAGTAAATGACTCACTGGGTTTATTCAAATACTGCACCAGTGAGTTGGGGTTCATTTCTGTAAGATCGTTGCCAAAAGAGTTCTTCATATTCCTGCATTAGTGCAGCAAAATTAGAAACTTTTGGAATTGTTCAACAATTAACAATACTTATGCTTAATACTAATAGGAATAGCATCTTCAAGTTCAATACGTATTGGAATTATCAGAACGATATAAGCTGATTAGCAGAATATTGGGCTGCCTTTTATTTCGAATATAGCTTTAAAAGTTCATTTGCAGCTTGATAAGAACTAATCTCACCAGCCTTAATGCGAGCTTCCATTTGATTCAGTCCATCAGAAATTCCAGGAGAATGGAGAAAATTTGTCATCAAAGCCTCTTCAATTGATTTATAAAGTGTCTGCATATATTGCTCTATCCTTCTCTTTTCGAAATAACCTGTACTTTTCGACTGATCAATATATCTGCAAACGACATCCCAAATTTCGGGGATGCCAGTACTATCTTTGGCTGAACATAATTCAGCGACTGGTGACCATTCAGAATCTTTCAGTCTGAAGAAATGAAGAGCATTTCTTATTTCAGCAAGAGCAATTTGAGCTTTGGCAATATTTTCGCCATCTGCTTTATTGATCAGGATGGCATCAGCCATTTCCATTATTCCCCGTTTTATACCTTGAAGTTCATCACCTGCGCCTGGCAAAAGAAGCAACAGGAAGAAGTCAACCAGAGAATGTACAGCTGTTTCGCTCTGTCCAACTCCAACGGTTTCTACAATTATAAGATCAAAACCAGCTGCTTCACAAAGGATTATAGCCTCTCTTGTTTTTCGAGCAACTCCACCCAAGGTACCAGAAGAGGGAGATGGTCTGATGAAGACATTTTGAAGAGATGAAAGCTCCTCCATTCTGGTTTTATCTCCAAGGATGCTTCCTTTCGATCTGTTGCTGCTCGGATCAATGGCCAGGACAGCTATCTTATAATTTTTGCCAAACAGGAATTTACCAAATGATTCGATAAAGGTACTTTTACCTACTCCCGGCGATCCTGAAATACCAATTCTGATAGATTTTCCAGAAAATGGCAGGCATCTCATTATCAGTTCCTGAGCAGGTTGCTGATGACTGGCAAGTGTACTTTCAATTAAAGTAATTGCTTTGCTCAAATAGGTTTTATTGCTGTCCATCAAACCTACAAAAAGATCTTCGGGCACTATATTTCGAGAAACAGAGTCCCTTATTGTTTTAACAGCAGGTGGATTAATAGGGTTTGGCTGATTTATTCCTTTATTAACCTTTAATGCTGATCCGTGATTGGTATTTGATTCTTGGTCCATTAACTAGAGAGCTATATTGCAAATGTACAACTTGAATTATGAAGAATCGAACTCTTTGTGTCAAAGTGCAAAAAACAAAGCGGCTACCTGTCGAAGTCAGATAGCCGCAATATGAAAAGTAGGATAGATTTATCAATCTGGTGGGGAGTTGATAAACTTAAAACGATTTGGAAGAGATAAAAAACAGTTCATAGAAAGAATCTCAATATTTTAGTTGATAACAAAAGGACCAGTATACTTTCTTTATTTGGCCATGATAAAAGTAAATGATCTTTTATCAAAAAACTTAACCATTTAACGAACGGTAGGTTTTTAATGATGAAGTGTATGTTTTTTTTATCTAACGGCAAATAAAAACAGCTATCCCCTAAGTTAGAATAGCTGTAATATGAAAAACAGGATGTGCTTGTCACCCTGATCAGCGGTGACCGCAAAAAAAATACTTCCTCACTTCAAAAAATTCTTCCTCACGTAATGAAAAGAACGATATGCAAAATTGGGAATCTAATAAAGCGCTGTAATTAGATTTGATAAAATTAATAAAACAGGACTATTGAATGCTTGACCATTTAACTAACGGTATACATTTGATGATGAACGCGAAGTTTTTTTTAATTAACGGATCCTAATAGTTAAGAAAGTCCTTTGTTTTCTTTTTCGATAACGGCATCCGGGTTTGGTTGTATTACGACATCATAGCTTGATTGAAAACCAGTATGTCGTTCAGATAAAGAATAGGGTAAATACACTTTAACCCTTGTACCAGGGGATGCTGTATTAGGTTGAAGCTCACTATACTCCAGGCGGGCATTTAATTTCATTTTTTCATTGAAAAGTCTAAGTCTTTTCTTTGTCATTTGCATTCCAAGGTGCAGATGACCTCCGCCCTCTTTAGTCGGTTTTTTGCTGCTGTTAACAATTCCAATTCCATTATCTTCAATAGTGAACAAGAGTATCTTATCATCAATTATTTCTATAGTTATATTGATTATTCCTCCAGTTACAGTAGCAGATAATCCGTGCCAAATAGAGTTTTCCACAAAAGGTTGAATAAGCATGCTTGGAATGTAAAACACATCTTCATCAAATTCAGGACTCAATGTGATTGAGTATTCGAATCCGTCCTCCATACGAATCTTTTCTATGTCGAGATAATTCCGCAGTCTTTCCAATTCGTCGTCCATACTTATATAAGTTTTATTCACTGCAATAAGATTTTGACGAACTAGTCTGGCAAACTGTGAGAGATATGAAATTGCAGGTTTTACCCTTCCCTTCAATAAAAAATTCTGAACAGAACTCAAGGAGTTAAACACAAAATGTGGATTCATCATAGAGTGCAAAGCCCTTTGCTCCAAAATGATCAACTTATTATTAACCTCCAGTTTTTTCATCTGCAGGTATTTGAATCGTTTCAAACTCAATATTGTAGTCAATGCTAATACAACAAAGACCATGTACCAGAATACAGGAGTTTCATAAAACATTGGTTTAATTGTGACACGCAAGATAATTGGGGCGCTCCAGTTTGAGTTTGCTCTTCGTACTTTAAGCTTAAATAGATAATTCCCAGCAGGGAGGTTTTGATATAAAATGCTTGTCTCGATCCCGGAACTATATAACCAAATATTATCGAGACCCTCTAAGGTGTATGAGTATGATATTTCTTTTGATAAATAGCTAATGCATCCGAATGTTAATACTATTTTATTTTTACCAGTTACAATTATGGCCGAATCCATATTTTCCAAATTTATACCATTGACAACTATTGCCTTAACATAAGGTTTAGGAGGAGGAGTACCATATAAATTAATAGAATCTAAAGGAATTATAGTAAGACCATCACTAGATGCAATAAAAAGAGAATCATTATCAATTAAGAAATCATTAATTTTCCTAAAAGAAACATTAAATGCCCGCAAGTCTAATTTATTATCAGTTCTAATCTTTGAAGGGAGGAAACAATAATAGACTGTTGATTGCGAACTGAAATATAATACTGACCTATTTACAATAATTTTTCTTATAACAGAAACCACTGGAGGATCAAAAAGTTTCGTCAGATTAATGCTAGTATTCTTATTTAAATAAAAAATACTATCTCCATCAATATCAATAAGTTCTCCTTTACTATCACTTAAAGGGAAATAATCTTGAAAAATAGAGCCGCGAAACTCTTTCAGTCTAGAATATTCATACTTTTTCCCAAAGCTAATCCAATAGTTATTTGCAGCATTGACAATTAATTTATTTTCATTGTTGACTAGAATGTTATTGATTCGTTCACCGATGTATATCCTTTCAGTTGGCAAAATTGGATCTAGCAGAGAGGATTTTGTTATCATTGATTGATCATACGTATAGAGTAATCGATTTTTGTGATCCAAAATTATTTTTTTTACATTGAAAGGGTATTTTGATGAATTTCTGAAAAAAATGCTTTGTTCATCCTGAGAATAACATAAATCTTTTAAAATAAATAACTTATTACTTCGTTCTCCAATATAAAGGCTATTTTTGTCTATTTGTAATATTATATCGTAATACTTATGTGGCAGATTCAATATAAGCTCTTTAAAAGACCCTCCTTTAAATAAGCAAATCTTGTCACCAAAGGAGCACCAAATGCCATTATTATACCCCTTGTACATGGAAACAACTTCACTTCTGATATTATCACCTGAATAGTGAACTTGGTTCAAAATATCATGATTAATCAAATACAGCCCATCAACCATTGAACTAACCCAAATATTATTTTCATTATCTTGAATTATACCTAAGGCTTTTTCAATATTAAAATGCCTAATGATTTTACCATCTCTCAAACAATACACTCCCTTATCAAATGCTGCAATCCATATATTCTTTTCAGTATCCTCAACAATTGTTTTTACTTTTAAATGGTCGAAAGGAAGTGGCAGCTGAAGTTTTCCAAATTTATTACTATACTTTATCAAACCATAATTTATAGAGTTTACATAAAGGTTATTATCTAGACTTTGAAAAACACCATAAACACCAGTAGTACTATCTATCGCGGTCCGCTCTCCATTTAATGTTTTCATCTTAAAGATGCCACAACTAGTCCAAAACAAAAATTCACCAGTCGTGGATTTATTTAAGTGATGAATATACATATACAAGCAAAAAGTCCAATTCTCAGGCGAGTTTCCATTCAATTGCCCAACATTATATTTTGTCACTTTATTAGCGGTATCCAATAAACATACCTCACCGAAACGGTTATAAAAATATATCTTCTCATCCTTATCTTGAAAAAAATCAATATAAAAATCATTACTCTTTAGAGTTTTTAAAAAAGAAGTATTTTTTTCATTGTGAATAACTCCATTTAAATAAAAATTCAAGGCTCCATTGATTGCAGAAAACCATATTCTCCCAAATGAATCCTCCTTTATTCTTATTATATCATTACTACTAAGGCCATCCCTCTTTCTAAAATATTTAAAATTGGTGCCATCATACCTGGATACACCAGCATCAGTAGTAAACCATAGAAACTTATGACTATCCTGATATATCTGATATACGGTATTTGATGGCAAACCCTCGCTCATTGTATAATGGCGGATATAGGGATTCTGCGCTGAAATCCGAATAAACGAACTCAGCGTCATCAAAATGAATAATATGATCGAGTATCTAATCAAGAGAAAAAGAATAACCTTTAACCCAGGAACGGAAATCCATAAACTTTCTTCGAGATATACTTAAACGTGTTCCATCCTTTAGCACGGCAAAGAAGCCTTCATAACTGGAAAAACCATTTAGATAATTCACATTCATCAATAAAGACTTATGAATTCTGAAAAACGAATCATTGTCGATTATTTTCTCAAATTCCCCTATATTCCTAGTAGCTAACAACCTAGTCTCATCAGCTAAATAAATTCTGGTGTAATTGCCTTCAGCTTCAAAATATTTTACGTTCCTGACATCAATGACGGTAAACCCATATTGCTCTGGTATAGTTAACCGAATGATCTTAGTTGGCCTTTTAATAAGTTGATTCTGTAAATTAACCAAAGATTCAAAATACACATTTCTCATCTCTATGTTTCTGTTCCTCATCCCGTGGTAAGCTATTGCTTTATTGACAGCGGAAATAAGATCAAATGGGCTGATGGGTTTTAACAAGTATTCTATTGCATTTGCTTTTAATGCCCGCAAAGCATGCTCATTATAGGCAGTAATAAAAATCAAGCCATAATCATCTTTCTTAATGGTTTCCAAAAACTGAAAACCATCTTCATTGGGCATCATAATGTCCAGAAAGATAAAATCTACAGAATACTTTTTTATGAGCCGACGCCCCTCTTCAGCATTTCCGGCTGATCCAACCACATCTATCTGCGGACAATGATTTCTTATGAGATTGACAATGTTGTGCCTGATACTGGTCTCATCATCAATAACAATTGCATTAAACCTCTCCATGACATTAGATTTTAATAAAATGTATTTAATATTTGAATTATAGTCTCAAAGATAACCAGAAACAAGCAAAAAGCAATAGCAACTGTAAAATATTTAGTTTTCAGGTATGAAACCCAATAGGAGAAAGAAAAGAGTCGAGCCACTCAGGGGACTCGAACCCCCGACCCGCGCATTACGAATGCGCTGCTCTACCAACTGAGCTAAAGTGGCAGTAAATATGCTTACAAAATAAAAAAGAGCGGTATGAAATCCTGGTCGGGATGACTGGATTCGAACCAGCGGCCTCTTCGTCCCGAACGAAGCGCGCTACCAGGCTGCGCTACATCCCGTATTTATATCACAACCAACTTCTTGACTTCAGGTATTAAATAATAAGCTAAGAATGACTTGATAAGAACGACACAAAAGTAATAAAAAAGGATTCTAATCTTTATAGGAAATCTGATTTCTTTATTTTTGCTTCTTCCTTGTACCCTATCCTTACTCTGCAATTCCTTCTGTACCTCTAACTTCATACGTGCCATCTTAACTGTACTACTTAGCCATAATGATAATTTCATGCAATATTGGTACAAACACTTTCAAAATGGGACACAATTCAAAATAGATATATTGATTAAATTTCACATATTGTTGTTTATGTGCATTTTACACTATTAGGCATAAAATTTGAGATTGTGTTTATACGTAGACAAATTATAGTCATCCATTTGATTCATGACAATAATTGCCTACTAAAACTTGCCACTTCTGACATTAAAAAGTAAATTCAACAGAAATCATGATTCGAGAAGATGAACGTATTAAATCATCAATGTTTGGGATCTACACGATTATCCTGACTTTGGTTACGTTCATCAGTGCCTTCAAGATTGCTCAGTACTTTTTCAACCCGGGAATAGCATATTCCACTGAGTATCTCGCCCTCCTTCTTATGCTTCTTCCAATTTGGTTCTTTGGGTTGTCAAGAACCGCTCTGCTTAGAATTTATCAAGTCAATCATTATGCAATCCTCTTCAAACAGAGCATAATGTTTACTATAATTGGTGTAGGAATATTATTTGCATTGACTAATTTGTTCAACCTTTCCAATATCTCGAGAGAAGTAATTATTGTATTTGGCATTCTTAATCAATCAACATTATTTGCATCATATATTATTGCTAATCAATACTATATGCATCAAAGAAAGAAAGGCCACAACCTCACTAATATAATTATCATAGCTGGTGATGAAAACGAACGTTTCATAAACAACATTATTAAACATAAGGAATGGGGATACCGAATCGTAATGATTATCTCTGATTCCCAGCATATCGCTTCAACTTTTAGCAGCATTATCGAGGTTAGAAAAGAATCCTTTAGAATTCCTGATATCATCAAATCTGAAATCGTTGATGAAGTTTTCTATTGCAAGGGAAAGTTCAATGAAGATGAGGTACAAGGTATTGTTCATGCATGCGAAGAAGTTGGAGTTGCATTCCGCCTCTATTCACAATTATTGTCATATTCATCAGCTAAACCTGAACTTAATCATTTTGATGGGGTTCCCTTCATAACCTATAAAAATACACCATCAAATCAATATGCATTAAGCTGGAAGTATATGCTTGATTTCATAATCTCCTGTGCTGTCATAATACTTTGGATGCCTCTGCTTGCAATTATTGCAATCTTAATTAAAACTACATCAAAAGGACCAATCATATTTAAACAGAAAAGGGTTGGTCTGCATGGGCGTGAATTTTATATCTATAAGTTCAGAACGATGATGGAGGATGCTGAAAAGATGCAGATGAAGATTATGGACCAGAATGAAATGAGCGGACCAGTATTCAAGATTAAAAATGATCCAAGAATTACCAGAATTGGCAAGTATCTTAGAAAAACCAGTCTGGATGAATTGCCTCAATTCTTCAATGTGCTCAAAGGCGATATGTCACTTGTCGGTCCCAGACCACCTATCATGAGTGAAGTAAAGCAATATAAACCCTGGCAATTGAGAAGATTGTCAATGAGACCTGGAATAACCTGCATTTGGCAGACCATGCCAAAACGCAATAGCATCTCATTTGAAGATTGGATGAAAATGGATCTGCAGTACATAGACAACTGGTCCCTTGAAAAAGACTTATTATTGACAGTCAAAACAATACGTACTGTTTTTCTTGGAAGTGGGCAATAGGTTTTAGTCCCGTTCTGCAACTTTCAACATAAACTACCAGTAAATCTAATCATAATCTAATTTTTGTCTATTTCACTATTGTTTGTGATATCCGTCGTCACTTATTAACATTATCGGGTGACTTTTCAACATTGCCGCATTAAACTCATTGTAAAATAATTAAGTTACCACACCTACCTTTATAACATAACAATTATAATTAACTTATAGTTAAGTAATTATTCCTATATTCTTTATATCATTTCTCAATGGTACCTCCATGTACCCCTTGGAGACTAGCAAGTTTTTCAAATGTATAGCTACTAATAATTTGAAGCTTAATCATTAGTTTTGTATCGAAATGAATAAATTGATGCCAAACGAGGTACTTGCTTCCGATTCTTTGAATCTAAAGTTATCTTTTAGGTTTATAGCTCTGACATTGAGCTTATTATTGATGTACATCAGCCTCATTTGTGGCTAAAAGCGGTGGAAAACACCTTCTTAGTGTTTTGTGTTTTCAGGGAATGAATAGTTCATTTTCTGAAGTTGGTTAGTATAGTGTATAGAATGGAGATTAGTTTCGAATAGCTCAGATGTTCATTTCAGACTTTTCCAAGGATAACTTGAAATCTCAAATTTGTCCGTGGATTAAAATTCTAAAGTAAACTTGAACAACCTAAACCCAGCTATGAGAACTCCCCTTTCTTCCAAAACTTATCACACATCAAACCACAAAAGAAATCTTCCAACCCAATTGGACAATATATTAAACTTTTCTCGACTGCTCAAGAATTTAAGGCTTCACAGCCTGGTCTTAAGCATGCTGTTGCTCTTCATAGCTATTGGTTCCCTGAATTCGTATGCAACGAAGTATTTTCTTTCGCCTACTGGAAATGATAGTAATCCCGGAACTATAAGCCTCCCATTTGCTACTCTTAATAAAGCCTGGACTATTGTTGCTGCAGGAGATACCATATACATGAGGGGTGGAACCTATGCATTTAATACCGAACAGCAACTCATCAATAAAAATGGAACTGCTGCGCTAACCATCAAAGTGTGGAACTATCCGAATGAGGTCCCAGTAATTACTAAAGGTAATATAACATCATGGATTTATTACACAGGTATCCTGGTAATGGGAGATTACATTCATATTAAGGGCCTTGAAATCACTGGATGGAAGCAGATGACATCTGACCACCTTTATTATGGCATAATCGCTGAAAGTGTTCAAAATTGCACTTTCGAACGATTAAACATCCATCATAATGGCTTTGGTTTTGTAATTGGGGATTGGACAACACACCTTTCAACCAATAACTATATTATAAATTGTGACCTTCACCATAATTCAGACCCCTTGTCTGCCTTTAATACCAATACGCCTTGGGGTGGTGCTGATGGACTGAGGATCAGTACTTCTGACCCTAATGCAAACCACTATATAATTGGGACAAGACTTTGGTGGAATTCCGACGATGGAGTTGACCTATATAATAATGCAGGGTATGTCACTTTTGAGAAGTGCTGGGCCTGGACAAATGGCTACCAGCCTGGAGTTTCAGTCGGAAGTCCGGATATTTTAGCTACTGGTGGAAATGGCATAGGGTTCAAGTTGGGGCCCACAATTGAAAACTATACCACACTTAAAAAGAGGATACTCAAGAATTGCATAACTTACAGCAATAGAAGCATTGGATTTGATCAAAACCTTGCCAAATGTATTGTTGAATTGAACAACAATACTGCATACTATAATAGCAGAGGTTTTAACTTCAATCAGGTTCTTGAACTGCATATTCCCCATATTTCAAAGAATAATATTTCATATGCCAATACTTATAGCTCGGCCCCTATCGGACAATTCAGTCCCGAATCAATTGTAGACCATTGCTCTTTTATCAATAGCGGCTGGCAATGCACTGCCAATCCATCATTTACCGTCAATGATGCTGATTTTCAATCAGTAAATTCCACTGGAATAGATGGACCCCGAGCATCTGATGGTAGCTTACCAGAAATAGCATTCCTGCATTTGGTTTCCAATTCAGATATGGTTGACGCCGGCATAAATGTAAATATCCCATATTATGGCAGTGCACCAGACCTTGGAGCTTTTGAATACAATAGCAGCAGCAGCAACCTCGCCCCTCAAATTCTGAATCAAAGTTTTCAAATCAATGAAAATTCTCTGAATGGTACTGTCGTCGGAACTGTGGTTGCGTCGGACCCAAATGCAGGACAAACCTTGACATATTCTATTCTGTCCGGGAATACAAACAGTGCATTTTCAATCAATGCCAGCACAGGTGTTCTAAGCGTTTCAAATTCTGCGGCATTGAATTACGAAACAATTACTACATTCTCTCTGGTTGTTAAAGTTCAGGATAATGGCACAGTTTCACTGAGCAACCAAGCAACAGCAACAATCAATGTTAATAATCTCAACGAAGCTCCAATCATCAATAGTCAAACATTCGCAGTTAACGAAAACAGTGCAGTTGGGACAACAATTGGGACTGTAACTGCGTCTGACCCTGATGCAGGGCAATCACTCACCTACAGTATTCTATCGGGAAATTCCAATGGAGCCTTTTCAATTAATACTTCCAATGGACTACTTAAAGTTGCCAACGCCTCTGCGCTTAACTATGAAACCACCCCTTCCTATGCGTTAGTCGTAAAAGTGCAGGATAATGGCGCAGGAGCTTTGTCAAGTCAGGCAACAGTAACAATAAATCTTATCAATATCAACGAAACCCCAATTATTCTGAACCAATCCTTCTCGGTTCAGGAGAATGCAGCAAATGGCACTATAACAGGTACCATTGTCGCTTCTGATCCTGATGCGGGTCAGGTATTGACATATTCAATTGTTTCAGGTAATACCAATACAGCATTTGCAATAAATTCAGCAAGCGGTGTACTTACAGTCGCAAATTCAAGTGCTTTGAATTTCGAAGTTCTGACTACCTTTACCTTAACAGTAAAAGTTCAGGATAATGGAACCGGATTACTGTATAGTCAAGCTAGTATAACAATCTCCATCATAAATCTGAATGAGCCTCCTACTGTTGCAAGCAATCAATCCTTTACCTTAAATCCTTATTCGGCTAATGGGACAATTGCAGGTACCGTGATTGCTTCAGACCCAGACGCAGGACAATCAATAACATACACAATTCAATCGGGAAATACAAGCAGTGCTTTTGTTATCAATGCGACAACCGGTGTATTATCTGTTGCAAATTCCACTGCCCTGAATCCGACTGTAAACCCAGTTTTTAATCTGGTTGTGAGGGCAACAGATAATGGAGCCGGATATTTATATGGACAGGCAACCGTAGTGTGCAATATAGCCTCAACACAAAATCTGCCTCCTGTTATAAGCAACCAAACTTTTAGTGTTTCGGAAAATAGTGCAAATGGGACAACTGTTGGAACCGTTTCCGCTACTGATCCAAATGCTGGACAAACACTTACCTATTCTATAGTTTCGGGAAACTCAAACACTGCATTTGCCTTGAACAGTTCAACAGGAGTGCTGACTGTGGCAAATTCCGCAGCCCTTAATTTTGAATCAAATCCCTTAATAACTTTGGTTGTGAAAGTTCAGGATAATGGCCCGGGATTGTTAAGCAACCAAGCAAATGTATCAATAAATATCACCAATGTCAATGAACCACCTGTTATTTCAGATGATGCATTTTCAATTGCTGAAAACTCACCTAATGGCACTGTTGTTGGGTATGTAACTGCTTCTGATCCTGAACCTGGCCAAATATTGACATACTCCATTATTTCGGGAAATACGAGCTCTGCATTTGCCATCAATTCCTCAACAGGATTATTAGCAGTTGCAAATTCTTCCGGCATTAATTATGAATCAACCCCTTTGTTTTTCCTGACTGTAAAAGTTCAGGATAATGGCACCGGCAATCTCAGCACTCAAGGTTCAATAATTATTGACTTGTTCAATGTTAATGAGCCTCCAGTTATCAACAGTCAATCATTTTCCATTAATGAAAATTCCTCAAACGGAACCTTGGTTGGTGATGTTCTGGCAAGTGATCCTGATGGAGGACAAACACTGACATATTCCATACTATCAGGGAATATTGGAAGCACATTCAGTATAAATCCGCTTACCGGGGATTTATCAGTTGCAAATCAGTCCAGCCTCAATTATGAATCAACCGTGACCTATTCATTGGTCATAAAGGTTCAGGATAGTAATCCGGTGAGTTTAAGCAGCCAGGCAGTGGTAACCATTAATGTTTTGAACATCAATGAGCCTCCGGTGATAACAGAAGATGCATATTCCATTTATGAAAACACTGCCAACGGCACATCAGTAGGTACTGTAGTAGCTGTTGATCCTGATGCAGGACAATCAATAACATATTCAATCGTTTCAGGAAACACCAATTCTGCATTTTCTATTAATACTACTACAGGACTGATTAAAGTAGCCAATACAACTGCCTTGAATTATGAAACCACTCCGCTTTTTTTTCTGATTGTAAAAGCTCAGGATAATGGCACAGTTAGTCAAAGCAGTCAGGGTACTATCATAATCGATCTTTTCAATGTTAATGAAAATCCACAAATCTCGAATCAGACATTCTCAGTTGCAGAGAACACCAGTAATGGAACTACAGTAGGAACTGTCGTTGCATCTGATCCGGATGGAGGGCAATCGATAGCATACTCCATTCTATCTGGAAATACCAATGGAGCATTTTCAATCAATAGTTCTACCGGGGTATTGAAAGTTGCAAATTCTTCTGTACTCAATTTTGAAACCATCACTTCATTTGCACTAATTGTAAAGGTTCAGGACAATGCTACAATCAGTTTAAGCAGTCAGGCAACTATTACAGTGAACCTCACAAATATTAATGAGCCACCCTCAATCAGCAATCAATCCTTTTCCCTGCAGGAGAATTCGGCCAATGGAACTATTGTTGGAACAGTAGTTGCGTCAGATCCTGATGCAGGTCAGACATTAAGCTATTCCATACTTTCAGGTAACACAAATACTGCATTTGCAATCAACTCGACTACTGGGAAGATTACTGTATCAAATTCGAGTGCACTTAATTTTGAAAGCACTCCAAGTTTTGCATTAACTGTAAAAGTTCAGGATAATGGAACAGGATTATTAAGTAGCCAAGCCATTATAACAATCAATCTCCTAAATGTAAATGAGGCTCCCATTATAGCTAATCAATCTTTTTCAATTAATGAAAATAGTACTAACGGGACAGTTGTTGGTACGGTAGCGGCTTCAGATCCTGATGCAGGGCAAACCCTCTCTTACAGCATTTTATCAGGCAATACCAATGGAGCATTTGCAATTAATTCAGCCACTGGCTCCATTTCCGTGCTCAATTCAAGTGCATTGAACTTTGAAACGACACCAACATTTACATTAATCGTTAAAGCTCAGGATAATGCTACAGTCCCATTGAGTAACCAAGCTAATATTGCAATCAACCTTAATAATATTAATGAAGCTCCGTATCTAACAGCAGGTCAGGTTTTCTACGTAGATGAGAATTCGGCAAATGGAACGAGTGTAGGCACTGTAGAGGCTTTTGACCCTGAAATTGGTCAGACTATCACTTATTCAATTATATCGGGAAATACAAATGGAGCATTTTCAATTATCAGCACATCCGGAAAACTATTGGTTGCAAATTCCGCTATGTTGGATTATGAAACTACCCCTAATTTTTATCTGACAATCAAAGTACAGGATAATGGTACAGGATCGCTCTATAGCCAAGGCAATATTACAGTAAAGCTTAATAATGTTGCAGCACAATTACCACAACCAGCTGGAACAACAATTATTGCTGGCACCTCTGTTGAAAGTCAGGAAATACTGAGCACATCATATGAGACGGCTGAATTGCATGACAGTATAAACAATCTTGACCAAACAGGGGTTGATGCTGTAGGCTCATCGGTTTCAGGTCAAAATATCACAGATCCTTCAAAAACAGAACATCTGGGTCTTCATGTTTTTCCTAATCCCACATATAATGGATTGGTGACACTGGACATCCCCTCAACGCTTCCCCAACCTTTTGATGTCATTGTTTTGGACATGTATGGCCGGGTTGCTTCTGAGAAAAAGAATGCGAGTTGCGACTCTCAGCTGTTGATTGATTTATCATCTCTTCCTCAAGGGAATTACACCATACTTGTTAAATGTCTAAACGAATTCAAATTCGCTAAAATAATTAAATTATAACAAGGTCAATAAGGATATATTCTTCCTTTCCAGATAAGGCATCTCACTAAAAATGGAGATGCCTTATCTTTGAAATTTTACTTTTTTTTAATGAAAGTTACTAAATCGAGGGCAATTTAAACCCTAAAAACTGGTTTTCTCTGAAATGCTACTATCTTTTGCATTGCTTCTAACACCCCAATTCCTGTTGATTTCTTCAAATACGACTTTACCAATTTGATAATTAAATTTATCGAATCCAAATATTTGATGTACATCTAATAGAAATCATATCGGAATTACTTGAATATAACTACCACAATTTTAATCGCTTCTAAATATCAGAATTAAGCAAAAGGCCGTATGACCTTTTATATGTATAGGCGATTAATAATACAAAACATCATACTCAGGATTTGCACTTGCAGACAATGAGTATTACTCGTGCGCTTGTTACAACTCTCTACTACTACCATGAAAACTCGTCATACTCGTTTTACCGGGATCTCCCTCTTCGCAGATCCATTATGTCTCCTCAGGAGTCATCATCATAAGATACACAATAGTATCCGGAAAACCAGCTTATGGTTTTTCGTTCTGGTAACTGTTCTTCTAACTATAGGGACAGAAGCTTCTGCAACCAAATACTTCATTTCCCCAACGGGTAATGATGCCAACGCCGGTACAATAGGAGCTCCTTTTGCCACACTTAATAAAGCATGGACACTGGTAGCAGCCGGGGATACTGTATATCTCAGGGGGGGCACCTATTATTTCAATTCCGAACAACTTCTTATCAATAAAAACGGGACAGCTACAAATCTTATTAAAGTTTGGAATTATCCTGGCGAAAATCCCATTATCAAGAAAGGCACTATCACGAGCTGGACCTATTACTCAGGTATATTGGTAATGGGAGACTATATCCATGTTAAAGGACTTGAAATTACAGGTTGGAAGCAAGAGACAGCTGACCATTTATACTATGGATTCATGGCTCAAAATGTTCAAAACTGCACTTTTGAGCTTTTGAATATTCACCACAATGGATTTGGGCTTTGCATAGGAGATTGGTCTACTCATTACTCGACAAATGTGACTGTTTTGAATTGTGACCTTCATCATAATTCAGATCCCTATACTGCCTATGGCACCAACACCGCCTGGGGAGGTGCAGATGGCCTAAGAGTCAGCACTGTTGACCCAAATGGTGTATTTAATATTATTGGCACCAGAATGTGGTGGAATTCAGATGACGGCGTTGACCTATATAACAACAATGGATTTCTGACATTTACAAACTGCTGGAATTGGATGAATGGCTACAGGCCAGGCTATACCACTACAGATCCCGACCTCACTGTAGCAGGTGGAAATGGGATTGGATTCAAGGTAGGTCCTCCAGTAAATGATTATAGTACTGTTACCAAGAGAGTTATAAAGAATTGTCTGGCTACCTACAATCGCTCAATAGGATTTGATCAGAATCTGGGAAAGCTTAAGGTTGAATTGTATAATAACACAGCTTGCTATAACGCAAGAGGATATGGATTCAATTACTTACTTGAACTTCACATTCCCCATGTTTCGAAAAATAACGTTTCATATGGAAATGTCTATAGTATAGCTCCTATCGGCCAATTTAGTCCAGAGTCGATAATTGATCATTGTACCTTCATACATGGAGGTTGGCAAAGCATCCCCAATCCAGCTTTTACTGTTAATGATGCAGATTTTACTTCAGTTACAATGACAGGACTGGATAATGCAAGGCAAACTGATGGAAGTCTTCCAGTTATCCCATTTATGCACTTGGCATCGGGGTCGGACCTTATTGATGCAGGGATTAATGTTGGCATTCCATACAATGGAACTGCTCCTGATCTTGGAGCTTTTGAATTTGTTTCAACCGGAGCCAATCTTCCTCCAGTAATAGCGAACCAATCGTTCAGTATAAGCGAGAATAGTGCTAATGGCACAACTGTTGGAACAGTGGTTGCCTCTGATCCTAATGCAGGACAAACCTTAACTTATTCAATTCTTTCTGGGAATACCAGCACTGCCTTTGCAATCAATTCAACAACTGGTGTCTTAACAGTGGCTAATACCACCGCACTAAATTATGAAACCACTCCTTCGTTTGCTTTGGTAGTCAAGGTTCAAGACAATGGTACAGGTAACTTGAGCAATCAGGCCACAGTGACAGTAAACCTTATCAACCAAAATGAGGCACCAACTGTAAATAATCAAACATTTGCCATTAATGAAAACAGCAGTGTTGGATCAACAGTTGGAACGGTTGTAGCTACTGATCCTGATGCTGGACAAACACTAACCTATAGCATACAAAGCGGAAACACTGGTAGTACTTTTACTATCAATGCAACAACAGGAGCCGTTTTAGTTGCAAATAATACTCTTCTTAATTTCGAGTCAAATCCAACATTTGCCTTAGTGGTTAAGGCACAGGATAATGGCGCTGGAAGTTTGAGCAGTACTGCAACCATGACTATTAATGTGAATGATGTAAATGAAACACCTTCAATTGCCAATCAATCATTTGCCATTGCTGAAAACTCTGTAAATGGGACATCAGTAGGCAGCGTTGTGGCGTCAGATCCTGATGCAGGACAAACACTTACCTATTCGATATTATCAGGAAACACAGGAGGAGCTTTTGCTATCAATGCAAGTTCAGGAGCCTTATCAGTTGCAACCTCATCTTCACTAAATTTTGAGACAACTCCGAGTTTCACACTGGTAGTAAAGGTTCAGGATAATGGGACAGGCTCACTATCAAATCAGGCAAATATAACTATCACCCTTACCAATGTAAATGAAGTTCCGGTTATAGCTAATCAAACTTTTGCAATAGCAGAGAATTCAGCAAATGGATCAGCAGCGGGAACCGTTGTAGCAACTGACCCGGATGCTGGCCAAACACTAACCTATTCTATCCTTTCAGGGAATACAAACGGGGCCTTCTCTATAAACACCAGCACCGGAGCTCTTTCAGTGGCCAATTCGACTGCTCTGAATTTTGAATCAACTCCAAGTTTTGTGCTTGTAGTTAAAGCTCTTGACAACGGAACAAGCCCCTTAAGCAGCCAGGCGAATATTACCATCAACCTTACCAATGTAAATGAGGCACCAGTAATAGTAAACCAAACTTTTACAATAGCAGAAAACCTTGCCAATGGCACAGCTGTGGGCACTGTTGTTGCCAGTGATCCTGATGCAGGACAAACTCTGGCTTTCTCTATTCTATCAGGTAATACAAATGGAGCATTTGCTATAAATGCAACATCGGGAGCATTAACTGTTGCCAACACAACAGCGCTTAACTTTGAAACGACACCAAGCTTTACCCTTGTTGTTAAGGTACAGGATAATGGAACAGGCACACTTAGCAATCAGGCCAACATTACAATCACTCTTACCAATGCTAATGATGCTCCAATCATAGCAAATCAGACATTTTCCATTGCCGAAAATTCGGTAAATGGTGCTGCAGTTGGCACTGTGATAGCTTCTGATCCGGATGCAGGACAAATTTTAACTTACTCTATCCTTTCAGGAAATACAGGAAGTACCTTTAGTGTTAACAGCTCAACGGGTGCATTAACTGTTGCAAATTCAGCAACATTAAATTTTGAATCCACTCCCACTTTCTCACTTGTAGTGAAGGTCCAGGATAATGGAACAGGATTACTTAGCAGTCAGGCAACAATAACTATTAACCTGACAAATGTAAATGAATCGCCAATTATTGCGAATCAGGCGTTCTCAGTTTCAGAAAACACAGCCAATGGAACATCAGTAGGAACTGTTGTAGCAAGTGATCCGGATGCAGGACAACTTCTTACCTATTCTATACTTTCCGGTAATACAGGAACTGCATTTGCTTTAAATTCCTCAACCGGTGTAATTACAGTGGCAAATTCTGCATTACTGAACTTTGAAACAACACCTAGCTTCACTCTAGTTGTTAAAGTACAGGACAATGGTACGACCTCATTAAGCAACCAAGCAAATGTTACCATTTTCGTTACTGATGTTAATGAAACTCCAGTCATTGCCAATCAGTCATTCTCAATAGCGGAAAATTCCGCAAATGGGACAGCAGTTGGCACTGTAATTGCCTCAGACCCTGATGCAGGTCAAGTCCTTAGTTATTCGATATTTTCAGGAAACACTAATGGAGCTTTTGCTATAAATGCCAGCACCGGAATAATCACTGTTGCAACTTCATCAGCATTGAATTTTGAGACAACTCCCAGCTTTTCTCTTGTAGTGAAAGTTCAGGATAATGGAACCGCAACGCTCAGCAATCAGGCAAACGTGACAATATCATTGACCAATGTTAATGATGCTCCTGTAATCTCCAATCAGACCTTTACAATTGCTGAGAATTCAGCAAACGGAGCTGCAGTTGGAACGGTATTGGCCTCAGATCCGGATGCAGGACAAACACTTACGTATTCAATTCTATCTGGTAATACAAATGCAGCATTTGCAATTAATGCATCCACAGGAGCACTAACAGTTGCCAATTCGACTGCCTTGAATTTTGAATCCACTCCTAGCTTTACCTTAGTTATTAAGGTTCAGGATAATGGAACAGGTACATTAAGCAGTCAGGCAAATGCTACAATCAATCTCACCAATGTAAATGAAGTTCCTGTTATTGGGAATCAAGCATTTTCGATTGCAGAAAATTCCGCAAATGGAACAGCTGTTGGAACCGTTATTGCCTCAGACCCGGATGCAGGACAAGTGCTGACATACTCAATTCTTTCAGGAAACACCAGCACTGCTTTTGCAATCAATGCTTCAACAGGAGCTATATCGGTTGCCAATACAACAGTTCTGAATTTTGAAACCAATCCTAGCTTTACATTGGTTGTGAAGGTTCAGGACAATGGAACGGGGACATTGAGCAGTCAGGCGAATGTTACGATTACACTAACAAATGCCAATGAAGCTCCAATTATTGCAAACCAAAGTTTCTCAGTAGCCGAGAACTCTGCAAATGGAACCTCTGTAGGTACTGTTGTTGCTTCAGATCCGGATGCCGGACAAACATTAGCCTATTCAATACTATCAGGAAATACCAGTGGAGCATTTGCAATCAATGCAAGCACAGGTGCATTAACTGTTGCCAACTCATCAGCATTAAATTTTGAGTCTTCCCCAAGCTATGTGATTGTTGTGAAGGTTCAGGATAATGGAACCGGGACTCTCAGCAATCAGGCGAATATCACCATTAACCTCACCAATGTAAATGAGGCTCCAATAATTGCCAATCAATCCTTCACTGTTGCAGAGAATTCCTTAAACGGAACCTCGGTCGGTTCAGTGGTGGCTTCAGATCCTGATGCAGGACAAATACTAACTTATTCTATTCTTTCCGGCAATACCAGCAGTGCTTTCGCAATAAATGCGACTACCGGAGCAATCACTGTTGCCAATTCAACTGCAATCAATTTTGAAACAAATCCTTTTTTTACCCTGGTGATCAAGGTACAGGATAATGGAACCGGATTACTGAGCAGTCAGGCAAACATTACTATCACACTTACAGATGTTAATGATTCTCCAATTATTGCCAATCAATCTTTTACCATTGCTGAAAATTCTGTAAATGGAACTGCTGTAGGAACGGTCGTAGCATCAGATCCTGATGCAGGTCAAATACTGGCTTATTCCATACTTTCAGGGAATACAAGCGGAGCTTTTGCCATAAATGCATCAACAGGTGCAATAACTGTTGCAAACACAACTGCCTTGAATTATGAAGCCACTCCAAGTTTTGCCCTTATTGTAAAGGTACAGGACAACGGAACAGTTTCCCTGAGCAGTCAGGCAACAATTACAATAAACCTTACAAATGCAAATGATGCACCTGTGATTAGCAACCAATCTTTTTCGATAGCTGAGAATTCTTCTAACGGAACTAGTGTTGGTACGGTTATAGCAACTGATCCAGATGCAGGTCAAACACTCACCTATTCAATTCTTTCGGGAAACACCAGTACTGCTTTTGCAATCAATGCTTCAACTGGTGCTTTAACTGTTGCCAATACAACAGCTCTGAATTTCGAAACTAATCCTAGTTTTATATTGGTTGTGAAGGTTCAGGACAATGGAACGGGGACATTGAGCAGTCAGGCGAATGTTACGATTACACTAACAAATACCAATGAAGCTCCAATTATTGCAAACCAAAGTTTCTCAGTAGCCGAGAACTCTGCAAATGGAACATCAGTGGGTACAGTTATTGCCTCAGATCCGGATGCCGGACAAACATTAGCCTATTCAATACAGTCAGGAAATACCAGCGGAGCATTTGCAATCAATTCAATCACAGGTGTTATAACCGTCGCAAATGCAGCAGTGCTGAATTTTGAAACAAATCCAAGTTTCACATTGGTAGTTAAGGTTCAAGACAACGGAGCAGGAACGCTGAGCAATCAGGCAAATATTACAATCACGCTCACCAATGTAAATGAGATTCCAGTCATAGCCAACCAAACGTTTTCCATTGCCGAAAATTCAGCAAATGGAACATCAGTTGGCATAGTAGCAGCAAGTGACCCGGATGCCGGTCAGATACTTACCTTTTCAATTCTGTCAGGAAATACAAGTGGAGCCTTTGCAATAAACAGCTCCACTGGAGCTATTACAGTAGCCAATTCGGCTGCAATAAACTATGAAACTAATCCAAGTTTTATCCTGGTTGTGAAGGTTCAGGATAATGGAACAGGATTATTGAGTAATCAGGCAAATATTACAATCAACCTGACAAATCTGAATGAGGCTCCAATAATTGCTAATCAGACATTCACAATAGCAGAAAACTCCGCTAACGGCACTGCGATTGGAACGGTAACAGCTTCTGATCCAGATGCAGGTCAAACATTAACCTATTCTATACTTTCAGGAAATACATCTGGGGCCTTTGCGATAAATGCTTCTTCAGGTGCTTTAACCGTTGCCAATACAGCTGCACTGAATTTTGAAACAAACCCTAGTTTCACTTTGGTTGTAAAGGTTCAGGATAACGGAGCCGGTTCTCTGAGCAGTCAGGCAAATGTTACGATCACCCTTACAAATACCAATGAAACTCCGATTATTGCCAACCAAAGTTTCTCAATAGCCGAGAACACTGCAAATGGAACCTCAATGGGTACAGTAATTGCCACTGATCCTGATGCCGGTCAAACTCTAACCTATTCAATTCTTTCAGGCAACAACAATAGTGCTTTTGCAATCAACACAACTACCGGAGTTTTAACTGTAGCAAACTCATCAGCATTAAATTTTGAGTCTGCTCCAAGTTTTGTCCTTATTGTCATGGTTCAGGATAATGGAACTGGTACTCTCAGCAATCAGGCAAATATCACAATTAACCTCACCAATGTAAATGAGGCCCCAGTAATTGCGAATCAAGCCTTCACCATTGCAGAGAATTCTGCAAATGGAATCGCGGTTGGCACAGTGGTAGCTTCAGATCCTGATGCAGGACAATCACTTACCTATTCAATTCTTTCTGGTAATACCAGCAGTGCTTTTGCAATCAATGCAAGTACCGGCGCAATAACTGTTGCCAATTCAACAGCACTGAACTTCGAAAGCAATCCAAGTTTCATCCTGGTTATAAAAGTTCAGGATAACGGAACCAGTACATTAAGCAGCCAGGCGAACATAACCATCACCCTTACAAATACCAACGAAGCTCCTGTCATAGCTAACCAAACATTTAACATAGCAGAAAATTCTGCAAATGGTGTTGCAGTTGGAACTGTGGTTGCTTCAGACCCCGATGCAGGACAAACATTGACCTATTCCATTCTTTCAGGCAATACCAGTGGTGCATTTGATATAAACATCGCAACAGGTGCAATAACAGTTGCCAATACAGCTGCCTTAAATTTTGAATCAAATCCAAGCTTTATACTTGTTGTCAAGGTACTTGATAATGGATCCAGCCCTTTAAGCAGTCAAGCAAATATCACTATCAACCTCACCAATATCAATGAGGCTCCAGTCATTGCCAATCAAACATTCGCCGTTGCCGAGAACTCGGCAAACGGTACATCTGTAGGTACAGTGATTGCATCTGACCCTGATGCCGGACAAATGCTGACCTATTCCATTCTTTCCGGCAATACTGGCAATGCTTTCGCAATCAATGCTTCAACCGGAGCTCTTACTGTTGCAAACACAGCTGCCATTAATTTCGAATCCAATCCTGTATTCCTCTTAGTTGTAAAAGTCCAGGATAATGGCACAGGCTTACTCAGCAATCAGGCAAACATTACCATTAATGTCACCAATTCTAACGAAGCACCAGTCATAGCCAATCAGTCATTTTCCACAATAGAGAATTCCATCAATGGAACAGCAGTCGGGACTGTAGTGGCAAGTGATCCGGATGCTGGTCAAATCCTGACCTACTCAATACTGTCAGGGAATACCGGAGGCACCTTTGCAATTAATTCATCAACCGGTTCAATAACTGTTGCCAATTCATCAGCATTAAACTATGAATCAACACCAAGCTACACGTTAGTTGTTAAGGTACAGGACAATGGAACTGTGAGTCTGAGTAATCAGGCAAACATTACCATCACCATTACTGATGTAAATGAGGCACCTCAAATAGCCAATCAATCTTTCATAATAGCAGAAAACAGTGCCAATGGGACAGCAGCAGGAACGGTAGTAGCCTCAGATCCGGATGCAGGTCAAATCCTTAGTTTTTCAATCCTGTCAGGAAATACAAGTGGCGCGTTTGCCATTGATGCATCTACCGGAGAATTAACAGTTGCTAACTCAGCAGCACTCAATTATGAGGTTACACCGAGCTTCGTGCTGGTTGTGAAAGTTCAGGACAATGGAGCAGGGACTCTTAGCAACCAAGCAAACATTACCATCACCCTAACCAATGCCAATGAAGCACCTCAAATTTCAAATCAAAGCTTTAGCATTGCCGAAAACTCAGCTAACGGAACCTCAGTTGGAACAGTAGTAGCAAGCGATCCGGATGCCGGTCAGGTTCTGACCTATTCAATCCTGTCAGGGAATACAAGTAGTGCTTTTGCAATAAATTCGTTAACAGGTGTAATTACAGTCGCCAATTCCGTAGCCTTGAACTATGAATCAACACCAAGCTTTACACTTGTTATAAAGGTTCAGGACAATGGCACAGGAACTCTAAGCAATCAGGCAAGTGTTACAATAAGCTTGACGAATCTGAATGAGATCCCGGTTATAGCAAATCAGACATTTGCAATTGCTGAGAATTCTGGAAACGGAACTTCCGTTGGAACAGTGGTGGCTTCAGATCCTGATGCAGGACAAATCCTGACTTATTCAATATTATCAGGAAATACTGATAATGCCTTCATTATTAATCCAAACAGCGGAGCAATCAGTGTTGCCAATTCTGCAGCATTGAATTATGAAACAACTCCAAGTTTCACAATTGTTGTAAAGGTTCAGGACAATGGTACAGGAACTCTGAGCAATCAGGCAAATGTTGTAATAAACCTGGTAAATTCAAATGAAGCCCCTGAAATTACAAACCAGGCATTTGCAATTGCTGAAAACTCATCGAACGGAACCGCCGTTGGTACTGTTGCAGCATCAGACCCTGATGCAGGTCAATCCTTAACATATTCAATACTGTCAGGAAATACCAGTGGAGCTTTTGCTATAAATGCTACTACAGGTGTTTTGAGTGTTGCCAATTCATCTGCTCTTAATTTTGAAACTACCCCGAGCTTTACTCTGGTTGTGAAGGTTCAGGATAATGCAACAACTCCTCTCAGCAGTGAGGCGAACATAACCATCACACTCACGAATCTGAATGAAACGCCAGCTATTGCCAACCAAACCTTTGCTATTGCCGAAAATTCGCCAAACGGAACCCTTATTGGAACTGTATTGGCTACAGATCCTGATGCAGGACAGATCCTCTCCTATACCATCCTTTCAGGAAATGTCAATGGAGCATTCGCAATTAACAGCGCGACAGGCGTTCTGTCGGTGGCCGATTCCTCCGTACTTGATTTTGAGGCCTTTCCGACCTATACTCTGGTTGTTGAGGTAACTGACAATGGCATCGGAAATCTAAGCAATCAGGCCAATGTCATTATCAATTTAACAAATGGCAACGAAGCTCCGTCAATAGCTAATCAAACTTACAGCTCACTTGAGCATCAGGCAGTTGGAACTATAGTCGGAACTGTAATTGCTACAGATCCAGATGCAGGACAGGTCCTGACCTTTAATCTCGTTTCAGGTAATTTCGGCAATGGATTTTCAATCAATTCATTAACCGGAGTGATAAGCATAAATAACTCCGCCACTGTATGCTTTGAAGCCCATTCAGTATTCAGCCTGCTGATAAGTGTCCAGGATAACATGCTGGCTACGGCAGAAGCTATTATAACCATTAATGTACAGGACATAAATGAAGCCCCCGTATGCCTGTCGCAGACATTCAGCATTCAGGAAAACTCTTCCAATGGGACTGCTGTTGGCAATGTGACAGCAACTGATCCTGATCTGAATCAAAATCTAAGCTTCTCGATTCTTGGAGGAAATACCAATAATGCCTTCGCTATTAATTCTGCAAATGGACAAATAAGTGTAAACAACACTTCAGGAATTGATTTTGAGAGCAATCCAACTTTTGCTCTTCTCATTCAGGTTCAGGATAATGGATTTGGTAACTTAATCACAACCAGCAATATAACTATTAATTTGCTGGATATTAATGAATCACCCAATGTTGGCAGCCAGTTCTTCACTGTGCAGGAATTCTCAGTTATTGGAACATCTGTAGGCACAGTAATTGCCAGTGATCCTGACAACGGACAATCGCTTAACTATACTATCATATCAGGCAATACTGGCAACGCTTTCACTTTGGATCCACTCTATGGTTATCTGACAGTTGCTAATTCAAGTGCACTCAATACACTGATAAATCCAGATTTCAGCCTTACAGTGAATGTTGCTGACAACGGAACAGGTAACCTCTCAGATACCGCAATTATTTATGTTCATGTTACTCAGGAAACCAATATTGCTCCGGTTATAGCTAACCAATCCTTTAGCATTAACGAGAATTCGATCGCCGGCAGTAATGTAGGAACTGTTGTTGCCACAGATCCAAACACAAATCAAAATCTGAGTTTTACGATTGTATCAGGTAATACCAACGGAGCATTCTCAATTCAATTAAATAGTGGAGCACTGGAGGTAGCCAATTCATCAGCACTTGATTTTGAATCAGCACCCAATTTCAATTTAACTGTGCAGGTCACAGATAATGGAGCAGGAAATTTGAGTAGTCAGGCAACTATTGTGGTATCACTTCTTGATATCAATGAGCAACCAGCTATCAGCAATCAAAACTTCACAATCTCTGAAAACTCAAATTCAGGATCTCTTGTTGGCCAGGTGATTGCAACGGATCCGGATGCAGGACAGCAACTCGCTTATTCCATTGTTTCATCCACTAATCCTGGTGCATTCAGCATCGATTCACTTGATGGAGAAATCAGGGTTAACAATCCATTACTTCTTGATTTCGAAACAGAACCTGTAACTCTGTTGGTTATTAAGGTTCAAGATAATGGAACAGGTTCACTGAATAATCAGGCTACAATTACTGTATCACTGACAAACCTGAATGAAGCACCATCAATTTCAAATCAACTGTTTACCATCAATGAAAACAGTGCAAATGGAACCAATGCAGGACAAGTTATTGCATCAGATCCGGATGCCGGTCAGAATCTGCAGTATACAATTCTGTCAGGCAATATTAATGGAGCATTCAGTATAGATTCAAATACAGGAAATCTGATTGTTCAGAATTCTGCCGCACTAGATTTTGAAACTATTCCAGTATATAGCTTAGTAGTTAAAGTTGAAGACGATGCAACATTGCCATTATTTTCACAAGCTACAATAACAGTTCAGCTTGCAGACATCAACGAACCACCTACAAGTGGAAACCATATTTTCAATGTGGACCAGTTTGCGGTCGCAGGAACCCTGGTAGGCACTGTAGTAGCAGCTGATCCGGATGCAGGACAAAGCCTGGGTTACATCCTGAATTCAGGAAATACCGACAATGCATTTGAGATCAATACTAATACAGGAGACATTACCGTCCAGAATTCAGGAGCCCTGAACATTCTGGTAAATCCACTATTCAATCTTGAAGTCATTATTCAGGACAATGGGGCTGGAAATCTTACAGCAGTTTCACTGGTTACAATTAACGTTCTAGATTTAACCAACACACCCCCAATTGTTGACGATCAAACATTCAGCATTGAAGAAAACACAATAGCCGGAAGCAGTTTAGGAGTAGTTATAGCTACTGATCCGGATGCCGGTCAAATCCTGCAATACAGCATTTTGTCAGGAAACACACTGAATGCTTTCAGTTTAAATTCAAATACCGGAGAAATCACAGTTAACAATTCAGCTGCACTTGATTTCGAAACACAAGCAGTATTTAACCTGGTAATTGAAGTTACTGATGACGGAACAGGTCATTTAAGTGATCATGGACTTGTAACCATCAATCTGATCGATGTAAATGAAACCCCTGTTACTGTTCAGCAATCATTCGCAGTAAGTGAAAACCCAATTGCAGGAACTGTCGTAGGAACAGTATTGGCAACTGATCCGGATAATGGGCAGATCCTTTACTATTCGATTGAAAGCGGGAACACCAATGAAACATTCGTGATTGATAGTGTGAGCGGAGACCTGGCTGTTGCCAATACAGAACTTCTTGACTATGAAACCACTTCTTTTTTCGGATTGGTAATCAAGGTTCACGACAATGGTCCGGGCTATCTCTACAGCCAGATAACTGATAGCATTATCATACAAAACACCAATGAAGCTCCAATAATCAGCAATCAGTCGTTCTCAATAGCAGAAAACTCTGCAAACTCAAGTCTTGTTGGTCTTGTTGCAGCAAGTGATCCTGATCAGGGACAAAGCATCAGCTATTCCATACTGAGTGGAAACACAGGAAATACTTTTGGAATTAACCCAGTGAACGGTGAGCTCAGCATACTTAATAATTTGTTGCTGAATTTCGAGACCAATCCTTCATTCTCCTTAACAGTAAAGGTTGAAGATGACAGTCCACAGCATCTTGCAACCAGTGCATTAATCACTGTAAACTTAACTGACATAAACGAGGCTCCAACAACTACAGACGAAGAGTACAGTATAAATGAATTCAGTCCTAATGGAACCATCGTTGGAAACGTTACTGCAAATGATCCGGATGCAGGTCAGTCATTAAGTTTTGCGATTGTAGCAGGGAACACCAGCAATGCATTCCAGATCAATTCTGTCAGCGGAGAAATTTCTGTCAGTAACTCCAATGCCCTGAATTACTCCATCCAGCAGTTGTTTACATTAACTGTTACAGTTAGCGATAACGGAAGCAATGTTCTTTCAGATAATGCGACTGTTACAATACACATTCTTGAAAATCCAAATCAAAGTCCTGTTCTTGATGACCAGCAGTTCATAGTAGAAGAGAATTCCATCAATGGAACCATTGTAG
The DNA here is from genome assembly GCA_016707705.1 of Bacteroidales bacterium. Classification (GTDB taxonomy): domain Bacteria; phylum Bacteroidota; class Bacteroidia; order Bacteroidales; family UBA4417; genus UBA4417. Next base: position 81,346 of record JADJHD010000007.1, read on the forward strand.
GAACAGTGAATGCAACTGATCCTGACCCAGGACAGACACTGACTTTCGCAATACTATCAGGAAATGGCAACGGAGCTTTCGCGATTGATCAAGGCAGCGGAGAACTCAGTGTTCTGAATTCGGCAGCACTCAACTATGAGGTAGCATCAAGCCAAACCCTTATCATTGAAGTTCAGGATAATGACAATAATCCTTTGAGCGATCAGGGAACGATAAGCATCACCATCACTAATGTAAATGAAGCACCATCAATTGAAGGCCAAACCTTAACAGTGGAAGAAAATACAGTTGCCGGCACTTATGTTGGCACAGTTACCGGATCTGACCCTGACAACGGGCAAGCTCTGGCATATACAATTCTGAGCGGAAACATCAATAACGCCTTCAACCTGAATCCAGCAACCGGAGTCCTGTCTGTTGGCAATCCAGATGCAATCAATTTCGAGTTGAACCAGTCATTTGCCCTAACAGTACAGGCATCTGATCCGGGCAATCTGACAGCTACAGCAATAGTCACAATAAATATTACTGACTTGAATGAGAGTCCGGTAATGACTGCACAATCCTTTGCCATCGATGAAAACTCAGCCGGAAACACATATGTTGGAACTGTTATTGCAAGCGATCCTGACTTAGGACAATCATTAACCTATGCAATTATCGGAGGTAACACATCCGGGACCTTCCAGATTGATGCCAGTACAGGAGAATTGAGCAGTACTACAGGCTCCAATATCGACTTTGAGGTTAATCCCATATACTACCTGCTTGTTCAGGTTACTGATAATGGCAACACCTCACTATCAGATGAGTCAACCATGACCATTATTGTAAATAACATTAACGAGAACCCGGTCATTACCAATCAATCCTTTACCGTTACAGAGTTTTCTGTAAACGGCACTTTTGTAGGACAGGTTTTGGCCACTGATCCTGATGCAGGAGATGTAATCTCTTATTCCATTATCTCAGGAAATCAGAACAATGCATTTGCTATCAATCCAACTACAGGCATTATCACTGTCCTGAATTCAGCAGCCATCAACTATACTGTAATTCCACAATTCCTGCTAACAGTTGCTGTTACTGATAATGGACTTCTATCTGACAATGCGCTGATTACCATCCAGGTATTGCCGACCTACAACCAGGCGCCGATAATATTCAACCAGATTTTTGAGCTGGAAGAAAACAGTTCCAATGAAACTTCAGTAGGCACTGTTATTGCAACAGATCCTGATCCCGGGCAGACACTTACCTATTCCATTCTGAGCGGAAACATTGAAGGAGCCTTTAGCATTGATGCAAATACCGGACTGTTAAGTGTTCAGAATTCAGCAGCTATAGATTTTGAGCTGAATCCGGTATTCTATCTTAAGGTAGAAGTCCAGGATGATGGAACCGGAAATTTGAGAAGTGAGGCTATAATCACAATCAACCTTCTGAATTCAAATGAACGCCCGGTTATTGAAGATCAAGCCTTTACAGTAGCCGAAAACACTCCTTCCGGAACTATCGTTGGAAGCTTAATTGCAACCGATCCAGACTCCGGGCATCAACTGACCTATTCAATACTTTCAGGTAATTCAGATGGAATTTTTAATCTAGACAGTATCACAGGCGTATTGAGTGTAGCGGATTCAGCATTGATAGATTTTGAAACGACACCTGTTTACAATCTGGTAGTTGAGGTTATGGATAATGCATACCTGACAGATCAGGCGCTCGTAAAAATCAGTGTTCAGGATGCCAATGAACCACCTGCCATTCTTGATAAGTACTTCCTGGTTGCAGAAAATGCACCAGATGGTTCTTCAGTTGGAATTATAAGAGCTGTCGATCCAGACCAGGGACAAATTCTCAGATATTTTATCGTATCCGGTAATGATGAACAGGCTTTTACCATCAATACTTATACAGGTGAGCTAACCGTTACCAATTCACAGGTACTTGACTATGAGAATAATCCTTCATTTGAGTTCATGGTAAGGGTACAAGATAACGGAACTCATTCCTTAGGTACACAATCTTTAATTACTATAGATCTTATCAACCTGAATGAGGCACCACAGATCAGCAATGCACAATTTGATATTGTTGAAAAAGCAGCTGCCGGAACAGTAATCGGAACCCTGTTTGCTACAGATCAGGATTCCGGTCAGGTAGTTCGTTATCGCATTACCACAGGGAATGAGAATTCAATTTTCAGATTGGATTCAATCAGCGGAATTCTAAGTGTTGGAGATTATGATTTACCTTCCTATGCATTGACACCACTCTACACAATGGTGGTAACTGCCACTGATAACGGAGAACTTACTCTTCATTCTGCAGCGTTCATCAAGATCAGGGTATTGCAAAATGAAAGCAGCTACATGGTGCACATTGACCCAACCAACATTGGAGACCCTTCGGAAGATGGAAGCATCGAACATCCTTACGATTCCTGGGAGGATATAAATTTCAGGAATGGCTATACTTACATGCAAAAGAGAGGAACCCAATTTGAAGCTTCTCATCCGATTGTAATTTTCGGAAACTCAAAAATCGTCCTGGATGCCTACGGAAGCGGAGAACTGCCTATTCTTCACAGCACTCATCCTATTGACATCATTGAGTTAAATGGTTGTGATGAGATTAGCATCAATAATTTGGCTTTGAGTTCAGAAGGTGAAGCATTAAACTGCATCTCAAACCTTGGTAATGGATTATCCTCTAAGCTGTTGATTCAAAACTGTGAATTAAGTGGCACATATGTAGGCTTCACTTCGTCAGCCAGGAATTCCAGCATAAGCATCATGGAGTCGAGGATTTACAATATTTCGAATACTGCAATAAACTGTACTGATTTTGATTCATTCAAACTGAATAGCAACCAGATTGAAGAGTTCAACACAAGCAGTTCTTCAGCAAGTCTCAATTATGGAGTTCTTTTATTCTCTGCAATGGGCGATGTTGAAATCACTGATAACACCATCGAACTGAATGGCAATAATTCCGGAGCACTGATACATATTGGAGGCGGAAGCTATTCGTGCATGATTGAAGGCAACAACCTAAAGAGCAGCAATCGCACAGATTTTGAACTGATAACACTGAATCCTACCTCAGAACATGTAAAAGTTCAGAACAATAGCTTTAAGGGCGGTACCACTGCAATACATTCATTTGCCTATCAAACTATGGTAGCCTATAATCTGATTGTCCAGAATGACTGGGCAGTGAGGATTGAGAAGAACAAGCTTGTTGAATGCTACAATAATACATTTGCCGGACAGACTCAGGGCATGATCTATGCAGCAGCAGGAACAGATGCAAATGTGAAGAACAATATATTCGTTGCAGATGATATCCTCAATGAAGTGTTCACATTTGGTGGTGACTACAAATCAGACTACAATCTGTTTACTGTTGAGAAGAGTTCCTACCTTAATGGGTATAGCACACTTTCATCCTGGAGAATTGTATCCGGACAGGATATTCACTCCAAGATTGCATCACCTGCATTTGAGAATGCGGAAGCCGGAGATTACAGCCTATCTGCAAACTCTTCAGCTATTAATGCAGGTTGCGATGTTGGATTCAATGCAGATATTGAAGGAAAGTCAGTTCCACAATACGGTGTAGTTGATCTCGGCTGCTATGAATACGATCAGCAACTTCTCGAATCAGAACCAAATCCTAGCCATCAGAATACGACCGTTAACATTTCCGTGTATCCAAATCCGGCATCAGATTATGTCAACATCAAGGTTAATAATATCCCTGAACAATTTATGACAGTTGAAATTATTGATGTAAATGGCACAGTATTGATGCACAAGGAAAGCATAGGCGACAGTATTCTGAACTTTGATATCAGTCATCTGAGCAGTGGATCCTATTTCGCCATAGTGAATGTAAACGGTGTCATCACTTCAAAAACCATCATTAAAGAGTACTAAAAAACAGCAGCTGCAAACTGGATCTGACAGTCTGTAGCGAACAATTGCTCAACATATTCCAAGTAAAAGTGGTTATGAATTAAAAGTCATAACCACTTTTTGCCTTTTTTATGAAAATAATTAAGAACATCAGCAGTTTCCTATTTGTTGAAGTGTTATTAATAAATAAAATGCCTCTGTGGCAAGAGGGAATATTCAGCGAAAACTAAATTGTTCATATTGTATTGATATTCAATTCAATAACACATATTCGCCTTTGAATGGCATCTAAGGTGAATATCACGAAGATGTTAAATTTGAAACAAAATCTGATAAAATGGACGATTTCGGTAAGCTTCACTATTTCGGGAAACACATCAATTGTTTGTCCCAAAACAGGAACAGATATTCATTCTTTGCTTAGAGCGGATTTATTTATACTTTTGAACATGAAGCGAATAGACGGTTTGGCATTATCTTAGTAAGGATTCACTAGGCCTGTAAGCAATACAGAATACCAAACTGGCTAAGTACTGAATTTGAATTAAATTGACATTTTGCAACATTATAAATGCCTTGAAATTGAATATTGGTGCACATTTTTTGCGTGACATCAAGTTCAATTTTTTTTATCTTTAAAGAGTATTTATCAGAAAATAAGACAGTTTACGGAAAAACCTGTGACTGAGAGGGCGAAGCTATGTAAATCGAAGGGTCGAAGCAGCAACTCTTGATCGAATTCCAGCCCAAACAAAGAGAGCCTGGCTTCACAAAGGATTAAGCTAAATAACTTAAAAGAAATACTGAAAATAATCTTAACCTTTGGTATATCAAATACATAAGTCTAAGAATAAATAATTTGAACATCACCATACAATTCGACAGATGCATACTAGCAATTTCAGATTTTTAAGGAAGCTCAGCCTGTTAGTTACGATAGCTTCAATTGTTACTTTAAGCTCTTGCGTTTCTCAAAAAGACCTGGAGTATCTTCAGGATAAAGATAAGCAGGTAAAGGAGTTTAGAGAAGCCCAGATTGAAGACTACAAACTGAAGCCAAGTGATGAGCTGTACATTCAGATCTCAAGTCAGGATGAGGCTTCGGCAAGTGTATTCTCAACCACAACTTCCCAGTCGAGCATGTCAGTTGCAAGCATGCAGCCCTATGGCGCTTCACTGGCAGCATACACCATCGATAAGGAAGGATATTTACTGTTGCCAATCATAGGGAATGTTTATGTCAAGGATAAAACGACAACGCAGGTAAGCGGAATTCTCCGGGATTCATTAACAAGCATACTAAACATGCCGGTTGTTTCAGTAAAACTTGTGAACAGGTATGTTTCCGTTTTGGGTGAAGTAAGAAATCCCGGACACTTTGCTTATTCACAGGAGAAGCTCAGCATTTTCGATGCTCTCGGTATTGCTGGAGATATAACTGATTTCGGAGACCGAAGCGAGGTCGTTCTCACCAGGAATCTTGATGGCAAAATACTGAAAATCAATCTTAACCTTACCAAATCAGGGATAATTGCCTCTGAATACTATTATCTTCGTCCAAACGACTTGGTTTATGTGAAACCATTGAAGAAAAGATATTGGGGCATGAAGGAGTTTCCTTTCTCCATCATTCTCACAACGATTTCAACAGGGTTGCTTATCTATTCGGTTGTCATAAAATAATCTCATAATATGTCAAAGTCGCAGAACATCAATTATCAGAACGAGAACGATTTCAAGAAGATTGCGGAACTCATCACCAGGAATTACTGGATATTCCTTGGGTGTCTGGCAATCTCAATGGGTTGTGCGTTCTTTATAAACCGCTATTCAGTACCTATGTATCAGGTATCTTCCTCAGTATTGATCAAGGAAGATAATAAGCAGGGCGGAAGCGGGAACATGAATGACTTTTTGAATAGCAGTCTTTTTGGAAAGAATCAGAACTTTCAGAATGAGTTATGGACCTTGCAGTCGACTCCTGTTATTGAGCAGACTGTAAAAAACCTGGACCTCAGTGTCAGCTATTTCAGAAAAGAAAGGTTTCTTGAATTGGATGCCTATAAGGAAGCTCCTTTTAGGGTACTGATTGCAAAAGGTCATGTTCAGCCCTTAAATGTAAAATTCAATATTGTCTTCCAGAGCAAGGATAAATTTACCCTTTCAGCCAAAGGTGAAAACGTTGTCTTTTACAATTATGATCAAAGATCTGTAAAGGAAACCAGAGACAACTGGGTATTTCAATACAGGGGAACTGTAGGAAAACTTATTGAAACCAAAGATTTATCCTTCATTGTTGAACTTGACAGTTCAAATGTGCTTAAAGAAGAAGACTATTCAAAATTCAGTTACCAGTTTATCAACGAGTATTCTCTTGTAGGGACATATCGGGGCAGGCTGGCATTTACCGTTATCGACAAGAAGGCGACTGTAATTGAAATCAGCGTTCTTTCAGAAAACTACAGGAAAGGTATTGATCTGGTGAATGAATTAATGGAAGTTTATTCAACTCAGAATCTGAACAGAAAGAACCATATAGCCAGCATAACCATTGATTATATTGAAAAACAACTTAGTGAGATTTCTGATTCACTGAACCTGACAGAAGAAAACCTTCAAAGATTCAGATCTAGCAATCAGCTGCTGGATGTTGCAGAGCAGGCCACCGGCATCACCAATCAATACAGGGATCTGCAGAATCAAAGAGCGGAACTCATCGGCAGGAAGAGGTATTATGAATATGTTTCGGAATATATCGCTAAGAATGATGATTTTTCAAATATGATTGTTCCGGCATCCATGGGAATCAACGACCAGATTCTGAATAATCTGATGCTGGAACTTACTTCAGCACAAGCACAGAAGTCAAACCTCATTGCAAATAAGCAGGAGAAAAATCCTCTGCTTAAGAAATTGGACATTCAGATAGCAAACATCAAGAAGACCATAACTGAAAATATTTCAGCAGTTCAGCAAACCACGAGCATCTCTCTTGATGAAATGGACAAGAGAATCCGGAAAATTGAGGGACAGATCAGCAATCTGCCAAAAACCCAAAGAGAACTTGGTGGTATTGAACGTAAGTACAAGCTGAATGATGCGATTTTCAATTATCTGCTGGAAAAGAGAGCAGAAGCTAAAATCACCAAGGCATCAAATCTACCGGATGATATTATTCTTGAGCCTGCCCGTAACTTGGGCCCCATTTCACCAAACACCAAGAAAAACTATGTTTTTGCTTTTGTGCTTGGACTTGGACTCCCTTTTGGATTTTTCCTGCTTAAGAACATCCTGAATGACAAGCTAACCCCACAGGATAATATTGAACATATCACTGACGTCCCGGTTGCCGGTAAAATACTGCGTAACTACAAAAAGACCAACAATGTGATGTTCGAGCATCCAAAATCATCCATTGCCGAATCCTTCCGGGCTCTACGTACCAATCTTGAATTTTATCTCAAGGGAGGGAATACCAGAAAGGTAATTATGGTCACCTCTTCCATTGAAGGGGAAGGAAAATCGTTCAATGCTCTCAATATTGCCATGAGTTATGCTCAATTGGGAAGGAAAACAATACTACTCGACTGTGACCTGAGAAAAGTGACGAGCTATTTCAAATCAGAAGCAGAAGTCACGAATGGCATCAGTTCGTACCTCATCAATAAATCGTCCCTTGATCAGATTATTATGAATTCACCTCATGAAAATCTGGATTATATCAATTCAGGTCCGGTACCTCCAAACCCTGCTGAATTGCTTGCAATGGATGAGACCAAGGCGCTTATTGAGTACCTGAGAAATCATTATGATTACATCGTAATTGACACACCCCCGCTTGCTCAGGTAACTGACGGTTATCTGCTGATGGACAGCAGCGACATCAAGGTAATCATATCGAGATACAATTATTCAAAGAAGAAGATTCTTTCACTGATTATGAAAGACCTCAAAAAGAAGAAAGTTTCGAATATCTGTCTTGTACTCAATGATAACCGGATTAACGAAGAGCAGTATGGCTACGGTTATGGCTACAACAAGAAAGGCTGATAATTTGCGAGTATAATCAGCAAGTGGAATTAAGAAGCTATTAAGTAAGAAAACCTGGCGGTTTTTTATCCAAATCAAGTACAGTTTATGCCTATCAAAAATAAGGAATGGGATCTGATCATTGAACCCAAAGCGACCTTTTTCAGCCTGAATCTGAAAGAGGTATGGGTTTACAAGGATTTGCTTGAGATGTACATCAAGAGGGAAATAGTGACCTTCTACAAGCAAACTATTCTTGGTCCGCTTTGGTTTTTCATACAACCATTTCTCACCACTTTTGTATATATGTTTGTTTTTGGTGGGATCGCAGGAATACCCACAGATGGAATCCCTCAGCCTCTCTTTTATCTGGCCGGGATTTGTCTATGGAATTACTTCTCAGAATCCCTTACCAAGACTTCAGATACCTTCTTTACCAATCAGGCAGTATTTGGAAAAGTATATTTCCCCCGACTGATAGTTCCTCTGTCGGTTACAATTTCAGGATTGCTCAAGATGACAATACAGCTGATATTGTTTGCGGGAGTTTATGTTTATTACTTCATGAAAGGCACCGAGGTATCAATGAATGCCTATGCGCTGCTTCTGCCGGTGCTGGTATTCATTCTTGCCGGATTAGGTCTGGGCTTTGGAGTAATCATTTCTTCAATGACCACTAAATACCGCGACCTCAAGTATCTGGTAACATTTGCCATACAACTGTGGATGTATTTTACGCCAGTAATTTACCCTCTTTCTGTAATGGAGGGCAATTTCAAGAAGTTCACATGGTTCATACAAATGAATCCTCTTACAGCAGTGCTGGAAACCTTCAAATATGGTTTTCTGGGGCACGGATCATTCTCCTGGGCAGCACTCTCCTACAGTTTCATCTTTACCATAGTCATCCTGATCTTTGGAATGTGGGTATTCAACAAGGTTGAGAGATCCTTTATGGATGTAGTTTAAAAGAAAGGCCGGATAATCAGATTCGGCCCTGTTTATAAATAGACAATACCTAAATCACTCATAAACAACAAACTGCAGTATCCGGTATTCACAGCTAATTACCAATGCTGCATCCCCCTTCTCAATCTTTCAAAATACTGTTTGAGAAACATATAAGCACTTGAAAAAGAAAGCATGACCAAACCGACTGCGATAAAATTTGAAAATATTTCGAAGCAATACCGTTTAGGGACCATTGGCACAGGAACTCTGAGTCACGACCTGAACCGCTGGTGGCAAGTAAATATTCGTGGCAAGGAGGATCCTTACCTCAAGATTGAGCAGGTAAATGACCGGGAACAGAAAGCTACCAGCGATTATGTATGGGCTCTGAAGAATATTGATTTTAGTGTAAAACAGGGAGAAGTACTGGGAATTATCGGAAAAAACGGAGCAGGAAAATCGACATTGCTGAAAATCCTGAGCAGGGTAACGAACCCAACTACAGGACGAATGATGGTGAAAGGCAGAATTGCCTCACTTCTTGAAGTTGGAACAGGCTTTCATCCTGAAATGACAGGCAGGGAGAACATCTTCATGAACGGATCTATCATGGGAATGAATAAATCGGAGATAAGCAGGAAACTTGATGAAATAGTTGCCTTTGCAGGTGTTGAGAAATACATTGACACGCCTGTGAAGAGATATTCCAGTGGTATGACTGTTCGATTGGGCTTTGCAATTGCAGCCCATATGGAACCGGAAATATTGGTTGTTGACGAAGTTCTTGCCGTTGGCGATGCCGAATTCCAGAAGAAAGCCATTGGAAGAATGCAGGATGTAAGCAGCAATCAGGGCAGGACTGTCCTTTTTGTCAGCCATAATATGAATGCTGTTAAATCACTTTGCTCGGCAGGCATTGTACTTGAAAAAGGAGGCGTGAAATTCAATGGCGGCATTGATGAGGCTATTGAACTCTATCTGGATGCCAATACACTTACAGAAGATTCGATTCAAAAAAATGTAAAATGGACCAGCCCTGATCTTGAGATAGAAAACATCTCGATTAATAATAGCCAGTCCAACTTCCTGCATGTTAACAATCGTAATCCTGAGTTTGAGATTGCCATTGAGGGTGCCATTCATAAATCAATGGTTTTATCAATGGAGATTGACTTCTACGATGTAAACCATAACAAGGTCGCTTTCTTCGGACCCGGAATTACAAAGGAAGAAGCCCCGGTATTCAGTCCCGGAAAATTCAAGCTTCAGGAAAAGATCAGTCTGCCAAAAAACATGTCCGGCGGAACGTATTTGCTGGATATCAGCATTACCCATCCCAATGTGCGTTATTACATGAAAGCCCCGAAGAGCGTGCAGATGGACCTTGAAGGGCCCAGCCTGGTAACAGGCCATAATGATTATGGCACAAGGGGTTACATTATCCTTTAGACAGAATGCAATTTTTGAAGTATCCTGCTCTCAGACACTTCATCCCCTGAAAATAAACATCCCTGAATGAAGATTTCAATAGTAACGCCGAATTTCAACGGAGGACAATTTCTTGAGCAAACCATACTTTCGGTACTAAACCAGAAGTATGCAGACCTCGAGTATATTGTAATTGATGGGGGAAGTACGGATAATAGTCTGGAGATCATAAAAAAGTATGAAAAGAATCTCGCCTACTGGGTTAGCGAACCTGATAAGGGAATGTATGAAGCAATACAGAAAGGCTTCGACAAGAGCAGTGGCGAGGTGATGGCTTGGTTAAACTCGGATGATATGTATCACCCGAATGCCTTGCAGAGTGTTGCAGAGATTTTTGAAACGATAGGTGAAGTAAATTGGCTGGTTGGTGCAAGCACCTATTTTGATGAAAAAAGCCGAACCGTTTCATGTGTGCAAACCAGAGGATTTACCCGATTGGATTTTTTGAACTCTGACTTCAAATGGATACAGCAGGAGTCAGTATTCTGGAGAAGGCCACTGTGGGAAAAATCAGGATCCAAGCTGAATACAAACTTGAAATATGCCGGAGATTTTGAACTCTGGCTTCGCTTTTTTCAGCATGAACCCCTGAATGTAACCCATGCTTTATTGGGCGGATTCAGATTAAGGAGCAGCAATCAATTCAGCCTGGAGCATCTTGATGATTATCTGGAAGAAGTAAAGGAATGCCTGGGGAAGATTGAAGTCAGTGCTTCAGACAAAGAGATTCTTTCAGGCTACCACAGACTGCAGAGGATTGAGGCAATGCTGCAATCCTTGCATGTTTTGAATACAGCCCGCTTCTCACATAAATATAGAAACAGACATTTTGGTTCTGCACCTGTGATCAGGTTCGACAGGAATCAAATGCGGTTCAGCAGATTCTGAGCCCAAGAGATTGTGGATTGCTTTTAAAGTCTCAATCCAAAAAGTATTTAGAATCCAGTTATACATCAATCCTAAAACCTGAACATGCCAACTGCCCTGATCTATTCACCTGGATTTGATGGACACAGGCAGGTTTATGTTTTTGTGTTTACCCATATTCTGAAAGGACTCGGGTATAAGATTGTTATTGCCGGGTTTCAGAATGAGAGTTTCGAGAACTCTTTCTATCTCTCAAAAATCCGCAAGGATCAAAGTATATCCTTTATTGACACAAAAGCTTACCACGGGAATGGTTTATCCATTACGCACGAAGAATTCCTAAATCTTCAGGAAATGGTGGATGCAGATCTGACCATCTTCACAGAAGCCGATAATCATATCAGTCTATTAAGCTCACAGACAGGAATAAAAGCGAAAAAATTCAAGGGAAGGATTAGCGGTATTTTTCTGCGTCCATTTTTCTTCTACCAGAAAAGAAACTGGATTGACCGGCTGAAATATCTCAAGAATTTGCCTTCAAACTGGAGAACGGACGCTGAATTTTTTCATAGCAGACTGCTGAAACATTGCAAGATAATGGACTCAGCTCTATACATTGATGAAAAATTCGCCGGCACAAATACCAAAGTTTACACCAGCATTCCTGATGTTTTTCAGCAGTATGCCGAATCACTCTTAAAGGAAAGCAAGCCCGAAGATCAGGAGTGGGTAGGTAAACTCGATGAGTTCCTTTTGCGCAATCCGAACAGGTTTGTGCTTTTCTATTTTGGGACGGCACAAGTGCGCAGGGGTTATGAGCAGCTTATCAGACTGGCTGTTAATCATGATGCCTGTTTTATTCATTGCGGACTGCAGGATGAAAAAGCAACGGGTTCCAAGGAAATCCATGCACTGAAGCAAAAATTAAAGGATCAGGACAGGCTTTTTGAAACCAATCAGTATCTGTCGGACCCTGCATGTATTGAGAGATTTTTCAGGAGTGCAACCCATATAGTCCTCCCCTACCAGAATTTCCCCGGTTCCAGTGGAATCATGATGCAATCGCTTGAATATGGAATCCCTGTTCTGGTGCCCGATTATGGCATCATTGGATACAGGGTAAAAAAGCACAAAGTAGGATTAACCTACAATCCACAGGACCCCAATGATCTGGAGCTCAGGTTCAAGGAATTTATTCAGATTGAACCATCTTCATTCAAAAAGAATATTGATGAATTTATGAGCTCCCAATCTGTAGCAAAACTACAATCTACTTTAGTTAAATCGATAACAGGCAATTAAGTCTGAAACGCCACTAATAGCTTAACCAGCTGCATGCTGCATTTAATACTTACTTTTTTCCCTTACGGACTGCTGATGTATTTTGCTTACCGGTTCTATCGGGAGCCAATATACCTGCTGGGTGTGGTATTTCTGATTTTCTTCAGGTATTGCATTCTGTTTGAGAGTGTAAGGGTGTTTTGGGTTTTTGGCAGGCTTGGACAGGATATACTTCTTTTGATTTGGTATATCTTTTTTTGGGCTATCATTCTGATAAGAATAAATACAGTCAGAGACTACCCATTCATCAAAAATAATGAGAGGAAAAGCTACCTGCCCACTGATTATTTCATCGGCGGTCTGATGCTTATTTCCATACTTGATCTGGTATTGGTTACCAGAGAGTTTTACTCCATCGAAAATGTATTCACGCAATTCTTTACCCTGTTTTCCTTATTCCTTGGTTATTTCCTGATAAAAACACTTGTCAGGCTGGTGGATGCTGAGACTTTAAAAGAGTTTCTCTTTGCGATTGTAGCGGTAAACACCTTGGCTTGTGTGTTATTTATTCTTCATCAGGGATTGCAGATTTCAATATTTACAGGAGAAGAATACTCAGAAGAGTATTTTGAAGGAGTGCTTATCACCCGAACCTTTTGGTTCATTCCGATATTGCTGCTCTTTTCTGTTGCCTATCTGTTTACCTTTTTCGACAAGCAAAAGAAGGTATTATACATTACCATGCTGGCCATTAACTTCATGGCAATCTTCATTTCCTATAACCGCTCAACGCTTATCAATGCTCTGCTTATTTACTTTTTACTTACCTGGTTAAAAGCATATAAGGAGAAGCAAATCAGCACCATCATAAAGAATTTCATGCTGATTGGGGTGATGGGGGTTGTATTTTTCTTTGCTGTTTCAACCTTCCTGCCCGCAAATACAAAATTCTTCATGAGCCGGTTTGAAGATCTCAAGGATAGTCCGAGGGATGAAGAATCAAATACGCTGGTTTATCGCTTTGCCAGAACCAGTGAGGTTTTTGAACAGATGGATGCCAATAAGGCCATGTTTGGTTTTGGTCCTGTAACATCATCACAGATGCCCTGGGTAGAAACAATGACTGCAACAACTGCAGATATGGCTTGGGCAGGGGTAGCATTCAGATGGGGATTCATGGGATTGATTCTGGTTGCATTAACATACATAGTTTCATTATTCAGTACTTACAAGCTCTTTATGCAATCGGAGGGGCTGACGGCCTCACTTGCCCTGCTATTCTTTCTTGTAATTACTTCGCAGGTAATTGAAGGGTTTACTTCATACACATTCATGGCCCGTGACAGATATGCCATGGGATTCTGGTACCTCGGCATAGCAGCAGCGCTGGTACAGGGACTCGCTCAAAATAAATCAGAACTGGAAGAAACTTCGGAAGATGAATAAATCAGAATATCCGAAAATCACCTTCGGTATAATCGTACTAAACGGCGAACCTTTCACCAGGTATTGCCTGAAATCGCTCTATCCCTTTGCCCATGAGATTATTGTGGTTGAGGGTGGGCACGAAGATGCAAGATCAGTCTGCACCCCTGATGGTCATTCCGTTGATGGCACTCTGGAAGCGCTCCGCAACTTCAAGACAAATGAAGATCCGGAAAACAAGGTCACCATTGTGACGAAAGATGGATTCTGGCCTAAAATGGATGAATACGGCCGTTGCAGAACACCGCAATCACGTGCCTATGCCGAACGTGCGACAGGAGATTACCTCTGGCAGATTGACATTGATGAGTTCTACAGAGCAGAGGACATGGTAAGAATCCTGGAAATGCTTAGGAACGACCCTGAAATCACAGCAGTGACCTTTCCGACCTATACCTTCTGGGGAGACATCAACTACATCTCTGATTCATGGGCTTTAAGAAGAGGAGCCGTTTATTATCACCGCCTTTTCAAATGGGGCAAGGGATACAGATATCAAACCCATGAACCTCCAACTGTAACTGACGAAAATGGAACAGACCTCCGCACAAAAAAGTGGATTAGTGGTCCTGAGATGAAACAAAAGGGGCTTTTCATGTATCACTATTCCCTCCTTTTCCCATGGCAGGTTGAGCAAAAAGTGAAGGTATACAAGGATGAAAAGCCTGAAATCTGCGCCGAACTTGAAGACTGGGCTGAGAATAATTTCTTTAGTCTGAAGAATCGGTTCAGAGTGCATAACCTATATCAGTTACCTGGTTGGCTTGAGCGTTTCAAGGAAACTCACCCGGAACAGGTGGTCAGGATGATGAAGGAAATCCGGTCGGGAATGGTGCCATTCAAGACTCGTCAGACTGATGACATAGAAACCTTGCTGAATTCAAGGATGTATTCCATTGAAATCGTAGGATACAAGATTATGGAACCTTTGGAAAAGCATTTCTCAAAAGTATTTTTCCAAATGAGAAGGGTAAGCAGGGCTCCACGGAAAATATTCAGGATGCTTTTTAATGGTAAGTAATTCCACATATCGCGTATTGTGGTTTACCAATACACCTTCCCTGGCTACAAGGCAATTGAATGCCCGCAGCAATCTGGGAGGCTGGATTGAATCCCTGCAAAAGCAGTTGCAGAAAGCACCTGAAATCGAATTAGGGATTGTATTTCATAGCCCCGGCTCTGAAGACCTGAAATTTGTGCAGGACGGGACCCATTACTTCGGAATTGGAAAGCCAAATCAAGATGGTTTTTTGAAGGAAAAAGTAAACAAATGGCTGCACAGGCTTGAGGACCAACACTACCTGAACCATTACCAAAGCATAATAGAAGAATTCAAACCTGAGATTGTCCATATATTTGGGACTGAACAGCCCTTTGGACTCATCCACAGGTTTAACCTTAAAGTGCCAGTTATCATACAGATTCAGGGGAATATCAACTGTATCGCAGACAAATGGCATGCTGGAATCAGCAAGGCTGAGATATTTCGCCATTCAAAACTCAGGAATATCATCCTTGGCAGAGGCATCTATCATGAATACTTTACTTTCCTGAAGAAAGCGGAAAGAGAAAAGGAAATCCTGGAGCATTGCAAATTTGTAATTGGCCGAACCGACTGGGATCGACGAATTACAGAAGATATGGCGAAGGAAAGCAAATATTTCCATTGCGAGGAGCTTCTTCGGGATGAGTTCCATTCAGATTCCTGGGAAAAACCAGCGGATGCAACCAAATCAGTTCTATTTTCAACGCTTTCAGGTGTTACCTACAAAGGACTCGAAACAGTCCTGATGACAGCAAATCTCCTCAAAAATCAGAATTCAATTGAATTTGAATGGCAGATTGCAGGAGTTAAGGGAGACGAAGAAATAATTGATATCACAGAGAAGAGTTGCAAGCTCCGATTCGATCAGCAAAACATACATTTTCTGGGATCAGTTAACGCTTCAGGGATGGTTGAAAGGTTAAAGCAAAGCAGCATATACATACATCCTTCACATATAGAAAACAGTCCTAACAGTGTTTGCGAGGCTATGCTTCTAGGAATGCCGGTGATTGCAACAAATGTTGGAGGTGTACCCAGCCTGATTACTGATATAGAAGAAGGAATACTTGTGCAGGATGGTGATGCCGATGTAATGGCAGAAGCTATTCTTGAATTGCTTAATAATCCCGGGAAAGCCATTGAAATGGGGGAGAAAGCGAGAACACGTGCAGTCAAAAGACATGATCCTGAAGCTGTTCTCACTACATTGCTACAGATTTATCAGACTGTCAAGAGATAAGATCAGGCAAACAGACATTCCGTAAGAAATACAGAATTACTACCAACAGATCATTTACCAGAATATAGAATGAAACGATATCCCAGGATCCTGATAGTTGGTCAGTACTTTGATTTGAAATCAGGGGGCGGGATTACAATGACCAACCTTTTTAAGGGTTGGGACAGGAATGCTATTGCAGTTGCAGCTGAAGATATACAGCAGCCGGATTATTCAGTATGCGGTAAATTCTATCGTTTGGGTGCTGAAGAATGCAGGCTGAGTTTCCCTTTCAATCTCAAATCCAGAAAATCGATACCCGCCTCAGGTGAATTGAATATGAGATCTGGGAATCAGGGATCATCCTATCGCATTTCCAGCCAGTCGAAACTGCAACGACTTTATTATTCATTTATAGAAAATACGGGACTGATACATTACAGAAACAAACTGGAGATCAGTGACTCATTACTGAAATGGATCAAGGACTTTGCTCCGGAAGTTATCTATACACAGCTATCAAATTACCGATTGATCAACTTTGTTTCTGAATTGCATGATCGACTGGGCTATCCGGTCGCCATTCATATCATGGACGATTGGCCTGTTTCAATCAGCAATAAGGGAATATTTAAGAACTACTGGCGAAATAAGATTGGCAGCGCGTTCAGGAAACTGGTTGAGAAGTCCGCTATACTCCTTAGTATCAGCGACTCCATGAGTGAAGAATACAAAAAACGCTATCGCCGGCCATTCACTCCTTTCCATAATCCGATTGAGACAACGGAATGGCTAAAACATTCCAGATTGGAATGGTCGATTGGTGACAAGGTAAAGATGCTGTATACCGGAAGAATCGGTACTGCAAATAATCAGTCCATCTTCTTTATTTCGCAGGCAATCCATGAATTGAATCAGTCCGGTCAATCCATAACCCTCGACATATACACCCCCGATCACGAAGGCAGACAGGCCGAGGAACTTTCAGAATTAAAGGGAATCTCCATCAAAAAAACGGTAGCTCATTCAGAAATGCCGCAGTTGCTTTCAGGTCATGATATATTAATCCTCCCGTTGGATTTTGACAGA
Organism: Bacteroidales bacterium; assembly: GCA_016707705.1. Classification (GTDB taxonomy): domain Bacteria; phylum Bacteroidota; class Bacteroidia; order Bacteroidales; family UBA4417; genus UBA4417. The sequence goes on from JADJHD010000007.1 coordinate 98,723, forward strand.
AAAGGGATTGAATTCGCCCGTTATTCGATGCCAACCAAAGCATCGGAGTACATGATATCGGGCACGCCAATCCTGGTTTTTGCAAGTCTGGAAACAGGCCTGGCAAAGTACGCAGAAAAGGATAAATGGGCTTGCCTGGTTTCTGACTTAAATGCAGATAAGCTTAAAGGCGCAATCAAGGAATTAATCTGCAATGAAGAGATGCGTAAGTCACTGTCCAATAAGGCCAAGGTACTTGCCGTGGAAAATGAAAACGCCGAAACTGTTCGTGAGCGATTCAGGCAGGTATTTGCCAACTACAGAAAGCCCAATTAAGTTATTGAACTACTTTAGTTTCATAAAAAAAATCTAAAAGCAGAATTTCTAATCAGAAGTAAGCCAATTTCGATATCAGTTTTAAGAATTCGTTAAAAAGTTATGCTTGTAATCCATTTAGGTTTTTCCGGCTTGCCAAAGGGAAATGCAACCTCAAAACGCATCTTCCTAACTTTCAAGGCATTGCTATTAGGAGGTTATACTCCAGTTATCATCAATAAATTAAGCCTGAATACCAAAGTAAAACCAGGAAAGGTAAACCGGCATGATGGCATACCTTATATCCATGCCTCACCATGGAGCAACAGGCCTGATAATTTTTTACTGAGGAATCTCAATAAAGTGCTGGGTTATGCAGGTGAATTCCTATTCATAGCCAAAAAGCGTCAGAAAATCGGAGCTGCTATCTTCTACCATTCATCCTTCTCCGAACTCTGCTATTACAGACTATTGTCGAAGATATTCAGGTTTAAACTCATAGTTCAATATGTTGAACTACGCTCTGCCATTACTGACAGACAAAGATTTTTCCTCAAATTAAACGACAGATTTTTCGATACCAAGCTTTCCTCATACTGTGATGGTATTATTGTCATTAGTGAGTATCTGAGAAACAGGGTTTTGAACTATAATAAGCAGGTTCCAATAGTCAAAGTCCCGGCGATCTGCAATTTTGATGAATTCAAGCTTGAAGGTGGTAAGCCAGAAAACAACTACCTGATGTACTGTGGAGGAATAGGTTATGTTGAAGTTATTGATTTTGTGGTTGATGTATATCTGGAACTGGCAGAAAGAAAGGCTTATGACGGCAACCTGCTATTGGCCATTGGTGGTGGAGAGGACGAAGTTGCAAGGTTTGCCCGATTGAGGGAAAAGATACAGCAATCAGGATATTCTGACAGGATTCAACTATTCAAGGATGTACAACATGATAAGCTTATCAGGATGTATATGGAAGCTGAGATTCTGATGATTCCACTTCGCAACCACCTTCAGGATATTGCAGGCTTTCACCATAAGATTGGAGAATACACGGCCGCAGCCAAACCCATCATATCAACTGACCTTGGGGAAGTACACACCTACTTCGAGGATATGAAAACTACGATTCTTTCACCTAACACTTCCAAAGAATCATACATTAGAAAACTCGACGGAATACTAAAGGATAAAGAATTACTAGCCAGGATTGGCAAGGCCGGACATGAATTAGGCTTGCAGCATCTCAACTATCTTTCTTACGTTACACCTCTCAAGGAATTCCTGGGTAAACTATAAAGTCTGCAAAGTCTGAATTGTAGTTTACTGAAACAAAATAACAGAATGAAGATCCTTTTCTTTATCGATAGTATGACCTCCGGTGGTAAAGAACGGAGGCTGACTGAATTGATAAAAAGTCTGGATACCATTCCTGGAATTGAAGTCGGATTGGCAGTAATGAGCGAAGGAATTCATTATGAGGATATTAAAAATCTGAATATCAGCATTTATGAGATATTAAGAAATAGAAAGAGAGACTTGTTTGTTTTTCAGAAGTTTTATCAATTATGCAAGGAATTTAAACCAGACATTGTTCATTGCTGGGACAGCATGACAGCAATTTTCGCTATTCCTGCATGTAAAATACTAAATATAAAGCTGGTAAACGGACTTGTGGTAGATGCCCCGGCCAAGAACAGCATTTTCAACAAATACATTATCAGGGCAAGATTAAGTTTCCTTTTTTCTGACGTGATCATTGGAAATTCAAAAGCAGGAATTAAAGCGTATAATGCAGCTTCCGGAAAAAGCAAGATCATTCCTAATGGTTTTGATTTTAACCGAATTCAGATTCTTGATGACCTGCAATCAGTCAGAAAGGAATTGAATGCTGAAAATGCCCTCATTATAGGAATGGTCGCTAATTTTTCAGTTTTCAAGGATTATCCGACCTTTTATCGTTCAGCAGAAATACTGTTAGCCCGCTTTCCTGATGCAATTTTTGTATGTGTTGGCAAGGAAACCGACAGTCCAGAATCCAAAAACATGATAAATGGGGAGAATTTGAAGAATTTCAGACTGCTTGGAAAACGCTCTGATATTGAGCGATTGATCCAAGGATTTGATGTTTGCGTCCTCTCCACATTTACAGAAGGAATTTCAAATTCGGTTCTGGAATATATGGCTTGTGGAAAAGCCGTGGTAGCTACCAATGGAGGCGGAACCAATGAAATTGTGATCAACAATGAAACAGGTTTTTTGGTAAATCCTTCAAATCCAAGAGAATTAGCTGGCCGAATTTCAGAACTGCTTGAGAGCAAGGAACTGCGCGACAGAATGGGAAAAGCCGGGAAAGCAAGAGTAAAAAACGAATTCTCAATTGAAGTAATGGTAAATCGTTTTGTGGAAACCTATAACAATCTTCTGAAAAAGAGATAAACCTTAGATTCAAATTACAACCGGAACCACCCAGGCATGCGCATCCTACTGATTAACAACACACATTCCGTAATTGGCGGAGCTGACCGTGTTTACCTTAATACCGGGAAACTCCTCGAATCGCAGGGTCATGATGTATTGTATTTCAGTTCACTGGATAATCAGACCCAGGAAACGCCTTATTCTAAATACTTCATCAAACTCATTGATAAACGAAATGCAGGTTTTGCAAAGAAAATATCAGGTGTTAAGGACTATATCTTCAATGCCCAGGCTTACAGAAATCTTGACAAACTAATTAAGACCGAAAAACCGGAGATTGCCCATATTCATCTTTTCTGCGGCGGAGTAAGTTCTTCTGTTCTGAAAGCCTTGAAGGAAAATAATATTCCGATAGTTCAGACTGTTCACGACTACAGGTTGCTTTGTCCGGCGAATGCCTTTCTGGATGCTGAAAACAACATATGTGAGAAATGTATAAACCAGAAATACATTCAATGTTCATCCAAGCGCTGTGTTGACGGGAATTTCTTCTACAGCAGCATGGTAGCTCTTGAAGCCTATTACAGAAAATACTTCATCAACCCGGTTTCCTTCATAGATCATTTCATTTTTGTAAGCAGGTTTGCGCAACTGAAGCATATACAGTTCAACGAGAAATTTGAAGCCAAATCATCCCATCTCTTCAATTTCACTGAAATACCTGCGGAAATACCCGGTGTTTACTCAGAAAAACCCGAATTACTTTACTTTGGAAGGCTTTCAATTGAAAAAGGGATACTCTCACTTGTAAAAGCAGCCAGGGAAACAGGAATCAACCTGAAAATAGTAGGATCAGGACCAATGCTCGAAGAGATTAAAGAATTGGTTTCCGGCTCAGAAAATATTAAAGTCCTTGGACATCAGAAAGGCGAGGCACTTACCAAACTTATTCATTCAGCATCCTTTATTCTTGTTCCCTCCGAGTGGTATGAAAACAATCCAATGACGGTTCTGGAGGCATATGCTCTTTCAAAACCAGTGATTGCTTCACGAATAGGAGGTATTCCTGAAATTGTGAAGGATGGGGTTACCGGATTTTTATTTGAATCAAGAAACGTTGAAGATTTGAAGAAATCAATTGAGAAAGCACTTCAACTAAAGGAAACAGAGTACATGGAAATGTCAGTGAATGCCAGAAAGTTTGCAGAAGAAAACTTCTCAGCTATACCGCACTATCAGCATTTATTGGGGATTTACAAAAAGCTTCTCGGGGATGCTTAAGAAACTTACCATACAAATAATAAGGAAACTGGGCAGAGCAGATTATACGCTGGATCCGGCGATTCGCTCCATTGACCTGATAACAATTCTAAGGCTTAAGCTCGGTCAGGCATTAAGGGGGTTCTGGATTAAAATGTTTCTTGCTGAATCCAGCGGATTGTTGTTCATCGGAAGGCGCTGCAAGATCCTTTACAAATCGCATATCTCAGTTGGAAAAACTGTTACCCTTGGAGATCATGTAGAGATTAATGCCCTTTCAAAAGAGGGTATCAAAATTGGAAATAATGTGTCCATCAATAACAACAGCATCATTGAATGCACCGGGGTTATCCGTAACCTTGGTGAAGGACTGGTAATCGGAAACAATGTCGGCATAGCCCAGAACTGCTTCATACAGGTAAGGGGTAAAGTCAGGATTGGAAATGATGTAATCATGGGTCCCGGAGTATCCATTTTTTCGGAGAATCATAATTACACTGAAACTGACGCTCCTATTCACACACAGGGGGAAACCAGGATTGGGGTGGTGATTGAGGATGGATGCTGGTTGGGAACGAAAGCTGTAATTCTTGACGGAGTAACTCTCGGACATGATTCAATTGTAGCTGCAAATGCTGTGGTAAACAAGAGTTTTCCACCTTACAGCATTGTGGCCGGAGTACCCGCAAAACTTATTAAAAACAGAAAATCAGAGGAATAGATGAAAAAAATCTACATCGCAGGTTGTGGTGGCATGCTCGGAGAAGCATTTTACCGTCAGTTCAGTACTGAATACGACCTCAAATGCACCGATAAGGATGTCAATGTAAACTGGCTCAGTTTTCTGGATTTCAGGGATCTTGACGCATACCGGAAGGATGTCCATGCTTTCAAGCCTGATTATCTCTTTCATTTGGGCGCCTATACTGATCTGGAGTTCTGTGAACTGAACGCAGATGATACCTATAACACAAATACCCTTTCCGTTGAAAATGCGGTTTACATCGCCAATGAACTTGGCATTCCCCTGCTCTACATTTCAACAGCAGGAATTTTCGATGGCAAAAAGGAGCTTTATGACGACTGGGATGTTCCGAATCCTTTAGGAGTTTATGCCAGATCGAAATACATGGGCGAACGCTATGTAGTTGAGCATGCTAACCGTTACCTGGTTTGCAGGGCCGGATGGATGATGGGCTCTGGTCCTTCAAAGGACAAGAAATTCATTCAGAAACTGATGAAACAAATCAAAGATGGAAAGAAAGAACTTTTCATTGTTGATGATAAGGACGGCACACCAACCTACACCCAGGACTTCGCCAAAAATGTGAAGTTGCTGTTGGAAAACGAAGTATGGGGATTGTACAACATGGTATGCGGCGGACAAACCAGCCGCAAGGAAGTTGCAAGTTACCTTCTGGAATTACTGGGACTGGAGAATAAAATATCCATCAAATCAGTGACTTCAGAGTATTTCAGCAAGGAGTATTTTGCAATGCGTCCGCCGAACGAAAGACTGATCAATAAGAAACTTGATCTGAGGGGACTGAATATAATGAGAGACTGGAAAATTGCACTCAAGGAATACCTGGAAGATTACTATCAGGGATATCTTGATTAGCATATTTAATACAAAGCAAGAAAAAGATAAAGCATGGAATTGGAAAAGCCGGTCAGAAAAAAGTTAAGGATTGCAGCCTTTGGATTCAGGTCCATCCCTTACAGACAGGGATGTGCAGGAGCCGATAAGTTTGCAATTGAACTGTTTCCGCGACTGGTAAAAGCGGGGCATCAGGTAACAGGATACAATCGATTGTATCCCGGACAGGAAGTTCTTGTAACTGAATATGAAGGAATACGCCTGGTGAATTTCAAAACTGTGAATAAGACAGGCTTTGATACCTTGTTACACTCCATGAAATGCACCTTTCACATTATCTTCAGGAATACTGCTGATATCGTGCATATTCAAAACGGAGGAAACAGCATCTGGGGATTGTTTCTGCGGCTTGCCGGGAAAAAAGTTTTCATTTCTCAGGATGGAATTGACTGGAACCGTGATAAATGGCCCTGGTACGGAAAAACATACCTGAGAATGTCGACATTCATAACCGGTCATGTGCCGAATCAGGTGATTTTTGACAATATCTTTGCACGGGAAGTATTCGAAAAGAAATTCAAAAAGAAATATGAATTCATCCCATTTGGGAGTGAGGTCCCTGCATTTGCTGATGATGATGCAATTTTCAACAGCCTGGGACTGAATAAGAAAGAATACTACCTGTTCATTGGAAGAATGATACCTGACAAAGGGCTTCATTACCTGATTCCAGCTTTCAAGCGACTTAACACCAACAAAAAGCTTGTGCTGGTCGGAGGTTCCCCCAATCCTTCAGATTATGAGAAGCAATTAAGGGAAATGGCAAATGATAAAGTCTTGTTCACCGGCTATATTTATGGAGATGATTCTCTGAGGCTGATGAAGAATGCTTATTGTTACATTCAACCCTCAGATATCGAAGGACTTTCTCCGGTGATCCTGAATGTTATGGGATTAGGAACTCCCATTTTATGTTCTGATATTCCTGAAAACCTTTATGCAGTAGGTGAAACGGCAACGCTATTTAAAAAATCGAACACTGATTCTTTGTATGAGCAACTGACCTTTATAGAATCCGGTCAAGACTCAATTCGCAAAATGGCGGAAAAAGCACAATCAAGAGCATTAAACCTCTTTAACTGGGATCAGGTAGCAAGAGATCATGAGAATGTGTTTCAAGGGTTGGGTATACAAAAGTCATAATACTAAATCCCAAAAAAGCAGTCCGGCAAATGTTGAACTCTCTAATATCAAACCTATATAAGTCGACTAATACTCATTAGTTTTGCAACCCAAATATTCGATTTCAATTACAACGCACAGATCTTCAAAAAATCAGATTACAGAAACCAACATCCTTCAAACCTCTATTCAATTGTGATTTATGTTACAACGAATTATTAAAAACCCATATTTGCTATTCTCTCCTTTCCTGATAGCATTTGTCATTTTTGTGATAATCAATCATCCTCATGGAAATGAAGGAGATTCCGAAAGGTATCTGATGTATGCAAAAAACCTTTTGCATGGATTCTATTCACCTCCTGCCCCCAACATTGAATTGATAAACGGGCCCGGCTACCCGATACTGCTGATGCCCTTTGTGGCACTTGGACTCCCATACTTATGCATCACCCTGCTGAATGCAGTAATGTATTATTTATCAATTGTCGTGTTGTATAAATCCTTGATGATGATTGTAAAAAGGATACAGCTATCCTCTTCAGTTTCTTCTGGGCTTTATATTATGTTGCTTATCAAAGCATTCCCCTCATTCATACTGAAACATTAACTTACTTGCTGGTAACCATAATGATTTACCTGCTGACCTTAACTTTCAAAAAGTATGAAAATGAGCTAAACTGGAAGTTACTGGTTCTAACCGGATTTGTAATCGGATTCATTGTCCTTACAAAGATGATCTTTGGCTATGTACTGATTATGATGCTGTTATGCAATATTCTATTTTACATTCTGAAAAGAACTAACCTGAACCTTAAAAAGAGCCTGCTGATACTTTTGGTTGCACTGGGTACAACCACACCCTATCTTATCTACACCTACAATTTAACCGGAAAGGCATTATATTGGGGTACCGGAGGTGATAGCCTTTACTGGATGACAACACCCCATGAAGACGAGTATGGGAGTTGGTTTCCGGATAAGACCATGTTCAATGATCCGCTTTTCTATACCTACTATATTCCTGGTACTCAGGATTCCATAATCAGGAAGCATGACAAGACTTTTCAGGAGGTATACAAATACCAGGGAATAGCGAAAGATGACGTGTATCATCGTTTGGCAATTGAAAACATTAAGAATCATCCTCTCAAATATGCGGAAAATGTTGTCTACAACTTCGGCAGGATGTTCTTTCAGTATCCATTTTCTTATGGAGTGCAGCGGGCAAAAGTTCTCATGGTATTTCCACTTAACGGATTTCTGCTCACACTGATTCTGCTTTGTATCATTCCGACACTTTGGAACTGGAAAAGAATTCCCTTCCATATGCGTTTCCTTCTGCTGTTTGCCATAATTTATCTTGGAGGCAGCCTGCTGGTAGTTGCATTTGTGAGGATGCTTACCATCGTTGTTCCAATCCTGATTTTCTGGATAGCCTATATTATGCAAAAAACAGTGACCATAAGCTTTAGTTTCCCAAAGAAGACCCAGCAACGGAGCCATCATTCAAAGAAAGATTGAGTACAGAAGTAGAAGTTAACAAGGAAACCAGGAGAAGAGTCCTGATAATTGCACATGAATTCTCTCCCTATCAGGGATCTGAATGTGCTGAAGGATGGAATCTTGTAACCAGGCTTGCAGGATATCATGATGTTACTGTTGCCATGGCATCGGGAAGCCATTTCAATGCTAAATCCTACAAGGAGGCACTTGATTCATACCTGAAGTTAAAGGGAGAAATTCCCGGACTCGAGTATCTCATTATTGATCGCCCTGAATCCGGCAAATGGGTTGTAAAACTTAACAGGAAATTCAGGAGGTTAGGGCCCATTGGTTTACCATTTCTGTATTACCTAGACTATGCTCATTGGCATAAATCTGCCTTCAAGGCTATATCCAGGCTTCATAAGGAAAAGCCTTTTGATATAGTCCATCAACTTACTCAAATTGTATACAGGGAACCCGGTTTCGGATGGAAGCTTGATATCCCTTTCGTTTGGGGTCCTACAGGTGGAACTTCAAATCTTCCGTTTAGTTTCTATAAGGAGTTGGGGGTGGTTTCCAAACTGCTTGAGATAGCAAGGACATACACCAACTTCCTCCAATTCAATTTCAAGAAAAGAGTTATACTGGCAAACCGGAATGCAAAACTCATTTATGCATTTTCAAGGGAAGATGCTGAAAAATTAAGTCGAAGAGCAAACGGCAAGGTAAAGATAATGCTTGATGCAGGCACTTACCCGGTGTCAGAGCCTAAATCAAATAGAGAAAATGAGAGCCACAAGCCGATTACCGGACTTTGGTGCGGGCAACTTAGTGACAGAAAAGCTCCATCAATTCTCCTGAAAGCGATTGCATTAAGTGAAACAGCCAGGACCGTAAAATTCAATATAATTGGTGACGGGCCTCTCAGAAATTCGATGATGCAACTGGCAGAGAATCTTAAACTGACTAACATCAACTGGATAAAGGAAGTAAGTCATGATGATATTTTCAGGTTCATGCAGGCTTCTGATTTCCTGATTCATACAAGTTTGAGGGAAGCTACTTCCAATGTAATTCCCGAAGCCATATCAACGGGCTTGCCTGTCATCTGCCATGATGTGAATGGTATGAGCATAGCAGTGAATGAAACCTGCGGCATTAAGATTCCTTTGATAAATCCGGCGTCGAGCATTGGCAGTTTTCATGATGCAATAGTCAGACTGGCTGAAGAACCTGGCTTATTAAAAAGACTTAAGGAAGGCTCAGTAGAGCGGGCCCGGGAAATCAGCTGGGACAAAATGGCTGAAGAGATTGCTGCCGACTATCTTGAAATTTGAATCCGGCACAAACCAAATATGGATTTGCCTGTTCTATTTAAATCTCAATTTCAGGTGCACTAAACCCTACTTCAATAATCTGCAACAATCAGGGAACTGTCTTCCAACTTCTCACCAAACTCATCTGATTTAAAGAAAGTGAATAAATCCAAAGCGCTGACAATAGAATTAAACCGGTCGCAGACTATAAGCGAATTGGATTCCTTCACTATGAGAAGGTATCATCAGATGATTGAATTTGTGCGAAACAAGGACTTCATTCTGGATCTTGGATGCAATACGGGCCGTGGAGGAGAGGAAATCAAGTCGAAGTACCCTAATAGCATTTTGGATGGAGTAGACATAATACAGGAAAGAATTGACAAAATCCCCCCTGGTATCTACAGAAATCTATTCTGCAACAGTGTTGAAAGAGTTGCTTTTGTGGGACTGAAGTATGATGCAATCATAGGAGGAGAATTTGCCGAACACATTCCGATCAATCTTCTGAAGGAAATGCTTCATCTTTTCAAAACAATTTTGAAACCCGGTGGTCATATTGTGCTTACAACTCCCAATCCAGATTACCTGCTTGTAAAACTTGGACGGGATGGGGTTATCAGGGATCCTTCGCATGTGAATATCATGTCGCACAAAGTATTTCGGAGTTTGATTGAAGAGGCCGGATTTAAAAACATACAAATAAAGGGTACAGGACGAGTATCTTCTGTAATCGGTTCATCATTCCCAATGCTGTCAGTTTATGGCAGTTATATGGTATTGGCAGAACCAGACACAGACTGATTTCCAGATTTGCCCGATATTCCTGTACTTACCTATGCCGGAAAGGGTAATTAAGACTTAGGTATTATTCCTGCCAAAAGGCGTAATTTAGCAGGTTAAATTTTCGATTTATCAGTTTAATTGATTCATACACAGTACCATGTGCGGATTTGTAGGAATTATTAATAAAAACGGTACTGCAGCCGAACCGGCTCTGCTGGAAAAAATGGCCACCACTATCAACCACAGGGGACCCGATGAAGAGGGTTTCTTTGTTGATGGTCCGGTTGGTTTTTTTCATAAACGACTGTCAATCATTGACCTGTCGACAGGCAGGCAGCCTATGGACTATGGAAGACTTACCATAGTTTTCAATGGCGAAATATACAATTACATTGAACTAAGGAATGAACTGCTGGCAAAAGGCCACAGGTTTACCACTACCTCCGATACAGAAGTTATTCTCCATTTGTATGAAGAATATGGCGAAGGATTTGTAAACCAGCTGAACGGAATGTTTGCCTTTGTGATTCTGGACAGGCAAAAGAATCAGTTATTCATCGCCCGTGATCATTTCGGGATTAAGCCTTTGTACTGGTACCATGACGAACGGATGATACTGTTCGGAAGCGAAATCAAGGCTATACTTGCCCATCCGCATGTGCGGACAGAAGTTGATCAGGAAAACCTTTATGAATACCTCACCTTCCAGTTCGTGATGGGTGAAGGCACCATGTTCAGGAACGTTTTCAAGGTAAAGCCAGGACATCAGGTAGTAATCAAGTTGGATGATTTTGAAATTACAGAACGAAAATACTGGGAACCCAATTTCAAACTGGATCGCTACCATACTGAAGAATACTTTATTGTTGAGTTGCGTAAAATCCTGGAAGAGACTATCTCCCAGCAACTGCGATCAGATGTACCCCTTGGGACTTACCTGAGTGGCGGACTCGACTCTTCACTGGTTACCATATTATCATCAAAATTTCTGGATAATAAGATTCAGGCCTTTAGTGGCGCCTTTAGGGAAGGACCTGAATTCAATGAACTTGAATATGCAAGAGTAGCTGCAAAGGCTGCCAATGCTGACCTTCATGAAATTTACCCTACTGAGGATGAGTTTATAGATCTTCTTCCAAAGTTAATTTACCATCTTGACGAACCCGTTGCCGGTCCCGGACTATTCCCACAGTACATTGTATCACGACATGCTGCAAAACATGTTAAGGTTGTTCTCGGCGGACAGGGAGGCGATGAAATATTCGGGGGATATGCCCGATATCTGGTTGCCTATCTTGAGCAGGCTCTTAAAGGTGCCATTTTTGAATCCAATGAGGAAGGAGAACATATCGTTTCCCTCAAATCAATGATTGCAAATCTGCCCTCATTGAGGCAATATACCCCAATGCTTAAGAGTTTCTGGAAAGAAGGCGCATTTGAGCCGATGGACAAAAGGTACTATCATCTGATCAACCGCATGTCGTCACTCGATGGTCTGTTTCAACAGGATTTCATCAATCAGAGAGACGATAAGGCAATTTTTGGCAAGTTTTCAGGATACTTTAACCATTCGGATACGAAGAGCTATTTCAACAAGATGACGCACTTCGATATGTTCGGAAGTTTGCCGGGATTGCTGCAGGTTGAGGACCGTGTGAGCATGGCAGTTTCGATTGAATCAAGGGTACCATTGCTCGACAGAAGGATTGTTGACCTGATTTCAGTAATGCCAGCAGGCATGAAATTCAAGGGAGGAGAAATGAAATACCTTCTGAAAAGGGCAATTCATGATCTGATTCCTGAACCTATCATGAACAGGAAAGATAAAATGGGCTTCCCTGTTCCGCTTCATATCTGGTCGCAAAACAAAGCCAAACCTTTTATCAATGACATCCTGCTTTCAAAAAAAGCAAGGGAAAGAAACATTATCAATACCCAGTTTGTTGAAAAGCTAATCAATTCCGAACAGCCGTTCAGTCGTGGTTTGTGGGGATTGCTTTCACTTGAATTATGGTTTAACCAATTTATAGATAAATAGATACGTTTATGACAAATCAGACAATGCCTATCAAGGCTGAGACCTGGAAAATTGAGAAAATCGGGGTTATCGGACCCGGAATCGTTGGAATGCCCATGGCCAGTATGCTGGCAAATGCAAAAATCAGGATTGGAACAGATGAGCCTGCCAAAGTACTGGTTGTTCAGAGGGATTCAAGAAATTCCGGCTGGAAGGTTGATTGCATCAACAGTGGAAAGTCGGTTATTGGCGGAATTGAGCCAGAACTGGATGACATCACCCGTGAAGGCGTGCAAGCAGGATTGCTGTCAGCAACTTCGGACTTCTCCAATCTCTCAGATGCTGATGTTGTGCTGGTTTCGGTGCAAACCGACAAGAAAGGTTTTGAACCGGATTACGGTCCGCTTTTCGGCGCTCTTGAAAAACTGGCTGAAGCACTGAGTCATAAACCAGAAGGGAAAATTCCATTGGTTGTTTTCGAGTCCACACTCGCTCCAACTACCATGGATACCCTGATTCGCACACTTTTCGGTAAGTACGGACTTGTTGAAGGCAAGGATATTCTGCTTGGCAATTCACCAAACAGGGTAATGCCCGGACGCCTTGTAGAGCGCATCCGCAAATCGGATAAGCTTGCCGGCGGACTTCATCCGGAAACACCAAAACTCATCCATAAGCTTTACAATCACATTGTTACCCAGGGTGAAGTATACATGACCAACAGCCTTACCGCTGAAATCGTGAAGACCCTTGAGAATGCATACCGTGATGTTCGTATTGCCTATTCAACCGAAGTAGTGCGCTATTGCGATGAAAATGATATCAACTTCTACAAGGTTAGAGATCTGGTAAACCAGAAACTTGCCCAGACCGATGCTGCAACCACAGATCCAAATGCAGTTCCAAGCGGTGGAATCCTTATCCCAATGCTTGGTGTTGGTGGTCACTGTCTGCCAAAAGATGGAATCCTGCTATGGTGGAGAAACATTGAAACCGGAACTGATACATCCAAAAGTCTGATTCTGGCTTCACGCCTTATCAATGATGATTCTCCGGTTCACACCTTCAAACAGGCAGAAAAGAAATTCGGAAGCCTGAAGGGAAAGAAAATCGCACTCCTTGGTGTTGCATACAGGTTTAATTCTGAAGACACCCGCAACTCCCCTACCCTTACCCTTGCCAATTATCTCAGGGACAACGATTATAACTACATCATGCATGATCCTTATGTTAAGGATGATGATCAGAACCTGGAAAAATACAATCAGCAGGGATATTATTCCAATGATCTTGCAAATGCTTTGAAAGATGCTGACTATGTAATCCTTTGCAATTCACACAAGGAATACATGGACAAGATGGCAACCATACTAGCCGGTGACAAACTAGCCGGAGTTATTGATGCCTGCAATATATACAAGGCAGCGGATGTTGAATCAAAAGGCATTGGCTATACCGGAATTGGTCGTGGCAAGGGAGAACCCACCCAGGCTTTCGTTGATTTTGTATATGAAGCATTCACAACCATGGAGCACGGACTGGCAAATGAACTGAATGACCTCATTTCATTCTACAATGCAAACTATGCATTTGATGAATACAACAAGGTGAAATTCAGCGAAGTGCAGCGTCTTGCCAAGACCTGTTCAACAGGTTGCGAAATTGCAGATGCAGTTCCTGTAACTTCAGTTCCTTCCTTTGAAGGATTCACTCCTATCCTAACCACTATTTCGAAGAGGTAGTTCAATTGCCACTTTGCGATAGTCGTTAAATCGACTTTTACTTTACGAAGAGAACCATAGTTTAGAAATCGAACCTGCTGAATGAATCATTCGCAGGTTCGATATTTAATTTACTTACCTGATTATCTTTTGGAGTTTTTTTCTTCCAAAATCAGGGTATTAATATTTTGAATATGAAAGAACAGAAAAGCTGGGGCATAATCGGGGGTGGAATCCTGGGGATGACTCTGGCACTGAGGCTTAAGCAAGCCGGACAAAAGGTTACCATTTTCGAATCAGCTTCAAGACCTGGTGGATTGGCGAGTTCCTGGGAACTGGATGGGATGACGTGGGATAAATATTACCATGTAATCCTGATGTCGGATCTGAACACCCGCAAAATCCTGAAAGAGATTGGGTTGGAAGATTCCATGAACTGGGTTGAAACCAAAACCGGGTTCTATTCAGAAGGAAAATTGTACTCAATGTCGAATCTCATTGAGTTTTTCAAGTTTCCGCCAATTAATCTAATTGATAAGTTCCGACTAGGATTGACCATATTTGTTGCTTCCAAAATCACCAACTGGAAAAGGCTTGAACAAATACCAGTAGCAACATGGCTTACACGCTGGTCAGGCAAAAGGGTATTTGAGAAGATCTGGCTTCCACTGCTGAAGGCCAAACTTGGCGATAATTACAAGCACACCTCCGCAGCCTTTATCTGGTCAACCATACAGCGAATGTATGCTGCAAGGAAATCCGGATTGAAGAAAGAGATGTTTGGATATATGACCGGTGGCTATGAAACCATCAATCAGCGGTTTGCAAATCATCTTCAGGAAATTGGCGTTGAATTCAAATTGAATTTGTCGGTTTCAGGTATAAGTCCTGAAAATGATGGAAGCCTTCTGGTTTCAACAAAGGAAGGCGTTTTGAAATTTGATCAGGTCATTTCGACCCTCTCGCCATCACAGTCAGTGAATCTTGCCGGCAGCTTGAAAGAGGAGGAAAAAGCCAGGCACAGAAATGTAAAATACCTTGGAGTAATTTGTCCCTCAGTAATATTAAGCAAGCCAATTTCTCCATACTATGTTACCAATATTACCGATGATGTAGCTCCATTCACGGGCATTATTGAGATGACCGCCCTTATTGACAAGGAAAAGGAACTTCAGGGTAAGAACCTGATTTATCTTCCAAAATATGTAGACTCCAATGACCCGCTGTTTGAAAGCAGTGATGCAGAGATCAGGAACATTTTCCTTGGCGCATTGTTTAAAATGTACCCTGAACTATCGGATAAGGATGTACAATACTTTGGAGTAGCAAGGGCACGGATTGTTTTTGCACTTCCAACATTAGGGTATTCAGTAAGTCTGCCAGGCATTCAGACTTCAATAAAGAACTTCCATATTGTGAATTCAGCGCAAATTATCAATGGAACACTCAATGTTAATGAAACCATACTGGTTGCTGAATCCAAGTTAAAAGTGATATTTGATGAGCTCTCCAAATAATAGTAAACCCATTGCCGGTATCTCGCTGGACCTTGACAATCAATGGTCCTACATGAAAATTCATGGCGATGAAGGCTGGGATAAATACCCTTCCTATTTCAGCATATTTGTCCCACATATTTTAGATGTGCTGGACAAACTCAACCTGAAGATTACCTTCTTCATCGTGGGCAAGGATACCGAATCGGAGGAAAACTGCAAATACCTCCGCATGATTACTGAGCGTGGTCATGAGGTTGGAAATCACTCCTATCATCATGAATCATGGCTGCAAACATACAGTTATGAGAAAATTGAGAAGGAGATAGAAGAAGCAGAGATTGCCATTGAAAAGGCGACCGGAAAACGCACTACAGGATTCAGGGGACCGGGATTCAGCTGGAGCATTGATTTGCTTAAAGTACTCAAGAGCAGAGGATATCATTACGATGCTTCTACTTTGCCGACATACCTGGGACCATTGGCGAGAATGTATTATTTCTGGAAATCGGACCTGAGCAGGGAAGAAAAAAAGGCAAGAAAAGAACTATTCGGAAAATTCAGTGAAGGATACAGGAAACTGAAACCTTACAATTGGGATTTGGGTGAAGGGAAAACCCTTCTTGAAATTCCGGTAACGACTATGCCAATATTCAAGTTTCCGTTTCACCTGAGTTATCTGATATATCTTGGAAATATATCGATGCCGCTGATGAAGCTCTATCTCAATACAGCCTTGCTCCTTTGCAGAATAACAAAAACGCCGATCAGCTTCCTGCTTCACCCTCTTGACCTGATCGGAGGTGATCAGGTGACAGAGCTGGCATTCTTCCCGGGAATGAATGTAAGCAGCAAGGCTAAGGTGGATGTATTCATGAATGTAATTGAGACTATCAAGAGTCACTTCAATTTAGTGTCAATGGATGGATACAGGCAAGAGTTACAGAAAACAAAACTTCCTGTTAAATATCCGGTTAAGTAACAATAACAGAACAGAATCATGTTGACGCAAGTTACAGGTATAAAATCATTCTTCACATGGAGATTCTTAATGCCATTGGTGTTCAGCATTATATTTCTGCTTGGATTATACTGGCTTAAGTTTGAGAAGTCACTGATCTTTTCAACCATATTAATGTTGTTCAGCTTCAGTCTTTTCCTGCTCAATAAGCCGAAGAACAACAGTTATGCATCCGGAATACTTGCCGGAATTGCATTAGTTGTAATAGGTTTCTATGGATATCAAACCATGGTATCTTTGAGAAGCCTTACTGAATGGGATTTTCTGGCTTTCTATTTCTATGGCAAGGCAGGTGCTGATGGATTGGCATTCTATGACCCTGCCAGTTTCCCCGGCATTCTAACTGAGTTGAACCTTCAAGGGAAAGTAAGCAGTTTGTTTACAAACTATATTATTGAAGTAGGCTTTTGCTACCCGCCTACAACAATGCTGATGCTGGCACCCATTGGATATCTTGATCCGCATGTTGCCAATTTCGTTTGGAAAGGGCTTATAATCGCAGTTGTGGCGATTGATATAGTACTTATTTACAATACATTCAGGCTTGCAAAAAACAACTTCATCCAGGTTCTGATTATTGTGGTTCTTACACTTTCATTGCCAGGTTCCAGTACCACAGTAGCCTTAACGCAAACAAATTTCTTTCTGCTTTTCTTTATACTTCTGGCATTCAGGAACAGGGATAACTGGAAGGCAGGAATTTTCCTCGGATTAGCGGTTATTGTAAAACCTATTGCAGTAATCTGGGCAGCGTACTTCCTGATAAGTCGTAATTGGGGATCTATAATTTCATTTGCAAGCACAGGTATCGCGCTGATTGGACTAACTATCGGAGCATTCGGACTTAAGAACTTCACTGACTTCTTTACATCCAATCCTACACAACGAATACCAAAGGAAGTGTATGTTGAAAGCATCAATCAATCGATGAATGCGGTGCTCTCAAGAACGGCTGAGTTTCTTGGGATGACTCCTGATCCATCAGTTATGACCTGGATAATTATAATTCTGTCGGTTTTGCTGGCAGGATTGACATGTTATGCGTCCTATAGGTTTTTCAGAACCAGTCCACGTGCTTCTTTCCTGATCTTTTTACCACTGGCCCTGCTTATTTACCCGGGCTGCCTCATGCATTATGCGGTTCAACTGCTTCCAGTGTTTATGGCCATGATGATGAGCCTGAATATTAAGAAACTTATTCTGCTTTGCTTATTCCTGGTGGTTTTATCATTCAGTAGTTTCACTGCCAGTCTTGTAATACTGCTCACCTTTATTACTTATGCATTTCTGGGGAAAACTGCCTTTACCGATACAAGAGCCATTTCAGCCTAAACTGGCTTACCTTTGAAATAGCATCCGGGATTTTGAAATCTTCAGAAAACAATTGAACAGAAATCAGTTATGAACGGTATAACAGAGGCTCAGATTCTACAGCTCCCCAAGATATTGGATCCGAGGGGAAACCTCTCCATTATTGAGGATGACCTCCACATTCCCTTCAAGATTCAGCGTGTATACTGGATTTATGATGTACCGGGCGGACAGGTAAGAGGCGGGCATGCTTTCAGGGAACAGCAGGAGCTTATTGTTGCCCTGTCGGGGAGTTTTGATATCATGGTAGATGATGGCCAAAGCAGAAGAACCTTCTCCCTGAACCGATCCTATTACGGACTTTTTGTTCCTGCAGGTTACTGGAGGCAGATGCAGAATTTCTCGACAAATTCGCTGGCGCTGGTGCTTAGTTCCACCCGGTATGATGAGAAAGATTACATACGTGATTATGAAGATTTCCTGACTTATTGCAAGAAGGATGAAAAATAGCAGCGTATTCGATTGTGTTATCCTCCCGCTGAATAAAATTCATAACCGGGCCGGAAATATCACCATTGTTGAAGGTGATAATAATCTGCCATTTGATATCAAAAGGGTGTATTACCTTTATGATATTCCGGGAGGAGAAGCCAGAGGCGGTCATGCCCACAGGAATCTCAGTCAGCTGATTGTAGCAGCCAGTGGTTCCTTTGATGTGCTGCTCGACGATGGCAAGAACAAGAAAGTAGTGACCCTTAACCGTCCCGACTTCGGATTAATGGTGATCCCGGGAATATGGCGCGAACTTATGGAATTCAGCTCAGGGGCAATCTGCCTCGTGCTGGCATCCGAAAAATATGATGAAGAGGATTATATCAGAGAGTATTCCGAATTCAAAACCATTAAATCCTGATGATACATCCAACCGCTGAAGTGCAGTCGGGCAACATAGGTGAAAAAACCTATGTATGGCAGTACTCGGTAATTATGAAAAATGCAGTTATCGGAAAGAACTGCAATATCAATTGCCATGTCTTTATTGAAAATGATGTGGTCATCGGTGATAATGTCACAGTTAAATCAGGGGTTTACGTCTGGGATGGAATCAGGATTGAAGATGATGTGTTTGTAGGCCCGAATGTCACTTTCACAAACGATAAGCTCCCAAGGTCAAAACAATATCCTTCTGAATTCCAGAAGACCATAATAAGGAAGAAAGCCAGTCTGGGTGCAGCCTCCATTATTCTGGGAGGGATCGAGATTGGCGCTTATGCCATGGTAGCAGCAGGAGCATTGGTAACCCGCAATGTACCCGAAAGGGCGCTTGTCATGGGTTCGCCGGCAAGGGTTGTCGGTTGGCTGAATGACGATGGCAGTAAAATGACAGAAGAAAATGGTGTGTTTACTGATGCAGAAGGCAAAAGCTGGATACAAGAAGGCAACATCCTTAAAAAAGTATGAAAATCCCATTTCTTAACCTGTCCCCCATGCATCTGGAAATCAAAACCCAGATGCAGGATGCATTTGCTTCAGTATATGACAGCAACTGGTTTATTATGGGCGGGCAACTCTCAAGCTTTGAAAAAGCCTATGCGGGATTCAACCAGACAAAATATGCCATCGGAGTCAGCAATGGGCTTGATGCCCTTTTCCTGGCGCTCAAAGCTTTGGGAATTGGAACTGGTGATGAAGTCATAGTTCCATCCAATACTTACATTGCCTCATTGCTTGCAATAAGCTATACCGGGGCAACACCAATACTTGCAGAACCTGATTCCGAAACCTGCAATATTGATCCTGCTCAGATCTCTGCAATTATTACTTCCAGGACCAAGGCAATTTTGCCTGTTCATCTCTATGGTCAAGCCTGCAAAATGGACACCATTATGGAAATAGCCGGTAAGCATGGATTGTATGTGATAGAAGACAATGCACAGGCTCACGGAGCGAGTTTCAAAGGAAAACTAACCGGAAGCTGGGGAAATGTAAATGGAACAAGTTTCTATCCGGGTAAAAACCTCGGAGCTTTGGGTGACGGTGGGGCAGTAACCACTGATTCAGATGATCTTGCCCAAAAAGTGAATATGCTCAGGAACTATGGTTCCCTTGAAAAGTATAAACATGATATCATCGGGCATAATATGCGACTGGATGAGATGCAGGCTGCCTTTCTTGAGGTGAAGCTAAAGTATATTCAGAACTGGACCCGACAAGGCAGGAGATAGCTGCATTTTACCTGCAGTACCTGAAAAACTGTGGCGATCTTATTTTGCCGGCGACAGCAGCTCATTCAACCCATGTTTACCACTTATTTGTGATAAGAACTCATAAAAGGGCAGCCTTGCAGGAATTTCTGGCTTCAAAGGGAATTGGCAGCATGATACATTACCCCATTCCTCCGCACCTTCAAAAAGCATATGAGTCGCTGGGGCATAAAAAAGGAGCCTTCCCCATTGCCGAAGAAATTGCAGAAACCTGTTTGAGTTTACCACTATGGCCGGGAATGTCGAATGACCAACTGGAATACACGGTTGAAACAATCAGAGAATTCTACAAATAACCTTGCCTGAATATCAAGGATATATTTAACCTATACCAACTTAGCTATGCCGCTCCTTTCCTATATAATACCCTGCTATTACAATGAAGGTAACATTCCGGTTACCAAGAAAGAACTGATTCAAAATGAGAGTCTCTTTCCTCCGGATGTGAAATTTGAATACATCATGGTGGATGATGGCTCCAAGGATGGAACGCTGAATGAACTTTTGAAGTTTCGGGATGAATATCCTGATAAGGTGAAGGTAGTCAAGCTTTCAGGCAACTTCGGCTCATACAATGCAATTCTTGCCGGAATGAACTATGCCTGGGGTGATTGCAATGTTATACTTGCAGCCGACCTTCAGGATCCGCCTGAATTAATCCCTCAGATGTATGAATATTGGGCAAAGGGGATAAAACTGGTAATTGCCAACCGGCAGGACAGGGAGGAATCGTTTTTCCAGAAGATGTTCTCCAACTCCTACCATTTCATGATAAAGAAATTTGCATTGAAGAATGTACCCAAGGGAGGATTTGATCTGGTACTATTCGACAGTCAGCTAAGGGACGAGGTTGTTCGCATCAATGAGAAAAACACCAATCAGATATACCTGCTTTCCTGGCTGAACTATGATTTTGTAAATATTCCCTATACCAGAAAGAAAAGGGATATTGGAAAATCACGCTGGACTCTGCAAAAGAAAATCAAGCTATTTGTAGACTCTTTTGTTTCGTTTTCTTTCTTTCCAATCCGGTTAATAAGTGTAACTGGATTAATACTCGGATTAATATCATTCCTGTATGGAATGTTTGTTATTTACGCTAAAATTACCGGACTGGTTCCAATTCAGGGATGGACCGCGATTATGGTAGTTCTGCTGTTGGTATCTTCCTTCCAGATGGTAGCTTTGGGCATTATTGGTGAATATGTATGGAGGGCAATGGATGCATCCAGAAAAAGACCTAATTTTGTCATCGACAAAGTTTACTGAGCTTTCTAAACTATCAGTTTTTACTATTTACAACTGAACATTTCTCTCCTCATTCGGTTTGGGTTTCTTATATAATTATCTAAATATATGAAAATTATAATTCCAGATAAGAGCTTATTAGCCAAGACAGGTGATGTTGATTATTTCGACTGGAACTATAAGTTCCCTATCAAATACATACAGTTGTATCGTTTCAAAAGAATTGCCCGTTTATTGGGTGGAAAAAGATATAAAAATTTGCTTGAGGCTGGAACAGGCAGTGGAGTATTCCTTCCTGAGTTGAGCAGACATTGTGAAAAGTTGTACGCATTTGATATTCATAACAACTTCGATCCCATTCGCAATCTACTTAAGCAATACAATCTGAATAATTACGACCTTCGCAGCCAGTCGCTTGAGAAGACTTCGTACGAGGATAAAACCTTTGATGCAATTGTTGCTGTAAGTGTTCTGGAATTTGTTGACAATCTGGATCAGGCAATAGCTGAAATCAAGAGAATACTGAAGGATGACGGTGTATTTATTACGATTTGTCCGATGAAAAGCCGTTTCCTGGATTTTATTGTATCCCTGTATTCAACAAAGAAGCCGGAAGAGGAATTTGGAGAGTCCAGAATTTTTGTAGGGAAGAGTCTTGAACAGCATTTTAAGGTAGTAAAGAAGGGATACATGATACCTTTAATTGGCAGGTTCTTCCCTGTTTACACCCATTATAAACTCATGAAATGACCTCCCCTATGGAAGCTTTCAAAAGAACCTTTATCAGCATAATTCTTCCATGTTACAATGAAGAAGCAATTCTTGAAAATAACGTTCATGCAATTGTTGAATATCTGGATTCAAAAAGTGAGAAATATGCCTGGGAGGTTCTGATCATTAATGACGGAAGCAAGGACAGGTCTGGTGAAATTGCTGACCGCATTTGCCAGAAAGATGACCGTGTAAGGGTTATTCATCATCCAACAAATTTGAATCTTGGGAGGGGACTGCAAACGGGATTTCTCAATTCAAAGGGAGAAATTCTAGTTGTTCTCGATATAGACCTGAGTTACTCTGCTGATCACATTGAGACCATGGTTGACAAGATGATTGCAACTTCAGCAGATATAGTAATTGCATCTCCCTATATGAAAGGAGGCAAGGTAACGGAAGTTCCATTCTCACGTATGATAATGAGCAAATGGGTGAACAAGCTGATGCGGATTGCAGCTCAGGAGAAGTACCATACTTTCACCGGTATGGTCAGGGCATATCGTCGTGATTTCATCAGGAATGTCAATCTCAAGACAACTGACTACGAGATCAATCCTGAAATCATGTACAAGGCGATGATTCTCAGAGCCCGGATTGTAGAGATTCCAGCTCACCTTGACTGGACAGAGCAGAATAAATTTCAGGGTAAGCGCACTTCAAGCATAAGGGTATTAAGGGGATTGTTCTCCGGACTTATGTCAGCTTTTATATTCAGGCCCTATTTTTTCTTTGTATTGCTGGGAGGAATATTAATGGCTCTGTCCATGTACCAGATATTATGGCTATTGGCAGACACCTTATCAACCTTATCCCAGATTCATGCTCAAAACATAGACATGGATTATCCATTTTCATACAGTCTGGCTTTACAATTCAGGAAAAACCCCCAATCTTTTCTGGTGGGAGGTATTACATTCCTTGCTGCCATTCAGTTTCTAAGCCTCGGATTTCTATCCTTGCAAAGCAAACGCTATTTCGACGAGCTCTTTCATTTAGGAACCTCCTTGAAAAAGAATACCGGACCAAAAGAATAACGGGACTTTTAAAGATTAAAACTCAGGTCTTCCATTGCTTTATATCAATGAAAAAAGTGGATTTCTCCGACTTCCGCACCAACAATCTCCCATTTCAGGAAATCAATTCCATTTTGGGCCAACCTTCAATTAGGGTCATAAAAACAGCAAATGTAATACACTGATTTAGAGCGTCTTTTAATTATTGGCAAACTTATTGATGCCCGGTATACTCCTACCGGGCATTTATTTTTCCGGTGGAATAAAATGTATTCAGGACAAGCCCATCCCTAAGCTGAGTTTTGCCGGATACAATCTGAGAAACAATCAAACGGTAGAAAAACAAGCATTTTTCTCGAGACTACACAACGCAAGTTTATACAAGACCATTATCAATTTTTCACACGGATACAACGCCCATCCGGATCAGTAAACTAAAACCTCATGAAACTAAACTACCTAACAGCGTTTACCTCACTCGTAGTACTCCTGCTACTAACTTTACTTCCTCTAAGCGAAACAAAGGCGCAGACCTGGTATGATGCCAACTGGCTTTACAGAACACCTGTAAGTGTTGCCAATAGCGGTGCTTCTACACTCACCGACTATCAGGTAAAAATCAGTTTGCCTCCAACTTTCGATTATTCCCACGCCAATACTGATGGATCAGATCTCAGGCTTACCTTGAGTGATGGAACCACTGAAATTTCTTTCTAGCTTGAGGAATGGGTTGTTAACTCACATGCAACCATTTGGGCCAAGATTCCTTCACTTCCAGTGACTGGCACCTCCCTGTTCCTGTATTATGGAAACAGCTGGGCAGGCAGTGTAAGTGATGGACCATCTACATTCAGATTCTTTGATGACTTTGAGACATGGAATGCAACCGCTGGTTCAACAGGCTGGACAGATTTGGCTTCTCTTCCAGAGCCGATTGCTGACCAAACATCCGCCGTGGTTGACGGTAAAATATATTCTTTCGGGGGGTATGCCGAAGGTCCAACAGACCCAGTTGATGACAGCTACTGTTATGACCCTACAAACGACAGCTGGACACAGAAAACTCCCATGCCTACACCTCGTTGGGGAATGGTTGGAGTAGAATTCGATGGTAAAATCTACGTGTTTGGTGGATTAACTGGAATTGGTACAGCTACCGGTGTTGCAAAAAATGAAGTATATGACCCAGTTACTGACACCTGGGACACTACCAAAAATGCCATTCCAGTTGGATTGGCTGATGAAGGAGTTATGGCAGTTAAGGTTGGAACCAAGATTCATCTTTTCCTTCTTTCTGCACATTATGAATATGATCCTGCAACAGACACCTATACCCCTAAAGCAAGTATGCCTACACCACGGTACTGGTCTACCTGCGCATTGGTAAACAACAAGATTTACATTATTGCCGGTTATGGCAATTGGGCTGTTGGAGTAAATGAAGCCTATGATATTGCAACCGACACATGGTCAACTAAAGCACGTCTCCCTATTAGTATTTGGGGAGCTACCCGTGAAAATCCAGTAATCAATGACAAAATCTATGTGGTTAATGGACTTGATGGCGCAAATTTCTATTACACTAATTATGAGTACGACCCAGCAACCAATTCATGGGCACTAAAGGGAAGTTCATCCCATTATCGTGATGGAATAGGTTGTGCAATTCTGAATAATAAGATGTACCTCGTCGGGGGACGGAATGCCGGCTATAATCCAAATGGTCTTACTTTCCATGAAGTATACGATCCTTCAGCCGAGGTCATGCCTGTATCAGACAAGTGGAGCTTTACAGGTGCCGGATATGTTACTGCTGAAACAGCAGCTAAATACAAGGGAAATTACGGAATGCAGATACAACAGCTGTCCCCTGCTCCTAACGAGCAGCTTGCACAATCATTGAATAGCTAGGGCTCCAGCTATGCCCTTGATTACAACTGGAATCTCACACGCGACCTTGGCACACAGTATTTCCCAAAACCTCAGGGACTTCTTACCCTTACCGAAACTGATCAGGATGGTTCTCTCTACTTCTACAATTCAAGCAACGTACCTTCAGTAAAATGGTACTCAACGGATTTTCAGACTTTACAGTCCAGCACTTATAATACCTGGCATAATGTTACGGTAGTTAGAAATGGATCGAGCAGCAAGGTTAGCTTTGATAATAATAACTACAGTCCACTTACCGCAATTTCAGGCGGAACAGGAAAATTTCGCTTTGGATTGTATTTTGCGACCAAACAATATATTGATAATGTAAGGGTTAGGGCATGGGAAGGATTTGACCCGACAAGCAGTCTGGGCACAGAACAAATTCAGACTCCTCCTGCTGCACCAGTTCTGGTTTCACCAGCAAACGGCTCAGTTGGCAATTCCTTGA
Organism: Bacteroidales bacterium; assembly: GCA_016707705.1. Taxonomy (GTDB): domain Bacteria; phylum Bacteroidota; class Bacteroidia; order Bacteroidales; family UBA4417; genus UBA4417. The sequence goes on from JADJHD010000007.1 coordinate 124,318, forward strand.
ACCCTACATTCAGCTGGGAGCCCTCTTTCTCAGCGACTGAATATCATTTCCAACTTTCGGTTACACCCAATTTCCTTTTTGTGCTGGATATTACCGGAATTACGACCAACTTCGTTGAAGTTACCGGATTATCAAGCAATACAACCTATTACTGGAGAGTTAAAGCCGGAAGTCCACGTGGCTTTGGCGACTGGTCAGATGCATGGAGTTTTGTTACCTGTCCAAATGCCCCAACAATCTCTGCAGGCCCCGATCAGCAAGTTTGTGCTGACGCCGGAACAGTTACAATGGCAGGATTTTCTTTCAGCCATGCCAGCGGTGCAAGCTGGTCAGGTGGAAGCGGAAGCTGGAATGGAAACATCTACACTCCTACTCCAACTGAAGTCAGCAATGGTACTGTAACTCTCACCTATACAACCAACACAGCCGCTCCCTGCGGAGATGTCAGCGAAGATATGGTTGTTACCTTTATAGCTAATCCAGTGGCTACCTGGACAAATCTACTTACCGACCAATGTATCACCTCAAACACATACACACTTGTTGAAGGAAGTCCCGCAGGCGGAATCTTCAGTGGTGTTGGTGTTACTGGATCCAATTTCGATGCAACTATTGCCGGAACCGGAAGCCATACTATTTATTACACCTATACCGACCCTGCAACAAATTGCAGCTCTACTGCAAGCAACACCATTGTTGTGCGCGATCTTCCAGTTGTAACTTCTGGAACCTATGGACCTGTATGCATTGATGCAGCTGATATTACACTTGCTGGTGCACCTGCTGGTGGAAGCTGGGCAGGCAACGGAGTTTCAGGCACAATTGAAACAGGATTCGTTTTTGATCCTTCTGCAGGAACCCAAACTCTTACCTATTCATATACTGATGCCTATTCCTGCTCCAATTCGGCACAGGTTACAATCAATGTAAATGCATTGCCTTCAGTAGACGCTGGTACATATTCAGCAGTTTGTTCTGATGCATCAGATATTATTCTTGGTGGCACACCCGCTGGCGGAACCTGGACAGGAACCGGAGTTTCCGGTACAATTGAGACAGGATTCGTTTTCGATCCTTCAGCAGGATCACAGTCGCTAACGTATACTTACACCGATGGAAACAGTTGTGCAAATTCAGCTACAACAAGCATAACCATAAATGAATTACCAGTCCTGAATCCAGGAACATACGCAGCAGTTTGTGCAGATGCAGCAGATGTTGCATTGAGCGCTACTCCTGCAGGAGGCAGCTGGACAGGAACAGGAGTTTCCGGCAGCATTGAGTCAGGTTTCACATTTGACCCATCCTCCGGCACACAAACTCTAACCTACACCTATTCTGATGTAAACTCATGCAGCAATACTGCACAGGTTACCATCACGGTAAATGAATTACCGGTATTAAGCACCGGATCCTATGGCCCTGTATGCATAAATGCAGCAGATGTTGCACTTGCCGGAACACCAGCAGGTGGTACCTGGTCAGGTACAGGCGTTTCAGGAAGTATCGAAAGCGGATTCGTTTTTGATCCTTCAGCCGGCTCACAGATACTCACTTACTCATATACAGATGGCAATTCCTGTTCAAACACTGCACAGGCAAGCATCCTTGTAAATGACCTTCCTGAAGTTTCAGCCGGAACATATGCAGCAGTCTGCGTAAACGATGCCGACGTTGTACTGGGTGGTACCCCAACCGGTGGTATCTGGACTGGAATCGGAGTTTCAGGAAGTGTTGAGACAGGATTTGTTTTTGACCCTTCAGCAGGAACTCAGGAACTAAGCTACACTTATACTGATGGAAATAGCTGTTCAAACACAGCTGTTATCACCTTAACCGTTGAATCAGTACCAACCGTTACAGCCGGAACTTACGGACCAGCTTGTATCAATTCACTTCCGATTGTCCTTTCAGGCTCACCAGCGGGTGGATCATGGACAGGAACAGGAGTTAGCGGTAATATTAATGATGGGTTCACTTTCGATCCTTCAAACGGAACTCAGACCTTAACCTATTCCTTCACTTCAGGCATCTCATGCCTTGTTGAGGATCAGGCTACAATATTGGTGAACACACTCCCATCAGTTGATGCCGGAACATACACATCTGTTTGTGTTGATGCTGCTGATGTTACCCTTGCAGGTAGCCCTGCAGGCGGAACATGGACAGGAACCGGTGTAAGCGGATCAGTTGAGACAGGATTTGTTTTTGATCCATCAAACGGAACTCAGACATTAACCTATTCCTATACCGATGGCAACAGCTGCACAAACAGCGCACAAGCCATCATAACAGTTCTGGATCTTCCAATAGTATCAGCAGGCAGTTATGGACCAATTTGCATCAATGATGCAGACCTTACACTGGGCGGTTCTCCGATTGGTGGAGTATGGACTGGTACAGGCGTTAGCGGAACAATTGAAACAGGATTTGTTTTTGATCCTTCAAATGGAACACAAACACTCACCTACACTTATACTGATGGCAACAACTGTGCTAATTCAGCTCAGGTTATTATTAACGTTGAATCAGTTCCTACAGTTGTAGCTGGAACTTATGGACCAGCATGCCTGAATGGCTTTCCTTTTGGGCTCAATGGCACCCCAGCAGGCGGAACATGGACAGGAACCGGAGTAACAGGTTCAGTTGAAACCGGATTCGTATTTGATCCTGCTGTTGGAACCCAGACCTTAACCTATACCTACACTTCAGGAGTCACATGCTCAAGCAGCGATCAGACAACTGTTATTGTAAACAGTTTGCCGGTTGTTGAAGCCGGAACTTACTCACCGGTTTGTATAAATGACCTTGCTGTAGTTCTTGCAGGTTCACCTGCAGGAGGCAGTTGGTCTGGCAATGGAGTTTCCGGAAGTATTGAAAGCGGCTTCGTATTTGATCCTTCAGCTGGAACCCAGACACTAACCTATTTATTTACTGATGGAAATTTCTGCTCAAACAGCGCTCAAACCAGTATAACTGTTCTGGATCTTCCGGTTGTAGAAGCCGGAAATTATGGGCCTCTCTGCATAAACTCCTTACCTATCAACCTGCTTGGCTCACCAGCCGGTGGAGAATGGACAGGAAACGGAGTTGCAGGTACCATAGAATCAGGATATACATTTGATCCTTCAGTAGGAACCAAGACCCTTATTTACACTTATACCGACGGTAATTCCTGCAAGAATACCAGTTCAGCAACAATAGTTGTAAATGAACTTCCGGTTGTGACCGCAGGTTCATATGGTCCAGTTTGTCTGAATGCATCCAATATTATACTTGCAGGATCACCTGCAGGCGGAATTTGGTCAGGTACCGGTGTTTCAGGTAGCATTGAGAGCGGTTTCGTTTTCGATCCTTCAGCAGGTTCACAGACCCTTACCTATAGCTATACTGATGGCAATTTCTGCAGTAATTCAGAAGCCACATCCATAGTAGTAAATGATTTGCCTGTAATCATCACCGGCAACTACGGCCCGGTTTGTATAGATGCTGCAGACATTTTACTAGGTGGTTCACCGGTTGGAGGAACATGGACAGGAAATGGTATTTCAGGAAGTATTGAAGGCGGTTTCTATTTTGACCCATCAGCAGGAACTCAGATTCTCACCTATACCTATGTTGATGCAAATTCATGCAGCAACAATGAAAAGACTACCATTACAGTTGACCCACTCCCAACACTTGATTTGGGAAGCTATAATAATATATGCACCGGCTCATCAGCTGTGGCATTATCAGCTACACCTGCAGGCGGTACATGGGCAGGTATCGGTGTTTCAGGTAGCATTGAAAGCGGTTTCGTTTTCGATCCTTCTGCTGGCACACAGACACTCACCTATTCCTATACCGATGGAAATACCTGCTCAAATACTGCTCAGGTGACCATCACCGTAAATGAGCTGCCTGTTGTTTAAGCAGGTACCTATGCAGCTGTTTGTGCTGATGCTGCTGACCTTATCCTCGGCGGAACTCCTGCCGGTGGCACCTGGTCAGGTAACGGTGTTTCAGGAAGCATTGAAAGCGGCTTCGTTTTCGATCCTTCAACTGGTTCACAGACACTCACCTATTCCTATACCGATGGAAATACCTGTTCAAACTCTGCTCAGGTTGCCATCACCGTGAATGAACTCCTGTTATTAATGCAGGAAGCTTTGCAGCAGTTTTGCGTTGATGCAGCTGATGTTGTTCCTGGCAGGCTCACCTGTTGGTGGAGGCTGGACAGGTACCGGTGTTTCAGGAAGCATTGAAAGCGGTTTCGTTTTTCGATCCTTCTGCTGGTTCACAGACTCTCACCTATTCCTATACCGATGGAAACACCTGTTCAAACTCTGCACAGGTAACCATCACTGTTAATGAGCTGCCTGTTATTAATGCAGGAAGCTATGCAGCAGTTTGCGTTGATGCAGCTGATGTTGTTCTTGCAGGTTCCCCTGTAGGCGGTACCTGGACAGGTACCGGTGTTTCAGGTAGCATTGAAAGCGGTTTCGTTTTCGATCCTTCTGCTGGTTCACAGACTCTCACTTATTCCTATACCGATGGAAACACCTGTTCAAACTCTGCACAGGTAACCATCACTGTTAATGATCTGCCTGTTGTTTCAGCAGGTACCTATGCAGCTGTTTGTGCTGATGCTGCTGACCTTATCCTCGGCGGAACTCCTGCCGGTGGCACCTGGTCAGGTAACGGTGTTTCAGGAAGCATTGAAAGCGGCTTCGTTTTCGATCCTTCAACTGGCTCACAGACACTCACCTATTCCTATACCGATGGAAACACCTGTTCAAACTCTGCTCAGGTTGCCATCACCGTGAATGAACTCCCTGTTATTAATGCAGGAAGCTATGCAGCAGTTTGTGTTGATGCAGCTGATGTTGCTCTGGCAGGCTCACCTGTTGGTGGCAGCTGGACAGGTACCGGTGTTTCAGGTAGCATCGAAAGCGGTTTCGTTTTCGATCCTTCTGCTGGTTCACAGACTCTCACCTATTCCTATACCGATGGAAATACCTGTTCAAACTCTGCACAGGTAACCATCACTGTTAATGAGCTGCCTGTTATTAATGCAGGAAGCTATGCAGCAGTTTGCATTGATGCAGCTGATGTTGTTCTGGCAGCTTCACCTGTTGGTGGCAGCTGGACAGGCAATGGCGTTTCAGGAAGCATTGAAAGCGGTTTCGTTTTCGATCCTTCTGCTGGCACTCAGACACTCACCTATTCCTATACCGATGGAAATACCTGTTCAAATACTGCTCAGGTGACCATCACCGTAAATGATCTGCCTGTTGTTTCAGCAGGTACCTACGCAGCTGTTTGTGCTGATGCTGCTGACCTTATCCTCGGCGGAACTCCTGCCGGTGGCACCTGGTCAGGTAACGGTGTTTCAGGAAGCATTGAAAGCGGTTTCGTTTTCGATCCTTCAACTGGCTCACAGACACTCACCTATTCCTATACCGATGGAAATACCTGTTCAAACTCTGCTCAGGTTGCCATCACCGTGAATGAACTTCCTGTTATTAATGCAGGAAGCTATGCAGCAGTTTGCGTTGATGCAGCTGATGTTGTTCTGGCAGGATCACCAGCTGGTGGAACATGGACAGGTACCGGTGTTTCAGGAAGTATTGAAAGCGGTTTCGTTTTCGATCCTTCTGCTGGCTCACAGACACTCACCTATTCCTATACCGATGGAAACACCTGTTCAAACTCTGCACAGGTAACCATCACTGTTAATGAGCTGCCTGTTATTAATGCAGGAAGCTATGCAGCAGTTTGCGTTGATGCAGCTGATGTTGTTCTGGCAGCTTCACCACTTGGTGGCAGCTGGACCGGCAATGGTGTATCCGGTAGCATTGAAAGCGGTTTCGTTTTCGATCCTTCTGCTGGCACACAGACACTCACCTATTCCTATACCGATGGAAATACCTGCTCAAATACTGCTCAGGTGACCATCACCGTAAATGATCTGCCTGTTGTTTCAGCAGGTACCTATACAGCTGTTTGTGCTGATGCTGCTGACCTTATCCTCGGCGGAACTCCTGCCGGTGGTACCTGGTCAGGTAACGGTGTTTCAGGAAGCATTGAAAGCGGTTTCGTTTTCGATCCTTCAACTGGTTCACAGACACTCACCTATTCCTATACCGATGGAAATACCTGTTCAAACTCTGCTCAGGTTGCCATCACCGTGAATGAACTCCCTGTTATTAATGCAGGAAGCTATGCAGCAGTTTGCGTTGATGCAGCTGATGTTGTTCTGGCAGGTTCCCCTGTAGGCGGTACCTGGACAGGTACCGGTGTTTCAGGAAGCATTGAAAGCGGTTTCGTTTTCGATCCTTCTGCTGGTTCACAGACTCTCACCTATTCCTATACCGATGGAAACACCTGTTCAAACTCTGCACAGGTAACCATCACTGTTAATGAGCTGCCTGTTATTAATGCAGGAAGCTATGCAGCAGTATGCATTGATGCAGCTGATGTTGTTCTGGCAGCTTCACCACTTGGTGGCAGCTGGACCGGCAACGGTGTTTCAGGTAGCATTGAAAGCGGTTTCGTTTTCGATCCTTCTGCTGGCACACAGACACTCACCTATTCCTATACCGATGGAAATACCTGTTCAAATACTGCTCAGGTGACCATCACCGTGAATGAGCTTCCTGTTGTTTCAGCAGGTACCTACGCAGCTGTTTGTTCTGATGCTGCTGACCTTATCCTCGACGGAACTCCTGCCGGTGGCAGCTGGTCAGGTAACGGTGTTTCAGGAAGCATTGAAAGCGGTTTCGTTTTCGATCCTTCTTCAGGTTCACAGGCTCTCACCTATTCCTATACCGATGGAAACACCTGTTCAAACTCTGCTCAGGTTGCCATCACTGTGAATGAACTCCCTGTTATTAATGCAGGAAGCTATGCAGCAGTTTGCGTTGATGCAGCTGATGTTGTTCTGGCAGGCTCACCTGTTGGTGGCAGCTGGACAGGTACCGGTGTTTCAGGAAGCATTGAAAGCGGTTTCGTTTTCGATCCTTCTGCTGGCTCACAGACACTCACCTATTCCTATACCGATGGAAATACCTGTTCAAACTCTGCACAGGTAACCATCACTGTTAATGAGCTGCCTGTTATTAATGCAGGAAGCTATGCAGCAGTTTGCATTGATGCAGCTGATGTTGTTCTGGCAGCGTCACCACTTGGTGGCAGCTGGACCGGCAATGGTGTATCCGGCAGCATTGAAAGCGGTTTCGTTTTCGATCCTTCTGCTGGCACACAGACACTCACCTATTCCTATACCGATGGAAATACCTGTTCAAATACTGCTCAGGTGACCATCACCGTAAATGATCTGCCTGTTGTTTCAGCAGGTACCTATGCAGCTGTTTGTGCTGATGCTGCTGACCTTATCCTCGGCGGAACTCCTGCCGGTGGCACCTGGTCAGGTAACGGTGTTTCAGGAAGCATTGAAAGCGGCTTCGTTTTCGATCCTTCAACTGGTTCACAGACTCTCTCATACAGCTACACAGATGGAAATTCATGCCAGAATTCAGCTTCAACTCTTATAATTGTTAATGACCCTCCTGTTGTTAATGCAGGAAGCTATGCAGCAGTTTGTGTTGATGCAGCTGATGTTGTTCTGGCAGGCTCACCTGTTGGTGGAAGCTGGACAGGTACCGGTGTTTCAGGAAGCATTGAAAGCGGTTTCGTTTTCGATCCTTCTGCTGGCACACAGACTCTTACCTATGTATATTCATCAGTTAACGGATGTTCTGCATCAAGCCAGACAACTATCACAGTACATGCACTTCCAGTGGTTAGTGCCGGTACATATTCTGCAGTTCATGTAAGTGCTTCGCCAATAACCCTCTCAGGTATCCCGGCAGGCGGCACTTTCTCAGGACCGGGAGTCAGTGGCAATCAGTTTGATCCTTCAGTAACAGGTATCGGAATGTTCACTATTACCTATACCTACACAAATGGATTTGGCTGCAGCAATACAGCTACTTCACTGATAGTAGTCTATGATGGAACCAAATCACTCAGCATGAATCTGCTTCTTGAAGGATTGTACACAAGCGGCGGACAGATGCATGAGGCAGCAGATGAAAATGGAATGAAATGGGGAGCCGGAATTGCAGATCATATTACTGTTGAACTGCATGATGCAGCAAACTACAATACAATTCTTTACACTAACAGTGCTGTAGAATTAAGCACCAGCGGATCAGTTAATCTAAGCGGAGCCAATGGAATCCCTGCAATCCTGAATGGATCGTATTATATCACCATTAAGCATAGAAACAGCATTGAAACAACTACGGCAAATCCGGTTTCGTTCGGTGGAGCCAGCATCAGTTACAGTTTTGATGCTGCATCAAAGGCATTTGGTGACAATCTGCATCAAACTCTTGATGGTGCGTACGTTATCTATTGCGGAGATGTAAATCAGGATGGACTGGTTGACTCCAGTGATATGATTGAAGTTGATAATGAAACAGGCAATTTTGCAACCGGCTATCTATCAATGGATGTTAATGGTGACGGGCTTGTTGACTCAACAGATATGATTCTGATTGATAATAATGTAACTGGATTCATCAGTGTAGTTTTACCATAAATCATATACCTCCGTACCGGAACTTATAATTCCGGTACGGGGGAATTTCTTTATTCATCTCAGACTATAAAAAGAGAACGCTTTACCAGATAAAGCAATAACGCAAAATACCTAAACTGAATTAAGACAAAAGGAAGGGCAAACCAGCATTTGACCTTCCTTGATTACCAATACCGCTAGGAAGAGCGACAGCCGGTCATTGATAGGGGATCTACGCCCTGATGCAGTGACTGGCTTTTTTGTGCCTGCAGGCAGCTTGACAAACAAGAGGAATCAATTTGCTTTCTGACGGTTTACGTCCTTAATAGGCCAACTAATTAATCCTGGTTTGAAATCGTGGAATAGATCCTAAATACGGATGATTTCTATAGTATATTTCTTTAAAGTTATCTCCTCATTGCTATCAGTTTATGCAATGTTTAAAATAATCTGAAATCAAATTTACGAAGCAGCATAAGGCGATTCAATAAATGACTTTCTTTGATTTTAGTGAGGAACTACAGTTGCTATAAGTCCAGCAACCGGATTGATTCTTAAAAAGTAATTTGCCTCAAAGTATAAGGATTGTATTATCTGTAATATAGTCCCATAAATTAGGAATAGCTCCTGTAATTGCGTACATTCACACTCTATACAAAGAAGATTAAATGAATAAGAAGAAAAGCTCAGATCTTCAGACAAAAATTACCGTTTTAGAGAAATCGAAGACAGATAAAACAGCGGTAACAAAAAAGACTATAAAACCTGCAACAGCAGCTGAAGTCACTTCAAAGGAAAAAAACCTAATTGTAGTTGGCATTGGTGCATCTGCAGGCGGACTGGAAGCAATGGAACAATTCTTCGGGAATTTTCCCGAAAATTCAGGGATGGCATTTGTTGTGATACAGCATCTGGACCCAAACCATATCGGAATTATGCCCGAACTGCTGCAGCGAATCACCCCCATGAAGGTTTTTCAGGCTACTGATGCAATCAGGATAAAACCAAATTCTGTTTATGTAATTCCCCCAAACAAGAGCCTTTCCATACTTAAAGGGGCACTCTATCTTTTCGACCCGATAGAAACAAGGGGTTTAAGGCTTCCAATTGACCAGTTCTTTCTTTCATTAGCAAATGACCTTGAAGAGAGAAGTATCGGGATAATCCTTTCCGGTATGGGTTCCGATGGTATTCAGGGAGCTAAAGCCATCAAGGAGAAGAATGGAATTGTCCTTGTGCAGGATCCAGCAACCTCAAAGTTTGATGGAATGCCCAGAAGTGCCATCGACGCGCTCATTCCAGATATCATTGCCCCTGCTGATGAATTGCCTGCTAAATTGCTTGCCTACCTTAGATTTAGCAACGTAACCAGATCAGAATCAATTAAAGAAGATAAAATCAAGAGCAATCTGGAGAAAATAATTATCCTTCTCCGTACTCATACCGGCCATGATTTTTCACAATACAAAAAGAATACACTTTTCAGGCGCATTGAACGACGCAAGGGAGTTCACCAGATTGACAGGGTAATTAGCTATGTGAGGTTCCTGCAAGAGAATCCCAAAGAAATTGACATTCTTTTTAAGGAGCTGCTAATTGGAGTTACAAGTTTTTTCAGAGATCCTGCTGTCTGGGACAAAATCAGGGATAATATTTTTCCTGCCATGTTCGATGAACTGCCAAGTGGATACGTACTGAGGGCATGGGTTCCGGCATGCTCAACAGGCGAAGAAGCATATTCATTGGCCATGTGTTTTAAGGAAGCAATTGCAAACTACAAAAAACATAAAAACTTCTCGCTTCAGGTTTTTGCAACAGATTTGGATCATGATGCCATTGAAAAGGCAAGAAAAGGTCTGTTTTCAAGTAATATTGCTGCTGAAGTTGATCCAGCAAGGCTAAGCCGTTTTTTTACTCTGGAGACTGAAGGTTATCGTGTTGTTTCCAGCATAAGGGAAATGATTGTGTTTGCACCTCAAAATGTAATCAAGGACCCCCCATTTACCAAACTTGATTTGCTCACTTGCCGGAACATGCTGATATATATGGAAACCGATCTTCAGAAGAAGCTTCTGGGGCTTTTCAGTTACAGCCTGAATCCCGGAGGAATTCTTGTCCTGGGAAATGCAGAAACATTGGGAACAGAGCAACCCGGATTTAAGGAAATCGATTCAAAACTAAAAATATTCAAGCGCTCTTCTTCAGCAACCATCTCTGAACTGCAAAACTTCCCAAGTTCCATGCATAACAGCAAGATTAGTGTTTCAGAGAAGATTAAACCACGAAAAGCTGTTGAAAGCATTCAGTCAGCTGTAGATCAAATCATCCTGCAACAGTATTCCCCGGCCAGCGTTGTTGTTAACGAAAGGGGCGACATAATTTATATTACAGGCCGTACAGGAAAATATATTGAACCCGCAGCCGGCAAAGCTAATTGGAACATTTTTGTAATGGCCCGCGATGGTATCAGGCATGAATTGCCAGGTGCATTTCGGACTGCACTTAAGGATTTTAAAGCTGTTAGAATCAGCAACCTGAAGATCGGTACTAATGGTGGAAGCCAGTTTGTAGATATCACTGTTCAGCAAATTGAAGCACCAGACCTTGTAAAAGGACTGATTATGGTGATTTTTACAGATGTTCCGGTAGTAGCGAATCCTGAAATAAACAAGTCCGGCAAGGTCAAGCCTTCTTCTATCAGGGAAAAGGAACTGGAACTGGAACTGCAGCGTAGTTATGAAGAGTTACAGTCGACCCGTGAAGAGATGCAAACCTCACAGGAAGAACTGCAGTCAACCAATGAGGAATTGCAGTCAACCAATGAAGAACTCACAACTTCAAAGGAGGAAATGCAAAGTTTGAATGAGGAATTACAAACAGTTAATATTGAGTTGCAAAGTAAGATCAGCGGTTACGCCAGGGCTAATGATGACATGAAGAACCTGTTGAACAGTACAGAGATTGCCACTCTCTTTCTCGATAAAAACCTTAATATCCGCAGGTATACTGATCAGGTTACCAAGGTGTTTAAAATCAGGGGAACTGACAAGGGAAGGCCTTTTACTGATCTGGTCACCGATCTTCAATATCCGGAAATCAGGGAGCATGCGCTACAAGTAATCAAGACACTGGCTTTTATTGAAACTGCAGCTTCCACCCGTGATGGGAATTGGTTTACTGTCAGGATTATGCCTTATCGCACCATAGATGACCATATTGATGGACTGGTAATTACATTTTCTGATATCACTCAGGCTAAGAAATTGGAATTAAAACTATTGGAAGCAAATAAGGCACTGGTTGACAGTAAAAAAGATTACGATTTGGCAATGCATAAGATGTCAATTGTCTCAATTTGCGATACCAATTTAAGGTATATCTGGAGTTATGATCCTGATAAAGAGTTCAGTTCTTCAGCAATCATTGGAAAGAGGGATGATGAAATTTCAAGTGACAAAGGAAGCCAGGCCTTATTAAAACTCAAAAAACAGGTGTTGGAGAATGGAGTGGAGAGAGATATTAAATGCACTCTCAAGAATAAAACAGGAAGCAAGAACTACCATATTGCAGCTACTCCCCTTCTAAACCATGAGGGCCAAATTATAGGCGTTTCTACGGTTATTCAAGACAGTAAGGTTAAAAAGCCACCTGAACATCCTTAAACTATCGGTCCCATGAAGCTGACCACCAAAAAAACGGAACAGTTGAATTTGCGAAATAGAGCTGAAGAGGTTCTCAATAAAAAAGTTCAAAAAACTTCCGTTTTGCAATCGGAAGCAGAGATGCTCAAATTGATCTTTGAGCTGGAGGTGCATCAAACCGAGTTGCAACTGCAAAATGAGGAGCTGGTTCTGGCAAAGGAAGCTGAAAGGGAGGCAGCAAATAATTACAGGGAGCTTTATGATTTCGCACCCGTTGGTTACCTTACTCTTTCACAGGATGGAAGGATTCAAAAACTTAATCTTAAGTGTGCCCGGATGCTGGGTAAAGATCGGGGTTTGCTGAACAACAGCAACTTCAACTTCTTTCTTTCTGATTCTTCAAGGAAGACACTTAAAGAATTTCTGCTACTTGTTTTTTCAGGTTTGGCAAAAGAGAGTTGCCAGTTAGATCTGATATCGGAATCATCTAGTCCAATTCATGTGCAAGCTGAGGGCATACTTTCGGAAAATACCAGGGAATGCTTCATTACACTAACTGATATTACAGATAATGTAAATGCAGCAAGGACCCTTGATTTAATTAACCGCAAACTGGAATCAATTCTGGAAGCAGCGGATGAAGGAATTCTTGGGATTGATATGTCAGGCAATATTATATTTGTTAACCGGAAAGCTCTTGAACTTCTTGGATTCAGCCACGAGGAGTTGATCGGTCATAATGCACATAAAAGTTTCCAGCATCATAGACAGGACGGCAAAGCATATTCTCCTCTTCACAGTCTAATAATGGAAGTCATTTATTCTGGTCATCCGCAAAGTGGAGAAGAATACTTTTGGCGAAAGGACGGAACCGGGTTTCAGGTTGACCTGAGTAGTTTCCCACTGATGAATAACGAGAAAATTGAGGGAGCAGTAATCACCTTCAGGGATATAACTGAGCGTAAGGATGCCGAGTTGAAACTGCTGGAACTCAACGAGGCGCTTGATGAAAAGGTTAAGGAACGCACTTCTCAGCTTGTTACATCAAATAAGCAGATGGAATCATTTACTTATTCTATCTCACACGATCTCCGCGCTCCATTGAGGCATATTGTCGGCTTTATTTCATTGCTAAAGGAGATGCAGATGGAATCAATGTCGGATGAGGAACATAAATACATGGATATTATTGGCAATGCAGCTCAGGAAATGGGGCAACTTATTGATGCCTTGCTTTCATTTTCAAGACTCAACAGGGCTGAAGTCCATATTCACAAATTTAATTCAAACAAACTGGTTAAAGAAGTTGTTGAATTCTTTGAGCCAGAAACTATAGGCCGCAACATAGAATTCCGAATTTCTGAACTCCCTTCAATGATTGGGGATGAACAATTAATTAAGCAGGTTTGGTTGAACCTGATCTCCAATGCTATCAAATACACCGGAAAGAAGGATTCAGCAATTATCGAGATAGGAAGCAAACAGAATCAGGGCAAGACTGAATTTTTTGTAAGAGATAACGGCTGCGGATTTGATATGCGATACGCCGATAAACTATTCGGAGTTTTCCACCGGTTTCATAGAGTTACAGATTATGAAGGCATTGGGATTGGACTTGCGAATGTAAAAAGCATAGTAACACGACATGGTGGAGAATGCCGTGCTGAGGGTAAACTTGATGAAGGGGCGACCTTTTACTTTACACTTACTTCCCTGGAAAGCTAATCAATCTAAATCTCAGGAAACTTCAAGGTTTTTCCGTCTAATACCGAATTATTCTTTTCATTTCAATCTGGCCTGCTGCCTCAAGTATGCAGAAGTAAACTCCGGGAGGAAGGTCAGTCCCGTCAATCAGAAATTGCTGATCACCAGATTCCCGCTCCTGATTTTGCAGTAAAACAGTCTTCCGACCCAATAAATCAACCAAATACAAACTGGTTTCAAATCTGGATTTAGCCCTCCAGCAAATGACAGTTGAAGCGTTGAAGGGATTTGGCAAGTTGGATAATAACTGGATTCCCTTTTCATTAGTTGCAACCTCTTCATTTAAGCCAACGGGCAAATCTTCAATCCTGAACGACATTATTCTGGTTTTCCAGTCATCTCCACTAGTTGAAGAATAGTACTGATTTGTATACCAGAACGTGCGTCCATTAGCAGGATCAACTGTCAGGCAGCTGTAGTCTCCCCAGCGGGAAGTTGCATCCGTCTGAGCGCCCCCTCCCTCCTGCAGTGTGGCTTCTGCAAGCGACAATAGTCCCGGAGGATCTTCAGCCTTTCGACCAGTTGCTTTGATTGCCGGATAGATGCCTTTCCCGGAAATAGAATAAGCCATAGCAATGTTTCCATTCACATCCATTGAAATACTACCAATCCAGCGGTGGTTGCTGTCGGGGGCATAGGTGCCCTGCTGGTAAACTGACCAGGTTGAATCAAGGCATCTAAGTTCATACCACCTTATTCCGGCATGGTCCTGATCATTTTCGTCAACGGTGAGGTTAGCCAACATCGACTGATGATTGCTGAAGGCTCGATACTGCAAACGCTCCATAAGAATTCCGCCCAGAGCATCCAGTCTGCTGCTGGTTCCGGCTTGCGGAATACAGTTTTCAGCATCGTTGCACATATTTCCATCATAGGATGCTGTTTCAAGCCACACTGGTCCGTTGAGCGTTGAATTCAAGGGATTTTCCCAGTTGGTTTCAAGCGTGTACAGTCCCAACTGACTACCTGAACCTCCGGAAACTTCATGTGTTGAGAGAAATATACCCGGCTTTCCGGCAAGAGATGCACCATCAAGATCAGCAGGCAGAAGTGGCGAGTCGCCCGGTCCCAACTGGAAGAATGCCATTTGAGCTGTTTTGCCTTCCAGCATTGAATCCCTCTCCAGAACAATCGCAGCCGGACCCATCCAATTGAGGGCACCGGAACTAAAAGAATTGGCCGACATGTAGTAACCATCATGCCACACACCGAATTTTGGATAGTCAGGCATATTTGTAAATTGAAAGGCATACCGATGCCAGGCTCCCAGAGGATCCGAGGTTTGGGAAATTGCCAAAAGCTCCCAGTATGGACCATTCGGGAAATTGGGCAGTGAAAACTGGCTAACAAGCCAGCGGTCAGCTCCTTCGTCGTAGCGTACGATAGGATCACCATCATTGGTATGCGGAATCGGAAAGCCTTGCCATATGGTACCAAGTGAAGCGGGACCATAAAGCAAATATCCCGATTTTGAATAAACTGCAAAAGTCACATTTACAGCCTGCAGATAGTGATTGAGTCCTACGTCACCGGTTGGGTCAGGAGGAATGTATCCAAAAGTATTTTCAATCCCCGGGAAATTCAGAATCGCTTTTACCGGACTTTCCCCTCCTTGCTGATGCTGCACCACCGGATCAATCGATTGGGAAGATTCACCAAAGCTGCGCTGCATCTGAAACATCTGATTTCTGGGCTGGTTGGGAATCTCCTTCACTTCATTCTCCCCGGAAGGAGGAAGGATGACCGGCATTTCCAGCAGAGGCTGAGAAAGGTCATGATATTGGGCTTTTATCACCAAGAGAGGATGAATGCTTTTAGTTTGAGCATCCAGCGATATTACAGCCAGAACAAACAGGAGGATACTCAGCAACTTTTTCATAGAAATACCTTTTTCAAGTTCACACTAACGTAGCAAACCAAGGTAAATAACTGTTATCCACAATATACAAGTATCTTTTAAAGATAATCAATTTAAGAACAAATGCATTTTATCGGGATATATTTTAATTTGAAATGAGTCGGTGCAAAAAAAATAGCCTGCAGATACAAATCCGCAGGCTTTTTTTATAGGAAATCAAAGAAATCCAGTGAAATCGAAATAATTAATTCACAACCAGCTTTATAAGATCACGGTGGCGTTGATTTACTATTTTCAGCAGATAAAGACCTTTGTTCTCATTGCTCAGGTCGAAGGATGTCTTTTCACCATTCCATTCTGCCTTTAAAATGAGCTTGCCGGTTACATCATATATATACAACATCGAATTTACGTAGGTCTCTTCCTTGCTGGCTGACAATTCGAAGATGCCACCGGTTGGATTGGGAGCTACGGTCAACTTGCTCTTGATGTATTGTGCAGGCTCGTTGTTTCCAACAATAACAATTGGACTATCGGCAAATGAAACCAGATTACAGGCAACATCAAGTGTTGGATTGAATCCATCGTTGCAGTCGGGGCAGGTAGTTCCTGTTACGCATCCCGGATTATGTGCATGGCAGTTATCTACATATTGGCTATAGAATTTGTACATCAGCGATATTTCATTTCCATTTACGAAAGGCGACATATCAAAATCAAACCATTTGGCGATGGAGCCGGGGCACCAACCGGCACGGTCATAATACCAGGTTCCATTCTGTGGCTGGCATCCATCGGGATTAGGATTGCAGTCGGTCCAGTTCACCTGGTTAAAGGTGCTGTTGCCATTTACCCAGATCTTATGGGTGGCATTGTAAAACTCCGCTGCATTGCCTGTGTTATTATCGCCCCAGCCATGACCGGTAGAAACAAGTTTCAGCTTCGACGCAACAGCATTTGCAGGATATTCATAATAGAAAGTATCTACCGGCTGCAAATTGGCATAATCACCAAAGGGGAAGATTTCATTCCAAACTTCAGTTAAATAGCTGTATTTATGTGCCGGATTGCCTGCCCTGTAATTCAGGGTCAGATTGTAGAGATAACCATTATCCAAAGTACCACAATTTACCCTGAAGGCAATCTTACCCTGCAGTATCGACATGTAATCGGTAAGGTCGATGGTATGGGAACAGGGAACTCCGTAAGGTGTGATGTATCTTATTATCTCAAACCAGCGCCCGTCGTGGCCCTTGGCATCAACACTGGCAACACGGTCCCATTCGCCGCATCCACCCGAAGGACATTGCACCTGCAGGGTAGCGGTGATCTTATCAAATGCGCCAAGATAGGATGGCAATTCTGCCTGTACAACTGCTGAAGAAATATTGGTATTCAGCCAGACTCCCTGCACAGCCTGCACTTCCATATCCTCAACGCTTTGGTTGATATTGATGGTAAATGATCTGGTTGAAGAAGCTCCATAGTTATTTGTAGAGATTACCTGAAGGGTATAGGAACCATATCCGGGAGGCATCCACCATGCTGTATAATGTGTATTGTAGAAATCCTGAGCAGGAATGATTTGTCCATCTACCTTGAACTTGACATCTCTTACATGGAAAAGGTCGGGATAGGCGATACTGCTGATACATGCAAGCTGAATCTCTGAGAGTGAAGGAACATAGACATTCCCGGGCAATGGATTTCGAAGTTCAACATCCGGAACATGAAGGTTTGGATCCAGAACCTGAAATGAATTAACAACGGGATCCGCAGGGTCATACTGTGAATTTCCGGGTTGTGAAGCCTCAATGAAAACGGTGCCGGTATCTCCGGTTAATGTTACCAGATTTCCATTGACAGTAGCTGGTCCGGAGAGAACGTTGAATATGACATCAAGTCCGGAGGTTGAGGTTGCTGAGATGGTAAAAGGAGGATTTGAATTCAGCTTATTCCCTATCTGAGGGAAGGAAATTGCCTGATAGGTTGAATCCAGGGTGCCATTGAAGTTCGAGGTTTGTCCGGTCATGGCAAAATTCAGGAGATCGCCGTTTCTGTCAGGTGCATAAAGTTCAGTAATCAACTGGGTAATAGAGGTATTATCTCCACCAGGAACACCCTGATTGAATTTATAGTACATCTGCAAATCAGCTTCATTCCCATAGAGCTCATTGTTCATGGCATCCTGAATCTCAGTTTGGGTCAATCCTCTTTTCCATACCGAAACCTCATCAGCCTTGCCCCCAAAAATGAAATTGAATCCACCCAGAAGGCTCTTTCCTATGGCAAACGGAACTGTATTATCATTCAATACACCTGCAGCTGGTTTGCTTCCCTTGAGGTTTCCATTCACATACAATTTAACTGCTGACCCATCAAAAACCCAGGCCAGATGCTGCCATACCTGTGGAATAATTGTATTTGCAGGTGCAACGTATTCGTAAAGGGAACCGGTAGAACTCTTATAACGGCACTCAAGTTTTCCACTCCCAATCTGAATCAGATAAAACTCCGTTGTACCTCCGCGGAATCCCATCATACCCTGTCCGTACATCAGGTCATTGGAATTGAACCAACCCATCATCGTAATTCCCTGGGTTGAGTTGGTAATGTAAGATTCCCCGTTTTCAACCACAACGTGGTCGTCAATACCGTCGAAATCAAGATACTGGTTCGACTGGGCAAAGGACAGGCTGCTTAGTGCAAGAAACACCATCAGTGTAAATGCCCGGAAAATGAAAGTAGATTTTTTCATGGGATTACGGTTAAGTGAATTTATTTGATTGTTTATTTTCTGTTACAAGGAGTTAAATATCAATGCATTGAGCGAACAAAAGTCTACTTCTTAGCCCACCAGAGCTTTGTTTCAGGAGAATCTCCTCCCTGCCTTGCTATCGCTGCATTGCAGTTTGTTGAGTTATATTGGTATTCGGAAGGAGGATAAGGCATGCGGAAATGATTCAGCGGACCACCGTCCCTGGGGGTTAGTCCTGTGCGGCGAGCAAGTGCGTAGGCATCCCAGGGCTGACGGAAAGCATCTATCCAGCATTGAGTGTAGATGAGTGCCAGGAATTCCTCATCAGTTGTAGCTATCCAGGAGCCAAAATGGTTTAATACCGAGGCGGCATTCAGGTTTTGGGGAATACTTACAACATCCTTGAATTTCAGGGCCGACAAAGGCAACTGCAGTGTTCTGGAAAGCTTCTTCCACCAATCCACTGATGAATTGATTCCATTCATATATTCAATGTCTGCCCTGTCGCGGTCGGCAGGAACACCAATTCCCCTGAAGTAAGCCTCGGCCAGTAAGAAATGAACTTCAGCACCAGTAATGAATATAATGGGCATATAATCCTGATCCCGGATCAGAAAGTAATTAAAGGGTGAATAATTGCAATTATCCCCTTTGATATTGAAATTCCCGGCATCGTCACGATGTTCACCATAGGGAACACCTCCTGAAGATGGAGTGGTAAGGTCCGGAACCTGAGGAAAGGCTGACCAGAGGTTATTCCCATCCGGTTCAAAGAAAATATATGCCCTTGGATCAAAAATACCACTTCCGTCACCATTGTCATTTATTGATAAAAGGTGCCAAAGGGTGCTCCCCATTCGTAAGCCGTTATGCTCGCGGAAGGACCAGTTCAGGCTTTCATTCTTGAACCCGCTTTGTGCCGGCCAGAGGCAGGCACTCTCCAGTACCGGACTTGCCAGATCATATCCGACCAGGATCGGACGATTGTTTTCAAGCACATCGAGAATAACTTCACCAGCCAGTTCCGGTTCCTGATTAACCATGCGCATGGCATATCTCAACCGGAGGGAATTGGCTAATTTCTGCCACTGCATTACATCCCCCTTGAAGAACTTATCAAATGCCTTGAAGCTAAGGAAAGGCTCTGCTTCGACAGCTGTATCCGACAATAGGGAATCCGCTGTCTTCAGTTTAGCCAGCATGTTCAGGTATATATCCCTTTGGGTATCGTACTCAGGATGCAGGTATTCAAGGTCCTGAAAGCCATATCCCGCCTTGCTCACCGGTATATCCCCGAAGAGGTCGGTCATTTTGAAGGTTTTGTAGGCGAACACAATATCAAGCATGGCTTTCATGCGATTGATGGAGGATGATGGCTCAGCCGCATCGTATCTTTTTTCGAGTTCACGAATGGAGGGGAGTGTTTTATAGTAGTTATCCCAGAGGGCTTCTGTTCCAATGGTGAAATTCCCCCATGCATCCTTGGTAACAGCAGCCAGCTGAGTTTGCTTGTAGAGGATTTCATTATTGATGTAAAACTGCTCATCTCCCTTGAGTACCATTGATTCAATAATCCCGTTAAAAAGGGATCCGTCGCTGGCAGTAGTAAACCCATGCGGATTGGTGTTTATTTCATTAAAGTCTTTGGTACAGGCTACCATCATGGAAATCATGAAGAGCAGCAGGAGTATTTTATTGAATCTTTTCATTTCGGTCATTGAATGAGGTATATGCTTGAAACCGGAATTGACAATTAATTAAAAGGATGCATTTACATTGAAGGAAAATGAACGGGTTCCGGGATAGGATGCCCACTCAAATCCCTGAGCATTCCCTGAGCCCATAACTCCTTCAGGATTGATATGATCGGGAAGGGTGGTATAGATATAGAAGAGGTCGCGGCCTGTTACACTGAGAGTGAGTCCCTGGAAAACCCTGAGTTTATCACAGACTTTCCCCGGCAGACTGTAAGCAAGTGAAATTTCGCGCATCTTAACCCAGGTATTCTCTAGTATGCCGGGAGTGGAAATAAACTTACCCCAGCCTCCAGCATTTGGAAGGTATTTGTAGTAATAGTGAACCACCTTGTCATTTTTAGTCCCGTCGGCATAAACACCATCCAATACTATTCCCACATTCCTCACATTTCCCTCCGGATCAGTATAGGGCAAGCCACCACCGTCACGTTCGAGCAAGGTTGAAGGGCTTTGTCCGGTTTGCAGTGAAATCACATAGGAACCACAATAGATATCGCCTCCCCATTTGGTGTCAACCAGCGTAAACAGGCGAAATCCCTTCCAGCTTAGTTCTGTATGCACTCCTCCGGTAAAATCAGGAGAAGCATTCCCGATCGGGACACGGGTATCAGTAATTTCATACTTGGTTCCGGCATCATTGACGATACGTTCACCCTTTTCATTATAGAGATAGTCATATCCAATGATGGAGCCGTAATCGTCGCCTTCCTTGAGCGCTATTGCCGGACCGTTTAGACCCCAGATATCAGCCAGCACGTAGGTGTCAGAATAATCACCTAAACTCTCAATCCGGTTTCTATTCCTTGAAATATTCAATCCGGCTTTTAGGATAATTTCGCTGGTTTGAATTGGGACAGTATTCACAATCAATTCAATACCTCTGTTTGAAAGTATTCCTTCATTGATCCTGATACCCGGTGCACCGGAACTGGTAGGTAAGGGAAGGTCAAGAATCTGGTCGAATGAGTACTTATAATACCAGGTAAAATCAATGTCAATCCTGTTCTCAAACATTCCGATATTCAGTCCGGCTTCATAGGAATTTACCCTTTGCGGCTTCAACTGGAAAGGAGGAATCAGGGTTGGGAAATAGGAGGTTTGATCACCTCCGAAAAGGGCGGTGGTATAGTAGAAAGCAGTTTGGTAAGGATCGGTGCCCGATGCCGTTTGCGAAGCACCCCCTCTTATCTTCAGGAAGTTGAGCCAGGGCAGATGTTTCTGGATATGAAAGGCTTCGGAGGCGATGAAACTTGCAGAAGCCGATGGATAAAAATAAGAGTTGCTGTTCGAGGGAAGTGTGGAAGACCAGTCGTTGCGCCCTGTAAGTTCAAGGAAGAGGTATTCATTGTAATCGAGGTTCAGGAAGGAGAAAACAGAATTGTTTCGAATATTTTTCACCTTTTCCTGTGCAGCAATATCCTTAAGCAGATCACCCTTTTCATCTACAACCAGTTCTCCGATTTCATTCAGGGAAGTTACCGATTCAGTATAATTAAAGAAGGTATACATATTCGGATAATACCATGTTCCTGAATGGCCGTAGATGCTATAGTACTTGTAATCCCAGCGGTTCGCACCAGCAGTGAGACGGATATTCAGCTTCGAATTGAAAATGTTGGTCTTTTCAGCGGTAGCGACAAACTCAAAGTTATCGCTGTTATTTCTGGAAAGATCACTTGAATAGGAACCTCCCATCAGTCCGATTACATCAGTGGGTTTGCTGGTTGCCACCTTTTGCTCAATGGTATAGTCGCGGCCGGCCCTTGCTGTAAGGTTCAGCCAGCTGGTTACGTTATAGGTAAGTGCAAGTGAACCGGTATATTTATCCCTGTCGAGGCTGGTATTGTTGTTATAGTAATTCCACCACAGATACTTATCGACGTACATGAATGGATATCCTTCAAGATTATTTCGGGAACCATCGGCCAACTGGTAGTTCTGCATATCAATACCCTGATAGCTGCGGGGCCAGGAATAGAGATAACCCTTGCTGAATGAGTTCCAGTCTTCGCCGAGAACAGGACTGTTGAGCCTGTTGAATTTCACATAGGTCATAACGGCATCAGCCTTCACCTTATCGGAAACGTTAAGGGTTGTACCCACGTTAACTGTAGTTCTGTTGTAGTTACTGTTAGAAATAATGGGCTTATGATCCTGACGGGTAAGGGAAATTCTCAGGGTTCCCTTGTCGC
The DNA here is from genome assembly GCA_016707705.1 of Bacteroidales bacterium. Lineage (GTDB taxonomy): Bacteria > Bacteroidota > Bacteroidia > Bacteroidales > UBA4417 > UBA4417. The sequence goes on from JADJHD010000007.1 coordinate 146,857, forward strand.
TTCCACCTGAGGCAGCAAGATTATGTGTTTGAGTATAGCCATCCTGAAAAGGCATTTTATAATTATCAGGTTGTGGAGAATAGGCTCTTTGTTCACCATCCCACCATTTGATCATTTGTCCCTTCATTTCCGGTCCCCATGAAACAGCAGAACCATAATATCCAAATTCTTCAGAGGTACTGGAGGTGGCACCTTCCTGATTCAAAACCAGTTTATCATTGCCGTAGATGCCGGGATACAATAGGTTTCCTTCTCCATCAACAGGGAAATCAGGTTCAGTAAAGCTGATTGGTCCTCCATGTCCGTATTTGTTCTGGACATCACGATAGCGGTAAGGATGTGTGATTTTATGATCGAAGCTATAGGTAACACCAATTCCTTTCTGTTTTTTACCCCTTTTAGTGGTAATCAGGATTACGCCATTGGCACCTCTTGCTCCATAAAGAGCAGAAGCGGCTCCTCCCTTCAGAACTGTATAATCTTCGATATCCAGAGCATTCAAGTCAGAAACGCCATTACCCCAGTCCACTCCACGGCCAATATTCTCAAGGCCGGGAGTATTCTCCATCGGCACATTATCGACCACAATGAGAGGCTGGTTATTCCCGTTCAGGTTATTGTTTCCCCTGATGGTAATACGGGTGGTTCCACCTTCTACCCCATCACCCTGAGAAACGAGCACTCCGGCGGAGCGGCCAACAATGGCATTGATAACATTGGGAGCGCCTGAACGACTGATATCCTCGCTGCCGATTTTCTCAGTTGAATAGCCGATTTCCCTTTTTTGTCTCTTAACACCCAGTGCAGTTACTACAAACTCATCCAGCTTGGTGACAGTAGAAAGCATGGCAATATTGATTATCTCGCGATCGCCGACAAGCACCTCCTGAGGCTGGAAACCAAGAAAACTGAAAACCAGGACTGTTGAAGAGGAAATATTTGGCAATGAGTAATTCCCGTCAATATCGGTGGTAGTTCCGGTGGCTGTGCCTTTCACCAGAATCGAAACCCCAGGCAGGGAGTTTCCGTCATCGGAAGAGGTGACTGTTCCGGCAACTTTACGTTGCTGAGCTTGCAGTGTAAGCGAGAAAAACAACAGCAAAATCAGGGGAAGGGTAAATTTGAGCATAGGCGGGTTTATAAAATTCAAATCGACTTTTAATCAAACACGGTTGAGGAGTTATTTTATCCGTAGATGGATTCCTAAAGAAACGCCCATCTTTTTAATTAAATCAAAGTGAGCTTTCCATTACAACAAATGGTATTGCAAAGCAAGTGCGTAGGTAAAAATAACAACAATTTAAAACCAAGCTACTGATATATGGAGGCATTTGTTACCAATTTAATCACTCTTTATCCGCGAACTCTCTGAAATGAAAAAAATATTCACAAAATGACTGAAATGAAGAAAGTTACAACTTCAGTCCTACCTTTGCAGTAAAGCATTACCCGAAAAAATGAAACATTTAGGAAAAATAATTGCAGCATTTATTTTTTTGCTGAATATCCTTCAATCACAGAGTGCATTTAGCCAAATAAATTCTCTTGGTCTGAAGGTAATTTCAGATACATCAATTTATCTGGAGGCAATCAGACGTAATCCTGACAACAGGCTGGTAGACCTGACAAAAGTATGTCCCGGTATTCGTTTGGATATCAAGTATGCAGGGAAGGACAATTTCCTGAAGGAAGCTGTTTACACTTCAGCTGTTGCATATGCCAGACTTCCGGTAGCAAGGGATCTATGTATCATTCAGGCAGAGTTTGAGAAGCAGGGATTAGGTCTCAAAATTTTCGATGCTTACAGACCCTATGCAGTCACACTTCAGTTTTATGAAAAAGTCAAGGATTCAACTTTTGTTGCATCACCCTATACCGGTTCAAGGCATAACCGCGGATGTGCAATAGATCTGACCCTTGTCGAACTTAAAACCGGGAAAGAACTGCTTATGCCCACTGAATTTGATGATTTCTCTCCGAAGGCAAGTCCCGGCTGTTCAACAATACCTGCTGAAGCAAAGAAAAACAGGGATTTGTTGATTTCCATCATGGAAAAGCATGGCTTCACCGTATATCCGGCCGAATGGTGGCATTATGACCATAAAGGCTGGCAATCGTATGATCTGATGGATATTTCGTTTGAACAGCTGAAGTTCCTGTAAAAAACAGAAACAGATAATCAGAATCGGATTGTTAAACTCGAATATCTTCCTGACCACATAATTCGGTTGGAGAATGGCCCCCCGCCGCAACCTTATCCCAGAAATCTTCCGGAAAAAGCTGGAATAAAAAGAAGGAATGCGAAGACAGGTTTTAGGTATGAGTCGGATCATGGTATGATGCAACTGTTATTCCAAGAAGTATCAAGTTTCTTCCTGATCTTGGTTCCTGTTATTGCTCTCAGGTTTCTGTTTGCAGCGCAACCCCGCCTACGTATTAACCCTGGCATTTATCACATTCTTTATCCTCTACCTCCTTTTGACGGATCGACCCGAAAACAGACTATTCCCAACTACAGTCGTACCATAAATGCATAAAACATTGAGCAGAATATTTTTATTACTGATATTCAATAACTTACAAAATTGCTTGTCCACATTTGGTCAACACGCCAGTTTATATCTCAGGAAAAAATAATAATGGAAATATTCCCTAAATGGAGAATATTATTTCGGAATGTGACTGCAGTGTTTTGAATTTCAAGCTATTCAAAGGAGAGAATAGCTCAATGAAATAGCAAGAAAAGGTTCAGATCTTAACTACCCCCCCCCCGCCGCGGGGGGCCCCCGGGCCCCCGCCCGCGGCGGGATTTCAGGAACAGGACAGTTATAAGGTCCTGAACCGGTATTTCGAAAATATAGCTAGAGAAGGAACTCCAAACTAAGTCTATTTAATTGCTTCAGCGCCTCTACCCTTAAAAAGATCATAAGGCATTTCACTAAAACTGGCATTCATTAAATAAACGAGTAACACAATAAAAGCAACAAACGCCAGCAATACCAGGAGCTGACTTCCGGTTGTCTTCTGAATTTCCTGCTTATTTTTCACATCGCATACTTCTCCCGGACAATATTGAACCTTATCCTTGAAGAAAAGAGGATAGAATTTGCAACCCAGACAAATCCCAAATGCTGATTCAAAGAACAGGAAAATAAGGCAAATGAGACAAATAATTCCGGTGAATATACTGTATGCATTAACAATGATAAAGAATACAAACATGGTAGCTGCCAGAACAACACCAATTATCCATGCAAACTTCTTTTGCTTTGCACCAACGTATTCAGGAGTCTGATTTCGAACGATTAGTCGTCCAAGTATAAGTGTGGGCGAGAATCTTGGATTAATGAAAACCCTGATCAGAAAATCAGTCAGGAACAGGGTAATAATATACTTTATGGGAACAAAATTCCCTTTAAATACAATAAACATCAGGGAAAGGAATGTCGCAAGGAAGAGAATGCCGGCAGCTGCGCGAATCTCCCTTTCATTCATTACCGGAATTTCATACCCTTCAACATCTTCACCGAATTTGAATACTTTTTTCATCAGGCCTCCTTTATTTTAAAACAATGGACTAGTTAACTTATTCATATTCTGAATGTTTACACATCTATTTGACGGAACTGCATAGCTCCGGATAGAAAAAAAATAATATTACATCATTCAGGATAGTTCAAAAATACTCAATCGCATTGAATTTGTGAAACTGGATTTTTGAAGATGATCTAATTTCGGATTTTAGCTATAGTGGAGTAACCTCGGAACTGTGGTTTTAATTCTGTCAGATATCAGGCAGCCTTATTTCATAAATCACATTCCAGGCTCACTAAGAATCAGCCCTATTCACCACTTTAAATCTAATTTGGTGATTATATTCACCATTTTAAGTCTATTTTAGTGATTATACTCTCCATTTTAAGTCTAATTTAGTGATTAGGATAAAAAAGGTAGTATCTTTGCGGTGTTAATAATAGAAAAATGATTACAAGAGCCATTACAAAACGATTACTGCAGCAGTTTTTTAAAGGCAAGGTAATACTACTTATTGGTGCCAGGCAGACAGGGAAGACTACCCTGTTGCAAGGAATTCTAAAAGAAAGAGGAGAAGCTTTCCTACAAATGAATTGTGATGATCCGGATACACAAGCTGTCCTTGAAGGTATCACAATTGAAAAATGGAAACAGCTGATCGGAAATCATAAAATTGTTCTGATTGATGAAGCACAGCGAATCAGGGATATTGGCATCAAACTCAAAATTGCTGTCGACAATCTGACTGACGTACAGTTCATTGTAACAGGATCTTCATCGCTTGATATAAGCAGTAAAGTCAATGAGCCGCTCACGGGTCGTAAATGGGAGTATCAGCTCTTTCCCATCAGCTGGGAGGAAATGAAGGGGCATTTCAATTATCTGGAAAGGCAGCAACAACTGGAAAACCGGCTGATTTACGGAATGTACCCGGATGTTGTTATGAATGTAGGTAACGAGATTGAAATCCTTAATAATCTTGCCGGCAGTTACCTTTATCAGGATGTACTCTCCTATGGTGGAATCCGCAAGCCTGAACTCCTGCAGCAATTATTAAGGGCTCTTGCCTTTCAGATTGGGAATGAGGTATCGTTCAACGAACTTGCCGGGATGTTGAACGTAGACAAGACCACTGTGATGAATTATATCTCCCTGCTTGAAAAAGCCTTTGTAATATTCCGGCTGGAACCTCTTAGCAGAAACCTTAGAAACGAAATTTCCAGCAGCCGGAAAATCTATTTCTGGGATAATGGAATACGCAACTCCCTCATATCCAATTTTAATCCTATAATCCTGCGAAATGATATTGGAGCTTTATGGGAGAATTTCATGGTAAGCGAAAGATACAAGCTGAATCATTATAATAAGAGATATGTCAACCCCTATTTCTGGAGAACGCATAGCAGCAGGGAAATAGATCTGATTGAGGAATCAGGCGGAAAATTTGATGCATTTGAATTCAAATGGTCGGACAAAAAGAAGGTAAAACTGCCGACAACATTTCTTGAAAATTATCCGCTTAATGAATCTATGATTGTAAGCAGGGAAAATTTTGAATCGTTCGTTTAGATTCTTCATTCTGCTCGGAATGGGTAATAAACTATAGGGGAATAGCATCTCTGATGCCTATATGTAATGAGTTCGAAAATCCGGATTCTTGCTTTTGATTCAAATCCGGTCTTTTAGATTCAACCCAACAGAGATGAATTTAGAGAACCATACAGAAAAGAACTATTTGTCAATCTCACTGATATCAGCACCTCTAGTGTTTCTCCACTGTTATCGCTCCTTTAGAAATAAAAAAAGCTCCATCCCAGCAGGTGGAGCTTAAACTATTTAAGACTAACGACGCTTCGAATCCTTAAGCCAGCTTTGCCCGGACTGATCTCAGTTTAAAGGTAAGGTAAAACCCGGCCAGGACTATCAGAAACATAACCCCATTGCCTATTGGTGCCGGGGCTCCCCCAACTACTGTATTGCTGCCTGTTGGTGGTGCTCCGAATCCGGGATGCGGTGGTCCGCCTACCTGAGCCAGAAGATTTACACTTGTAAGGAGAATCAGGCAAAGTACGAGATAAGGAATGAATTTTTTCATGATACTATATTTTTTCAGAGAGATTTTTATGTGAATTGACCGGATGTACTTGCAGAGTATTTTTCCGGCTGGAATCAATCCAGTATTGACTTTTTAGTGAATTACAACTTTTCTGGTTTCGCAGGTTTCCTTGTTAACAACCCTCACCATGTAGGTTCCGGGAATTCCGATCTCCAGTTGGTTCATTCCGGAAGCAGAAAGCTTCTGTTCCATAATTTGCCCTGAAACGGAGTAGATGAAGATATCAGCATCCTTCTGTCCATTAAGGTTTACATATATCGTATTCCCATAGCTGTAGATGTTTGCTTCCCGTATTTGTCCTTCCGGAGCTCCGGTTGCGCTGAAGTGCAGTTTGAAGCGTTCTCCAGACTCACCTTCAGTGTACTGGAAGCTGTACGAACTTTTGGCAAGTTCAGTGTAGATGCCTGTCTTGAGGTCTTCCAATGCCACAAAAGGCAAATCATTGATCTCAGTGGCAGCAATTGTATAATTCCCGCTGCTTCCTGCAATTACACCAAGGGTTATTGTTTGAACCTCCGGCAAGGAATTTATGGAGAGCATGCTGTTGCCCAGGGAGTAGATTTGTGCAGCCTGAGCATTGTCACCAAGGATTTTATGCGCATCATAATTGCCATCAAATCCAGTTGTGGCTTCCGGAAGGAAACGCACTACCGTTTCATCGAGGTAGCCATTACCGGATACTTCGAGGCGAATCATATTAGAAACTGTGCCGGCATTTTTGAAGAATGGAGTAGAGTTGTGAACCCTGACGGAGTTATTCATACCAAGTTCCCCTGCTGCTGTTGCTTCAACGAAGAAACCCTGACATGGCGCAATGTACCTTGATCCTGAGTTTGTTCCAACTCCATCAATGTAGGTTGCCCAGGTATCTGCATCCTTATGGATATATACTGCATTGTTCAGATTGCTCTTGGTAAATCCCGAAGGCGCATCCCAGTCGATACTTGATGGATAAGGATTTCCAACAAGATTCCAGCCTTTTCCGCTTCCTGAATAAGTTGTGGTATAGCTTTGAGGTCCAACATTCAATTGACCGGCAAATGACGCTGACGAAAAAGCAGCATCACCATAGTGGGCATATCCCTGTCCGGGGACAAGTGATTCAAACAATGAAGTTATATCCGAGTAGCTATTGGATGTTTCTGAGTGTTTCTGAAGATAATAACCCTCAAATACACTGGCAGTGGCATTGGAGATGGGTGCTGCAATAAGATGCCATTCATTGGCAGGAATATTGCGCTTAACAGTAGCCTTTACTCCTGAAGTTCCGTTTATCAGGGAGCCAGAAGACCCAACAATCAGACTGCTTGAGTCAGCAAGGTTTACAAGAGTTCCACTGACAGTCAATTGTCCGGTACCTGAGATAGTCAATGCTCCCCCTGCTTCAATACTGAGATTGGTAATTTCAGCAGCTGCATCAATTATGGGGTCATTGGTAACCTGAGGGATAATAACTTTTTTGTCATTGCCGGGTACAGCATTTTCGCTCCAGTTGGAAGCTGTACTCCATTCGGTTGAGGTACTGCCTAACCAAACAAAATCGGAGGATGCATTTTGGTTGCGAAGGAATGGATATCCATCATTAACACTGCTGTTTATCGCCCATTCTCCTGCAGAGGTGAAATCCCAGCCGGCTTCAATAAATGGACTTACTGATTTCATTTCTACTGTGGTTAGGTCTATCCCCTGTCCCATTATATTAATTCCTGACAAATCAGAATCATAAAAGCTGCCGCCACAGTTACCATTATAGCTGAAGCGACCTGAAACTCCTCCAATCCAATCATAATACTGAGTCGGGAAGTAGGAAATGGATGCTGCTGAATAACAATTCTTTAGAAAACCAGTTGCTCCACCGGCAACTCCACCAATCTCCTGATAATAGTCAGAAGTATTGCAATCTATTGTTCCGTGATAATATGAGTTCCTGAGAGTATCTCCTGAAAAAAATCCTACCAGTCCACCAACATATTGATGGGATGCAGAATAACTTACAGTTACATCACAGGTAGAATAACATTCTTTCATGCCGGCATTTTGGTTTCCAACCAAGCCTCCAACATAGTAAGCACCGGTGCCACCCGCAATGATTTCAACTGAACCTGTTGAATAGCAATTTTCAATTTGAATACCTGTCGACGCTTCTCCAACACTTACCTGTGCTGTCAATGCGCCTGCCGATGACCCTGATTTTATATCAACATTCAAGAGTCCAAGATTCTTAACAGTTCCGGTAGAGACTGATGCAAAAAGGCCTGCCGATCCTACTGAAGGATTATTAATAGTGAGGTTGCTTATGGTATGGCCCTGACCATCATAGCTATCCCGGATATAATCAATGGGAACCCAGCCATTTCCAGTTGAGTAGGCTGTTAAATCGATATCTGCTGTTTGAATGAAATTTGCTTCTCCAATACCTACCATAAGGAAGTAACGGACAACGTTGAGGCCATCAGCAGTTGAAACCTGATATGGATTTCCTGCAGTTCCATCACCATTCTCAAAGGTAGTGCAGGCCTGAGTCTCCACTCCTACCGGACTATAGTAGTTATTGTTAGCTGAATAGAATTTGTAATTGTATAAAGTGGAAGCAGTAAGACCGCTGTCAGTAAATACGGTATCAGAAGAGTTATAAACAACAGTTGCATTGCCAATAGTTGCCCCCGCAGTATACGCAGTGCCCTGCACTGGTTCGGCACCCCAGGATTCAGTTGACTTCTTTCTTAAAACCAGTACATTATGAAGTTTCGAATTTCTCGTCCAGGTTAAATCAATCCTGTCGGTTGGATGATCAATGTTCCTGTAGGCAGAAACCATTGAAGCTTCATCAATTTCATTCACAAGAAAATAATTGATGGGCTGGAACTCCGCTACATTTCCCCAGCCATCGCTATTTGCATAATGCCAGGGATCTCCTGCCTCAGCTTTGGCCCTCCCGCAGAAATACCAGCCGCCTGACTGAGTAAACTGAAAATCACCAAAATCGGCATGTACCATTTTATTGCTACCTGCACCATCCTCATACCATGAAGCTGAACGCCAGGTCCATTCTGAAGGATCTGAATTACTGATTCCAATACCGGCATCAGATTGAAACCAGCTTCCCTGCCCAATTTCAAAGTTTATATAATACGTTGAGCCCTGATTAAGCCTGTCACCCAGAACTCTGGTTTCCATCGGTGTCCCGGTCGACAACATATGCAACCAGATATCACCTGTAGGCGAATGCTGAGAAAATGCCAGATTAACACTAAAACAAAGAACAACTGTGACCAACAACTGAGTAAAATTCTGTTTCATAAAAGGGTCGGTTTATAATTCTCTTTTAACGGTTTCATATTAATCTCACTTTTATATGAAAGTTATAGTGCAATTCGAGATTTTTTTATATATTTTCTTTTTATAGTAAAATCTTTGAGATGCCGCAATCCGTATCACATCTGGTAGCTGTTCCGCTTGTAGAAACAGATTGAAAATAGGGCTGTCGTGAAGAATCATTTTTTAGCTGGCCAAACTATCAGGAAAGATTTAATTAATACAGCAAAGTAAGACTTGCCGTTAGGTATATTTTTTTGGAAATTGATATAAAACTTATTCCCGGCTCGTACAGATTCTCACGCATAGTTTTTCTAACTTTGGTCAGTAATAAAATCAAAAATTCATTCATAAACTGAGTTCTTATAAATAAGCACAAAACATACTATTGACGGATACTACACTTCCATCTTGTAAAGACATTAATTTAAAGTATTAGTTATCTTCAACTTAACCTCCTATAAACTCTTAAATCAATCTTTATGAAGAATCTGATTACACTCCTGGCTGTAATACTCAGCTCCATTTGCATGGCCCAACAGTCTGAGAATAAACTAACCTCGAAGTTTGACTTTATTCCAGGCGAGAAGGTGATCTTTTTTGATGATTTTAGTGACGTTGCGATCGGGGATTTCCCCTTGGCATGGAATACAAACGGCAGCGGAGAAGTAGTAACCTCCGACAAGTTTGAGGGGAGGTGGTTTCTCATGTCCAAGCAGGGTTACTTTCTGCCCGAAGTGAATGAGAGCTTCACCGATAACTATACCGTTGAATTTGACCTGATATCCTATGCGCAGGTTTATGACCAGCTTTTTGCCCTTTCCATTTTTCTTACTGCAGCAGATAAGGGTACTGTAATAAATGGCACGCAACCCGGTAATGCAGGACTAAGAATAAGGCCTGAGAATGAGAGAGTCGCCTGGAATAACTGGGCAGAAAACAGGGAGTGGAGCGGAGATGAGGGTATGGGAGCATTTCAGTTCAAGGCAAATGAGAAATACCACTTTTCATTCTGGTTTCAAAAGCAGCGCGTACGCCTATATATTAATGAAAGCAAGGTGCTGGATCTGCCTCGCGGACTGAATACAGGCTACACCTATAAATTCTTCAGGTTTGACTCCGAATCGGATGAAATCATCCCTATGATTGCCAATTTCCGGATGGCCGCCGGATTACCGGATATGCGCAATAAATTGATTACAGAAGGCAAACTGGTATCATACGGAATTCTGTTTGATGTAAATTCTGATAAGCTGAAACCAGCATCAGGTCCTACCATTAAGGAGATTGCCACAGTTCTCAAGGATAACCCAACCGTAAGGATTAAGATTATTGGTCATACCGATGCTGATGGTGAAGATGCCTTTAACCTCGATTTGTCGAAACGCAGAAGTCTGGCAGTGAAAAACGAATTGGTAACAACCTATGGAATTGATGCCGCACGAATTGAGACTGATGGAAAAGGAGAATCGCAGGCTGTTGCACCCAATGATTCAGGTATCAATAAAGCCAGAAATCGCAGGGTAGAATTTATTAAGCTTTAAATACAGTCTAACTTTTAGAAAGATGAAAAATATAGTCCTTGCATCATGCCTGATGCTTTTAAGTTTCCTGGCATATGCTCAAACTCCATCCAAAATACAGAAACTGATTCCTGCGGGTGTGGTTGATCCTGCCGAAATCATCCAACCTATGGCACCCTTCATGGTGAGGGTAGAATATACCGGTAAGATTACTGAAACCGCCACATGTTCAAAGGGAACACTTGGAGACATTAAGGTTGCGATCAGCTGGTACAATACTAATGACGAGACCGGTAAAATGATGGTTGGGATGGTTTCTCCGGCATCTGAGCTGCAAAAGCACTGGCAGAAGGACAAGGAAGAAATAACAGAAATCTATCAGCAATACAAAAATGGCGGATATGGCGAAAACATGAGGATTTCTGAGGTTAAAACTGAAGATGTACCTGCCGGGAAACTCACAATATTCGATGTAAGCAATCCTTGTGTAGAGTCAGATATCCCAAAAAGCCAAAGAGTTTTTGCGCGCTGCTTTATTTTTAATGGAACTACACAATGTGAAATAAGAATTGAAGCCCAATGCAGTCCGGATGAGATCAGGACAATGATTAAAACAATCCTGAATGAAACAAGCAGTTTCAACTTCTCAGGATTGATGTAAAGAAGCTTAGTTTTTATTCTTTTGAATCACTGTTTAGCTGGTTGTTAAACCATTCTTAAGCAAGAGGATTAACATACCAGGGCACCACAAATCAGATCAGGGCGATATAATTATTCAGGTTATGTTCGTGAGGGATAGAGAGTTTTTTCCTCACCCTGGTTCGGGCAACTTCTATGCTTTTTATGGATTGGCCGGTGAGGGATGATATCTCCCTGGTGTTCATTTCGAGACGAATAAATGAGCACAAACGGCGCTCAGCAGGTGTTAGTTCAGGATATTTCCCAATTAATCGATTCTGGAAGCCGGGGTGAACTTCATTAAATTGTACTTCAAATTCCTTCCAGGCATTAGGAGATAATTCCTGTCGAAGTTGTACCTGCAGACGCTGGATTTCCGAAACTGAAACATCACCTTTCTTCAATTCATCCAAATCGTTGATCAGTTTTTCAAGCAGTTGATTTTTCTGATTGATGAATATCGTTTTTGAGGTAAGCTCCCTCTCTTTTGTAGTCAGATCCTCATTGAGCTTCTCAATTTTCTGTTCCTGATTTTTACTGGCAACCTGACTCTCCTTGCGGATTTCCTTCTGTCGCTTGTAAACCATCCATATTAATGCTACACTCAGAAGAAGGCTCAGAAGAAGCAGAAAAAGAACCAGGTTTCTGGTCCGGATTGCCTGTTTCTGCAGCAGGCTGTTCTGCGTTAGCGCAGAATTCTCCTTTTTCAGTTCATGTTGTATGAATCCAGCCTCAATTTCTTCAATAGTCCGGTATTTATCGGTAGCATACAAACTATCCCTGTATCGAAGGACTTCCTTGAGAAAAAACAATGCCTGTCTGGAATCACCATTTTCCTCGCAACACTTTGAAAGGCATTGGCTGGCTTCAAGCAGGACTTTCAATGCACCGGTTTCTCTGGCCAAAGCTGAAGCCTCACTGGCATATTTGGTTGCTGATTTAATTTCGTGATTTGATAGTTCAAGATTTGCCATTTCGACAAGCACATCTGCCTGATCAGCTTTGGAGCCAATCAGTTCGAAAAGTTTGCATGACTTTGTATAGTAAGCAATGGCTATATCCCTGTCGTTTTTTATTGAATACAACTTCCCCGATTGCATGTAGCAGGAAGCGAGAAAGGATTTATCCCCGGATTTCTCTGCCAGTGTCAGGGCATCCTTAAGAAACTGTTCAGCATTTTCATAGTCTCCGAGATTGGTATATGCATCAGCGAGATTTTTGTAACGGATAATCAGTCTGTATTCATCCTTATGCAATTTGGCAATCTTTAGCGACTGGTTATAATAATCCAGTGCCCGGAAAGGGTCACCATTGTCGAGATATAAATTGCCAATATTATTCATGCAATCTGAAGCCGACAAATCATCTTTAAGCTCCCTGAAATGGTTCAAAGCCTTTTGGTATGCTTCCATTGCTTTTGAGAAGTCACCTTTTTTCCGGTATACATTTCCCAGGTTATTGTAGCAGATTGCAGATTCATCTTTCAAACCTGACTTTAATGCTATATCGAGAGCCTTGTTGTAGCAAATAATGGCATCATTCAAGTTTCCAGCCTGCTTCTGCACAATACCCATACCTGTATAACTCCAGAATATGCCAGCTTTATCCTTCGCCTTCAAATAATAATCCTGAGATTCCTGATACTTATTCATGGCCTCCTTGAAATGGCTTTGCTCAAGATATACCTCGGCAATACTAAAAAGACATTCAGCTATCTCAAAGGGCTCATTTATTGAATTTGCCAGTTGAAGACCGGCATTATAGCTTTGCAAGGCCTTACCATACTGCAGATTCTGGTAATTGGTTAACCCTACCCCCAAATGAGCCTTTATAATTAGCTTATTAAGGCTCCTTTTAACTTTCTTATTACTTCCATCAAGGCAAACCATTGCTTTCTGAATGGCAGTCTGGTAAAGTTTAATCGCTGAATCGGATGAAGATACTTTTGCCTTCTCAATAATCCCGGAAATACTCGCAGAATCACAGGCTAATTGTCCTGTCCCGGCGAGCAGTGCATCCTGCCTGATCAAAATGGCAAGAATCACAAAAAACATAGTAACGAATCCTTTGATATAAGATAGCAATGCCTTCATAAATGGAAATATGGATTAAAGATAGGAAATCCATTAGGAAAATGTTCAGATGCTTCCAGATATGAGGATGTGGAGATGCGCAGCGAAGCGGAGTCCGACTGCTGGCGGATGAGGATGTGGAGATGTGATGTGGAGATGTGAGGATGTGGAGATGTGAGGATGTGAGGATGTGGAGATGTGAGGATGTGGAGATGTGAGGATGCGAAGCGGAGTCAGACTGCTGGCGGATGAGGATTTTAGGATGAGTCTTATGGCAAACGGATGGGAATTTGAAAATGAACTAATTACTCTGCGAACTGGTACATCCGTGTTAAAATTCTTGCAGGTAGCACAAGGTTTCCCGCTGATTAGCGCTGATCAAAAAATTGGACTTTCGCTGATTGCTATTGCAAACTTCCAAAACTAATGCCTGACTATTGCATGACCATTGCCTGACTTTTGTATACACCATTGCCTGACCATTGCATTAACCATCGCCTGACCATTGCATGACCATTGCCTGACTATTGTCTACACCATCGCCTGACCATTGCATGACCATTGCCTGACTATTGTCTACACCATCGCCTTACTCTCACAGTTTCAGCAAAATTTCTTACCCAATTAATCCTCAGACATGATTTAACTTAAGCAGCTTAACTTGTTTCTTGCCGCCAATAATGACCTCCATTCGAAGTATAATTATCCCTTTAGGGAATCTCGTAGCATCCAGGATTAGTTCATGAGTTCCAGTTTCCTGAATTGAATCGGTCAGGATTACTAATTCTGTGCCATGACCATCATGGATGGATATCCGGATTCTTGCTGCGTTTTTCAGTTCATAGGCTATTGTTGTGGCATATTTAAAGGGGTTTGGATAAGCTTTCAGGTTATCAAAGGATTCCACAGTTTCAGGAAGAGAAGTAGTATTATTGACTACTATCTCTCTCGAGTAAACAATGCCAGATTCAGTGGTAACGCGGCATTGGTAGATTCCGGCATCCTCCAGTTGCAAGGTGCTGAAATTCATATAAACACTAAACTGATTGGGGATATCTGTTCCATCTTTCATCCATTGGTACTGGCTTCCGCTAACATCAGAATAAAACCTCGTCATTGTTTCAATTGCACTTGTGAGAAGTATATATTGCCTGACATTTCCGGTTACATTCACAATGGCATTGTTATAAATCTTTCCCCTGTTGGTAAGATTGCCGTACACATTCATATTCAAGCCATCAATAGTATCCATGTTGGTCAGATGTCCATAGCAATTGAAAACACCTCCATAAAAGGTAATTTCCTTCAATTCTCCTTCATTTTGTATTAAACCATTAAATGTTGAATTGGAAAATCTATGAACACCATCTATTATCAAATCGCCAAAAATATTCACCCCCCAATATTTCGATGTTCCTGTTAGGCGGCTATTCGATTTAATTGTGCCGGAATAAAAGCTTGTATTTGAGGTAAGTTGAAAGGCCCCACAATCGAGAGTATCACTCAGTCCCAGATTGCATGAAGTGACGGCCAATTCAACATCTGAGAGCAAACGAATTTGCAAACCAGAATTATTGGATAAAAATTGATTACCCAGGAAAGGATGGCCTTCTGCCTGAGAGATATACATAATTCCGGGTCCATCGAATTCTGTCCTTTCAACATTCCAGATTCCATTATTAATGACACTCTTATAAATCTGCACCCAGGAATGGGTCATATTGCCTTCATTGGTCAGATCAGCCTTAACAATAATAGGTACACCACCTATCCCGGAAGCAAACTGAATTGAGCCAATATTTGTCGCAACACCCTCCAAAACAACATTATGAGCACAAACTAAATTTCCATTCAGTTTGTAGTTTCCGGAAATAGTCATATCGGACAGGACGCAGCTTAACTGCAGCGTATCTGAAGAGTGCAAACGGCAGCTATGAAATCCACTGCCTTCAATAGTCAATTTATAATCACCCGCTTCAATCTCGGAATTTCCCAAAGCAGAGGTTTGAGGACAACTGAGAATGACATCACTTTGCAATATGAGGTTTTGAAGGGAATCCTCTGCCTGTAATTGAGCATTAATGATAGCCCCGTTTGTACAGTATATATAATGGTCAGTACCAGTAAACTTGACAACACTGTAATCACCTGTCCACGACTGATAATTCATGATATTTCCAGCTAAAGTATAATTTATTGTTCCCAGGATTGTCCCACTATTATAAATGGAACCAGAAACAAACATGGTTCCCTGATTTCCACCTCCCCCCAGGGAACCTGTCGGGAGAATATTCAGAGAAGTGCAATAACCGGTATAACTCAGCATGCTCACTGGCCCTTGTATCACCACACTATCCAGTGAAGAGGGCACCCCTTCCATCCAGGTAGCTGGATCGGTCCAGTAACCTCCATTCAGGGTTGAATGAATAACATTTTGAGCCATCAATTGATTTATTGCCAATAGCAATGCCGCTATAACACAAATAGTATTTATTCTCTTCATGACGCTTTTCTTTATGGGTTTATAAAATCTGAAATTTAAATTCCGGTTAATTCTGAACTACCTTGATTTTGAGTAAAATGAGGATATCATTTTACCGTTTCCTTATTTCTGATCGTTTGAATCCTTTTATACTGATATCGTCATCATTGGGGTTGTAGTTGCTGTTATTGTGATAAATCACATCTCCCTGTTCATTTTCCCAGCGATATTTCCATTCATTGGTCCCCCTTTCAGTTTCGCCTGTAAATGGGTTGGTATAGTCTTCCTGACCAGTCAGATTCAAATACATCTCATTATTGATCTCCGCAGTTGTCATGGCCCGGTGTTCGGTGATTTCACGATCAATCTGCTCAACAGCCTTCTGTGTTTGTAGTGCGATATTGCTGTTTTCCTGCTGACTTCTGATTTCTCGACGTATCCATTCAGGGTTTAACCTTACTGAATGTCCAATTGTGGCAAAAACAGGGGCGTACTGATTAAATCTATCCTTTCCTGCTCTTACATACCATGTTTCCCTGTTTCCCCATAAACCGGCACCAACAGGTCCGAAATCCTCAATTACGGTGACAATTTTCTCCAGGTACAACACACCATTTTCAGAGTATTCAAGTGTTGCAATGGCAGACTGATAGGAAAAACGGTAGCCATTCATCATTCTTTCCGACAATGTGGAATAGCTGGAAGCAAGTTCAATAAGTGGGTTTATGGAAATAATTTTTATACCTGTAGCATGAGGATGAGCAAAAGGAATAGCAACTTTCCAAATAAAATCCTCAGCAGTAGGGAGTTTCATTACCAGCATACCGTTATAATTGCTGCCGTCAGGAAACATGGGAGCAGCAAGATTTGCAGACGGATACCTTCTCATATCAAAAAAACGTGTATCAGGAAGCCATCCCATCTCAGCCTCATTTCCGCCCGAACTAATCTTCATGTATAGCTTTGCTTCAATTGCATTCCCGGCTCCACCTGCCGAATTTGGATTTACCCTTGTTATGCCGCCACTAACAAGCCAGCCCTCAGGTAAAAGGAATGTAAAAGCATTCTCATTTGGTTCCGAAATCCGGTGAAACACTATAGCCTTGGATAGCGGTCCTGATTTAAAATCATTGGAATGATTATCCCCATTGATTCCGGAACAGCAACTCAATACCAGGATCGGGATCAGTAAAAACAAGAATTTTAGTGCTTTCATAAGAAATTGATAGTGGTCTGTAATTCTCGGGGTAAAATTAGTGATGACTTTATAAGATGTTAATATTTAATACCTTACAAAAACCAACAACCCACCCTACAAAAACACTCAATGCCATAATTAAACTGTTCAAATGATTTAACATACAGCTCTAATCGCCGATACAACACAAGTCACTCCGGCAGGGTCAAACATTCAGAAGGATTTTTTAAATCTTCTTTATCGACTTAACCAGGTTAAAAAAATGCAAGGAAAATTTCTCAAGATCTTCATCACAAGGAAGACCTCAAAAGACCGGACAGATAAAACAGAAATGTGGACAAAGCGTGGATATGTAAACAATTGATTAAGAAACTCAAATCTTAGCAGGAGAATCAAACTATATTTGTTTAAACAGCATTAAATATCCATTCAATTCAGTTAAACTATCCCTCCATGGTTGAAAAAAGTCTGGATACTGAAAAGAACATCCTCTATGTAACTTCAAAAGGAAGTATCGAGGTTGAGGGTATGATGAAAGGTATTGATTTTCTTGCAAAAGCAAAAGACCTACCCAGAAATCTAAAAATACTGGAAGATGCTACTGAGGCTAAAGTAGCCTATGGACACTCAGAATTGGAAATGCTTATGCTTAGCATGAAAAAAGCCATTATCCACTTTGAATCCATAAGGCATGCTGTCCTTTCGACCGATCCTACAAACACTGCCTTCGCAATGCTTGCCGGACTAATGATGAATGAACCAAATTATTCTCTTAAGGTTTTCAGCACCAAGGCTGCCGCTGAATATTGGTTGATGACTACAGCCTGATATATCCCATAGTCCTGCGATAATACTGTATCATAAGACTTATGGCTGATACCCTCTAAATTCATTTTACACATGAAGAGGTGCTGTATCCTGCTTATTTCTATTCAAATAATTACAATATCCTTGCATTCATCCTCAATCCTGATTGACTTTGTTTTCGTCTTCAATGCTTGATACTATCAGAGTCATTTTGATAACTCAAAGAACTCAAAATAAATACTTGAATTTATTTGGAGTCGGATTCTTTCAAAGCCTTAATTTTTGAGTTTCCCTGATGAATTAAAAGTAAGTGACAGGACTGAAAACCTAAGCAGCGCTCCTGAATGCATGTGAGAAATAAATTCGTACTGAAATACTTTATTTTAAAAAGTTGTCCGACTTCCTGAAGTCGTACCACTTTTTAAGATTGGGTACAGAGCGAGCTCTACCACCTCCCATTTTAGGCATTTTGAAGGCTTGAAATTCCGGATCGCCTGTCAATAAGGGGATTGCACGAATACCTTTGTTACACACCAATAAAGAACACATTAAAATAACGTAGATATCGAAGAGCTATTTCGTAGATTAAAAACATGGAAAATAGGCCGGCAGCACTTTACTTCTTGCATAAAAACCTCTAGTTCCCTATATTTGTCCTTGAGAAGATATAAACCAAATTGATCCTTCTCAAAGCCAAAAAACCAAAAACCAAAAACCCAAATACCCATGATTCAGAATTACTACAAATCAGGATCCCTGATCCGATTCTTTATTGTGCTCGTACTGCTATTTGCGGCTGCATTGTCAGGTAATTATTCAGCGAGTGCCCAGACGATTTATGAACCAGAAGGGCTTAATATGCCCGGAGCCTGGAACGGATGGACCAATCCTCCAGTCAACAATCTCGTTCTTGCCAGTTATACACAAGTATCAGGTGGAGAGCTCACCAAGATCTCAACCGGTACAACCCGATGGCAAACCATTTTCAGTGTTGGCACATCAGGAGCTGATCTAACCGGAGGTTCATACGAATGGCTTTTCACAAGTGGCTCATGGGGTGGACCCTGGGGCAACAAATGGGCTGGCGTGAATGTGAGCATGAACTCATTGCAGGACTACACCTTCAATGGTGGAGCTAACAACACCATTACGATTACTGATGGAAAATGGTACACCATGAACTGGAAAGACAGTGGTTATAACGGTACCCAGGCAATCTTCATGGAAACAAGTGCAGAACCAGTGCTGCTCTCAAGCCTCTCAGTTCCCTCAAATGTACCAGCCAGCCAGTCTGCCGATATTATTCTCACTACATCCGCAACGCCAGCTGCTGAAGAATTGTTTTACTTGAGATATTCAGCCGATAACTGGGCAACCTCAGGCATTACCTCCTTCACCATGTCAGGAAATAGCGGTACAGCAACCATCCCCGGACAAACTGCCGGTGCAACTGTAAAATATTATGCTTTCAGCTCTACTGTTAGTAGCATTACCAGCAATTTTGACCTTTACACGATTCGCAGCAGCTCTTCCTATTCATATATGGTAAACGGCCTCAGTACTGAAGCTGAGATTCTGAGCTTTTCCTTGCCTGAGCAGACCGGTGCTGCCGCTATCAATAGCCTTGCAGCTACAGTTAACATACAGGTAAGCTACGGAACAAGTCTTACTGCTTTAACTCCAACTATCGGCGTATCAACAGCTGCATCAATCAACCCCGCAAGCGGAGTTACACGCGATTTCACTTCCGCTCTTACCTATACAGTAACCAGCGAAGCTTCAACTCAAAAAGTTTGGACTGTAACTGTCACAGTTGCCAGTCCACCAGCATTTGACTGGGCAAATGTTCAATGGCCTCCCAACGGAAGTATCCAACCCGGAGAAGAATTCTTCGTATATGCCCAGGCCTATGAAGGCGGCGTTACTCCTGGTTCAGGACAGGGCTCCGGCGTTCAGGCATGGATTGGATACAGCACTGACAACACAAACCCCAACACATGGACAAACTGGATTGTGGCTCCTTATTTTGGTGAGTCAGGCAATAATGATGAATTCAGACTAAATCTTGGAGCAGAGATTGGAACAACAGGTACATATTATTATGCTTCACGATTCCAGCTTGGGACAGCCCCATTCCAATACGGTGGATTCAATGGCGGTTTCTGGGATGGATCAAGCAATGTGAGCGGTGTACTTACCGTCAGCTATCCTGCAACTTCAAACTGGACCGGTGCCGTTAGCGGTGAGTGGACCAACAGTGGTAACTGGGATAATGGTGTACCCGGATCAACAACCGATGTTACCATTCCAGTGGGAGTCACCAATTATCCGGTGCTTACTGCTTTAAACAGCGGATCATGCCATAATATTCTTATTCAGTCCAATGCCTCCGGTACAGGAAGCATTCTTGGAAATGAATATCTTACTGTAAGCGGCACAGCCACTGCAGAGAGATATATTGCAGGATGGGGTGATGCTAGCCACGGATGGCATCATTTGTCCTCACCAGTTGCTTCACAGGCTATTCAACCCGGCTTTGTTTCCGATCCTCCGGTGGATGGCGAAGATTTCTACAGCTGGGGCGAAGACATCAACACCTGGATTAACAGCAAGCAAACCTCAGGTGCTTGGAATCCTGCTTTTGAAAATAATTTCGTTTCAGGAAAGGGTTACCTCGTAGCTTACCAGAATAATATCACCAAGAGTTTCTCAGGTGTTCTGACTTCAGGGGATGTAAATCTGAGCAGCCTCACAAATAATGTAAGCAGCACTAACCATGGATGGAATCTCCTCGGAAACCCGTTTGCTTCCGCAGTAAAATGGAATGATGGTTCCTGGCAGCTCACAAATGTTGCAGGAATTGCAAAAATATGGGATGAAGTTTCAGCAAGCTATGGTGACATCACAGCAAACGGCATAATCCCTGCTATGAACGGCTTTATGGTTCAGGTTACAAGTCCAAATACAAGCGGATCCCTTACCATTCCTTCATCTTCAAGGGTTCACAGTGCAACCCCTTGGTTCAAGAGCAGCGGCAATGAAATCATCCTGATTGCCCGCGACATGGAAAACAATACCGCCCAGAAGAGCATCATCATGGCGAATGATTTTGCAACTGAGAACTTCGACAATGATTTCGATTCTCACTTCCTTGCAGGTTTTGCACCAAAATTCTACTCTGTTCAGGGAAATGATATGCTCAGCACCAATACACTTCCTGATATTTCCGACAGCAGGACCATCGATCTTGGTTTTGTTAAGAATGAAGCATCTGAATTCAGTATCAGCCTCAATCCTGAGAACCTGCCACTGAACCTTTCAGTGGTTCTTACAGATAAGAAAACCGGTATTGTAACAGATCTCACCAAGACTGATCTTTATAGCTTTACTTCAGAAGAAGGTGATGCAAGCGATCGTTTTGCGCTGAATTTCAAGAGCACTTCAGCTATCAATGAACTGAAGGCAGGTGAATATTCGATTTTCGCCAGCCCCGGATTCCTGAATATCAGCAGTCAGCAACCTCTTACCGGACTGGTAACTGTATCTGATATCACCGGCAGGAACATTGCAAGTGAAAGTATGAATTCAAGTACTTCACTTCAGATTCCGGTTGCTCAGACAGGTATCTATATCGTAAGCATACGCAGCACACAGGGTATTGCAAACCAAAAAGTAGTTGTGCGCTAATTCCCTGAAGAACCAACATTAGAAAAACCCAAACCATGAAATATATCAAGCAACTATTACTCATCTCAGGCCTGATTCTGGCTATTGCTGCAGCAACACCTGCATTTGCCCAGGAACCTCCGCATCCTCCAACAACTGGTCATGGAACAAGAGGTAATCAGAATCCGGGTTCAGCCCCTATCGATGGAGGATTAAGCATCCTGCTCGCACTTGGACTGGCTTACGGAACAAAAAAGGTTTCAGTCCTGAAGAAAAGGGATTCTGAATAGAAACTATCTGCTTCTCTTCTAAACCAAGGCTTATCCTGACAGAAATGTCGGATAAGCCTTTTTTTCTGTATAGCCCCTGGGAATCGAAATTGGGGTCTGCACTTTCGAAGGTCCAGAAACCTGGCTGCACTCTCTAAAACATTTGCCTAAAATAACGTGAGTTCGACATAGTAACAGATTTAACTTATTGTCAATCTGAATCTTGGTAAATACATTTTGTTTCCTAGTGTCCGATTTTTTTGCCACAACGACACAAAGTCCGCCGCGGCGGACACTAAGATCAGGATGTCAGTAATTTTTTAAGAAATAGGTTGTCAGCATATAATACATCGAACTCACGTTAAAATATTTCATCAGGTTCTTCAACAGAATCTATCTTCTGCTGGTACTGTGTCCGCATGAGACTTAAATTTTACCTTTCCAATGATTTGCATTATACCATCATTGTAAAATAATCAGGCAGTTTTCACAAAGGGCGCCTCTTATCGGATGGCGATCAAGGGAAATGTATGAGTGTTTTTTGCACCCTCAAACGAGAATTTTTGCTCGAATTTTGATAAATCCCTTTAATCCTGATTTGGATTGCATTTTCACTTTTTCAGAATTCAATTGAGCTTGTTCTCCGAATAATAAATGTTTGAATATGTGAGCTGTATGACAATAATGCAGAAACTTAAGATTCGTTCCGGTGAATAATATGCATCCAGAAAATGGCAAATCTGCCCAAAGAGAAACGGAGAATACTTGTAAAATCAGTATTCTCCGTTGAAAATATTTCTTTATCCTAACTGTAAAGAAAAAATGTCAGTTGATCGAAATCAATGCTGAATCAGGATTTTCCTTTTGCTCTGCTTGCCATCTGAAATAATCTGAAGAAGATACAAGCCATTATCGAAATACGAACTGTTGATTGAATGGAACTGTCCTGTTTCGCTTACTTCTTCTGAATAGAGAATTCTGCCTGTCAAATCCATAATGTTGAATACTACGGTTCCTGTAGTTATGTCACCAAATTTGATGTTGATTCGATCATTTGCAGGAACTGGATAAACGCTGAAATCTGCTTCCTTATTCTCAGCTACCGAAACCATGCTGAATGCAGCAACATTGGAATACACATTTGAATATCCGGAACCACGAAGTCCAATATCACATCCGCCCGGCCGGTTTACTGAAATAATGTAGGATACATCACCTGCCGGTGCATTGAAATCGGTAAATGAATTAAAGCTGGATGAAATGGTTGCTATCTGCTCATAAACTCCGGATCCTGATTTACGCAGTATGTCATAGGATGAGTAGTTGAATCCGATGTAGGGCGTCCAAATAAGGTTCCAGTTGTTGTTCACCCCCTGGCTGATTGTGAGGTGAATGGTCTGATGATACTCACCTGCCGGGAATATCCTGTTATCACTATCCCTGAAACCTACCTTATAACGGTATGGTCTCATGGAAGGATTTGAGCCAAGATCGGTAACCATAGGCACCTCATCATAACCAACAGTATCAATCACTTCATAAATATTCGCCTGATCTGTTTCCTTGTATACCATAAAATCAGCGATAAGCTCGGAAACTGGCTTTTCCCAGATAACAACATTATAGTTTGTCTGGCTGTCAACTGACACCATGCAAACCGGAGTTTCAGGAAATGGCAGAATTGAGAATGCAGCACTAGTATCCATCACTGAATATGCATAGGAATCAGAAATCCTGATTCTGCATTGATCAGAATTTACATTGGGGGTAATCCAGTCAAAACTTCCTGAGTTTCCCTGACTACTTCCGCTACCGATAACTTCCCAGTTTGCTCCGCCATCAGTTGTGAGTTCCAGGTAGTTGGCTGATGAATAGGGGTTTTCCACATTCCATGTAATCGTGAATGGCTTAAAGGTGTTAAGGATTTCACCGCCTGATGGCGAAGTTATTGTATAAACAGGAAGAGGACTGATTGTAAAAACATCACTTAGCCCGTATTGAGATGGATTCAAGGCATTGTAAAGCCTAAGAATACAAGTACTGGAAATAGTGTTAGACAGATTAAGATAAGTGAACCCAGCTTGTGCATTAATGTTTTGTGCAACAGCAGTAAAGGTCTGACCGTTGTCAATTGAGATTTCTACATTTAGAAGTGTGATCCCAGTAACATTCAGTATCCAGTAAACTTGTGTCAGTGAGTTTGCAAATACAGCCGAATTGGCAGATGGCTCCCAGATGAAAATTGCAGGAATATAAACAGTAAAGGGGTTATTACTTATATCACTAACAGCTGGATTGGTTACGTCAGTGATTCTAAGTAATGCATTGGATGTTGAAAGATTAGGAGCCCCTATCGAAGCATTGCCTCCGTTGGGCCCGGAAGGAACTTCACCAAAATACCACCAGGTATTTCCACCATCAGCGGAAAACTCAATTTTGACAACCCCACTCAGGTTCTGCCCTGACCATGTAGCTATTTCCATTGATCCGGCAGTCCAAACCTCTCCTCCATTTGGTGTTTGGATGGTCAGCGACTGAGCCATAGCTGGTACACTGATAATTGTCGAACTAACAAACATCATGAAAATCAAGGACTTCAGATGTAATGCAATTTGGGTATATCTAGCTCTCATTGTTTAACGTTTTTATTTATTTGTTAAACAACAATGTTATGCATATTGTTCAGTATTTATATTCTGAATTGCTCTTTTTTTAGTCTAAGATGATTTATTAGGTCAAACCGGAGAAATCCACCTTCAGAAAAAGAACAGAGTACTCTAACCAATCCCTATGTTAAAAGTTGAACTTTTGAACTGTAAAATCCTTTTCAAGGTTAAAAAGAAGCCTTATAATCAAGGGTATTTAGCATTCTTTAATTGCTTAAAGCCCTTTCCTCTCCAGGCATGTAGGATTCCTCACGGCGATTGCAATCAACAGCGCTGGTATTTGAATTCATTAGGAATAAATCCTGTTTACCGATGTTGAATACAATTTAAATACCTGTTAACTTCCCTGACAGACCTTGGGCAACAGAATAACTCAATCTTCAATAATTTTGCTTCACAAATTCATTGTGTTTGAGTATACTTGCAACGCCTTGCCTGATTGAGTTTTGAACCATTAGATCCGGCCCCATCCACCCATTGTAGTTGCACAAATTACCAGTTATCATGGTTTTAGAGAAATTGATCAGCTTTTCAATCGCAGCACTGCTTCTATGCAGTGGGGTAAACGCTCAGGTGGTGATAAATGAAGGTAGCAACCGGAACTATTCCAGTATAGCCGATGAAGACAGCGAATATCCCGACTGGATTGAGATCTACAATGCAGGTTTGGATACTGTCCACCTCCTCAATTATACCCTGAGCGATAAGCTATCCAATCCAACAAAATGGGCATTTCCCGATGTAAAACTTGCCCCCGGTGAGTTCAGAACTGTTTTTTGCAGTGGCAAGGATCGTAAGCCCATTACTGGATTCACAAACGTGCATAACACAGGCTCATTTAATCCTGTTACTGGCTGGAATACCCATAATCTTACTACACCATTCTACTGGGATGGAACTTCAAATCTGCTGATCAACACCTGTTCCTACAATTCGACAGGATATACCTCAAATTCCGTATTCAATCAGACAGCTACCTCCTATCCGTCCACAGTGTTTGCGTTCCAGGACGGGAGTCCCGCTTCATGCTGGCAAAGCTATGGCAACGTTGTTTACCAGCGGCCAAACATGAAGCTGAACGGTGTCACCATTGGAACCGGCACCATCACGAATTCGCCCTATGATTATCCTGCGCCCTATGGAAACTGGTATTGGGGCGCAAAGAACCAGATGCTTATTCAGGCTTCAGAACTAACTGCAGCAGGACTGACAGCAGGATATATTGAAAGTCTGGCGTTTAGTGTGGTATCTACCGACCCCTCCACAGTTTATGATTACATTGACATCAACATGAAAATGGTATCTGAGAATTCAGTTTCATCTCGTTTTCAGACAGTTGACCCCAACAATAATCTCCATACCAACTTTAAAATTTCAAAATCGGGAGAAAACATATACCTGTACTCGCCTTCCCAGGTTCTTCAAAACAGCCTGTTTGTCAACTGTAGTGGGCTGAACAATGGCAGAGGCTCGTCTCCGGATGCGGCTGCTGATGTATTTCTTTTCCATACTGCAACTCCCGGAGCAACCAATAATCAGTCCGGCACATTTACTGCATACTTGCTCCCTCCCGTATTTTCTGTGCAGTCGGGCATCTACCAGTCCCCGTTCACTATTACCATCGACAATCCAAATGGGAGTTCAGCATTCATTTATTATACAACTGACGGGAGCGATCCTACAACCTTTTCTACAGTTTATGACGGGACTCCAATTCAAGTTGAATCCACCACAGTCCTAAAGGCAATTGCTGTCGGGAACGGAATTCTCCCCAGTTCCATAACTACATCTTCCTATTTTCTGGGCATTGAACATTCCACACCTATTATCTCAGTGATTACCGATAACAATAATCTCTATGGACCATCGGGAATATTTGATAATTGGTGGTTAGACTGGCAACGGCCTTCCTATGTTGATTACTTTGACAGCACACAGCAACTTATCTTTTCCCAGAATTCAGGCATGCAAATGGACGGAGGTGCAGGCGGCAGCCGATCCAATCCACAACATTCATTCAGGCTTGAGTTTGACAATAGTGTCCTGGGTGATGGACCTGTCGATTATCAAATAATTCCCAACAGGCCCAACCGGACCAAATACAGCAATATCTATTTGAGAAACGGAAGCAATCAATATCTGGTTCTTCCGTATAAGGATGCATCGCAAGTGATGGCAATGGGAGGTGGGGCAAACAATTACTTTTCTGCATGGCGGCCTGTTACGGTCTACATCAATGGGTCATACTTCGGACTTTATGAATTGCGTGAAAAATTCGATACTGAATACTTCAAGACTTTGGAAGATGCTGATGCCGACAGCACGGACATACTCACACTCAGTTATTGGTACGGTGGAGTGCTTCGTCCTGTAACCGGATCAGTAGACTCTCTTTGGGCATCAATGGCGGCATTTAACCTGCTTGATCCTGCCGATACGTCTTTCTGGGATCAGGCGGATCAGTATTTCGATATGACTTATTACAACGATTATATCATAGCTGAGTCATGGATTGCCAATAACGACTGGCCGGGGAACAATATTAAAATTTACCGCTCCGATAAAACCAATTATCGCTGGAGATTTTGCCTGATTGATCTGGAGTTGAGTCTGGCCCCCAATGGCTGGACCGACTGTTACTTCGATCACATCAATTACATGATGGGAGTAAATTCATCCAACCCCTATCTGAATATCTGGTGGAAGGGAATTCAAAATGGCAGATTCCGGAATTACTTCATCAACCGATATGCTGATTTGATGAATACTTCGTACAGCAAGAGCCGGTTGTCAGCCATTGAAAACAACATGTTCAATCAAATGGCAACAGAAATGAGCAACGAGTTTGCCCGATGGGGTGACCCCAATACTGTTCCCGAGCAAATGACCAACTTCTATAATAATCATCTTGTTTTAGGATCACAGTTACGCAAAAGAACCACAGAGGTTAGAAATCACATTCAGTCAAATTTCACACTGCCAAATCAGGTAGATGTAACACTGGATATTGATCCGCCAGGAGCCGGGAAAATTCATATCAGTACCATTTCACCCGACAGCTATCCCTGGGAAGGAGTATATTTCAATGGATTACCCGTGAAAATTGAGGCAATTCCCAATCCCGGCTTTACATTCCTGCATTGGGAGAATAATCCGATACTCAAGGATACACTGTCTGCAGTATTCAATGATACCCTAAAAGCTGAAGCCATTACCTTCAGTGCTCACTTTGCAGATTTTACCTCTCTTCCTTCTCTGGAGACTGCTTCCGATTTTAATCTGTACCCGAATCCTGCCAGTACAGACCTCTACCTGACCAACAAAAACAACAAATCATTGGCTAAGCTGTCGTATCAGGTAATTGACCTAAACGGGCGAATTATTAAGAGCGGGAAACTAATTTCTTCAGCCAGTATAGCTCAAATTGATATTCAATCATTGCCGGCTTCTCTTTACCTGTTAAGAATTACAGATAATAAGGGTATGAGCCAGACTCTGCGGTTTATGAAAGCATCCGGCATTCACTGATCCTTAAAGAGTATAATGTAAGTTCAGGAATTGCCTGAAAATGAATATTGCGTTTGAAATTATTCAGGAAATACTTTCTAACGCAATAACCTTTTCCAATTTCTAAGCTTCCAGATGATATTTTTTGTGCCTGCATCTAGCTTTCTTCAGAATTCTTATTTAAAAGTCTGCACAAATGAACTTTCTTATTTGTCGCGGCTAAACAATAGTTCTCAAATTAGCCCTTTACAAAGTGACCGGTAATTAAGCAAACTGAGGTTTTCAGAAATTCCAGAACAAAATACCTTTTCGGGTATAATACAGCAGGTATTCCTTGCAATTTAATATTTTTTAGTTTATATTTATACTTTAATAATGGTATTATAAGCCATGTTGTTCAGATAAGGTCAATGAGCATCTGAATCACAAAGGAGTTTTATTCTGATTCCGTTTAGAATTGCAACCCATTTCTGTTGCAAAATAGAATATTGCAATTGCTGATTTCTGCGAAAGATTCTCATAAAGAAAGTGCGATAGTTTAGCCTGATCTCCATTCCTGTATTTTATCCACTTCAAAGTAATTATCACTCCTATGCACAAAGAATCTGAGAATAGAATTAAAAACCTGATGTGGTTTTTGTTCAGGAATCCTGATCAAATTGGATTTGACAATTATTTGATTCTTGTACTCACTTTTATGATTATGACCATAGGGATTATGGGATCAATAATTAATGTTTTTTTGAGCCTGAATAAATTAACTACTATTTCAACATTATTAATCACAGTCCTGTTTATTCTTATATACCTGTACAGCAGAATCTTCAACAGCTACATCCTTTCCAAATACTTACTGTCCTTATTATCCCTGATCATTATTAATATCCAATGGTTCATTAATTATGGCTCCAGCGGGCCCATACTTTATCTGTTTGTTATCCTTGAATCCTTTATTCTGATTTTGTTTCTCAAATGGGAAAGAATCGTATACACTTCCATCATATTTATCAATGTCTCGATACTCTTTCTTATTGAATACTACAATCCGGCATCTGTTGGCAAATACCCCAATGAAGCAGCCCGGCTTATTGATATTTATTCAAGCATGCTGATCTATCTGATGCTAGGAATACTTCTTCTGAATATGGCACTTACTTTCTACAAAAAGCAGCAAGAAAAAGCTCAACTCGCCGACAAGCTAAAATCTGCATTTCTGGCCAATATGAGCCATGAGATACGAACTCCCATGAATGGTATCCTCGGATTTGCCGAACTCCTGAAAAAACCAGGTTTGAGTGGTGCCGAGCAACTTAGTTACATTGCCATCATAGAAAAAAGCAGTAACCGGATGCTGAATATCATCAATGACCTGATTGATATTTCGAGGATTGAATCCGGAATCATGGATGTGCATATCGGAGAAACCAATGTTAATGAGCAGTTGGAATTTATACAGAAATTTTTCCAACCTGAAGCGGAGAAAAAAAGTCTGGAACTATCATATAATCCTGGACTTCCAAATGGTAAAGCACTTATAGTAACCGATCGGGAAAAATTATATGCAATACTAACAAACCTGGTGAAGAACGCTCTGAAGTTCACAAATCATGGATATATCCAATTTGGCTATTTAAAAAGGGAGAACAACCTTGAATTTTATGTACGTGATTCTGGCATCGGAATTCCTATTGACAGACAGGAGGCAATTTTTGAACGGTTTGTTCAGGCTGATGTAGCTAACCAAATGGCTCATCAGGGTGCAGGATTGGGGCTTGCAATATCCAAATCATATGTTGAAATGCTTGGTGGAAGAATTTGGGTGGAGACAAGCGAAGGAAAAGGTTCAACCTTCTTTTTTACGATTCCCTATAATCCTGAAAGTATTATTTCGAAAAGTCAGTCAGAAGTTAATTCAGTTGACCTGGTAAATCTGAAGGGAAAATATATAATTCTGATTGCCGAGGATGATTCTGTATCTGAGACGCTGCTTTCTTTCGCAATTGAATCCTATGCAAAAGAAATTATTAGAGTTCAGAACGGCATCGATGCTGTGAGCATTTGTGAATCGCGCAAGGATATTGATCTTATTCTGATGGATATCAAAATGCCATTAATGAATGGGTATGAAGCCACAAGGAAAATCAGGGAGTTTAACGGCAAGGTAGTCATCGTGGCTGTAACAGCATACAGTTTAAGCGGAGACCGTGAAAAGGCCCTGGAAAGCGGATGCAATTACTATATCTCGAAGCCGGTTCGAATGGAGGAACTGATCAAAATATTCAATTATCATCTTAAAGATCGGAAATAGAAACACTAAAGAGTTGTTAAGCATTTTTAATCCCATCTGTCGCTTTAAATATGATATTTTCTCGATTCTAATCAGGCCCGGAATAATTCGGAGATTTTTCAATATTGTTCGTTTTTTATCTGGATATTTTTGCTGAAACAACCTCAATAGTCAGTCTAATTTATTGTGGCTGTTTGAATTATTATAGGAACTGAGCTGAATAAACCTTATATTTGTTAATCTTAATATAGCATAGCCCCTGATTTTAAAAATAGAGGGTAAATCTCAGGCTGAACTTTAAGAGTTTCCAGAATTCCCAGCCAATACCAATTTTTTATTGACTCTGAAGGGAGAAATCTCCAGACCAGGTGGTCTCCACCTTGCTTATCCGAATTTTTAAGTATCCTGCCAATGAGTAGATCAAGCAATACATTATTGAACAAAAATCTTCAAAAGTCCCCAACCGGAATACAGGGCTTTGATGAAATAACATGCGGGGGCTTGCCTACCGGCAGGCCCACATTGATTTGCGGAGGAGCCGGCTGCGGCAAGACACTCTTTGGAATGGAGTTCCTTGTAAGGGGTGCAACCCAATTCAACGAGCCGGGGGTATTTGTTTCCTTTGAAGAAACCAATGAAGAGCTGACCCAAAATGTGGCATCACTTGGTTTTGACCTGGACCAGCTTATCAGACAAAAAAAGATTGCACTCGACCATGTTCACATCGAACGGAGTGAAATTGAAGAAACCGGTGAATACGACCTTGAAGGCTTGTTCATCAGGCTTGGATATGCTATTGATTCAATCGGAGCAAAACGTGTAGTACTCGATACCATTGAATCGCTGTTTGCAGGATTGCCAAATCAGCTCATTTTACGTGCTGAATTGAGACGCCTGTTTCGCTGGCTGAAAGTGAAAGGTGTAACTGCAATAATTACAGGTGAACGTGGAGAAGCAACCCTTACCCGGCAGGGATTGGAAGAATACGTTTCCGATTGCGTTATTATGCTTGATCACAGAGTGACAGAACAAACTTCTACACGTAGGCTGAGAGTAGTTAAATATCGTGGTTCCATCCACGGCACAAATGAGTACCCCTTCCTGATTGACGAAAACGGTTTTTCAATTCTGCCGGTTACTTCTCTTGGATTAAAACACAGCATATCAAACGAAAGGATATCAAGTGGCATAATTGCACTTGACAAGATGCTGGAAGGAAAAGGCTACTATCGGGGCAGCACCATTCTGATATCGGGTACCGCCGGTGTTGGGAAAACCAGCATTTCAGCCCATTTTGCCGAGGCTGCATGCAAGCGTGGGGAACGTGTCCTCTATTTCTGCTTCGAGGAATCGCCAAACCAACTGATGCGCAATATGCTCTCAATTGGTATTGATCTTAAACCATGGGTAGAAAAAGGATTATTGCAGTTCCAGGCAACTCGTCCAACATTTTATGGACTGGAAATGCATCTTTCGGCAACGCATAAAGCTGTGAATGGATTTAAACCTCATATCGTCATTATGGATCCGATCAATACCTTCATTATTGGAGAGAAGGAGATCGAGGTAAAAATAATGCTGATGCGAATTGTGGATTATCTGAAATCAAATCAGATCACAGCCTTGTTCACCAGTCTGACCTCTGGAGAAAATAGTTTTGAGCAGACTGATGTTGGAATCTCCTCCCTTATCGATACCTGGCTGTTACTTCGCGACATTGAATTAAGCGGAGAACGAAACAGGGGAATGTATGTTCTGAAATCCCGAGGCATGGCTCACTCAAACCAAATTCGCGAATTCATCCTTACTGACCATGGTGTTGAATTGCAAGAGGTATACATTGGTGCAAATGGCGTCTTAACCGGCTCAGCCCGCATTGCGCAGGAAGCAAATGAAAGTGCAGAAATGCTAACCCGAAAGCAAGACATAGAGCGGATTAAACGTGATATAGATCGCAAACGTAAATCTCTTGAAGCACAAATTATTGCTTTGCAAACCAATTTTGAATCAGAGGAATCGGAAGCAATTAAAATGATAGAAACTGAGCAGGATTCGATAAAAAGACTGGAACAGGATAAAATAGAAATGGCCGAGAGCAGAAAAGCTGATGATGATAGTCCTGCCATCTGATGCCTGCGGGCACATCGAAGGAATACTGATGAAAAGCTATGGCTTCAAAGTCATCGATCGATAATGCAAACTGGAATACTCATACTTCCTCAGAAGAACCATAGCTTGAAACGAACTATTAACTGATGAAAGAAATGAAAGAAAAATCAAAATCAAGAACCGACGCTGCTACTCCTGACACCTTCGATAATGATAAATGGGTACTTCGATTATATGTTGCCGGACAATCACCCAAGGCGCTTACAGCTTTTGCCAATTTGAAAAAGATATGTGATGAGCAGCTGGAAGGTAAATACTCAATTGAAGTTATTGACCTTCTGATTAATCCTCAGCTGGGAAGCGAATATCAGATTCTTGCCTTGCCCACTTTGGTAAGAAAACTACCAGTACCTGTTCGCAAAATAATAGGCGATCTTTCCAATACAGAGCGTGTTCTTGTCGGACTGGATTTACTGCAGACTAATTAATTAAAAATGACATGATTTATCGAATTCAATCATGAAACAGAAAATAAATAACTCAAAAGGCTCAACAGAAGAGTTTGATCTCACAGTAATGGACCTGGACAATCAGAAGTATGTATTGCGTCTATATATTACGGGTACAACAAGCCGTTCAGTCATTGCTATAACAAACCTCAAAAAAATCTGTGAAGAATTTCTTGAAGGACGTTATGAACTTGAGGTAATTGACCTTTACCAAAAACCCAGTCTGGCAAAGGATGAACAGATAATTGCAGCCCCTACCCTTATTAAAAAACTGCCACTTCCCTTTCGCAGGATCATCGGGGATATGTCGAACAAGGAAAAGGTATTGCTGGGACTGGATCTAAAAAAGGTTTAAATCCTGATATAATATTAGAATTTTAGCAAGTTTGATTAATGAAAAACAAGTCGATAAATAAAACAAAGGAGCAACTCATCATTGAAAATGAAGAATTGCTTTCCCGTCTGGCGGAAGTTGAAGATTCCCTTCAGGCTATCAGAAACGGAGAAGTGGATGCAGTTGTAGTTTCCGGCCCAAATGGAGATCAGGTATATTCCATCTGCTCTTCCGAAACTCCATACCGAACATTTATTGAGGAAATGAATGAAGGAGCGGTAACACTTTCCGATCAGGGCATAATTCTTTATTGCAACAAGAGGTTTGCCGAACTTGTGAACCAACCCATCGAGAATGTAATGGGTTCGTACTTCAATAGATTTCTTGTGCATAACAGTAAAGCCAAATTCAACCAGCTTATTGCCAAACAGGACTCCAATAGAAGAAACACTCTCATTGTCTCCACAATTAATAATACTTATCTGAACCTATCTTTCCAGCTCCTGCCAACTTATCTTCAGGGGAAGAATTATGTTATGATTGCCACCGATATAACTCAACTCAAAAAGAAGGAAGCTGAACTTATCGAACTCCATCACACTTTGGATCTCAATATGAAGAAATTGCAGACTTTGCGTATAGATCTGATCAATGCAAAAATCGAGATGGAAGTACAGATAAATAAGCTAAAGGATGATAATAGAAGACTCCTGAGTGATCGAAGGATATTTAATATATCGGAATCTTAGAAATTATTCCATCGATTTCATTTACAATATCTTAGAACATATAACAAAATCTTAAGCAGAACTTCGCTATGGAAACTCCATGCTAATCTGGAACAGGTTAATTGTTTAAAAATTGAACGCAAGGCTTTGAAAATTACAACCTGAATTGAACAGTGGTTATAAGCCTGACAGCCTTATCAATAAAGGTGTACTAGTAATTTTTGTACAGGAAAACAATTGAAGCCAGCCAGGACTTCAGGCTTAAGATTGATTCCATAATGTGCCTGAACCTTGATGCCAATATCTTCCCTCAGCAGCGGATCTTTGCAAGGATGGTCATTTAATCTGCAGAATCCTAACTTCCATCAAAGGCTCAAAGTTCTTATAATCAGAACAGAACTTTGGTAAAATCTTTTGCTGCAGAGGATTGCCTGATATAGATCATTCCATCAAAGTAGTTCAGGTAGGCTGGATAGGTATCAGGCCAGTTCTTCGAATACATGGATCCAAAGGAATGGACAGCGTAGGTTTTTGTGGAATTCTTCACCTTTTCTGCTCCTATATTCCTGAAATCGATGTAAAATTTGTCAAGACCCGTTTGGTTAAAATACCAGGGTAGAGATTCTTTTGGAGGCTCATTCACAGTAATGATATCCCAGCTTCTGGTATTATTTCCTGACTCAAGATCCCTGGATTGAAAAGAACCCGAATAGAATTCGAATCCCATAGGATAATACTCCTGTTTCAGAACACGATCCAAATAGTTCCCCATTGACCCTTCAAATCTGGCGATATGCATATTATGGGCCCAAACTACAACTTTGGCACCTGGTTTTTCCTGATTAAGCAGGGAAAGGATATTTTGAGCCATATAATAATCCCGGCGATCATTATAGCCATTCTGGTAGGATTCTATCTCCTGGATAATCAGCCTGATATTCATCAGATTTTCATCATACTTTTCCTTGCCTGACAAGTATTGATATTGTCCTTCATTCAGCACCATGTCATCAAGAACCGAAAGACAAAGCGGACGAAGTTTCTTGAAAAGGTCCCCACCTTCCTGACTCCTGCTCATACTGTTTGACCAAACTGAAGCTGAATCTGCCTGAATCTGCAGACTGTCGAGATGAGACAGTTTTGACGGATCAACCAGTTTATAGAAGGACTTTAGTCCCTTCCAGCCCATATCATTAATCTGCAGGTCATACCCCAGAAATTTGACTTTTTTGTCAGCAGACACGGTAGCATTATATTCCCTCATCCATTCAATCATATCCCTGACTTCATCAACCCGCCATGTCACAAAACCCTGAATGGTGGTGGCAGTATCGAGGCTTCCTAGTCCATAAAGGACATAGTCATTTATATATCTGCAACGGGTCATGCTGGCCTCAATATAGAAGGAAGTAAAGTCCAATTCCTTGACCAGAAATTCCAGCATGCGATGTTTCATCCTGAAAAATTCACTGCTACCATGAGTCGCCTCTCCAAGGCCCACAACCCTAACATCTTTCAGAATTGTTCTGAATGCCTGAAGATCCTCAAAACTGTTCCCGGCATCTACTGTTTTCAATGGATTTGCATTTCCTGAAATCCAGTTTGCAAACGCCTTTTTATCCTTGGCTTCAGAATCAAGCTTCTGCTTGTACCCAGCTGCTGAAAGGATTTTTAAATCCATGATTGCATAGGTCCCTGGGACACTTCCTGGCAGAGCATTTTCAGTGTAAACTGAGCCGGGTATCTGATCAGGGAGTGGATAAATCCTTAACTCATATTTGCCTTTCATGGTGGCAGTAATGGAAACCGGTTCATTCCCCTGACTACCATTGGGAGAATCAATGATTGCAAGTCTCTTTCCGCCTGCATCCAGAAGCTCAATTGCAAGGTCAACACCCTTCTGCATTACATTCAATTCGGCATATTCATCTCTTTTCAGGGAAATGAAATAGCTATGGGTTTCCCCTTTCAGAATGGATTTCTCGACAGTTGCACCTGGAACCAAATCAGTGCTCTGGGCAAAAGCTACAGTCTGATATATACTCAGGAGGAGCAACAAGAAAGAAGCGATTCTATTCATAAGATGGAGGATTAGGAATTAAACAGCTTAAAATTGAACACGACATACCAGGATATTTAAGCTAATTTGTAATAGAACATCAAATATATTAGATTGTTTACCATGCAGATAGATAAGGGGAGGATAAGAAGCTAAATAAAAAAAAGACTGCTCACAATGAACAGTCTTTTGAAGTCTCCCCGACAGGACTTTACCGATCAGACACCCAAGGATGCCAATGAAATTATATTAATACCATCATTTCTGGTATAACTAATTCCAGTTCCTGTAATGATGTTTAAAGATTGAGCTGGCTTAATCTTTTTTGAGTCAATTACTGAGACTAGCTTCTTAAGGCTTGCTGCAGCTTCATCAAATTGCCCTATGCCAAGTTTTATCTCAAATGCACACCATTCTCCGGTATATTTCTGGACGATGCTGTCTACTTCCAGACCGCTTGAGTCACGGTAATGGTATACTTTGGCATCATTTGCCTGAGCATACACTCGCAAATCATGAGTAACAAGCGATTCAAACAAGAAACCTGTAAAGTTCAAATCGTTCAAAAGTGAGTTTGTGTTTGCACCTAATGCAGCGACAGCCAATGAAACATCTGTAAAATGTCGCTTGGGAGCTTTCCTTAATGAAGATGATGACCGAATATGTGTATTCCAGGCAGGTTGGTCTTCCACAATCATCAGTCGATTCAAGGTATCCAGATAATCATAAACTGTCGGACGGGTAATACTTCCGGTTTCTTTGTAACGAATATCGCTTTCTAAAGAGGAAATATCTACTAAGGTTGCGGTGTTTCTGGCCAGTGAACGCAGCAGACTCATTACCTTTACCGGATCGCGCCTTACACTGGAAACTCTGCTCATATCAACTTCTGCAAGTAATTCTATATAAGACCTGTTTAG
Source organism: Bacteroidales bacterium (assembly GCA_016707705.1). Taxonomy (GTDB): domain Bacteria; phylum Bacteroidota; class Bacteroidia; order Bacteroidales; family UBA4417; genus UBA4417. Next base: position 183,636 of record JADJHD010000007.1, read on the forward strand.
GTCAATTGCCTGCGAAATATCCTTATTTAAAAGAGCTGGAAAACCACCAATAATTAGTTTCTCGATAATAAACTCCAGGTCAGGGGGCTGGTCATAAACATCAATTTTCCCGCCTTGAAAGAGTTGCGCTAAACTAACTTTACCTGAAGAAAAGCCCAATTCCTGCCACGACATTGTCCGCATATCAACAATGGTAAATCTGCCCGCGCCCGAGTGCATTCGAGCTGATTCATCCGGATTTGCAGAACCAGTAAGTATAAACTGTGCATTTTTCTTTCGATCGTCTACCTCATGACGTATATAGTCCCAGATTTTGGGTTGTACCTGCCATTCGTCAATCAGTCGTGGTGTTTCACCCAATAAGAGTCTATTGGGAGCCAAGCCGAGGAGAGCTTGAACCTGCTCATCTCTATCCACATTCAACACACTTTTGGCCAATTGTTTAGCAGATGCAGTCTTCCCACTGGCTTTGGGGCCCCGAATTAGCACCGCCCCAGAAGCATTGAGTTTCCGCTCAAGCTCCTTGTCTGAAATTCGCTGTATATAATCCATGATGAAAAAGAACAAATATAAGGCTATTTTACATTATAGAAACGTTTCATTTTACATTTTTTAATAATTTGACTTTACATTTTTTAAATATTACTCTTTTCATATTTTGAACTTCATCTAATAATTCACACTGGCATTGCCTTAGAACAGCTAAATGTTAGGTAAACTTTTTGTCACTGATGATACTTACCAAGTCAATCAAAATTCCATTTCCGAGTTAATACAAACAAACCTAATTTCTCACCATAAAGATTGATGGTTAATACTCAAATTCCAAAAGCCTTAGATTTAATGCCAGCGAAGATAAAAAAGACTGCTCGCTTTGAACAGCCTTTTGAAGTCTCCCCGACCCCGCATGCGCGGGATGACCCATTGATTAAGAGTCAGAAGTAAATAAAAAAAAGACTGCTCGCAATGAACAGTCTTTTGAAGTCTCCCCGACCCCGCATGCGCGGGATGACCCATTGATTAAGAGTCAGAAGTAAATAAAAAAAAGACTGCTCGCTATGAACAGTCTTTTGTAGTCTCCCCGACAGTTATGAAGAGGGGGTAATCAGTTGTATTCTGTTGAAATAGATATTTCGTTTATTTATTTGATTATCTTAATGTTAGACCATTATCCCATTCAACTCCTCTCCTATTTTGTCTAATCAGTCATACTCCGTTATACTTAGTTTAAGAGACAATTCGGAGACAATTTCACTTTTTCCATTTTCTTATGCCTATTTTTATTTCTGTTGTAGTTGATCAGTTCAGTTTCTTGGATAACTCTACTTTAGAAGTCAATAAACGGAACACAGTTTAATTTTGAGTATATTTCATTTCTTTATTTCAAATCTTCTAACTAACTCCATGTATCAGGAATTAGCATCAGAGTGTCGATCTAATCTTTTTAATATATTTGTGATTATCAGGAACCACTTTTATGAAAACTTATCAGGATTACCTTGAATCTCAAGAGTGGAAAGTTAAAAGAAACCATATTATTCATCGTGATAACCAAACTTGCGAACAATGTGGTAATAAGGTTTTACTTAAAGATCATCTTTGTGGTAAACTCAGTTTTGATCGAGTAAATGAAGAGAAGTATGCGGAATACTTTTTAAGTCATAACTCAATAAGATATAAATATTATCTTCCAATATCACTTAATCTGCCTCAAGCACCACTATTTGTACTTTTTAAAATTATTAATGATCATATTTTAGTATTAACAGCCCGCCAATATAACCCAATTGAAGATCTTTTAAGAAAATTGTTTTTGTATACTAATCAAGATGAATCAACCCTAAGGGACATTGTTAAATCTTCGTTAGGCTATAGTGATATCGAAACAGATAATTTAATTTACAATTGGTCAAAGCCTTACCTCTTCAATGCGTCAGATTGGTTATTTGTTGGTGGACTAAATGTCCATCATGAATATTATCAGGATGGCAAATTACCTTGGGAATATCCTGATGAATCACTTCACACTTTATGTAGTGAATGTCACTTAATTCATCATCAAAATCATCCAATCGAGCACCGAGATACTCTCGGAAATAAGATAGGATTTTTTGCACCCTGTATACGATGCAATGGAACCGGCTATTTACCTGAGTTTCATTATTATCAAAATGGGATCTGCTTCACTTGTAATGGCTTAGGATATTTAGTAACAAATTAATAACTACTTTATGTTTCTCTCTGATTTTTATCCTCTTTCTGCACATTATGTTATTGGAGCTAAAAAAATCACATTTCGTTCTCACGTTCCCAAAATTATTGATGAAATTTACAACTCCAGTTCCAAAAAGCAAACGGCAATTTCGATTTGTACTTTTCAGGAATACGGATTATTAATAAAAGCATTCCCTTTGATCAATCGCAATTTGGAAGTATCTTATACTTCTACAATAAAATGAAAAGGCTGGTAAGAATTGAAACTTTCAATAAATCAAAAGGCGAATTAATTTTAAAATCTGTTTTTACATATGATAAAAAAGGAAGAATTACAAAAGAGCGTTGCTACATAGTTCAGTTTGGTCAAATCACAGGAGTCTCTGAACTAAAACATACCTATACTGGTAATGTTGAAATTACTATTGAATCAACTAATCCAGAAGATGATTATACAAATTACATTCTTACAACATATGATGCAAGACAAAGACCTATAGAGACTAAATCGGTAAACTCTACTATAAAAAGTTGTTACTGGTTCAAGTGCGTTTATGATGAAAATGATTTGTTAATTAATAAGTACTTGCTTGATGAATCTGGCCAAACAACCCGTATTATTGAGCATAAGTCCAATAATGAAAAAGGAGCGACACCATCTTTCAATAGTTTTTCACAGCACTTAGATTATATTAAAGATGATATCTTTACGTATAATGAAAAAGGACACTGGCTAAGTCAACTCGTCTTACTAAACGGCAAACCATCTAAATATCATGAAAGGACTATTGAGTATTATTATCAAACATTATTTGAATAAACTGTATGCATTCTCCCAACGCTGTTTTTAACGCAACAACTTTAAAGAATACAATAATGACTTTACTCACAAAATTTAAACAACTCATGAAATTATCTTACTTCGATGAGAAATAATTAAAAAATAACTGATATAGAATATTCTTACATGTGATCTTTCACCAACAACTTAACATCAATCCTATTGAGCAATGTTAATCAGCAAATGCAAAGAGCTTATTAGCGAATTTGAAAATAAAAGCATATTCTATGCCACACTCAGAGCCATATTGAGAAACATGGTATTTGTGTCTGAAGGTCGGTTACTTATTTTTGGAGATGCCGGCAAGATTTCAAAAGAAGAAACTGTTAATAACTTTTACATTTGTAAATATCCTGTTACACAAAAAGAATGGGTTGTTTTCTCGGGTGATAATCCAAGCGGTTTTAAAGGAGATGATTTACCTGTTGAAAATGTTTCATGGATTAGATGTAATGAGTTTTGCATCAAATTAGCCTCTATTACAGCTCTAAAATTTTCATTACCAACGGTTAACCAATGGCAATTTGCAGCTTATGGAGGAAATAATTCTAAAAGATTTACGTACTCAGGGAGCAATGATATTAATGAAGTTGCTTGGATATCTGCTAATTCCAGTTCCACAAAGCCTGTTGGACTAAAGAAGCCAAATGAACTTGGCTTATATGATATGAGTGGAAATGTATGGGAATGGTGCTTGGATGATGTTGGTTATCAAAAGGCAAGAATTGGTGGAAATTGGTCCATTTCAAAGTTTCTTTGTGTGCCGAGTTTTGTGAGTGAATACAGCAAAAGCTCTTTTAATTGTGATTTAGGTTTCAGGTTAGTGATTAATTGTTAATAATAATCCAAACATAAAAAATCTGCCGGCGCAGGGCTTCACACACCACTCCTGCACCAACTTTACGCTCCACCCGGGGCACTAATAATGCGACGAACTCCTTAAAGTAGAGGTATTATTTAGCCATGATGTCGGATCCCCTTTTATCAAATTAAATGAGAAAAATTTTAACTCAATTTCAACCGAACCCATCCCATTCGCCACTTTTTCGACAACTCATTCTTCTGAATCAAACGGTCACAATGGGTGTTCAATTCGTTTAACAAGGTTTCTTTATCACAATAAGATAGGAATTCAAAGAGTTCAGATAGACTTCTCATAAGGCTTTTCCTTATTATAGTCTGGGAAAGATGAGAAGTTTGAAAAAAGAAATTACTCTACAGTTTTTGTTTTGCAATTAGTTTAGAATCAAAATTTGATTTCTTGGTATTAGACAAATTCTTTTGTTGAAATTACTGAACTATGAATTAGAATTATTAAACCGCCATTTAAAATATTCAATCAACTCCTTGCCTTCTAATTTTACTGAGGATGAATGTCTCCTAATATAAAAATCAGAAGATTTTGAACCCGCTTCATTTTTCATAAGAAAAACTTCTTCATTTGAAGCATCCACTTCTATTATTAATATGTCTTTATACTCAATTGACTCGAATTTAATTTTGAGTAACCCAAAGAAGGAGCTTCCAATATATGAAGTAATGTATTCATCTAGCCTTTTACCCATTTCATCTTTACTTTGAGCACCAATTTCGCTATAATCGTGATCAATCCCAATTATTTCACCATCATCATTAATTCCAATGTAAAGCGTACCCCCTTTAGAATTAGCAAATGCAACTAAAGTTTTCATTGCACTATGTGTTATTCTTTTCTTTGCGTTATTACCTACTAATGCGTCTATCTCATCATTGGGTTTTTTTTGTGTTTGATTCTTCTGTAATTCATTTAATTTTTTTTGCTTTGAAGGATCCAATATAGGCTTAATGAGTGTTGATTTAAATTCAACAGTCTCTGATTCTTCGTTAAATATTTTACTCCTAATTTGAGCAATTCTCTCTTTTAATTCTCTTTGCTTTCGTTCTTGTTCATTATCTGTTAAATCAAATACACCATCTTTCAAATATTGGTATACTATCCTTAAATTCTTTAAGACAAAATCATCGTCATATTTTTCGGAAATTATGAGATTATTTGATAAAACAAATTTTGCTATCTTCTTTTGGTAATCAAATTCTTCTTTATCTTTTGATAATATGTAGCTCGTGAGACTTTCAATTGAATCGTTTGATGTATTATTGAACTGCCTGAGAACGTCAAGAAAGAAAACAAGCCTAAACACAGAAGGATAGCTCTCAATTGATTTAGTATTTATTTCCAATTGTTCATGTAATTTGTTTGCCTTATCAATAATCTTATTTACAGCATCTATTGAATTATTTTCAATAGCGCATTCAATGTCTGATAAAATGTCGAAATAATTTATATAAGTGTTTAAGAAATAGGATCGACTTGATTGTATAGAAGAATAAAATAATTTGGCTAACTTTAAGTACTTGATTTTCCCTTCATAATCATATTGCAAATCTGAAAAATATTCAAATATATGGCCGTTAATAAAATGACGCTTTTTATTTTCTGCATCAATATTCAGCATTAAAGAATCTTTCTTCTCGTACTGATAAAGTTCAGGAGCAAAGATTCTAAATTCAATGTTGTTATATTCATATTCAAACGGGGATCCCTTTAACTGTTTTAAACCAAGTTCCAATTTATTATCAACACCTTTCTTAAGAACTTTGACATGGAATTCCTCTCCAATTTCAAATAATTGATTTAGCTGATTTTCAATAATAAAATAATCACTAATATTCTTTCGATGAAGGAGACCTTCTCCAGCTACTGTTGTGATAAACAAACCATAAGTGTTTATTGCTTTTATTTTGCCTTTAAGGATATCTCCTACTTCTGTTTTATTTGTTATTTGATTCTCAAGCAAATAATTTTCCTCGGAGGGGTTACATTCACGAACAAGAATAATGTTAAAGTTATAAAATGATTCTACAATTCTCACGCTAAGATCAATATCACAATCCATTTCTCCACAAAGCTTCAGCTTCTGTGATAGTATATATGAAAGAGGTAAAATACAATTAATTTGCTTGTATTCACCAGTAAATCCAAATCTATGTTTTCTCAACAGTTTAACTACAATTATTTCATTGTCAATCTTGCGTTTATGCAATTTTTGCCATTCAATGTTATATTTCTTAAAGATTCCTTCGAAACTTTCGATTAGAATATTTGAGAAATAATTTAAGTTATGAATTTCTGATAAGAGGCTATCGCTTAATGAAATATTGACATTACTTTCATTATTTAAAATGTATGATAATCTAAGAAATTTCTTTTTATCGGCATCTGTTTGATAAAATAATGAAAGATATTTATAATATTCACTAAGAAACAGATTTCTTCTGTTGGTCTCACGAAGCACATCAAGGATGAAAATTTCATAAATTACTAACTTCAGAAATCTATCAAGCTCATCCTTGCCTCTAAATACTTCTTTCTTATAATTCCCGATCATGAAATCGGTCTCTACATCATCATGCTTCAAATTTTGTTTTTGACTTTCAATTGCATTAAATAATAAATTAAGATTATATGACGAACTTTCCCCGCTCCTCGACTCAACAATTATCGATCTAAGACAGATGAAAAGCTGTTCGAAGTCAACTAATTCAGTCTGATTAAATCTTAAGTAATAAGCTACAATTGGGATCTTGTTATTAAGTTTTATCGATTCCTCAACACCAAATCTGTTATCACGTATCATTTTGAACGATTCTTTCATGTGTGAATACTTCTCTATCAATCGTTCAGACTTGGTTTTTATATTCAATCTTGTTTCTGATTTTTTGAAACTATCCAGCAGGCCACTATTGAGTATCCAATTTTCAATTCTCAATAAAAGATCAATAATGATAACTGCTTCTTTGTAATCGAACCGATCAATAACATCCAAAACTTTATTTGGTAATATTCTATTACAATAGGTTATTGCCCATAAAGAGCTTTTGGAATCATACTGTTTAAATAACTCCGTAATTTCTGGTTTCGAATCGTTCCTCAGTTCATGAAAGTATTTGGATATTACATAGTCATCGTTTATGATTATTTCCTCAATTTTAGCAAAATAAGAATCGAAAAAATCTACCTGCTCTAACCTCAAATAAGGACCAATTGATATTACTTTGCATTTTAAACTTTTAGGCTGAAATTTATGCCCAAATTGACTGGGAAGAGGAACCGTCTCATGAATACAACCATCTTCTCCTCGTAACTTAATGACCAACTTCGAGTCACCACTTCTCAGAGTTGTCGTTTCAATTCCAATAAATTCAAAATCATAGTCTTTTCCCACTTCATAAATAGGGTGCCAATAATCAACGTTCCTCAATATTGGATGGCCATTTCTAAAACCAACGACTTCACATACCAGTTTTCTTTTTGTAAAGAGTGGTAATGACTGCCACTTAAAGCCATTTACATATATTTTCTCGGAAAAACAATCCTCAACAATGATCATATTCCTTCCCTTTTCGATAAGTAACTCTATTATATCGAATTCGTAATATTCACCCAATCTATACTTTGGATGATACGGTTCAAAATATTCTTTTTGTCTAAGTTTATCGAAGCTTATTTCTCCTTCAATAACCTCACCGATAGTGAAACCATATTTCTTATATATTCTATAAGGGAGTGAAAAGACTCCGCCTCCTTCAAATTCAATTTTAATTTCTTGATCAGAGATTGAACTGATTTTTGCCTTCATAATATCGAATTTGATTTGGTATGAGATTGGCTACAAATGACTGCAATAATCTATCATCCAATTTTAGTACAATTATCAATACAATAATGAGAACTTAAATTATCTTTTCACATTCAATGCGTTTCGTCAAATGAAAAAGTCACTTCATATACATGTGTTTTGATTATAGATGTAAGTAATTAATTAAGATATCACCGTAAACCTCATAAATTGAATGTTATTCATAATTGATATGAAGTTAAAATTATTGAATTTGAAGAAAACTCTGCATACAGAACTAATAATCAAGACACTTCAGAATACGAGAACTCATCTGTTGACACCTATGTATTTTATCGACATGAAAATAATCAAACCCATCCCATTCCCCACTTCCCTCAATCCTCATTCAACTGAATAAATCTGAGTATAACTGACTACTTTCGGAGACAATTCGGAGACAAAAAAGAAAACCACCGGTAAATACTATTGATTTACAGGTGGTTATGTTGATTTGGTGTCTCCCCGACAGGATTCGAACCTGTGACCCATTGATTAAGAGTCAATTGCTCTACCAGCTGAGCTACGGAGAGATTTGGGTGTGCAAAAATAGTAAAAAAATCAATTTACCAAGAACTTCGGGACGAAATTCAATATTTATCGTTCGGAAGATGCTTAAACTGCCACATTATCCTGGCATAGGTAAGATTTTTGGGGACAATAAAACTTTATTGAACTGCTGCCGTTATAGTTCAAACCAAAGTAATCCCAATGAAAACCTCCCTCTTTTCTGTATTCCTGATTGCATTGATCTTCCTGGCTTCATGCCATAGCGCCGACCGCAGCGTCTCCTCCGAACCCATTCCTGTTCAGAAGGATGCAGTCTCAGTTCCTGATACCTCCACCCGAAAACTGATCAAGGAAGCTGATCTTAGCTTCGAAACTGAGGATATTGAAGCCACTGCCATACAGATCAGATTAATGGCTACAGCACATAAAGCTTACCTGGCTGAAGAGAACCGCTTTGAATATGACAGTGAAAAGGGTTACAATTTTACAGTCCGTGTTCCTGCTACCGACTTTGATAAGTTCATGCAGGAAGTGCTCACTCAGTGTAATGTTAAGAAGCTGAATAACAAATCAATCAGGGTGAATGATGTTACAGATGAGTATATTGATGTGGATGCCCGCCTCAAGGTGAAAAAGGAAACTGAAGCTCACTACCTGGAACTTCTGAAACAGGCACGCAATCTGGAAGAAACCGTTGAACTTGAGACTCAGCTCTCAAACCTCCGCACTGAAATTGAATCTGCTGAAGGCCGTATCAAGTTCCTTTCCAATCAGGTGGACTACAGCACTATCCGCGTTGGATTCACCGAAAAGAAGGGCCTCTCCAACCGTTTCCTGAATGAGTTTACATCTGCCATAAAAGGTGGATGGCAGGTGTTCCTGAAAGTGATTATAGGCATCTCCTATCTCTGGGTCCTGATCGTGTTCTTCTTCCTTGGCAGATGGGGTTTCCTGAGGTATAGAAGGAGGAAAAAAGACAAAAGATAAGGAAAAAGACAAAAGATAAAAGGAAAAAGACAAAAGAATGTGAGGATGTGAAGTGCTGAGGATGGAGGAGCCAGAGGGGAGCCGTCATAGGGTTTAGATAAAGAGCTAATGTTTGAAGTGACGGGATGATAATTTGAAAATGCATCCGTCGGTTGGCGGATGAAAATGAATTTAAGTTTTCAATTTAATCCGTGTAGATCAGTTACATCAGTGTCATCTGTGTTCTATTTTTTGCTACTTGCAAAAATACAACCCACTAAAGCACTAGCCGCAACGAGCCTTGAACACTAACAACTAAATACTAACAACTAACTACTCCTCCTTGCAAAAATCTGCCTCAGTAACCTTGAACTTTGAACTCCGAACCTTGAACCCCGAACACTAACCACTAACAACTAATCCACTAACAACTAAAAACTAACAACTACCTAGAGGTTCTGCTCATAGTATTCAGCGATCTTGCGGTAGAGATGCAGGCGATCCTTGCCGGAAACATTGTGTTCATGATTGGGGTATACGAAATAATCAAGTTGCTTTCCGGATAGAATGCACTGCTGCACAAATTTCAGACTGTTCTGCCATACTACAGTATTGTCTTCTCCACCATGTATCACAAGCAGTTTGCCCTCAAGCTTATCAGCATAGTTAAGCAGACAGGCCTGCTTGTAGCCATCAGGATTCTGCTCAGGAGTATCCATATACCTTTCGCCATACATGATTTCATAGTATTTCCAGTCGACTACCGGACCACCACAACTGGCTACCTTGAATACGCCCGGATGCTTCAACTTTAAGGTTAAGGTCAGAAAACCGCCATAACTCCATCCATCCAGTCCGATCCTTGTTGCATCAACATACGGCAGGGATTTCAGGTACCCCACCCCTTTCATCTGATCAGCTGTTTCCAGCACTCCCAGCTGACGATGAATGCTTTGCTCAAAGGAAGTTCCGCGGTTTGCAGTCCCATGATTATCGAGGGTAAAGACAATATACCCCTTGCTTGCCATATAGTTCAGAAAGAGTCCTGCTCCTCCCAGCCAGCTGTTCGTGACAAGTTGCGAATGAGGTCCGCCGTAAACATAGATCAGAACCGGGTATTTTTTCGATGGATCAAAACCTACAGGAGTAATCATTCTTGCATATAAATCACGTCCATCCTCTGCTATAAGGGTCACCATACGTGTTTCGCCCAGACTATAGTCTTTCAACGGATTTAAATCCTGGAAAACCAGACTACCTCCAGCTACCTTGCCCGGTTGTAGTGTATATTTTGAACCAACACTCACACTGCTCAAACGATCAATGAAATTCTTCCCATCCGGGGAAATAAATACAGAGTGGGTACCTGATACTTGCGTTAGCTGCTGTTTCTTCAGTCCATTAATCTCAACGGAAAAAAGTTGTCGCTCAAGTGCACTGACTTCGGTGGAAAGAAAGAAAACCTTCTCCTCCTTTTCATCGGTACCTTCAAAATCAGTCACTTCCCAATTCCCGGAAGTCAATTGATTAATCAGGGTTCCATCCGTATTGTAAAGGTAAAGGTGATTCCAGCCATCGCTCCTGCTTTGCCAGATGAACTGATTGGGGTTGGTCTTCAGAAAATGCATGGGATGCACTGGCTCCACATACTGCTTGTCAGTCTCCTCGAACAGTGTTTTAAGGTAAGCTCCAGTATTGGCATCGTATTGCCTGAGCCACATATGATCCTGATCCCGATTGAGAACGGCAATGTAAACACTCTTTTCATCCGGGCTCCAGCTAATATTGGTAAGATACTGCTCAGCAGGCTCCCCTGTCTGCAAATAAACAACCCTGTTTATCTGAGGATCATAAACTCCAACCGTAACATGATGACTGGCCATTCCAGCCATGGGATACTTGATATTTTTAACGGTGGCTATTCTTTCATCTATATCTACCAAAGGATAATCCGTCACCATGGTTTGATCCATGCGGTAGAATGCCAGCAGATTTCCCTTTGGCGACCAGAATGTACCCTTGCTGATTCCAAACTCATTCCTGTGAACACTCTGTCCGTTTACAATATCCTTGTTCTCGTCATTGGTAACGGCAATCTTTTCTCCCTTCACCGATACATAAAGATTATTCCCTGAGGTAAACGCTACATTCCCTGTCGCAGGCTCTATATCCTGATTCTCTGCATCCTGATTAAAGGTATTTAGTATCACTGCCTTCTTCTCAGCCAGACTGAACGAAATAAGCTTCCCGGAAATTCCGAAGGTGAAAGAACCAGTACTTTTCCAGTTTATAGCAGGAAATCCCTTTAAAGCCTCTATCCCAGCTTGCTTAAGCCCTTCATTCAGATCAGAAAGAGTTAGCAAGGTGTCAGCCTTATCAGCTTTCACATTCCTGCTGACCAATGAATTGCCGGCTACCCAGGTAAAAATATCATTATCCCTCCATTGCAGATTTACCAATGACTGAGGATAAAGCTTCCTGCTCATCAGATCAGTGATTGCAAGGGATTTTTGTTGTGCGTAGATATTCATTCCCGCCAAAAGCAGTACAGCAAGGCTCACAAGAAAGCGCAATTGTTTCATTCAAGGGTAATTTGAAGGGTTAACAGAATAAGGAAGGACAAAAATATTGGAATTTCCTGAAATCGCAGATAGCTGCTTAGGATTGATGAACTGCAGCTGCCATTTCGCTGATGAGCCCGGGATCCTTTTCAAAGGCAGTCCCCACTACAACCAAATCAGCACCTGCCTTGCAAACATCAGAAGCCTGTTGAGGTGTTCTGATTCCACCTCCCACTATCAGCGGGATGGAAAGACTGCTTTTCACATTTTCAATCATACTGCAAGGAACAGGATTGGCAGCACCTGAACCGGCTTCGAGGTATATCAACTTGAGCCCGAGCATTTCACCGGCCATAGCTGTACACATGGCAATGTCATTCTTGTCGGCGGGAATCGGGGTGGTATTGCTCATATACTGAACTGCAGTTTGTTTGCCGCTTTCAATCAGCATATACCCGCAGGAAATAACCTCAAGCTGGCTTACCTTAAGATAGGGTGCAGAAATCACATGCCGTCCAATCAGCATTTCAGCATTACGGCCCGAAATCAAAGAAAGAAAAAGGATGGCATCGGCTTTCCAACTCATCTGCATGGTATTGCCTGGAAAGAGAACAACCGGGATATTCGTTTTTTCCTTTAGTGTTTTGATGCACTGATCCAGCTGGTTATTTATCAGCAGACTCCCTCCTACCAGAAAATAATCAATACCGGCTTCAGCAGCATGCTTGGCAACCGCATCCACCTGCTTGTAATCCAGTTTGTCGGGATCTACCAAAACAGCCAGTTGTTTCCTGGCATTCAGGCTCTTATCAAGGATAGTTGAATAAACAGACATAAAAAGCAGTTGAACAGTAGCGGCAGATTTAGAACTGTAGTTGTTGTAATCCGGAAGTTTATATCAATGGGGAAATCAGAAATATCAATTGTCTCCCAAACTCAAAGGTATGGAAACTTAGAAAACCTCCTTAACAATCTTGCGGATGTTATCACTCTTTCCCATGGAATAGAAATGCAGGACAGGTACCCCGTGTTTAATAAGTTCCTTGCTCTGAGCAATTGCCCACTCCACTCCCACCTGACGAACCTGCTGGTTGTCAGTACATTTTTCAACAGCCTTTACCAGATCATCAGGAAGGTCAATTGAGAATGTTTTTGGCAGCACTGATAATTGCGATTTTACTGACATTGGCTTGAGTCCCGGGATAATAGGAACATTAATTCCAGCCTCCCGGCATGCTTTCTCAAATGCGAAAAATTTGGCATTGTCGAAAAACATCTGGGTAACAATATAATCAGCACCAGCATCAACCTTTTCCTTCAAATGGGCAAGGTCAGTAGTCAGGTTTGGGGCTTCAATGTGTTTTTCCGGATAACCGGCTATTCCAATGCAGAAATCGGTAGGGTTTGGATTGAGGAGTTCCTCTTCCATGTAATTTCCCTTGTTCATTTCAATTACCTGCCTAACCAAATCAATGGCATAGGCATTCCCATTCTTCTCCGGACGAAAAACCTTCTCTCCCACGGCATTATCACCCCTTAAAAGCAACAAGCTGTGAATTCCAAGGAAGTAAAGATCGATAAGTGCATTCTCAGTTTCTTCCCTGCTAAAACCTCCGCAAATAAGATGGGGAACCACATCGATATTGTACTTAAACTTAATGGCTGCAGAAATACCAACAGTTCCGGGTCTCTTACGTATGGTGCGTCTTTCCAGAAGTCCATCCTCCCTTTGCTTGTAAACAATTTCTTCCCTGTGATAGGTAACATCTATAAAAGAAGGGGCAAATTCTATGATTGGATCTATCGTTTGATTGATGGATTCAAAATTCTCACCTTTAAGGGGAGGTAACAACTCCAAAGTAAAGAGCGTCCGTCCTTTCCGGTTGGCAATATGTTCTGTGACTTTCATTTTCGTTTTCTTATTCTTAAAGGTGACAGCAGTCCCTATCTCCTATTAATAGCTCAGGTTCTGAGAAAGTAACTTTTCAACCTCCTCTTTGCTCATGCCTTTACGAGCAGCATAATCCTCAACCTGGTCGGCACTTACCCTTCCAACATTGAAATAACGTGAATCGGGATGTGCAAAATAGTAGCCACTAACCGATGCTGCAGGATACATGGCAAAATTCTCAGTCAGGTAAACGGAGGCTTCTTCAGCAGTTAATAGTTCAAACAAACCTGCCTTTTCTGAATGCTCAGGACAAGCCGGATAGCCTGGTGCCGGACGAATACCTCTGTACTTTTCTTCCAGAAGTTCTTTTTCATCAAGGGTTTCGTCGGGAGCAAATCCCCAGAGTTCCATACGGTCCTTTTTATGGAGCAGTTCAGCAAAGGCTTCTGCAAAACGGTCTGCAAGGATTTTGATCATGATGGCATTATAGTCATCGTTCTGCGCAACATATTCATCAGCCCTTTTTTCAACATCAATACCTGCAGTAACCACGAATAAACCAATGTAGTCCTTAACTCCGCTTTCGGCAGGAGCTATGAAATCGGAGAGGCAGAGGTTGGGAACGCCAGCTTCCTTTTCTTCCTGATTTCGCAGGAAATGAATGGTTTTCAGTGTCTTTCCGGTAGATTCATCATAAACCTCCACACTGTCGCCAATTGAACGTGCCGGGAAATGTCCGTAAACAGCATTTGCCTTAATCAGGTTTTCTGATATAATCTTCTTCAGCATCACCTGGGCATCAGCAAACAGCTTTTTGGCTTCTTCTCCCTTCAAGGGATCTTCAAAAATCTGAGGATAACGCCCATTAATTTTCCAGGTATGGAAGAAGAAAGTCCAGTCAATGTAATGACTGATTTCCTCGAGCGAATATCCTGTCAGTAATTTACGGCCCATGATTGCTGGTCGCTCAGGAGTGAAGTTTGAATAATCAGGCACAAACCTGTTCTTCCTGGCATCATCAAGCGATATATAGGTAACCCCTGCCCGGGTATTTTCATGCTTAATCCGAAGTCCTTCATACCTTTCGCGTATGCTGGCTTCATACTTTTCATGATTATCATGCGAAAGAAGACTTGCAACCACAGTGGTAGCCCTTGAAGCATCCCTGACATGTACAACAGGACTCGTATATTTTTGAGCTATTCTTACGGCTGTATGCATCTCGCTGGTGGTTGCGCCTCCGATGAGAAGCGGCATTTTCAATCCTTCCCTTTCCATCTCGGCTGCAACATGCACCATTTCATCAAGTGATGGCGTGATCAATCCGCTGAGCCCTACAATATCAACCTTTTCCTTGATGGCAGCATCCAGAATCCTGGCAGTTGGCACCATCACACCCAGGTCAATTACTTCATAATTATTGCAAGCCAGTACTACTCCTACTATATTCTTGCCGATATCATGCACGTCACCCTTTACAGTGGCCAGCAGTACTTTCCCTGCTGAATGGCTTTCACCGGCTACCTTTTCTGCTTCAATGTAGGGAAGCAGGACAGCCACCGCCTTTTTCATTACCCTCGCGCTCTTTACAACCTGAGGCAGGAACATCTTGCCTTCACCAAACAGGTCACCCACTACATTCATCCCCTTCATCAGCGGTCCCTCAATAACATCAAGGGCCTTGGGGAATTGAACACGTGCCTCTTCAACATCTTCTGCGATGTAAGCATCCATTCCATGCACAAGCGAATGAGTCAGGCGGTCCTTTACAGGCAACTCACGCCATACTTCTGTCTTCTCTTCCTTTTTGGTTTCATTCACCATTGAGGAAGCATAGGTAATCAGTCGTTCCGTAGCATCTGGTCTCCGGTTGAATATAACATCCTCAATCAGTTCGAGCTGATCCGGAGGAAGTTCAGAATAAACGGGCAGATTGCCGGCATTTACAATTCCCATATCCAATCCCACATTGGTGGCATGATAAAGGAATACTGCATGCATAGCTTCCCTGATTCCATCGTTTCCGCGGAAGGAGAAGGAGAGATTGCTGATACCGCCGCTGATCCTGGCATGTGGAAGATTGGTCTTGATCCACGCAATAGTCTTGATGTAATCCTTTGCATAATCATTGTGCTCTTCCATTCCGGTAGCGATTGCCAGCACATTCGGGTCAAAAATTATATCTTCGGGGGGAACACCCTCTTCATTAACAAGAATATTGTAGGCTCGCTGACAGATCTCAATCCTTCTTTCAAACGTGGAAGCCTGACCTTCCTCATCAAAGGCCATCACAACCATTGCAGCTCCATACTGGCGAACCAATCGTGCATGGTGCCTGAAAGTCTCTTCACCTTCCTTAAGGCTGATGGAGTTTACAATTGCCTTCCCCTGCAGGCAT
Organism: Bacteroidales bacterium; assembly: GCA_016707705.1. GTDB lineage: Bacteria > Bacteroidota > Bacteroidia > Bacteroidales > UBA4417 > UBA4417. The sequence continues at coordinate 199,735 of JADJHD010000007.1, forward strand.
TTCAGTCCGGCTTCAATCACACTCCATTTGCTGGAGTCAATCATAATAGGGACTTTGGCAATTTCAGGTTCCGACATCAGCAGGTTCAGAAAGCGAACCATCGCCTTTTCAGCATCCAGCATCGCATCGTCCATGTTAATATCAATCACCTGAGCACCGGCTTCCACCTGATGTCGGGCAATTGTCAGAGCTTCATCATACTTCTCTTCCCTGATTAGCCTTGCAAATTTGCGTGAACCTGAAACATTGGTACGCTCACCTATATTTATGAAATTGCTTCCCTTAAAGGCCAGCAACGGCTCCAGTCCGCTCAGTTTAAAATGATGGTCGGATTGAGGTTTATGCCTCACTCCGGAATGAGCAGCAATTTTACTCAGTTCTGCAATATGTTCGGGAGTGGTGCCGCAGCAGCCGCCTATAATATTTACTGAACGGTCATCGAGAATTTCCTTTACCTGGGCTGCCATTTGAAGGGGCGTCTCATCGTATTGTCCGAACTGGTTAGGCAAACCGGCATTCGGGTAGGCACTGACAAAGAAAGGTGCCTTGGCGGATAATTCCTGAATAAAAGGATTTAATTGTTTAGCACCGAGAGAGCAGTTAAACCCGACACTCAGCAAATCCATATGGGAAACTGAGTTCAGGAATGCTTCGAGGGTCTGGCCGGATAAAGTTCTGCCACTAAGGTCGGTTATAGTTCCGGAGACCATAATGGGAAGACGCATCTTCCTTTGCTCCAGAACATTGTTTACGGCAAACAAAGCTGCCTTTGCATTAAGAGTGTCAAAAATGGTTTCAACAAGCAGCATATCAACACCACCGTCGATCAGGCCTTCAATCTGCTCAGCATAGGCCTCAACGAGGTCATCAAAACTGACAGCCCTGTAACCGGGATCGTTGACATCGGGCGACATGGAGGCAGTCTTGTTGGTAGGGCCTATGGCTCCTGCAACGAAGCGTGGTTTATTGGGAGTTTTTGCAGTAAATTCCAACACCTGCTTTTTGGCAATACGGGCTGCCTCAATATTCATCTCCCTGACCAGGTCTTCCATATGATAATCGGCCATGGAGATCCTGTTGGCATTGAAAGTGTTGGTTTCAACAATATCAGCACCAGCCTCTAGATAGGCTTTATGAATGTCGGAAATAATATCTGGCCGGCTGAGACTGAGCAGATCGTTATTGCCCTTGACATCTGAAGGGTGATTGCTGAAGCGGCTGCCTCGGTAATCAGACTCTTCCAGATTATAGCGCTGAATCATGGTACCCATGGCCCCATCTAGCACCAATACCCGTTTTTTTATTTCCTCGTAAATATTGCGTTCTGTTCCCATACTCTGGTTTATGTAGATTAAAGGTATAAAAACCTTTTAATCAGCGTTAAACACTTACACATTAGTATCTCCAGGAAATGGAAATAAACTGTGCTCCAATTATAATTTTCCCCGAAGGGAACAGGTATTGGCACCGTTCAAGCCTTAAGCCAAGGTTGCCAGAGGTTCGCAGAGCCTGGTCTCTCCCCCCTTCTTTATAATTCAAACACCTAAAGGTTATATTGAGATTTGATAATTAACTATTTAAAGTTACAAAATGCGAAATCTTCAATAAATAGAAAGGAACCGTTTGAAAGTGCAAATTTACAACAATTTGCAGGAAAATAACGGGCAGCGGTCCGTTTTGTTCACGGCACCGCCCTTTGCATGCTTAATGCAGTGGTTTGCTATTGAAACACTAACCGGACACAAAGGATTTTGACTACCTTTGCGCCCTTAAAATAAAGAACATATGGAACAACTATTAATTGATACCAATTTACAGTACAAAGTCAGGGATATCAAACTGGCGGAATGGGGAAGGAAAGAGATAGAGATTGCTGAAAAAGAGATGCCCGGCCTCATGTCGATAAGACGTAAGCATGCTGCAGCACAACCACTCAAAGGCGCCAGAATCACCGGTTCACTTCACATGACGGTCCAAACAGCCGTTCTTATTGAAACTCTTGCTGACCTGGGTGCCGACGTGCGCTGGGCAAGCTGCAATATTTTCTCAACTCAGGATCATGCTGCCGCTGCTATTGCTGCAACAGGAATACCTGTTTTCGCCTGGAAGGGTGAAACTCTTGACGAATACTGGTGGTGTACCTACATGGCATTAAACTTCCCCGGAGGCAAGGGCCCAAATCTCATCGTTGATGATGGCGGAGATGCTACCTTACTTATTCACAAGGGATTTGCAGTCGAAAAGGATGCCAGTCTGCTGGAAGTAAAGGCTTCAAGCATTGAAGAAGAAAGCATTCTGAAAGTTCTGCGCGAATGCTTCGTTGAAAATCCAACCAAATGGACTGAACTCGTTAAGGAATGGAAAGGTGTTTCGGAAGAAACCACAACCGGAGTTCACCGCCTTTACCAGATGCTTGAAAAGGGCGAACTGCTTATTCCTGCCATCAATGTTAATGACTCTGTTACCAAGTCGAAATTCGACAACCTTTACGGATGCCGCGAATCACTGGCTGACGGAATCAAAAGGGCTACTGACGTTATGATCGCCGGCAAGGTGGTTGTTGTTTGTGGCTATGGAGACGTTGGAAAGGGCTGTGCTAAATCAATGAGGGCTTATGGAGCCAGGGTCATCGTTACCGAAATTGATCCGATTTGCGCACTGCAGGCTGCAATGGAGGGATTTGAAATCACCACCGTTGAAGATGCCCTGAAGGAAGGAAATATCTACGTTACCACTACAGGCAACAAGGATGTCATCACCATCGAGCATATGTCTAAAATGAAGGATCAGGCAATTGTTTGCAACATCGGCCACTTCGACAATGAAATCCAGGTTGACCAGTTGAACACCTATCCGGGAATCAAGAGAATTGAAATTAAGCCTCAGGTCGACAAATATGTATTCCCTACCGGAAATGCAATTTACATGCTCGCAGAAGGCCGTCTCGTAAACCTCGGATGCGCAACCGGACACCCATCATTTGTAATGAGCAATTCCTTCTCAAACCAGACTCTTGCTCAGCTTGACCTTTGGCTAAACAGCTACGAAGTTGGTGTTTATCGTCTGCCTAAATATCTGGACGAAGAAGTAGCCCGTCTGCATCTTGAACAGCTTGGAGTTAAGCTCACCATACTTACACCTGAGCAGGCTGATTATATCTCTGTTCCAATGGAAGGTCCTTACAAGCCCGAACATTACAGGTACTAAGAGAAGAAAACAGCCAATTATAAAAAGGCTTATAAAAATCAAAAAGCGGGGGATGAAATTATCATCTCCCGCTTTTATTTTTTTTCTTCTCTGAATCTCTTAATCCTGCTGATGAATGGTATGCAGGAAAGCATGAAGATGTTCCTCCTCCTTTAAGGCAAATTTCTGCTTAAGCCTGTATCGGCTCTTTCGAACACTTGCCGGTGTTATATTCAGTAATCCGGCTAATTGCTGGGTATTCAGATTTATAGTGATTGCTGAAGCCAGTGTAATATCCTGAGGTGTTAAGCTGGGATATGATTTGACCAGCCTTTCCACAAATCCAGGGTAAGATTGATTGAATTTCATCTGGAAAATGGTCCAGTTGTTTACCAGGTTATTCCTGCTTCGTATCTCATTGCGTAATTTTATAAATGCTCTTTCCGCTTCTGCAGAAAGTCCGCCCTTGTTTAGCTCACTGTTCACCAGTTTCTCCAGATTCCTTAGGGTATGATTGGATTCTATACTCTTTAGTGCTTCCAGCAAGGAGCCATCTTCAAAACCAGTGCGATGGTCAAGCTCCCCTGATTGCGACATCAAACCTGCCCTCTTTTGAAGATCATCAATCCGGGAAAGCATTTCAGTCCGAACTTTGCCGATTGCCTCTTCGAGGTACAGCACATTCACCTGCTGCTTATCAAGCCTGGTGCGTATCGACTGCAATACTTCCTGCACAGTAAAGGGCTTGGTTATGTAATCATCAGCGCCCAATTCCATCCCATTTCTGAGATGTTTTCTTTCAGCAAGTGCCGACATGAATATGAAGGGTATTCTTTTGGTTTCTTCATGCTCACGCAACCTTGTCAATAATTGAGTTCCGCTTACTTCAGGCATCATAATATCACAAAGAATCAAATCGGGTTTGATAGCCAACGCCATTTCCTCACCTTCAAGACCATTTTCAGCCTGTAAAACTTCAAACCCTTCAAATAATAAAATATCAGTAATCTCTTCCCTTAGAAGCTTTTCATCTTCAATTACCAGAATTTTTTTCATACTCATTTTAAAATTAGGTGTTTGTTGGACAGAAACTCAGATAAAAATATTTCAGGCTTCCTTGGGAAGCGGTAGAATTATATTAAAGGTTGTTCCTTTTTCGGGCTTGCTTGAATATGTGATCTCTCCCCCATGCATTCTGATAGATTCTCTTACTATATTCAACCCTAATCCATTACCCTGAATAAGGCGTGTATTTGAAGCCCTGAAAAAGGGCACAAACAGATGTTTCTGCTCTTCCTCAGGAATACCAATACCCTGATCTGCTACACTTATTAGAATCGATTTGTCTTTACGTTGGACATGAAGCAATACCTCAGTGTTCCAGGGTGAGTATTTCAAAGCATTGGATAACAAATTCGACAGTGCCTGAATGAAGAGCCCTTTATCAACACTATGCTTTAGTTCAGGTATTTCAAACTTGCAGTGAATCCTTTCAAGTGAGATAGGGTCAGACTGGAAACTGTCAACTGACTGGTGACAAAGCTGAATGATATCGTACATCTCAGGATTGAATCCCAGTTTTCCCTGCTGAATTCTTGAAAGCTGCAGTACATTATTTACCACAGTCGTAAGATGCAGGGTCTGATCCTTGATTTTGGCAAGTCGTTCAGATATCTGCTTTTCTTCAAGACGCTTCCAGTACTCGAGCAGAGTGTCGCAAATAATCAGAATTGAAGCAAGCGGTGTGCGGAATTCATGGGAAGCAGTTGCCACAAAGCGGGATTTCATTTCATTCAGTTCGCGCTCCTTTTCAATGGTATCCATGAGCTTCTGCTGAAGTTCCTTGCTCTGGGTAATATCGGTGTGGGTACCAATCATTCTGGCAGGTTTCTTCTCCTCATTCCATTCAACAACCTTGCCTCTGTCCAATATCCATTTATAGTTGCCATCCTTGCAGAGCATTCGGTGTTCATTGATATACACCGGTGTCATGCCCTTAAAATGCGCATCCAGATCTTCATAGCATCGATCCAGATCCTCAGGATGCACCCGGCTGCTCCACTCCTTCAGGTCATTTTTAAGTTCAAAATCCCTGAAACCGAGCATCGCTTTCCATTGTGCTGAAAAATACACCTCATCTGTGAGCATATTCCAGTCCCAAACACCATCACCAGATCCTTCAAGTGCAAACTGCCAGCGCTGTTCACTTAGTCGAAGAGCCTCCTCCATTTCCTTACGATGGCTGATATCAATCTTGATGGCAATATATCTTGAAATCACTCCCTGCTCATTCAGAACCGGGGTAATTGTCTCCTCTTCATAATAGAAGCTTCCGTCTTTCCTTCTGTTAATCAGTTCCCCGCTCCATACTTTTCCTGTTCTTAGTTCATTCCACAATGAAAGGTAGAACTCTTCACTTTGGTTGCCTGATTTCAGGATTGATGGCAACTGCCCAATTGCTTCCTCAACTGAATAACCGGTGAGTCGGGTAAAGGCAGGATTTACCCATTCAATTACTCCATCCTGATCGGTGATAATCATTGCCAGCGCAAAAGACTCAAATGCAGCATTCTGTAGTTTTAACCTGAACTCTGCCTCTTTCCTGTCGGTGATATCCATTGAATATCCAGAAACACCAATCACCTTACCATCCGGATCAAAAACAGGGTATTTAAACTTTTCGTACCAATACTCCTTTCCCTCAAGTGTGAATTTCTCTTCCACTGTATAAGGGGAGCGCGTATCAATTACTTTCTGATCTTCAGCATTATAGCGCTCTGCAAGATCTGAAGGCATGAATTCATAATCAGTCTTGTCGATTACAACATCTATTTCAGAAAGGTTTGCATTCAGAAGGAACTGATTATTCCGGTCGTTGATAAATACAAATTTTCCACTTGTATCTTTAAGCCAGAACATACCCGGATGGTTATTGATAACAGCTGAAAGATAGGACTCCCTTAACTGCACCTGCTCTTCAGCACGCTTCCTCTCTGTAATATCTTCAAAAATGTAAAATCGTCCGTAATACTCATCATTTTCACCCCTGATCTGGGTTGAGAACCTGCGAATAATCCGTCCATCGATGAACGGGATATAATCTTCAATAGTGATTCTGTTATCAGCATACTGCAACGGTTTGCAGGATTCGGCAAATGCAGGAATATCAAGTAATACCGGAAGACAATCGGGAATAATATCATTATTTTTCAATTCCTTTCTAGCCATTTTTTCGCTCAGGTGAGTGATACCCCATATTTCACAAAATCTTTCGTTGAAATAGAGTATCTCGTCAGTCCTGTTATCAACTACAAAGAAGGCCATTGGAGATGAACTTGTCATCAAGCGCAACAAGGACTCATTCCACTCAAGTGAAAGTTCCATTGTTTTGCGATCGGTGATATCCCTGATAATTGAAAGGACTTCATCATCATTTAGAGAGACAATTCTGTTTTCAAAGTATCGGTTTACACCGTTAATCTCCAACTGGTAGTCATGGGTAACAATCTGTTTTGTATCAACAGCTTCTTTGACTTTACACAGAGACTCTTCTGCCAAGTTTGCAGGAAGGACGTCTGCTATATTTTTACCGATGAAAACTTCTCTTGGAACATAAAGGGCAGAATTGGACTCTGTATATGATTCCAGGTATTCACCATCCTTATTTAACCTGAAAAGCAAATCAGGCACTGTGCTCACAATTGCACGATTCTCAGCTTCTGACCGAATAAGTTGCTCCTGAATGGTGACTCGCTCTGTTACATCGTGAATAATGGAGAAGAGCAGGCGCTGACCTCTAACTGTAATTGGAGTTGAGTGGACTTCTACCCTTCTCAGTTCTCCGGATGCAAGTTGATGTGTAAAAATGAAGTAATTGAGCTTATTCTGGGCAGCTTTTTCCATTTCATCGGACAACTCCTGCCTGGGAATAGGATTGATTTGGTGAATCGATATCTTGGGAGTAGAATCAAAATCATATCCATAAAATCTGGATGCAGACTTATTGGCCTCTTCGATGATTCCAGTCTCGGGATCAACAAGAAACATGACTGCTCCATGCTCGTCAAACATGGTCCGAAACAGCTTCTCACTTGTTTCGAGGGCTTCCATAATACTTTTGCGCTCGGTAATATCAGCGAGCACCCCAACATAGCCCTGTAATTTCCCCGGCTCTGATTCAAGAAAATTAAGTGTTAGCTGAACCGGAATTCTGTTGCCATCCTTGCCAAGCAATTGCATTTCCTTCGAGAACCCGCTTTCAGCACTATCCTTGAGAAATAGCTTTTTAAAATTATTTGGTCCGGACTCTGCTGATATTGTCAGCTCCAGCAACAATGCACCATCCGACGCACGCTCGTTTATTATATTAATCCGGAGGTAGTATTTCCCAACGACTTCTTCCAGACTGTATCCGGTTAACCTGATTGCTTCCGGATTGAAGGATTCAACCCTGCCATTACCATCAGTTGAGATAACTGCCAGTCCTACATTGCTGACAATAGTATTATTCAGATTCGAAAGACGTTCAAGTTCCCTGGTTCGCTGCCTGACAGTCTTACCAAGCATCTCATTGTGGCTTTTGAGAAGTTCCTCAGCCTTAACACGTTCAGTGATATCCCTGTCAACACCCCTATATCCCAAAAGTTCTCCTGTATCACTCAGAATAGGTGTTCCGGTAGTTTCAAGTATGACTATGCGGCCATCTTTATGCTTTATCCTATTTATAAATGCTTTTATTGTTTCTTTCTTGTTGAAGACAGAAAAAGCCGCCTTTTTAAGATCCGCTCTCTCCTCATCGAGAAAACAATCGTAAAAAAACATTTTACCTACCAACTCCTCCGAATTATATCCCAGCGCTTCCACGCTTTTCTGATTGGCATATGTGTACATGCCATGATGGTCAACTTCCCAGATAAATTCCCCTGTAACTTCTGAAATTGCCTTGAATCGTTCCTCGCTTTGCTGCAATGCTTTCTGAGCCAGAAACCGGGATGACTTATTTGCCTTTCTGATAATCGCCTCCCTAACAGCAAAAGGCAGTCGGAGCAACTTATCCTTAAGGAGATAATCGGATGCTCCCGCTTTCATGCAGGAAACAGCTGTTTCTTCATTTATTGAACCGGTAACAACAATAACAGGTATCTGAGGCTTTAAAGACAGTGTTAAGGAAATTACCTCCATCCCATCAAAGGATGGCATAACATAATCAGTAAGGATTATGTCCGGTTGAAATACATCCAACTGCTCAATAAAATCTAATCTGGTATCCACCCTTACTGCCTGAAAACGTATTCCTTCCTTGAGGAGTTCAATCTCAGCCAGTTCCATATCTGCTGGAACATCCTCAACAAATAAAATTCGAATTTCATCACTACTCATAAACCGGCTGGTTTTGCGAAACAACATCTAAGGTACGAAAGGCAGATTCCAAATTGAACTAATATTTAACAGTTTTAGTTATGATGCATGGATAGCCAATTATCCAATGATTAATTCCCGTTGAAGCACAAAGTAACTGACTTGTACAGAAGAAATTAATTTTTAATTTTCTTCCGAGCTATCCTAAGACAAAACGAGAGATTTCAACATGAGGATCAGTAAAGGTGAATTTCACGGGAATAGCAGTATTTAGGGATTCTTTTCAGGAGAAGAGAAATCTGTTCAATTCAATTTTTATTATTGCTTATACTGAATTGGCAACTGATTCGAAATTATTATCCCTGGCATTTTGCATTGGGAATGCCAGCTTGAGTTTCAGCACGATTCGTGTTCCCAGTCCAAAATCACTGCTGATCATAAAGCCTCCTTCATACAGTTCAGTGAGTAATTTAGCAGTCACAAGCCCCAAACCCAAACCCTGCTGTTCGAACTGTTTCCTTTCAAACTGCTGGAATGCGCCTATTCTTTTGATTTCGTCATTCCTGATACCTCTGCCAAAATCCTGGAGCATCAACCAATAGTAGGTACCATCAGTCCAGCTGCTTAAAATAATATCAGTTCCGGGAAAGGAGAATTTAAAAGCATTATCGATGATTTCGTTCAGAACAGTTGTGAATTTTTCTTCCGAAATAACTATTGCTTCATCAACAATATCGGTCCTGACATCATTACTCCTCATGTATTTTTCGGCAATATGAACTATGATTTTTTGAATCAGTTCCTTTGGATGCTCGACCATATCGCCTTTGGGCACATTACCCCTTGAGGTTTGAGCTTCAACAAATCGGGTATAGCGGTTTGTTACATTTAGAAGCTTAAGCCCGGCATCATTAATATATTTGGCGAGATCAGCCAGTTTAGGCAAATCAAGATGGTTTGCTTCGTCAATAATTATTTCACTGAATCCAATAATGGCATGCAGAGGTGTTCGCATTTCATGAGGGACATAATTCATAATTTTCTCCCGCAGTGAGTCCATTTCAATCTCTGCATTCATCCTCACCTCATCAGCTTTCAGAAGGCGGCTCCTGAGAGTCTTCAGCATTTCATCACGGGTAAAGGGCTTTATCAGGTAGTCATCTGCCCCAAGGTCCATCCCCATTCTCACATTCTCCCTTTCTGCAAGTGCTGTGATAAAAATAAAAGAAGTGAGACGGGTAGCATTATGGGATCTGATAAGCTTAAGGACCTCATTGCCATCCATAACCGGCATCATCACATCGCAGAGAATCAAATCAGGATAGGAATTCATAGCTGCCTCAACTCCTGCCTTGCCATTATCGGCCTCAATTACCTCATACCCTTCAAGATCCAAAATTGTTGAAATCTCAGATCTTAGAGTATTGTCATCCTCAATAAGAAGAATTTTATATTTCATGTATAGTATTTTTCACTTAAAAAGTAATTAGCCCTTCATCAATTGCACAAATTGCCGGAAACAGCTTTCCGGACCTGTATCAACTAATTCCTGATAAGTACTTCATCAGGGAACCGTATTTTGAAGGTAGTTCCCTTGCCCGGTTTGCTTTCGAAGGAAATCTGACCTCCGTGAATTGCAACAGATTCTTTCACAATATTTAGTCCCAAGCCACTGCCTAAGGTCTTACCTGTATTGGTAGCCCTGAAGAATGGTTCAAAAAGATGTTTCTGATCCATCTCCGGAATGCCAATGCCATTGTCGGCAACCACCAGTTCCAGCTTATTTTCATGAATAATCAGCTTCACTGTTATTTCAGGCTCCAGGGAAGAATATTTGATTGCATTCGACACGAGGTTATTAATCACCTGGATGAGCAGTCTGCGGTCAGCATGGATAAATATCTGAGGCCTTTCATGCAGAAATTTGATTCTGCTTTTTATGTTGGATTGAGCTGTCGATTCTTCAATAATTGAAGTACAAAGTTCTACAAGCTCAATTTTCTCCGGGTTAAATCCCGACTTGCGTTCCTGCAGACGAGAAAGCTCAAGTACATCATTCACAATGCGGGTTAAATAAGCCACCCTTTCCTGTATTCTTCCTAACCTTGAGTCAATCTGATCCCGGTCCATCTTTTCCCAATACTGCCTAAGTGAATCACTTGTTATCAGGATTGATGCGAGTGGTGTCCTGAATTCATGGGAAGCATTGGACACGAACCTTGATTTCAGGTCATTTAATTCCTTTTCCTTCTCAAGTCCAAGTTTCAGCTTCTCTTCAGCAAGTTTGATCTCAGTAAGGTCAGTCAGCTTACCAATTGCCCTGCTTGGTTCACCCTCGGGAGTAAATGAGATAACCTTGCCCTTATCAAGTATCCATTTCCACTCACCTGCTGCTGTCTTCAGCCTGTGGGTGCTTTCGTAAAACTCAGTCTCACCGTTCAGATGCTTCTGAAGAAATTCCAGAGCATTAGCATAATCTTCGGGATGAACTATCTTCTTCCAGGTCTCAAGATTTGGAGCCAGGTCAATTTGTCTGTAACCCAGCATACTGCACCATGATTCGGTAAAAAAGACTCTACCACTCTGTATATCCCAATCCCAAACTCCATCTCCGGCATTATTCAAGGCCCACTCAAGACGTGATTCATTCTCGATGATTCTTTCCATCATCAGCCTTCGTTCAAAAGCATTGGATAGTATATTCGCCAGCAACTTCAGAAGATCCTTTTCATCCTCGGTCCATTCTTTCATGCGGATGCATTCATCGAAACCGATAAAACCCATCAGGTTATCCTTGGTTCTAAGCGGGTAAACCAATAATGATTTAATATTCTGAGGTTCAAGCACATCATAAATATCATCAGGAAACTCCCTGATATCTTTTGAAAATATTATTCCCGGATCATCAAGCATTTTTTTCCAGGTAGGAATAACTTCCCATGGTATGTCCTGAAGTGTATCTTTTTGAGGCAGGATTCCCTTATTACACCATTCAAATGTATTTGATGTCTGTAATCCATCCGGTGAATCCTCAAAGATGTAAACCCTGCTGACTCCTGTATGCCTGCCAAGTATATCCAGCATATCATCCAGCCAGGTATAGAAATTCCGGTCATTAAGCTTTTGGGAGATATCTGCAATCAGTTTCTGCTGCTGAAGATGATGCTGTAATTGCTGCTCCACCTGCTTCAGCTTACTTACATCCTGCAATGAAATCAGAAAGAAAGAGGACTCATTAACTGTCAGGAGTTCAGAAGAAAACAAGCAATGGAATAGTTCACCACTCTTTCCCCGAAGCAAAACATCATGACCTGATAGTTGGAGATGCTTCCTGAAGATTGCAGCAAAATCATCCTTGCTTCCTGTTGGTGAATGGAAAATATCTGTCTGCTGAATGGAATTGCCTACAATTTCCTCATTGTCATACCCAAACTGGCTTGAGAATTTCTGGTTGACATCAACAAAGGCGTCTTTCTCAACATCGTATATGGCCATGGCGGCATGACTGGAATCAAAAATCCTGAAGAATTTTTCTTCCGAATCCAGAGGAACATCCCTTTTGGGACTAATTATCAGCAATATCCTGCTTTCACCTGATCCGGACATAGTCAACCTGGATTCCACTTCCGCCACGCCTCCGTCCTTTTTTCTTAATGACAGTCTTGCCTGCAAAGGTTGTCCATTATCCTGTGCAAGAAATTTCTGCATCATGTCCTGATTGACCCGCAACATAAGATCCTGGTAACGGGTACCGGTTAATTCATCCTTTTGATATCCCAGCAGTGTTTCAACAGAAGTGTGAACATTAAGGAGCAGCCCTTCAGGGTTAACTGCAAACAACAACACTTCGCAAAAATCACAATAAGTCATTTTGAGCTCAGTACACATAGTTTTCCCTTAGCGGTGTGAAGTCAACTGATATGTCAATCACCCCCAGAATCGCATTTCGAGGTTGCGAATAGAGGAAGAATTGCTCAGTTCTAATTAATAATAAGCAAATTAAACACCTACTTGCTTATGCTCCAAGGAATTGAGGTAGACAAACTGTAGACAGAACGGGTACGACACCCCAAATACCCGTATTGGGAATGAACAAACTGAAATTGGCAATGAAATTGTCCCAAAAAGTGGACAAGCTGTCAGCAGCAAGAAAATTTACGTGGACTAATTGAAGATATACAGGATATCGTTGGTGTAAGAGTAATGATATTGAAGCAATCCGAAGGAAGAAGGTCCTGCACCGGTAGGGGAACCGTCGAGCAAAAGGAAACTGGACCCGCAAACTGTATCAGTAGCTATAATATTATCAGAATTGACGATTACCCGGGCATTCGATTTCTCTGGGTCATGAGGGCAGCAGCGTTCAAAAATCCTGAACTCCTCCTGACTGATCCGGTAGATGATGATTCCCTTATAGCCACCTGATACATATTTATACCCTGATACGGGGATATAATCCATTGTATTGGGATAGAAATAGTTATCTACAAGCACATAGGGGATATCCGGCTGGTCCTCCTTTCCACAGGAAACAGCAAACAATACCAGAAGGAGAGAAATAAAAATGCCGGATCGCAACACAGGAATACTTATTTAATATTTAGAACGTTGTAAAAATAGTATTTATTTTGTGCCTTGCCGTAGCAAATCAGCTTAACAAGAAATAGTCATGATCAGAAAAGTAGTTATTTATACCCTTACCTTGCTGTTCCTAAGCAGTTTTCTGTTGTTGTCATCATGCAGCATCATACATCCAAGCCCTCAGAGAAAAGTTGAAAAAAAGCAGGCACAAGCTGAGAAACAGGCCAATAAGGAATATGAGAAGATCAAGGAACAGCATTACGACCTGCAGAAGAAGGAAACCAAAAAAATGATGAAGAAGACAAAGAAAAGGGCTAAGGTGGTTAACCAAAGCAAGAAAAGAGGTTTCTTCAGCAGTAAAAGATGCAAATAACAATTTCAGACCGCTTTTGTTCAGGGAAAATTTCACCACAAGAAGCAAATAACTTGATTTTAGTATTGACTATTGACGCCTTCCTGATATAATTGAATATATAATACATCTATATATTACCAATCTGCCACTTTTTTCATTATCTTTGCACCCTTTTTAGTTAACTTTTTAGTGAAACTGAAAATCCCATATAGCTTATTTTCAGCATTCTAAAAAAGAAATACTAAGGAGCAGATACAACTTTTTTTTAAAAAAAAGGCCCTTTTAACAAAATTTAAATTTTTCAGTAACAAGGGTTTTTCTTGGTATCTGAGAAATTTTTATTTCTACTTTTACCTGCTTTTTCAGGCGTGCTCATTCATTATACTTAATTGCAATCCTTAAACCACTAGTGTATGGTAAGAAATTTACTCACTGTCATTGTTTTGCTTCTTGTTGCAAGCATGGCAGGATTTGCCCAATCGGGAGCACTGAAAGGGAAAATCCTGGACAAATCCACTAAAGAACCGGTTCCGTTTGCCAACATTATTGTTGAAAACAACGGTACACAGGCAGGCGGTACAACTTCCGACATCAATGGTGAATATACCATTAAGCCGCTAAACCCTGGAAAATATGACATCAAGGCTACCTTCGTAGGGTACAAGCCTGTCATGATCAAGGGCTTTGTCGTTCGGTCGGAAAAAATTGAGTTCCAGAACATCGAAATGGAATCCACCTCTCAAGAGTTGCCGACCTATGAAGTCATCGACTACAAGGTTCCCCTTATCAGTAAGGACAACACTACATCAGGTGCCAACATTACTTCGGAAGAAATTTCCAAGATGCCCAGCCGCAGTGCAAATGCTGTTGCTGCATCTGTTGGGGGCGTTTTCTCACGCGACGGTGAAGTTGGAAGTATGCGCGGACAGCGTTCTGAAGGTAACGTTATGTACATCGATGGTATCAGGGTGAGAGGCTCCAGCAGCCTTCCCGAATCTGCAATCGAGCAGGTATCGGTAATCCTTGGTGGTGTTCCCGCTCAGTACGGGGATGCAACAGGTGGTATCATCAACGTTACAACCAAGGGCCCTTCAAGGCAGTTCAGCGGCGGACTTGAACTTCAGACCTCCGAATATCTGGATCCTTATGGATATAACCGTGCAGGTTTAAATTTCACCGGACCTATCTTCTGGAATAAGGAGCATACTTCTTCTCTGCTTGGATACTTCCTTGCAGCTGACTTTGAATACAAGAAGGATGGCAGCCCGCTTTCATTGGGTATGTATAAGGTAAAGGATGAAGTGCTGGCCGAACTGGAAAAGAACCCTCTCAGGCGTTCAGCTACCGGCTTTGGTTCTTTCCAGAATGCCGAATTCATTCACATGAACGATCTTGAAGAATTGAACTCAACCCTCAATTCAAATGAGTATAACGTTAATACCTCCCTCAAAATTGACGTTAAGAGTGGTAAAAACTCCACCCTTACCTTCGGAGGTTCATTGAGTGCTTACAAAAACAGGGATTACAACTGGCTTAACTCTATCTTTAACTACAACAGAAACTCCCTCTCCACTGGTAACACCTGGCGTGTTTTCGGAAGGTATACTCAAAGGTTCCCTGCTGACAAAGACTCCAAAAGCCTTGTAAAGAATGTATATTACAGTCTTCAGGCCGACTATACAAGCATCTACGCCAAAACAGAAGACGCAGATCTTAAAGACAACCTTTTCGCATACGGTTATATCGGAAAATTCGATACCTATAAGATGAAGGGTTATGATGTTGTTGAAGACACCAACCAGGCTGCCGGATATCGTTATGTTATGAATGGCTATCGTGATACCCTTATCACTTACCAGCGTTCAGAACTCAACCCAATCATGGCTAACTACACTTCCAATTATTACGAGTTCTACGAAGGAGATCCTTTTGGACATTTCGACAGCCGTGAAAATATTTATCTCGGTGGCGGACTCCTGAACGGATATACTCCAAACGCAGTTTTCGGAGGTGGTGTTTATGGAATCTTCTCAGCTGCGGGCCAGCCCCAGAGCGGATACAATATTGCTGATCAGAAACAGATTACAGCAACATTAAACTTGTCAGGTGACGTTGGAAACCATGAATTAAAACTTGGTTTCACTTTTGAGAAATTCACCTCAAGTTCATACGGATACGCACCAACCGCATTCTGGCCGGTTATGTACCAGCTTGCAAACTCACACATCATCCAGCTTGACCTGAACAATCCAACGACCTACATGGGCAATGATGGATTCAACGATGTTGAGTATACCGATTACAACAGATTGTATGATGAAGCTTCACAGCGTACATTTGATAAGAACCTGAGAAGTCTGATGGGTCTGCCTGCAAATGGTACCGACTGGATCGACGTTAACTCCTATGATATCAGTTCACAAACTATGAACTATTATGATAAGGATAACGTAATGCATACTGCCAACCTGAGCAAGCCTCTGAGCGTTGAGCTTTTCAGTCCGGATGAATTCCTGAATGGTTCACAGGACAATAGCTTTGCAACTGCCCGTGGTTATGACTACTACGGCAACAAGCTTACCTACAAGCCTACCATTGAAGATTTCTACCAGAAGAAAGATGCCAACGGAAATTATCTCCGTGAGATTGCTCCTTTTGAACCGGTTTATATGGCTGGTTACATCCAGGATAAATTCTCCTTTGATGATCTCGTATTTAATATAGGTCTCCGTTTCGACCGCTTCGATGCTAACCAGAGCACACTTAAGGATCCTTACCTGCTTTATCCCGCCAAAACTGTAGCACAGGTTCAGCAGGAAGGAAGCAATCTGGGCAGCATTCCTACAAGTATGGGAACTGATTATATAGTATATGTAGACAATGCCAACAATCCAAGCCGTATCATGGGATACCGCAGCGGATCACAGTGGTTCAATGCCAGCGGTTCCGTACTTGCTGACCCTGAAGCACTGAATGCCGGAAATGGTATCACTCCATATCTGGAAGATGCACAGGACAAGGAAATCACAAATAAGTCATTCTCTGATTACCAACCTCAGTGGACTGTAATGCCACGTATCTCCTTCTCCTTCCCTATTTCAGACGAGGCTCTCTTCTATGCTCACTACGACGTTCTCACCCAGCGTCCAAAAACCAACTTCACAGTTAACCCAGTTGACTACCTTTTCTGGGCAAGTGATGGTAACCCAACCTTTAATAACCCCAACCTGAAGCCAGAGCGCACAGTTGACTATGAACTTGGTTTCCAGCAGAAGGTTTCAAATTCATCTTCACTGAACATCTCAGGATTCTATCGTGAATTCCGTGATCAGATCCAGAGCTTCCGCTATACCGGTGCCTATCCCAAGACTTATTACTCCTATGGTAATATTGACTTTGGAACCGTTAAGGGTTTAACTGTATCATACGACCTTCGCAGGACTACCAACATGAGAATCAGGGCCAGCTATACCTTGCAGTTTGCAAACGGTACAGGTTCCAGCTCCGAAACATCATCAGCCCTCATCCGTTCAGGCCAGCCTAACCTCCGCGTACTGATCCCTTACGATTATGACCGCCGTCATGCTTTTAACGTGAATGTTGACTTCCGCTATGGAGAAGGTAAAGATTACAACGGACCTACCATCGCCGGATCACAGATACTTGCCAACGCAGGTTTCAATATTACCTTAAATGGTGGTTCAGGAACCCCATACACACGCTCAAGCATTATTTCCCCACTGGGATCACAGAGAAGAATCCAGGGTTCACTCAACGGATCACGCCTGCCTGCTTCATTCAGGTTCGACGGTCGTGTTGACAAGGACTTCACTCTCTCCAGCAAGAAAGATGATAAGGGCAATGTAAAGGAATACTACCTGAATGTTTATCTGCAGGTTCTCAATATCCTGAACTCCCGGAATATCATGGGAGTTTACTCAGCAACCGGAAACCCGGATGATGATGGCTACCTGGCTGCAGCAGAATATCAGGCTCAGATCAACTCACAGTTGGATACCCAGTCCTATATTGACCTTTACAGGATCAGGGTGAACAATCCATATAACTACAGTTCTCCTCGTATGATCCGTCTTGGTGTCGGTATCAACTTCTAATCACCATGTGCTCACTCAGTTTACAAACGAAAAAACACGCATATACAATGAAAAATACATTTCGTATTTTGGCTGTGACCGTGCTTAGCTACCTTCTGGTACTCACAGTAAAGGCTGAGCAGGTACACCTAAAGTCTGGGGGTGCCTCGATCACAAAATCCACGGCTGCGGGATGCTTGCCCGGTGCAAACTTTAAATATCTCGAGCTTAATAACGTGCGCTGCCGTATCAATACCGGTGGTGACATGTGGTGGGATTTTGAAAATGCACAGTATGAAATCCCCAAAGGATCCAAGAAGATGTCGATGTTCAGTGCTGCACTCTGGATCGGTGGTATTGACGCTAACGGTCAGCTGAAACTTGCTGCCCACCGTTATCGTCAGGTAGGTATTGACTACTGGCCTGGTCCCTTGACCACTGACGGCTCAGCAGCAATTACCGAACAGGTTTGTGCCGCCTACGACAAGCTCTGGTACATCACCCGCCCCGAAGTGGATGACTTCATGGCTTACTGGGATGACAAAGCAAGCTACCCGGATTATCAGATTCCTACCTCAATTAAGGAATGGCCTGCTCATGGCGATGATTCACAGGGACAGGCTTACTTTCTTGCTCCATTCTTTGATAGGGATGATGACATGGTTTATGATCCTGAAAATGATGGTGATTACCCGTATTATGATGTAAGCAATGCCCTCTGCCATACCAAGACTCCTTCAGCTGAAGGCAATGGTATCATGGTTGACCAGGTTATCAAGGGAGACGCTACCTTATGGTGGGTTTTCAACGATAAGGGAAATATCCATACAGAAACAACAGGACAGCCAATTGGTTTGGAAATCAGGGCTCAGGCCTTCGCATTCTCAACCAATGATGAGATCAACGACATGACTTTCTACAGTTATGAAATCATCAACCGTTCAACTTTCCGCCTCACCAATACCTATTTCAGCCAGTGGGTTGATACTGACCTTGGTTATGCAAACGACGACTATGTTGGTTGCGATGTAATGCGTGGTTTGGGATATTGCTACAACGGAACTCCTAAAGACGGAAATGGCCAGTCTTGGGCATATGGTGATCAGCCTCCTGCAATTGGTGTTGACTTCTTCCAGGGACCATACCTTGATCCTGACGGATATGACAACCCATCTTTCAAGGCAGTTTATGATTCAACAGGCAAAAACCTTCTTGGACCTACATTCTTCAGCAATTGCGATATCGTATTCCAGGATTCCACTATTGCTAAGGTTCCTTACACAGTAAATGAATCAGGAGCTCCAAAGGATTCAATGAATGTATTTGTGAATGCTGCAGCAATTAATGGTGTAAACTTTGGAAACGGAATTCTTGATGACGAACGTTTTGGAATGCGTCGTTTCGTTTACCATAATAATAGCAATTCAGGTGTACCATCCTATATGTGGGATCCGGACGTTGCTCCTCAGTATTATAACTTCCTCCGTGGTATCTGGCGTGACGGAACTCAGATGCTTTATGGTGGAAATGCCCACCTTTCATCAGGTGCAACCGGACCAGCCTGTTACTTCATGTTCCCGGGTGAAACCGATATCTGCAACTGGGGAACCAAAGGCATCGTTCCAAATCCAAAGAACTGGACTGAAGTCACTGCTGGCAACCAGCCTCAGGACCGTCGTTTCATGGAATCAGCAGGACCTTTCACACTTGAACCGGGTGCTGTAAACTATATCACTGTTGGTATTCCCTGGGCACGTGCCGTCACTGGCGGACCAGAAGCTTCTGTAAAACTTCTGCAGTCAGTTGATGATAAGTGCCAGATGCTGTTCGACAACTGCTTCAAGGTAATTGCCGGTCCTAACGCACCAGACCTTACCATCCGCGAACTTGAAAACCAGCTTATCATCTACATCACCAACCGCAAGACCAATGATGCAGGTAATAACTACCACGAAGGCTATAAGGAACTTGACCCACGTATTCAGCCTCCTCCAGGAGAAGTTTGGGATCAATACTATCGCTTCGAAGGATATCAAGTATATCAATTAATAAATTCAGAAGTAACAATTGCAGATATTCATAACCTGAATAAGCCAAACTGGTATTTCAATGTGATATCAAAATGGTGTTTCTCGCCTAGTAACTTTGCAAGTACGATCAGCAGATTGGGGCAACTGGTTCCAGCAGTTGAAGTCGATGGAACAAATGGAGATCAGGAATTCAGACATTCATTTGTTGTTACAAGGATGCTTTTGCGAGTGATTTAGTTAATCACAAACAGTATTACTACCTCGCAGTATCCTATGCATATAACAATTACAAAACCTATATGCCAACTGTAGCAGCCAACCTGAACGGACAGAAGGAACCTTATCTGCAGGGTCGAAAGAATATTAAGGTTTACACCGGTATTCCACATGCTCCCATAGGACCAGTTGCAAATGTCTCCGACTATTCCGATGGTGTAATTGTAACACGTATTGCCGGACAGGGTAATGGTGGTAACTTCCTCGAATTCTCAGATGCTACTATTGATGAGATTTTATCAAAGAAGCCTGCTGATTCAGTAAATGTATACGGTAGCCCTGATTACCCAATTGCTTATCAGGCAACCTATAAATTAGGAGAAGGCCCAATCAATGTTAAGGTTATCGATCCTCTGAATGTAAAGGATGGAAACTTCACCGTTGCATTTGACTCACTTTTCGATGTTAGCGTTCCAATTGGTTCACGTGACACCCTCATGCCAACCACACGCTGGAAACTCATTGACAATGCTACCGGTACTGTTTACAAATCAGATACTACCATTGATCTTCAGAATGAGCAATTATTCCTCGATCTGGGAATTTCAGTACAGCTTGAGCAAACCCTTTACCCGGGCATCTACGAAATTGAATCCGGATCCTATAGCCCAATGCTTGCCAGCAATGGTATCCTGGGTGGAAGCATTACCTATGCTGATGACGCCAGTTTCTGGATGTCATTCCTTCCGGACGTAGATGGTGGTGGTTCATTGAACTGGATCCGTTCAGGTGTTGTTAAGGGTGAAGATTCCCGCGACGATGACTGGGATGCTCCAGGCAAGCCATTTGACCCTGACCAGAATTATGAGAAACTGCTGAATGGAACATGGTCCCCATATCTGCTTACAGCTTGTGCTAAGCAGGATCCTGCCGGTCCAGCCTACGCAGATGACAAATTCAAGTTCCTGTCGAAACAAACCAGTTTCTTCTCTGACCTCGCCAGTGTAAATATTGTTTTCACCTCAGATAAATCGAAATGGACACGTTGTCCGGTTGTTGAAATGGGTTCAGTTGTAAGTCTTGCCGAAGGCAAAGCAAAACAGTTCGAACTCAGGAAACATCGTTCGGTTAACCAGGATGGTGATACAGCAGTAGCAAGTACTGATCCTGCCAAGAATTCCGATTACATTTCAGCCTATGGTATGGGTTGGTTCCCTGGATATGCAATCAACATTGAAACCGGCGAACGCCTCAATATTGTTTTCGGTGAGGATTCACATCTTGTAAGTGATAACGGAGCTGACATGCTCTTCAATCCATCAGGAAATGTACTTAATAATGATACTGCAGTTTTTGGAGGCAAGCATTATATTTATGTAATGTCACACACCTGGAACAAGGAAACTCAGGTTCCCCTTTCACAGACTGACGTCCTCACTCCTGCCGATCTGAATTTCCCTGCTTATGATGCCGGCGCTCATTTTGTATATGAGATCAACCGCAACTTCCCATCAGCAGTAAATAAGAACAGGCTTCGCTCCTATCTGTGGTCAAATGCAATGTGGGTAAGTATTCCAATCGCTATTCCACAGTTTGAATGGCTGTCGACTGATATCACCGTGAAACTGAGAATTACCAAGCCTTACGACAGGTACTTCTCCGGAAAGATGACCGGTGAGTTTGTTCCTAACAGGGATGACAACAATTTCTGGCCGATGTATAACTTCTCAACTTCTGCAGTGGCAACCGTTCAGGATTCTTCTGCTAAGGCTGTAAGTGATCTCGACAAGATCAACGTTGTTCCAAATCCATACTATGGATATTCACCATACGAAGTTGACCAGCTTGATAACAGGATTAAGATTGTTAACCTGCCACAACGCTGTACCATATCAATCTATTCTACCGGAGGTTCATTAATCAGGACCTTCAACAAGGATGAATCCAAGACATACATCGACTGGGATCTCAAGAACTTTGCAGGAATCCCTGTAGCGGGTGGTGTTTATATCATTCATGTTAAAGCTCCGGGAGTAGGTGAAAAGGTAATCAAGTGGTTTGGTTCTCTCCGTCCGGTTGACTTCAATTCATTCTAATCCATAGGCAGACAACTCTGTTATCATAAAAATCAGACTGATCATGAAAAAAATATATAATTCAGCGGTTGCAATCTTCCTGATGGCCATCATTCTTGTACCGGCTCTTTCATTTGCCGGCAATAAAGACCGTTCAGGACAGGCAGGAGCATCGGAATTACTTATCAATCCCTGGGCCCGTTCATCAGGCTGGGGTGGAGTTAATATTTCCAACTGCTATGGACTGGAATCAATGTATACCAATATTGCCGGTTTGGCTTTCACCCAGAAAACCGAACTTATCTTCAGCCATACTCAATGGCTTAAGGGTAGCGGTATAAACATCAACACTTTTGGCCTTGCCCAGAAGGTAGGTGATGCTGGTGTTCTTGGCTTATCGATGATGTCCCTCAAATTTGGTGATTTACCTATCACAACTACTGAACTTCCAGAGGGAGGAATCGGTACATTTTCACCAAACTACATGAATATTAACATTGCTTATGCAAAAGCCTTCTCCAACAGTATCTATGGAGGATTTAACCTGAAGGTTATTTCCGAATCCATTAGTGATATGGCAGCAACAGGAGTAGCTATTGATGCAGGTATTCAGTATGTAACTGGTGAAAAGGAAAACATCAAGTTTGGTATTTCACTGAAGAACATTGGACCCACAATGCGTTTCAAGGGAGATGGACTTTCAATTCGTACCCTGTTGCCCGGACAAGATGATGAATTCACTCTTGAACAGCGCTCAGCCGACTTCGAACTTCCATCACAATTGAACATTGGTGCTTCATATAAGTTTATATTCAATGATATGCATAGCCTAAGTCTGGCAGGTGCCTTCATTTCCAACTCCTTTTACAAGGATCAATATGTATTCGGAGCTGAATATGAACTGAAGAATTACCTCCTGCTTCGCGGTGGATATACCTATGAAGAAGGAATTACTAAAGACGCTGACCGCACTACCGTATTCACCGGACCATCAGGTGGCCTATCCGTTCAGGTTCCCCTGAACAAGGAAAAAGGTTCTATCTTTTCCGTTGACTACTCCTATAGGGCAACTGATCCTTTCCAGGGATCACATACCATTGCTGCCCGCTTGAGTTTCTAAGCAAATTCCGGATTTTTATTCCGGTTACGCACAAACATTTTTTGGAAAAGGACCCTTTCATAAGGGTCTTTTTCTCTTATTTTAGAACTTCACATCTACGCTTTATGAATGAAATCAAGTACTATACGAAAGAAGGCCTCGAAAAACTGAAGACTGAACTGGAGACCCTGGTAAATATAGAAAGGCCTAATATTTCGCAGCAAATTGCTGAAGCCCGCGATAAAGGCGACCTATCTGAAAACGCAGAATATGATGCAGCCAAGAATGCGCAGGGTATGCTTGAAATGAGAATTTCCAAAGTTCAGGACCTGATCAGGAATGCCCGCTTGATTGATGAATCAAAACTGGATAACTCCAGGGTTCTCATCCTTTCAACGGTTAAAATAAAAAACCTGAAAACAAATGCAGTTATGACCTATATGCTGGTCCCTGAAAATGAAGCTGACCTCAAGTCGGCCAAGCTTTCAGTAAACTCCCCAATTGCTCATGGACTGCTTGGCAAAATGGTGGGAGATACAGTAGAAATTACCATTCCTGCCGGAAAAATTCAGTTCGAAATCGTAGAGATAATGGTTAAATAATTTCTTTGAAACATGGCTAGCATTTTTTCAAGAATCGCATCCGGAGAAATCCCTTCCTACAAAGTAGCCGAAGATGAAAACTTCTTCGCGTTCCTTGATATCAGCCCCCTCGCTCCCGGTCATACCCTTGTTATTCCTAAAAAGGAGACTGATTACATCTTTGATCTTGATGAAAATACACATCAGGAACTTTGGACCTTTGCCAGGAGAGTTGCAGCAGCCCTGCGCAAATCTGTCCCCTGCCTGCGAATAGGTGTGGCTGTTATAGGACTTGAGGTTCCTCATGCACATATTCACCTTGTCCCCTTGAACAGCATGGATGATATTAATTTCAGCCGTCCAAAACTTAAACTGCCGGCTGAACAAATGGAAAAACTGGCCAAAGCAATAACGGCAAATTTCGTTTAGACCTTATTTCCTAAAACTATTCTACTTATAGCCTGGTGAATTCCGGGCTGTTTTTTTATGCGAGAAAATTCATGAAATTAACTACTCACAATAATTCATCGCCTTCCCGAAGGAATATTCAGGAAAATGAATAACCGGAAGATGAAATTGGAGTATTGGGTGAGACTAATAAGCCCTTTCGTTACGCCCCTCTATGTAGTTGATGAATGATTTGTTCACAACCTTATTGCCTCCTGGTGTTGGATAGTCGCCGGTAAAATACCAGTCACCGGTATGCTCAGGAATAGCCTCATGCAGATTTTCTATTGTCTGGAAAACAACAGCAACTTCGGCCTTGCAATTGGCTGGAGTAACCAGCTGAGAAATCTTATGTGAGATTTGTCCGGGAGTAAACGGAGCATAAATCTCCTTTACATAATTGACAACTTCTTCTTTCGGAGCGTTTTCCTGAGCCTTGCATTTCTTGTAAACCTCACCCAGAAGTGAAGTCTGCCTGGTATCCTTTAACAACTCAATCGTGGCATTGAAAGCGATAAAGTCAGTGATCTTCGCCATATCAATTCCATAGCAATCGGGGTAACGAATCTGAGGAGCAGAAGATGCAATAACAATTTTCTTTGGCCCAAGTCTGTCGAGGATGCGAATAATGCTTTTCTTGAGAGTTGTTCCACGCACAATGGAATCATCAATCACCACGAGGCTGTCAATACCCCTTCTCACTGTTCCGTAGGTCACATCATACACATGAGCCACCAGGTCGTCACGCTGTGAATCCTGGGTAATAAAAGTTCGCATTTTGATATCCTTAACAGCAACCTTTTCGATCCGGGCTTTCAAACTGAAAATTTCGTCAAGTTTTTGACGGCTGAGGTTATCACCGGCTTCAAGAATCTTGTCCTTGATAATATCATTGCATACACGGTTCAGCTCTTCTACCAGTCCATAGAAAGCCGATGCAGCTGTATTCGGGATATAGGAAAATACAGTATTACGGAGGTCATTATCCACCTCCGCCAGAATATCCTTTGTAAGGAGTTGTCCAAGCTTTTTGCGTTCGTTATAAATCTCCTTATCAGTTCCCCTGCTGAAGTAAATCCTCTCAAAGGAACAGGCACGTCTGGGTCCGGGAGTGGTTATCTGCTGTTCAGAAACTTCACCATTCTTGCGGATGATAAGAGCATTTCCCGGTTTTAATTCTGAAATGCTTTCAAAAGGCACATTAAAGGCTGTCTGAATAACTGGCCTTTCAGAAGCAGCTATAACAATCTCGTCATCCTTATACCAGAATGCAGGCCTGATACCATTGGGATCACGCATTACGAATGCATCACCATGCCCGAACATCCCTGCAATGGCATAACCGCCATCCCAGTTTCTGGACGCTTTGGAAAGAATAGCCTGTACGTCAAGATTTTGTATTATCAATTGTGTTGACTGTTCCTTGGTGAAGCCTTGCTCCTTGAACTTATGATAGAGATCTTCATTTGTGCGGTCGAGGACGTGGCCTATTTTTTCAAGAACTGTCACTGTATCACTGGTTTCAACCGGATATTGTCCATATTCTACAAGCTTTCTGAAAAGCTCATCAACATTGGTCATATTGAAATTTCCAGCCAGCACCAGGTTACGGGTCATCCAGTTATTGAATCGAACCACAGGATGCAGGTTTTCAATGCTGTTCTTGCCAAAAGTCCCGTAACGCAAATGTCCCAGAAAAAGTTCCCCCGCAAAGTCAACATTCTTTTTCAGCCAGTTTGCATCATCAAGCCGGTCGGGATGCTTTTCAGCTATTTCCTGAAAGGGCTTATATATCTGCTTGAAGATATCATCTATAGGCGCAGGTGCATTCGATCTCAAACGGAAGATATACCTCGAACCCGGCTGCATATCCAGCTTGATGGCAGCAGCTCCGGCACCATCCTGTCCCCTGTTGTGCTGCTTCTCCATAAGCAGATGCAGCTTATTGATACCATAGAGGGTTGTACCGTATCGGGTGTAGTAATATTCCAGGGGTTTCAGCAGCCTGATTAAGGCAATGCCGCACTCATGCTTGATTTGTTCACTCATGGGATGGCTGTGATGCGTTAGATTAAGTACCTTTACCGGTAAGCCTTCGCGCTGCAAAAATAAGCATTTCAAAGCTAGGGTGCAGGGCTGAATTCAATTCCTGTCAAAAACAAATCAACAAAATGCAATACCCTGAAATTAGCTGCAGAATAGCTTCATTAAATGATGCTGACATAATTACCCGTTTTCAGCTGGAGATGGCGCTTGAAACAGAAATGGTCCAACTTGATGAAAAGGTCACCGGAGCTGGTGTGCTGGCGGTTTTCGGGGACCCATCAAAAGGAACTTACTACATAGCAGAAACTAACAATTCTATAGCCGGCTGCATGCTTACCACCCCTGAATGGAGCGATTGGAGAAACAGAACCATACTCTGGATTCAATCAGTTTATGTGCGTCCTGAATACAGAAAAATGGGGGTTTTCACTGCCTTGTATGATAATTTGAAGCAGGTGCTCGACAACAATCCGGAAATTGGAGGCATCCGGTTGTATGTTGATAAAACCAATCATATTGCCCAAAAGGTTTATACCCGCCTAGGCATGAATGGTGAACACTATCAGGTATTCGAATGGATGAGGTCGTAATCTATCTTTTCAGAAATTTCCTGCTCAGGGTATATCCTTCGCTGCTTCTGAAAAGAATAAGGTAAGTGCCGGGAATCAGATTTTGAACATCAATGCTCTCTTCTACTGAGGGACTGCTGATTTCTTTCAGCAATGCTCCGTTCAGCGAATAAATCCTGATCAGATTTATATCCTTGGGGAACTTCAGGTTCAGTTGATCCTCAACCGGATTCGGGTAAACCGAGATCAATGCATTTGGCCTGCCGCCCTCGTTAATGGAAGAAATGCTGCCTTCCTCATTATAGAAAGCCGTATAGGTATATTTTCCATTGGCGATGGTCCACAAACGGTTAGGTCCGCCATAGGGGAATTCAACCGCTGTATCATTCCAGCTGCTGTTGATACGGAATTTGAACTCAAGTTCGTCACCATCGTGAAATCCTGGAATTGTAATGCTGTATTTTGAAGAATCTGAATCAGCAACCATGCTCATGATGTTCAGTGTTCCATCCCAACCATTAAAAGTGCCGGCAATATCAACTGTATCAGTAGCAGGATTAAAGTTATCAGCTTCCTTGTATTTCGACATATCAACGATAAAGGTGAGGCTAACAGGAGCCTGAAGCAAATCATCGGTGACCTTTATATTATCGATAGCCAGCCCAACTCCACCATCAGGAGTAGCCAGGTGGAAACCAATATAGACTGTTTGGTTAGCATATCCCTGAGCTGCAAGGTCCAGTTCCCTATGCCTGAAACTGCCTGACTGCTCATTTGCGATCTGCATCTCATGAAGGTTCAGGAGGCAACCGTTAACAGTCTGGGAAGAGGTTGAAATGTAAATCTCATAGGAATCAAGCAATTGAGCGCTGAATGACATTGCATCCCATTCCAGTCTGGAAGCAGTACCCAGATTGATGGCAGGAGTAATGAACCAATCATCAACCTGAACTGCAGGAGTATAGCGGGAAACCCCAACAGCTGCATGATTGCCTGATGCACCGGCAGGTCTTACCGCCCAGGCACTGTCGGACAAAATTGCCAGTTCAGTGTCGGTCGGAATGCCTTTATCAAGGTTTTGTAGTACAAATCCACTGAACGGGTCTGCACTTTCAAAATCCTGTTTGAAAATGACATCCTGAGCTACTATGAAGGAGGGGGAAAGGAGGATAAATACCAGGAGGAGGCTAATAAGGGAATTTTTCAGCATGGTAAAGTAAGTGCCTTAATTTTTGACCAAAAAAAGTGAAGCCATTTACTAGGACTTCATCCCTGCAAAGTTACGAATTCATTTGCTTGCGTTACCTTTGCGAACAATTATAGTTTACAGGGGTTTCTATTCCAATGATTTCCCATTCAACTTTATTAAATTCAGTTTCCGGTATCCGGATTAAATCATCAACCCGAACTAATCTTTCATGAAACCCATTCAGCTTATCGTATTTCTGAGCATCGTAATTGGTGTTTACTCAGCAGCAAATTATTTCATTTACTCAAGGGGCATGGCAGCCCTGCCAGCGGGATCTCCTGTGAGAAGCTGGTTCCCATGGGTCTTCCTGTTTCTGTCATCTTCATATATCGTTGCACGTTTCCTTGAGAGGATATGGATATCTCCTGTGAGCGATGCTTTTACATGGATTGGTTCCTACTGGCTTGGAATTATGATCTATCTGCTTCTGTCACTGCTTCTGATTGATATATTACGCTTAATCCATCTGATAGCCCCCATTTACCCGAAATTCCTGACAGCAGATCCTGTTGCCGGTCGCTATATGATGTTCAAAATTGTGCTGGCAATCTCCATAATTACAGTGATTGCAGGCAGTATCAATGCTCTGAATCCACGAACACGGGTATTGGATGTTAAGATCGGGAAAAAGGCAGGAAGCAGGAAGCAATTGAATATTGTGATGGCTTCTGATATTCATATGGGAACCCTTGTTGGCCCCCGGAGGACAGAACGCATGGTTGAGAAAATCAATGCGCTTAAACCCGATATCATTCTATTTGCCGGAGATCTTGTTGATGAGGACCTTGCCCCTGTTATCCGGCATGATCTGGGAAGATCGCTGCTCAAGCTTTCGGCTCCGCTGGGAGTTTATGCCATTACCGGAAACCATGAATATATAGGTGGTGCTGAAAGAGCTGTAAAATACCTCGAGGATCACGGTATTATAGTGCTCAGGGATACTGCTGTGCTTATTGATAACTGCTTTTATATTGCAGGACGCGATGACAGGGATAAGGAACGGTTCAGTGGTAAGGCAAGGAAGACTATTGCTGAAATCCTGAAAAATGCAGATCTTGCCAAACCTGTGATTATGATGGATCATCAGCCATTTAAGCTGGATGATGTGCAGGCTGCCGGTGTGGACCTTCAGTTCTCGGGGCATACTCATCATGGACAAATATGGCCGTTCAACTATATTACGAAAGCACTGTTTGAGGTTAGCTGGGGATACAAGCAGAAAGGAAATTCACAATTTTATGTTTCATCAGGCTATGGTGGATGGGGCCCTCCGGTAAGGACCGGCAATCGCCCTGAACTGGTCAATATTCGTATAGAATTCCAGCAGTAGCAGCGTTTACTGAAAGCTAATTATGATAACTTTAGATGCCGGATAATTCCGCCATCAATTCTACTACATGGAAAGCTGCATTTATGATTCGCCACTGGGGAAACTCAGAATTTCAGGAAGTGAAAATGGGATTACTGAGGTGATTTACCTGAGTGATGAATCTTTGGCGTCAGAGGTTCCGGAGTGTCTTTCAAACTGTGTTCAGCAATTAAAGGAGTATTTCGAAGGTAAAAGGATTGATTTCTCCGTTGAAGTGAATCCGGTTGGAACAGATTTCCAGAAAAGGGTATGGACGGAATTGCTGAATATCCCTTTCGGACAAACCATTTCCTATATGCAACTGGCACAGCGATTGGGGGATCCCAAAGCAGTAAGGGCTGTGGGTCATGCCAACGGACAAAACAGAATCAATATCCTGATTCCCTGCCACAGGGTTATTGGATCTGGTGGTAAACTTACCGGTTATGGCGGTGGACTATGGAGAAAGGACTGGCTTTTGAAACATGAAGCCGAAAAGAACGCGCCGGGATTGTTCGACACTTCAATTCCGAAATTTTAATTTATCCGGTAAGATCTGTTTCTTCTATGTGTCAGTTTCAAAAGATTCGGGATTTGATTTTGCCCGAGTTACTATAATCCATCAACAACTTTCCGGTCAAAGATCCTGCCTACCGGGTATACGCAGAAATGCAAATCCCACCAGGGAGTCCGGCTATAGAACCAATTCAGGATTTCTTCAGGGTCTTTAGCAAAAGCGGCATCATCAGCCATCTTTTTTTCAAATTCAGTTTTCAGTTGAGGGTTTTCAGCAAGCATGCGCCTGGCTTCAATCTCCATCACATAGGATTCACTGTATTCCTTTTGCTCCATGATGGCATCGAAGAAGCCCCAGGCAACAAATGAATCAGGAGAGCCGGGTTCAAGAAGATGTGCAATCACCCTTGCTGCAGGCTGATTCATATCAATGATAACCGAGCCTGCCGGGAAAACATGGTTTTCAATAGAATCATGAAGTTTATAACCAAGCTTATGCCTGCCTTCATAGGATCTCTGCTGCCATTTAACATCAGTAAACCTGTATGTATTCAAATTCAGCGAGGTTTCCTTTTTAAGGTTAGTCATCCTGATACCATGAAGTTTAAGTCTCTCGATCACGGTTGTCCATTCTGCAGGAATAATATAGGCTTCCGGCAGTTTAACCTGCTTCTCCGGAACACATTTTTCAAATGAAGGGATTCTCCATGTTGCCGGTTTGCTGCGATCGTATTTGAACCACAGTCCACCAGTCAGATCACTGCTGTCCATGGTATACTCAAATCCTTTAAACTCCCTTAGAACACTGTCGGTAGTTAAGGTATTCCATTCCACGGTATAGGGGAGCTCCCTGAAAGCCTTGCTGGCTGTTCTGGCATCTGCTTTCAACTCTGCAGCCTTAAGTTCCGCTGAGGACCTGTTCAGAATCTGAAGGGTAATTTTCAGCATGGAATAAGTGGCTTCAACTCTTTGCTTATAGGGTTTCAGCATATGGGTTTCAATCAGGAGCCCTGGACAATTTCTAACAGCGGTATATCCCTGACTCAGCATTGGTGGTGCAGGCCAGTTTTCAAGTCCGGAGCGTGGATCATGCCAGTTACGGAATTGAACATAGGGAAATATTGGCTGGTTCAGATTGTTCATTTCAGAGATAAGTGCAGGCTCATAATAAGTCTTCACCCAATCAGTAAGTCCGGCGTCCATATTGCCTAGTGTTTCCAGGGCATATGTGGCTACATACTGGTAATCGGCACCATCGGTGACATGGCAGTCTATGAAGAAATCAGGCTGCCACTCATTGAATAGTTTCAGCCAGGCCTGCATTTCAGGAGCATCAGCCTTTAGATAGTCACGGTTGAGATTCAGATTTTGAGCCGTAGTTCTCCATCCCATTTCCTCAGGTCCATCCTGATTAATGCGGTTAAAGGGACCGAAACGCTCATGACCATCTACATTCAGGATTGGAATGAACAGTATGCTTACCTTATCGAGCAGTTTTTCCTTGTCGTTACCGGCAATAATATCGCGAAGCAGCATTAAACCTGCATCCTTACCATCGCATTCACCGGCGTGAATACAAGCCTGAACAAGCAATACAGCCTTATTGGAAGATTTTACTGAAACCGGATCAGTTTTGCCTTCCTTGTCGAGGATAAGCAGTGGAAGATCACGCCCTTGAGGACTCCTGCCAAATACGGAATAATGCAGCATTGGTGATGCAGCAGCCAGTTTCTGGCAATATTGAACTGTTTCATCATACCGGGGAGTTTTCAATCCGCCCGATTTTTCGAAGAAAGTAGTAAGCTCAGGTTTCTGTGCCTGCAGACTGATTGCAATTGCAAAAAGAAACAATAGGGATGGATAGGCTTTCATAATTCTATTCTTGAATCTGCAAACCTACAAGTTTTATCTGTAGTTTCCTTTGAAAGCTAAAATGCCACCATGAAACAAAGGCACATCTACCTGATTATCTATGTGTTGTGCGATGATGAATTAGCTATGAACAGCTATGAAAAATGTTAATAAATCTTAAAAATTAATTATGATCAATTCTCCTCATATGGAGGATTCTGCTTATTTTTAGGATGGCAGTAATGGTAGGAGATTTCTGCCCGCACTTGGATACTAAATTTTACGGGAAGGCTTTTGCATCTAGTGAGAACTTCCTCATATCGTATGCTATTAACCTCATTTTCTTTATTATCCACTTCAAACTATTGTACCATGAAACCCAATTTCTCCTTCACTGCCGTGCTGCTGTTTTTTCTGGCAGCCGTTCTCCAATTATGTCCAAAGGCCTCTTACAGTATGGGGCATACATACATTGTAGATCAATCAACTCCTTATCTGGTGCCGCTGTCCTACTTTTCACCCGCTCCCTCGGGAGGTGACACCATCAAGATTCTTTCAACCCGCACACATTGTCTGAAATTCAATGACCTGACCGGTGCACCCGGACAGCCAATTGTTTTAATCAATTCCGGCGGGCAAGTGAACATTGCCGACTCTGTAACCTGGGGAGCCCTTTCCTTTGTGAACTGCAAGTATATCAAAGTAAGTGGGCGGGGCTCAGCCGACCATTACTATGGATTCAGGCTCTCAGCGAAAATATGCGCGCTTGCATTTGCTGAATACAGCAGCGATTGCGAAGTTGAGAACATAGAAATGCATCATACCTTGTTCTTTGGCATTTATGCAAAAAAAGATTTTGGAGGCAACCCGCCCCTGCCCTACCCCCAATTTAACAATCTGATTATTCACGACAACTACATTCATCATGTTGAGGAAGGAATGTACATTGGTGAAACGAAATCACCCGGAATGGAATTCAGGCATGTCCGTATTTTCAACAATGTTGTGACTGAATGCATGCGTGAAGCCATACAGGTTGCAAACTGCGTTGAAGATATAGAAGTGTACAACAATATTGGATTTAATACAGGACTAGGCGGGCTCTATGCCCAGTGCAATATTCTGCAGATTGGCGGTAACACTATCGGAAGATATTACAACAACATTCTGATTCATGCTCCGGAAAATGGCATCATATGCATGGGATCCGGGGATGTAGAAGTATTCAGTAATTATTCATCTGATAATAATGGTGTATATATTGATAACAGGGAATTCAATATCCCGCATTCATCAATCAGTTTCAGGAATAATTTCTTCCGGAAT
This sequence comes from Bacteroidales bacterium, assembly GCA_016707705.1. Taxonomy (GTDB): domain Bacteria; phylum Bacteroidota; class Bacteroidia; order Bacteroidales; family UBA4417; genus UBA4417. The sequence continues at coordinate 232,662 of JADJHD010000007.1, forward strand.
ATTGCCGGGACTGAGGTTATCTTAAATGCAAATGAGTTGAATGAGCTGCATATCGCTAATAACCTATATAACACCCCCATTGAATTTGCAAAGCCTGGCAAACCGGCTCCACAAGTTTGGGATTTAACAGCCAATCAACTTCAAACACTCGATTCAATTCGATTCTCAATTGCAAATGGAATATTTGTACCCGATTCAACCAATCCAGCAATTTATAATGGACTCGGCCCAATCCCCGGCCTGGGATACCAGATGAATGGAACACCAGTTCTTGACTCCATCGGGACAGTGATGGCTATTTACGGGGACACCCTAAGCAAAGCTGTTGTTGCTCATACTCCTGATAATGATATCCTCACATTCAACGTAATTGATTTACCAGAGTTTGTCCAGTTTACAACAAGCGGAAACGGAACAGCGACCCTTAGCTTTATTGCCACGGCCGCCAATAAGGGAGTATACTATCCAACAATAATGGTAAGGGATTCAAGTCATAATCAGTTTGACCGGGAAACCTTCAAGCTTGCCGTGAAGGACCCGAATAACCACGACCCTTTGCTTACAATCCCATCAGAACTGTACATGAATGCAGTAACCAAGAAGCATCTGAATATCACGGCAACTGACCTTGACGGAGATCCTATCCAATATACCTTTACTGATTTACCCGGATTTGTGAGCTTTGCTTCCAATTCTGATTCTGCATGGCTGGACTTCAAACCGCTGCTTTCTGATCCCGGCTACTATGAGTTTATTATTACTGCTGATGACGGCTTTGGAAGTCCAAACTCAGCGAACATGATCCTGCAGGTTGAACCTGCTGTTCTGGATTCAGGCAGGGTTCTTTACCGGGTCAACTGCTCAGGGCCTGAGTTGGAGGACCAGCCAATTAACTGGCAATTCGACAACAGCACTGATCCCGTCTATGGCTCTTCATTCAGCTACGGCACAGGCAGCCACTCATGGAAAGGCACCAATACCACAGGAGCTCCCAATAATCTTTTCGGACCATTCCGTCATTACGGACCTGCTCCCCGCACTATGGGATGGACTTATCCGTTACCCGGAAGCGGGCTTTACAAGCTCAATTTGTTCTTTGCTGAGCGCAGCACTGAAGTGAACAATAATACAACCGGGACTTTCAGCATATCAGCAGAGGATTCAGTATTGCAGCAATCGTATAACATCTATGCTGAGAGCGGGTATGCTGCTGCAAGAAGTCCTTTGACATAGCAGTGACCGACGGGAATCTTGATATATTGTTTACACCTATATTGAATGATGCCAAGGTTAACGGATTTGAAATTATCCTACTCGAGAAGTGGAATGATCAGCCTGTGATAGATCCCTTTGGGAATATCAGTTTGCTTGAAGGAGATACACTCATCATTCCCCTGCAGGTAACAGATGATCATTTTGAGGGTTGCGACAATCTCAGCCTGAGTCTTCAAAATGCTCCTGCTTTCCTGAGAATTGAACAAACAGGAAATTCCTGGCAATTGCTTGCAATGCCCGGCTTTAATGATTCAGGAAACTTTACTGGAATTATCCTGACTGTAACAGATGGATGCCTTCAGAATTCGATTTCCTTTGATGCACTGGTAAACAATGTATTCGTGAATTCAGCACCAACATTGATACATCCGGGATCCGTTGCAATGAATGAAGGCACTGTTGTTACTACTACTTTAACAGCTAATGACATTGATAATCAGGTGCTCACGTTTTCCTTTACAGGGCTGCCTACCTTTGCAGCATTCCAGAATATCAGCAATGGTGTTGGAAATCTCACCCTGAGTCCCGGTTTCTCGCAATCGGGTGAATATCGGATTGCCGTTATTGTGACTGATACCTATGGAGCATCAGCCGTTGACACTTTGTTTTTGAGCGTAGCCAATGTAACTGAAATCAGAAGGATTACGCTTACTGCTTCCATGATTACCGACCTTGTTCGACCACCCTATGGCAGTTCTGTTTCTCCTAATTATCTGGTGGATGAGCAAACCCTGAATCCGGTAACAAATCAGCATCCTGTAAGTACTTCGTGGAAACCCTATTTCAATCTTTCATTTGCTCCATACCATATCTATTTTGACCTCGGGGAAGAATATATTATCAAGAAAATCTATCTCCATGATATGCATAATGTGGCAAATCTTGAAGTATCGTACGGGAATCCGAATCAATGGAAATCATTATTCACTGAGCCCTGCAACTCTTTCAATGCCTGGAAACTGCATGAAACAGATATTTCAACACGCTATATCAGGTTATCAATGCTGAATACGGTTTATGCATCAGTAAATGAAATTGCCCTTTATGGTTATCTTGCTTCAGAGAAGCATTCTGAAATCATTCCCGATTCAGAAGAGACCGGCTCAGGTATTTATCCTAATCCTTGCTCCAGCATACTAAACATTTCAGAATTCCCGACTAATGGGTTCGCGGAGCTGTATGCTGCTAATGGAATTCTTTCAAAAAGCAGCAGGCAGCAACAAATATATGTAGGCGATCTTCCTGATGGAATGTATTTTGTAATCATTAAGAATGCAGATGGTGAAATCCTGGCGAGACATAAGCTGATTATCAGAAAATAGAAAATTCGATTTATCAAGAAACCCGGTTCCTGCCGGGTTTTTTTATGCTGCAGAAATCACATTAGACCACGCTTTGTCTATGTTCATCTCACCAAATCACATCTTAAAATTCATAATTTGATAGGCTTGTAATAAGGACTTCGTATGTGAGAAATAGTCGCGAATTACATTATCTTTATAATTCATATTGATTTCATATTGAACACATTATTTTTAACAGCTTATTGTCGTTACAAATCAGACCAGAATGAAATCTCCTGAAAGAAAATCTTTAATTAATGGATGGACAATTTCCCTATTGATTGTCACATCAGGAGTAGTAATTATTCTGGCTGGAATATTTTATTACAATTCTGAAGAAAAATCTATCCGGCAGGAAAATACAACGAACTACAGGCAATTGCAGCCTTAAAAAACCAGCAACTGCAACAATGGATGTCCGACAGAATAATGGATGCGCATGTAACCCAGAGTGTGTTCTTTGGCAAGGCAATTGCAAACTATGCGGCAGGTGATTCAACTCCTGGCTTGAAACAGAAACTTGTTCACCGTCTAAATCAGTATCATGATTTGTACAAATACGAACAAGCAATTGTTGCATTGCCTGATGGCAGGCCAATACTTTCAACTAATGATAATTTTATTGCTTTGGATTCCGCTACCAGTAAAGAACTGAGAAATAAATCGAATACTATTGAAAGCAGTTATTCTGACATATACTTCAGTGAATACTACAAGAAATTTCAGCTGGACATTTTCGCCCCGGTAATTATCGATAACGTAATTAAAGCCTGGCTGATTTTGCAGATAGATCCTGAGACTTTCTTGTTTCCATTAATCCAAACCTGGCCAACTCCCAGTAAATCAGCAGAAACCGTTTTAGTTAGGAAGGACGGCAACGAAGTTCTTTTTATCAACGAGCTGAGGCATAAAAATAACGAGCCATTAAGCTTTCGAATACCTATCAGTGATTCATCAGTTGCAGGTGCAAGCCATCCTAGGCAGGACAGGCATAATTGATGGTTTGGATTACAGGGGAGTTAAAGTAATAGCTGATCTGAGAAAAGTGAATGGCACAAATTGGTACATGATCACCAAGGTTGACAAAACGGAACTGTTTGACGAGCTTTATTACCGGGCAAAACTGGTAACCGGACTCTCTCTGCTAATAATACTGCTGATAGTTACAGGACTGATCCTTATATACACTTACAGGCAACGTAAAATTTATTCTGACCTCTACCGTGCTGAAAAGATTCTGGCAGATACAGAGGACGAATTCAGAACCACCCTCTCAAGTATTAATGATGCTGTTGTGATATGCAATAAGGATGGACACATCCAGAGCATGAACAACAATGCTGAAATGATAACGGGATGGCAGGAATCAGAAGTGCTTGGTAAAAATGTTTCTGAATTATTGCAAATAATGGATGCTGAAAGCCGCGAAAGAATAGAGAATCCGCTTCATCATCTGCTTTTTAAACAGGAAAACAAACTTATATCTAAATACAATCTTGTTTCCCGAAAAAATGAAGAAATACCAATCACAATAAGTGCTGCAAAGATTAGTAGCAGCAACAGAAAAATTTCAGGGATTATTCTCTCATTTAAGGATCAGACCACTGCAAGGGAAGCAGAACTCAAGCTTCGGTATTCGGAAGAAGTCTTTTCAAAACTATTTCAACTGGGCACTTTCCCAACAGCGCTCATCCGATTATCCGATCTCAGAATCATGGATGTGAACCAAAGCCTGAATGATACTTTGGGATATTCAAAAGAAGAAATTGTAGGAAAAAAGCTGGATGAACTCAAAATCTGGAAAACCCTTGACAGGCTTGATAGCTTTATTGAATCCCTCAAGGAAGACGGAACCATTAACAATTATGAATTTAAGTTTGTTACTGAAGATGGACAAGATCGAATCGGTTTAATCTTTGCCAGAATCATTGACCTTCATAAGGATAAGTTCATGATAACCCGAATCATGGATATTACCGAGCAGAAACTTTCGGAACAGGCATTAAAGGAAAGCGAGCAGCTATACAGGAGCCTATTTGAAGGTATGACGAATGGTTATGCTTACTGCAAACTCCTTTTAAGCGACGATGCTCCTGCCGATTTTGAAGTAATAAAGGTAAATGGAGTATTTTATTCATTAACAGGATTTCCACCGGTTGAAGGTAAGCGAATATCTGAGATTCTACCGGGCATTCAGAACCAGGATCCAGCCGTGTTTGAGTTGCTTCGCAATTTTGTTGCCAATGGAGCACCTGTACAATTTGAATACCATCTGGAACAGATAGATCAATGGTTCAGACTGAATGCATATCTGCCCAGTCCCGGATATATGGTAGTGCTTTTTGATGTTATCACCGAAAAGAAAAAAGCAGAACTGGCTGTTGCAGAAAGTGAAAAACGCTATCGCTCTGTATTGGAGAATATGATGGAAAGTTGCCAGATCCTGAGTCCTGACTGGCGTTACTTATACCTGAATGAGACGGCCTGCAACATTGCCAGATTCCCCCGGGAAGAAATGTTAGGCAAAAAGGTGTCAGATTTCTTCTATGATTTTGAATCCACAGAGATGTTCGCTGTCCTGAACCAATGTATGACAGAGAGAATTTCAATGCGGAGGGAATTCGAATTTGATTTCCATGATGGCAGGATCGGATGGTTCGAATTCAGCATTCAGCCAGTGCAGGAAGGCATATTTATTCTTGGCCTCGATATCACTGAGAGAAAGCTGGCACTGGAAAAGATTGAAGCCCAGTATTCCTTGCTGACCTCACTCATCAATAGTCCGAGCAATATGAACATCTTTACGCTCGACAGGGACTATCGCTATACTTCATTCAACCATAATCATGCAAACCAAATCAAGCAATTCCTGAAATTAGAGATTTCAATAGGAATGAGCCTTCTCGATTGCTTTCCGGCAGAATTTGCCAAAGTGGCTAAAGAGCGAATTGACAAAGTCTTCAATGGAGAAACATATAATGAGGTCATCAATCTACCGGATTCGGATTTTTCCTATGAAGTAAGCTGGAATCCAATTATAAACGGAGGACAAATTACAGGTATTACTGTATTCTCAACTGATATTTCTGAAAGAATCAAAGCTCAGGAAGCAGTTTTGGCAGCTCAGAAAAAGATTGAAACCAGCGAGACCCAATACCGATTACTTGCTGAAAGAATGGTTGATGTTGTTGGGGTAATGAATCTCAACACCATGCAATTTCAGTATATAAGCCCATCCATTGAACAACTCTTGGGCTATACTGTAGATGAAGTGATGAATGGACCAATGAAAACTATTCTCAGTCCAGCCAATAAGGATAAGATTAACACAAAAATGCTGGAGAGTATTGACCTCATGAAAAAGGGTGAGGTTAATTCAGTGCATTTCATTGAAGAGATTGAACAGATTAAAAAAGATGGGTCCTTCATCTGGACAGAAGTTGCAACTTCCTTAGCATTCAATGAGAAAGGTGAAATTGAACTTACAGGAATCATTCGTGATATAAGTGAAAGAAAGAAAAATGAGGAACAATTGAAGGCCAGCGAGGAAAGGTTCAGACAATTGCTTGAACTGGTACCCTATCCACTCGGCTATGTAGATAAATTTGGGACAATAGTGTTCCGCAATGAAAAATTCAGCCATACTCTGGGTTATTCTTTTGAAGATATCCCAACCATGAAGGAATGGTGGATCACTGCTTTCCCTGATCCTGCATACAGAAGCGAAGCCATGACTTTATGGAATTCCCTGGCCCAGGAAGCTGTTGCTACCGGTAACTCCATTCCCTCAAGGGAATATCGTTTATTATGCAAGAGTGGAGAATTCAGGAATTTTGAAATCTCAGGAATTGAATATGCTGAAGGCTTGCTGGCAACCTTCATTGATGTAACTGACAGGAAGCGCAATGAGAGTTTTGAACGCCTGGGACATACGATTCTCAAGGAACTAAATGAAAACAAGAATACCGAGACTATGCTCACCAATATTGCCAGGCAGATTAAAAAGCATACCGGAATAGATGCTGTAGGCATACGATTGAAAAATGGGCTGGAATATCCATATATCAGTGCATTGGGGTTCAATGATAAGTTCCTGCGCAATGAAAAGCATCTTTGTACTTATGATAAGGATGGAGTAATTGTGAATGATGATGGGAACCCTGTACTGGACTGTATTTGCGGCAGTATAATTAAAAAATCATACAACCCCAATAGCCCATGCTTCACTGAAGGGGGCAGCTTCTATTCTAATACCATCCAGGAGTGGCAAAAGGCAGCCAGTGAACTTCCAAACGCTGACAAACGAAAAAATAGTCCTTGCAGAACATCGGGATATGAATCAATTGCTCTTATTCCTATTCATTCCGGTTCGGAAACACTTGGACTGATACAATTAAATGACAAGAACAGCAATACTTTCAAGGAGGGGACAATACCTTACTTCGAAAGTCTGGGAGCCAGTATAGGATTAGCAATCGTGCGAAACCAGGCTCAGGGGGAATTACTCAGAATCAATCAGGAACTTGATCAACGTGTTAAGGAACGAACAGCCCAGCTTCAGGCTGCCAATACTGAACTCGAATCCTTTTCCTACTCAGTATCCCATGACCTTAGGGCACCTCTCCGACATATCGGTGGATTTGCCCAGATACTCAAAACTGAATACAAACCCGAACTACCAGAGAAGGCGCAGCACTATTTGAATACCATCGATCATTCCGTAAAAATCATGGGGACTCTGATCGATGATTTATTGCAGTTTTCAAGAACCGGTAGAGCCGATGTGAAGAAAAAGGAAATTGCAATGGATGCAGTATTTGATGAAGCGCTTGGACAAGTCCTTTCTCAGGCTGTTGGAGAGAAATCAAATGGGATATAAAACCCTTGCCTAAAGTAATGGCAGATGAGAACCTTATCAAACAGGTATGGGCTAACCTTCTTTCAAATGCCATAAAGTATTCCAAAACCAAGGATATTACTGAGATTTCAGTTGGATATACTGAAAAAGAGATGGAATACCATTTCTATATAAAGGATAATGGGATTGGTTTTGACATGAAATATGTACATAAGCTTTTTGGCGTTTTCCAACGTCTCCATTCAGCTGATATCTTCGAAGGCACTGGAATTGGTCTTGCAAACGTGAGAAGGATTGTTTCCCGGCATGGTGGAAACACATGGGCAGAAGGGGTTGTTGATCAGGGGGCTACCTTCTATTTCTCATTACCGAAGACTTAAGATACTGCTTGTCTCGAACCTCTATCCTGCATGCATGAGAGCAGTCCGTGCATCAGATTCTACTGATATAACCACATCATTAGAGTCTGATACATCAACTATATATCTGGCATAATACTACTCCTTAGGAAATTATATTATTATATTATGCTTAATTCCTATTGGATTACCAAGGATTATATACATTTCATATTATAGCTCTGTTTATTAGTTTCTTCTTGTCGCCAAACTGTCCATAGGCTAAATTATGTTTATTGAGGTAGTTTGAATAAAATTGCGCTCTCAATAAAGTAGCCTCCAATAGACAGGGGTTTCGTTTACCTCATCATTAAAGGCCTGTCTTTTGATTTAAGATAATAACCGGATTACAATCCCTTTAAAAACACCTCAATGCTGTATGACATCCTGATGGCTGAAGATAACAGTGCTGATATAGAGCTAACTATAACTGCGCTTTCAGAGAAAAACCTGGCTAACAGACTTATTGTTGTAAGGGATGGAGTTGAAGCAATCGACTATCTGGAATGCACCGGTGACTACAAAGACAGGAAATCAGGAAATCCAGGACTCATCATGCTGGATATTAAAATGCCCAGAATGGATGGAATAGAAGTTCTGGAGTATATAAAGAAGGACTCCCGCTTTAAAACTATTCCAGTAGTGATGCTTACTTCTTCAAGGGAAGACTGCGATTTGCATAAAGCATATGAGCTGGGAGTTAATGCATATGTTGTAAAACCTGTCAGCTTTAATCAATTCATGGAAGCCATACGCCAGATCGGTATTTTTTGGGCTCTCCTGAATGAACTTCCACCACGCCATTGAATCAATCTGACATAAAGAAATCATTTCCAGCAAAGCACCCGGAAACTTCCAACTCTGAATACTCTTGATCCGCTACAATAAAAATGAAATATCTCCGGGTGCGTTGACTGGAAACAACTTTTTAAAAGATTAACCTGAAATTCCCGATACCCTCACTCACTGAACTTACCAACTCGTAAACATATGAATGAAAGTGGATTGAGTAACCTTAGGGTTTTGTCGAATAGTATTGGCTCTTACTTTCATCCGGATCCAAAAGAGAAGTGCAAACTCTCCCCTATAAATGTGAATCGCCTTACAGAAGAGGTCATTCAATCGCATCTGATGGCTTTAAACCATAAGAAATTAAACATTTCCTTTCTTCCCGGACTCTTTAGCTTTGAAGCCATTGTGTTGATGGATGAGCATAAACTCAGGGTAGTGCTTGATGCTCTCCTGGATCATGCAATAGAACACACTCAGGCAGGATACGTTCAGATTGGTTACTTACCCTATGCCGGATCACTTGATTTTTTTATACGCGACTCGAGTAATAATAAATCAGAACCAGTACTTAGGCCTGTATACGTTGCTGCCAATCAAAAAGTATGTAATGAAAAACCAGCCCGCCAGAATTATAGTCTGAAAATAGCCCGCTCATTTGTAAGGCTAATGGGTGGTAGTATGAAAACCCTGATTCGTAAGGGTTCCGGATCTTTAGTAACCTTTTCAATTCCTTGTCTTAGTTCGGAAGAGTCATACTCATTCTAAGACTGAAACCTACATTTTCCGGTCACCAAAGCTAATCCCCATCTTTCTGGATTTCCGGATAAGGGGATGATCGGCAGGCACCAGCTTTGATTTGCCCCCTACCTCCTCCAGTGGAACAGGAATTATATGCTCCCCTGCCTTCGACACCATAATGCCATAATTGCCTTCAGCTATCATTTCAACTGCCTTGGCCCCAAAACGCGTGGACAAAATCCTGTCCATCGGAGTTGGAGTTCCTCCCCGTTGAATGTAACCCAGAATTGTTTCACGGGTTTCAAGCTTGGTCATTTCACGTATGGACTGGGAAACATATCCTGCAGCTGACATTCCCTTGGGTTTCTTGATTCCTTCTGCAACAACAACAATTGAATACGGCTTATTACTTTTTGCCCTGCGCTCGAGATTGCGCGTAACAAGCTCTATATCGTAATCAATTTCCGGAAGAAGAATAACATCACCTCCGCCGGCAACTCCTGCGTAAAGCGACAGCCAGCCAGCGTGGTGACCCATCAGCTCGATAACCATGATGCGTTTATGCGAATTCGCTGTTGAATGGAGCCTGTCAATTGCTTCAGTTGCAATCCAAACGGCAGAATCAAATCCAAAGGTCACATCCGTGCCCCAAACATCATTGTCAATGGTCTTGGGAATACCAACAATGTTCAGGCCCTCCAGGCTAAGCTTATGGGCAGTTTTCATGGTTCCGTTACCCCCGATAACTACCAGGGCATCCAGTCCCAAATCCATATAGTTCTTCTTGATTAATTTCGGGATTTTGTTTTCAACGGTCGGATCCCCCTTGAATGGCTTATCACGGGAAGTTCCCAGAATAGTCCCTCCCAAAGTAAGAATACCCGAAAGCTGAGCCTCATCAAGTTCAGTATAGAGGTTATCAACCAGTCCTCTGAACCCTGAAGATATCCCGTAAACAGTCATCCCATATTCATAGATAGCTGTCTTTCCAACCCCACGGATTGCGGCATTGATTCCCGGACAATCTCCGCCCGCTGTCAGAATACCAATTCGCTTTGCTTTTGTAGATGATGGCATAGTTTCTCCCTTCTTTTAATCTGGCTTGACCTAAACATGACAGAACTTCATACAGTTCAAAAAATCATACTGAATCAGGATGGTCGGCAAATTTACCACTATAAACTTCAGGATATTCTGTATTTGCAGTAGAACAAGTAAATTTAATATACGGGAAACCTTCATAAATATACTAAATTTGCAGCTCATGAGATTCATTGTAAACTAATTACTTACAAGTTTTTAGAAACTTCCGCCTCCCATTCTATGACTACATATCGTCCATATTCCCTCATCTCAGTCTTGCTTTTGGTAGCGTCATTCACATATGCCCAATTCCAGAATGTAATGATCAGCAACCAAAACTGGCCGAATGAGACATCAATTTACATGAACCCCAAAAACACCCAGCAACTTATTGCAGGTGCAAATCTTAATTCATTTTACTATTCCAACGATGGTGGCCATACCTGGGGAAATGGCAGCCTGAGTTCTACTTTAGGGGTTTATGGTGACCCTTGCCTGGTAATTGACACGGCTGGCTACTTTTACTTCCTTCATCTTTCATCCCCACAGGGAAATCCTCTTTTCTGGCTTGACAGGATTGTTTGCCAGCGATCAACCAATAACGGCCTCAGCTGGAACGATGGCAGCGGTATTGGTAAAAATGACCCCAAACAACAGGACAAGGAATGGGCAGCCGTTAATCCTTTCAACAATGAACTCTATGTCTCCTGGACTCAATTCGATGCCTATGGAGTTGCAGATACCAGCCTGAAAACCAATATCCTCTTCAGCAAATCTTCTGATCAGGGCCTTACCTGGACAGACCCCGTTCAGTTGAATGAGGTATCGGGCGATTGCATCGATAGTGATAATACTGTTGAAGGAGCGGTCCCTGCTGTAGGTCCTGATGGTGAAATCTATGTGAGCTGGGCAGGACCTGCCGGACTGGTATTCGACCGATCATTGGATGGCGGATTAACATGGCTTGATCAGGACATTTTTGTATCAGATATCCCCGGCGGCTGGGATTATGCGGTACCAGGCATTTACAGGGCTAACGGACTGCCTGTTACAGCCTGCGATATCTCAGGAGGACCTTATAACGGCAGCATCTATATTAACTGGAGTGATCAGAGGAATGGTCCGGAAGATACTGATATCTGGATTTGCCGCTCTAATGACGGAGGTAATACCTGGAGCAGTCCAATCCGCGTAAATGATGACCTTCCGGGCAAGCAGCAGTTTTTCACCTGGATGACCATAGATCAGTCTACAGGCTATATCTGGCTGGTGTTTTATGATCGCAGGCAATATCCTGACACCCGAACTGATGTTTATTTGGCAGTTTCGACTGATGGAGGCAGCAGTTTCCAGAATTTTGCTGTCAGCGAAACCCCCTTTACCCCTATGAACAGCGTATTCTTTGGTGATTATACCGGTATCACTGCTCATCAGGGAAAGATCAGGCCTATCTGGACCCGCCTCGATGGCTCAGATTTGTCAGCATATACCGCTATTGTTGACACTCTTTTAACCTCAGTTCCTGAAAAGGAACAAATCCCCTTTGCTACTGAACAGAATTACCCGAATCCCTTCAAGGAAAGCACTGTTTTCTCCTTCAAACTGAGATCAGCAGGCTTCGTAACCCTGAAAGTGAATGATTTGATGGGAAAACCTGTGGCAACGCTTATTGACCATGCCTGGATGGAACAGGGTAAATATGTAAAGGCATTTAATGCATCTGATTTAAACCTGCCTTCGGGAGTATATTACTTTTCACTTACAGGCAGCGGTTTCAGCAAGCAGCAAAAAATGATCTATCAAAAGTAGGAACGCCGCAATTGCATGCCATTATTGAGAATTCGAAGTTTGTGGACAAGCGGTTTTCAAAAGATAATTATCTTTACTTTTACGTTCCATTCTTTGAATCAATTTATCTGTTTGTATGCAGGATACTGTTACACCCTTGGTAGAATCCATCAGGAAACACCTTTCCAACTATAAGCCGGAAGAATTCAGTCTCACTTCCCTTGCAAATGATCTCAATCAACCGGTTGAAACGCTCATCGCATCCTTTGGAAATGAAACTGGATTGGTTGAAGAAGTGCTTGAATATGAGCAGAAAAGCCTGGAAGCCATTTTTACAAACTTCAGCTTTGCAGAAGTCAACGCCATTGACGGACTATTATTTGTAAGCAAGGAAATAAGTATACGATTTGCCGATATCCAGCCTTCATTTACCTTCGATCTCAGGAAATATTATCCTGAAGCAAGGCAAAACTTCTTTGATAAAAGGGTAAAATTCGTTTCAGAGAAAATCCGCAGAAACATTGAGCAGGGAATCCAGCAAGGTTTATACCGTCAGGACCTCAGCACCGAATTGGTTTCCAGAATCTACATTTCAAGGCTTATCGACCTGCACAATCCTGATTTCTTCCCCAATGACGAATTCTCCTTCAATACACTATTTGATGTAATGTTCGATACTTTCATAAGAGGAATATGCAGTGAAGAGGGCACAAGGCATTATGAGAAGAAAATCAAATGCATGAAATTCTAATCCCGGATATATCCGCCGAAATTCAGGCAATTTCCTGAATAACTCAACTATTTCCCGGCAAACTTCAGTTCATCCAGCAGGTAACCGGCTCCCGCATATTTATCAACGATAAACAGCACATATCGGATATCCACGCAGATAGTCCTTTGCAAATTAACATCGTATTTAATATCGCTGCTCATAGCCTCTGAGTTACCATCAAAAGCAACAGCTATCAATTCTCCCCGGCCATTGATTACAGGACTGCCTGAATTCCCGCCAGTGATATCATGTGTTGTCAGGAAGCATACCGGCAGTATGCCATTCTCTCCATATTTCCCGAAATCACCAGCTTTCAGAAGTATTTTCAGCTTCTCAGGTACTGCGAATTCACGATTCTGAGGATCATCCTTTTCAAGAATACCCTTTGAGGTTGTGCGGTACATATATTCAACAGCATCCGCAGGATCATAAGCTTTCACCTGTCCGTAGGTAAGCCTCAAGGTGCTGTTGGCATCCGGGTAGAAGTTTCGGTTAGTATCCTGCTCCATAAGTCCTGCAACAAACAACCTGCTAGCCTCATCAAACTTCTCCTGATAGCCCATCTGAGTTACCATTGCCAGGATGTAGGATGCCAGAAAAGAATTGGCAGCTTCAAAAGCCGGATCTCCGGAAAGTTTCTTTGCAGTTGGTTTATTCAGAAAGGCTTCAAAGGCTTCTGCTGATGCAAAAATTGACTTGCGGTAGAGAGCATCTGCAAATTTCTCATCTGAATTATCAAACTTCTTACTGATTTTAACGAACAGATCAGGATAATACTGATCCGGGAGATTCTCGCGGTAGAGCTTGAACATTCTGCACATTATCTCCTTATCTGCATCCTGATTGAATTCCCTGTAAAACTCGGCAGCCTGCTTCCTGAAATGAGCCAGTTGTTCAGTTAAATCATTGCCATCCTCAAGGCTTGACAATAGCTCATTGGTCTGGTAAGCCCAGAGAAGAATCTTCACGCCCATAAGGGTCTCTTCGAGGTAAGTTTGAGCCTTATCGGCCTTATCGGCAGTCCGCTCTTTATAAACTTCCTCCATATCATTCAGAACGCTGCCATATTTATCAGCCCTATCCAGACTCATACTCACCCATTCCTGAAATGAATCCTCAAGTTGTTTCTTGTCATCATAAACCTTCAGCCTTTTAAGTGCCTTACTTTCCTGAATCGATTTCTTCTGGAAATTAGCCAGATATGCATAATCGCTGGCATATGCGAGACGAAGGGCATCACTCTGATTCATATACTTTTTGAGAATCTCCATTTTGGCAGTCTTAAGCAGGATATCAGTTGGATTCAGCACTTCCAGCTTATGTTCAATTCCATAGGATGTGAGATACCTGTCAGTGGAACCCGGATAGCCCATAATCATAGAGAAATCACCCTCCTTCACCCCTTCCAGTGAAACCGGGAGGAAGTATTTTGGATTTAAAGGAATATTAAGGTCCGACTTCTCAGCCGGTTTACCATCAGCGCCGGAATAAACCCTGAGAAGGCAAAAATCGCCGGTATGCCTTGGCCACATCCAATTATCAGTTTCTCCACCGAATTTACCCACCCCTGAAGGAGGAGCACCTACCAGCCTGACATCATTGAACGTCTGGTATTCAAACATATAATAGGAATTCCCATGGAGCATGCTTTCAATACTGATTTCATACCCTGAGACTTCTTCGTAAACCTTCTTAAGACTGTCAATAACCCTCTCGACCCTCTCTGCACGGGATGATTTATCGCTCTCATCTTCAATACCTGACAGCACTTCAGATGTGACATCCTTCATCAGAATGAGGAATGATACGGTCTTACCCGGAATAGGCAATTCTTCCTCCTGACGCATCGCCCAGAATCCATCCGTCAGATAATCATGCTCAACGGTACTTTGCCCTGCAATGGCTTCAAACCCGCAATGGTGATTGGTAATCAGAAGTCCGTTTGCCGAGATAATCGAGCCGGTACAGCCTCCATGGTCCAGGGCAACAATTGCATCCTTCAGGCAGGCCTGATTCACACTGTAAATTTGCTCCGGGGTCAATTTCAGCCCCATGTTCTGCATGGCAGTAATGTTTTTCTGATTGAGCAATACGGGTAACCACATCCCCTCATCTGCCCTTGCAACCAGTCCAAAACCTGTTGCCAATACAAAAATAATCGCCAATAGCTTGTTATTCATATACTTGAATTTATAGATGAATGCTCTAATTTAGTCTCCAATTTACAGCTTTTGAGATTCCTTCCAACGCCTTCATTACTTGCCTGCCTAAATATTGGAATACAAATTTTGTCATATCTTTAATCAATATTTCTATCTAAACATACTCTATTATGCATCGCGTATTTCTGTTTATTGCTCTAATGATTGCGAGCCTGCATTCCATCAGGGCCCAACAGTACCTGAATCAGCTTGTTGATTCTGCCACCTATTACAGCAACACGGCGGTTTGCAGTGTCCCCGCAGGATTTATGCTTGCGACCAATCAATCAGCAAATGACACACTTCAAAACTTGAAAGGTTATCTCGTCCTTTTGGATAAGAATCTTCAGTTTGTCAATCGAAAGATTCTGCCTTTTACATTCAAGCACAAGTCATGCCTGGTTCCTGATACCAAAGGAGGTGTGATTCTCTGCGGAACTTATCCCTCAAGGGATTCAGCAGTTCTTTTCCAATTCAATGCGGAGTTATCCGAAGAAAAACATGCGACCATTTACCAGAAGGAAACCATGAATGGAGTGAGTGTGCATCAACTGATTAATCTTTCCGGCGGTGGTTATGCCGTAATTGGAGCCTATGACTTCCAGATTATGGGAGGAAACATGGATACTGACACACTCTTTATTATACGCTATGACGCAAATCTGGAGAAAATATCAGAATGGAGGTATGCTGCCCGTGATCAGCAGATCAGGGATTCCAGGATTATGCAGACTTCTGATGGAGGATTTGCTGTAACTACAGTTTTTGAGCTTGGCTTCATATCTCCTATTGCCCCTCCGATCAAAGAAGCCTGCTGATGAAAATTGATGCCACAGGTTCAAAACAATGGGAAAAAGTAACAGGTGGGCTCTATAAACAATATGGAACTGTATATCTGGCCGCTAGTCCCGACCATGCAATTCTACAGGGTTACAGCTATACTCAACATATTGACTGGGACTATAATGAATGGAGCACTGTCACCATTCAAAAATTTCGCGAAAATGGCGATTCTGTCTTCACACTACAGTTAAATCCACAGGTATATGAAGATAAATATTTCAGTGCATTTATATGTGATGAATACGGTTCAATATACTGTTGTGGAAAAGATGAAGACTACAGTTCGAAAACCTGGATATTCAAAGCCAATTCATCGGGAGACAGTCTATGGTTTAAGAATTACCTGAGCCTTCTTCCAAATGCCGGAGATTCCGGACACCAGCATTTTCTGGATTGCATCCTGAATCCTGAAGCAAATTCCTTGCTTTTCTTTGGCAGTATATGGTTGAAAAATAATTCCGGTTATAGCTGGGTTTTAGGAACCGACAGCACAGGAAATTTCGACACTGCCAATTTCGTGAGACCTTTCCAACGATTACCAGAACTTGATATTTATCCCAATCCCTGCAAATCAGCATTCAGGGTTAATTTGCCAATGAATCCCAATATTGGAAACAGTGGTCAGGCATCTGCTGGATTACTTGAAGTAACAGATATCACAGGCCGGATTATGGAGAGCATTGAAATCCCGGCTAACATACCTTGGAACGATATTCAATGTAATAACTGGGCCAGGGGAGTTTATATCCTAAGCCTTAAGTCAAATGGGAAAGTTCTCAGAACAGGAAAAGTTCTGAGAGACTGAGAACCGAAAAAAAAGGAGTTTCTTACTTGGAAGCGCGTTTACGTTCGTGTTCCTTCAGCAGAATCTTGCGGAGCCTCATGGATTTTGGCGTAATCTCCACCATTTCATCCACCTGAATATATTCAAGTGCCTCTTCCAATGAGAACTTCACGGCAGGGGCCATTCTAACTGCATCATCCTTTGCGGTGGTGCGGAAGTTGGTCATCTGCTTAGCCTTTACGATGTTTACTCCGAGGTCATTATCGCGGGTGTTTTCACCGACAATCTGTCCTTCATATATTTCTTCAAAAGGTTCCACGAAGAAACGTCCGCGATCCTGAAGCTTATCAATGGAATAGGCTGTGGCAGTTCCGGTATCAATTGAAACAAGAACACCCACCAAACGCTGAGGCAGATTACCCTTCCATGGTTCAAATGCCCTGAAGCGATGGGCCATGATAGCCTCGCCTGCGGTAGCGGTAAGAACTGAATTCCTGAGTCCGATAATTCCGCGTGATGGAATGCTGAATTCCATATGCTGAAGGTCACCCTTGGGATTGATAGCCAAAAGTTCGCCCTTGCGCTGTGTAACCAGTTCGATAACCTTGCCGCAAACCTCTTCAGGAGTATCTACAATAAGGCTTTCAATAGGTTCGTGCTGAACGCCGTCAATCTCCTTGATGATAACCTGTGGCTGTCCTACCTGCATTTCATAACCTTCACGGCGCATGGTTTCAATAAGGATGCTCAAATGAAGAATACCCCTGCCATAAACCAGGAACTGATCGGAAGAACCGGTTTCCTCAACGCGTAAGGCAAGGTTCTTCTCTGTTTCCTTCATCAGGCGCTCATTCAAATGGCGGGAGGTAACGAATTTGCCTTCCTTTCCGAAGAATGGTGAGTTATTGATAGTGAAAAGCATACTCATGGTCGGCTCATCAATATGAATATCGGGTAATGCTTCCTGAACTTCAGGATCAGTAATGGTATCACCAATATCAAATCCATCAAGTCCAACAACAGCACAAATATCTCCTGAACGAACCGACTCAGCGCGGGCGCGGCCAAGACCGGTAAAGACGAAGAGTTCTTTAACCCTTGACTTAACAATGGATCCGTCCCTCTTCATCAGGGTGACAAACATATTGGGACTGATGACTCCCCTGGTAACTCTTCCAATGGCGATACGGCCAACATAGGAACTATAATCGAGTGAAGTAATCTGCATCTGCAGGGGACCTTCCATCTCAGGTGCTTCAGGAATATATTCAAGGATAGCATCCAATAATGGAGTAATATCAGTGGTTGGCTTGGTCCAGTCGGTACTCATCCAGCCATTCTTTCCTGAACCGTAGATGGTAGGAAAATTAAGCTGATCTTCTGAGGCTTCCAGGTTAAAGAAAAGTTCAAAAACATGCTCTTCCACTTCATCCGGACGACAATTTTCCTTGTCGACCTTGTTGATAACCACAATAGGCTTCAAACCTAATGACAAAGCTTTCTGGGTAACGAAACGAGTCTGGGGCATTGGTCCTTCAAAAGCATCCACCAAAAGAAGAACGCCATCGGCCATTTTCAAAACTCTTTCAACCTCACCACCGAAATCGGCGTGGCCAGGAGTGTCAATAATATTGATCTTAACGCCCTTGTATTCTACAGAAACATTCTTGGAGGTAATGGTAATTCCTCTTTCCCTTTCCAGGTCGTTGCTGTCGAGGATCAGATCTCCGGTTTCCTCGTTATCCCTGAAGAGCTTACAGGCATGCAGAATTTTGTCTACTAAGGTTGTTTTTCCATGGTCAACATGGGCAATAATGGCAATATTTCGGGTGCTTTGCATAGGTACTTTGAAAGGTTAACCGATCATGTTTGATCTATAAAATAACATGAAAACGGGCTGATGGTTCGATAATGTTTTGAAAATCAATTAGCATTATACTTTCAAAACAGGGGTGCAAAGGTAGGACTTTTTCCCACAGAAACCATTCTGCGATTAAAGGAATGCTAAGGAATAAGTAATCAGCGCTTTATAATTCTGCATTCAAGATGATTATAACTTTCGCAGGTCAATCTGTTTAGATGGATGAATTGTGTTAATTACCTGATAGCTGAATCGAAATTGTTAAAAAAAAGAAACAGTCCCAAAAATCTTGTCTGATTTAGTTTACACTAATCCGGACAAGACTTTTGAGACTGTCAATCAATCGTGAAATCAGATTATGGCATTGTTGGGGCTTGTTTTGCTTCAGCAGGTACATCAGCAGATAGTGCCTTGATGAAGGTCACCATATCGGCAGTTTGTTCCGGTGTGAGATCCTTCCCAAGTTCCAGTTTAGCCATGATGGTTATAGCTTTGTCAAGTTCCTTTACGCTGCCATCGTGGAAATATGGCCAGGTTTCAGCAACATTCCTTAATGATGGCACCTTGAACATGTACTTGTCGGCCTCATCCTTGGTTACTTCCATTTTACCCTTGTCATCAATCACTGATCCGGTCATGGATTTGTAATCGGTTCCGATCAGCGGGAATTTCTGGAACATGTTGCCACCAAGCAGCGGTCCGGTATGGCATGCAATGCAGCCTGTGCTAATAAAGGTATGCAGTCCTTTCTTCTCCTGATCATTCAGGGCAGTTGCATCACCTTCAAGATACTTGTCAAACTTTGAAGGAGTAAGCAAAGTGCGTTCAAATGCTGCAATCGACTTCTTCATATTTTCGAAGGTAACGGGGTCCTTTTCTCCCGGGAAAGCAGCAGCGAACATCTTTTTATAACCTTCTGACTTATTCAGTCGTGCGAGTACCTCTTTTTCAGCCGGCATATTCATTTCCACCGGATTCATAACCGGTCCGCCAGCCTGTTCTTCCACAGTTTTCATCCTTCCATCCCAGAACTGCAGGAAGTGAAGGGCAGCGTTGAAAGTTGTAGGACTGTTGCGATTTCCGTTTTTCCCAAGGTCTCCTGTGCTGGTTGCCTTATTGTCCACCCCGTAGGTAGCAACATTATGACAGGTATTGCAGCTCTGGGTGTTGTGCATGGATAAGCGGTTGTCGAAATAGAGTGTTTTTCCCAATGCCACCTTTTCAGGGGTAAGAGGGTTGTCAGGATTCACAGCTTCCTTGGGAAGGGGCTGGAAAAAACCTTTTGCCATAACTAAAACCGAATCTTCCTTTGAGGCATCGGTATTTGCGGTTTGCTGGCCATTCTTGCAAGCCCATGCAAATAGCAGGACTGCAGCTGATAAGAGGATAAAAACTTTTTTCATACATAAATGGTTTAGTGGTTCAAAATTAGGGAGACTTCCAGATAATTGATCACCGAAAAACAGCATTCCGTCATGCTTTTTAATGATATTTTTCACCGGCTTTTCAACAATTGTGGTAGACTTGAACAGTGTTATTCATGCTATCACCGGATAATTTTCCACTGCCGGAAGAAAAGGAAGTAAAATTTCTTAAATTCACCTTTGAAACAAACTGATATATTTGCACGAAATTTTCAGCGCTATGAATAAAGGCCCCATCTCGCAGTTCATGCTGCACCATTACCGACATTTCAATGCAGCAACAGTGGTAGATGCTGCAAAAGCATACGAATCACACCTCCTTGAAGGCGGAAAAATGATGATCACCCTTGCCGGTGCCATGAGCACTGCTGAACTGGGCGTCTCTCTTGCCGAAATGATTCGTCAGGACAAGGTTCAAATTATCACCTGCACCGGTGCAAACCTTGAAGAGGATATCATGAACCTGGTAGCGCACTCGCATTACAGAAGGCTTCCCAACTACCGCGACCTCACCCCCGAACAGGAATTTGAACTGCTCGAGAAAGGCCTCAACAGAGTTACCGATACCTGTATTCCTGAAGAAGAGGCTTTCCGCAAGATTCAGCATCATATTGAGATCATCTGGAAGGACGCCAATTCAAGGGGCGAACGCTACTTCCCGCATGAATTCATGTACAAGCTCCTTCGCAGTCGAGCCATGGAACCCGATTATGAAATAGATCCAAAGAATTCCTGGATGCTTGCAGCAGCAGAAAAGAACCTGCCGATTATCGTTCCGGGCTGGGAAGACAGCACTATGGGAAACATCTTTGCTTCTTACTGTATCAAGGGTGAGATGAAACCTACCACTGTAAAGGGCGGAATTGAATATATGATGTGGCTCTCCGACTGGTACCGCAAAAATTCACAGGGCAAGGGCGTTGGCTTCTTCCAGATTGGCGGTGGCATAGCCGGAGATTTCCCAATCTGTGTGGTTCCCATGATGTATCAGGATCTTGAATGGCATGATGTTCCTTTCTGGAGCTATTTCTGCCAGATCTCTGATTCCACAACTTCATACGGTTCATACTCCGGAGCTGTCCCAAACGAAAAGATCACCTGGGGAAAACTGGATATCAACACTCCCAAATTCATCATCGAAAGTGACGCCACTATCGTAGCACCACTGGTTTTTGCCTGGCTGCTTGATTGGTAAAAATATCCTGTTTGGATTTCCGATTCCCATATAAAAAAAGCCTCCGGTTTGTTAATTCAACCGGAGGCTTTTTCTTTGATTTGCAAACTGCAAACGCTAGTTCTGTTTTATCTGATTCCCGTGATATACTTGTAGGTAAGCAGTGTATAGATCATTTTGGACGCGAGGAAATTGGAGGCTTTGTTTCCCTCGAGCGGACGAAGTTCAACAACGTCGAATCCTACAATATTCACCTTTTCGCTTACTGCTTTCAGAATATCCATAATCTGGTACCAAAGCATTCCCCCGGGTTCAGGTGTGCCTGTTGCGGGCATAATGGATGGATCCAGAACATCAAGGTCAATGGTGATATATACGTTACGGGTAAGTTTATTCAGCAACTCATACATCCAGGTGCGCTGCTCATGAATATGTGAAGCGTAGAATATGCGGTCGGGCTGCACATCCTCACGCTCTTCAACGCTCATGCTGCGAATTCCCACCTGAACGATCGGTGCAACTTCCTTAGCTCGGGCCATCACACAGGCATGATTATACTTGGTTCCTTCATACTCTTGCCTCATATCGGCATGGGCATCAAACTGCAGGATTGTGAGATCACTGAAGTGTCCGGCAACCGCCTGAATCGCACCAATGCTAACTGAATGCTCCCCTCCTATTACAATCGGGAATTTCTTCTTCTTTAAAAGGTCTTTTATTCTTTCGTAAACCGCTGCCGACATGGCTTCCGGACTGCTATTCTCAGTTACTGCCTCCTGAGTATGTATCCCAACCTTGTGAACTTCACTGTCGGTTTCCACATCATAGACTTCCATATTTGCCGAGGCCTCGAGCAATGCTTCCGGACCCTGATCTGCGCCCTTCTGCCAGGTGCTGGTTCCATCATAGGGAACAGGTACAATTACAACTTTAGCGGTCTCAAAATCAGTGTACTTCGAAGGCAAATCGCCGTATTGTCTCATAGTAGTGTTTTAAAGTTTAAAGGCATGCTATTGGGGTCAAAAATACAATAATTCTTTGATTGGGAGGATTAGGAGTTAGGGGTAGAAAAGATAAAAGACAAAAGTAAAAAGATAAAAGTAATAACTAAAATGTCAAGTTAATTTGAAAATGGGATTGATGTGGGGATGCGCAGCGAATCGAAGTCTCGTCTCGTAGGGTTTAGAAAAAGGGCTATTGTTTGAAGTGAAGATATAGAGATGTATCCGCCGGCTTGGGGATGAAAATGAAAGTAAATTCGTCAATGACGAAATCCGTGTAAATCTGTTTAATCCGTGTCATCTGTGTTCTAATTAATGCTTCAGGCACAATTTAGAACCACTAAGGCACTAAGGACACCGAGTCCGCCGCGGCGGACACTAAGAACTCCGAACCTCGAACCTTTACAACTAATACCCCAATATCTTGAGCATCGATTTATGGCTCTGCTCCTTGGCGAATAGTTTCGTAGTGTATTCACCATCCTCATCGAGGTCGATGATGATATGCTTTGGAGCGGGAATAAGACAGTGCTGTATACCACCATAACCTGCAAGTGAATCCTGATAGGCACCGGTATGGAAAAGGCCGATGTAGAGAGGTTCATCATCCTTTAACCTTGGAAGGAAGATGGCATTGGTATGTGCTTCTGCATTGTAATAATCTTCACTGTCGCAGGTTAGCCCACCGAGGAATACTCGCTCGTACTCCTGATCCCAGTGATTGACGGCAAGCAGGATAAACTTTTGATTTATAGCCCAGGTATCAGGAAGAGTGGTAATGAATGAACTGTCGATCATATTCCAAACCTCGCGATCATTCTGACGTTTCTGGTCAATAATGGAATAAAGGATGGCCCCGCTCTCGCCGACAGTGAATGATCCAAACTCTGTGAAGATATCCGGCTCCGGAGTTCTGGTCCGCTCGCATACGCTTTTGATTTGGGCGATGATCTCCTCGGCCATGTACTCATAATCATAGTCGAAGCTCAGGGAGTTCTTGATCGGGAAGCCGCCACCTATGTTGAGTGCGGTAAGTTGCGGACAAACAGCCTTTAGTTCGCAGTAGACATTCACGCATTTGAGAAGCTCATTCCAGTAGTAAGCTGAATCACGGATACCCGTATTGATGAAGAAATGCAGCATCTTCAGCTCAAACTTCGGGTTGTTCTTGATTTCTTCCTCATAGTAGGGAATGATATCATTGTACCGGATACCCAGGCGTGAAGTATAGAAGTCGAACTTGGGCTCTTCTTCTGATGCAATGCGGATACCTATTCTGATCTTCCTGGTTATGTTCCTGTCGTACTCATCCAACTCAAATTTGTTGTCAAGTATCGGAATTACATTCTCAAATCCTTCCTCAATCAGGTTCACTATATTCTCAATATACTGAGGTCTTTTGAATCCGTTGCATATGATATAGTTGCTCTTGCTGATCTTCCCGGCTTCGTACAAACTCTCGATAATCGGTATATCGAAGGCTGAGGAAGTCTCAATATGCACCTCATTCTTGAGGGCTTCTTCCAGGACAAATGAAAAATGTGAACTCTTTGTACAATAGCAATAATGATAGCTCCCTTTATAGGCTGCCTTAGCCATTGCCACGTTAAACAAACGTTTGGCCGCCTGGATTTGCTTCCCGATCTTGGGCAGATACGTCACTCTCAGTGGAGTACCATACTGCTTGATAACCTCCATAAGCGGAATGCTGTTGAACTGGAGTTCACCATCTTCTACCTTGAATTCATCATTTGGAAAATCGAATGTCTGTCCGATCAGATCCAGGTATTTGTTTTTCATAGCTCTATGTGTTGAATGTGGCTTGAAGATGCAAAATTAACTAAATCGAAGCGGATATGAATTAATTTTTCAATCCAAATGATTTAAATGATCTATTTTTTCTCAATCCGTGTTAATTGGATTGCGGATTTTTGGTTTCGGATTGCGTATTGGCAATCGGGAAAAGGGGGACTTGGGGACTGAGGGGACTTGGGGACAAGGGGAAGGGGGGACTTGGGGACTTGGGGGATGTGGAGATGGGGGGATGTGGAGATGGGGAGAAGGGCAGCGAAGCGGAGTCCGCCAGCTGGCGGATGGGGAGGTGGGGATAAGGAGATGTGTTAACCTGTACGCTTGCTTGCGAATGAGAATGAGATAGTTTGAACTGATCGGTATTGTCACGCTGAGCCTGTCGAAGCGTTCTTGAACAAGGAACAACTTACCACCGCTGCTAAGTTCGTTTGAATAGCATCCTGATGCCTGGGATGGCTTGGTTTAAGTGGCGAAGATACTACCGGTTGGGAAAGCTTATAAGCCATGAATGCACGAATGGTAATTGAGTATACTTGTCACGCTGAGCCTGTCGAAGCGTTCTTGAACAAGGAACAAGTTGCCACCGCTGCTAAGTTCGTTTGAATAGCATCCTGATGCCTGGGATGGCTTGGTTTAAGTGGCGAAGATACTACCGGTTGGGAGAGCTTATAAGCCACGAATGCACGAATGGTAATTGTGTATACTTGTCACGCTGAGCCTGTCGAAGCGTTCTTGAACAAGGAACAACTTACCACCGCTGCTAAGTTCGTTTGAATAGCATCCTGATGCCTGGGATGGCTTGGTTTAAGTGGCGAAGATACTACCGGTTGGGAAAGCTTATAAGCCACGAATGCACGAATGGTAATTGAGTATACTTGTCACGCTGAGCCTGTCGAAGCGTTCTTGAATAAGGAACAATCTAAATCCAAGATAAGGCGCTCGCTGGCTGACAAATCCGATATCGAATTCAAGAAATAGGCCAATCCATCCGCCGGTTGGCGGACAATCCGCAACCCAAAATCCGCAATCCGAAATCCGCAACCCGAAATCCCCACAAGGTTTGTTTAGCAATTCAAGGGGATGATTGAACAGAAATACATGGCTTCTGTTGTACCTTTACTCATAAAACTACTTTAATGGACACTAATAAAATCAAGGAACCACAATTAAGCACTGATATACATCCACTTTTAGCAAGCCGATGGAGCCCAAGGGCATTTTCTGACAGGAAAGTGGAACCCGAAAAATTAAAAAGCATTTTCGAAGCAGCACGCTGGACAGCTTCAAGCAGTAATTTACAACCATGGTATTTTCTTGTTGGAATCAAGGGAGATGAAGTCTATTCAAAGATATTTGACACTCTTGTTGAATTCAATCAGCTCTGGGCGCAGACTGCACATGTTCTTTTTCTGGCAATCAGTAAAAGGACAAATCCCAAGGGAGAACCTAATGGAAGCAGCAATTACGATCTCGGACAATCAGTCGCCATGTTGAGTATTCAGGCAATGTCGGAAGGTGTGTATGTTCACCAGATGGGTGGGTTCAATACTGCAAAAGCCGCAGAATTGCTTGAGATTCCTGCCGATTTTGAGGTCAAGGTTGCCATAGCAATGGGCTATCAGGGAGATCCGGAAGTCCTGCATCCCAATCTCAAAAAAATGGAATATACCGAGCGTAGTCGCCGTCCGCTCAGCGATATTGTTTATACCGGCAAATTCGGAGAAACTGCATCATTCGCAGGATAGGGGATCTAGCCTGCCTACCCTATTGGCCTTATTCTTACTTTTGAGGAATAATTCAATTACCATGCGATTTTATTCTTCCTTTCTCCTGATTATTTCGGTAATCCTGATGATTTCCTGCAAACAAGCTCCGAAACCTACATCTGATACTCCAACTGATGGTGCTGAGGTTAAAGTTGTTGCCTCTGATTTCAATGTGGATTCAGCATATAACTTTATTAAGCAACAAGCTTCATTTGGCCCCAGGGTTCCCAATACCCCTGCTCATGAGAAATGTGCTGTCTGGCTGGAAAAGACCATGAAGAAATACACAAAGGATGTGAAAGTGCAGTCCTTTGAGATGAAAGCCTTTAACGGGACTCCCCTTAGACTGAAAAATATAATCGGGACCTTCAACCCGACTGCCACTACCCGCATACTGCTTCTGTCGCATTGGGATTCAAGGCCTTTTGCCGACAATGACCCTGACGTTACCAAACACCGCACTCCCATTGATGGTGTGAATGACGGAGCCAGTGGTGTTGGGGTATTGCTTGAGGCAGCAAGACAATTCAGCATCAAAGCACCTGCTGTTGGCGTTGATATATTGTTTGTGGATGGCGAAGATTATGGTGCCCCGCAAAATGAGAAGTCTGAAATTGAGGATGACTGGGCACTGGGAGCACAGTACTGGGCCAGAAACCCTCATGTACCGGCCTATTCAGCAAGATTTGGAATACTGCTCGACATGGTAGGCGCTGAAGGTGCGACTTTCACATTGGAGGGTACTTCGATGTACTTCGCCCCTGATATCATGAATAATGTCTGGAGAATTGCTGCAAAACTGGGTTACACCAGCTATTTCGTCCCGGAAAACAGCAATGCCATCACCGATGATCATGTCTACATCAACCAGCTGCGACAGGTTCCCACCATCGATATCATCCAGCATGATCCTTCCACCGAAAGCGGCTTTTACAAGCATTGGCATACAATTAAGGACGACATGGCAGGAATAGATAAAAACACTCTCAGAGCTGTTGGGGAGACTGTGGTGACGACGGTGTATCTTGAAAAATAAGATAAAAGGAAAAAGACAAAAGACAAAAGTAGGCGAAGCGGAGTCCGCCAGCTGGCGGAAAAAAGACAAAAGGTTTTAGGAATCTAAGTACTTAATCCCGTTGAAGTTGTCACACTGAGCATGTCGAAGTGTTTTAGATCATTGCACAATCCATATCCGTGTAAATCAGTTCGCCGCGACGGACACTAAGAACTCCGAACCTTGAACACTAACAACTAAATACGAACAACTAATCTTTGAGGCTGGAGAAGAGGGATTCCAGTTTGCGGAGATGACGCAGGGAAGCTGATTCATCATAAACGGTATTGTCGCTGACAGCGAAACCATGCAGATAACCCTCATAAACCTCAAGTTCGGCTTTTACACCAGATAATTTTATCGCTGCTTCAAGTTCTTCCTGATTCTCAGGAGTGAAACTCCTGTCCTTGGTGGCGATTCCGAAATAGAGATCAGCCTGGATTCCTGATAGATGTCGATGAATGCTGTCAGGTTGCGGATTTACTAATCCCCCGCCATGAATTGAAGCGGCAGCCCTTAGTTGCATTGGAAATGTAGCAGCTGATGCAATAGCGAACTTCCCGCCCATGCAGTATCCAACAGCACCAATTTTTCTCATATCCAGATTCGGGTCATCTGCCAGTACCTCCAGCCAGGCGCGGGTATCAGACATCACACTTGCTATTGAAAGTGTGCCCATCATCCCCATAATCCGTTCCCTTTCTGCAGGAACCTGAAAGGCTGTGGCAACATCAAAAGCAGCATATTCTCCGAAACGATAAAACAGATCCGGAAGGAAGACACTTACTCCAAAGGCTGAAATCTGCTCTGACAGTTCAAACAATGCTTCCCTCAGACCAAAGGCATCCATAAACATGATCACCAATGGAGCTGTCTCCTGCTCCTTCGCCCTGAATAAATATCCTGTTGCGTTCCCGTCCCTGGTTGAAAGTACGAGGTTTCCCATAATTCGAAGTTTGAGATATTAAACGAAAATCGGGGAAGAGAGTTCGAATTAAAGTTAATCCGCCAGCTGGCGGAAAAAAGACAAAAGATAAAAGTAAAAAGATAAAAGTAAAAGGACAAAAAATAAAAGGATTTGGGGATGCGAAGCGAAGCGAAGTCCGCCGGCTGGCGGATGGAGATGTGGGAATTTGAAAATGAGATAATTTGTTCGCCGGTTGGAGGATGTAAACGAAAGCAAATTATGAATGATCAAATCTGTGTTAATCCGTGTTCGCCGGCTGGCGGATGAAAATGAAGAAATGAGGAAATGAAAAATCAAAGCAATTAGCATTGGAAAGAAGTTGTCACACTGAGCTTGTCGAAGTGTTTTATATCGGAGTACAATCCAAATCCATCCGCTGGCTGGCGGAAACAAGGAACACTAAGAACTTCGAACCCTGAACATTGAACTTCTATACCTCGAACCTTGAACTTCGAACCCCGAACCTTGAACATCGAACCCCGAACATTAACAACTAAAAACTAAATCCTAACAACTAATCCCCACCTAGAATTCGTAGCCGAAGCGTTTGAGCTTGAGTTCATCGGAGCGCCAGTCGTCGCTGACCTTTACACTGAGTTCAAGGTAGACGCGGGCATCAATGAATTTCTCGATATCCTTGCGGGCAGCGGTGCCGAGTTTCTTGATGGCAGCACCCTGATGACCCAGGATAATAGCCTTTTGAGTCTCACGCTCCACATAAATGGTGGCAGTGATAACGGTAATCTTGGGATCTTCACGGTATCCATCTACAACAACCTCCGCTGAATAGGGTACCTCTTTCTGGAACTGAAGGAATATTTTCTCTCGGATAATCTCCGAAATGAAAAACCTCAGCGGTCTGTCGGAGAGTTCATCATCCTTTGGAAAATAGGGAGGATTCTCGGGAAGCTGATCTATCACCTCCTGAACCACCTTCTCAATATTGAAATTCAATTTTGCTGATATCGGAATAATATGTGCATCAGGCAATTGCTCCTGCCATCCGGCAATCTTTATCTGAACTTCTTCTGGAGTTACCAGATCAACTTTGTTGATTACAAAAATCAGCGGCTTTCCTGACAACTTGATCTTTTCAATTACTTCTTCCTCGAACTTGTTCTCCCCAACCTCAGTCAGATAAACAAACACATCCGCATCCTGCATAGCCGACTGAACAAACTTCATCATGGATTCATGCAGTTTGTAGTGTGGCTGCACAATTCCCGGTGTATCTGAGTATACAATCTGGTAATCTTCCCCATTCATAATCCCCAGTATGCGATGGCGGGTAGTCTGGGCCTTTGGTGTAATAATGGACATTCTCTCGCCCATCAGCTGATTCATTAGTGTAGACTTCCCTACGTTGGGATGCCCTATTATATTGACGAAGCCTGATTTATGTGCCATTAAGTTTATTTGTTGGTTATTTGTTTGTTGGGTCAGATTGTTCGGGGTTCGGAGTTTGGGGTTTCAATGGGTAGATTCCTGCAAGGAGGAGTTATTGGTTGTTGTTAGTTGTTAGTAGCGGTTGTTTGGGGTTTTGGTTCTAAGTGCTGCTTAGTGCCTTAGTGGTACTTTAATTTTGCAGGTAGCAATTATCAGAACACAGATCTTCACAGATTTCATTTTCATCCGCCAGCCGGCGGACAAAATCCTTCAATTTTTTGCAAAGGTACGGAGTTCCAATAGATTCAGCTATTGATAAACAAGAACAGAATTGAATGATTGGGATTTGGGGGCCAGAGAGCTTCTGGATTTAGGGGTAGTAGGCACAAAGTTGGGTCAGACAATGGTCAGGCGATAGTCATACAATAGTCAGGCGATGGTCAGACGATAGTCAAACAATAGTCATGCAATAGTCATGCAATGGTCAGGCAATGGTCAGGCGATGGTCAGGCGATGGTCAGGCAATGGTCAGGCGATGGTCAGGCGATGGTCAGGCGATGGTCAGGCGATGGTCAGGCGATGGTCAGGCGATGGTCAGGCGATGGTCAGACGATGGTCAGGCGATGGTCAGGCAATGGTCAGGCGGTCAGGCGATGGTCAGGCAATAGTCAGGCGATGGTCAGGCGATGGTCAGGCAATAGTCATTCAATTGTCATTCAATTGTCATTCAATAGTCAGGCGGTGGGTATGGAAGATTACTACTTTGATCAGCGAAAATTCAATTTTTTGATCAGCGAAAATCAGCGGGAAACCTTCGGGTGTCCGGCACAATCTCTCAACATTCTAATTAAAATTCCCACAAATCCAATGGGTAAATTTTCTTATTCTCATTCGCCTAATGGTGGACAAATTGCCTATTTTTCAAAATGTTTCGGGGATAAAAATGTATCTTGCAATTAATTCCAACGAATGAAGGAACGATTTTACAATTTCCTGACGGTTCCAGCATATGCATTGCTGTATACTCAAACAACCCTGGTTGTATTGATAATACTGCCTTTTGCCTATCTCAGGATGAAAAAGACCTCGAAATATATTTTACGATTCTGGGCAAAATCGATTTTCTGGCTGATAGGGAAAAACCTTCGGGTGTATGGACTGGAAAATTATCATAATACACAGCGATATATTATTCTTGCTAATCATGCCAGCCTTTTTGATATCATGGCAATTATGTCGTTTTACCCGGATGTGGCATGGATCGGACATGCAAGACTGATGAAAGTCCCAGTATTCAATCAGGTGCTGAAAATGATCGACTATGTGCCGGTAAAGGGTGAATCTGCCAGAAACACCAAGAAAATATTGGACGATATCCTTCAAAAATCAAAAAGCAGCAGCATTGCCATTTTTCCAGAAGGGACCAGAACGCTCGATGGCAGCATGAACAGCTTCTTCAGGGGATTTATCTATATACTGAGAGCTTCGGATGCGGATGTGCTTCCGGTGACACTGAACGGATTCTACTCCCTGAAACCGAAAAATCGCTTTCACATAAATTTCAGTGCCGATATAAGTGTGGTGATTAATAAACCCATTAATTCCAGTGAACTGAAAGCTAAGGCAGATGAAGATATAATCATCGAAATCAAACAAATCCTCGAATCAGGAAATCTTTAGTCAGCGTGGCTGAAGATTATCCCAAACATCAACCTATGGAGAACAGAAAGAATAGTGAGTGGGTATTTATTATCAATCCGGCAGCGGGTGGTGGACATGCAGGAGCAATGAAGCCAAGGATTGAGGAGATGATTCAAAAATACAAGGTTGATGCATCAGTGATAATGGCTGAAAAAATGGGTGATGTCGCACGATTAGCTTTACAGTATGCAGGCGATGGATCAAAGTATATCATTGGTGTTGGCGGTGATGGTACCTTCAATGAGCTAGCCTCTGCATTGCTTGATGAAGAAGGTGTAACACTGGGACTGATTCCTGCGGGAACCGGCAACGATTTTATTCAGATTCTGGGATTTCCTGATCATTTTGAGGAAGAGCATTGGAAAACTTTATTCGGGAAAAAGTCCATCAGAATGGATGTGGGAATGAGCAACAGCATGCCTTTCTTCAACGGAATGGGACTTGGATTTGATGCACAGGTGGCTGCCGAAAACTACACAGCTCCGGGAGAGGTAAAGAAGGGTGGGAAGAACAAGTACCTCTTTCACATTATCAAAACCATACTTTTTTACACAGAGAAAAGAATGTCGGTAATCTCTGCAGAAACAAAGCAGGATACTGATTGCTTTATCAATACTATTTCAATCGGAAGGCGCTTTGCAGGCAGCTTTTTCCTGACTCCAAAGGCAATTGCCAATGATGGCCTGTTGGATGTCTGCATGATTAAAAAGCTCTCCATTCCCGAGCGCTTTGGAATACTGCCAAAAGTGCCCAAGGGAGCCCATTTGCAGAACAAAAAAGTGCATTATTACCAAACCAGTAAGATAGAACTTGATTTCGGGAAGAAAGTCCCCTTTCACCTGGATGGCGAACTGCATTTTGCAAGTCATTTTGAGGTGAGCATTCTACCCTCGGCTATCAATGTCCTCTATAATCCGACGGGAAACCATTTTTTCAAGATTGATTAAGGGTTGAACAATGAAATACATAGCTTTTTTCGATCTTGATCATACAATTCTGAGTGTCAACAGCGGGGAAGCCTTGCTGAAGAGGGGCTATGAAAAAGGACTGGTATCTGTCTGGAAACTAATCACTGCTTTACTTCTGACTTTAATATACAAGCTGCATCTTGTCGATCCCTTGAAGCTTATCGGGATTTCCGGAAAATGGCTGGCCAATGCATCTGTGGCTGAAATCGAAGCTTTATGCAATGAAATTGTCGAGAACGATCTAATTCCGAAGATCCGGCCTGAAATGATTCGGGAGATCCAGCAGCACAGGGAAAATGGTGCAGAACTGGTGATGCTATCATCAGCATTAAGCACCATCTGTAATCCTTTGGCAAAGCATCTTCAACTGGACGCTGTGCTTTGTTCTGAACTCGAGGTGGAAAATCAGTATTATACCGGGCTTCCCAAAGGCGATTCTGCTTCCGGGAAGAGAAGCTTGTTCGCATGAAGCAATACCTGCAATCCCATAATTCAACACTTCAGGACACCTACTATTACGGTGATTCCATAGATGATCTTCCTGTTCTGCAAACTGTGGGACATCCGGTTTGTGTGAGTCCGGACAGCAGGCTGAAGAAGACTGCAGTTGAGAGGGGTTGGGAGATTCAACGTATTTGAGAACTGAGTGAGTAGCAGAACTATTATTCATTCAGTGAACAACTCCTTAACGAACTGTAAACTTTTGAGATTTCAATTTGCTGCTTGATCATTTATTGACACTATGTTTTCTTACACTCACTTTGATTCATTTATCTGACATTCAAAGCAATACAACAATATTATTCACTAGACTCAGAGTATTAAATGAATCCACTAATTGAAAAAGATATAGTATTATAAGCATATTTCACATTAATTTACAAATAATAAGTGTTTTTCATACAAAATATGTGTTTTTCATGTATTTTTGTAGTAAGTTATTTTCATAAATCATGTATATAAATAAGTTATTTTCACAGGAGATAAGTGTTTTCCAGGGAAGAACCACCCCTGAACAAGGTAGTTTGGTAGGCTATGGAGCATTGATAAATACGCTTAGGCTACCGCTTCCCTACCCAAGGAGATTAGCATTGATTAGTAAAAAGCATAGGCAATATATGTCAGATGGTTGGTTGGTCATGACACCCAGACACCAGCCTGATGAATCACTTTATGGACAAATTGTATTTGCCCTGAAATATGAAGGTGTTAATCTATTGTTCTTCAAAAAGTTATTTGAGAGCATGAATTCCAGCGAAGTAGAGAACCTGATTTGTGAAGAGACACAAAGTCTTTATCGCAGGAAAATATGGTTTCTTTATGAATGGTTGATGCAGAAAAGGTTGAACTTCCCCGACTTAAAGGAAGGCAATTATGTCCATTTATTGGATGAGAAGCATCAGTATGCAAGTCCGATTAGCATCAACTCCACTCGTCATAGAATTAGAAACAACCTCCCTGGCAATGTGGATTACTGCCCTCTGATCAATAAAACCAATAAACTCGAGCAATATATTTCTGGAAATCCTGATGAAAAGATCCTTGCACTTATCAAAGGATTACATAGCGATGTGCTTCTCAGAACATCTGCATTCCTATTATTGAAAGACTCTAAAGCATCCTTTACCATTGAAGGAGAGAACCCAACTCAAAACAGGGCTGTGCGATGGGGGAAAGCTATTGGACAGGCAGGAAATGTCCCTCTCAGCAAGGAAGAACTGCTCAGGTTGCAACAAATTGTAATTGATGACTCTCGTTTTATCAAGATGGGATTTCGTAGTGAAGGTGGATTTATAGGGGAACATGACCGGATTACCGGCGAACCAATCCCGGATCATATATCCGCACGCTGGCAAGATTTGGACACATTGATTGAAGGCTTGATAAAATCTGCCAATCAAATGATTTCAGCTGCTTACCATCCAGTTCTGACAACCGCGCAGATTGCTTTTGGATTTGTATATATTCACCCTTTTGTTGATGGCAACGGGAGATTGCACAGATACCTGATTCATCATATGCTTACTGCAATGAAGTACACCCCGCAGGGCATAGTTTTCCCGGTTTCCTCAGCTATTTTGGAAAAGATAATTGATTACCGCAAGGTTTTGGAATCCTATTCGCACCCTTTGCTTGATTTTATTCAATGGAGAAAGACTTCCGGCAACAATGTGGAGGTCCTGAATGACACTATTGATTATTACAGGTACATTGACTTAACAGAACAAGCGGAATTCCTGTTTGAATGTATTGATTACACTATCAATAAAATCATTCCAGATGAAGTTGAGTATCTGCAAAAATATGACCTGATGAAAGATTGGCTGGATGATAACTTCCAGATGCCTGATAAAACCATTGCCCTGCTAATTCGTTTTCTGTCGCAGAACAATGGTAAACTATCACGAAGAGCTCTTAACAAAGAGTTTTCAAAACTCACAGAACATGAGGCTTTGAAAATTGAAGAAGCATACAAGAAGTATTTTGACTGATATCTGTTCTAAAGAATTCCTTTAACATGGTTCAGGGTTCTTACAAATGCAGATATTAGCATAATTTCTATTTACCTGCTTTTCAAGAAAATGGATGCCATTCCTGATAAGATTCGGGCAGTATACCATTTATGTGGTTACTGAGAATTCAGTTATTTGGCATCAGGAAAAAAACTTTTAAAGCTTTTAAATAACTAATAATTAACAGCCTGAATAAAAATGATTTAACTCGAAGGAATATCCAATTGTTTACAAATTTTCTTGCACAATAAATTGGATAATTCCTGATGGCGGCCAACTGTAGCCTGTTTTCTGTTTTGCGGATTAACGTATATAGTGTGATTGGCTCCTTCTCTCAAAAGCTGGCACTTGTGGGCAGCTAAATGTTTCAGGAATTCTGCTCTTTTCATTAGACAAGGTCCAGTTTCCTTCTTATAAACTTTTTCCCTTCATATGAGTTAAGTGTGCTTTCGCGGGCTTGAGTGATAACAAGTTCCAAAGCATCATTCAAATTCAACTTCAATTCCTGAATAGTTCTGCCTTGAGATATAACCTCCGGAAGTTCTTCCAATTGCCCAACATACCATCATCATCACTTTTCTCGATAATGGCTGTGAAATTGATATGCTTATACTTCTTTGGCTTCATACAATTTCATTTTATACAAAAATACTAAATCTTGATTTAAAGTTCTCGATATTCGAATTCATGAAAACCAACTTAGAAAAATCAATCATGAATAATATTTACTATAACCCAGATGATTCTCACTAATTCAATTCTGCTTGTAAAAATCACTGCACCAACTATTAGCGAATTAATATTTTCGGATCTAATTGAACATTTTTCATAGTTGTTTTGTTTAACAAAAAAGCAAAATCTATGAACAAACTGACTACTACTCTCGCGATTGCATTTTTGCTGATCATAAACTATAGTTTTAGCCAGACTCTCGTTCATGGCGGCATTTATTCGAATACAACCTGGAGCCTTGCAAATAGTCCGTATGTGATGGACGGCAGCGTGGTTGTGTTTCCCGGAGTAACCCTGACCATTGAACCCGGTGTTGAGGTAAGGGTGAAGGAAAATGGATATTCAGGCGATCAGTACTATCTGGAAACCCGCGGAACCATTAAAATGATTGGCAAACCGGGAGCATTAATCAGCTTCAGGGCTAATACAGCTGTTACGTCATCTTATTCCTGGATGGGAATTTTGGTGAAGAATTCTCAGGGCGGTGAACTTATCTACGATTATGCCAGCATCTCCAATGCATTGTATGCCATAAGATATGATTCCTTCATTCCGCGAGTCATCAATCTGAATCAGTGTGTTTTTAGTTATAACACCAATGCGCTTGGAGTTGGGGTCGCATTGCAGGCTGATAGCTGCAGTTTTGTTGGCAATCAGAATGCCGTTTATGGCTGGAGCATTTTTAAGCTGACCAACTGCGTTTTCGATGGAAATACGGAAGCATTGCCCGTTAATACCAGTGAACTGGAGGTTGAAAATTGCTCATTCATAAATAATACATCCGCTATTCGCATTGGCAATAACACAAATGCTGGTGTACAGTTAAAGAATACCCTCTTCGACAATAATGGGATTGCCTTCGAGAATGCAAACAACGGCATCGTCGACTCATGTACGTTCACAAATAACTTACTGGGAATTACCTATACCAATAATGTCCAAATCACGAATTCACTTTTCAGCAATAATCAAACTGCCCTGATGGCAGGCTGGGGAACTTTGGTCAGCAATTGTGACATCAAGGATAATTCAACAGGCATTGCCATTGGTCCTCTGGAATATGGCCAGGCAGCCCCAACAATTGAGAACAATAGAATTTGTTCCAACACAGCTTACAATATTGACAATCAGACAGATCTGAATATGTTTATCCCCACCAATTGCTTTTGTCTCTCCGACTCAACCGAAATTGAGGAAAAAATCCTGGATGGTTACGATGACATTACAAAGGGGTTGATCAGCTATGCCATCTACGATACCAGCTGCAATATCATACTCAAGACTGTCAATAAACAACCCAATACTTCAGTAACTGAAAATCCCGGGAAAAAGAGCCTGGAAATCTATCCAAATCCTTTCACTGATTTCCTGAACATCAATAATACCGGCAAGTTTGTGAAAGCAGAAGTCCTGGATCTGAGAGGGAAACAGATTCTTGTCTTGCAGTTAACTGAAGGAATGAACAGGTTTGATTTATCTGGCGTGCCTGCCGGTGCCTATATTTTAAGAATGAGCGGAAATGCAGAGCAAACAGAATACGCAAGAATCATTAAACGATAAATATTAAACACATATTCACCCATAAAACAGAGAGCCATGAAAAAGATAGTTATAATCCTTTCCGCGATACTTCTCACAAGTACAGTTCTCAAAGCCCAGATCAATCTTGTTGGAATAAGTTCCACTGCCAACGGAACCATAGAAGTTGTCAAATGGCAGGCTTTGGATCCATCCACCGAAACAAGATACCCTACAGGTTTGGATGCATACCTGTACGCTTCCTCAGTATTTGATGCCTACAGCAGCAATTACTATCTAAGCGGAATATCGGCTGATACGGGAGTTTTGCTTGCTTTCAATACAGCATCAAATATTGCAGGCCTGCGTAGTTATAATACCTTCTCCAATGTTTGTGAAATCGATATGAGTACTGGCAAGATCTACACCCTGAGTTTAGATTCAATTGGCTATATCAGTGTAAATGAATATGATATCAATACCGGGACTGAGTCCTTACTGGGAATTATTGAGGAGCCAGGAGTAAATGGAATTTATACAGATGCAATCGGATTCGATTCCAATAACGGGCTTCTTTATTATTTAGGATCTGATGGTTCGCAATCCGTTTGCCTGTATGGCATCCCGGTTCGGAATCCAGTGTTCTCCTGGACAAAGACAATTGTGTTGCCAACAACTCCATACAACAATTTCACAAGTTTAAACTACGACAACGTCAACAATACACTTTACGCTTTTAACACACAATATGATTCGGCATTTAACTATACCGGTAACTGGGTGGTTGAAATCAACACCACAAGCGGCGAGATCATTGAAAGAGGAGAGATTGTAGGATTCCCCTATTATATGGCGGGTTCCTCCTCATTTGACCAATACTCAGGCAGCTTTCTGCTGGTGGGATTCGACAACTTCTTCCAGGCAAAGATGATTGTATTCAACACTCTCGACAATACTTACACAACAGGATTTGTCCCTTCGTCGGTTTCTGAAATAGTTTGCGACAATTACTCCTTTGCCAAAAGCGCCTACAGCACCACTTCAATTCCGGAATCCAAATCAGCAGGATTTTCGATATTTCCTAATCCAGCAATCAGTAAATTCACTGTGAATACTGATGATTCAGAAGAAGTTTCAAATCTTAAGATCAGGGATATGAGTGGCAGGATATACCTTTCCATGGACATTCAGCATCCTGAAACAGAAATTTACACTGATCAGTTTGCTAAGGGATTATATGTGGTAACGGTGCAAAACAGCAAGGGAACAAAAAATCAAAAACTGATTATTCAGTAGCGATTGAGCTGACAAAAGGAAAAATGTCTATAAATAGCTGAAGAATAGAAGTTTTATTGTTCTCTCAATGTTAAACAACCATCTTTAAAACCGATATTTGATTAAAAGGGACAAAACCTGTTCCAGCGTATCAGAAGCATTTAAATCTGTTAGCGGGCAGCTCCATTCCTGCAAGAGTATATCAGAAATTTCAGACAGATGAAAGCAAGCCAGATTGGAAAACTAATAGCTTCCCTCCTATTGCCCCTTGGCGTTGGAGGAATAGCCGGAATGTTTACGACTGAGGCAATTCCGGGATGGT
Organism: Bacteroidales bacterium; assembly: GCA_016707705.1. Taxonomy (GTDB): domain Bacteria; phylum Bacteroidota; class Bacteroidia; order Bacteroidales; family UBA4417; genus UBA4417. Next base: position 271,011 of record JADJHD010000007.1, read on the forward strand.
ATGCTTCGCTAAATCAACCTTCCTTCAATCCTCCAAACTGGGTATTTGGACCGGTGTGGACAGCGCTTTACATCCTTATGGGCATCTCACTGTACCTGATTTGGAAACAGGAATCCAGCAAACAGCGCGATCAGGCGATTCTGATTTTTATGGTGCAGCTGATTTTGAATTTCGGATGGAGTTTCCTCTTTTTCTACTTCAGGCAAATTGGAGTTGCCCTAATGGAAATTCTTGTCCTTTGGATAATGATAGTATTAATGCTGATTAACTTCAGAAGGGTAAAACCACTTGCAGCATATCTCAACATCCCCTACCTGTTATGGGTAAGTTTCGCAACGGCTCTGAATGCGGCGTATTTTATCCTGAATTAAGGTTAGCCAAAAAGAATCGGTAATTAATTCTTTTTGGCTAATTCCTTACACTCTGCACAGCAAGTGAATAAGTCGATAAAATCGCATCATTTGACCCTCAATATAAATATGATTTTTTTCTTTAACTGCTTGATAATATTAACAATATATAGCAAATGAAAACATTTTTGATAGTATCCGCCATTGCAGTATTTATTTTTATAATCTTCCAATCCTTTATGCTTATGCCATCTACCAAGACTGAAGAGCAGAAGTACACCGTAATCCTGCAGGAAAAGGATTTCGAAATCCGGTTTTATCCATCTGCTACCATTGCGACAATTAAATCCAACGCCAAAACCTACAAGGAACTGGCAAATCCCGGGTTTCGCAAATTGGCAGGCTATATTTTCGGAGGAAATGAGAGCAGTACCAGCATCTCAATGACTGCTCCCGTTCATATGGACATCAACGATTCCGTTTCAAGCATGAGTTTTGTAATGCCATCATCCTATACCGAAGAGAACCTTCCAAAGCCAAATGATCCCAATGTGCTGATTCAAAAGACCGCTGATGAATATGTAGCAGTCATTAAGTTTGGCGGCTTTGCATCCGACAGGAAACTGAAATCCTATTCAGAAAAACTTTATACCATCCTTGAATCAAAAGGCATCACATCTTACGGACATACAAGATATTTAGGGTATAATCCCCCCTTCCAGCTCTTCAACAGGCGCAATGAAATTATAGTTTCGGTGAACTGGAAAACAGAATCAGGGAATTGATTGGACTTAGAAACTGTCAAAAATTGTCAAAATGGGGAAAAAAGAATTCAGGAGTCAGAATTCATAATCAAGAAACCATCCGCCAGCTGGCTGATGAATTCTTGTTTTACTTCATAATAATATTTTTAGACAATCACTGATATTTTTAAGTCCGAATAGCACCAATTACTGCTGCTAACCATGTAGAAGTTTTAGCGAAGCCCCCCAGAACCGGCAAAGGACTATTTCCCAGATTTAGAATACCGATACCTAAACAAAGCGAGATTCCAAATGGAGTTATCGGGATAAAACCATGTCCGGGCTACAAAAACAGAATGACAGGTTTTAAATCAAGAGTTTTGATACAATACCCTTTAATTGTACAGATTGAAAGTCATCAAATCTCCTCCAAGGTATCATTTTGTTTAGAAAACTATCAATCTAAATTACTTTTCTATTTCACTGATTTGCAATACTATTTGAATAGAAAAGTAAGTATTGTTTAATTTTTTTATAAAATGATTAAACATTTAATAGTACATTCTGTTTAATCATCATAACAAATCATTAAACAATATATACCATGAAAACAAAATCCAACTTCAAGACCATTTTATCCATAGTGGCCGTGATCACTATAGGATTGTTTACGTTAACATCATGCCAGAAGGATGATGATAACAATATGAATGATACCCCAAAGAGCATTGCAGCAATAGCTTCCGCCGACCCACAATTTTCAATTCTGGTTCAGGCATTAACCAAAGCTAACCTTGCTACAACACTTAGTAATGCCGGCACATATACAGTATTTGCCCCGACAAATGATGCGTTCAATGCACTCTTCACAAAATTGGGTGTAAGCGGAATTGATCAGTTAAGTGCTGATGCTTTGCGCCCGATTCTCCTTTACCATGTATTAGGTTCAAAGGCTGTTTCAACAGGATTAAGCAGCGGATATGTCTCAACACTAAGCCCGGCAGTAGGTGGACGATTTGTCTCCTTAAAGGTAGATGTTGCCAGCGGAGTTAAGTTAAACAGTTCTGCAATGGTTTCCACCGCCGACATCATGGCTTCCAATGGAGTAATTCATGTAATTGACCAGGTTTTACTTCCTCCAACAGTTGCTGATCTTGCTGTTGCCAACAGTAGCTTTACCACTCTGGTTTCAGCATTGTCAGGTGCAGGATTAGTACCCGCACTCAGCGATCCTGCAGGGACTTTTACAGTATTTGCTCCAACAAATGATGCATTTGCAGCCCTTTCAGAATTGCCGTCTGATCTGAAGCCTATACTTCTTTACCATGTTTTAGGCAGTACAGTCTATGCAAGTGAAGTTGGAACAGGTTATGCCAAGACCCTGAGCACCTATATGACTTATCCGATGGATATTTATCTCAATACAGCTTCAGGTGTAAAGATTAACAACTCCGCAAATGTTGTACTAACTGATGTAGTTGGCACTAATGGAGTTATTCATGTAATCGACCATGTTTTGATTCCCCCGACAGTTGTAGGCATCGCAGTTAACAACAGCAGCTTCAGCACATTGGTATCTGCCGTTGTGAAAGCTGGATTGGCTGAAACCCTCAATGGAGTTGGTCCCTTTACAGTATTTGCCCCAACCAATGATGCTTTCACTTCATTGTTCAATGACCTGGGAGTTAGCGGAGTTGAACAGCTTACCGCAGAACAGCTCACCCCAATCCTCCTCTATCATGTAGTAGCAGGTAATAATGTATCATCAGGTCTGGTAAATGGCGATATCCCAACCCTACAGGGCACTAATATTATGGTAAATGTTGGCAAGGGAGTAGTGCTGAATGGAAATACCAATGTAGTTGTTGCTGATGTGCAAGGCTCAAACGGTGTAGTTCATGCCATTGACAAGGTCCTGCTTCCAAGCGGAAAATAATTCCAACATCTGACTATAAAAGGCTCACTATTTTCCTCTTTTAGTCAGTTCATATCAGAATAATTACTTCTGCCTTCTTTATTGAATTTCCCGACCGGCAACTGATTGTTGCCGGTTTTTTTTATTCCTTCTCCAGTGCGATTTGGAGGAGAAGGTAGAAGTTGAAGGTTAATATTTAGGGTATGAATATTTATAAAGAGAGAAGCGAGCAGGCGATATCATCTCTTTTATTTTCTTCCGACATATTCATCAGTAAATTCTGTACAGATTATATACCCGTTAGGGTACGATGGCCACATACTACGATGCTTTTATACCCTATCGGGTGCATTAGAGTAATTATTATAAATATTTATACCCGTAAGGGTGTATTTTTATAAAATTGTATTATATTTGTACCCTAAAGGGTATATATTATGACTTTAAGTGAATTTGTAAAAGAAAAAAGGCGACTAGCCAACCTTACTCAGCCTGAATTGTCAGAAAAAGCTGGTGTAGGTCTTCGCTTTGTCCGTGAACTCGAACAGGGTAAAGAAACTCTGCGTTTGGATAAGGTCAATCAAGTGCTTCAACTTTTGGCTATGAAGTAGGCGCTTTACCAATAACCCGAAATACTCTGACGGATGAGAAAAGCTGAAATAAAAGTAAACGATAAAACTGCAGGCTGGCTCACACAGGACGAATACGGGTATCATTTTCAATACGATAATATTTTCCTGGAATCCTCTGATACCGAGCCGGTCAGCGTTACTCTGCCACTGCAAGAAAAGCCTTTTGATAGTAAGGTGTTGTTTCCATTCTTCGATGGTCTTATCCCTGAAGGATGGCTGCTTGATATCGCCGAAAAAAACTGGAAATTAAACCCGCGCGATCGAATGGGACTGTTATTGGTCTGTTGTAAAGATTGTATTGGGGCCGTAAGTGTTCACCATATAATTGGGGAGGACAGTTTATGAAGAGATGTTTATATTGTTACAGCTTGTTAGAAAATCACGAAGCAGATTTCCATGCGGCATGCAGTAAAAAGATATTTGGCCAGGTAACTCCAGCTATAGTCAATTATTCTGAATCCCAAATGGAAGAGTTGGCCATACAGGTAGTTCGTAGCCAAATGGCTGTCACTGGAGTGCAACCGAAAATATCACTAGGTTTGGCACCAGGTTGGGAAAGAATGAGCCAAAACGCTTTACAATAGTAGGTCTTGAGGCGGTTATGTTCTAAAACCACCAACACCCCATTTAAACACTGCCTGGAAGTTGAAGACTCTGACCATCTGGCTGAAATTGCAAAAATAAGGGTAGTGCCCCATACATTGATCCGCCTTCAGTCAGGCAACTTAGTGTATTTGACTAAAAGAATTGACCGTGATAAAAAGAATAAACTGCACAAGGAAGATATGTGCCAGATAACAGAACGATTAACTGAAGATAAATACCATGGTTCATACGAACAAGTTGCAAAGGCTATATTGAAGCACTCTGTCAACCCCGGACTGGATGTAATTAATTTCTTTGAACAGGTATTATTTTCTTTTCTAACCGGCAATGCCGATATGCATCTGAAGAATTTCTCCCTGATCCGCCAGCCGGGAATTGGCAATATACTTTCCCCGGCTTATGATATGGTTGCTACCGCAGTTGTAAATCCTGCCGATGATGAAGAGATGGCGCTAACATTAAATGGCAAAAAGAAAAAACTAAACCGGAAAGATTTCAGTATTGCTTTCACTTCCTTGAAACTGGATGCGAAGCAACAAGAAAATATCTTTAAGAAAATGGAGAAGTCCAGGGACAGATGGATGGAGTTTATCGATATCAGTTTTTTAAGCAATGACTTTAAAACCTTATATAAAAATCTCATTCTGA
>JADJHD010000008.1 GCA_016707705.1 Bacteroidales bacterium
AAGGAACGGAGAAGAGGCATTTAAGAACATAGGAACCAATGGCAGTAAGGGAACCAAGGTTTTTGCACTGGCCGGTAAAGTTAATCGCGGTGGATTGATAGAAGTCCCCATGGGTACTACCCTACGTCAGATTGTGGAAGAGATTGGCGGTGGAATTGCTGGTGGACATGCCCTTAAAGCAGTTCAGATCGGTGGACCATCCGGAGGATGCATTCCTGCTGAACATTGCGATATTCCCGTTGATTTTGAAACACTTACTGAAATGGGTGCCATGATGGGTTCCGGTGGACTGGTGGTGCTTGATGATCAGGATTGCATGGTGGATATTGCCCATTATTTCCTTTCATTCACTCAGGATCAATCCTGCGGAAAGTGCACCTTCTGCCGTGTTGGAACCCGAAGAATGCTGGAACTCCTTGAAAAAATTCGGACAGGTTCAGGAACTGAAGCAGATTTGCAAAAACTTGAAGAACTGGCACATAGCACCAAGGCTGGCAGCCTCTGCGGACTTGGTAAAACAGCTCCAAACCCGGTACTTTCCACCCTCAGGTACTTTCGTCATGAGTATGAAGCTCATCTGAAGGGAAAATGTCCTGCCGGTAAATGCATTCCTCTCATTCATTATCTTGTTAAAGATGAATGTATTGGATGCACAAAATGCGCACAGCGCTGTCCCTCTGATGCCATCGCTTTTAAACCTTACGAAAAGCACAGCATCGATCAGGAGAAATGTATAAAATGTGATATCTGCCGACAGGTTTGTCCTGTGGATGCAATAATAGTTGAATAATATGATCAGGCTGACAATCAACTCAATACCCGTGGAAATAGCCGATGGCAGCAGTATTTTGCTTGCTGCCGGAAGCATAGGTATTGAGATTCCCACGCTTTGTCACCTGAAAGGCACTCAGGAGCATCCTTCCTGCATGATTTGCACGGTTAAGGATCAGAAAACAGGTAAACTTTACCCATCATGCGCTATGCCGGCACAGGAAGGCATGGAAATAATCACGGATTCAGAAGAAATCAGGGCTTTCAGAAAGGAAGCACTGGAGTTATTGCTGTCAGACCATGTGGGTGATTGCGAGGCTCCCTGCAGCCTTACCTGCCCTGCTCAGATGGATATACCTCTGATGAATCGTTTGATTGCACAGGGCAAGTTCAATGAAGCACACAAGGTTGTAAGAGAACAGATCGCTCTTCCCTTGATTCTGGGATATATTTGTCCTGCACCCTGCGAGAAAGCCTGTAAGAGAAAACCTATTGATTCTGCAGTCTCCATTTGCCTGCTGAAACGCTCAGCGGCCTATGAATCTGACACTTACGAAAATCCAGAAAAGCAGACTCCTGCATCCGGCAAGAAGATTGCTATTATAGGAACAGGTCCTGCCGGTCTCTCAGCTGCCTTCTACCTTCTAAAAGCCGGACATCAGTGTGTTTTGTTCGATAAACAGGCAGAAGCCGGGGGAGCAATGCGGTACCAAATTCCGGAAGAAGAATTACCGCGGGAAATACTGGACAGGGAGCTCAAATATTTAAAAGATCTTGGCGCCGAATTTGTCCTGAGCACGTTAATTAATCTTGCAGATGTAAAGAACGGATCACATGGCAAGTTTGATGCTGTTCTGATAGCAGGCGGACAACTCAACCCGGATGAGATATACAAAATGCTTGATGGTGAAGAACTTGAGATAAATAAAGATACTTTTGAGACGAATATCCCGGGAGTTTTTGCAGCCGGAAATATCCTGAAAAATCAGAAAATGGCTGTTCGGGCTGCTGCTCAGGGAAAGGAGGCTGCAGATAATATTTGCCTTTACTTTGCTGGCATGGCAGCCCGAAAAAAACTGAATCGCTTTAACTCAGTGGTTGGACAACTCAAGGAAGAAGAATATCCTGAATACCTGAAAGAGGCTGCAAATTTTGCCAGGATTGAACCTGCTAAAGGTTTTATTCAGGGGTTAAGCAAGGAAGAGGCAATTGAGGAAGCTAAGCGATGCATGCATTGCGATTGCCGAAAACCTGACTCCTGCAAGCTTCGCCTATACTCTGATTTATATGGCGCTGACAGAAAACACTTTGCAACTGGTCATCGGAAGTCATTTGTAAAGCAAGATCAACACGGATTGGTCATCTATGAGCCTGAAAAATGCATTAAATGCAGCATCTGTATTGAGATTGCAAGGGAATATTCAGAGGAGCTCGGACTTAGTTTTATCGGAAGAGGCTTTGATGTTCGGGTGAGTGTCCCCTTTAATCAAACCACTCTCGAGGCACTAAAAAAGTCAGCACTGGCTTGTGCAGAAGCTTGTCCAACAGCTGCAATTTCTATCAAAAACAAAGAAGAAAAACTTTGATACAACTAACAGTTTTAAAAGAATATAAGACTGATCATTTAAAGTACTGCATGAGATACTTAATCATCATAGGATTTCTGTTCATAAACCTCAGTATTCTGGTTTCGGCACAAACCAAATCAGGCTCTTGCTGGCCAATGTACAGGGGAAGTGCCAATCTAGACGGGACTTCGCCTGCACTGGTTCCTTCTGGCCTGAAACTGCTCTGGTCCTATCCTGCCGGGGATGCGTTAAAATCATCACCCGTTATTGCGAATGGAATTATTTATACAGGATCCACCAATGGATATTTGTATGCACTGGATCTGAAAGGCAATCTGAAATGGAAATTCAATACCGGTAATTCCATTGAAGCTTCTCCAATGCTGGTTGATAAGTATGTGATTGTGGGCAACCTTGAGGGCATTCTCTTTGCTCTGGATGCTGCAACAGGCAAACTCAAGTGGAAATATGCCACCGAAGGACAAATCTCCGGTTCTGCCACCTGGGTCCTGGCTGCTGATGGCAAACAAAAGCGAATACTGGTTGGAAGCTACGACTACTTCCTGCATGCAGTGAACCTCTCCACAGGAAAAGCTGCATGGAAATATGAATCGGGCAATTACATCAACGGAACGGCTGCAATCTGGGGGAAAATGGCCATTTTCGGCGGTTGCGATGGTTTACTGCATATGATCAATACCAATACAGGAAAGGAGAGCATTAATATCAACATTGGTACCTATGTCCCGGCATCGGCTGCAATTGCTGCTGACAAAGCTTATCTTGGGAATTACGATGGTGATTTCTACTGTATCGATCTGAAAACAAGGAAAACAATCTGGAAAACCGGAGGCGGTGGTCCATTCCTCGCTTCTCCATCAATATCAAAGGGCAGGGTCGTGACGGCTTCACAGAATCATACAGTTTATTGCTATGAGGCTGCAGGCGGGAAAATCGCCTGGAGCTACAAAACCAGAGGAAAAGTTGACGCATCTCCTGTAATTGTCGGAAGCACAGTCATAATTGGTACCGGTGACGGACGCCTGCTTCTTCTTGGATTATTAACAGGTTCAGAAATCTGGTCCTATGAAATCGGCAGTACCATTTCGGCAACTCCAGCTGTTATCAATAACCTGGTTGTAGTAGCCGCAGAAGATGGAAGTATCTATGCCTTTGGGCCTAAGTAGTACGAGTAATATATTTACTCGTTATTTTATACTTGATTAATTCAGAATAGATTACATGAAAATAATACACATTGTCCCGGGTTTTGGAGGTACATTTTATTGTGGGAATTGCCTGCGCGACAGTGCATTTTCAACATCTATCAGGAAACTTGGACACGAGGCTCTGATGCTTCCGATGTATATGCCGCTAACTATTGGCAGCAGTCAGATTAAATCTGATTTCCCGGTATTTTATGGGGCTGTAAACATCTACATTAAGCAGGCATTTCCATTTATGAGAAATATGCCTGGCTGGCTGGAGAATTTCTTCAACTCCCCCTCTATTCTGAAGTTTGCAGCCAGTAAATCAGGATCCACCAGAGCAAGCGGACTTGCCGCACTCACGGAATCCATGCTGCTCGGAAGTAAGGGAAATCAGGCTAAGGAACTTCGGCAATTGATTGATTACCTAAAAGTTCATGAGAAACCGGATATCGTCCACTTTTCCAATGCCTTACTGCTAGGAATGGCAAAGGAAATCAGGGAGGAACTTCAGATTCCTGTTGTTTGCTCCCTCCAGGATGAGGATGTTTGGGTGGATGCAATGCATGAAAAGGATCGTCAGCATATGTGGGACCTGCTTGCAACAAAGGTTGAGCATGTCGATAAGTTTGTATCGGTTAGCAGCTATTTTGCCGGGGTAATGAGCAGGAAGATGAATATCCCTTCTGAGAAAATGAAAGTTATACCAATTGGCATTGATCCATCGAAATATAAATACAGTCTTCCTGCAGCTAATCCGCCTGTACTGGGCTATCTTTCACGCATCTGCGAAGAAAATGGATTTGCAATTCTGGTGGATGCTTTTATCCTCCTGAAATCCAAACCCCAATTCAGAGAAATAAAACTGAAGGCTACCGGAGGATTTACCGGTGATGATCATAAGTTTATCAAGGCTCAGTGGACAAAACTAAAAAAGGCTGGAATTGAGAAAGATATGGAAATCATCCATGAATTTGAAGGGAATGCTCTGCATAACTTTCTTAAGGATATTAGTCTTTTATCGGTCCCAGTCCTTCAAGGCGAGGCTTTTGGGATGTACCAGCTGGAGGCACTTGCCAGTGGAAAACCAATTATGCAGCCCGAACTGGGTGCTTTCCCCGAAATTGTCAGGAACACTGGTGGTGGCTGGACATATTCTCCTAATACCGCTGAAGCCCTAGCCGCCAAACTTGAGTTTGTCCTTTCAAATCCTGATGAACTTAAGAGAGCTGGAAAAACTGGTTATCAGCAAGTTGAAAATCAATATAACTCTTCCGGACTGGCAGCAGCCATGCTTGAAACCTACCAGGAAATTCTCACTAAATAGCAAGGTATGATCGCTGAACTTCAAGCTGTTTCTAAATCCTATCCCTTGATGGAAACCAAGGTGCTGAATGAAGTATCCCTGCGAATTCCATCAAATACCTCAATTGCAATCACAGGTCCCTCTGGTTCAGGAAAAAGCACTCTGCTGAATATTCTGGGGACTCTCGACACACCCGACTCTGGCAAGTTGATCCTTGATGGATCAGAGCCTAACTATTCTGATAATCAGCTTATTTCAAATATCAGAAACAAATTGATCGGATTCGTTTTCCAATCGCATCACCTTCTGCCCCAACTCACATTACTCGAAAACATTCAACTTCCATTGCTCCCTTTGACAAACAATTCTGAGAAGCAGCAGGCAATGGAAAGGGGAATTGCCCTTATGAAAAGAATTGGTCTTAGTGAAAAGCTAAACAGCAGGCCTTCACAGGTTTCGGTTGGAGAATGCCAGCGTACTGCAATGGTTAGGGCTATGGTGAATAGTCCAAAATTATTATTGGCAGATGAACCTACAGGGTCACTGGATTCAGAAAATGCCAGCCTTCTCATCGATCTTTTGCTTGAATTACAAAAGGAACAGGGATTTTCGATGGTGGTTGTGACCCATTCCATGGAGATTGCAACAAAACTCCAAAAAGTATATCAGCTTAAATCAGGTTCTCTCAAACAAATTTAAAAGTACCAATTCTAAAATTATTTACCCGGTCACCAATGAGCATCTTCAGATTGATCCTGCGTAATCTTCTGTTTTTCAGACGTCAGCATCTGTTGACTGCTCTTGGGATTGCTGTAGCCACAGCCGTTCTTATTGGGGCACTGATCATTGGAGATTCCGTTAAATATAGCCTCAACAAGATCAAGGAGCAGCGATTGGGCAAAATTGAATGGACTATTTTTGCCAACGGAAGGTATTTCAATGCAGGGCTTGCAGATTCTATCCATAAAAGCCTGAATGGAAGTGTGAGTCCGGTAATCCTTGCTGAGGCAATCTGCATTAATCCGGAGGGGAACAGTCGTATCAACCGAATTCAACTGATTGGCATTAATGATTCATTTCCCTCTTTCTGGAACAACAGCCTTCCTTCTCCCAAAGCAGGAGAAGCCATACTGTCAAAGGCTGCAGCCGAAAAGCTCAGACTAAATCCAGGTGATGATTTCATTCTTAAAATCCACAAACCCGGTAAAACTCCGCAGAATACCCCATTTGTCGACGACAGGCAGGAAGTAACGGCTGCCAGATTCAAGCTTGCAGCTATTGCCGGGGATGAATCCATGGGTCGCTTTAGCCTGAGCAACAACCAATTACCACCACTCTCAGTTTTTGTTTCCCTGTCAAGGCTTTCGAGTCTTATTGGGATGAAGAATACAGCAAATGCAATTCTTATCGAAAAAGGTGGAAGTGTAAGTCCGGATACAATCATGAAACTCATAGGAGAAGATTGGAATCTTGAAGATGCAGGAATTACGATTACAGGCACAAATACTCCCGGAACTAAGCAACTTACTACGGATCAGATTTTTATTGATAAAAAACTAAGCAATACGTTCCATTCCATTGTTCCGGAAACTCAGGAAATACTTTCCTATCTGGTTAATGGAATCTCCACCAGCGAACACTCCACCCCCTACTCTTTTGTTACTGCTGTTGATAGTACCTATTTCAATTACCGAATTGGAGAAAATGAAATCCTGATTTCAGACTGGCTCGCAAAGGACCTGGGTGTAGAAACCGGGGATTCACTCCGGTTGAGATACTATAAACTAGGGCCACTACGCAGTCTCAAGGAGGATAGCTGCAATTTTGCAGTAGGGAAAATAATGGATCAGACCAATTCACTCTTCGACAGAAGTCTGATGCCTGAGCTTCCCGGAATCTCGAAAGCCGTAAATTGTCGTGACTGGGAAACAGGAAGTCCGATAAACCTCTCGCTTATCCGGGATCAGGATGAGGAATACTGGAAAGATTATCGGGGAACACCCAAGGCATTTATCTCAATTGAGAAAGGAAAGGAAATCTGGTCCAATTCCTATGGTAACCTCACAGCTTTTCGCTTCAAAACAGATTCGGCAGAAAAACTGAAAATTGAAAAGAGACTTCTATCTGAACTGGACCCTTCAAGCAACGGATTTACAGCCAGAAACGCTGCTGTGGAAGGCGAACGGGCTGCAAAACAATCCTCTGATTTTGGTGAACTATTCCTGGGATTGAGCTTCTTTATCCTTATTGCCGCATTCCTGTTAACCGCCCTGCTGATGGGGTTGCAATCGAGAAAACGTGCCGCTGAGATCGCATTACTCAATTCCATTGGTATCCGGAAAAGAATTATCAGCCGAATCCTGCTGATTGAATCCTTGTTTGTTAGCCTTATCGGAACCATTCCCGGAATACTACTTGGAATACTGTACAATGAATTGCTGATCAAGGGATTAAATACTATCTGGCAACCAGTTGCAGGAATCTCCACGCTGAAGAGCCATCTTGATGTAGTTACAATCCTGACAGGTTTATTTACAGGATTTACAGTTTCATTCCTGACTTCCTGGATAGTAATCCGGCTGAGTTTAAAAGAGCAACTTTTTCAGGCTGTTAAGGGTGAACATGCTTTGAAGCATGAGAATATCTCCAGAAAAGCCGGGATTTACAAATTCTTAGCAATAATATTCGGCATTTTCGGATTTATTTTACTCATTCTCAGGTTTATAAATCCAAGGATCGCAGGTGCTGAACTTACCATGGGAATCGGATCTTTGCTCCTGCTGTCGGGAATATTTGTGATTAGTTTCCAGCTTTACAATGCTTGGTCGAAGTCAGCCGCAGTGTCAGCAAACATACGGAACCTTGCCATAAGAAGCCTGTCGCTGAGGCGGAAACGGAGCATAACTTCCATTATTCTGCTTGCACTTGGTGCATTCAGTATTTTCATCACTGCCAGCAATATTAAACCCGCAAGCTCAAGCAAGAGTCAGGATTCCGGGACTGCTGGATTCAGTCTTTGGGCTGAATCCACACTTCCCATTCACTTCGACCTGAACTCTCACAATGGCAGGAAACAAACAGGCATTCAGGATATCAACATCCTCAACGATGTGAAATTTGAGACCATCTATAGGGTGAAGGGTGATGATGCCAGCTGTCTGAATCTCAATCAGGTTTCCAACCCCACTCTGGCAGGCCTGAATGCAGTATCTATGGGTGAAAGAAACTCACTCAAGTTCCAGCTTTTGCATCCGTTTGTGCCTCAGGATAATGCATGGAGTGCCCTCGACAGCATTTATCCTTCCGGAATCATACCTGCATTTGCCGACCTCACAGTAATTACCTGGGGATTGCACCGCAAGCTTGGAGATACTTTAATCTATCCCGATGAGAAAGGAAATCTCCTTCATGTTGTGCTCCTTGGTGGACTTGAAAACTCAATTTTCCAGGGGAATGTACTGGTTTCATCCAAAAGACTGGTTGAACATTTTCCTACCCTGGCAACACCAAATACCTTCCTGTTGGACATCAAATCAGCCGATCTCACCAGGGTTACAGACACACTTGATTATCTGCTTCGGGATTATGGCTGGATGGCTACCATGACCTCTGAACGCATCCATTCCTTTAACCAGGTGGAGAACACCTACCTGATGGTATTCATCCTCTTGGGAGGATTAGGACTAATGATTGGAATTCTGGGAATGGGAGTCATTCTGATAAGAAATACATCAGAACGAAGGAAAGAATTTGCAGTCATGCTATCCGTCGGCTTTACCGGTAAACAGGTATTCCAATTGCTCAGTTTCGAATTTCTATATTTGATATTCAGCGGACTGCTGCTTGGCACCATTTCTGCGATCATAGGATTAATGGCACTTCCCGGCGATACCCTTCACGGAATCCCATGGATGATGCTGATTCTGCTCTTCACATTGGTTTTTACAACCGGAACCTTATCCATTCTCCTTCCAGCAGCCCGGTTGCTCAGGAAATCTCCAGTAAGTGGGTTAAGAGGTGAGAAAGGGGATTGAAAAGGTCATAAATACTTTTCCAAACTCTGGAAGAAATAAAACAGTTCTCTTTTATCATTTTTATAGCAGACAGAATAATATCCGTTTACTTATAAAATTTCTTAAAAAGTCTGACAGCAATAAGGCTTTTATTTTCCTGAAGCATTATTGCTCAATAATAAACTTGCAGTTCAGCAATTTACCTTCTGAGGCTTCAATAACCAGAGTGTATAATCCGGGTAAAAATTCCCCGGTTCTTAAACAATAGATCGATTCATTTTTTAAAGCAATGTCGGCCATTATTGTCCCGATGGCATTATAAACCCTGAAGTTTCTGGCTTTTTCCGGAATCTCAATATTGAGAAAATCCTTAGCCGGATTGGGGTAAATTCGGATATTCTTTGATTCAAACTGCTTGATGCTGGTGTAAAGGCATTCGGTATCCGTATTCGACGAATCCGATTCACCCAGCTCATAAACGGCAGTAACATAATACTGGTAGCAGCTTACCGGGTAGTTAGACAGGTTATCATCGATGTACATTGTTGTATCAGAAGATGCTATAAGTACATATTCATTCAGGGTATCATTCACCGAGTTTGATTTCGAAACATCCCTGCGATAGATGTTATACCCTGTAAGAACACTACTGCTGCTGATTTCAAGGTTTGAAATACTCGGTGTTGGAGTTATTCCTGCTTTCTTTTCCGGGCTTCCGGCAACAGGAGCCTGCCAGTTGAGCATGATTGCATCCCCTAAGGGGTCTACAAGGTCTGTTGTGAGGCTCAGAGGCGGAATAAGTGCAGTTGTTGTATAGATATGAATGTTATCCACAGACCAGTAATGAATGCCTACAGAAGATATCCCATTAGCAGTAAAACGCACCTTAAAGACCCTGTCACTTGCGAAGGAAGTAATATCAAGATGGTTTGTGGTCCAGTCGAAACTGCCATTATTGACATATTCAAGTACAGTATTCCAGAGGTTTCCATCCCAAACTTCAACGGTAAGCTTCTCAGTACCTGATAATGTCGGGTCATCCAGTTTGGCATCAAAATCAAACCACACCAAATAGGGTGCAAGACTGTCAAGTTCGGTGGTATTCATCCAGAAACTCTCAAGTCCGCTAAAATAATTTTCAAGAAGTGGTTCCCACACGAATCTGGCGGCTGGTACAGGGTTATCAGTCTGACTGTCAACCACCCAATTCTGGCCTGCTGTCCAAAGTGCTGTCCCGAACTGCCCGGATGAGAAGTCCTCCGAAAAAGGTAGATCTGCACCATAAACAATTTCGGTACAACCAGGACCTGCCATCATTGATTCTCCGATTATTCCGGGCATTCCGATACAAGACAATTCGTAAATGGCAGTAATATAGTAGCAATAATTACCAGGCACAAGGTTGAGGTCCCGGTATATCGTAATTGTATCTGACAGGGAAGCAATATTTTCTCCATTCCTGTAAATATTATAACCTTCCAGAATACAATTATTACTATCGGGAGCCTGCCAGTCGACAATGGCGCTTCCAAATGTAGCGGTAACACTATCAGTTACATTCAAATTTTGGGGGGGGTATAGGAAATAATTTGAAAAGTCATCACACTCCCAATTAGTTGATATATAGCAATAATTTGCCTGAACACATGCAGTGTACGATTGTCCCTGATTCATATAGTTTGGGTCAAATTGCCACATTAGAACATCTTGAGGAACAACACTTACTAAACTACTATCCAGATATACAGAATAACTCAGAACCGGAAGTCCGCCGGAAGCAAGAACTATATCATCAATAGCCCATCCGCTGCCTACATTTCCATTATCTGCAGTGTGAAAAGCCAAAAGCACGGTTGAATAGGCTGCAAGGGGACCAGAGTAAGGTGTAAGGTCCACATCTTCTTGAAACCATCCTGCATGTGGTGTACATGTGTGGATGATGGTCCAGCTTACTCCGCCGTCAGTACTCATCTCAACATATGCAGTCTGACCTGCAGAACCGTCAAAGAAAGAAGCAAAGCTCAGAACATAGGATGGTGCTGCTGTCAGATCCAGCTGCGGAGTAATCAGGTAATCGCAGCATCCGTTATTTGATGTTCCTGCAGAGTGATCATTGGCTACTGCATAAGAAGTATGGGGATTTATATTCCAGGAAGATGAATCACCATTGTTGGAAATATACCATCCCATTCCCATTGAGTTGGATTGCCAGCCGGCAGGAGGAAAATTCCCATTTTCAAAATGCTGATCTATCAACACAGAAAGCGGTTCATCCCAAGTTGCCACCAAGGATTGATCACTTACAAATAGATTTCTTACCGGGTTTGCAACCTGACGGAGGGAAACATCTATGGTACGGCTAGAATAAAGTGTAAGAGCTTCAGTATATGAAGTACAACCAGGATATGAGATTTTGATATTGTAAAGTCCAGCTACTATATGACCTATAGTTAGACTTCCGGATGCCGGAATGGTATCCGTCATGGTTTGGAAAGGATAGTTCTGAGCAGTGAGCCTGACGATAGCTCCTTCGGCAGGGGCTTGCTGACATTGATTCTGCACATTAACCGTTATATCTGCATACATTTTATGAGCAACCCTGTTAGTATAGGTCATATCAGATACTCCTACTCCCGGATAGTCCGCTACAATACCATAGGCATACCATCCCTCAGGCAATGCCGTCCAGCTTGCCCCAGCTTCAACATATTCAGTTGCTGATAAAACATTAGAAATCAATGTATAAACACCTGCTGAAACTGGCTGTATAGTGTCAGGACACCAAATTCTATAAAAAGCGTATCGAAATACTGACAGCGGAACATCTTCTTTATCTTCAGCTTGATGCGACACAGCTTGTTTCCTGCTTCCATCAGACTCTATGTTTTCATCTGAAATATTGATTGCATTTCCGTTCTGAATTAATCGGGACGTAGCCTTTTTATCATTTAAAACCGGTATGGGCCCATAAACAATCGCTCTTATCATAAAATCCTGATAGTTCGCCAACATCCACTCAGAACCGGTTAAAGCAGTGTTGATATAGGATTTATAAGACGTAGGGGCTGAATTATCTATCCCAAGTGAGGGACAATGTAAAGGAGTTGCATGCTGTTCCATTGCAATAAAGAAATCACCTGAATTTATAGTGGCATTCAAGCCGGTAACCTGAAGCCAGCCGAGTTGCACAATCATAACCTGAACACTATCAAGCAGATGAAATGGCAAACCTGATGCGCTGGAAGAATAAACTTTCACAATCATTGTGGTACCTAAGCAGTTCCCTCCGGGTACATTTCCAATAAAAAACTTAGCTCCTGTTATAGTTGCCGGGTAGCCTCCGGGAGTAAACCTTACGGCATTCATATCTCCCGCTTCCTGATTTGCCGGATAGCTTTCTGCACTTCCGTCATCATAAAGAAGTTCATAGGGGCCAACAGGCGGACACCAGTGTGCCGTAGAAAGCGAATCATTAAAACTTACCGAGGCTGTAGCGCAAGCCGGAGCATTAGTCAATTCGAAAAGTACAGTATCTACCACTACCGGTGTTCCTGATATAACGGTAATGTTCATTACCAAACTTGTGTAGCCTGTCTTTGAGAAATTCAAGTTATAGGATCCCGGATCCAACTGCATTGAATAATAACCAGTGTCATTCGTCATTGCAGAAACAGAACCCGCGTGCACCACTACCCCATTTAGCGGAAGTCCGCCATTTGAATGAACGTGCCCACTGACGAGGCTCGCCAAGGGAATTGCGTTATTGATATTAGAAGTTGAGCCGAAGGAAAGATTGTTATTCCCAAAATACAAAATGCTTAAAAGCATAAATATCCTGTAGTAGACTCTCATAAAACAAATTTTGAAATTCAATAAATTTTTAAACGCAGATAAACTTGCAGTGATATTGTGGCACTACCTATATAAGACACTCCTGAAGCTGTTTACCCCGACAGGCTATTGCAATTTTTCAATTCTAATTCAGGTTGCGGATTGCTGGTTGCGGATTGCTGGTTGCGGATTGCTGGTTGCGGATTGCTGGTTGCAGATAGCTGGTTGCAGATAGCTGGTTGCGGCGTTGCGGATTGAGGGGTACGCAGTCATAATAGTTTATGCGACAGTTGTAATTTTCACTAGCTATTTTTTCTTTTTACTGTCTTTCACTAGCTTTTTTTCATCTTTATCAAGCTTACGCTGTAGCTTTTTTACATCTTCGGCAGGAGGAAGATTTTCGGGTACTATTCCTCTATCTGTGAGCATATTTCTAACTGCAAGGTTGTTGTCAATATGCTCTTTTTCAATTTTTGTTTGACCTTTCATATCCTTACTTTGTACATTCAATCCTGTCATTTCCGCTGCAAGATCCTTAGCTTTGATGCTTATAGTTGGAAGAAAATCTGCAATTGGCCGGCTATCAGGTACACCCAATTTACGTTTCAGCATATGTGTCTTTAAGTTAAATAATGCCTGATCACCTTTACTCCGAATAATCGCAAATCCTTGATTATCAACCCCACGCTCAAATAGTATACTTGAAAGTTGTTTCTCAGTTTGGCTCAATTTCTCACGAGCCTTTACCCTTTCATACTCCAGGATTCGTTGCTCAACTAATTCAGCTCTACGGGTTTGCACTGCAAAATAGTTCTGTGCAAATGCAATTTCTTCCTTTCTACTATCCCCATTTTGTGCAATTAGATAGCATGCATACCTCGTTAAGAGCACATCAACTATCTCTTTTTCAGCACCTTTCGGCATGCGTATCGTTTTCCTGACGTCAGGAAAATGATAGGCTATTTCTTCCCCTGCATTGCTGCATGAATCTTTAGCTTTTTGAACTACTTTTTCAAAATTTTCCCATTTGCTATAGCCTAGCAATTCCTGCAATTCTCTTGCGCTCCAGCATTCAACACCCTCTAAAACTGAGGCAGCTGCCTCAAACTGAGAAAACAAATTCTTGATCTCTTCTGATTTCATATAGCACAATTTTTAAGATGAAAATTTAATAATTTAAAGATTTATTGAAAGAAAATAGTCAATTCTGGAATATGAGTTAGTCAAAACTTATCAATGGAAATAGAGCCCAATAACTCTTTCTTTATGGTTTAAAGAATAATTTACATATACCTCAGATATAGAACACCCTCATTTCCCCAAATAACACCCTGGCATGCAAGGTAATGCCCGGCAGACTAGGGTTGAAGCCTGCAGAGATATAATTATAATCGCCGAAGGAAATCTTTCTTAAATCGGGACCGTTGAGTTGTGCGAAAGTTGAACTGCCAAGTACCTGCAATGGAATATCACGAGGAACCACCACCTGCATCTCACCAAAGGTACAGTCTACATGAATATGCAATGGAGCTTCTGGCTTGATTTCCTGAAGGTTCAGTGCCCCGGAACCAAATAATACACTATAGGATGATTGCCCGGGATTGAACCTGATTGTTTGCTCATCAAACATCACATTCCCGGGTCCGGAATGGCCAAACCTCCCCTTCCCAAGATTTCCCCTGATCAGCAAAATGCCAAGGTAAATTAGACCGAAGGAAAAAACCAGTGTGAATACGGGAATATGAATATTGAAAATATTCTTTATCAGCAGCAAAATGCCAATTAAGACGACAATTCCACCCAACGCAAAGGAACCCGAAAATATTTTTTTCATAAACCTCCAAAAATTTAAAGTTTCTAGAATAAACCAGTATGTCCATCCCCGGCAATTACAATGCTTCCTACAAATATAAGTGGATTTGGCATTTAATGATTCCGTTTTGGATTGAATATCGCCAAGCTGTTGAAAAGTAATTACTTGTTGACAAGCAGCTTCAACCTCTCGGTAATTTCAAATACTGCAGGACAGGTATGGGTGTTTTTGAGGGTAAGAGGAAGTATCTGATATATGCGTCTTCTGTCAGTATGTGGATATTCCCTGCAGGCTTTTGGACGATCTGGATAGATGCTGCAATAGTTGTCGTCCTGTAGAAAGGGACAAGGCATATTCCTGAAAACCAGATCTCCATCTTCATCCTTTCGGAGATAGGTCTCCATCAGTTTAGCAGGCTTGACCTTCAGAGCATTGGAAACTCTTGCAACGTCAACATCGCTAATTCTGGGGCCGAGTGATCTGCAGCAATTGCCGCATTCAAGGCAGTCGATTTCATCAAATACCTCTTCATGCAAATTATGAAAATAGCCATCCAGCCGCCTAGTATCCATCTTTTCCAGTTTCCTGAAAAAAGCTTTGTTCTCAGCAGACTTAACCTTGGCTAGTTTAGCCAGTTCTTCCAGCTTGATCATCTGAAGGTATCTGATTTTCTCAATTGAGGCAGGCAAATTGCCTAATTCATCCCTCTCTGCTTCTTGATCTGATCATAGGCAGACTGCAGTTCCTGAAACTTTGACTTGGCTGCTTTCTGGACGTCTTCACCGAGAGTGCTAACCCTGTCAGGATGGTATTTCAACGCCATTTTCCTATAGGCCTTCTTCACTTCATCATCATTTGCATCCGGAGTTATTTCCAAAATCCTGTATGCGGAAGTTGTATCCTTAATAAACATTGCCTTGATACTGTCAAGATCAGGCTTGCTGATTCCCAATCCGCGACTAATAACTTCGATGGTCTGAATTTCATTCGGGTGAATATCCCCATCTGACATAGCAATTCCAAATAACAGATGAAGCATCTGCAATCTGCCGGAATAGTCCATGAATCTCCTGATCTGCTCACTCACAGCAGAAATATCGTATTCTTGTTTAAGAATTTCCCTAAGTGCAAGCAACTGACGATCTGCCTCATTTTCACCGAATTGCGTAACAAGAAATCGCTTAACGAAATCAAGTTCTGATTTCAGGATGCGGTTGTCTGATTTCATTACTGCTGCAGCCAATACCAGCAGACTCACCTTGAAATCGCCTGCCTGAGTGCTGGGTTTTCCTGAACTACCAGTTGAAGGGGCTTGTCCGGTATAGGCATATTCTCCGCTTGACATTCCATCAACCATGGACCCAAAAACAAATCCAAGTATCGCTCCAATCGGGCCACCTGCTGCCCAACCAAGTCCGCCTCCAATCCATTTCAAATATTTTGCCATATGCTAAAGATTGTAATCCTATTCAATTTAGGTATTTAACCTGCAAAAGTACTCAGTTGAAATTAAAAAGCAGGTAAACTGAAACAGTATACCCGCTGCTTTTATTGAATTTTAACAAGTTATGCGAAGAGCAGCATTGTTAAGCATTCCTCGCCTACCTGCCCGGCATTTCCACTAATGGCAGTCCGAATTCTTCTTCCATGCGGATATCCAATCCTTCAAGGGCCGTAAGTATAGGATTGTAGATCCCAGGTAGCACCGGTCTGAACACTCCCTTTTCCAGGATTTTGCCTTCCAGAATCATCTCAACCGCAATGGCAGCAGGCAAAGCAACTGTCCGGGCAATGGAAGTATCGGTTGCCGGAGTACCGAAATCCAGCATCCTTGAACGAATAACTTCCTGTTTTCCATCGGGATAAGATGCGAGGAAGGTATGCTGCATTACCACCATATCCCTTTCAGTGGATCCTAGTTCCATCTTGCTGATCATCAAGTCACTAGTTACTTCAAAGGCTGAATCCACTCCCCTGTTCATTGGAGTAAGGTCAAACAATCCAAGCCATTGCATTGCCTTCATGGCTGTTGCATCCTGACTCAATCCAAGAAATGCCGCCACCTTGTTCTCAATATCTTCCTCCGAATCAGCTCCAATTTGTTTTGCAACCAATCCAGCAAAGCTTAGTCCTGTCAGGTCAATCTGAGCAGGATCAATCAGGTTCATTTGCTTGATGGCATCCAAAGTTTCACACCAACCGGGGAAACGAAAGGTACCACGGCAGATTGTTTTTGTTTCGGGAATACCATACACTTCAATGTAGGAAATAGAATCCCTGTTCGGATAGATATCCAGCTTACCAACACCAGGAAAATCAGTCTTCCAGGGTGATTTGAATAGGTCCCTGGTTGGAAGAAACACTTCTTTGCCATCCTTCAGGTACCTGGCGTCATTATTGCCTGCAAGAACCACGCCTTTGGGGCTCCATGAGAACTTATACCTGAACGGATTATTTGCAGCCTCAGGAGCTGGCAGCGCACCACAGATGGAATAAAACTCTTCTATCTTCCCACCATGATCATGAACATGGTCAATGATCCTCATAGCTGACATATGATCAATCCCGGGATCAAGTCCTGTTTCATTCAGGATGATAATTCCGGCTTCTTTAGCAGCAGAATCCAGGTCCTGCATCTCCGGCTTTACATAAGAAGTTGTCACCATGTTCTTTGCAAACCTGACACACTGCTTTGCAACAATCAAATGAAAAGCATAGGGAAGCAGGCTAACTGTCAGGTCATGGGAAGCAACCATTGCAGCAAGGGATTCTTCATCCTTTACATCCCATTCAATTACATCGCCGTTCTGATGCCCGTCAACCATCTCAGCAGCTCTGTCAGGGGTGTTGGATGCAACGGTAACCAGATAGTTTTTGCTTAACAAATGCCTGATCAATGGTTTCGCGACCAATCCGGCACCCAATACAAGTACTTTATTCATGGCTTAATTCTTTTACATTGATTGTCAACAAGATGCAATCAATACAATTCTATAGTGTAATGATTTTACTTCCAATCCTTTTTTATTCTTCTGCAGGCTCAGCTACTTTAACAAACGCCTCCAGGTATTCAAAATCAGGTGTGAACTTCCCCTGGTGAAGAATCAGACCTTTCTTAATTGGGCGTGGAAGGTCCAGGTCCTCAAAGTCTTCACTGAAATCACAGTCTGCAATAGGTTTAACAAAGTTACTAAGGACATCCGCAAATCCATTGGAAGAATCCCTTGGCAGTTCGCTGGGTAAAATATCTACTGACATCACCAGTACACCCTCACCCTTATGCCCCATTTGGATGGTGCGGGATTTGGGATTGTAAACGAAGATGGGATCTTCAATTTCTGTTCCCTTCTCAGTAAACTCAACAGACCCATTCACATCGCAGGAAATATCCCCTACGACTCTGAGTCTTGGATTTCCCTTATCGTAAATCTTTTCAATAAAATCCTTGGTAATAAGTCTGGGGTACCTTGAATCCCAGTATATGCAGTTAATCAACATATCCATATGCGGCACGTACTTCTCGAATACTCCCCTGAACTCGAGTGGATTGCCGTAATATTCCTGGAGATCGAACTCTTTGCCTTCTTCACTGGGTTCAACTAGATCCTGTTCTTTAAAAACAACCTTGTAAATCAAATTATTAGGCAGTTTTGACCTGCGTTTTAAAGTCAACAACTTTTCCGGGGAAATCTCCTTAATTGGGAGCAAACCCAATATTTCCTGAGCACCGTTGGCAACGTTTCCGTAACCTGTAATCCCAATCACCAGCGGTCGAAGTTCCTCAGGC
Organism: Bacteroidales bacterium; assembly: GCA_016707705.1. Classification (GTDB taxonomy): domain Bacteria; phylum Bacteroidota; class Bacteroidia; order Bacteroidales; family UBA4417; genus UBA4417. The sequence continues at coordinate 18,298 of JADJHD010000008.1, forward strand.
AGTCCGTTTTCTGCTATCTCCTGCCCTACTGCTGAAACAGCCTTTCTGGCATCTTCAAGCGATGCATAGGTATGCGATTGCTTAATTTGAAGGAATGGTGTCTTTAAGCCCTGCTCCTTTAACTTGAGCCCCAATGACCATAAAGAGTTAATCATTCCTGCAAGCCCGGCATAGCGTCCAAAGAAAATCAGTCGTTTCCCCTGTTCATCCACTATCTTTTCATAATCAATAAGATTACATCCCATCTCCATCATCTTGCGAAGCATGGGCATGTTGTAGGCTTGTCCCTTGATAACATGTGAAAAGAAGATATAGGTTTTATTCTCCTCAAAGAAGGATACCGGCATTTCCTTTACTCCAAAAATGACAGAGCACTTTTTAAGATCCTTGGCCATTTTGGCACCAGCCTTCACATATTCTTCTTCAGTAAAAACTCTTTTATCAGAGTATTGTACGATTATATCCAATTTCTTCAAACGGACCAAACGCTCCACATGTTTTGGAGTGAGAGGCGCACGACGCTCCATTAAATATTTATCCTCATGCCGGATTCCGATAAAATTGCTCATAAAGGGTGTAGATATTAACAGGATGGGTAAGAAAATGAGATTGCTTTTGCTTCATAATACAGAAATATCAAGTATTCCAGGTATTTCTGAAAGCCCGGCAAACATATCAAAAATTTGATACATTTGCATACCTGTAGGCAAAAATTGTTTTTCAAATAACAGTTCAAGTACATGGCAGATATTCAGCCGGAAACAAAACTTTCCACCTTTAAGAAAGTACTTCGACTGCTGAAATGGGCGATATTGATTTTTGTTGCCTCATCCATTCTTATTACTCTCATTTTCAGGTTTATAAATCCACCCATCACTCCATTGATGATGATCAGGGTTGTGGAGCAGATTGCTGATGGCGAAAAACCGACACTCAAAAAGGACTGGGTTTCGATAGATGAGATTTCGACTAATATGAAGCTGGCAGTCATAGCTTCTGAGGATAATAATTTCGAATCACACTTTGGCGTCGACTTCAAGGCAATTCAGAAGGCGAATAAGCTTAATCAGAAAGGGAAGAAAATCAGGGGAGCAAGCACCATAACCCAACAAACAGCCAAAAACATATTCCTCTGGCCTGCCCGCACCTGGGTTCGTAAAGGACTTGAACTCTATTTTACCGGACTCGTCGAGGTTTTCTGGGGAAAGAAAAGAATCATGGAGGTATACCTGAATATGATCGAAATGGGTGATGGTATTTATGGTGTTGAAGCTGCATCACAGGAATATTTCCATAAGTCTGCCTCCAAACTCAGCAGATCTGAAGCTGCCGCTATTGCAGCCGTTCTGCCAAATCCACGCCGCTGGCGCCCTGATAGACCCACACCCTATATTCAAAAGAAAAAGGGATGGATTCAGTGGAACATGAATAATGTTGTCAAACCCGAATGGTAGTTTGAGTTTACGAGATGCTTTGGAAGACGAGATATTTCAGATTGCGGATTGCGGGTTTCAGATTGCGGATTGTGGGTTTCAGATTGCTGATTGCGGGTTTCGGATTGCGGGTTTGAGGACAATGGGACAAGGAGACTCTGAGACGGGGAGACAAGGAGACAATGGGATGTGTCCGCCAGTTGCCAGATGAAAATTTGAGAATGGCATGAGATGTGTTAAAGTTGAGGCTTGAAAATCGCATTGTTTAATTGATAATATTTCACACTGAACTAATTAAATTCTTGCGGCAGATGGCAGATAAAAGACAAAAGTCAAAAGATAAAAGACAAAAGTCAAAAGATAAAAGTCAAAAGATAAAAGATAAAAGATAAAAGACGAGAGTCAAAAGTCAGTAGTCAAAAGTGGGCAACTTCAAACTCCGAATCACAACTCTAAACCGTGAATTCTGAACCTTGAACTCCGAATCTCAAACTCTGAACCCCGAACCTCAAACACTAACAACTAAATACTAACAACTTACAGAATGAAAAAAGCACTACTACTGCCGATCCTACTGCTTACAGTCATTGCATTAAAGGCACAGAACTCCAACCTGATATTCTTTACAGAACAGGGAGAAAGATTCTCAATCGTATTGAATGGGATTTTACAGAATGAAACACCCGCCACTAATATCAAGGTGACTGACCTTCCGGCACCTAATTATAAGCTGAAGGTAATTTTTGAAGATCAGAAGATCCCGGATATTGACAAAAACCTGTTTTTCAATCAGGGAAATGAAACCAGCTTTGCAATCCGTAAAAACAACAAGAATCAGTATGTTGTGCGTTTACTGAATGAAATTCCAATTGAAGAGGCTCCCCGACCAGTTGCCACACAGTCAATAATTGTTTATCATCCTGAACCAATCAGGACTACTACAACAACCACAACTACCATCAATAATCCAGGTGGTGCCGGTATTGGTTTAAATGTCAATGATGGTGCAGGTGGGACCAATATGAACATTAATCTGAATATGGGTGGAATCGGAACTCAGACAACCACAACGACCACCACAACGAGCAGTTCATCAGAGTCATATTCCGAAAGTAACGGATATCGTGAAGGTGGCCGTAATGATGATCGTGAATACCGGGGTGAAGGACGAAATGATGATCGCGAGCATCGCCATGGTGAAAGAGACGACAGGCGCTATGTAATGGAAGGATACAATGGCACTTATGGATGCCCTTACCCAATGTCACCCGCTGATTTCAATCAGGCTAAGCAGTCCATTAAGTCAAAGTCATTCGAAGATAGCAAACTTACCATTGCCAAGCAGATTATAAACACCAACTGTCTGCTGAGTAGTCAGGTAAAGGAAATTATGCTGATATTCTCATTCGAGGATACCAGGCTTGAACTAGCCAAATTTGCATATGGCTATACCCTGGATATCGGTAACTATTATAAAGTGAATGATGCCTTTACCTTCGAATCATCCATTGATGATCTGAACGATTATATCGCCGGATTCAGGAGGTAGTTTCCTGATAAACCAAAAAAAAAGCCCTGGACCTACCGGTAAAATGGAGAGTTCAGGGCTTTTTTGTTATTATCAATTACTAATACATTCTTTGTCGCTTAAGTAAATATGGAAGCAGTACATGCTCAAACCCTTTATTGATATCAGCCTCAATGAAATCAATGCTGTACTGTGCACATTTCAACTTGAGCTTCTGATAAAACTCACCCATCGATTCAAGATATTTCAGTTTCACATCTGCCGGACTCACTTTGATCTCCTCCCCTGATTCCATATCAATGAAACGATGTGGACGGTTTTCAAATTCAAAATCGAGCTCCTTCGATTTATCCACTACATGAAAAAGCAGAACCTCATGTTTGTTGTATCGTAAGTGCTGCAGGGCGTCAAACAAAGCTGAATCTTCCAGGGAGGTATCAAACATATCGGAAAACACAACTACCAATGAACGCTTATGAATGTTCTCCGCTATGAAATGAAGTGCATCTGTAACATTGGATCCCTTCTTGCTTTCAGGTGGCAAGGGTGTAAGCAGTTTCTCCAGTTCGCTGAAAAGGTATTTATGGTGAACTGAATTGGAACGGGATGGAGTGTGAAGCTCCATTTCCTTCCCAAAGAGGCTCAAACCAACAGCGTCCCTTTGTTTTCGGAGCATATACATCATAGAAGCAGCTGCATATACTGAAAAGAAAGCTTTATTGGGATGTTCAAAATCAACTTTATCACGAACCGGAAAATACATGGATGAAGAGTTGTCAATCACAATCTGGCAACGCAGATTGGTCTCCTCCTCATACCTTTTTACATACATGCGGTCGGTTCTGCCAAAGAGTTTCCAATCGATGTGACGCGTAGGCTCACCGGGATTATAGAGTCGGTGTTCAGAGAATTCTACAGAGAAACCATGAAAGGGACTTTTGTGCAGTCCGACTATGAACCCTTCAACAACCTGCCTGGCCAGAAACTCAAGGTTTCCGAAGCGATCAAGTCTGGTTTGTTCAAGGTTATTTTCCATGGAAGGAAAGGTTTATTTAATACTGTACTTTTCGAAATTATTCCCTTGAGTCATTTCAAATCAAGAGCTGATACACTATTGATTAACTAATACTTCATTAGCCTAAATGAAAATTGAAAGAGTACCACACAGGAAACTGAAGCTTAACAAGCAATACAGCATCCTCCGATACTTTTTCAATTCTCAGCTTTGGGAATACTTCTGATAAAAACTCAAAAATCAATTCCCTGAATAACAGAATGAAGCTTAGAAAAGCTTTTCCAGTTTACCAACCAGAACACTTTTGGGAACAGCACCAACTTGCTTGTCAGCTATCTCGCCATTCTTAAGGAAAAGGATGGTGGGGATATTCCTTACTCCATATTTACTGGTAACTCCGGGGTTGTTGTCAACATCCAATTTCCCAATAACAGCTTTTCCTTCATATTCCTTGGCCATTTCTTCAATGATTGGCCCAACCATGCGGCAAGGACCACACCATTCTGCCCATAAGTCTACAATAACCGGCTTATCTGATTTGAGTGCCAGTTCCTCAAAGTTGCTGTCGTTGAATTCTAAAGCCATGATATAATTGATTATTTGTTTGTGTTATAATTCTAGGACAAAAGTAATATTTCTCTCTGCTTTTATTTCGAAAATTCTCATTAAAAATAATAGTTTTCAACTCTGATAAGTTGACAAAATGAGACATCAAAACTTGAAAACAGATATCACTTTAGCTTTTTCGATTTTGAATAATGGCAGCCAGTCGGGAGAGAGGATCAAAAATCACGGAACTCATTATCTATCAAGAAATAACTTTCACTGCTATTCCACCCAGTTTCTTCAATTCCCTAACAGCAACAGAGCACTGAACCTTGAATTTACCGGTATGCATATCAACCTTGTAGTTTTCATCAAGATCAACGATACTGATCTTAATCCTGCAATCACCCTTATGGGTCTTGATTACCTTAACCATCTCCTTCATAAGTGGCTCAGAGAGATTGACCAAAGGCAACTGTATATATAACTGCTTAGCCATTTTATCCATCGCTTCAGCCAAAAGACTCATCGAGGTAATTTTGAGTTCCGGTGTGTCAACCTTGCCCCATCTATTTTGAACTTTAGCCCTCACCATCAATGATTTATCCTCTTCAAGCAAATGTTTCAGTTTCAGATAATCTTCTCCAAACAAGGCGAATTCTACCTGATCCTCAAAATCTTCAAGTGTAAATCGTCCATATGCATTGCCATTTTTCGCAGTTTCATGCCTCACTTTTGAAACAATACCGGCAAAAATAAATTCCTTTGCTCCGGCTGTGAAAAGACTATCCTTTGCCTTTTTGATGGAAGAATTACAGAAAGCATCAACCTCCTCACGATAATCATCAAGAGGATGCCCTGTTATAAAAAAACCTGCTACTGACTTCTCTCTTTTAAGTTTTTCAAGGTTCGACCAGGGCTCGCAGAAAGGAATTTTGGGATCAGGAACATCTGCATGTCCAATATCTCCAAATAGAGATTGCTGCGAACTGGATTGATTAGCCTGAAAAGTATTGCCAAAGCGAATAAGCTTTTCAATGAAAGTGGCATCTTCGTTTGAATCCTGGGCAAAAAACTGAGCACGGTGCATTCCTTCAAAACTATCGAAACCACCTGCCTGAGCAAGGGATTCAAAGGTGCTTTTGTTTACCGTTCGGAGATTAACCCTTTTTACAAACTCAAAAATGCTGGTAAAGATTCCATTTTCGGCACGCTCCTGAATCATGGATTCAGCCGCAGCCTCCCCCACTCCTTTCACAGCCATGAGTCCGAAGCGGATTTCCCCATTTTTGTTTACAGTGAAATTCAGGAAAGACTCATTAACATCCGGACCTAAAACCTTCAATCCCATGCGCTTGCATTCATCGAGGTAGAAAGTTACTTTTTCAAGGTTATTCAGGTTGCTGGTAAGCAGTGCTGCCATGTATTCGGCAGGATAATGCACTTTCAGGAAAGCCGTTTGATAGGCCACCAGTGCATAGCAGGTAGAATGTGACTTATTGAAGGCATAGGAAGCGAAATCTTCCCAATCGGTCCATATCTTATTCAGTTTTGCTTCGGGATGCCCCCTTTCAACACCTCCGGCAATGAATTCAGGTTTCAGTTTATCCAGCTTCTCCCTGATTTTTTTACCCATTGCCTTGCGGAGTTCATCGGCTCTGCCCTTGCTGAAGCCTGCAACCTGCTGCGAAAGCAACATAACCTGCTCCTGATAGACAGTGATTCCGTATGTCTCCCTCAGAACCTCCTCCATTGCCGGAAGATCGTATTGAATGGCTTCCTTACCATGTTTGCGGCCGATGTAGTTCGGGATATATTTCATCGGGCCCGGACGGAATAGCGCATTCATGGCAATCAGGTCCTCAAACTTATCGGGCTTGAGCTGTTTCAGCCATTGCTGCATTCCATCACTTTCAAACTGAAAAGTCCCGTTGGTTTCAGCCCTCTGATAGAGTCCAAAAGTTTCGGCATCATCCAGCGGCATTGAATCCAGATCAATTTTCACCCCATGGTTCTGTTCAATCAGGGCAAGTGCATCTTTCAGGATTGTGAGGTTCTTAAGTCCCAGGAAGTCCATCTTGATAACACCGGCCTCCTCAATACTATTCCCTTCAATCTGGGTGACCCACAAAGGAGAATCCTTGGCTGTGCATACAGGAATCAATTCCGTTAAATCATAGGGGGCAATAATTACTCCGGCAGCATGTATTCCGGTATTCCTGACAGAACCCTCAAGTACTTCAGCCTCGTGTAAAACCTTTCTTTGAAGCTTCAGACTGGCGTCCTCACCTTCATATTTATATATTTCCCTGATCTTGCGCACATTTTCCAGATCATCGCCCCCCAGTCCATCCTTCTCTTCAAGGGATTTTTCACCTTCTTTTGTGGTAAGGGGTGCCTGAAGAACTCTTTTAAGGGAAATTCCCGGCTTCTCAGGTACAAGTTTGGTAAGGCTTGTACTGAGTCCGAGATCCAGTTCAAGAACACGGGCAACGTCCTTAATACTCAATCGTGCGGCCATAGTGCCAAAGGTCACAATCTGGGCAACCTGGTTCTGACCGTATTTTTCAACCACATAATCGATAACCTTCTGCCTTCCATGATCATCGAAGTCAGTATCGATATCAGGCATGCTGATACGTTCCGGATTGAGAAAACGCTCAAACAGAAGGTCATACTTAAGCGGGTCAATATTTGTAATGCCGATGCAGTAGGCAACTACAGAACCTGCTGCTGATCCTCGTCCGGGACCAATATAAACACCCATCTCCCGGCCCGACCTGATAAAATCGCTTACAATCAGGAAGTAACCGGCGAAACCCATATCATGAATGGTCCTGAGTTCGAAATCAATACGCTCCTGCACTTCCGGGCTTATGGATCCATATCTGGCCTGAGCTCCCAGATAAGTGATATGTTTCAAGTATTCCCACTGGTTTCTGACATCTGCGGTAATGATCTTTTTTCCGCTATCAACAGCCGTGGTGTGCAATTGGAATTTATCAGGAACAGGAAAATTCGGCAGAAGGATATCCTTAGTAAGTTTCAGTACCTCAACCTTTCCAACAATTTCATTTGTATTGTCGAGAGCCTCTGGAAGATCAGCAAACAGCTCTCCCATTTCTGAGGTTTTCTTCAGATAAAACTGATCATTATAAAAAGCAAAACGCCTTCCCTTAACGAAGGCATCGTCATCGCCATAATCACGGAATGAAGGTGTGGACTGCTTTTCACCGGTATTGATGCAAAGGAGGATATCATGGGCATTGAAGTCAGCCTGTTCAACGTAATGAGAGTCATTGCTGGCAATCATCTTCACATTGTACTTTTTGGCAAACCTCTGCAATACTTCATTTACGGTATCCTGATCAGGAATATGGTGTCTCTGCAGCTCAACATAATAATCTTCACCAAAGAGGTCAAGCCACCACTTAAAGGCTTTTTCGCCCTCAGCTTCACCCTTGCGCATGATGGTCCGGGGGACATCAGCAGCCAGACAGCAGGTAGTAGCAATCAAACCCTTGTGATATCTGACAATCAACTCCTTATCAATGCGGGGATACTTACTGTAAAGACCTTCTATGTACCCTAAGGAACAAAGTTTAACCAGATTGGAATAACCTTCAGCATTTTTGGCAAGAAGAAGCTGATGCCGGCGATCGTCGCGTTCACCACCACCGAATTTCTTGCGGTGACGATCTTCAACAACATAGAACTCGCAACCAACTATGGGCTTGATAATTGTTTGTCCGTTCTTATTGTACTTTTCAGCTTCCTTAACAAACTGAAACACTCCAAACATATTTCCATGATCTGTTATGGCAAGGCCTGGCATTTTATCAGCCACCGCCTTTTTAAACATAGAAGAAATCTCAGCTGCCCCGTCGAGCAGTGAATATTGGGAATGTACGTGTAAATGACTGAAAGATGGCATTGGGTAACTGTGTATCAACTATTTGCGAAGATCCTCTCCGGTTAGCTAAATTACCGAAAATGAAAGGGCAAGAAGGGATTGTTGAAAACTTACCAATTACTTTTTTGTGCAACTGCCAGTAGACTCGTTTTAACCAAGTTGCATGCATTTTCAAAAAAATGAAGGAAATTGGTTATAGATTTAGTTCTCTGAATTTCGAATTTTTATCTTTGAGCGAAAACAGAACAAGAATATCATCCTATAAAATCCAGAGAATTTCTTTAACTATCAATATTCAATTCTATCAAAAAATGAAGAAACCAAAAGAGATAATGAGCTTCACAACTAGTTTAAAAATTCTCAGGTATTGCATTTTAATAAGCATGTCAATTTTTTCACCAGCTCTTTGGGCTCAAATTACCTGGGAACCAGGATACATAGTTGATATTAGCGGAAAAAGAACTGATTGTCAGATTCTCTACAAGGACTGGATGAAGAATCCAAGGACAGTTGAATATAAGCTTGCTGGTGAAAAGGAAACAAGGAAGGCAACAACCGCTGACCTGCTGGAATTTGGAGTCACTGGAAAATGCTTGTTCAAATCGGCTACAGTTAGCATCGATTTATCATCCAACAACCCTTCCTATGCAGGAATGAAATGGGATCCGGAATGGAACGTAATGAATCTCTTTTTAAAAGTTCTCATCGAAGGTAAAGCATCCCTCTATTACTACCAGGATTCCCAGATAAAGCGGTTTTACTATTCACTTGAAGGAGACTCGATTATTCCATTGATATACCATCCTTATGTAACTGAACGGGAAAATTCCAGATACCTTCTTGTAAATGAATCATTCAAGCAACAACTCTTAACATCTTTGAATTGTAATGGCTTGGAATTCAACTATTTTGAAACTCTGAAGTACACCGCAAAATCCATGATTCAATACTTTTCTGACTATAATAATTGTGTGCATTCGGAAGTTAAAAAATACAAGAGTCCAGGAAAAGGATACCTGCATCTCAAAGTAACTGCCGGTTGCAACAACTCCTATTTCAGCGTATACAACTCTCGTATATCTACTAAAGTAATATTATTCGACCCCAAAATCATTCCTTCAGGAGGTTTGGAAGCAGAATACCTCTTCCCTTTCCTGCGAAATAAATGGAGCATGGTGCTTGCGCCTGTGTATGAAAAATTTGAAAGTACAGCCACTGCAACAATCTATAATTTGAAGGTAACCTACCAGAATATTGAACTGCCAATAGGCCTTCGTTACAGCATGTACCTGCGGAATACTCCCCTGCGCTTCTTTTTAGATGCATGGTTTGTACCTGGATTTATGCTTGATTTCAATTCTGAGTTTCAATACGGTCCTTATGGAAAACTGCAAATACTTGATGGAAATAACTATGCATTGGGAGCCGGTATTGAATGGGGCCGATTCAGTTTTAACTATCGATTTTACGCACCAAAAGATATTTTGAGAAACTATGCGTTCTGGTCTAATCACTACAATAGAATCAGCTTTGCATTGGGATACAGGATTTATTGAGATAATAAAAATGAAAAAGGCCGGGTAATGCAATTGCACCCCCGGCCTGACCCAAACTAACAATTAATACACCGCTACCTGATAAAAGATCTTATTTCAGTATCATAATCCACCAAAATATCATTCCATTCATCCATCAAGATTTTCCAGGAACCATCTCCATAAATTTTCTCAATCGTAGCTTTTAAACCGCTGTCCTTTGACCAGTCAGCATAGGTGTCAAAACTCCAAAGCAAGCCAATATCCGTTCCGTTTTTGGTGTGGATCGGGCTTTCATATACCATGAAAGCTGTCTTACCCATAGTTTCATATGCTTTCTTCAGTTTTGTGGCAACCTCCTTGAAGCGATAGTACTGGCCCCTTTTCAGGTCAACCCGCCAAAGTTCATAGTACTTCGACTTCTTCATGATATCTGCTCCAAATGACAGGTCTGCATTGAAATCCATCAGATATGACTCACCATAGGTTTCAATCAAGGGATCTATAGTCTTTGACCAGTCCTCATCATGGCCATTTTCCTTTGTTGGTCTGGTATCAAGCGAGCCATAGGTTGTAGGACCGAATATCCAGACATACCAGCCAGCATTTACCCCATACTCAACCTTGCGCAGTCCGGCTTTGTATGGTCCATCCGGATGATATTTAAGGTCATGAGCCTTAACAGCAGCTTCAAACTTTTCTTCCATACCTCGTTTGGGCATGAGGTACATGTTTTCAACAACCTGGGCGGGCTTGTCGTCCGCCGACTGGGAAAAAGCGTTGAAGGTCAGTAGCAACGCGAAGGTGATAAGTGTAAAACTCTTTCTCATGTTTTTGGTTTTTGGTTTATAGATAAATAAAGGTACATAATTCCAGAGTCTTATTTAGAATTATTCTAGATAATGATTATTTAGAATATTTAAACAACTGATTATACGCATCTTATACTTGTAATTTAAATTACAGTTGTCAACATTAGACAATTTTTAAATAATTGCTATTCAATATCTTACAAAGCACACAATTCACTTCTTCTGAAATATCTGTCAGAATATGCATGTAATACTGAAGGGGTGTGCGTTCAATACAAACTCTTTTGCTCTGAAGTTGTTTGTTTAAATAATTAACCAAAAACAAGCAATATGGAAAACATAGCACTTTCTCCTCATTTTACGCTTCATGAACTTGTAGCAAGTCAGACAGCTACAAGGAAAGGTATTACCCAGCAATTTGAGCCAGGGCAGGATATTATTGATAATCTTCGTTTCCTTTGCATAGAATTGCTTGAGAAACTAAGGGAACTGAATGGGAATAAACCCATTCATCTCAGTAGTGGCTATCGTTGCCCTGAGTTGAATAAAGCAGTGGGTGGAGTAAGCACCAGCCAGCACGTAAGCGGACAGGCAGCAGATATCGACTTTGGCAGCAAGCAGGCTAACCGTGAATTTTTTGATAAAGTAAAAGCATCAACAATAGTATTTGATCAGCTAATCAATGAGTATGATTATTCATGGGTGCATGTTTCCCTGAAAAGAGACCATAACAGGATGCAAATTGTGAATATTGCCTGATCCAGTCTATCAGCCCTGCAAATAAAAATGCAGGCAGATACTGTCAGGTATCAGAATTGTAAAACTGAATCAAAAGAGCTGAAATTATTACTGGAAAATCGTAAAAATCTGACAGGAACTTTTCTGGCACACATACATTACAGTAATAGTTTCAGCTTTTCGTTTTCAAGTTGACGAATAATCTACTTCCGAAGGTTATAATAATAGCTGAACTTCATAGAAACAGAAAAACTGTTTGTTGCTGATTTTCAGAAATATCACTATTCCATTATTTTATAATAACCTGATTATTAACATATAACAATATCATAAATATAAAATAGCTGAAAACTTTACAGGAAATCCCTAATTATTAAGCTTCTAACGACCGTTGGTGAGATAATTTTAATAATTTCGTCAAACCAAACCACCCAATTTCAGACGCATATCATTTTTTATGATCAACCCCAAAGCAACTGGTATCTCCCAGAAGAGATACCTTTCAGATGATTTTTTACTATCCCGCAATATAGTAAACAGAAAACCAAGGCTAACTTCATTTGCTTCCAGAACTTTAATACTCACACTGCTGTTTTTTTTCTCCCTGGTTCATCAAAACTTTGGAGAAACAATAGTATTGCAAAACAAGGCCGATTACCTGGTTATCGGCAAGCAGGTCAGTTTTCTGTCTGACCCGGGGAAGTCATTTACCATTGAAAACATACTATCCGACTCCCTTCAAACCAGGTTCGAGAAAGGGAAAAGGGATGTATTTGCCCGCCCTGCAATACGATCGGCATTTTGGGTAAAAATTGTACTGAAAAACAACAGCGGAGAAGATTCATGGCTCCAGCTTGGGACTGTTGCAGCGAGATATGTTGATTTTTATACTCCTGACAGTGCAGGCCGGTATTTGAATCCAATCCTTACCGGAACAAACAGGGGCGAAAATTCGAAAGTCTATCCAGTTAACACGTTCTGGCTGCCACTTTCAAAAGCGAAGCAACAACAAACACAAACCTTTTATCTGAGAGTAGAGGAAGAAGCACCATTTGAACTGCCACTATGCATTGGAAGCCTGCAGTCCCTTCACTCCCACAAGTCTCTTACCGATTACATGACAGCCGGATTTCTTGGGGCAATTCTTATACTTCTGCTTTATAATGCATTTCTATGGCTTAGCACACGTGAAAAACTGTATTTCGTTTATGTAGTTTATCTTGTTTTTTGCCTCATTATCCCTACTGCACAAAACGGCTATCCCTATATTACCAGAATTGGCAATGCAAACTTCTGGTACGACCATCTCCTGTTCTTTATGGCATGCGCCAATGCAGTGGTAGGTCGTTTTGCCATAAGGTACCTGAATCTCAAGGAAGAAATTCCTTTAGCATACAAAGTGATTTCGGTGCTGATTATCTCACTTCTGGTAATGGGTGGTCTTAATTTCCTTTACCCATACGGACATATGGTCACGGTTTTCCAAATTGTACTGGTGGCGATGTTTCTGACATGTCTTGTTTCCGGTTATTATCTGTTACTGAAGAAGCGCAGGCAGGCCTTCTACTATTCTCTTGGATGGACTTGCATGTTTCTGTTTTCCTCCGTTTTCATTCTTACCATAAATGGCTTCATACCATATACCCTCTTCACCAGAAACAGCACTTACTTCGGAATAATTTCGGAAGCATGGCTGTTCTCACTTGCTCTCGGTAACCGAATAAATGTGCTGAAAAAGACACAGGCTGTTACTCAGCAGGAATTACTAGAGAAAGCGAGAGAGAATGAAATTCTTATGAAAGAAAAAAACACCTTCCTGGAACAGGAAGTCAATTTGCGTTCCAGGGAAATTCTGCAGCAAAACCAGATGGTTAGGGAAATGAACATTCAACTCGAAGAGAAAAATCAAAAACTGACAGATCAAACAAAGCATCTTGAGGAGATCAATGCCAACCTTGAAAAATTCATATCTGTAATTGCTCACGATCTTCGCAATCCTTTTAACTCCATTCTTGGACTTACGGAGGTACTTATCAAGAATATAGATCGTTATGAAAAGGATAAAATCAAGGAACTGATAACGGCTATTCAGCAATCGTCGAAGCACACTTTTAATCTGTTGGAAAACTTGCTGGAATGGGCCCGATTACAAATGGATGAGATTGAATTCAATACAGGGGTATACAATTTCAGGGAATTATTGATTGAAAGCATTGCAACTTCGGAGGCTCAATCATCCAATAAACAGGTAGCCATTATTCACTTCGTCGAAAATGATTTTGAAGTAGTCTGTGACAGAAACATGATCAATACCGTCCTGCGCAACCTTATATCAAATGCTATCAAATTCACCCATCCCGGAGGAAAGGTAGAAATCTCAGCTGAAAGGATTGATGAGATGTATGAAATACGTGTTTCCGATAATGGAGTTGGTATACCGGAAAAGGATCTCGGTAAGTTATTCTCAGCCGTCAGCAGGCTTAATACAGCCGGAACAGAAAATGAGAAGGGAACAGGTCTTGGGTTGGTACTTTGCAAGGAATTTATTGAAAAGAATGGGGGAACTATAAAAGTTGAAAGTGAAGTTGGTACCGGAAGTACTTTTATATTGAACCTTCCAGCCATCAAGAACTAAGCGCCTTTTTTTTGAGTTTGTTATTGGGAAATACTGTTCTGCAAAGGCTAAACTACTCAGAAATAGCTGCATGAATTGTATACTGTTAGCCAGAGTGCAACTTAATAACAATGGATAGACTATTCAATGGAATTTGGAAAGAATCCACAGCCAATTTCTTTTTTTTATACTAAAATTCAAATTCTCAATAATCTGTTACGATATTTGCATTTTGACTTTCCATATGACAGAAATTAAAATTACACGCATTTCATTTTCTACAGTTGTTCTGGTATTTCTGATGCTTATTCATGATGTCAATGCAATTTATGGTGGCATTCAGATGATCTTAAATCCAGGTTTAACACCAATGGATCTTAACCCAACTATATTCGGAAATGGACCTTTCATGGATTTTCTTTTCCCGGGAATTCTCCTGTTCATACTTTTTGGTCTGTTCCCCTTGTTGGCCACATTTGGACTGTTTTACCGCTTTATGAACCCATGGGTCAATTTTGTGAATGTCTTTCATGACCAATATTTTGGCTGGACATACAGCATGTATACAGGAGTAATGTTATTTTTTTGGATACTGATTCAACTTCTTACTGTTGGCTATACGCATTATTCACAGGCATTGTATGCTGTTTTGGGGATGTTGATAGTGTTAGTCGGTTTATCTCAAGCGAATATCCAATACTATCAACTCCTTGATGATCCGGCTGTTGAAGTTTGATTTGCTCCGAATGTTCCCCACTGATTGGATCAACAGCTATTTTCAATGTTATACCTTGAGTGCATACTTCATTTCAGACACTTGCATCAATATGGAATTAGTATAAGCAAGTTACTGACAAAGAGGAATGCCAATGTGAATGAATAAATGGAGACTGTTGCCATTAAAAGAAAAGCCCGGAACATTCAATTGTTCCAGGCTGGCAAGCATATTAATCTGTGTTGGTTACTGACGAATAACAATCTGTCAGTTAGAACTTCCCAAGTTTCAGGCTGAATCCTGTAGTCATTCCATCAAGTGGCTTATCAGAGAAATTAATTGGGTTCACACCTTCTGTAAATCTGTAGCTGAACCCAAAAGCTAATCGTATCCATCGTGCTGCATTGAGTTCGAGCTCAACGCCAGGCTCAGCAATCAGGAAAACATCCGACTGATCGATATAGCCATCAGTGTATTCGTACGGATAGTTGAGGTCATAAAAAATACCCTTAGCTATCCCTCCTACTCCAAGGATGGTCGGAAAGGCCAGATGCACCGGAAAACGAGGGAAGAGAATTGGTTCAATATACAATCCACCATAACCTCCGGTATAACTATAGTCCTTACCAACTGCTGCCGGAACCGGTTGAGGATCTGTAAAGAAACCGTTTCCAGCAAAGCCTATCGCTAGTGAATGGTTTGCTACCCAGGCAACCCTGCCACCTACTGACAGTGCATCAATGCCTGATATGGTTGAATAATCAGAATGTAGTCCAACATAGAACCCTGTGGATTGGTGATGACCGCCAAGAGTCCTGATTTCATTGTGATTGTATGTACGCGGGTTGTGTTCCCTCTGATGGGATTGATTCTTTTTGCTGAAAAGGCGTAAGGTATCCTGGGCTTCTGCTATCTGAAATATTGAGAGACAGAGCAATAAAGGCAAAATGATTTTTTTCATGATTAAAGTTATTGGTTGTATAGGTTAGAAGATGTATTTGGCACCAAAGGCAATGACAGGCATATGTAATCCGAAGAGCCGGTCATCAAAGATTTCCAGATAGGGCTTGCAGTCCATATTTACAATAAGAGGGTATTTTTCGAAGAGATACTCAAACGAAATGTATCCGTCGAATCCAAGCTGAGGAACAATTGTGTAGTTGTCACGATACTCAAATGGATCATCGCTGTAGAAATCCCTGTTGTTATGGCTGGCCATTCCCAAATGTACTCCGGCTCCATACATAAAATCGAGGTTCAGATGATCGAAAAGAAGAGCCGGTCGCCGCTTTTCAACGAGGAAAGTGATAACAGTGCCATTATTCTGTCCATTGAGCATGAGTTCTGCTGCAAGGTCACTGCCAATAAACCTGCGATAGGTTATTCCTGAGGACGCTCCAAGCCTGATACCTGCAGCCTGCCTGTAATCCTGCCCCAATACACTGACTGTTAAAAGAAAGGCAAGAATAAGAGTTGATAGAATATTTTTCACGAATGTTTGAATAAGATGTTAATAATTGAGGGTGTCAGACGAGTTAGGAAAAGATAGGTTACAGTCTCGAAGAGATTATCCAACAACTGTTATTTGATTCCAATTTGTGAATAAGCAATTCCTTCCTTTTCCATGACTAATCAGGTCCTTAATACTTCTTTACTTTTCCGGACCCAGTGATTGAAGTATCTATTTCCGGGTTTCCGTCATAATAAACACATCCGCTTCCTGAAATCCTGGCTTTCAGATATTCACTGACTTTGGTATAGACATCACCGCTGCCTGAGATGTAGGATGTACATTTAGTCTGATCAAGATCAAGTGCCCGGATTGTACCAGAGCCTGAGATATTGAACTGTGTAATGCGAGCCTCTCCGCTTAGTTCAATTCGTCCTGAACCGGAAATTTCAGCATCCATGGTTTCGGAAACATAGTCGCAGCTCATTATTCCGGAGCCTGAAACATCAAGAACTACATTCGCAGTTTCAAAGCCTTTGCTTTCCATCCTGCCTGACCCCTGAAGGCGCAATATCCTGGCTGCAGGAGTATGCAGGATAACTTCAACAGGATAGTTTTCCCTGATGTTATATCCGTTTCTAAAGCCTATTCTCAGGGTTGATCCATCAAATATGGTATATACATAAGGCTGGATATTGGATTCAGCTTTTACTTCAACTGAAGCAACGGAATCAGGATAGATAATTACCCTTAGGTCACCGCTGGAAATAATCTCATCGAAGGATTGTGCAGACCTGTTTTCAGTGACCAGGTCGTAATTACCCTCAACACGTTCGTAGGAGCAGCCTGATAGCATAAGTACCAGAGCAATGGCAGCAATCAATATAAGCAAGGAAGATGTTATGATTGCCTCGGGTTTCGTTAGAATTTTCATGGTCAAATTGTTTTTACATAATGACATTGAAAATTCCCAGGGGTTGCAAAAAAAAAGGCAAAGTCGAAAAAAAAATATCAAATCAGCCAAATTGCTTTTCAGCCCTCTGTATATCTGCATCTTATAAACTCAATGATCTCATGGAATTGAATAAAATGGAGGTGGATCTAAGGAAATCTACCATTGCAAAAATGAATAATTCCGAATATGGTTATGTTAACGAACCGGGAAGTGATGAAATATCCGGGAGAAGAGAGATACTCACTAATTGCATATAATCAGGATTCCCCTGCAACTCTTATAAATGAGTAACAGGGGAATCTTGAATTATATTTAAATGGAGTTTACCTGCTGAAAATGGATAAGCCACCTGCTTTTGTATTTACATAAAGTTGAGAACCTGCATTGCGACCAACACTGCCGCTGGCATTTACTTTTCCCAGCTGTGCATTGAGGGTTTCCTTTTTCAGTTGTGCTGACAGTTGTGGAGCAAGCGTTAGTCGTGTTTTAGCATCGTAGGTTAAATCAACAGCAAAAGAGGAAGATGCATCAAGATAGATCAGAATATCTGTGTACTCAGCATTGAGCCGAATGCTTCTGAAATTCTTATCCGCAGAATTAAGTTTGATCTCCCCATATTTGGAATTCAATGAGACTGATTGTCCAAGTTCACCAATTTTGATTCTGGAAAAGGAGACGTCTCCACTAATCACAGAGCAGGACTTTACCGTTAGTTTATCCCGCTGTGAACCAATCTCTATGGTCTTAGCTTTTTCAATATCCAGGGTCGAAGAACGGCTGTAGAGTGTCAGGCTGTTTATTTCAGTCAGGCTCAGTTCGCCATAGTTGATAGTAAAATCACCGGAATTGACTTTTTGCAGGCTTGCATTTCCAAACTCCACATTCAGTTTAAGGGTGTTGGAAAAATCCCTCCCCTGCAAGTCACCATTGGCTATTTTGATATCCACCTTCCCGGAATGGCTATCCATATACACATTTCCAAATTTGTTATCAATTTTAAGATCCAGGTCTGAGGGCATGTATACTATATAATCAATCTGCAAATTATTGCTGGTATTGATTACTTGTCCGGCATATGATACCACATCCTTCCAGAATGTAGCCTGATTATCGCGGAAGTAGGTCCTGACATTTATATAGTTACCAAAGGAAAGCATTTCGAAATCAATGGATGACATGATTTTATCCACTTTGGCAAGCTGTTTTCCCTGAACATTCATACTCACTTCGATGCGTACGGAATCCTTTTGCCAGGGAACAACATTGATATTTCCATACTTATTTGTAATCTGCACAGCTGTTCCGGAAGGAGCTTTATAGCTTCTGGAAACCTCTTTTTTCTTGGTATATGTTTGAGCCTGAGCCATGTTCCCGGCAAAAACAGCAAGAACGATCATAAGAATAACAGGCAAAAAGAGTTTTGTTTTCATAGCATTGATTTTTCTGATTTCACTTACAGACTGACAGATTTCTCGGGCAGTTCGCCTTTGGTTTTCTGCAATTCCGTGAGCATTTCTTCCAGTATTCCAAGTTTTACGCGGTAAGATTGTATGATGGCTTCGATAACTTTTTCATCTGCATTGCTTTCGGCCAGATCCCTTTTCAGTTCTACATTATTTTGATCCAGCTCCCTGAATTCACGTTTCAGGTCCTCCATAATTTCAGGATGTTCGCGGGTGTATTTTATCAATTCAGCCTGGCGGCTGTTAATTTGGCTGGTATAGTAAGCTTCGGCATCGGATAATTCAGAAAGGGCGGGATTAGGAATGGAAGCAGACTGTGCCGGAGCATTTGTTTTACTGCCAGGCTTTGAATCCATATAGTCATTAAGATACCAGGCCGAGGCAAAAATTAGAATTGCAGCAGCAGCTCTCCATATATAAGGCATAATCCTGCGCTGTTTCTTCGGCTGCAGAGCGTCGAGCTTCTCCTCAATAGAATTCCAGAGCATAGGCGGAACATCCTGATCGTCAAAACCTTTGTGGTTTTCGACAACATATTGTTCCAGCAGATCTTTTTTCTTTTCCATTTTTTGTTGTTTTATTCAGCTGGCATTGCAATAAGAATATCTCTTACTCTCTGTCGTGCCCGCATAAATTGCGTCTTGGAAGTAGATTCAGTTATTTTGAGTATTTCAGCGATTTCGGAATGATCATATCCTTCGAGCAGGTAAAGTGAAAAAACGATTCTGGCATTTTCAGGAAGAAGCAACATGGCTTTTTTCACTCTTTCTACTGACAACCTGAGTGCATCTTCATCAATCCCCTCTTCGTTATCAATTATATGATTCTCCTTTTCAACATCTTCATCAACAAACTCTATTTTTCTTTTTTGCAGGGCATTGATGCATTTATTGATTACAATTCTTTTGAGCCAGGCTCCAAAAGTTGATTCGAAGCGAAAAGTTCCTATCCTTGTAAAGGCATCCAGAAAAGCTTCCTGAAGCATATCACTGGCCTCATCGGAATCATTCATCATTCGCAGGCACAGGTTGTACATAGCCCTGGAATACGAGTTATATACCTCGTACTGGGCTTTCCGGTCACCAGCCTGGCAGGCCTCCACCAACTTTCGGTGTATATCGGGAACCTGTGAACTCAATTCTTTACTTAGGTTGAAACTAAAACAATGACAAGATTATATCAAACAAGTTGCAATAATCTGATAAAAATAGAGAATTTTAAGGAAAATAAGTTTTTACGATGCATTAGCTTGTGGGATTCAAATAAATATCGCATCTTTGCACCCACTTTTCGAGCACCCCTTAAATTTTATAAAACACTTATTTAAAGGGCAGTTAGAGAAAATATTCATTCACTAATCAAACCATTATTTTATGCCAGCCAAGATGAGATTACAGCGCTATGGTAAAAAAGGGCAACCTTATTATCATATCGTGATTGCCGATGGTCGTGCACCACGTGACGGACGTTTTACTGAGAAAATTGGCACTTACAACCCAATCACCCGTCCTGCAGACATCAAACTCGACTTTGACCGTGCCCTTTATTGGGTAAGAACCGGTGCAGAACCTACTGAAACCGTTGAAGCAATCCTTAAGTACACAGGTGTAGCTTACATGCACCATCTTCTTAAGGGAGTTGCCAAGGGTGCCATGACAGAAGAGATGGCTAAAGCCAAATTTGATGCATGGAAAGCAGAAAAGGATGCCAAGATTGAAGGAGCCAGGAAGGATTTACAGTTGAAAGGCAAGACTGCTGACAAGAAGAAACTGGAAGCTGAAATCAAGGTTAATGAAGTAAAAGCCAACGAATTAGCTAAAAAGCGCGCAGCAGCTGCTGGCCTTGATGCTAAAGCACAGGCTGAATTAGCCGCAGAAGTTGCAGAAGTAGAAGCAGTAGCTGAAGTTGCTGCTCCTGAAGTTGCAGAAGAAGTTGTTGCAGAAGTTGCTCCTGAGGTTGTTGCTGAAGTTGCTCCTGAGGTTGTTGCTGAAGTTGCTCCTGAAGCTGTTGCTGAAGTTGTTGCTGAAGTTGTTGCTGAAGAAGCTCCTGAAGTTGTAGCTGAGGCTGCTCCTGAAGCTGCTGAAGAAGCTGCTCCTGAGGCAACTGAAGAACAAGCTTAATCTGTTTTTCATGAACCCGGATGGTTTTTTCCTTGTCGGGAAAGTTCATAAAACCTTTGGAACCTCCGGTGAATTGCTTCTGATTCTTGAATCAGACCATCTATTGAAACTAAAGAAAAAGGAACCAGTGTTTCTCCTGTTACAAGGAAAACCGGTTCCTTTTTTCATTCAGGAAATTCGTCCAAAAGCCAAAAATCAAGCGCTGGCTAAATTCATGGATACTGAAGCCTTGCAGGAATCAATTTCTCTGCTGAATGCAGAGATTTTCCTGCCAAATTCCAGGAAACCCAAATCCAGAAAATCAGCAATGCTTGAATATGACCTGAGCGGTTTCAGCGTTATAGATGAAACATTTGGAGAACTGGGAATAGTTGAAGGAATCATTGAACTCCCAATGCAGGAGTTACTGGAAATCAATTACAACGGCAAACAGATACTGGTCCCGATTGTTGAAGGAATAATCCTTGGCATTGATGCCCGCAGAAAAACCATAAATACTGAAATTCCTGAAGGGTTGCTTGAGCTCTGAGTTGTTTCCGGAGTAAAAGTATACCTGTAATACTACCATTGTTTACCTTCGTTGACAATGTTCCATTTTAAGCAATTCAGCCTGTCAGATGAAATATCCGCCATGAAAATCGGGACGGATGCTGTATTGCTTGGCGCTTGGGTGAATTGCGCCAATGCTCAGACTATTCTTGACATCGGTACCGGAACCGGAATTCTGGCGCTTATGATGGCACAGAGAACCAATGCTCGGATTAATGCGGTTGAAATCAGCGAACAAGCTGCCAATGAAGCAAAAAAAAACGCAGAACTAAGTCCCTGGAAAAACCGGGTAGAAATTATTCAGATAGCATTTCAGCAATATTCAGATTCCAGCAATAAAAAGTTTGATCTGATAATCTCAAATCCCCCCTTCTTCAGCAATTCTTTGAAATCACCTGATCCCCTACGAACGGTTTCCAGGCATGATGAAATGTTGCCATTTAATGAACTGGTTATTGGAGCAGTCAAAATCCTCAATCATCATGGACAGCTCAACCTGATCCTACCTTCTGAAAATCTGGAATCAAGAATCAAATCAGCAGCAGCATCTGGTTTATTTCCCTGGAGAATTTGCTCCGTAATCTCAAGAGATGGCAAACCAGCCGTGCGAAGCATGATTGAATTCAGACTATTCCAGCCAGATACCATTTTACAGGAAAGCATCACTATCCGCAACCGGGATGGATTCTATACTGAAGAGTACAAGAAGCTTACCTGTGATTTCTATCTTGGATTATAAAGCAGGTATTTTCTGGACTAAGATATCACCCATCACTACTTCTGTTAGTTTTAGAGGATTTCGCGTCGTGAAGTATCGCATTTATCATTATTTTCGAACTTGATTTTAGTTATTTCTTTTATGGCACAACTATACAGGCTTACCTTACTCTTACTGATAATCTTGCCCTTTCAGGGGTATTCCCAAAAGGTATACAGCTGCAACAACCGGCATGACGCCAATTTAATTGTATACGTTGTTGAAAACCAATACGATGCCGATTTATTGGTCTATAAGGTCGATAATGCATATGATGCAGATGGCAACAAGGGATTATGGTATTTTTGTTCAAATTCGTATGATGCCACAAAGAAAATCTGGTTCGCCGAAAACCGCTACGATGCCAACCTCCTGATTTACTTTGTAAAAAACCGGTATGATGCAGGCTGGAAAAACAAGGAGAAGATACATCTGCTTTATTGAAGCCTGATTTTATTCTCCTTTAGAATTTACATTCCATTCATAAATAACCTCTTATGAAATCTCGCCTATTTCTTTTTGGCTTAGTTGCAATCCTGCTTATTTCCTGCGGGAAAAGCAGCATGAAGCATCGTCCCATTAAACTTGCACTTTCCTCAGCCACTGATAATTACATCAACTGGATTCACAGAATAGACAGCACGGTTGTCATCTATGATCTGAAGAACCTCAAGCCTGATTCAGCAATCAGTATTTTGAAGAAATGTGACGGCTTGCTGCTTACCGGTGGAGAGGATGTATTTCCGGGGTTTTACGGCCAAATTTCCGATACTGCCAGATGTGAAACCAATATTGTAAGGGATTCACTTGAGTTTTATCTAATCACCAAAGCTGAAAAGCTTAAGTTACCAATACTGGGGATATGCCGTGGGTTGCAGATCATGAATGTAGCACATGGAGGCAAGCTAATTATAGATATAAAGATTTTCCCGGCAATGTTAATCACAGGCTTGAAGATTACACAAAAGCCTTCCATAGAGTCAACATTGCAAAGGAAACTTTGTTAAATCAGGTGTGCAGTTCTGATACCGGTTGGGTAACCACTAATCACCATCAGGGAATTGCAAGTCTGGGTGAAAACATCAGAATTTCTGCCAGATCCCAGGATTTATTACCTGAAGCCATTGAATGGTCCGACCCTGATAAGAAAGGCTATTTTATGGCTGTACAATGGCATCCGGAACGCATGCCGAAGGACAATCCTCTTTCTGACCCAATTGGCCGGGCATTTCTTCAGGCATGCATCATTTATAGTGTCATCAAATAAAATCCAATTATGAAAAAACTGTTCTTTCTTGCTGTTTTACTTGCCCTGCTTATCTATTCACCACTATGGGCAAAAACTCCATTCAAGGTTCTCTTTGTCAATGATAATTCTGTTTTCCAATCGAATACAGATACCGTTTTATATGCGCTAACTCAGGCTGGTGCCACCTATGATATATTTGATGCACGCGACAGTCTGCGCTCACCTTCCATTCTGGAACTCACTGCCTATGACCTGGTAATCTGGTATTGCTCAACTGATGGGGTTGGCAATTATCTGTGGGATGGAACTGATTCGGACAATACATCATTAATGGCTTACCTCGAGGGTGGTGGAAAATTATGGTTGATGGGAAATGACTTTATGTATGACCGTTATTCAACTCCGCATACCTTTATGGAAGGCGACTTTGCCTATGATTATCTGGGTATCTGGGAATATTCTGCTCAATCCTATGGCGACGACGGTAATCTTGGCGTAGAGGAATTGGATCTGGCAATTGATGGGTTCAGCAGTGTTTCAACAATAAGATGGGTATTCCCCACTGCCTGGTGGATTGACGCATGTTCTCCCACATTAACAGCAGCCTCACTCTACGAAATGGGGCCGGATACCTATAGCCTGGCCGGTTTTAGCTCTGCAATCTGGTATCCTCATCCAAATCATCCTGCTTTAACCTTCTTCTTTGATCCTGCGCTTATTGACACCTATGCAAACAGGCTGCAACTGTTCAGGGATATGCTTGTACACTTCCAGTTATATGCCGGAGTAAAGCCTGTTGATCAAGCACAGCAGTTGCTGCATGTGTATCCTAACCCGGGAAATCAGTTTGTGAATATTGATATTCCAGTTTCCATGCAAAAGAGTATTTGCGAAGTCAGGTTAACTGATGCAAGTGGCAGAATTATTCTATCAAATGAATCGGCTGCAGGAGAAAAGAGCATCAGAATTGAAACCGGAATATTGGAAGCAGGTGTCTATATCCTGAATCTTAAATCGGAACAAGGAAATGAAAATCTTGCTTGCAGGCTGTTTATCAGCAAGTAAATTCAATTGAAGGCAAGCTACCTGAATACCGTTCTCGGCAAAGGTTAAGACAGAACAATCAGTTTATTCAAACCCGGGTCATTCTTCTGATCAGGGTTGAGTATGCTCCATAATCACGTTGCAATTCCTCAAAACTGGCAAGTTCAAAGTCAGAAAAATCAAATCCGGGACTCACGGTACAACCCAGAAATGCGAAGGAATCAGGAATGGATACCTCAGCTGCAAACCAGCAGCCAAAAGGCACAACGGCCTGAAAAACATGTCCGGCTTCAGGATTGTCGCCCAGCATGATTAATTCCTGTTTACCATCCTTCAAAATATAAAGCTTGACCGGGCTGCCAAGATAAAAATGCCAGATTTCATCTTGCCGAATGCGATGGAAGGCTGAAAAGTCATAATCCTTCAGCAGGTAATAAATGGAGGTTGAAAAGCTATGGTCAGACTGAAAACGCCCGGGTAAATCCTGCTGCCTTATAATTTCATCGGAACGATAGATTTCCTTGTACCATCCACCTTCAGGATGAGGCAGCAGTTCGAATTTCTCGACCAGAAAACTGACTTTATCTCCGCTGTATGTCATCCTTTTTTTGTTTATCGGCAGGGCTTTCATTAATGGTATAGATGAGCCGAATTGACCAGAGGTTATTATAAAAATCCCGGGTATTGGGAGCTCCACTCATGGAATCTATTATCCGTCTGGTTGCAAGTTTCTGCAATGAATAGGAATATCTTGCATTGATTTTCAGATTTTTATAGAGCCTGAAGCGAAAATCACCAAAAATCTGGAAGTCATTTCTTGAAAAGGGGCCATTGAGAATAGTAACAGAATCGACTTTATAACCATTTCTCCACTCATCAACGAAAACCAATCTTCCCCAGGAAACTCCGGCTCCGGCTGTCATGAATTTCCGGTCAGTGTAGCAAAGCATCAAAGGAACTTCTGCGTAGTTTAAACGAAGTCTGTATGAACCGTCAAGCGAGTCGTTGAACTGAGGTTTTAACTTGCTCCCCTTCTGATTGTAAAGAGTTTCGAAACTCAAAGACCAATTCTTGTAGATAGGTAATTCTACTCCCAGTCCGCCATTAAATCCAAGTTTTCTGAAACCGGCTGTTTCATCACCATCAACCTGACTTTTGTTGAAGCCCGCAATAATCTCAGCTTTGAATGCTTGTGCCTGAACAGCTGCACTCGTAATGAGAAAGCTCAGAATTAATATGCCTTTAATCAGTCTATTCATAGCAAAGTATTCGGTATTCCCAATTATTCTAACTAAACGGATAGGTTAAATTTCTATTTCAATTCTCAGCACAAAAATTGACTAAACTCCTGTATTTTTCATCGAAAGTTGAATTCTTTTGCGTTCCTTATCCACTTCCAGCACCCGAACCATCACTTTCTGGTTCAGTTTCACCACCTGATTTGGATCCTTAACGAATTTGTCGGCAAGCTGGCTTACATGCACCAGACCATCCTGATGAACGCCGATATCAACAAAAGCCCCAAAATTGGTAATATTTGTAACAATTCCAGGGAGAATCATACCGGGAATCACATCATCCATGGAATTCACATTTTTGTCGAATTCGAAGAATTCAAATTTTTCCCTTGGATCGAGGCCGGGTTTGGCGAGTTCCTGCATAATATCAGTCAGAGTAGGCATCCCAATACTGTTGGTAACGAACTCAGCAAGATTTATTTTCTTCCTGAGTTCATCGGATTGCATCAGGTCAGCAACTGAGCAGCCAAGATTTTTAGCCATTTTCACTACAACCGGATAACTTTCAGGGTGCACTGAACTGCGATCCAGCGGATTTTGAGATTCACGGATCCGGAGGAAACCGGCAGCCTGCTCGAAAGCTTTTTCACCAAGGCGGGGGACTTTCTTCAATTGCTCCCTGTTTTCGAATTTTCCATTTTTATCCCGGAAATCAACGATTCTGGCAGCAAGAACAGGTCCCACACCGGAAACATAGGTAAGAAGCTGCTTGCTGGCAGTATTGAGCTCTACTCCTACCTTATTCACACAGCTAACTACAACATCCTCGAGACTTTTTTGAAGCATTGGCTGGCTCACGTCATGCTGATATTGACCTACTCCAATGGATTTGGGATCTATCTTTACAAGTTCCGAGAGAGGATCCATCAGTCTTCTGCCAATGGAAACAGCACCGCGAACAGTCACATCATAATCGGGAAACTCCTCCCTGGCAACATCGCTGGCTGAATAGATGGAAGCACCGCTTTCATTTACCATCAAAGCAACTAAACTGGTATCGAAAGGAATCCTCTTAATGAAGTTTTCTGTTTCACGTCCTGCAGTTCCGTTACCAATTGCGATGGCTTCAATCTTATAGGCCTTTACCAGGTTTTGAATCTTCGCAGATGCCTTATTCACTTCGTTTTGTGGGGGATGAGGATAAATGGTTTCATTATGAACCAATCGTCCCTGACGGTCAAGGATTGCAATTTTACAGCCGGTTCTGAAGCCGGGATCCAGGGCAAGCACGTTTTTTTGTCCGAGTGGAGATGCAAGCAGGAGTTGCCTTAGATTTTCAGCAAACACCCTGATAGCCTCCTTGTCAGCCCTTTCCTTGGCGATTGCACGGAATTCAGTTTCCATTGAGGGCTGAAGGAGTCGTTTGTATGAATCCTTTACAGCTTCCTTTACCTGACCAGAACAATCATTGCTTCCCCTGACAAAAATGCGGTCAAGGATTTCCAGAGCTTCCTCTTGCGAAGGCTCAACAGAAACCTTGAGGTATCCTTCATTTTCACCCCTGAGCATTGCCAGAAGTCTGTGTGAAGGAGCTTTCATCAGGTTTTCCTGCCAGTCGTAGTACGCTTCGTATTTGATGCCCTCCAGTTCTTTACCCTTTACAGGCTTGGAGTATATTTCTGAAGTACGGTTAAACAGCTGGCGGACCCTTTCGCGGCCGTTCTTGCTTTCATTAACCCATTCGGCAATGATATCACGGGCACCTGCTAATGCATCTTCAGCATTGGCAACATCTTTTGAAGGATCGACAAAGGACTGGGCTTTTTGCCAGGGATCTATCATCTGCTGAGCCATCACTATTTTGGCAAGAGGTTCAAGGCCTTTTTCTCGTGCGATGGTAGCTCTGGTACGACGTTTTGGCCTGTACGGGAGATAGATATCCTCCAGTTCACTCATGGTTTCAGCGGCCAGAATTTGCTTTTCCAGTTCAGGAGTAAGCTTTTCCTGCTCACGAATTGATTCAAGGATGGCTTCCCTCCTCTTTTCGAGTTCAACAAGCCGTTCATAACGATCGCGAATAGCTGAAATCTGAACTTCATCCAGACTGCCGGTCATTTCCTTTCTATACCTGGCAATAAACGGGACTGTTCCACCATCTTTAAGGAGGGTAATTGTATTTAACACCTGGAATTCCCTGACTCCAAGCTCATTAGCAATTATGCTGACAAATTTTTGATCCATAGGTCCTGTTACCTGCTGCTATTATTCCTGCAGGATATTTTATGTAAAAATAGTTCGGAAATCAATGCAGTAAAAACATTGGTGGAAAATCAACAGCTAGAATCAGGAAAACCTGGATAGATTATTTTACAAGGGTGATCACCCCTCGCTTGAGTACTTTATCCTTATTGAGAAGGTTCCCGGATACACTGAATTTCATGACCCAGGCATATACACCCATAGGGCATTCAGCTCCATTGAAAGAACCATCCCATCCATCATCGAAACTATCTGTTTCCCAGAGCAATTGCCCCCAGCGATTATAGACATAGAAATGATAATTATCTATTCCCTGAGTAGGGCCCTTAACCCTGAATTTGTCATTTTTCCCATCGAAATTAGGCGAAAAAGCAGAAGGCACAAATAAGTCAAGCAGAAGCACCTTGATAGTATCGTTCTGCTGGCAGCAATTGGTATCAATGATTGAAACATTGTAAAAACCTGGTTCTGAAACTACCAGTTTCTGTTCAGTTGAGCCGTCATCCCAGAGATAATACCTCATCAGTTCACCGGCATCCAGTTCAACAGCTGAACCAGGCAGGATGTACATACTGTCGGGCAGCGGTGACCAGCTTTTGGGAGGAAGCGGGTTTATTTTGACTAGATAGCTTGAGGTAAAACTTCGGCTCTGGTAATATTCCAGTACCTGTATAGTGTAATCTCCCGGAGCGGAAAATATGTGAGAAGGCTGTATTCTGTTGTCAATGTTATTGGCGCCAGTAGTTGCATCCCCGAAATTCCATTCAATAGAATCGATATTAGCAGTATTATTCAGGTAGAACTGAGTATCGTCATAAAGACATTTGGTATCGTAATTCACCTGATGAATATCGAAATAGCTCTGAATTAAATTAGGCAGACCAAGCAACGATTTATTTCCATTCAGATCATAGCCATCCTCTATGTAATTACAGGCTGTATCCGGACGGTTGGGATTCTGAATAATCCCAAGAAATGCATAATTGTATCTGGCAACATAGATCTTACCATCAGTAGCCAATTGCAAGGCTGTCATATTCTTTGAAAGTTTATTCAACAGAACAGGAGCCGAACCACTTATAAGATCGTATTGGTAAAGATTATTGGAAGCGTTTGTAGAAGGATTGACTGTTGAGAAATACAACTTTTTGCAGTCTGGTGAAAACTCTACTCCATATGGGCTGTATATGTCAGGTGAAGCAATAGTTATCGCATTTGAAACCTGGCCGGTGGAATTGTCAAAGTCAAATACCTCGATAGTTTTTGCCCCCATCACAGCCATGGCCAGCTTTTTACCATCGGGAGACAGTTTCATATATCCAACCATATTTCTTGCAGCCAGAGTTCCGGTTTGAATCTGGCCGACACTGCTAACTACTGGCAAACTGTCAACTCCAGCAGTTGTCACTTTGTAGGCATAGAATGAACCATTATTCCAACCATGAGCCAGCACCCAGTAGTCCTTACCATTTGCATGCTTAACACCTGTTAGCTTTTCAGGGGTTTCATCCTGTAACCTTTTTACTTTCAGGGTATCAGTGCCACTAACCTTAGTTATATCAATCTCAGAAAAGTTCAATCCCTTAGTACCTATTGGAGCAGGATATAGTAAATCAGTAGTAAATATGTAATAACGCCCAAGACCATCAGGGTTTGGGACAATTAGCGACGACTGGGTTGCACCTAGGTCGCCATCAAGTGTTGTTGAAAGAGGAAAAGAGTTATTATTAAAGAGCTTCATCCCGTCAGTGTAAAGGATAAGGTTTCCATTTTCATCCGATATTGAAGCGCAGCCTTTACCAAAGTTCAGTGTTGAAGGAAGTACACTTTTTGTAACATTTTCACCCTGGAACTTCAATTGAATATTTGAGTAGAAACACCAGGTCTCTCCTTCCTTTGGCGGTTTGTAAGAGCATTCATTAACCTGGGAAAACACAGGATTCCAGATGAATACAAGAAGCAATGAAGTAAAGAGTAATTTTCGCATTCCTAATTTTTCTGACAACTTTAGCTGATTCCCGGGAGGCCTTTCCTATTCATATTTTACCAGTCGTATTACCTTGCAAATATTATCATTTGACACTTTCAGAAGATAAACCCCGGCAGCTGCAGATTCTATATTGATTTCCGTTTCCGCATATCCATTTAACGATTCAGGAAGTTCTTTATTTTGAAGTAGTTTCCCCTGAATATCAAATATCTCAAGTTTCAATGGTTGTCCGGGAGATTCATACCGACAAGAATATATACCCTTTCCCGGGTTTGGAAAAACGAACAATTTTAAAGAAGCTCCGGGTTCCTCAATAGAATAGGAACATTCGCCATAGGTAAACATAATGGTAATTGAAGCTGAATTTTCACAACCCGTCAACGAATTAACTACATCTACTGAATACGATAGAATATCAAATGCAATTCCTGTTGTAGCAGTTTGGATATCCGGACTGGTTGCACCATTTGACCATAGATAGGAGCCATTGGGGCTGGCAGCACTGAGTGTAAGTGTATCAAAAACACAGGCAAGAATCGTATCGGTTCCGAAAACATGAGCTCCTGTAGGGATGAGATTGATCACAGGCAGAGGATTGACCTGAACAGTTACATCACCTTCGAATTGTGTAAAGCCATCATCAACAACAAGATGGTAGGTAGACGTTTGAGCCGGGGTTACAGTTGGTTCTATTGCTGTAGATTGAAATCCGCCGGGCCCGGTCCATGTATAGGTATAATTCCCTGAACCGCCCTCAGAAAGGGGCATCAGCATAGTAGATTCACCGACGCAAATTGGGGAGTTGACAGCCTGTGGATGAACCATCAAAGGCCCTCCGGATATTGTAACCAAAACGGTTGATGAACCAGAACATCCGTTTGCATCTGTGACAGTAAGCATAAAATTGGTGGTACTGCTTGGTCATGGTGCTGAACTGAGTCGGAGATGCAACCAGATTTGAAGGACTCCATTGATAGGTAAGTGGTGGTGAAGGAGAACTTCCGCTTCCGGTTAGCAGTGTTGTAGTCCCGAATGGAATGGTTTGATCCAGGCCTGCATTGGATGTGGGATCAGGAAGAACTGTTATTGTTATATCCTTCGAGAAAGTGCTGAAACCATCATCAATAACCAGGTAATAAGTGGTTGTAACGTAAGGCTGCACTGTAATATCTTCAAGTGTGGATGTGAATCCGGCAGGTTCAGATGTCCAGCTATAGAGATAGGTTCCTGAGCCTCCTCCTACCTGAGCATTGATTATAGTTGAAGATCCAAGGCAGACTGCCAGAGGTGAGGCTGAAAGCTGAGCGCCTAGTGGCCCACCGATAATGGTGACTGTAATTATGTCAGAATGCTGGCAACCATTCTCAAGATCAGTGACCGTCAGTGTAAAATCTGTTGTTTCATTGAGAATGGCCGTTGTCGGATTGGCAACATTTGGATCCACTAGCAATGCAACAGGTTCCCAATGATAGGAAAAGCTACCACTACCACCTGATGCGCTTCCTGTAAGCGATGTACTCAGTCCAAAGGGAATTGTTTTATCATTTCCGGCATTGGCAATTGGGGAGGGTGAAATAGTGACAGGCTTGAATACATTTCCGACACAGCCATTATTCGAAACAACCCGGAGATGAACACTATAGGTACCTAAATCGTCAAATGCATAGGCTGGATTCTGAACATTTGATGTATCGCCAAAAAGTCCAAAGTCCCAATGCCAGGAGGTTGCATATCCTCCCGGGATTTGAGTTTCATCAGTAAACACTGTTGTAGAACCTGAACAGGTATTCTCAAATGAAAAGTTAACTTCAGGGTTTCGGAGGACTACCACTTCCAGATTTGATGAGCCTTCAGTCAAATACCACCAGGTATTGATCATATTCTCATTCTGGCTGGTCCAGGAATGGCAACCCGAGACAGTCACACTGGTTGGGTAGATACATCCATTTAAATCGTTTACAGTGCCTCCGGGAAGATTGGAATCATCCCAGAAAATCGGCAATTTGGTTGAAAATGTTGGTGAGGGGCGAATAATATTCACCATAAGACCGGAGGCATTATCTTCAACATCCCATAATGGAAGGTTCGTCAATCCATTAAGGTAGTCAACATCAATGGTGATGCTGGTCCCACTTTGGACTGGGTTCCCATTTCCATCGAGGCCGTTCCAGGTAATGGTATCCCAGATATCGCAGGCAGCAGAACCATTTACCGGACCATTCAGAACAACATCCTCTGATCCTGATCCTGCCGGAGCTATATCAAGGTTAAGCGTCAGTGATCCGGGCTTGTTTACCCTCGCAAGAATATCTATAGATCCATTGCAGTTTGAATGACTGCTAACCTCACATATTTGTCCAAATTCACCGGTTGGAAAAACATTTAAATCAGGATTATTCAGGAATATCTTATACTGAGGAAGGTCTGCACCCGGCCAGGTATCACTTGACATACGGTCGTTCTGCCAATTATTGGTATTTGAAACGCCCCATTGATTGCAATAGGTTGTATAGGTACCCCCATTCCACTCATTCATGTTCAACTGCGTGACAATTCCGTCATCAGAGTACACATATAATTTGGCAGGATAGGATTTAACGAGGTCACCGCTGGCATCATCCGACAATTGCCATGCTTTGCTCCAGAGACGGCCATTAATTATTGAGGTCCCCTGAACAACACTGAAATCGAAGAAGAGCATATCCTGACCTGAAAATGTACCACCGGTCTGATATCGAGCAAACTCAATGTAGTAATTACCTACTTTGGTTGGAGTCAGGATTTTAGGCTCATATCCGGTTGGATTAACAGTTCCGATCTTGGGTCCGTTGAAAGCCTGATCCCAACTTGCAATGTATCCAGCTCCGCTTGCCGGAACCTGAGCCATAGTATAACCGGCTACAATAATACCATTTGGATCTTTAATCTGGTAGAAGATAGTATTGTCACCATCGTTCAATCCAAAATATATTTTCTCAGTTGCAGTATCAGCAATGTAAATATTGAGTCTGTATTTCTCTGCACAGTTGACTGTTGCAAATGGCGTTCTGTGCGCAGAGCCGGTCGTCTGGTCGAACATCAGCCTGGTCCTTCTGTTTGCAGTTGTGGCAGGATTGGTGGGCTCGAGTTGTTTTGTGCCCTCGCTATGAAGAGGCTGCAGTGTTCCGAAAATCGAAAGTAAAATCAATAGAACCGTAATTTTAACCGGTTCCAGTATATGTTGAAGAAATAGGATCGCCTGTTTCATATGTATTAGGGGTGATCTTTCTCAGCAATTCATCAGTGATTTCAAAAGAAGGTCTAAAAGTATTAAATCTTTTAATGTCACTGCGGAACTACGAACTGTCCACAATTGCACAGTTCGTCCCCCTTCTGTTAATTTTAATTATTACTTACTAATTCTCAGCTGCCTAAGTGCTAACTGCAATTATTTATGAGGTCAATTAATTCAATAATTCACCTAGTACTTAATGATTTTTACAACCCTATTAAACTCATCAGCAGATATCCTGAGGAAGTATACTCCATCTGGCTCGTTTGTCAGATCGATTTCAAGATGCTGCTTCCCGCTTCCATTAATTTCCAAATCTCTGATTCTGCGGCCCTGTGTGTCGAATATCTCAATAGCAGCATTCCTCTTGTCCAGGTTAAGCCAGCAGGAGAAATTACCTGTTCCCGGATTAGGATATACAACGATCTCAGCATCATCTTTATTTTCACCGATGCCATAACTACATTCTCCATAGGTATAAAGAATGGTTAAGGAAGCCGAGTTCTCACATCCTGTCAGGGTATTAACTACTTCAACGGAATACGACAACATATCAAAGGCAATACCTGTAGTTGTTGATTGAATTTCAGGGGTTATAGCTCCGTTGGACCAAAGATAATTGGCATTAGGATTTGCAGCATTCAGAGTTAGGGTATCGAAAACACATGCCATGATGGTATCACTGCTTAATGCATGAGCCCCTTCAGGAATCAGGTTGATGTAAGGAAGCGGATTAACCACAACCGTCACATCTCCCTCGTTTTGAGTGAAGCCGTCACCAATAACCAAATGGTAAGTTGTTGTTGCAGCTGGTGACACGGTTGGATCATTTTCATGAGTCGAGAATCCTCCGGGGCCTGTCCATGTGAGTGAATAATTCCCTGAACCACCTTCCGACAATGGATGCAGAACAGTGGATTCCCCCTTGCAAAGTGGAGAATGAACTGCCATTGGATGAACCATTAGCGGACCTCCGGCAATTGTCACAAGAACGTCATCAGAGGTTATACAACCATGACCATCAGTTACTGTGAGTGTGTAATTCGTAGTACTTGAGAGAAGTGCTGTTTGAGTTGAGCTCTGGGTAGGATTTACTACCAGTGAAGCAGGGCTCCAGAAATAACTCAAAGGAGGTGCACCTGCTGTAGTATAACCATTTAGAGTAGTATAGGTACCAAAAGGAATGGTCTGGGGTGCACCTGCAACAACAATTGGGTTGGTATAAACAGTAATTGTTATTGATTGTTGCATGGAATTGAAACCATCGTTGATCGTAAGTGTATACGTTGTTGTAACAGCGGGCTGTACTGTGATATCTTCAAGAGTGGAAGTAAAACCTCCCGGAGTCGAAGCCCAGGAATAGGTATAGTTTCCGGAACCGCCACCTGCCTGGGCATTGATTACGGTAGTTCCTCCCTGACAGATTGCATCTGGTTGAGCAGATAGTTGTACTCCAACTGGGCCACCTGTAATAGTAACAGTCATTACATCTGTATTCTGACATGCATTCCCTGCATCAGTCACTGTTAATGTAAAGTCAGTTGTTTGTGATAGGAGATTGGTTGAGGGATTCAAGACATTAGGATCAACGAGTAAATTCGCTGGTTCCCAATGATAGGAATAGCTCCCGCTGCCTCCGGATGCCGAACCTGATAAGGTGGTATTCGTTCCGTAGGCAATGGATTTGTCGTTACCGGCATTAGCAAGAGGTGAAGGATTAATCTCTACAGTCTTGACGATTTGTCCTGTGCAGCCATTATCAGAGGTCACTCTCAGTAAAACATCATACTGCCCGCCTTCAGGATAGATGTATGAAGGGTTCTGGATATTTGAGGTATCACCCAGGTAAGCGAAATCCCAATGCCAGGATGTTGCAAATCCACCAGGGATAAGGCTGGCATCAGAAAATAATGTTGCCAATCCGGAGCAATTATTATCAAAAGTGAAATTAGCTGCAGGTTTGGGATTTACAACCACAGAGGCAGATCCCGAAACAACACCATTACATATCTCATTCGATACCTGAGATAATGCGTAGGTTGTGTTTACACCCGGATGAACTTTTACAGTATGCGGTGAGGTAACAATTGGAATGGTAACCGGATTAAGTCCGTTGGCTGTCATAATCACTGACCAGGGCGGATGATTCTGGCATGTAATTACCAGATCTGCACTATCCCCCTGACATATGGTTTCACCTCCGGAAATGGAAGCGGTAGGTTTCGGAAATACTCCTACTGTGGTAAAATTTGTATCTGCACTTGGCTGACCATTCACAGTAACAAACATTGAATAGACACCGCCCATATTCATCTGCACATTATTTCGGATTGGGTTCTGAACCTGTGATGTCCATCCATCAGGGCCAGTCCAGTGGTAAACGGCATTATTCATATTGGCTGCAGTGAGATGAAGAGTTTCACCTACACAAAGCGGACCGTCATTATTGGCAGCCGGTGGAAGAATTGTACAGTCTGTCTTTCCCTGACCGCCTGTCTGGCTGAAAATAATGTTGCAGGGCAGATTGGAGAAATTTGTAATGACAAGGATATAGTACTTTCCTGTAACAGCATTGGCAATATCCACTACCTCACTGGCATTAGGTGAATAGCTGCAATCAACCACCTTGTTACTGGTCAACTGACCACAAGCATTTTGCGAATCAAATGGCCCCCATAAGCAGAAATCAATATCATGAGAAGGTTCACTATGCATGGTTATCTGAATCATTCCGGGCAAAGCAATTTTCATGTAATACCAGGCAGGATTGGGAGTAGTTGACAAACAAGAATAATAGGGTCCTGATTGTGCACTCGGAGTTCCTGTCCCGGCAGGAAAACTGTAGGAAGTACCGGTACAGAAAGGCAAAGCCCCTTCGCACATATTATTCCCTACCTGAGCCTGGGATTCAATGAATAAAAAAACTACTGTCAATACCAGAATAAATCTCTTCATATTCTATCGTATTTACTTGTACTTGTTGTACTTCTTAACCAATTCCTTTTTATCAGCTTCGGAGGTCTTCTCTCCCATCTCCTTTGATTGTACCAAATAGGCATCAAGTAGACTTACGACTACTGTTTTCTCCTCATCACGACTAACCCTGACATCAAGATAATTGGCAGATATGTCTGTTTTATCAATCAGCACTTTCGAATCTGCAAACAACAGATCCAAAAAGTATGAGCGCTCGAAAAAGCCAGGTATAGATTGCAAATCAATCCGGTAATAACTGTATGCGCCATCATTTGACAATAACGATACATTAGTCGCTATGGGTTTGCCGCCTCCATTATTCTGTTGCGAAAACCCGTAAATCGGGAATAATGCTATAGCCATACAAATCAGACATATCTGAATGCTGGATTTAAAAACATTGAATCTCTTCATCACAAATGGGAATTAATTCTGTTTATTTAGCAGCATACAATATTATCCCAATCCGCATCCTGAATAAAAATCAGGTCAGAAATCCGGGATAGAAATACCTGTATACTCTTAATGTAATAATGTAAGTACGCCTGCTTGTCCCTGTCTTTATCAGGAGTTACTTTCAACAACAGTAC
The DNA here is from genome assembly GCA_016707705.1 of Bacteroidales bacterium. GTDB lineage: Bacteria > Bacteroidota > Bacteroidia > Bacteroidales > UBA4417 > UBA4417. Next base: position 55,058 of record JADJHD010000008.1, read on the forward strand.
TTTTAGGATGGGTTTCCGGCACTTTGTTAATACGTACAATACCTTCAATATGATGCAATTCTAATGAAAATATCAATATAAGCAGCATAAACGCCTCAATTAATTATCATTATATAATTTCCAATAAGGGTCATATTGATAGTATATTGCTATGTACTAGAGTTACATATCAATAGTTCACTCTGTTAGCTGTTATATCAAGCCTTAATTTTATCTCATCAAAATTCAAACTAAACTCCCTATCAATAAAAAACCCGGTACTTAAGCAGCCCCGGGTGAGAATTAATAGAAATGAAGGACCCCGCCGCAAGCAGCGGGGTATCAGAATTCATCCGCAGGCTGGCGGACAGAAGCCAGAATTCAGAATAACAACCAAATTTTCAAATTCTGACTCCTGAATTCTGTATTCACCAAACAACTAAAATAAGAATATCTCGCAGCAAGCTGCGGGGAATTGAACCCATAAAGAGATTAAAAGATCAGCGTATCAGCACGATATTTCCATAGACTTCCCCATGCATGCCTTCATGTTCGCCCACATCTTTATTATCCCAGATGGTACCATCGCGAAAGATGGCCTGTATCTTCCACACATACACATCCTGCTGCACGGGATGATCCTTGAAGGTACCGTCCCAGTATTCGGAAGGAGCGCCCTTGTCATCCAGCAGTTTTGACTCCCAGATGAGCATACCATGAGAGTTGTACACCTGGCATGAGTAGGAAGCGAGGTTAACGCCCACAGGCTTCCAGAGCCTTGTCTGCTGCCATGTTCCACCCGGAGCAAAGGCATTGGGCACCCATAATCCCTTGAAGAGCATGTTGTACTGCATGGTTGCAGTATCGGAACATCCATCCTCATTGAGAGTCACAAGGGTGATGGTGTAAGTACCGTCTTCAGCATAGGTGATAGTGGGTGACTGAGCCGGAGATATCTCTCCGTTGCCAAAATCCCAGTGGTATTCTGCTGCCCCGATGGAACCATCGGAGAACTGCAGCTGTCCCTGCACATTATCCACATTCTCGGTGTAGGAGAAAGCAGTGAGCGGCGAAGGACGGGTATGAACAACAGCCGAAAGGGTATCGGCACACTGGTTGGTATCTGAAGCGGTAAGACGGATGTAATAGGTCCCTGCCGAGTCAAGGTGAACTCGGGTCTGTCTCCTGCATGGTGCCGATAAAGCGGTCCAGGCTGTCCGATACCCTCCATCCCCATAAATAGAGCGGGGCGAGATACGGATCGGAATGGTCAAAGAACAGGGTGGGCTGTCCTACGCAGGAGAGGGAATGGTTGAACGAAGCAGCCGGCAGACCATAGACGGTGATTGCTGTAGTTGCCGTATCGCGGCATCCTGCCTGGTTGGTGAGCACCAGCTGCGGATTGTAGGTTCCCGGAGCAGGATAGGTATAGGATGGATTACGCACCACGGCAGTGTCGTATACCGAGAGCGGATCGTCAAAGAGCCAGCGGTAGGTAAGCAGGGTGGCACCGTTGGACTGCGAGGTATCGGTGAACTGGGCAGGCTGGTTCAGGCAGAGATTTTCTGTGGTGAAGCCTGCAAGTGGAGTGGATACCACGGTGACCACACGTGTGGCGGAGTCAGAAACGGGTGTTCCTCCCACCAGGGTGGTGACTTTCAGTTTGACAAGGAAAGTACCGGGCTGGGTGAAGGTATGAGGCGTTAGGGCCTGGTACACATTGTAGGATACAGGCTGGGAGGTATCTCCCCATGTCCATACCCACTGACTGATGGTACCGTCGCAGGTGGAAAGGTCGGAGAAGTTAAGACTGTAGTTCTGGCACAGCAGGGTATCGGAAGCGATGTATGCTGCCACGATGCATGGAGCCCTGCGCACCGAATCGGTAACGGTGGAAGTGCATCCGTTGGCATCCTCCACGGTAAGGGTGGCGGTATAGGTTCCCGGAGTGGAGTACTTATGGGTCACCGAAACGGCAGGAGCATAAAGGGTATCCAGCGTACCATCTCCAAAGTCCCAGTACAGGGTGGTGATGGCCGCAGCGGTATCTATGGATGCCGAGGTGAAGGTAAGTGTGCTGTCGCAGCTTCCCGGGTCATAGGAGAACACAGCCACAGGCAGTGCATGCACCTGCACGGACTGGTAATCCGTTGCCTGGCAGCCGAACATGTCGGTGGTGGTGAAGTTGATGGTATAGAATCCGGGAGCGGAATAAATATGCGAAGGATGTTTCTGGGTGCTGTTGTTCTGATTCCCCGAAGCGGGATCTCCAAAATTCCAGCTGAAGGTGATCAGGAGTCCTGAGCAGGCGGTGGTGTGAGCAGCTGGGGAGAGAAGGTCATGGGCTGGGAGAAGCATGCCTGCTGGTAGGTGAAGGTAGCAGTGAGCTGGGGAGGAACACAGACAGGTTTAATAAGGGTATCCACGCATCCTCTCAAGTCGGTGATCATAAGCTTCACATCATAGCAGGAGTCCACAGCATAGTAGGAATGGGTTGGGTTCTGACCTGTACCGTACTGGTAGGGTTCAAACTCCCAGTTCCAGGAGGTGACGGTAGCCTGGTAGCTCCATGAAGAGTCCTGAACTGCACCAGCCCGTTGGACAGGGGAAGCGGTGTATTTAAAATGGGCCGTGGGCTTGTTCCATACCTGTAGTGGCATTGTTTTGGTGTCGGAACAACCGTGCTCGGTTTTTGTGGTGAGTGATACGGTGTAGGTACCAGGAAGTATGTAGGTGTGGGTTGGGTTCTGCAGGGCAGAGGTGTCTGTTCCCGGACTGGCAAGGTTAAAATCCCAGTACCAGCTCACCAGGGTATCTCCTGCCGGTGCAAGACTCAGATCGGTGAACTGTGTCGCAGCTTCGGCGCAGGCGGAAAGGAAGGTGAAGGAGGAAGCGGGAGCATTATGAATGGTCACCGGATGGGAGATGATGTTCTGGCATCCGGAGGTATCGGCAATGGAAAGAGTGACGTTGAAAGTACCGGCCACAGTATAGGTATGTGTGGGGTTCTGCAAATTAGAAGAAGTTGTTCCGTCACCAAAATTCCAGTTAAACGCCTGAACAGCTCCCACGGGAGTGATGATGGTATCGGTGAAGAAGGAGGTCATGCTTCCCAGACAGGTGAGCGAATCGGTAAAAAAGTCCACTCCTGGCTTTGGAACAACGGTCACCGGTTTATCCAGTGTATCGGCACAACCCGAAGCATTCTGAGTGATCAGGGTGACGGTATAGGTTCCCGGGGCAGTAAAAGTGTGAACAGGACTGGCAGCAGTGCTGGTATTGGCACTTCCTGAGGAAGGATCTCCAAAGTCCCATGCATGGCTGATCAGGATGGTACCTCCGTTGAGGGAGGTGAGATCGGTGAACTGCGTGGGCAGTGCCTGGCAGGTATTGGTGAAGTCAAAATCTGCAAGCGGAGCGGGAGATATGCTTAGTGGTATCTGCACGGTGGCGGTGCATCCTTCCTGAGTGGACAGGGAGAGGGATACAATAAAAGTACCGGGCTGGGAATAGGTATGAGTCAGCGTTGGATGATAAGTGGAAAAGGTGGTATCAGAACCGTCTCCAAAAGTCCAGTGCCATAGGTTTAGGGTGGTGCCGTTGGCGTTGCCCAGATCGGTGAAAGTGACAACTGTGGAGGAGCAGGCAGGTGTTGAGAAGCTGAAGTTGGCGGTAGGTCCTGCGGTAACAGTGACTGAGTTGGTCTTGGTATTGATGCATCCTGCAGTATCGGTGATGGTGAGCGATACGGTATAGGTACCTGCCATGGCATAGATATGCACAGGATCCACAAGGGTAGAATACAGACCGTCTCCAAAACTCCAGTACCAGCTCTGAGTGGCGGGTACATTCACAAGGGCTGAGGAAGTGAAGGAAGTAGTATCCCCTCCGCATCCTGCTACAGCGGAAAAATCCACCGTTGGAGGAGGCGTGACTACCACAGGCATGATAATGGAGTCGTAGCATCCGCCTGCAATAAAGACTTTAAGTTTTACGGAATAAGTTCCGGCGGTATTAAAGATATGGGTGGGGTTCTGCAGGGTGCTGCTGTTGAAGGTTCCCGAGGTGGGATCACCAAAATTCCAGTTCCAGGTGGTGATGCCTCCGGTGGTATTGCTAAGGAAGCATCGGTAAAGGAAACGGAAGCACCAAGGCAAGCAGAGCCGTGGTTGAAGTCTGCCGAAGGTTTTGGCAGCACGGTGAGAGTTTTACTCAGCAGGCTGGAGCAGGAATCAGAGGTTTTAACCCAGAGGGAGACATTAAAAGTTCCACCCTGAGTGTAGGTATGACTTACAGAAGCAGTAGAGGGGAAAGTAATGCTTTGTGTGTTTCCATCCCCAAAGTCCCATGTCCATCGCACGATATACCCGGCAGGGGCGGTAGACAGGTCGTTGAACTGCACGGCCATATCATCGCAGTTGGGGGAGTTAAAGTCAAAGTTCACTACCGGGGGGGTGACTATAGTCAGGGGATGAGTAACCGAGCGGGAGCATCCCGAAGTATCGGTTACCGAAAGGGTGACTGAATAAGTTCCTGCAAAGGTGTAGATATGCGAGGGGGCTTGCAGGGTTGAGGTATTGCCATCCCCAAAATTCCAGAACCAGGAGGCGATGGTGCCGAGGGCCATTCCCGAAGGGTTGAACTGTGCAGGATTACCCTGGCAGGCAGCTTCAAACACGAAATCGGCAACAGGCAAAGGAAGAATGGTCAGCTGGTAAGCAACAGAGTCATGACAACCGTTGGCGGTATAGGTTTTAAGACTAACCGTGTAGTTACCGGCAGCGGCATAGGTATGGGTTGGGTTCTGCAGATTTGAGGTGTTGAAAACTCCCGAGGTGGGGTCTCCAAAAGTCCATGACCATGAAGATATGGACTGGTTGGCGGTGGTGGTGGAGATATCGGTGAAATGAACGGCATCACCAAGGCAATGGCCAGAGGAGTAGAAATCAGAGGTGGGAGCGCCAAACACGTTCAGGGTGATAGTCTCGGAATGCGAGCATCCCAGAGAGTTGGTCACGGTGAGGGTGACATTGAAAATACCGGTAACGGCATAGGTATGGGTTACATCGGGGGTATTGGGGAAAGGGATGGTGACAACAGGCGATCCATCCCCGAAATCCCACTTCCAGCTGTTGAGGTAACCGGCCGTTGTAGAGCTCAGGTTGGTGAAGGCTACGGCCTGTCCCTGGCAGTTATTGAGGGAGGCGGTGAAATGAGCTGCAGGCGGAGGGGTAACGGTGATATCATGGCTTACAGAACCTTCGCAACCGGCAGTATCAGTAATGGTAAGGGTAACGGTATAGGTTCCTGCAGCTAGGTAGGTATGCTGGGTGTTGCGGCTGTAGGCAGTAGCACCATCCCCGAAGTTCCATGCGTAGGTTGCAGTGGCCGGGACGTTAATCAAGAGTGAATCGGCCCAGAAGAGTGTTGGAGAGGTAAGACATCCCGGGGCATTGATGAACTCAGCATCGGGGGCTCCCTTCACAACTACATCACGGCTTATTGAATCAGCGCATCCGTTGAAGTTGGTGACCCAGAGAAGGACGTTGTAGGTTCCTGCAGCGGAATAGATATGCGTTGGGTTCTGCAGGGTGGAAGTGTTCAATGCTCCCGAAGTGGGATCTCCGAAAGTCCAGAGCCATGAGGCTACCTGTCCGCCCCCGTTCAGGTTGGTCTGATCCTGGAAAATAGCGGTCTGGTTCTGGCAGTTGCTCCAGAAGGAGAAATCCGGCAGGGCACGCCTGGATATGGTGATGGTGGTGCTGTAGGTATCCGTGCACAAACGGCTGTTCATAATGCTCAGCGTCACAAGGTAAGTACCGGCATTGGCATAGGTATGCGTGGGGTTGGCAGTACTGGGGAAGGTCACGGTGTCGTTGGGTGAACCGTCGCCGTAGTTCCATACCCACTGCTGGATATAGCCCTGGTTGAGCGGGTTGGTGCTCAGTTCGGTGAAATGGCTGGCATCACCCAGACAGTTGGGCGTTGAATAGGTGAAGAAAGCTGTAGGATGAGGACGCACTTCCACAGGATGACTGATGGAATAGGTGCAGTTGTTGGTGTCTTCCACACTGAGCGTAACGGTATAGGTTCCGTAGGTTGGATACACATGCCATGGGTCGGTGGGAGCATTGAAAATGGCGAAGGTGCCATCCCCGAAATCCCAGTGCCACTGGCTGGTCTTGGCTGTGAAGTTGCCACTCACCGTGAAGAAGGTTGTATCGCTGTTGCAGACAGTGGTAGTGGTGAAATCAGTAACAGGAATAGGGTTCATGATCACCGTTACCGTATCGTTCATCATGGCAATGCAGTTACCCAGCGGGTTCACGCCACGAATGGAATACTGTCCCGGGGTGTTCTTCACTCCAAAACTGATGGGTGATCCGGTACCATTCACAACGGTTCCTTCCAGAAGTCCGTTGAAAAGAAGGCTGTAAATCATGCCGGTCTGGGAGCTGCTCAGACTGATAACAACACCGGTATCCCCTTCGCAGAACACACCATTGTTGGTGGCTGAAGTGGTAAATGGATCCGGAAGTGGGATCACTGTAATTGAAGCCAGTCCGTGAATGGAATCAGCAGGTGCATTGCAGAAAGCATCGCTGGCTGAGAGTACCCAGTAGCTGGAGGTGACAACCGGACTAACTGCAAATGAATAAGGTGAACTCAGAATATTTGTAACCGTTACAAGAAGTGTTCCATCCGTATAAGTGATATCCCATGGAGGAGTTCCGGTAAGCGCAATATTTATATTTGCTGATGTATTTTCACATATGGATGCAGTCCCGCTTACAGTAACAGATGGATCTTCATGAACGGTTAACCACATAAAGTCTCCACCTGTAAGACTTTGGCAACCGGATAAAGCCAGAGAAAGTATTACAACATTGCCTACATCATTCGGGCCAGGAGTATAAGTGGGATTAAGAGAATTAGGATTGCTGAAGATCCCATCGCCTGAACTGGTCCAACTGATAATTGATTGATATTGAGCCTGAGCGGCAAGCTGATAGGGTCGTTGACCACAGATTGCTCCGTCAGGACCGGCATTCCCAATCGGGGTTGGGTCAATTTGCAGAATTACCTGATCTGTAACATAGGTTCCGGTACAATTTCCAATTCCTTCGAGGCGCAGGGTAAAGGTGATTGTTCTGTTCACCGTAGTCAAATCAATCGGACCAGCATTGTAAATTGGATTGATACTATTGGGATTACTCAGAACACCATCACCTCCTGAAACAGTCCAGAGAATGGTTGAAGCATTATAATTATTTCCAATTCCATTTAGCTGATACTGTGATACATTACTGCAGATAAAATCATCCGCTCCGGCATTAACTATCGGGTAAGGAGTGATGGAGAATACCCTGCTGTCAGTGACCGTTTGAGATGCACAAGCCAAAAGACCATTTGCTGACAGGGTTAGTGTAACTGTACCATTGTTCAGTTCAACATTGCTCGGCATGTAGGTTGGAGAAAGCAGGGAAGAGTTGTTGAAGACTCCACTCCCACCCGTCCATTGCAATGAAGCATAATGTGATGCTGTAGCACCAACAACAGGTATCGGATTCAACACGCAAAACGCATCATCTGGTCCCGCATTAACTGCAGGCATCGGATTAATGGCAAGAACCAGAAAATCACTGACTGATTCTGCTGAACATGCTCCGGCTCCTTGTCCATGAAGGGTTAGCTGCACACTACCTGCCAAAATATCTGCAGGCCCCGGAGTATAAATTGCATTGAGAGAATTCGGAAGATTAAAGGATCCATCACCAGAGGTACTCCAATTTGTTACACTGCAATACAACTGTGTTCCCGACACTGAATAGGTATTGGCTGCACAAATTGTGGCATTGGTCCCGGCTTCAACCGAAGGCTGCGGATTATAGGTTAATGTCTTGATATCAGTTGCCGTTCTTCCCGTACATGCAAGAGCACCTGCAACAGTGAGGGTTAGATTAACCATTCCTGTTTCCGAAACTGTCGGTACATAGGTAGGTGCGATAGTCCCCGAATTAAGAAGGAATCCTGCGCCATTTTCGGTCCAGGACACCCCAAATGGAGTAGTATTCTGGACTTGGGCACCCCAAACGTTGTAGCTTGTTCCCTGACAGATGCTTGTATCAGCTCCGGCAGAAGCAGTTGGCAAGGGATTAATGGTAAGTTGAAGGCTATCAGCAACATTAGAACAAGGACTCAAAGCAAAATTTCTAAGCTTAAGGTAGATTGTCCCGCTCTCCCCTATTCCCGGGGTATAAGTAGGATGCAGAAGAGTTGCATTGTCAAACCCTCCGGTCCCGCTGTGACTCCAAAGTATTGATGATGCATATTGTGCTGTTGCTGAAGGAACTGTGAAAGAGATATCCTGGCAAATTGAAGCATCCGGACCGGCATTCACAGTAGCCTGTCTTGTAATATTCAATGTCATGCTATAAACGGGAGCAGGACAAGGGGCAAATGGTGTTAATGAAAGGCTCAGCGTCACAGCTCCTGAAGTAATATCAGCCAGGCTGGGTGAATAGATTGGATTTAATACTGCTGAATTGTTAAAAGATCCTGTTCCGGAGGTAGTCCAGACTAAACTCGAAAAATTGGAAGCGGTAGCAGCAGAAAGTGTATAGGTGCTCCCCTCGCAAATAGTTGCATCTGAGCCGGCAGTTCCTGATGACAATGGCATGATGGAAAGCTTCATCTCATCTGTAGTCTCTCCGCAAGGTGATCCAGAAACTGAATGAAGTGTAAAAAAGACATCTCCGCTTTCACCGGGTGCAGGAGTATAGACTGGGAGAAGTATGTTGTTGTTATCCAATGAACCGGCACCGGTATGAGTCCAGTTTACTGAAGTATAGAATTGGGCAATTGCAGGGAATGTATAGGTTCCATTCTGGCAAATTGTAACATCAGGTCCGGCATTTGCTGTGGCCTGTCGTGTTATGTTCAATGTCATGGCATACACTGGCGCCGGACAGGGTGCAAATGGAGAAAGTGATAAACTCAATGTCACATTCCCGGCAATTATGTCAGCAGCACTTGGATTATAAACCGGATTGAGAATTGTAGTATTATCGAAAGCACCTGTTCCAGAAGTGGTCCAGTTGAGTGATAAATAATTTGATGCGGATGCAGCTGACAACGTATAAGTACTGCCTTCACAAATAGTTGCATCAGGACCTGCTGTTCCTGAAGCAACGGCACTAATAGACAATTTCATTTCATCAGTAAACTCAACGCAGGGATAATCAGATAGAGCATGCAGTGTCAGAAAAACGTCACCACTCTCCCCTGCAGCCGGTGAATACGTGGGCAACAAAATTGTAGAATTGTCTAATGTCCCTATTCCTGTATGAGTCCAAAAAATGGATGAAGCATGCGCAACTGATGCTGAAGTGAAGGTAAATGAACTGTTTTGGCAGATCACCTGGTCGGGACCTGCATCAGCAGTCGACTGTCGTGTTATCTTAAGTGTGAGGGAAGAATTCTTGATTCCACAAGGGGTGATCCCAATTCCAGTCAATGTTAATACAACATTACCGTTGTTAATATCCGCAGCACTGGGACTATAAACAGGATGAAGCAGTGTATTATCATTGAAGGTACCGGTTCCAGAGGTACTCCATGTTAGTCCGGCAGCATTATTTGAAGCAGAACCTGAAAGAGTGCAGGTGCCACCTTCACAGATAGTATCATTGTTCCCTGCAAAAATATTCACATCCGGTTGAATTTGCAGCACAAGTGTATCAGAAACCTGGATTGCAGAACAACTCAGTGCACCATTTCCCTGCAGGACAAGATTAACAAATCCGGCTGCCAGGTCGCTTACTCCGGGTGTATAAACAGGATGTATTAATGCCGGATCATTGAATGTACCATCTCCAAGGCTGCTCCAAAGCATAGAGGCTGTAAATGTTTCAATAGCATCTGCGGGAGCATATGTGCTGCCGGCACAAATTATGGCATCAGCTCCTGCCGCTAACGTTGGAGGAGGATTAATCGTAATAGTCACTCCATCAGAAGCCTGCTGAGAAGAACACATTCCTGTGCCGTTCACCTGTAAAGTAAAATTGATCGGACCTGTTTCACCAATCGCGGCAGTATATGTGGGTGTTAATGTCGTTACTCCTGTAAATGAGCCAGCTCCTGTTGTTATCCAGTTAATGGAAGTCAGGTCATAATTGGACGCAGTACCAGTTAATGTATAACTACTTGAAGAGCAAAAAGATGCTACAACCCCGGCATCCGCCATGGGCAAAGGATCCATATGCAGAATCATTGTATCGGCTGCAATAACGGCATTACACTGCCCGATTCCATGGACTTTAAAAATCAGCATTACCTGACCGGCTGTGGCATCTGCAAGTGATGGGAAATAGTTGGTGCCGCTTGTAGTGGGTGAGCTAAATGTTCCTGTCCCAGTTGTACTCCAGGAGACAGATCCATAGTTAGTGCCTCCACCGGTAATGATTATTGGCGACTGTGCACAACTTACCTTATCAGGTCCGGCAGCTGCTGTTGGGGCAACTGAAACTGACACATAGAGGGTATCCCTGTCAATCTGGCTTGAGCATTCATTCTGACCGGTTGCACTTAGTATAATCCTGACATTTCCGGTGGTCATGTCGTTTACTGAGGGGTAATAAATCGGATTCAGAATAGTTGTACTTGAAAAAGTACCTGAACCCATAGTCGTCCAAAGAACAGAACTATAGTTGGAAGCCGATCCATTCAACTGAATCCCGCTGGTATTGATGCATTCCACCAAATCAGGCCCGGCATCGGCAGTAGAATTAGGGGTAACGTTAACAACTATATCTTCCGTGAGAGCGTTGGCTCCCGAACATGTCTCGATTACAGCGGTATATGTGGTGGTAGAAGCCGGTAAAAATTCAACATGAGCTCCATAGCCAACTATTGTTCCTCCCGGATATCCACCAGTATACCAGGTAATTCCGGATGGAACGAATCGGGTACTCTCATTATGCGCTGACCATATGGACTGATTTCTTCCGGTGGCTGTAAATGCAACTGTCCCCCCCAGATTCTGAACGCCTTGTGTGGCAACTTCAGTCTCACAAATTTCCTTTTGCTGGATATGGTTTTCAATGATACTGTTCTGCTCATTCAGAACAATCATGAAAGTCCCGAATTTCTCAGTATTTTCTCTGCAACTACCATTGTACATTGGACAATCCTTCCAGTAAACTACTAATTTTCTGTCAGGAGCTGTGCCTGTAGTATAGTAAAATACATTTTGATGTCCGGACTGATAATTTGGCCACCAATCCAGCCAGGGTGCAAAGATGCAATTCTGAGGAGTACCGCCTCCACTTGATGGCAGTGGTTGAGCATTATAGGAAGTCCATGAGGCATTGTAGGTAAACCCGACCCATCCATTGGACCCTATATAAAACTGAGTATAGAATTCATTAAAAAAGCAAAAACTAAAACCAATATCAAATGGTCCGGCTATCTGGTCATCCTGATTTGAGCCAAATGTTACTGATGTGCCACCAGAGAAGGATTCAGGAGTGTAAGCATACTGCTCAAAGGTATAGCTGTTTGTACCATAGCTGCCCCCAACCAACTCCGCCTGGAGTGTGACGCTGTTACCGGCACAAATTGTTGTATCGTTGCTGGCGATAATTGTCTGCGCATTTACCAGGACAGGAGCCAGAAGTACAAAGAAAAGAATGAGAAATCCGGCCTGTTGAGTATTAAAGAAGTAGTTCTTCGGAGTAGAAAGCTGCATGTAATTGCCAGTAGATTTATGAATTGGATTTGGCCTGTATTCCACTGTCAACTCCCAAAATTCCCACATTTTGGTTATCAGCACATTAACTTTAGAAAGTCAGGACAGTTAGCTGAAGGAAGGCACTCTTGATCGGGCATAAAATTAGTTCAATCTGTAATATCTTGCGTATTTCCAACCGTAAATAATTTGTTTATTAGAGGTTGGATTGAATTCTGAAATGAACTTCAGGAATGCCGACTGAAAATTTTCATAATCATCACAAATTCAGATGATTGAATAATCATAATGCATATCGTCTTGTCCCCGGGAAATGATCTGATAGTACAAGTCCCGGGAATTATAACACAGAAATATTAAAAGGTTGCCTGAAACAGATAAAAAAATTTGCTGCTTAGATATCAAAAATTAATCGTTGCCTGATTGTTCAGACAGTTACAATTTATCAGGAAAATTTCAGGAAATTCCTGGAGAATGCCTGAAAATGCTATTCCCCGATGAATGCATCCTGCGGCTGGCGGATGACTACTGAATTCTTTTTGCCTTCAAATTAATAATTATAGATAGTTTCCTAATATCCTTGTGCCAGCAGGTCGATAATGTGCATGGTTCCAATTTTGAACTCATGCTGGTCAATATAGGATTGCTGGTGCATTAGGCATGAGGAATCAGTACTCACAATAAATTCAGCACCTGTTTCAAGTGCATTGTGAACTTTTTGCTGTGCCATGGCAGTGGAAATGGCTTCATGCTTTACTGCAAAGGTACCCCCGAAACCGCAGCATTCATGGGTATCTTTCATTTCGATGAGGTTCAGTCCCCTAACGTGCTTCAATAGCCTTCGGGGCTGATCGGTCAGTTTGTATTCCCTCAGGGCAGCGCAGGAATCATGATAGGTAACCGAATGTTCAAAAGTTGCACCCACATCTTCAACCTTGAGCACATTTACAAGAAAATCAGTGAATTCGAAAATATTCTTCTTCAGCTGATGATACTCATTGTGAAGAGCTGAATTATAGAACATTTCATCATAATAATTCCTTACAAATCCAACACATGATGCAGATGGACCAACCACATACCTGTTATTCGGAAAATCGCGGATAAACTTCTCTCCCACTGCCTTTGCCTCATCCCAGAAACCGCTGTTGAATGCCATCTGCCCGCAACAGGTCTGATTGGTGTTGTAATGGACCTCCACTCCCAACTTTTCCAATATTTTAACCATGTTAAATCCTGTTTCGGGATAAACCTGGTCAATAAAGCAAGGAATAAAGATGTCTACTTTCATTGCGGGTTTCGGATTGCGGATTGCGGATTTGTCTGCCGGCTGGCGGATGGATTTGCGATTTATTTTTTGATTTGGCTATCGTAGGATTTACCAATTGAGCAAAAATATTAAAATCAAGCGGGCATAGGAGTGTAAAGTTATTAACCAGTTGTTAATAGTTATCCGCCTCGATGAATTATCACACATTTTCCACTCACTTATTATTTAGAACAATTATAGATTAATACCTGCTTTTGAACAACTTGAATACTTTAATGGTTAAAACAAAATTCCAAGATATTAACCAATTATTCTTCCCATGAAATCAAATTTGTACAAATCCGGAATTCTTGCTTCCCTTCTTATTATTCTATTTAATTCGAATCTTTTTGCTCAGTGGTCTACAGATCCAAATCACCCGGGTATAGTTTGCAATGAAAATGGATCCGAAAAATCAGTCAAGGCTTTTACTGATGGTGATGGCGGGGTTTTTGTCTTTTGGCTTGATGGCAGAGACCTGTCTTCGCCTTCGATTCGCCAGATTTTCGGACAACATTACGATCAGAATGGTTATGCCCTTTGGGAATCCAGTGGACGACCCATCATCAGTCATAGCAAGGCAATCAATCTTTTTGATGTCAAAAAGTTCGACAATGGGGATATTATTATTGGATGGGTCACATCCACCCCTGCCTCAAATGGACTTGACACACTACTATTCCAGAAACTGGATAATAATGGTGGGAGAGTCTGGTCGCAAGATCTGATGGTTGCAGCAGAAGACGCTACCATAACAATTGGCATCACCGGATTTGACTTTTTACTTAACAATGAAGCCTATGCAGTTGATATTCAGGTAAACTACATGGGTGGTTCAAACGGAAACCGCATCACTTATTTTACATCCAATGGTGTTTTAACCGGTTCGTTTAACGGTCACCCCATGGGGACACAATATTACTTCGGATCTGCTAAAATTCTTCCTGTGCACAATGGAAGTGATGATATATATCTTTATTATTCAGGAGGTAATGGTGCTGGAGCAGGTCTTTTCTGCATGAGGATAAGTACTTCCGGAGATACTGTTTGGGGGCCTCAAAATGTACTGGCCGGAACAACAGGACTTTCCTATCAGTTTACAGCTTTCAGTGATCCAGGCGGCGTAGTGTTTGTTTGGGTGGGAAGCGCAAACGGTTATTCAAATATCTATGCAAGACGTATTGATTCCGATGGAAACCTGGTTTGGGGTGATCCACCTGTATCAATTTGCGCTGCCGATGGTAACCAGGATAAATTCTTTTGCCAAAAACTGGATAACACCTATTATATCGTATGGGCAGATGGCAGACCTGGAACAAACCCCGGTAACTATGATATTTTCGGACAGAAATTTGACGAGGCCGGAACTGTTTACTGGGAATCAGATGGACTGCAAATTGCCAGCTTCAACACTTATATTCCTTATCCGAAATTTACCTTCACCAATGATAATGACTTGATTGTTTGCCACCAAAGTTCCTTTGTTGGTTTTAATGCCCAAAAAGTAAAGCAAAATGGTGACCTTCCCTGGGCTCCAGATGGCACTCAAGTATGTATCCCTACATACAATCCCTTTTATCAGGAGCATATTGAACTGCTTTCCGGAAACACAGTACTGGCAGTTTGGTCCGGTTCCGGCTCCAACGGTGTTGATGGCGTTTACATCAGCAAAATAAATCAATACCTGACCGGATTGCCAGAAACCGAAATCTCCTCGGTGAAAAGCTATCCAAATCCAGCCAGCAAATACATCTGTCTAAAAGTTGAAGACAGTCAAATGCAATTGGATGCCATTGAAATTATTTCTGCATCCGGTATTGTCTATTCGAGATCAATGCGCTCAGTTCAGATCGAGAACGGAACCCTCAAAATAGCTATTGAAGATTTACCTGCTGGCAGGTACATCCTGAAATACGGAACTGAATCCGGTTCATTTTCAACTGGATTCGTTAAGGTTGATTAATAGGAAGGGAATATTATCAGGAGAAGAAGCCGTACTCAATATTCACATAAAAGTGCATGCTCTCCCTGATGAGCTTCTCACCGGGATACTGGTCCACAACCGGTTTCCCAATGGACTGCAGCAAGGAAAAGTTGATTTTTCCTGGACTGTCTATCTTCTTATCCTTCAGCATTATTGCAATGATATCATTGCAGGCTGAAGGCTTTAATCTATAATGTGGGAAATGCCAGTTTACAAAATTGGCAATGGATTGAAGGTCGGATTCCGGCAAGCCAAGAAAACGCATCGAAATAAAGGCTTCACACACCAGACCTGCTGCAACTGCTTCCCCATGAAGCAATGGTTCCGCGTCATGCTGAAGTGAATAGGCTTCAATAGCATGGCCAATTGTGTGTCCCAGATTAAGGACTTTCCGCCTTCCCATTTCATGAGGATCACTCTCCACAACTCCAACCTTGATATTGGCAGAATGAAGTATCAGTGACTCAGGGTCCAGATCCTTCATCATATTGCTGTGAAGCAATTCACTATAATGAACCCTGTCGCTGATAAGCGCATGTTTGATCATTTCAGCAAATCCTGATATATATTGCCTTTCCGGCAGGCTTTCCAAAAACTCCGTAAATAGAAAGATACCCCTTGGCATATTGATCAACCCTACCTGATTCTTCAACCCATTCAGATTCATCCCACTTTTTCCGCCAATGGCAGCATCTACCATTCCAAGCAAAGTAGTCGGCAACAATATGCAATCAATTCCCCTCTTAAAGGTGGCGGCTATAAAATTACCAAGATCAGTTACTACTCCTCCCCCAACGCAAACTAACAGTGAGTTTCTCAAAGCACCCTTATCACTTAGTTCCTGCCAAACCTTCGCTGCAGTTTCTATAGTTTTAAATTCCTCCCCCGGAGCAACACGAATAATTCTGGCTTCGGATAAGGCCGGGCATTTCTTTAGAAGTGAGGGTAAACAAAATTGGTAAGTATTGTCATCAACAAGAACAAAAACTCCTTGAGACATATACTTGTCAACGAGGGTTGTCAATCTCCCCCATCCTTCCTTACCACTGTAGATAAATCCTTTAAGGTTCATTAAGTTGTTCTGGAAATTCAAAGATACTACAATATTTATGTATTGGGAACAGGAAACCTCAACATTTTGTTTCCTGTTCATATAGATTCATCATTGTTTAGCTCAATTGTAAGTAGGCTTTCCCTGAATTTTGCAATAACAAAGGGTAATCACATTGTCACAAGTTATCAGATTTCTCAATTATTGGCTCTGTTCTGATATTCCTAAACTGACAATTCCATAATTCAAATACCTTAAAATCTCCATCTCAAATTAAGGTAAAATCCTGATGAACCAGTTGCCAATTCCCTTCTGAAAATATTTAATACCCTTTAATACAGTTGCTTATATCGCTTATAGCTTCTTCAGGTCACAGTTGAACCGTTCAATAAGATATTCTTACTTTTGCAGCATCAACCTTTCTCTATGATATCATTTGAAGATACCGAAGTTGCATTCCGTTATAAAACGAATGCAGGAATGAAAAGAGCTTACCTTCTTTTTAAGATGATCTCCAATCCATCTCTGGTTAAAATCGGAAAAAGACTTACCTATTTTTCACTTCGGAATAATCTGCCAATTTCCTGGGCCATTAAACCCACACTATACAGGCATTTTGTTGGAGGGGAATCCCTACAGGAATGTGACGATACTGTTAACCTGCTGGCTATTTATAAGGTAAAAACCATTCTCGACTATTCAGTTGAAGGTGGTAAAGACCCTGTAACCATGCAGAGGACTCTTGAAGAAACGCTTCGATCCGTCGATAATGCCTCCCGGAATCCGAATATCCCCTTCGCTGTCTTTAAGCCTACAGCCTTTGCCTCCAGTGATGTGCTGACACTTGCATCCGAAGGAAAGAATCTGGATGAGAAAAACCGGGAAGCAGTGAACCGTTTCTACGACTGCGTTGAAAAACTCTGCAGACGCGCCTGGGAACTGGAAGTCCCGATTATGATAGATGCCGAAGATTCCTGGTACCAGCCTTATGTTGACGATGTTGTAACCCTGATGATGGAAAAGTACAATAAGAAGAAGGCTGTCGTCTACAACACCCTTCAGATGTACCGCACCGACCGGGTTGAATTCCTTGAGGAATCCATCAGGAAGGCAAGAAAGGGTGAGTACTTCCTCGGTATAAAATTCGTCAGGGGTGCATATATGGAAAAGGAAAGGAAAAGGGCTGAAGAAAATGGATATCCCTCTCCCATACAGCCAGATAAGGCTGCTACTGATGCCGCCTACGATAAGGCTCTGGAGATTTCCATGGCCAACCTCGACCAGATGTGCATCTTCAACGGAACCCATAATGAACGCAGCAATATCCTGCTCACCGAACTGATCAGCAAGTACAATCTGCAAAAGAATGATTCAAGGATATGGTTTTCACAGCTTTACGGCATGAGCGACCATATCAGCTTCAACCTTGCCAATCAAGGATACAATGTTGCCAAGTACGTCCCTTATGGTCCTGTGTTCAATATCCTCCCCTACCTTCTTCGCAGGGCTGAAGAAAACACTTCCATCGCCGGACAAACAGGCAGGGAACTTACACTCATAAGCAGGGAGATGAACCGTCGCAGGAAATAATAGCTTCAGAAAGGCCGATCTGTCTGACTTACAGACACCGGCTTTGATACTAAATTCTGAAACCTGCCGTTAATTGGCTTATTCAATAAATACAACCTTATATACAATTAGTACAATCCCGAAAAATGAAAAACACAGTATTAAGCTTGCTTTGCATCTTGCTGGTTTCCAATCTTATGTTTGCCCAGAAGACTCAGATTCAAACCGCAACTGAAAAGGAAGTTATGGCTGCCCGTCAGGTAATGATGCGCGTAGTTGGAATGAAAAGTGAAGCCTTCAGCTTCGAAAAAATCCCTGCCGAGAACGGGCTGGATGTTTATGAAGTGACTGCTGTTGGCGGCAAGGTTAAGGTTAAAGGCTCCAGCACAATCGCAATGACCCGTGCAGCCTATGATTATATAAGGAAAGCCTGCAATCTCCAGTATACCTGGAGCTCAGATAAACTAGTGCTCCCTGCAAGCTTGCCTGACCTTACTATTGCACGTACCGTTTCCCCCTATAAATTCAGGCAGTATTACAATGTATGTGCCTATGGTTATACAACTGCATTCTGGAAGTGGGAAGACTGGCAGAAGGAACTGGACTGGATGGCTCTTCATGGAATCAATATGCCGGTTGCAATGGCCGGACAGGAAGCTGTTTGGCAGAAAGTATACCGTGAAATGGGTATGACTGATCCTGAACTGAAGAATTACTTCGCCGGACCAGCATTCCTTCCCTGGCAGCGCATGGGTAATGTGAACAAGCATGCCGGACCACTGCCGCAGGATTATATCGACGGACAACGTGATCTGCAGAAACAGCTTATCGAACGAATGCTACAGCTTGGAATGCAGCCTATCGTTCCAGCCTTCTCGGGATTTGTTCCCGAAGCATACAAAAGACTCTATCCGGATGCAAAACTTCTGGAAGTAAAGGGCTGGTGCAATTTCCCTGATACAAACCAATCCTACATCCTTCCTCCGGGATCTGCCGATTTCGTGAATATCGGAAAGAAGTTCATTGAGGAATACCAGAAAACCTACGGAAAAGTTCATTACTACCTCGCCGACCTCTTCAACGAAAATGAAGTCCCGGTGAGCAACGCAAACCGCTATAACGAGCTTGCAGGTTTCGGAAAATCAGTTTATGATGCTATCAATGCCGGTGATCCTGAAGGAACATGGGTAATGCAGGGCTGGCTCTTCTTCAATAACCAGCAGTTCTGGGATAAGCCTTCAGTAAAGGCTTTCCTTAGTGAAGTTCCCAATGACCGCATGCTCATTATCGACCTGGCAAATGAAGTTTTCCACGGATGGGAAAAACTTGATAATTTCTACGGCAAACCGTGGATTTACAGTGTTATTCACAATTATGGCGGAAATAGTCAGATGATCGGCAATCTTCCTCATTATGCCTCAGATGCAGCTGCAATGCTTGCTAATGCAAAAAAAGGCAATATGACTGGGTTTGGAATTTCACCCGAGGGCATTCAGAATAATGAAGTTGTGTATGAACTTTTAACTGATTTGAGCTGGTCGAGCAAAGCCATTGATATCAAAGCCTGGCTTAAGGATTATGTAAAACAGAGATATGGAAAGGATGATGATAAACTTTTCTATGCCTGGACAGGATTGCTTGAATCTATCTATAGCAATCCCATCGAAAATCCCAGAAATATTTATCAGAATCGTCCCAGGCTCAGCCCGGCAACCAACCTTCCCGACAATCCCGCATTTGACCAGGCAGTTGCAAGTTTCCTGACAAATGCAGCACCCTATATGACCAATCCAAGGTTCAAGCACGATCTTGTTCAGCTTACCGTGCAGTATGCCGGAGAAAAAACTGACAAGCTTATCAATCGTGCTCTTGAGGTTTATCTGCAGGGTGATACCGCCAAATGTGCAATGTTATTCAATAAGGTGCAGGAACTCATGATTATGATGGATGCCCTCACCTATACCCTTCCTGAACAGAGGCTTGAAACCTGGATAGGTGATGCAAGGAAATGGGGAAAACTCCCAACAGAAGGAAATTACTATGAGGAAAATGCTAAACGTCAGGTGACCGTTTGGGGCAATTCAAACACCGCTGTTCTATATGAGTATGCTGCCAAGGTATGGAGCGGACTTATCCGTGATTATTATCTGGGACGCTGGCTTTATTTCTCCAATTCCCTCATTACCGGAACTGCTCTGGATTTAAATAACTGGGAAGAAAATTGGATCACCAAACCCGGATTGAACTCTAAAGCCGCCGCTACCGGTGATGTCCTGGCATATGCACTGGCTCTTTACAATGCTGCCGGAGAAGCGGTTGCTACCTACACTCCTCAGGTGAGCATAAATGCCAAGTATGCCGGAAACAATCAGGCAGTCCTTAACATAGTTCCGAATTCAACCAACCAGGGACAGGAATTTACAGCTCTCAAAGCCGCCGAAACAGGTAAGGCTGCGAAAACAAAGAAAGAAGACAAGAAAGCTGCAGTTAAGGAAGAAGCCAAGACCGTAAAAGCCTTCTACACCACTGATGGCTCCTCAGTTGGTATGGCTGCAACTCCTGCAAGCCAGACCGACAAGGTCACTCTTCCCGCTCTGGTTAAAGCAGCTGCTTTCTATGACAACAAGAATCTGGGTGATGAAACCAGCCTTTTCCTTCCTATCTCCTTTGGAAAACCTGTAACTGTAAATCCGGCTCCTACATCAAAATATGCTTCAGCACCTGCATTACTCAATGATGCTATTAAGGGAAGTCCCAATTTCAAGGATGGCAAATGGATGGGATTTGAAGGCGATAACATGAATGCTACTATCGACCTTGAGCAAAGCTTTAAGGTTTCAAAAGTTACCATCAATTATCTGGATAATGGCAATTCCTGGATTTTCCCTCCATCAGCCATGAGCATTCAGATATCAGAAGACGGAAAGAAATTCACCACCATTTACTCCCGTGATTTTGACACTCATTACTGGAGTGCTGCTGCAGCCATCAAAAAGTTCACTGCCAGCTTCCCGGAGGAAACTGCAAGGTATATCAAGGTGATCGTTTTCAACCAGGGTACCTGTCCGAAAGGCTCCTACTGCGAAGGCAAAAAATCCTGGATGTTCCTCGATGAAATTACTGTAGAGTAACCCACTTCAAGCAAACTAAGAGGCTGCAGGATAATCTTCCTGCAGCCATTTTTTTTTAGTCAGTATGCAGACTGGTTATCAACAAATATTTACTGTATCCAGGATTGAAATCAGTTGCTCCATTTCATATCTTTGAAGAACCAATTGATATATCCTTTTTTATATCATGTCTGTTTCTAAGAAGCTTTTAAGTTTTATTCTTTCATTCCTGCTTGCCGGGTTTCTTTTCCCGCAACTTCTCCATTCACAGGATTTTTACAACAAAATACAGAACTTCAGCGAGTTCCGGAAGCTTAGCGGTGATCCTCTGTCGGCAAAGTACGGACAGGTAGATGCCGTCAAGGTAGTGTATGACCTGCAAGATGAAAGCCTCTATTTCGTAAGTTCTGCTGCGTTTGAGATTCATTTTCAGTTCTGCGAGCAGGTGCTGAGGTATAGTGCAGGACATGAACGCTTCAATATCTGCAATTACTCTACCGATCCGGTTTGCCGTCAATACCTGCTGGCAAATGTGAATTACTTCCGCGGACAAAAATCCTTTGTTTTTGAAATCTCCCCACTCGATTATATGCCTGCAGCTGATATTGTTACGATGTTCAACAAGGTAAAAACAGCGGTATTCTTCGGGGAAGATATGAGACTGCTGCTGAATAGTTCCAGACTTGAAGATCTTCAAAACAGCAATCAATTGAAACTTCCGGTTATAACACCTCTTGAAATCTTCAAGGGACAGAAATACCAGAAAATCAATGCCCGGTCAGCTTCCGGATACCTGCGATTGGTAATAGACAAAAGCATGCTGGCTCGCTGCAAACCTGATGATATCCTGATCGTAAAGGGAAGCATGCTTGATATTCCTCCGGTTGCCGGTATCATCACAACAGAATTGCAGACTCCCCTCAGCCATATTTCGATTCTATCAGTGAACCGCAAAATCCCTTCAATGGCTTATGTAGATGCACTTCAGGATACTGCATTGCTTTCTAAAGTCGGGCAGTATGTGCAGCTAAAGGTTTCAGATGATGGCTTCACTGTGAAGAAAGTCCCGCTGAAAAATCAAAAATCAAAAAGGAAGAGCACAATCCGCCTGGACTGTGATCTGGATGCTGACAGCCTGGTTGGCTCAAATTACCTCAGCAGGAAATCCTCTGTGTTCGTGGGTAACAAAGCAGCATATTTCGGTGAACTGAAAAAGATCAGTACGAAATGTGGATTTTCAACGCCGGAATCCTCCTTTGCCATTCCCTTTTACTTTTATGATCAGCATCTCAGACAAAGTCATGCCGATAGTCTGATTTCAACGCTGGTTCAGGATTCCAGTCTCAGAAACAATCCTGATACGTTGAGAAGCTTACTGAAAAAGATCAGGAAAAGAATAGAATCCTATCCACTTGATGCTGCCTTTCTTCTGTCGGTTGAAGGGAGAATCAAGAAAGAAGGAAGTTTCAGTAGGATGCGATTCCGTTCATCAACCAATGCAGAAGATATGAAAGGGTTTTCCGGTGCCGGATTGTATGAATCGAAGACCGGCATTTTAGGTGATTCGGTTAAATCGATCGACAAGGCTATTCGGAAAGTCTGGGCCAGTGCCTGGAACTACAACGCCTTTGTTGAGAGGGATCTGTTCGGAATTGATCAGCAATCCGTTGCCATGGGAATACTGGTGCATCGCTCCTATCCTGCTGAAACAGCCAATGGTGTGGCAATTACAAAAAACATATACCGCCCTGAAAACTATGGATTTACACTTAATATCCAATTAGGTGAAGAAACGGTTGTAAAGCCCTCCGACAGTCTGGTTTGTGAGCAGTTGATCTGTTATCCAAGATTATCCAATGAGTTTTTCAAGGAGAAGCAGATTGTGGAGATTATCTCCTATTCCAGCCTCTCCCCAAGCAGGCTGATATTAACCGAGGCAGAACTGCTTCACCTTGCCAATACACTTGACAAGATCAAGAATCATTTCCACAAAGCCCTTCGTCCCGGTTCCGACTACCTGGAATTCGGACTCGATATAGAATTCAAGTATGACGGCCCCAAACGAACACTTTATATTGATCAGGTGAGGTTGTATAATGATTGAGGGATATTTTAGTTGTCTAAATAGATAAATGAGCATCATGCAACGAATAAAGCACCTATTCAATGCAAATAATGCAACGATAATTTGAGATTGCAACGAATAATCTGTATATTAGTTGCAAAATTTAAGACGAATGGGATATTATATTCATCAGAAAGACAATTGGCCAAATTTTTCATGGAATAACGACGAGTTCGTTAATCTCTTAAGTGAAGCAAGGAATCTTCAAGGACGATTAATTGGTAGAATGGAATCTCTTGGGTTTGAATTAAGGGATGAAGCTTTACTTGAAACTTTAACTTTGGATGTATTAAAATCTGCGGAGATTGAAGGAGAACTTTTAAATCCTGAGCAAGTACGTTCCTCTATTGCTCAACGATTAGGAATGGAATTCGCTGCTGCAATTATGTCGGATAGAAATGTAGACGGGATGGCTGATATGCTGATTGATGCGACCAGAAATTGTTTTGAACCATTATCAGTGGAGAGACTCTTTAATTGGCACGCAGCATTATTTCCTATGGGTAGAAGTGGGATCTTCAAAATTTCTGTTGCTGATTGGAGAAAAGATACTGCTGGGCAAATGCAAGTTGTATCAGGTGCTTTGGGAAGAGAAAAAGTGCATTTTCAAGCTCCTGAGGCTGATTTGATCGAAATGGAAATGAACCGTTTCATAAAATGGTTTAACGAAGAAAATAAAATAGATTTAGTAATAAAAGCTGCAATTGCTCATCTATGGTTTGTGACAATTCATCCATTTCAAGATGGTAATGGGCGAATTACCAGAGCCTTGACTGATATGTTATTAGCTCAGTCGGATAAGAGTACACAGCGATTTTACAGCATGTCAGCACAAATTAGAATTGAAAGAACTGAATACTACAAGATTCTTGAAAAAACACAAAAAGGAGACCTTAACATATCTGAGTGGATACAATGGTTTCTAAGCTGTTTAATTAATGCTTTAAAAGCAACTGATACTATTCTTACCCGGGTTTTGTTAAAAGCAGATTTCTGGAATAGAAATTCAAAAACAATAATTAATGAAAGACAAAAGAAGATTTTAAACAAATTACTGGATGGATTTGAAGGCAAACTGACTTCAATGAAATGGGCTAAGATTGCAAATTGTTCAAAAGACACAGCAATTAGGGATATTAATGACTTGATAAATAAAGATATACTACAAAAAGACCCAGCAGGAGGAAGAAGTACAAATTATAATTTGAAGATTATTAAATAAATGTCGGCAGGTAACAAAAGCAAAGTGGAATTTCCTGCCGCAGTTGGCCCAAATAAAATCCCAGCTCGCCAAAACCGGGTACTTTGCCTTTCCCAAATAGCCACTTACATTCCCCGAAAATATTGTTTAAGTCAAGTAGATTTCAACTGAAAAGCATTTCCAGCAAAAACTTAGCACCAAAACCACCCAAAATGAAAACCTTCCAAACTTCCCGCGATATTCCAGCCCTTCCTGAAGTTATCTTTGCAGCTTTTACTGATCCTGTTAGACTTGCGAGATGGTGGGGGCCTTCAGGATTCACCAATACATTTGATCAGTTTGAGTTCAAAAATGGTGGGAAATGGTCATTTATTATGCATGGACCCGATGGCAACAACTATCCGAATGATGCAGAATTTGCTGAGATAGTTCCAAATGAAAAAGTTGTGATCAGGCATCAATGCCAGCCATTTTTCACCCTAACTATCTCTTTAAAAGCTTCTGAAAAAGGCACTTTGGTTCATTGGAACCAGGCTTTTGACGATGATGAAGTCGCTGACAAGGTTGAACACATAGTAGTACCCAGCAATGAGCAAAACCTTGACCGGCTTATGGAAGAGGTTTGCGGTAAATAATCGAGCCCTTTGTTTGGTGACTGTTGTACTTCGGCCAAAATACTGTCCAGCATACTGGAGCTTGAGTCTTATTTTTTGAAAAAATATCTTGATTTAAATACTGAATATAGCCTGGCCGCCAGTACTACTTATTAGATAAGAGTTGTTTTAGTTAGATGTCGGTTTGCCAGTAAAACTAATCCTTATTCTACAAAAATGCTAAGTTCAATTAGAAATTGTATTCTCCTGGAACTTCCCCCATGTCAGTCCAATTAAATAAACTTGCTTGTACTAGTTAGAAAATTTCGCTGAAATCAAAAACATACCAATTATTGGTATATTTGTAGTAAACTTCAAAATCATGGACCGAAATACTTCAATATCACTGGGTAGTTATTTTAACAATTTCATTCAAAAGAAATTAGCGACAGGAAGGTATAAAAATGCCAGCGAAGTAGTTAGAGCAGGTCTGCGCCTTCTGGAAGAAGAAGAGAACAGGTACATAGTCCTGAAAGAAGCTATTAATGAAGGGATAAGCAGCGGAATTGCATATGAATTCGATCCCGAAAAGCACTTAGAAATGTTGAAAGAGCAAAAAAATATTAAATAATTGCTTTGAAACGAGCATTTCCCCCTTTAAACACAGACCTATATAAATAATAACCCGCAAGTTACTCCGCCCTTTTCAAACAAATTATTTACTAAAAAAATGCAAAGCATTTATAATCATTGACTTGACTAAAATATTCTATTCTGATAATTAAACTTTTGTCTATCTTGAATCGCACCAATAGAAATGCCTAAGCTTAGATTTTCACTTAAAGCAGTTGATGACTTAACACAGATTTGGAATTTTACCCTCAGAGAATGGTCTTATAATCAAGCAGATATTTATTATAACATGCTGCTCGAAAATTGTAATAAAATCGCATCCAATCCTAAGTTGGGTAAGAAGTATTCCAAAATTCAAGAAGATCTGTCAGGTTTAAAAGCAGGTCGGCATATTATCTTTTATTTGGTGAACGACAACACTGAAATTGAAATAATAAGAATCCTCCACGACCAAATGGACATAAAGGACAGAATCCGGACACAATAACCACTGACTACTTAAACACGATATATTCAAACAACTTCATTTTGTCTTTAATAGCCTTTTGAAAAAATAAGCAGATGTAGCATTGAAACAACTTTCGCTATACCATATAATCACTTGAATATTAAATTCTTGTATAATGAAGGCCTTGCTTGATAAATTCGGATTTCTGCTGATTTTCGCTGGTGCTATTGTTTATCTTTTTAGCTTTAAGGAATTAATTGTCTATGGTACAGACTAATACATGCATGGATCACAAAAAGGGATTGTCACAGTAGTTGACAAAAATGATAAGTCCGGGAAAATAATTTACACCTGCAGGCCTTTAATTAATGGATCGACTGCTATTTATACCTCTGCTCCTACAACTAAGGAATATCCAATTAACTCAGTGCAACAAGTAATCATCTCTCCTACCTTTAAAATTGTAATGTTTGGCAAAATTCTGCTTATGCCCTATCTGGTTTCAATGATTCTTATGCTGTTTCTGGTCATTGCTTCAGTAATTTCAGTCAGCAGAATATTTCGCAAGTCGAAAATATAGTATAGTGATAGAAAGATATTCCAAGATTCTAATAAACAGTAATATAGTAGTCTAAATAATTTTCAGAATGCATTTGCTCAAGAAAATCCTTCTTTCATATTTCCTTATTCTTCTTTCCGCATTTGCATTTTCTCAATCCAACACTGAAGAAATAAACCAAAAACTCCTTACCGGGAAATGGAAATCCACGGATGACAGGAACTGTGTAATTATTGTATCCGATTCAATCAGAGAATATTATAAAAAGGTTCAAACCGGTATTTATTCTTATTCAATTAAGGAAAACCGATTGATCGAAATTTCGCCACAGGGTGAAATCTATGAATATGAGATTACCGGACTTTCAACAAAAAACCTGACACTCATGTACCTTCAGCGGGGTAATCTGCTTAACTTTAAGCGAAATAAATGCTGCCGCTGATAAGATTCCATCAAACAGGAAACTCTAAGTGATTTCAAACAGTTCGCATTTATATGAATCGCTTTTCACAAGTCCCAAAGATTAAGCCATGAGCATCATCCGATTAACCACTTGTGCATCCTCCATTGAGGCAAATATGCTTCAGGGACTTCTGGCTAATGAAGGCATTGAGTCCTTCCTCACCAACGAAAACTTCACTACCCTGATGCCGGGCTTCAATGGAATGCTGGGCTCAGGAGTACAGGTGATGATCGAAGAAACCGACTTTGAAAGAGCCAGCAAACTGATTCAGGAAGAGGTACAGGAAGATGAGATCAGATGTCCGGAATGCAATTCAACAAATGTTTCCTTCGGACTCGGACAAAACAAATACAGGAAAATACTCGCAGCCTTCTTCTCATTCCTGGCCGGCACTCCATTGGGGAATATTAAAAGCACACATTACTGCAGGGATTGCATGACTGATTTCAGCAGGACAACTGAAAGTGAATAGGACTACCTCTGGCTCCAAAGAATCTCCTTTCTTTAAGATTATATCAATGAAATCAATCTTGCTATTATCTGTATTCTGTTTATTATCAAATATATTGCTTGCTCAATGGAGCTGGCAGAACCCAACTCCTCAGGGAAATGATTTGTATCAGGCCTGCTTTGCTGATGATAATACTATATACGCTACGGGCTGGTGCGGGACAATTCTAAAATCAATGGATGCAGGTGAAACCTGGTGCACTCAGGAATCAGGAACTGCAAAACTGCTGAGTTCTGTTTTCTTTCTTGATTCGGAAAATGGATTTGTAGTTGGAGGTGACTGGAACTTAATCGGATTAATTCTGAGAACCACAAATGGCGGTTCCAGTTGGGAAGAGGTACCCTGCCCGGTAACAGTAGGATTAAACTCTATATATTTTACAGATTCACAAACCGGATACATTGCCGGTAATCTCGGAACCCTGCTCAAAACGACAGATGGCGGCGAGACATGGAATAAATTGCCTGATTTCACCACAGCAGACCTGAATTCAGTGTTTTTTATCAGTCCTGAAAACGGTTTTGTGGTTGGGGATGATGGAAGCCTGTTTCACACGATGAATGGAGGCCTTGACTGGACAGACTTCCCATCCTTCAGTTCGCTAAATCTGCATTCAGTATTCTTTTGCAATGAATCTACCGGTTATGTTGCGGGCGAAGCGGGTACAGTCCTGAAGACCATTGACGGTGGACAAAGCTGGAATCAGACTTTTAATGAGGGTGACAAAAACCTCAGATCCGTCAGCTTTATCAATTCCGATACAGGGGCAGTCGTCAGTATTGAAGGTGAGATTTTTATGACTTTCGATGGTGGTTTCAGCTGGAATCAATCCATTAGTAATGTTCCACCTCTTCTGTCGGTAACCTTCAATAACAGTGGAAAAGGAATTTCAGTAGGTTCAATCGGTGATATTCTGATAACAGCCGATGCTGGATTCAACTGGACCAATTCAACTTCCATAGCTACTGCCAACAATCTGGAGGCTGCATTCTTCACTGATTCAAATCATGGCTATATAGTTGGAGATAATGGAACCCTGCTGAAAACGGAGAATTCCGGTGAAGACTGGAGTTGTGTGATTTTGGGCAATAACGTTATTCTTTATACAGTATTCTTTACAGATCAATCCACAGGATACATTGGAGGTACCCAGGGAACAATTCTTAAAACCACAGATGCCGGACTAAGCTGGAATCCACTGCCAAGTGGCACGACCCAATACATTAAATCCATTCTCTTTACAAGTTCTGATACGGGTTATGCGATTGGCGGGGCCGGTACTATCCTGAAAACAACCAATGCCGGCAACTCATGGATTCACCTTAACTCCGGATCTACTGACTATCTCATGGCGATGGTATTCACCAATTCTGAAACCGGCTATGTTACTGACTTTCATGGTAATATTCTAAAAACCACTGATGCCGGTGCTCACTGGATCATACAAAACACATCTGTCAATTCCTGCCTTTGGTCAATCTCATTTCCAAATGACAGTGTTGGATATGCCTCAGGTGATTATTCAACTCTTCTCAAAACTACAGATGGAGGAGAGAATTGGGAATTATTGTTTCATGGAGGTGGCTTGAGCTATGAATCAGTATTCTTCACCGATGGATTAAAGGGAACGATGGTCAGCGATTGGGGAGGTATCTACACCACTATCGATGGAGGCGATTCCTGGACGTCCATGAATAATTTCACCCAAACTGACCTCAATGCTGTTTATTACATGAATGCAGAGGATGGCTATATACTTGGATACCATGGCACAATATTAAGAACCTATACTGGTGGAATCGTGGTAGGATTGAATGAACAAGTTGCTGAAAATCAATATTCTGTTTATCCAAATCCTGCGAAATACAGAATTAAGGTCAAATGCAAGAATAATTATACAGGGGAAACATTGGTACGCTTGTTCAACCTGCAGGGAATTGAAATTACTCGCAGCAGTTTCAAAAGCCAGGATAAAATTGAACTTGATGTGAGTTCATTGGCAAGGGGAATTTATCTTGTCCAAATTCAGGACGGAAAAGGCATTGAAACCTTAAAGCTTGCAATACAGTAGCTGATGCCATTATGAATTTTCAATTAAATAACACTATCGATGAATATTACAATGCATCCCATTGCTCATATTCACTGCCAGAGGAATCAGGCTATAGATGATAATTGGGGATCTGAGAACTTTGAAATCATTCTTGCTGACCATATTCCTGAGGAAGCTCTGATCGGAATTGAAGAATTTTCTCACCTGGAAATCATCTATTTCTTTCACCTGGTGGATGAAAAGGATATTGTATTCTCCGGAAGACCAAGAGGAAACCCAAATTACCCTGAAACCGGTATTTTCGCCCAGCGCAAGAAAGATCGTCCCAACAGGCTCGGACTTACAACGGTTGAACTCCTGGAGCATAAGGGCAGAGTTCTGAAAGTCAGAAATCTGGATGCGATTGATGGTACAGCAGTGCTGGACATTAAACCCGTCATGAGGGAATTTCAGCCAGTAACCGAAATCCGGCAACCAGCATGGGCATCTGAACTCATGCAGAACTATTGGAAATAACAGGTATACTGAGTCGAAGGACCCAATGGATCGATTAACTTTAGCCTTACTCAGAGTAAAACATTTTTCATAATTTAGTCCGGCTGATCAGGTCCATTTTCCTGCATCCTGAAATTTTATGCTTATTAAATCCAGGCTTTTATTCTTACTTCTGTTTTCAGGGTTATTCTCCCTGCTATCCTTTTCACAATCAGCAACTCTCATTACGAACTACAGTCGATCTGACTATTCTGCAGGAAGTCAGAACTGGTCGACAGCCGTTGACTCCAGAGGTATTGTTTATATTGCCAACAGCAAGGGATTGCTGGTGTATGACGGAACCCACTGGAAGCTTAATCCATTGCCATCCCGTGCAATTGTCCGTTCAGTTCATATCGGTGCTGACAACAGGATTTATGTTGGTTCATTTGAGGAATTCGGTTATTGGATAAAGGATAAGACCGGTGACCTCTGTTATCACTCCCTCAAACCACTTTTAAAAGGATTTCGTTTTCATAACAATGAGATATGGAGAATAGTCGAGTTAAA
The DNA here is from genome assembly GCA_016707705.1 of Bacteroidales bacterium. GTDB lineage: Bacteria > Bacteroidota > Bacteroidia > Bacteroidales > UBA4417 > UBA4417. Next base: position 85,439 of record JADJHD010000008.1, read on the forward strand.
CGGTAAAATATACTTTCAAGGCTTTTCAGCACTTTTTGTATATGATGGAAAAGAAGTTCGATCTATTTCAATTCCCAACTCGGTGGTGTTCCTTCTGAAGTCCAATAACAGACTTTTTCTGCAGTCGGTAAACGGGACCCTTTACGAGCTGCTCCATGAGAAACTCTACCCTATCCCTGGCAGCAATATATTTGAAGGCACCGAAGTTAAGAGTGTTCTCCCTTTCGATGATTCAACCATGCTGATCGGGACTTCAACCAAGGGTATCTATCAGTATGATGGTAAGGCGTTTAAGCCCTGGGCAAATGAAGCCAATGAGGATTTGAAAAACTACCAGATCAATAATGGAATCCTGTCAGGCTCCTATTATGTTTATGGTACCATCGTGAAAGGAGTCTTTATCCTTGACAGGCATGGGCGATTGCTTCACCACTTTCATACAGGTAACAGACTGCAGAACAATACCGTATTATCACTCTGCGCCGACCATTTTGAAGGAATCTGGACCGGACTGGATATGGGACTTTCCTATCTTTCCTTGCATAACCTGCTTGATATTTACCAGGAAAAAGCTGATCAGCTGGGTTCAGTGTATTCAGCGGCGCTTTTTGAGAACAAGCTTTACATTGGTACCAATCGCGGAGTGTTCAGGTATAATGCCGGAGAAGGCTATGAGTTCGATGGTTTGATTGATAAATCGCAGGGACAGGTATGGCAGCTGAAGGTGGTGGATGGCGCACTATTATGCGGACACAATAACGGAACCTTCCGCATAGAGCCCGATGGGATGCATCGCATCTCAGACGTAAATGGTGGCTTTTCCATCCAGAAATTGTACAAAAACGGAAAGGAATACCTCATTCAAAGCACCTATACCAGTCTGGTGATATATTATAAAGTGAATAACAACTGGCAATTGAGTCATCAGGTGAAAGGCTTTCTTGACCCCTGCCGTTTCCTGGAAACCGATCATTTAGGCAACGTATGGGTTTCCCATTCAGTGAAAGGCTTATTCAGGCTGCAATTGAATGAAGAATTAGATTCGGTGGTTCAAATCCAGAGCTTTGGGAAAAAGGATGGGCTTCCTTCCGATTATGCCATTGGTGTATTTAAGGTAGCAAACAGGGTGGTATTTACAACAGGATCAAAACTTTATACATGGGATGATCTTCACGGAAAAATTATTCGCCTTGATGAACTCAACAATAAACTCGAAGGATTTGAGAATGCAGGCTCTATAGTGAGCGCAGGAAAAAATGACTACTGGTTTATCAAGGGAAATGATATCGGACTGTTTGAGATTGCTAATGCACAGGTAAAGCGCAAGTTCAGACTGCTGCTTCCCTTGTATGGAGTTAGCATGGTGGATTTGTATGAGAATATTGTTTCATTGAATGATAGTCTGAATCTAATTTGCCTTGATGATGGTTTTGCCGTCTTTAACACCCAAAGCCTTAAAAATCATCAGCTTAAAGCCTCTGAGTTAATCTGGAACGGTATCAGTTGCTATGATGCCGAAGGTAACAGGATTAAGCTGGATCCTTCTAATGAAACAGTAACTATCAGACGCAATTTTCACAACATAAGTTTCTCCTTTTCGCTTATTAACTATGCATCAGCCCGCAAGCTGTTTCAATATAAACTTGAGGGAATTGATGCCGAATGGTGCAACTGGACAGAGAAATCGGATGTGAGTTATACGCGTTTGCCGAAAGGAAAATATATTTTCCAGGTCCGGACGATATCAGTGAGCGGACAAGTATCCAAGCCTATGGAATTCAGCTTTGAAGTTTTACCCGCCTGGTATGCTTCCCAGCCGGCCTATTTCATTTACTTCCTCATGGGTATGTTCCTGATCTGGCTGATTATATTTATGGCTCAGAGAAGGTTGAGGAAACAGCATGAAATGTCCAGGATTGAAGACCTGAATCGTCAGGAAAGGGAGAAGAAGCAGGCAGAGCAGGCTATTATTGAGTTGCAGAATGAAAAACTGCATGCTGAGATATCTCATAAGAACATGCAGCTTGCGGATTCAACCATGTCGATCATTCGTAAAAATGAAGTATTAATCGACATCAAGAATGAGTTGGCAAAGCAGAAGGAAAATCTTGGAAGCCGATATCCGGTCAGGTATTTCGACAAGATAAACCTGCTGATTGACCGCAATATCTCCAATGATGCTGACTGGCAGGTATTTGAAGCATTATTCGATCAGGCACATGAGAACTTCTTCAAGCGATTGAAGCAATCCTATCCAGATTTAACACAGAGTGACCTGAAACTCTGCGCCTACCTGAAACTCAATCTATCTTCCAAGGAAATTGCACCTCTTCTTAATATTACACTCAGAGGGGTAGAAATCCGCCGTTATCGTCTTAGGAAAAGGCTGGGTTTGGGGTCCGACGAAAACCTTGTCAAGGCCATTATGCAATTTTAGCAGCACCTATCCGAAAATTCTGCTTCAAATAATAAATTGACATTGAATTGATATTCGATGCCTAATTCGTAAATTATTTTATAAAGTAAGTTCTACTTTCTTGTACTTTTAACCTCACTTCAAGGAATCCCCTACAGAAAATAAATTAATTTCTTCAGATTTTATCTATTTGATTTATTGTTTTTTACAAAACATAATTTCAAAATGACGTAGTATTGAGAAAGCCTTATAATTGTTCGTCATCAGCCTGTAGTATTCATGATGGGGTCAGCAGCCATTGAAATTCGAAAAGAAGAGATTTTTTTTGTACTTTTATAAAACCGCCACTACTCGATAACTGTTTTACTATACCTATAATTCAACTTTTTACAACCTCAAATTAACCTCAATCTTTATTAACCTAATCATCATGTCATGAAACAAATTCTACGCTTGAACAAGAAGATCTGCATGGCATTTGTGTTGATGTTATTCTACACATTTGCTATGGCTCAGGTTCGGTCTATTACAGGGACTGTGCTTGACAGTCAGACCAATGAAACCTTGCCGGGTGCCTCCGTTGTTATTAAAGGCACCACTACCGGAGCAGCTACCGATGTAAACGGAAAATTCACACTGAGTTTAACCGCTGACCAGAAGGTTCTTGTAGTTTCTTCCGTTGGATATGAAAGCAAGGAAGTTGCAGTGGGTGCACAAACAAACCTGATTATTGCACTCAAAACCTCTGCCACAAACCTGAATGAATTGGTAGTAGTTGGATATGGTTCTACAAAAGTGAAGGACCTGACCTCATCCATCACCACCATTAAATCGGAAGAACTGCTCAAAACACCTGCAGCTCAGCCTATGCAAGCTTTGCAGGGTAAAGTTGCCGGTATGCAGGTTGTCGCCAATGGAGGTCCCGGTAATGCCGCTACAATCAGAATCCGCGGTATCGGTTCATTCCCTGGCAGGGACAACGAAGCACCTTTATATGTAGTTGATGGAATGTTCTTCGATAATATCGACTTCCTGAATCCTTCGGATATAGCATCCATTTCAATCCTGAAAGATGCCTCAGCATCTGCCATTTATGGAGTTAGGGCTGCAAATGGTGTTGTGCTTATTGAAACCAAATCCGGATCCTTCAATCAAAAAACTGAAATCACCTATGATGGGTATGAAGGGTATCAGGTAGCTCAGAATGTTGTAAAAATGGCCAATGCCGAGCAGTTTACTACTATGGCAATGGAATCAGGATCAGCAGCTGACGCTTCCTTTATTCTGAATGCAATGCAGCGCTACGGCAGAAGCAGGGTTAACCCGAATGTACCTGACGTAAATACTGACTGGTATGCAGAGATACTCCGTCCTGCAAGGATTTCAAATCACAGTCTGAGCTTTGATGGTGGAAATGAAAAAGCCAAGTATTCAATTGGTCTCAACTACTTCGCACAGGAAGGTATCCTGAAATCAAAGAATTCCTATGAGCGTTTGAACCTCAGGAATAAGATTGATTTCAAGGTTAACGACTGGCTCTCAATAGGTGGAAACTTCATCTACAGCAATGCACTCAAGTTCAATGCTCCTTCAGGTGCCTGGAATGAGGCTTATTTCGCTGTTCCTATCATGCCGGTTATGGATGACCTGAATACTGCAGCATTCCCAACCGCTTATGCAAATGCTCAGGATCTTGGTTACAGGAGCGGACAAAACCCCTTCCCTACCATGGACTACAATGAGGACAAAATGAAGATCAGGAAAATGCTTGCCAATATGTATATGGAATTCAACCTGATCCCAAAAGTTTTGACATTCAAGAGCACCTATAATAATAACCTCTCAGCGATAGAGCAGAGGGTTGTTAATCTCCCCTGGTTCATTGGCAACAGCTTCCAGAATCCGGATGCTACTCTTACAAAGACAACCGCCAGCTACAATAATCAGATTTGGGATAATATCCTTACATATACTCAAAGCTTTGAAGAGCATAACCTTACACTTATGGCTGGTACCTCTTACAAAGATGAAGGATTTCAAAGTATGACCGCTCAGGGAAAGAACTTTGATCCGGATATTGAACAGTCATGGTATCTCAGTCAGTCAGGAAACATTGTTACCCAGGGAGTTTATGACGATGGAGGAAGGCAATACGGAATGTCATATTTCAGCAGGCTTGCCTACAACTTCAGCAACAAATACCTGCTCTATGCAACCATGCGTGCTGACGGAAGCAACAAATACCAGCAGAAATGGGGATATTTCCCAACAGTTGGTGCCGGTTGGGTTGTATCAGAAGAAAAATTCCTGAAGAACTTTAAACCCATCAGCTTCCTAAAAATCAGGGCCAGCTGGGGACAACTTGGAAATGACCATATTCAGTCAAGTGATGGTACCAGAACTACAGATATCATTAAAACAACCCTTGGTGGTGTAGTATACTCAGGTACTGTTGCAAAGAACTATTACAATGAACTAAAATGGGAAGTTACTGAAGAAACCAACTTCGGTTTAACCGGAAGGTTCTTCAACGATAAACTCTCTGCAGATATCGATTACTATATCCGCGATACCAAGAATGCTGCAATTCCGGTAATCGTTCCTATGATTGGAGTTAGCGTTTTTAGGCCTGTTGGAGTTATCCGCAACTCAGGTATTGAAGTTGCACTTGCATGGTCAAACAAGGTTGGTGATAAACTCAGCTACACCGTTAGCGGAAATGTTGCAACCCTGAAGAATGAAGTTCTTGACCTTTACGGACAGAAATATCTTGATGGTGGTTCAGCAGAATTCCGTCAGAGAAGCTATGTTGGCGAAGCCCTTATGGCTTTCTATGGCCGCGAGGTAATTGGTGTTTACCAGACTCAGGACGAATGTGACCATGACCTGATCGCTATCGAAAATGGCCTGGTACCTGGTGACCTGAAATACAAGGATCAGAATGGTGATAATAAAATCAACGATGACGACCGCGTACTTCTGGGTTCCTATTTCCCAAATCTTACCTATGGTGCAAGTCTCGCAATTACCTACGGCATGTTTGATCTCTCAGCAACTCTTTACGGACAATCAGGCAATAAAATCCTGAACCGCAAGCGTGGTGAACTTATCTGGACTGCTGACGGCAACCTTGATGCTGATCTGGCTGAAAACCGCTGGCATGGTGAAGGAACATCTGATCTGTATCCATCTGCAGCAGGACTGCGTAAAGGATGGAATCAGAAAATGAGCAACTACTTCGTTGAAGACGGTTCATTCTTCCGCATCCAGAATGTTCAGATTGGTTATACCATTAAGAACAGCTCATGGTTAGGTGGCAATTTCCCTGTAACACGCATCAACTTCACAGCGGATCGTCCACTCACTGTATTCAAATATAACGGTTTTACACCTGAAGTTGCTAACGGTTGGGATTCCCAAACCTACCCGGTTCCAGCAGTTTACACTATCGGTCTTAACGTAAAACTCTAACCTAAAATGATGAAATATATGAAAGCAATTCGATATATAGTACCAGCAGCCTTACTTTTTGCCACCGTGATAGCATTATCCGGCTGCAACAAAGTAGTGGATGAACCTGCTGAAAACAGGACCTTTACCGAAGGCACAGATTATACGATCAGCAGTAATATGATACTGCCTCTTCTTGGCACCTATGCCGAGTTGAACAATACCGAATGGGAAGACTTCCCTCTTATTTCTGTTAGAGGTGATGATGTTAATGCCGGTGGACTTGGTGATCAGCAGGATTATGCTGAAACCGACAGCTACAGATATAATAAGGATTACTGGATGTACAATTCACTTTGGCAGAATTACCATCAGAATATCTTCTCCGCCAATTCAGCAATTGAACAGATTGCCCTCTACAAGGAAAATGCCACCAACAAAGCTCTTGCTGACCAGTACTCAGCTGAAGCCAAGGTTCTTCGCTCATGGTGGCTCCTTCAGCTAAGCCGCGTTTGGGGCTCGCTTCTGATTCCGATGTCGTCTGATCCTTCTGAATTATTACAGGCTACACTTTCCACCAAGGATGAAGTAATGCAGCATATATCAGATCAAATGGACGAAGCTATTCCATTCCTTCTGGCTGTCAGGCCCAATGAGCGCACTGATATCCCCGGTGGTGTTACCAAATACACTGCTGAAGCAATCAAGGCTCTTGCAAACCTGGAACTGAAGAACTATCAGAAAGTTGCCGATGCAACCGGTGATATTATCAGTTCAGGTAAATTCACTCTGGAATCAGATTACTATGAACTCTTCAAGCTGCAAGGCAAGCTGAACAATGAGAACCTGCTCGAAATGCAGTATTCAGACCTCGGACAGGGTTCAGGCGACAACTACTCATACCTTTTTGCATTCTTCGGGCCTCAGGGCTGGACTCCTAAAGTTACCGGTGCCGGTGATGGCTGGGGATTCTATGAGCCAAGTCTGAAATACATCAAGTTCATGCTCGACAGAGGCGAAGAAACCCGTCTGAAAACCAGTGTTATCTTCACGAACCGTGGTATCGCCGAACTGAAAAAAGCTCCTGGTTATGATAATCTGCCAGCATGGATTACAAACACCACAGCTTCCGGAGATATTTTCAACGACTATGCAAGAGCATTATTTACCTCCGGCAAGCATTATCTGCCATCCGATCAGCTTACCGCAGGACGCACCGATTACGGAACCAACAAGAACTTCACCTGCATCCGCTATGCTGAAGTATTGCTGATGTACGCCGAAGCCCTTACCCAGGGTGCCACCGGTTCTGCAGGTACAGCCGATGCTGCCGTCAACCAGGTGCGTGAAAGGGCTGGCTTGTCAGCTTTATCTGGTGTTACCAATGCAAATGTAATGGATGAGAAATTTGCTGAGCTTGCCATGGAGTGGGGAACCCGCTACTATGATATGGTCAGGCTTGGGAAAACTGAAGAGTTGAGCTATGATGGCAGAACTTTCAGCGCTGATAAAACCTTCCTCCCATATCCTCAGACTCAGCTTGACTTACTGCCAAACCTGAAGCAATAAATCATTCCATTGATCTCTAAAACAAAGAAATATGAAAATCCTAAAATATTTGATGATTTCTTCACTGCTGATAGTGATTGCTACAGCATGTGAAAAAGGAATTGACCCGATTTCATCCGTTGCTCCGGGAACTGATGAATCCGCCCCTGAACTTACCATCAACTTCCCTCTTGAAGGAACACTTATTCGTGTTCCCGAAGAAATTGCCACCATCAATATCAAGGTTGAAGCAGTTGATGATATTGAACTAAAGGATGTAAAGCTCCAAATGGACGGAACTGAGATCGCTTCATTCAACACCTTTAAGGACTACAGGCGCGCAATGCTGACTTATTCCTACAATAATGTTACTGATGGCGAACACACCTTAACCGTTGTAGCAACCGACCTTACAGGCAAGAACATAAGCAAGTCGGTTAACTTCAAGAAGGTTGCTCCCTATGCAGCCCTCGATGGTGAAGTATTCTACATGCCTTTCGATGGTGATTATGTTGAACTGGTTTCTGTAAATGAAGCGGAAGTCCATGGTGCTCCTTCCTTCGTTGATGGCAAGGTTGGTAAAGCCTATAAAGGTGCAACTGATGCTTACCTTTCCTTCCCTTCAGCCGGATTACTTGGAGGCGAATTTAGTACTTCCTTCTGGTACAAACTCGACGGAACTCCCAAGAGGGGTGGTCTTCTCGCAATCAGTCCGGTTGGCGACAGCAGGTCTGTTGGATTCAGGATGGCCCGTGAAGACAATGGCGCAAACCAGAATCTCTTCGTGAACTTCGGAATTACTGATTCAGAAGTGTGGATGAATCCTTTTATCACAGTTGCCCCATCCGATAGTTGGATGCATATTGTCGTATCCATTTCAGGAACTGAGGCAAATATCTATGTGAATGACCAACTGGTAAAAACAGCGCCCATCACTACCCCGATCGACTGGACCGGGTGTTCTTCAATATCTATTGGCTCTGGAATGCCAAACTTCGGTTATTGGGAACATTATTCCGACCTCAGTCAATATGATGAGCTCCGTATTTTCACCAAAGCTCTTAGTGCTGATGAAGTACACAGTATCTATACAATGAAATAATCATTGTGAATACCTGTTAAAGAGAAAGAGGGCAAGGAAGTATCCCTGCCCTCTTTCATCTTAAACAGTTCACTAAAAATCCTGACTTATTTAATTCAGATAAGTTTTCTTGTTCACTCTCCTTCTTCCAACCAATCCCAACCATTGTCATGAAGTATCCCGGACGGAAACTCAATTATACGCTTACTGCCTTAACCGTCAGTATACTTCTTTCCCTGTTGTTGTTCATTTCCTGTAAGAAGGATCCTGATTCCTCCAGCTCAAGCATGGATTTTAAATCCTGTTCTATCGGGACTATCCAGCTTCACTTTGCAGCTGAAACAAACAATGTCCCGCTCAATAAAGACATTATTATCTCCTTTTCTTGTCCGGTTGATACCAGCAAGGCAAAGTCATTCATCTATCTGAATGATAAAAACGGATCTACCATGCAGGGCATCCGATTCACTTTTACCAATGGCGACAGCACTGTAACCCTGAAGCATTCCAATTTTGCAAAATTGGAAAGCTACACTCTCGTGATGACCTCTTCTCTCAAAGGAAGAAACGGACAATCGTTCAGTGGAATGGAGCTTAAATTTACCACTGCATCAGGAGTTTTTACATTGAAAAGCATTAAGCTTGAGAATAAAGACTTCTCAGGTAGCAATCACCCATACAATATAAAAAGGCAAGGCTCTTCCTTTGATTTGGAATTCTCCGAAGCTATTGATACTAATTTGATTAAGAGTAAATTTTCGATATCCGGTTCAACAATTTTCAATATTTCGGTAAGTAACGATATGAAGTCTGTTCATTTGGTTTACCCAGCTGAACTTGGTGGTTACAGAAAGTACACCTTTAATGTATCTACGGCATTAAGATCGGCTACCGGCTATAATTTCGGCGGTTTCAGCAACTGGTTTATCACTGCTGTTGATTCAACCTTGAAGTTCCCGCTTATTTCTGATGAAGAACTTCTTACCCTGATTCAAAAACAGACCTTCAAATTCTTTTATGACTATGCTCACCCTGCAAGTGGCATGGCTCGTGAGAGATACGGTTCAGGCGACATCGTTACCTCAGGAGGCTCCGGATTTGGAGTCATGGCACTTATTGTTGGTATTGAAAGGGGCTTTATAACACGTTCGGAAGGACTTACACGCCTCGATAAGATTGTAAGCTTCCTCGAAACCTGCGACCGTTTCCATGGTGCCTGGTCGCACTGGATCAATGGCAGCACAGGAAAGGTGGTTCCGTTCGGACAAAAGGATAATGGAGGCGACCTTGTGGAAACAGCATATATGGCTCAGGGGCTGCTTACAATGCGACAGTATCTTAATCCATCAGTTACCGAAGAAAGCAACCTGATCAGCAGAATTACCGCCCTTTATAATGGCATTGAGTGGGATTGGTATACGCGCGGCGGGCAAAGTGTGCTTTATTGGCATTGGTCGCCTAACTATGGCTGGGATATGAATTTCAAGATTCAGGGCTACAATGAAACGCTGATCACGTATGTAATGGCAGCAGCCTCCCCAACTCATACTATTCCTGCATCTGCTTACACAATTGGCTATGCGAGGAACGGAGGGATTATCAATGGAAAGTCCTTCTACAATTATGTGCTGCCTGTTGGCTTCGACTATGGAGGCCCGCTATTCTTTGCACATTACTCATTTCTCGGACTAGATCCCAGAAACCTATCCGACCAGTATGCCAATTACTGGACTCAGAATGTGAATCATTCACTTATAAACTGGGCATATTGCGCCGATAATCCAAAGAACTTCCCGAATTACAGCGAATCTTGCTGGGGACTAACAGCAAGTGATATTCCTTCAGGCTATTCAGCAAATGAACCTACAAATGACATTGGTGTAATTTCACCCACGGCAGCAGTATCATCCCTGCCCTACACCCCGGAGCAATCCATGAAAGCCATCAGATTCTTCTACTATATCCTTGGTGACAAGCTATGGGGTGATTATGGCTTTTATGATGCATTCGACATTCACAGCGGCTGGTGGGCTGATTCATTCCTGGCTATTGACCAGGGGCCTGAAGTATGCATGATTGAAAACTACAGGACAGGGCTGCTATGGAATCTGTTTATGCAGGCACCTGAAGTTCAGTCTGGATTAACCAAATTAGGATTTACCTATAAGAAGAAATGAGAAGAGCAGAAACGAAAGTACTCCTGACTGCGGCAGTTCTTATGCTGCTAACAGGCATTATGTCAGCTCAGGACCTCAGTAAATTCCGCACAAAATGGTTTGACCCTGAGGCAAAGATGCACACATACTGCAATCCCATGAACATCGACTATACCTTTGAGTATCTCAATGGTAATTCAAGAGTAACCCCTTTCCGTTCAACCGCTGACCCCCTGATTTTAGTCTACAAGGATGAATATTACCTTTTCTGCAGCAATCAGTCAGGATTCTATTGGTCAAAAGATCTTGGGAACTGGAACTTTATCTATTCCTCTTTCCAACGAAATCAGGATCAGGATGACCTTTGTGCTCCTGCAGCTGTAGTTTTGGGAGATTCCATTGTCCTGATGGGCTCAACCTATGAAAGTCTTCCTATATGGTATTCCACCAATCCCAAAAGCGGCAGATGGCAACACCTCACCGATGCATCCAAGCTTCCGGCCTGGGATCCCGGATTATTACTTGATGATGACGGACACCTCTATCTTTATTATGGCTCCAGCGGTAGTCTGCCTGTAAGGGGAGTTGAACTTGATCGTAAAACTTTCCTGCCTTTAGGAGACCAGTCTATGTACCAGGAACTATACAAGGCGACTGATCTTATGGATAAGCAGAAAGCCCCGGGTAATATCAAGGAACTTGTAGGACTGAAGCCGGAAATCCATGGTTGGGAAAGATTTGGGTGGAATAATGACGATCCGAATCCGCAATGGGGCAATTTCATTGAAGGACCCTGGATGAACAAGCATAATGGCAAGTACTATCTGCAATACGGAGCTCCCGGAACTGAATTCAAGGTTTACGCAGACGGTACCTGGGTTTCTGATCATCCGCTGGGACCTTTTACCTACCAGACCCACAACCCCGTATCCTACAAACCGGGAGGATTCGTTAAGGGGGCAGGCCATGGCGGAACTTTCGCTGATCTGTATGGAAACTATTGGCATACAGCTACCTGTATAATCTCAGTTAAGTATAAGTTCGAAAGAAGAATTGGATTGTACCCAGCAGGATTTGATAAAGAAGGCGTCATGTATTGCAATACTGCTTTTGGAGATTACCCAACTACCCTTCCAACGGCTTCCTCCAATCATATTGATGGGCGCTTCAAAGGATGGATGCTGCTATCGAATAACAAGAAAGTCCAGGCATCAAGTTTAGACAGCATTTATAAGCCCGAATTTGCCCTGGATGAAGATATGTCTACATACTGGAGTGCATCGTCTGCAAATCCCGGTGAATGGCTTCAGATTGACCTTGGTGAATCATGCACAGTAAATGCCATTCAGGTAAACTACGCTGATCACCGCTCAAATCAGCATGGTAAGGCGATGGATCTTTATCATCAGTATAAAATCTATCATTCAGCAGATGGAAAAAACTGGGAACTCCTGGTTGATAAAAGCTATAATGACAAGGATACACCTCATGACTACATTGAACTCACCAATGCAGTGAATACCCGCTATCTGAAACTGCTTAATGTGCACATGGCCACAGGGTATTTTGCGATTTGCGGTTTCAGGGTCTTTGGACATGGAACAGGTGCACAGCCGGTGGAAGTTGAAGGTTTTAAGGTGAACAGGTCAGCTGAGGACTCAAGAAATGCAATGATTCACTGGCAGGCTTCAAATGCCTATGGGTACAACATTTATTACGGAATTGCTCCTGACAGACAATACAACTGCATTACCGTGAATAATGCAACAGAATACGATTTCCGGGGAATGGATAAGGGAACCACTTACTATTTCAGCATTGAGGCCCTGAATGAAAACGGTATCTCCGGCAGAAGCTCAATTATTAAAGTAGATTAACGCAAATAACATAATCATGAAATTTCCACTGCTTTTCGGACTGGTGCTGGCATTTGCATTGATATCATGCAGAAATACAGCCCAAACCACTGTACAGTTCTCAAAATTGCCGGTCATTTCCGATGATTCGCTGCTAACCCTTGTTGAATACCAGACTTTCAGGTATTTCTGGGACAGGGCTGAACCAAATTCTGGAATGGCATGTGAAAGGGTAAATGCTAACGATATTTATCCGGAAAATGACAAGAACGTTATTACAACCGGTGGTTCTGGTTTTGGGTTTATGGCAGTACTTGCTGGAATTGAAAGAGGTTTTGTAAGTCGCGAAAAGGCCATGCTTCGCTTCGAGAAAAATGTGGAATTCCTTAAAAAGGCAGATCGCTTTCACGGAGCATGGCCTCATTGGCTGAATGGTGAAACAGGTAAGGTAAGACCATTCGGAACCAAGGATGATGGCGCCGATCTGGTTGAAACTTCCTATATGATGCAGGGATTGCTTTGCGTTCGACAATATTACAAGAATGGGAATGAACGGGAGAAGAAACTTGCTGCCGATATCGACCAGCTTTGGAGAGGCGTAGAATGGTCCTGGTTCACACAGGGTGGAAAGGATGTGATCTATTGGCATTGGTCACCAAAATATGGCTGGGAAATGAATTTCCCTGTTGAAGGCTACAATGAATGTCTCATCCTTTATGTCATGGCGGCCTCCTCTCCTACTTATCCGGTTGGTGCTGATGCCTATCATCTGGGATGGGCAAGGAATGGCGGCATTATGAATGATGCTGAAGCCTATGGATATAAAATGAACCTGAAACATAACGGTGCCCCAAAATATGGAGGACCCTTGTTCTGGGCTCATTATTCATATCTGGGACTTGATCCAAGAAATCTGGAAGATAAGTACGCAAATTATTGGGATCATAATGTTAGCCAGACCATGATCAATTATAATTGGTGTGTTGAAAATCCCAAGAAATTCAAGGGATATAGTCCAAATTGCTGGGGATTAACTGCAAGCTATTCGCATAATTTCTATGCCGGCCATGCACCCGGAATGGAAAATGACCTGGGGGTAATTACTCCTTCTGCTGCTGTTTCTTCACTTCCTTACTCCCCGGAACAATCAATGAATGCTATCCGCTACTTCTATCATGATCTGGGTAGTCAGTTATGGGGAGATTATGGATTTTATGATGCTTTTAGTCTGGATGACAACTGGTTCCCGAAACAATACCTTGCCATTGATCAGGGCCCCGAGATTGTTATGATCGAAAATTACAGGACTGGACTTCTATGGAAACTGTTTATGTCCTGCCCTGAGGTAAAATCAGGACTTGGTGTTCTCGGTTTCAAAGGCTTCAGCAAGGAATAAATATTTCATTCTCAATTGTATCGTATGAAAGCTATCGGATTCGCTTTTCTGCTGCTGCTTATGGCAGGTGGAACTGTTGATGCACAGAACAAAAATGCAAGGCTGAAAAATGCTGAAGGTGTAATTCCTGCAGAAGGTATCATTCAGAATTTATCAGATTCTGCTTTGCTGGATCTTGTTCAGAGGCAAACATTCCGCTTTTTCTGGTATTATGGCCATCCTGTGAGCGGTCTTACCCGGGAAAGAAGCGATACCGTGCTGGCAGAACACTATTGGGATTACATCAATGAAGCCTGGGATGAACCGAATTTCAGCAAAACAGAATTTGGCCCTGATGCCTGTGCAATAGGAGGTACCGGATTCGGTATTATGAGTACTCTTGTTGCAGTTGAAAGAGGATGGATAGGAAGGGATACAGCTCTCAGTAGGATTATTCAAATCGCTGATTTTCTGATAAATGCTGATTGTTACCATGGAATTTACCCTCATTTCATGAATGGAAGAACCGGCAAAACCATCAAGTTCGACAGACTGGATGATGGTGCTGACCTTGTAGAAACGTCATACCTGCTGATGGGGCTGCTTTGTGCCCGTGAATATTTCAATCATGATATCCCTAAGGAGAAGTACCTCCGAAACCGGGTTACTCAGATGTGGAATGTCGCCAACTGGAACTGGCATACGCATGGCGAAAACAAACTCTACTGGCACTGGAGTCCCAATAACGATTTTGATATGAACTTTCCCATCCTCGGATGGAATGAGTGCCTGATTACTTATATAATGGCTGCATCATCACCTTACCATTCGATTTCGAAAGCAGTTTACGACGGTGGATGGGCTGGTAATCAGGGATTCAAAAACGGAAAATCATATTATGGAATTACTCTTCCCCTCGGAAATTATGACATGGGTGGCCCGCTGTTCTTCGAACATTATACCTTCCTCGGTATTGATCCCAACGGTCTCGTTGATTCTCTTGGTAACAACTATTTTGAACAGGGGAAAAACCATACTCTTATCAACAGGGCTTATTGCCTTGACAATCCAAAAAAATACAAGGGTTATGGAGCTGATTGCTGGGGACTCACTGCAGGCGACAGTTACAAGGGATATGTAGCCCATTGCCCCGAGGTCGACTTTGGAGTTATCCAGCCAACTGCTGCATTGTCCTCCTTCCCTTACACTCCACAGTATTCAATGCAGGCTCTTCGGCATTTCTATTATGGACTAGGGAACAAGATATGGAGCGAATATGGCTTTGTGGATGGCTTCAGCGAATCACACGACTGGTATGCCAAAAGCCATCTGGCAATCGATCAGGGGCCAATTGTCGTAATGATTGAGAACTACAGAAGCGGCATGCTCTGGAATCTTTTCATGCAAATCCCCGATGTCCAGAAAGGCCTCAAGAAACTTGGCTTCCAAAGTCCCTGGATCAAGAAGTAACAACCTCATATTTAAGCTAAATGCGAAGATTCCTGGCCATATTCATAATTTTGTTTCTCTCTGGCAATCTAATTGCTCAGGAGTATGAGTACTCCTATGGATTCTTCACAAACAGCATGATGAAGGAGAACTATTTCTTCAGCAGTGTAAAAAGCAGTGGTGGCTCCGTGATTAAAGCCATTAAAGGAAAACTTCCTGTTGCCGGGTCAAGGTTCCATACTCCCGGAAATGCACTTGAGTTGCAGTACATGAATTCTGCCTCAGGAAGTTGGCAGGCTGCCGTTTACCACAAGGAAATCAGGGGAATGGATCATTTCAGGGATGCTTCAGCACTGTCCATCTGGATTTATGATGCCTCCGCAGAGTCCTCAGTGACAGCTATGCCTGAAGTGCAGCTGATGAGAAGAGACAGCAGCCTTACAACTGCAGTTCCTATAACTGCAAACAAGGGTGAATGGCAGCAAATAACGATTCCTTTTTCAAAATTCGGCATTTCAAATGCCGGTGAAGCCTTTCAAACCATTGCAGTGATATTCAGCAGCAAGGGAACTGATACAGGCAAGCTGAGGACCTTTTATATTGATGATATTGAATTCACATCGACGGATAAAGCGCTGAAACTGATAGCCAAACCAGAATTACAGGATGCCTCGGGCTATGCCATGCATGTGGATATTTCCTGGAAAAAAGTTTCTGCCCCTGCAGTTAAACTTATCAAGATATATAGATCTGAAGACGGCAGGAATTTCAATGCTGTAGGTGTACAATACCCATTTATCAGCCGTTTTGCTGACTATGCCGGAGAAACAGGCAAGAAATACTGGTACTGCATCTCCTATCTTGATGCTGATTACAATGAGTCGGAGAAGTCCAATGTACTCGAAGCTTCAACCCGTCCAATGACAGATGAAGAGCTCCTGACCATGGTTCAGCAAGCCTCCTTCAGATATTACTGGGAAGGTTCGGAAGCCAGCTCCGGAATGGCAAGGGAAGATATACCCGGCAGACACAATATGATTGCCAGTGGTGCCAGCGGATTTGGAATCATGGCTCTGATTGCAGGAACTGAAAGAGGATTTATCAGCAGGGATGAATCCGTGAAAAGATTTGAGCAAATCACTGATTTTCTCAGCAAAGCGGAAACATTCCATGGTGTTTACCCCCATTTTATCGACGGTCCTAGCGGAAAGGTGGAACCTTTCTTTGGCAATCAGGATAATGGTGCCGATCTGGTGGAAACATCATTCCTGATGCAGGGATTGCTGGCTGCAAGACAGTATTTTGACAGAAACAACAGTCAGGAAAAGGAAATCAGGGACAGAATTACCAGCATCTGGGAAAAAGCTGAGTGGGACTGGTTCAGGCATTACCCCAACAGCAAATTTCTTTACTGGCACTGGTCTCCGGATCAGGCATGGGTCATCAATCATAACCTGATAGGCTGGAATGAGACCATGGTAACCTATTTGCTGGCCATCGCCTCTCCTACCCATGCAGTGCCGGCAAGCATGTACTATTCAGGCTGGGCAAATCAGGACAGTACAGGACAAAAATACCGCTCAGCATGGGGACAAACCACTGATGGCTCCATGTACAGCAATGGAAAAACATATTTCGGAATCAAACTGGATGTTGGAGTCTCAAACGGAGGCCCATTATTCTTCACGCATTACTCCTACATGGGCTACGACCCACACTTCATTACCGATAAATACACCAACTACTTCACGAATAATCAGAATATAGCCAGGATCAACTACAAGTATTGTGTTGAGAACCCCAAAAAATTCAAGGGATATGGTCCGGATGGCTGGGGACTTACTGCAAGTGATGGTCCTTTCGACTATTCAGCTGACGAACCGGTGATGGGACAGGATCACGGCAAACTCGCACCAACCGGGGCAATTTCATCCTTCCCATACACTCCTGTGGAATCAATGCAGGCATTGAAAAGCTATTATTTCAACTATGGAAGTTTTCTATGGGGTGAATATGGCTTCAGGGATGCTTTTGACCTTACCAATAACTGGTGTTCAGATCTTTACATGGGTTTGAACCAGGCTCCAATGACCGTGATGATTGAAAACTACCGCACTGGACTTATCTGGAATCTGTTCATGAAAAATCCTGAAATAAAGGAAGGATTAAAAAAACTTGAGAAAGAAAGTAAATGAGAAACTGCTTTAAATACCTGGTCACCATTTTGTCTGTACTTATGTGCATTGCATCCGTCAACGCACAGGTTCACAGTATTGGTAAGGTATTAAGCTGGAAAAAGACTGCTACCGGAATAGAAGGTAAAACAAGCAGTGCATACTTCAGAATTCAGGTTTACAATGAAAAGGTAATCAGGGTAAGAGTCTCTCTTTCCGAAAAGATGGATGATTTTTCATATTCTTTGGTTTCTGCTCCGGCATCAGGGACAGAATTCAGGATTTCAGAAGAAAAAAACTCCATACTTCTTCAGACAAACTCGCTCAATGTTTCCATTGAGAAGCTGCCCGGCTTCAGGGTAATTATCAGGAACAAGGCTGGAACAATAATCAGTGAAGACGTTCCCGGCGATGGATTTGGGACCTCCTTTATCGGTTTGAGGTCAAGCCTGTATAAAAAACTGCAGGATGGTGAACGTTTTGTTGGTTTGGGTGAAACGCTTGGGAATCTCGATAAAAGAGGCAATGGTTTCACTCTGAATAATACGGACACTTACAAATACGGGGATCCCCGCCTCTCGATGTATGTCAGCATTCCATTTTACATAGGAATTCATCATCAGGAAGTATATGGTCTGTTCTATCATAATACCTACAAAACCTTCTTCAATTTCGGGCTCTCTACTCCCGGCATCACTTCAATTACCGCAGATGGCGGCGATGCAGATTATTTCCTCATCTATGACAAGGATATTCCCGGTATCCTTACCCATTACAGCAATCTAACCGGTCGGATGCCTATGCCACCGGTCTGGAGCCTGGGATACCACCAGAGCCGTTGCAGCTATTATCCTCAGGAAACTGTTCAGCTGCTTGGAGAAAACTTCAGGAGAAAGCAGATTCCGATTGATTGTATAGTGCTTGACGCTGATTATTTACAGGATTATGAACCATTCAGGATCAACCTTAAACGCTTTCCTGACATGCCGGGATTGACCTCCTCATTGCTTAAAATGGGCATTGAAGTCACGGCATCGGTTAACCCCGGAATCATGATCGACAGCAGTTATTTCGCGCATGCTGATGGGCTGGCAAAGGATATCTTCGTAAAATACTCTGACGGTAGTCTGTACACCGCCGAAATTGCTCCCAGCCTGAATAATTATGTCGATTTCACCAATCCCAAAGGTCGTACCTGGTGGATTGATCACATGAAGTTTTTACCGGAAAATGGGATCGCAGGATATTGGAACGATATGAATGAGCCTGCTGTTGGTGGAAGTTATTTGCCAGATAATCTGTTATTTGATTTTGATGGCAGGAAGGCAAA
This sequence comes from Bacteroidales bacterium, assembly GCA_016707705.1. Taxonomy (GTDB): domain Bacteria; phylum Bacteroidota; class Bacteroidia; order Bacteroidales; family UBA4417; genus UBA4417. Next base: position 104,274 of record JADJHD010000008.1, read on the forward strand.
TGCGCTCGAAGCCAAGAATGTGTATGGGATGCAGATGGCCCGTAGCAGTTTTGAATCTGCAATAAAATATGGAAAAGGAAAGCGGCCGTTCGTCCTGACGCGGTCCGGTTTTGCAGGAGTTCAGCGTTATGCAGCTATCTGGACCGGAGACAATACAGCCAAGGATGAGTTTCTGCTAAGTGGAACCCTGCTGAATACCCAGATGGGATTATCAGGAGTACCTTTTGTGGGTGACGATATCGGAGGCTACATAGGAAATACCTCCAATGAATTGTTTATCAGATGGATGCAAGTTGGAATGTTTGCCCCGTTTGCACGCAATCACAAGATGTCATTTGCCAATTCAAATGAACCATGGAGCTTTGGTGATGAGGCAGAAGCTATTTCCAGGGAGTATATCGGCTTCAGGTACAGGCTTCTCCCCTATCTCTATTCCAATTTTCATGAGGCAGCTGAATCAGGAATGCCGGTTGCCAGAAGCCTGTGCATTTCAAATCCCTTTGATGACAAGGTTTATGAATCGCCATACCAGTATCAGTTCCTTTGCGGGGATGCACTGCTTGTAATACCTGTTAACTCTGAGGAGAAAACCAAAAAGTATTACTTACCTGAAGGTGAATGGTTTGACATTCATTCAGACGCAAAAATTCAGGGGATGCAGGAGTTAACAGCTCAATTCCCTCTTTATGACCTCCCTGTATTTGTCAGGGCCTCCTCCATGATTCCCATGCAAAGCCTTGTTCAATCTACAAAGGAGATGCCTTCAGATACCCTGTTCCTCCACATTTACAACGGATCAAAGTCCTCAGAGTTTGCATACTATGAAGACGATGGAATGACTCAGAATTTCAGGAATGGAGTATATTGCAAACGAAAAATCAGCTTTAATCCTGCCTCAAACTCTTTAACAATTGGAGAAAAGGAAGGTAGTTTCGATTCCAAATTCCATTTTATACAATGTATCTTTCATGGATTTGACGGAAAAATCAGCCGGATGAGTGGAAACAACACCAATGCTTCTTTTCTCAGTGGCAATCAGCAGATACTTGATGGATTGCGTTATCTGGATGATATCTATGAGACTGCTGACTATATCAACCTGAGAAAGAGAGAGAGCATGGCGCAACAATATGTTGTAACATTCCCACTTTCAGAAAAGCAGCTTCTGATTAATTGGGTTCAATAACGATAAATGAATTCTATAGAAAAATCGACAAACACTAAATAATTGCACTATGACAAAAATCAAATCAACAGCAATCGTTGTATTGCTATCAATGCTGGTTGCGGGTTCAGGGTACTCGCAGGTAGCCAAGGTTTCTCCTGAGAAAGCCAAAATGGACAAATTCATCAATGAACTGATGTCGAAAATGACTCTTGATGAAAAAATCGGTCAGCTTAATCTTCCATCCATCGGTTTTGATGTAACCGGCCCGATCGTAAGCACTGATGTCGACAAGAAAATAAAAAGCGGATTTGTAGGAGGTGTATTCAATACATTCACACCTTCAGCAGTGAAGAAACTGCAGGATATAGCCGTGAATGAAACACGCCTTAAAATCCCCCTCATTTTTGGATTCGATGTAATTCACGGTCATAAAACCATATTCCCAATTCCCCTTGGACTTTCCTGTACCTGGGATGTGAACCTTGTTGAGCAAAGCGCAAGAATCGCAGCTCAGGAGGCCAGTGCCGACGGACTTAGCTGGACATTCAGTCCAATGGTTGATATTGCCCGTGATCCAAGATGGGGTCGTTGTGCCGAAGGATCAGGTGAAGACCCTTATCTGGGTGGGAAAATAGCTGCAGCCATGGTAAAGGGATATCAGGGTTCTGACCTTTCGAAGAACAATACCATCATGGCCTGTGTAAAGCATTTCGCTCTTTACGGCGCCGCTGAATCCGGAAGGGATTACAACACTGTTGACATGAGCTATGTAAAAATGTACAATGAATACCTTCCTCCCTATCAGGCTGCTGTTGATGCCGGTGCAGGAAGCGTAATGAGTTCATTCAATGAGATTAACGGAATGCCTGCAACCTGCAATAAATGGCTCATGACTGACCTTCTTCGCAGGCAGTGGGGTTTCGAGGGTTTCGTTGTAACCGATTATACTGCTATCAATGAAATGATTGACCATGGCATTGGCAAGGACCTGAAGGATGTTTCAGGAATGGCTCTCAATGCCGGTATCGACATGGATATGGTTGGTGAAGGCTTCCTGCTTTACACCAAGGAATTGCTTAAAGAAGGCAAGGTTACTATTCAGACCATCAACGAAGCCTGCACCAGAATTCTGGAAGCCAAATACAAGCTAGGTCTTTTTGATGATCCCTATCGCTATATCAGTGAAGAACGTGCCAATACTGAAATCCTGACTGCAGCCAACCGCAAGGTTGCCCGTGAAATCGCAGAACAATCTATTGTATTGCTCAAGAATGACAATCAGTTGCTGCCTCTTCAGGCAAAGGGTACCATTGCCCTCATCGGCCCACTGGCTGATGTAAAGCGCGAAATGATTGGCACATGGAGTGCTGCCGGTGATAATAACAAGTCAGAAAGCGTTAAGAACGGAATCAAGAATCTATTTGGCGAAAATGTAACACTCATTTCAGCAAAAGGATGCAATCTTCTTACTGACCGGACCTTCCTTGCTGAAATCTGTGGAAAGGAATCCGTTGATCCCCGCTCCGATGATGAAATGATTAAGGAAGCTGTTGAAGCTGCCAGCAAGGCAGAAATCATTGTAGCTGTTCTTGGTGAACCCGCAGCATTAAGCGGTGAGGCTGCTTCAAGAAGTGACATAGGACTTCCCGGTCGTCAGCTTGATCTTCTGAAAGCGCTGGTAGCAACTGGAAAGCCAGTCGTTCTTGTACTGATGAACGGTCGTCCTCTCATCCTTGACTGGGAAAGCAAGAACGTTCCGGCAATCCTTGAAGCATGGCATTTGGGAACAGAAGCAGGCAATGCTGTAGCATCTGTCCTTTTCGGACTCAGGAATCCTTCAGGTAAGTTGACCATGACCTTCCCACGCAATGTTGGACAAATTCCAATCTACTACAATCACAAGAACACAGGACGTCCCTATGCTGGAAATGATGAAAAGTACAAGAGCCGTTACCTTGATGTTGTAAACGAACCACTGTATCCTTTCGGATATGGTCTCAGCTACACAACTTTCAAGTATTCAGACCTGAAATTGGATAAAGCTAACATGAAGTCGAATGAAACCCTCACTGCAACTGTGACCCTTACCAATACAGGCAAGTATGAAGGAACTGAGACCGCTCAGCTATATATCCGCGATTGTGTTGGTTCAATTACAAGGCCCGTCAAGGAACTGAAAGGCTACCAGAAGGTAAGTCTCAAGCCGGGTGAAAGCAAGGTTATTACATTCAGCATTACTTCAAAAGATCTGGCATTCTATAATGACAAACTTGAGTTCAAGGCAGAAGCTGGAAAATTCATCCTTTTTGTAGGCGGTGATTCTGCCAACAATCTTGAAAGCAGTTTTGAACTGGCCCAGTAGTTATTAATTAACATACTGATTATCTTTATAGTAGAATAAATTTTAAAAGGCATCTCTTGTGCAACAACAGAGATGCCTTTTTTTTATCCAAAAATCAAACTGCATTTGCATTAAACCAGTTAATTTTGAAGCTGAAGCAATAATTTTTGAACAGGAGGAACAAAAACATATTCTTTGTCATACCTTTAATCAGTTCATTTTTAACCAGAGCAGAGAAGTACAATGATGCTGTTCAGTTTTGCGAAATCAATTAGCAGGCATATTACGGTATATCAGAATTTAACTTGAAATGGTTTCGCATCATCGCTGAAATTCAGTATATCTGCTGGCACAGGCAATCTATTGATCGCCTCAGCAAACACGATTAGCAGTAATGCTTATAGTACTTTAAACGCATTTCCTCTGGTGGGGAGAGCCCTGACTGCAGTGATGCAGCGGGGCTTCATTGTTTAACTGACCGGAGCTCTCGGGCAAGAATCTGCCAAAAGCAATCAAATTTTGAGTATCTTTGCAATTAGTCACATCAGGAGTAGTAATTGAGGTTTCGCGTAACAAATTCATTGCCTGTCTCTTAAAAGCAACGACCCCAATTAGTAAAAACTACTCCATTAACTTGTTTCTGAATATTATGTATGCACACTCGTTCCATATCCCTGTAATGGGAATTGGATATACCATAGATACTCCACTCAGGGTTGGTCATCTGGGCATTTCTTCTGTGATTTCGCTTGTAGATGATATCCTTATTGAGAAAATGAGGGAATTTCACAGTCACAGGATGAACATTCCCTTCAAGGGGATCTCGTCAAGTATTGAGGATTTCAGGGCTAAACGCATAACAGCCTATCTTGATCTAATGGATAAGGCCCTGAAAAAGAAAGTGGATGAACTGAAAGAATCCATCCGAAAGAAGAGTGATGCCTGGGATGCCTATATTGAAATGCTCCCTGAAACTTCAGAACTCAAGCAGAAATGCATAAAATTCTGGAATGAGCATTCACTTGCTGATGCAAAAAACTGGCTTCTTGAACATATGCCAGTTGGAAGCATCGATGTGAATATCATGACCAAGCTCGACAGGGAAACCTTTCGCAAGGGTCAGAAATTACCTGCTGAATTCAATGATGCCCATTCTGCATTACGTGGATTCGCCAACAGCACCGTGAAGTCTGCACTGGTTTTATCAGCAGGAATGAATCCCCGGCTATACAGCTATCTTGAAGAATTTGAGGGTTTTTATCCGGATGCATCAGGTCAACTTAACAAGCAAATCATTCTTAAGGTAAGTGATTACCGCTCAGCACTTATACAGGGTAAATTCCTTGCAAAAAAAGGATTATGGGTTTCTGAATATCGCCTTGAATCGGGTTTGAACTGTGGTGGTCATGCTTTTGCAACCCAGGGATTTCTTATGGGTCCCATTCTTGAAGAATTCCGGATTAACAGAAATAACCTCGTTACTGAGACATTTGCTTTATACACTGAAGCGCTAAAGACAAAGAACCGAAATCATCCTGACACAGCTCCCGGAGTGAAAATAACCGCTCAGGGTGGTGTGGGTACTGCAGCAGAGCACAATTTTCTGATTGACACCTATCAGGTGGACAGCATAGGCTGGGGATCGCCGTTCCTGCTTGTTCCAGAGGCAGTCAGCATTGATGATGCAACTCTGAAGCTACTTTGCGAAGCAGGTGAAAAAGACCTTTATCTTAGCAATATCTCACCTCTTGGTGTTCCCTTTAATACAGTCAGAGGAAATACCAAGGACAAGGAAAAGAATAAGGAAATTAATGGAGGCACACCAGGCAGCAACTGCACCAAAAGGTATGCTTCCCTGAACTTCGAATTCACTGAAAAGGCCATTTGCACAGCTTCAAAACAATACCAGAAGCTCAAAATTGCCGAACTTGATCAGAAAGAACTGACATTTTCAGCATATCTTGCTGAATATAAATCTATTACTGATAAAAGTTGTATTTGTGTCGGATTGGGCACCTCAGCGTTGATCGCAAACGAAATGGACACTACTTCCGAAGGTCCCGGTGTTTCTGTTTGTCCGGGCCCAAATCTTGCCTGGTTCGACAGGGAAGCCAGTCTGAAGGAAATGATTGATCATATCTACGGACGTTTTAACCTTATCCACAAGAAAGGACGGCCTCATATGTTTATAAGTGAGCTGAAGATGTATGTAGATCATTTTGAATCACTTGTAAGCCAACTCACCGATCAGTCAGGTCAAAAGCAGATGGAATACCTCAGGGTATACCTTACAAACCTGCGATCAGGAATTGACTACTACAAGGAACTGTCAAAAACTTTCCGACACTTCAGCAATCAGGAAATCCGTTCGTTTAATTCAGGCCTTGACCATGAAATTGGCAGGTTGGAAATTATTGAGAATCGGCTACTTGTCCCTGAACACTCCATGTAAATAATCTCTGGAGCAGGATTTTCAAAGAATGAAAGTTTAAAACCTCCTTTTCTGGCTTGAAGTTTGATAAGAAATCTGGAGATTTTTCCAGAGCATCTGGAAGTTTTATCTATTTTAGTTGAAAAATAGCACAAACTTTTTATAAGCTTTTATGCGTCAGATTGTTACCACTCTGATTCTTCTGATCTTCTTCAGTCTTGCCGGCAGGTCTCAGGAAACCTCGGCCCGAATGATTCTTTCTGATTCGCTGGGTTATTGTGAAGATATCCAATATGCTGCCATGCAGTTGATTCCCCTTTATTACCAGGACGGAAACATGGATACTGCCAATCGCCTGTTAAGCTATTGGGAGAGGCATTGTGGCAGGGATGAAACAATCTATCGCACAAAAGTATTATGGGCCATTGATAACGGAAAATTCACTGATTCATTGATCTCAAGTGAAACCATAGGATTTCTCGACACCTATCAAAGGCTTTATGGTGATACTATTGGAGAGTCAATTTCAGATTACTATTATTACACCCCGGATTTCGGCTTGCTAAAATGGTACCAGTCCTTTACTGATAGCATTGCTTTAAGGGCTTCAGGCTATTCTGATCTTTCAGCAGAGGAAAAGTTCTTTGTTCAATTTTACCTGCATCCTACTGACAGCAACTATTCAGAGCTCGAAAGCGCCAAACTGAAAAATTCAAAACTCACTGAATTATATAAGTATCCCGTTAGCGGCATTACTTCCACATGGATTACTCAATATTCAATTCAGGGAGGTGCCTGGATTCCTGATGACAAGCTGGCAATTCTTGGAAATCATCCGTCTTTAGGACTGGTTGCCGGGATTACAAACAACAAAATGTCGGTGAACCTTGATTTTGCACTTCGGGTTGGGAAATCGGCAAATGAATACAAGACAGTGTATATGGATTCAATGTACAATACTACCAACTTCACAGGTGTTCATATTGGACTGGAAGTTGGAAGAAAAGTATTGAACTGGCATCGTCACGAACTGACGCTTTTTGGTGGACCTGCTTTTGAAATGATTGAGGTACTTTCACTTGATGACAGTACAGACGAAGCATCCGGGACAGAAACCAGTTCAGTCCGTTCACCTTCACTCCAACTGGGAGCAAGCTACAGGCTTTTCCTGAACAAGGCTCGTTTTATTGGAATCGGTGGCAGGTATCATCTTTTAAACTTCAAGAATACCGGTGGAACCAATCTGAGAGGCAATGCATTTTCATTTACCGTTGAATATGGCTTCGGGAACAATCATTGGCTTAATAACCGAAATAATTACCTTAACGAAAGGCTTCCCAAGAATTGATTCCATAATTGATTGCTGGGGATCATACCTGACAAATCATACGAGAACAATCCTCTAATTTTCTTGTTTTAACCTTCCTGAATCCTTTTTCAAAGCTTTTGAATGAGTTGTCCGCGGTTATGCACAATCTTCAATACTTTTGCTCTGAAAAGTTCTTTCATTTAAGACATAGCGCTTTCAACAGAATGTTGTTCAATCGCATTACCTGTCAAATGAAGGACCCCGCCGCAAGCAGCGGGGAATTGAACCCATAAAGAGATTAAAACACTATCGCTAAACCTCAATACCTATTATTCATTACCATGCTAATTATTAAGAGACATCACACTGATCCTTACTTTAACCTTGCCACCGAAGAATATGTCCTGAAGAACTTCACAGAAGACAGCTTTATGCTTTGGAGGAATGAGCCTTCAATTATAGTTGGGAAGCATCAGAATACCCTTGCAGAAATCAATACTGATTTCGTCAATGAGAACAAAATCAAGGTAGTAAGAAGATTATCCGGAGGTGGTGCTGTTTTTCATGATCTGGGAAACATCAACTTTACCTTCATCAGTCAGGGTGAACCCGGTGCACTTGTTGATTTCAGGAGATTTACCCTGCCCATTATTGAAGTGATGGGGAAACTGGGCATTGAAGCAAAGTTTGAGGGCAGGAATGATCTTACGATAGATGGAAGAAAGTTCTCCGGCAATGCTGAGCATGTATTCAGAAATCGTGTGCTTCACCATGGAACCTTGCTTTTCTCGGCTGTAATGGCTGACCTCAGCGGAGCGCTTAAAGTTGATCCTGGCAAGTTTACCGATAAGGCTGTAAAGTCAGTCAGGAGCCGCGTAACCAATATCAGCGAGCATCTTAAGGAGCCCATGGAGATTGAGGCTTTTATGAACCTAATCAATGAGCATGTGCATGAAATGTATCCTGATGCTGCGGTTATTGAACTTTCCGGGCAGGATCATGAGAACATTGCCCGTCTTGTAAAGGAGAAATATGAAACCTGGGACTGGAACTACGGCTACTCCCCTGCCTATGACTTCAGGAAAATGGTTAAAACTGCAAACAGCGGACAAATAGAGATGAATATCCAGGCTGAGGCCGGAGTCATCAAAGCTGCCAAAATTTTCGGAGACTATTTCAGTGTAAAGGAAACCTCAGAACTTGAGGCTGCGCTTTCAGGTATTCCCCATACCAGGGAAGCAATTCAAAAACTGGCATCTGAAATTCAGATCGGTGAGTATTTCGCACATATCACCGAGGATGAATTCATCACCCTTTTCTTCTGATAAGTAAAACCTTTGGGATTTCTGAAATTCAGAAGATCCCAGATTTATTTACCTGCACTTTTTGTTGACCAAAGCAGTCCATCTTGCCTTATATGCCAGGTCAAACCTGCTTTTACAGAAGGCAGTGCAGCCTCATAACCTGAAGGGGTAAGCACTATTTCCGGACGTACATCAGCATCTCCAACGGTAATAGTTTTAAGTCCAAGATCTTCAAGCTTGTCAGAAAACTTACCTTTTTTTACATTGAAGGCTGATTGCCTGTAGTAGATTTTCCGAAGTCCCCATTTCACTTCCTGGTCAGGATCTACAACATAGACATCCTTTGTTGTACCAACTTCCTTTTCAGAGAATTGCAGGTAACCCCAGGTTTCCGGCTGATGCATCGCTATTACTCCCTGCGGTGACCAAACCCAATTATCTTCAGGAAGTGGCTTTTCAACACCATTTACCAGATGAGTCCTTTTCACATACTTCCCATCCTTAATGTCGACAGTCCACTCCACCCTTGAAAAATCAATCCGGTACTGCTCTCCCTGAACCGGATTCTTTCCGGTAGCACTTAACTCAACCAAGGCATCAAGTGGAAAAGCAATTTCAATACTCCAGCCCTTATCGGTATCCGAAGGGTCATTCATTGTTCCATCGACATGCACACCTGATTTGATTCCATTATAACTCCAGTTGTCAATGGCAACATTATGAATAAGGTCATCCCTGTATGGTTTAAGCAGCAATAAATCCCATTGCGTATTTAGCGCATTCATCTCATACTCGGTATAGTTGTGTGTATCACCATCCGGATCAATAAACACTTCAAAATCAGGGTCATAAAATATTACTGACTCTCTTTCAGTTAATGTTGCCCACACATGAGGTTCTTCCAGATAAGCGGCTAAATATAAATACTTGTCATCCCACAGCATTTTAACCCTTGTCTTCAATCGGGGATTTGGTTTCAAAACACCTTCAATATCACCAAAATATTCTGTCCATTCTGCCTTTTGCCATGCGGGTTCATTCATGAGTCCGTCAATAGTGAGCTGCTCACCTGCCCTGTAGCAGAGGTAATGCCTGGGTGCAAATGGAATACCCGGTTCCTGGGCTAAAATCATCATTGGCAGAATCAGAAGAAGAAATGTGCGGAATACAGTTTTCATGGTGTGGATTTCTGAATATTAATTCGATATAATCTCGCTTTTCAGTAGAATTGGCAACTAATGAGTACCTTTATAAAGAGTCAGGAAACAGATAATTCTTCATTTTCCAATTCAGCCGGAATCGCTAACTCTCTTTATTTCAACAGTAAATATCTGTTTCTTTTGTTGAATTTGATACAAAGAAACAAAATTATAAAGATGAGTCCGATACTTAATAAAGAAATTTAAAAAGTTCTTACTTTTACCATTCTATTCCATGAAAATCAGGAGTACAAACAATATTTAAATCCTTCTCAAAACATGAAGTTAAAAGCTTTATTACCAGCAATCTGCATTATTGCCTGTAGTCTTACCGTTTCATCATTTGCACAAAAGAGTTTAACCTCCTGGGTGAATCCTTTTGTCGGCACCGGTGCCCACGGTCATACCTACCCTGGTGCAACCGTTCCCTTCGGAATGGTTCAGCTTAGTCCCGATACCCGTTTGGAAGGTTGGGATGGCTGCAGCGGATACCATTATGATGATGAATTCCTTTATGGATTCAGTCACACGCATCTTAATGGAACAGGATGTGCTGATCTCTGCGATATACTTTTCATGCCTACCACCGGTGAAACAAGGTGGAATAATGGCTCCGACGGACAAGCAGGATATCGCTCGCAATTCAAGCATTCTTCCGAGAAAGCCTCACCCGGTTATTATAAGGTAGTCCTTGATGATTATAATGTAACTGCAGAACTCACAGCCACAACAAGGGTTGGATTTCACCAATATACATTCCCGGCTTCAGATCAGTCAAACATCCTTGTTGACCTTTTTCACAGGGATGAAGTTCTGGAATCATCACTTCATATCATCAGCGACACCCAGATTGAAGGACTTCGCCGTTCACGCTCATGGGCAGAAGATCAGTATGTATATTTTGTTGCAGAATTCTCAAAGCCTTTTGAATCATATGATGTTGCCGTTGACAATATCACCCGTGCCAACATCAAGGCCATTGATAAAAAGAAGAACCTCAAAGCCAGTTTCCATTTTAAAACAACAGCCAACGAAAAGATTTTGGTTAAAGTTGGAATCTCCTCAGTAAGTTATGAAGGAGCAAGAAAGAATTTGAAGCAGGAAATTCCGGGCTGGGATTTCAATGCAGTCCGCGAAGCTGCTGATGCCACATGGAATAAAGCCCTTGCAAAAATAGAAGTAGATGGTGGAACTGACCTTCAGAAGGCTGTGTTCTACACTTCCCTTTATCACACCATGGTTCAGCCAAATACCTACAATGATGTAGATGGCAACTACAGGGGTATGGATAAGAAAATTCATAAGGCTGAAGGATTTACCATGTACACAACCTTCTCTCTTTGGGATACTTACAGGGCATACCATCCGCTTATGACCATTATTGATCAGACAAGGACTCTCGATTACATCAAGACATTCCTTGCCATGTATGATCAGAGTGGATTGCTGCCTGTTTGGGAACTTCATGCAAATGAAACCAACTGTATGATCGGATACCATAGTGTCCCTGTTATTGTAGATGCTTTCGTCAAGGGAATCAAGGGTTTTGATCAGGAGAAGGCTCTTCAGGCTATGAAAGCCAGTGCCACCCGCGACAATGTTGGCCTCAGGGCTGTGGATCAGCTTGGTTATATTCCTTCGGACAGGGAAGCAGAATCAGCTTCCAGGACTCTGGAATATGCATACGATGACTGGTGTATTTCACAGTTTGCAAAAGCCATTGGCAAAAATGATGATTACCTCACCTTTAATCGCAGGGGACAGAATTTCAAGAACCTCTTTGATCCCTCAAGTGGAAACATGAGAGCCAGAATCAACGGCGGATGGTACTCCCCGTTTGACCCGACTGAAGTTAACTACAATTATACCGAAGCCAATTCCTGGCAATACAGTTTCTCTGCAACTCAGGATATGACAGGCTTTATAGCCTTGCATGGCGGCAAGGAAAATTTTGCCAAAAAGCTTGATGAACTCTTCAATGCTTCAACAAAAACCACCGGCCGTGAGCAAAGTGATATCACCGGACTTATCGGACAATATGCACAGGGTAATGAACCCAGCCATCATATAACCTATCTCTATCCATTCGCCGGACAGCCATGGAAAACACAGGCTCTTGTTCATCGCATCCTGAATGATTTCTATAATGATAAAGCCGATGGCTCAATTGGAAATGAGGATTGCGGACAGATGTCAGCATGGGCAGTCATGAGCGCCATGGGTATTTATGCGGTGAATCCCGGAAGTGATTTCTACGTGATTGGAACACCCTGGTTTGACAAGGTTACTATTCATCAGGAAAATGGCAAAGACTTCGTGATCTCAGCCTCCAACCGCAGTGTTGACAATTATTACATCCAGTCGGCAAGCCTTAATGGCAAGAAATATGGCGCCAGTTTCCTGAACCACAAGGAACTGAGCAAAGGCGGGGAACTACATTTTGAAATGGGTGCGCAGCCTAATGAAAAATGGGGAACCGGCAAGAAAAATGAACCAGTAACCAGTATCAGCGATCATGTCATCGTCCCTGTACCTTACCTTAACGATGCAACCAAGGTTTTCAGTGATACAAAGGAAATCTCAATTACAGCCGTTGAGGGAGCCAAAATATACGTTCTTGATGGTAAAAATCCTGTTCTCTATACAGGCCCTATACAGATCAAGGAAACCGGTAAAATCCGTTTCTATGCTGAGCTCAAGGGTGTTGCCTCACAATGGGTATCCGCCGAATTTATTAAGGTAAAGAATGACAAGGATGCAACATTAGCCTTCCCTCCTGCAAGACAGTATTCAGGAAACGGAGCTTCAACCTTGGTTGACGGACTTAACGGAACTACCGATTACAGAGTAGGCGGATGGCTAGGATTCGAGAAAGTTAACCTCGAGTCGGTGCTTGATTTGAGAAGCGTAAAGAAAGTGTCAAAATTCTCAACCGGCTTCCTGCAGGATGAAAATTCGTGGATTTTCATGCCACTGCAGGTAGAATACCTGGTATCAAATGATGGCGTGAACTATACTTCAGTTGGTGTGGTTAAAAACACTATTCCCATTGATCAGAAAGGCTCCATCACCAATATTCTATCCATGACCATTGCTCCCGTTGATGCACGCTATGTGAAGGTTATCGCAACAAACATGGGAACCTGTCCCGAAGGACATAAAGGCTTCCCAAATGCCTCCTGGATTTTCAGTGACGAGATCAGCGTTGAATAGCAAAATTCACCCCCTTTAAAGCTGAAATGAAATCCTGAGTACAGTGAATAATTGAAATAAAACAAGCATTATGCGTAATTTCCTCCTTGCATTAGTCGCAGTTCAGGCGATGTTGATTCTTCTTCCGGTATCAGTTAAGGCTCAGCTCATACGTGATCCGGCACTGTTGGAAAACATGAAGGAATCCCTGACAAAGCAAAAGGAACTGGCTTCAGGGAGGAGTCATCAACTATTTGATGTTTTCAATCATCCGATGAAACCTGACGATAAAATGGCACTGGAATACCTTTACGCATACATGCCATTAAGCGATTTGGCTGATTACAGTGGAGAGTATTTTGAAGAACAGGTTCATGCTACCATGAAGGCAAGGGAAGAAATGCCCTGGGGTTATAAAATCCCTGAAGATATCTTTCTTCATTTCGTGTTGCCCGTTAGGATCAATAATGAGAACCTCGATAATTTCAGGGTTCAGATGTATGATGAAATCAGGGACCGTATCAAAGGACTCAGCATGCATGACGCTGCCCTTGAGATAAACCATTGGTGCCATGAGAAGGTCACCTATAAGGGCTCAGATGAAAGAACAAGCTCACCTTTGGCATCCATCAGGACTTCCTTCGGACGTTGCGGAGAAGAATCCACGTTTACTGTTGCTTCCATGCGCACTGCAGGTATTCCGGCCCGTCAGGTATATACTCCACGCTGGGCTCACAGCGACGATAACCATGCCTGGGTAGAAGTATGGGTGGACGGCAACTGGTATTTCCTGGGTGCCTGCGAACCTGATGCCGACCTGAACATGGGCTGGTTTGCTGCTCCTGCAATGCGTGCCATGCTGGTACACACCCGCGCTTACGGATGGTATAATGGAAATGAACCGGTGATTGACAGACAGGATAAGTTCTCCGAACTGAATGAAATCAGGAACTATGCAGAAACCAAAACCATCTTTGTAAAGGTTTTGGATGAGAAAAATCAGGTTTTACCCGGTGCAAAAGTTGAGTATCAGCTTTATAACTATGCTGAATTCTACCCGATTGCTAAAAGCAAAACGGACAAATCGGGCTTAAGTTCCATAACCACCGGTCTCGGTGACCTGCTAATCTGGGCGACAAATGAATCCGCCTGGGGATACAAGAAGATTACTGTAGAAAACACAGATACTGTTTCCATTGTGATTTCGACCAATCATCCGGCGAATGCTACTGAGATACTGGACCTGGTTCCACCTATTGAAAAAGCACCTCCGGTAACCAATGCCACTCCTGAGTCCATTCAATTGAATTCCAAACGACTGCAGGTTGAAGACTCCATCCGTTCGGCTTATATGTCCACTTTCAAGGGACGTGAATGGGCACTTGCCTTTGCTGAAAAGTTAAATCTTGATCCTGAGCAAACAGTGGAGTTCTTCAGACTCAGCTATGGCAACTGGCAGGAAATCAGCAATTTCCTGGAATCAGTTAAGGTTGAAGAACGGCCATGGGCAATGAATTTGCTGAACTCTATCAGCGAGAAGGATATTAGGGATACCAAGGCAGTTATTCTTCACGATCATCTTGAGAACACTTTATCCAATCTTGAAGGCATAATCCCCTCAGATACAGCTCTTTTCAGCGATTATGTCATGTCGGGAAGGATTGCAAACGAGATGATGCTGCCATGGAGAGGTTTTCTGCAGCAGCAGTTCACCAAAGAATTCAAAACTTCGGTGAAGGGAGATATCAATGTGCTTGTAAAATGGATCAGGGAGAATATCCGCATTGATGATATTTCGAACATGCATTCAAGGGCACCTCTCTCACCACGTGGGGTTTATGAACTAAAGGCAGCTGATTCAAAATCAAGGGATATCTTCTTTGTGGCAGTCAGCCGCTGCTTCGGCATAGCTTCACGAATGAATCCTGCAACCAATATTCCACAGGTATGGAAGAACGGCAACTGGGAGAACATTGTATTTGATCCGTCATCAGGTGACATCAGCAAGAAAGGCATGATACATTTTGTAAATGGCAATCCTGCAATTGATCCGAAGTATGCCATCAACTTCTCCATAGCCCGCTTCACCAAAGGAGTTTACAGGAGTGTGGATTTCGATTATGGCAAGCTGTTGTCAGAATTTCCCGCCAGCATTGAAATTGAAGCTGGTCATTATTACCTGGTCACCGGAAACAGGCAAGCTGATGGATCAGTGCTTTCAAGTTTGAGTTTCTTCGATGTTCCGGAAGGCATAACCACTGAAATCAAAGTAACTACAAGAGAATCCAAAAGCAAGACCGAGCCTTGGGGAAAAGTTAACCTTGCTAACTTCAGTCTGGAGAGGTATCTCAACAACAAGAAGGAAACCGCCGCAGGAATCTCGGGTAACGCAGGTGTGCTGCTTATCTGGATTGACCCTGACAAGGAACCTTCGAAGCACGTGATGGCAGACTTGCCGGCTGTTAAGGCGCTTCTCGACAAATGGGATGGAGAGGTAGTATTTCTGCTCCAGAAAGATAAGGTCACCAAATCATTCAATCCTGAGAATTTCAAGAACCTTCCAACCAGGACCTCCTATGTTTATGACCTGAATTCCAAGTTTATACAGGAGATTTCAAAAATGAAGGGACATGACTTGACGAAGAACCTTCCTGTTGTGATTGTGAGTGATAAACTGGGCAATATGTATTATTTTTCAGAAGGATACAAAATCGGAATCGGAGAACAGATAGCCAAGGTAATCAACCGAATGAAATAAAAGATCCGGATTCTGATCCACTTCAGCTTTGATTGAGTAATTTTCAACGCATACTTCATACCTTCTAATCCAAAACAATTCATGGAATCTGTAAAGAATTCTCCAGCGATGAGGCTTTTCAATGGAATCAGCCTCGCAATAGCATTGCTCTTCCTGGCCTTATTGTCGAACGCACAATCGAAGCAAAAGCCGGTGAGTATTAGTTCTCCAGATGGGAAAGTCAGAATTCAGCTGGAGGCAGGAGCATCTCTAACAATGGAGGTATGGTTTAAGTCGAAGCTGATGGCTAAGGTTGAAAATGCCGGACTTGAAATCGCTGAGTTGCCCACAGCCTACAAAAATCCGGTTTTCAAAACCATCACCCTTACCCCCTATAAGCAGACAATAAAACCAGTGCTACCTGAAAAACGGGATCTGATTCCGGATGAATATACTGAAGCTTTAATTTGGTTCAAGGGTGGGTATGGTATAAGGATGAGAGCTTACAATGATGGGGTAGCCTGGAGATTCGCCACAAGACTTCCCGATTCAATTACTGTTAGGAACGAATCTTTTGAATTGCAGATGAATACAGCCGATTCGGTTTATTTTGGAGAAGAGGACAACTTTATATCCCACAGTGAAAGGCAATATCCCTATTTGGGAGTAACATCCATTGCTGATAGCAAAATGTGTGTACTACCGGCAGTTTTTCGCAAGCAGGATGGTTCCTTGCTGGCATTTACCGAATCAGATCTATTGGATTACCCGGGATTGTACCTAAAGAAAAAGGGACAAGGCTCAATCACATTTGAACCTGTCTTGCCTCAGGCCCCTTCAGGACATAGTATCAGTGAAGATAAACGCAGCTATATTGTAAACGGAAGACATGACTATCTTGCCAGAACCACCGGCACAAGAGAATTTCCTTGGAGGGTTTTGGGATTGGCTGCAGAGGATAAATCCTTATTGGAAAACGATATTGTTTATCGTCTGGCTTCTCCCTGCAAATTAAAGGATACCGACTGGATCAAACCTGGCAAGGTTGCATGGGACTGGTGGAACGACTGGAACTGCAGCGGTGTTCCCTTCAAGGCTGGAATCAACACTGAGACTTACAAATATTATATCGATTTCGCCTCCAAAAACGGTTTGGAATATGTAATTCTGGATGAAGGATGGTCGGCAAATGATGATCTGGAAAAGATCAATCCTGACATGGATATGGATCAGCTTTTCATTTACGCTAAGCAAAAAAATGTCCGGCTGATTCTTTGGGTAACCGGAAAGGCTCTGGAAGATAAATTTGAAAGCAGCTTTAATCGTTTTGAGAAATGGGGAGTAGCTGGTATCAAGGTTGATTTTCTTATCAGGGATGATCAGGAGATGGTGAATTACTATGAAAAGGTAGCCGCAGAAGCCGCAAAACGCCATATGCTTGTGGATTATCATGGCTCCTACAAGCCAACGGGTTTAAGCAGGACATATCCCAATGCACTGACACGTGAGGGTGTGCAGGGTTCCGAAAACAACAAATGGTCATCACTCATCACACCTACACACGACTGCACAATTCCATTCACCAGGATGTTTGCTGGTCCAATGGATTATACTCCGGGAGCAATGAGCAACGTCACTAAAATCAGCTTCGCTTCACGCTGGTCAGAACCCATGAGCATGGGAACCAGATGCCATGAACTGGCAAAGTATGTTCTGTTCGACAGTCCGTTGCAGATGCTTTGTGATAATCCTTCAAATTACATGAAGGAGCCGGAATCCATGATATTCCTTTCAGCGGTTCCCTCTACATGGAATGAAACCCATGCCCTGAATGCTTCCATTGGCCATTATCTCAGTATGGCAAGGCGGAATGGTGATACTTGGTTCATTGGCTCCATGACCGACTGGAATCCAAGGGATCTCGTTTTGAAGCTGGATTTTCTGCCAGAAGGCAACTATACACTCGAATATTGGAGCGATGGACCAAATGCCGAACGAAAGGGAGAAGACTATACTCATGCCAGCATGACTGTCAGCAGGAATATGGAATTGAAGCTTCACCTTGCACCGGGAGGCGGATATGCTGCCATACTCAGAAAGCAATGAGCCAAAATTAAGCTCCGGAAATTCACATATAAATCTTTAAATGCTCTATGAAGGCTCTTCAAGGATTCTTTATCTGTTTGATACTTATAATATCAATAAATCTGACTGTTAAGGCTCAGAACCTGGAGAAAAGGTTGAATAGTCTTCCCTGCTATTCAAGGACAGAAATCAGTGATAAAGACTGGCTGCTAAATCCTGCAGGATATACTGCACAGGTTTATCAGGATAATGCAGGCAAGGAATTAGTATTGAGCAATGGAATCATTGAAAGAAGATTCAGCATGAGTCCGGCTTTTGCCTGTTTCAGCCTGAAAAATCTGGTGAGCGGGGAAGAAATGTTAAGGGCTGCAAAACCTGAGGGTACTCTTACCATTGACGGCAAGGAGATTCCGGTTGGAGGGATTGATGGACAATTTGAATATGGTTATATCCAGAAGGACTGGCTTCCGGGATTTAAGAATGATCAGAAAGGTTTTCAACTTTATGATTTTAGTGTTTCAATGATTAAGGCTCGCTTCGATTGGAAACCGGTTCGCTGGATTCCCGATACAGAATGGCCACCAAAGGGAAAGGAATTGATTTTTTATTTCAGGTCCGTTGAATTCACGGGTATGTCGGTGGAAGTCCACTATGAACTCTACGATGGAATACCATTGATTTCCAAATGGATGATTGTTAAAAACACAACCGGCAAGCCTTGTACCCTGAACCACTTTGTTAATGAGTACCTGGCTGTTGTTGAACCTGCAGCTGCAGTTGAAACTCTGGGCACCTGGGATTTTGCCAATATGCTGGTTTGCAGCGACTATGCCTTTGGAGGGATGAATACAAAATCATCAAATCATGCAGCACAATGGCTGAAAGATTCGTTATATACATCACAGGTTGATTATGGAATGAACACCCCCTGTCTGCTGAAATGTTCTGTTCCCTATGGACCTGAGCAGGAGTTGAATGCCGGAGAAACCTTTGAATCCACCAGAGTTTATGAGTTATTGTTCGATAATGATGACCATGAACGCAAAGGACTGGCTGTAAGAAAAATGTACCGGAAACTGGCACCATGGGCACTTGAAAACCCGATATTTCTTCACCTCACCTCTACTGATCCTGAGGTCATGAAGACAGCCATCGACCAATGTGTCAATACAGGCTTTGAAATGATAATTCTAAGTTTTGGCAGCGGATTGAATATGGAGAACAGTGATACCGCCTATATCCGCCAAATGAAAAATATGTCCGACTATGCCCGAAGCAAGGGAATAGAACTGGGTGGTTACTCATTACTTGCGAGCCGCAGGATCAATGATGAAGAAGATGTAATAAACCCGGTAACCGGCAAAACGGGAGGCAGCATATTTGGAAATTCCCCTTGCCTTGAAAGCAATTGGGGAAAGCAGTATTTCGATAATCTTCAGAATTTCATTGATAAGACAGGCTTTTCGTTGCTGGAACATGATGGCAACTACCCCGGCGACCCTTGCGCATCTGTTACACATCCCGGACATAAGGGGCTTGCTGATTCGCAATGGAATCAATGGAAGGAAATCACAGATTTTTACAAATGGTGCAGAAGCAAGGATGTTTATCTGAATGTTCCGGACTGGTACTACATCTCCGGATCAAATAAGACTGGTATTGGTTACAGGGAGACCAACTGGTCGCTGCCTCGTGACAGGCAGGTGATGCTGGGAAGGCAAAACCTCTTTGACGGAACCTGGGAGAAGACCCCTTCAATGGGATGGACATTTGTCCCGCTTGTTGAGTATCAGGGTGGCGGAGCACTTGCAACCCTCGAACCGCTGAAGGATCATCTCCCCTCCTATGAGGCCCATTTGGCACAGAATTTCGGTGCCGGAGTTCAGGCCTGCTACAGAGGATTCCGTCTTTACGATAGTGATGAAACCAGGCAGCTCGTTGTGAAATGGGTTAGCTGGTATAAGAAATACAGGCTGATATTAAATTCTGACATCATTCATCTCCGCCGCGCCGATGGCAGGGATTGGGATGGATTCCTTCATGTGAATCCGGAACTGCAGCAGAAAGGAATGCTAATGCTTTTCAATCCCCTGAATCAGCCTATTGAACACAATATAAGGATACCGCTCTATTATACCGGAATCGATTCAAATGCTAAAATTTCTGAAAGCGGGGAAAATCCTATACTTTACAAGCTGAATGAGAAAAAGGAAGTCCTACTCAGGGTAAACATTCCTGCGAATAAATTTATTTGGTTTGAAATAGAATAAAAGCTGCCTTACCTTTGTGGTAGATACTAAAACTACCATGAACTCCGGTTGATTCTGTCCCAGGGGATATTCCTTTCACTTTCTCTTCCAATAAAAGGAAACCCGCATCCTATCCAATGAACATGTTTCTTTTGTTTTCCGGTATTTCAACCGGTCATCCCTTTCTGTAGATGAATTTATAACTACCTGATAACCTTTGAGAAATGCAGTCATTAACCACTGCAGGGTCCTCCTATGGGATGTCCTTCAAATGTTAGTAAATATTTTTTCAAAGTATAACACACTAAATCATAATTTTCCTAAACTTGTAACTTAAACCACCTGACAAAATGCCAATTGTAACTGACAGTCAATTACGGTCATTTATGGAAGCAGCCCATCGCCTGGGTACGCACCAGTTACTGCTTTGCAGCAGCGGCAATATGTCCTGGAGGCTCGACAACGACATCCTTCTGATTTCACAAACAGGATCCTGGCTTCCTACACTCAGCAAGGACCAGATCTGTATTGCGCGATTAACTGACGGAATGCTGTTGAACAGTGTAAAACCCTCCATGGACAGTGGTTTCCATTTCGGCATAATGCGCGAACGGAAGGATGTTAAAGTAATCCTTCACTTTCAATCGTTGTATGCCACTACCCTGGCCTGCTTACCTGATCCGCCAACTGATTTCAATGTGATCAATGAGGTTCCCATGTTCATTGGGCCCATTACAATGCTTCCCTATATCTGTCCCGGCTCACCTGAGATCGGTAAGAAAGTAACGGATGCAATGAAAAATCATGATCTGATTGTATTGAGAAACCACGGGCAGGTTGTTGTAGGCCAATCCTTCGAAGACGTGATTCAGAAAGCACTGTTCTTCGAATTAGCCTGTGGAATTATTATGAGAAGCAATGACATGGCAGTGAGGCTTAGTTGTGACCAGGTTGCCGAAATGGACAGGTACCGCAGGCAGTAAAGGCAATTTACTAACAATAACATATAAGCCTTTTACAAATGAACAGACTCCGTGGCTCCTTTCCCAGGATCGGGATAAGACCGGTTATTGATGGCCGGCGAAAGGGTGTAAGAGAATCCCTTGAAGAACAAACCATGAATATGGCAAAAAGTGCAGCAGCACTCATCTCTTCAACCCTTTTCTATCCTGATGGCTCTCCAGTTGAATGTGTAATTGCCGATACTTGCATTGGCGGTGTTGCTGAAGCAGCAGATTGCGCAGAAAAATTCAGCCGTTCAGGAGTCGGAGTTTCACTTACAGTCACTCCTTGCTGGTGCTATGGCACAGAGGTACAGGATACAGACCCACTTCTTCCAAAAGCAGTCTGGGGTTTCAATGGAACGGAAAGACCGGGAGCCGTTTATCTTGCCGCAGCTTTAGCCGGGTATTCACAAAAGGGCTTACCTGCATTCGGAATCTACGGACATGATGTTCAGGATGCCAACGACACCTCAATCCCGGCTGACGTCAGCGAGAAAATACTGCGATTTGTAAGGGCTGGACTTGCTCTGGCTTATCTGAAAGGCAAATCATATCTCTCAATGGGTTCTGTCTCCATGGGAATTGCCGGCTCAGTGGTGGATCCCGATTTTTTCCAGGATTATCTCGGAATGAGAAATGAATATGTTGATATGAGTGAGTTCACCAGACGATTGGAAGAGGATATCTTCGATCCTGAAGAATTCAAATCAGCTCTTGCCTGGACCAAACAAAACTGCAAGGAAGGCCCGGATCTCAATAAAACAGCCTTATCCACTGAAAAAAAGGATAAAGACTGGGCTACAGTCGTGAAAATGGCCCTAATTGCCCGCGACCTGATGGTTGGAAACAAGCGACTAGCCGAACTGGGTTTTGAAGAAGAAGCATTGGGTCATAATGCGATTCTTTCAGGATTTCAGGGACAAAGGCAATGGACCGACCATTTCCCCAATGGAGATTTCCTGGAAGCCATATTAAACAGTTCCTTTGATTGGAGCGGCATCCGCCAGCCCTACCTGGTTGCAACCGAAAACGACTCTCTCAATGGAGTAGCAATGCTTTTCGGTCATCTGCTGACTTCCACTGCTCAAATGTTCAGTGATGTAAGAACCTATTGGAGTCCTGAAGCTGTTAAAAGGGTTACTGGAAAAGAACTACAGGGAAAAGCTGAAAACGGTATTATTCACCTTATCAACTCCGGAGCTTCTGCTCTTGATTTCAGTGGAAGGCAGGAAAAGAATGGCAGTCCGGTTATCAAGCCATTCTGGGAAATCTCTGAAGCTGAGGCAAAAGCCTGTCTTGATAATACATCCTGGCCTCCTGCTATATATGAATACTTCAGAGGTGGTGGATTCTCAAGTGAGTTCCTCACCCGTGGAAATATGCCCGTTACCATGAGCAGGATCAACCTGATCAAGGGACTCGGTCCTGTATTGCAACTCGCTGAAGGATGGACTGTTGACCTTCCTGAAGAGATGAATCAGGCATTGGTTGATCGTACCAATCCAACCTGGCCTACAACCTGGTTTGCTCCTCGTTTAACTGGCAAAGGTGCATTCACGGATGTTTATTCAGTGATGGCCAATTGGGGCGCCAATCATGGAGCGATCAGCTTCGGACATATCGGATATGATCTTGTGACCCTGGCATCTATGCTTCGCATCCCTGTTTGCATGCATAACCTCAATGAAGGCAAACTTTTCAGGCCCAGTACCTGGTCATCTTTTGGCACAAGTGATGCCGAAGGAGCCGATTTCAGAGCCTGCAGTAATTTTGGCCCACTGTATTCAAACTTTAGTTAATACCTCTCCTATGTTGAAACCGGCGATTATGGTACTGGATTGCGGTGCCACGAATGTCAGGGCTATGGCCGTTGATGAAAACGGATGCATCCTTGCATCCCACTCATTGCCCAATAACACTGAAGCAGATCCGAATTTTCCCTCGGGACTGGTCTGGAATCCGGATTCAATATGGAAGAAATTGAGTGAATGCACAAAAATAATAACTGCATTTCCCGGAATCAGCGTCAGGGGTATTACCGTTACAACCTTTGGTGTTGACGGTGCTCTGGTGAAAGAAGATGGAGAGATACTCTATCCTCCCATCTCCTGGGCATGCAACAGAACAGTCCCGACAGTGGATCACCTGCATCTTCATATTGATCCGGGTATCATCTACCAGTTGAGCGGACTTCAACCTTTTCACTACAATACAATATTTAAATTGTTGTGGCTCAAGGAGAATCAGCCTGAATTACTTGCTGACTCAGCACATTTCCTGTTCATGCCATCTATATTTCTGCATAAATTGAGTGGGAAGCTTGTCACTGATGTAACAATGGCAGGCACTTCAATGCTTACAGATTTCAGTAAGCGATCTGTCTCAGACCTGATTTTCTCCGTCCTTGGATTATCACCAACACTATTTCCTGAACTTGTTGAAGCCGGGACCAATATTGGCCCCCTTCTTCCTGCAGCAGCCGTTGAACTTGGACTCGAAGCGGGAATTCCAGTGATCTCAGCAGGCCATGACACTCAATTTGCAATACTTGGTTCAGGTACCGGAATACAACAACCGGTTTTAAGTTCCGGTACCTGGGAAATATTGATGGCACGCACTCCTGTAGACACTTACCATCTGCCTTCAGGCAAAACAGGAATCACCACTGAACTGGATGCGGTTCCCGGACTTCTAAACCCAGGAATGCAATGGGTTGCCTCAGGTGTACTGGAGTGGGTTGCCAGGCTCTTTTATCCTGTGAATGAAGCAGGAAAGGCTGATTACGAATTGATGATTTCAGAAGCAGAAGCAATTAAGCCCGGAAGTAACGGTCTTAAGTTCATTCCGGAACTTTTTGAAGGAGGAGTAATTCCCAAGAAGGGAACCCTTACCGGACTTCGTCATGACACTGTCAGGGCACAGGTATATCGTTCAGCGATAGAGGCGCTTAGCTGCTATCTTCGCCATGGACTGGAGAGCCTCGAAAAAGCAGGAGACTTCAAGGCTAAATCTGTAATTTGCGTTGGAGGTGGTTCTAAAAACAGACTGTGGAACCAGGTCAGGGCAGATATCCTGGGCATCCCAGTTGAAACCTTTGACCTCACAGAAACCACAGTTATCGGAGCCGCCTTCTCAGCTATGCCTGCCGCAGGAATGGCAGTATCTCTTGAAGAGGCACTTTCAAGAATCAGGAAGACCGGAACTGTATATTTACCGGGAGTCAACCACAGCTATTACAACGACTATTACAAAAGTTACCGGAAACACTTTAAAAATTAAGGTCTTCCCCGGTTTCAGGAAGGATTGCAATTAAAAAATTCATAATTTGGAGCCCAAACGATAAGCTACATGTCAGAAACACCACTTTGCATTGGCAGCATCATCAGGCTCAAGCAGGAATTTGAGGAGCGGTACATCGTGCTTCACAGGCATACCTTTCCCCAGGTTCTGGAAAGAATCAGGCGTTCCAATATTTCCGATTATACCATTTTCCTCAAGGATGGCATTCTTTTCAGTCATATGATCTATGATGGAGATGATTATCAAGGAGATATGGCTGCTATCGGGACAGATTCAACTACCAGGGAATGGTGGAAACTGACTGATTCGATGCAGGAGCCGGTTTCTGAAAGCAAGGAAGGCGAATGGTGGGCAGGACTGGAACTTTGGTTTGAATATGAACCCAATTCCCCTGCGATTGATAACCCCGTCAGGCTTGCCTATACGGTTTCAACACCTTTTCCTTTAGGAGATTTCCCAAGTGATTTTGTGAATGAGGATGAAAA
This sequence comes from Bacteroidales bacterium, assembly GCA_016707705.1. Taxonomy (GTDB): domain Bacteria; phylum Bacteroidota; class Bacteroidia; order Bacteroidales; family UBA4417; genus UBA4417. Next base: position 129,078 of record JADJHD010000008.1, read on the forward strand.
GCATCCCATGTTCAATGGAATTTACCGTATCCGGATTTTCAGGAAAGGACAGCATCTATACATATACATTGAAACTTCACTGATCAGCGGTGTTTTCCCGCTGCTTTCCGCAATCAAATCCTCACTGCATCTTAACGAATGGCCTGAACCTATGACTGAAGTATTCCATACCGACCAACGACAACCCCTACCAGAAATGATTCAGAAAAAAGTATTTGTTACCGGCTGTTTCGACATGCTGCATTCAGGGCATATAGCCTTCCTGCTGGAGGCAGCAACATACGGTGATCTGTATGTAAGCATTGGATCCGATGCTAATGTGGAACACCTCAAAGGACGATTCCCAGTAAACTCACAGGAGGAACGCAAATACATGCTGGATGCCCTTTCCAGTGTGAAGGAATGCCGCATCAATTCAGGATGGGGAATCATAGATTTTGAAAAGGAACTCAGGGATATCATGCCTGACTTTTTCGTGGTTAATGAGGACGGACACACTCCCGCCAAACAGGCTCTCTGCAAGGATATGGGCATTGAATACAAGGTCCTGAAGCGCATTCCGCATGGAGATCTTCCGGTAAGATCGACCACTGCATTAAGGACTGAATGTACCATTCCTTTCCGTATCGACCTGGCAGGTGGTTGGCTTGATCAGCCATTTGTATCTAAGTATCATCCCGGACCAGTGCTTACCGTAAGCATTGAGCCTTCCATTCAGTTCAACGAACGCTCAGGAATGGCTTCCAGCACCCGCAGGAAAGCCATTGAACTCTGGAGATCGGAGATTCCTCATGCAGATGCCGAACAGCTTGCAAAAATGCTCTTTAGCTATGAAAATCCTCCGGGAACAAAGGAAGTTGCCGGATCACAGGATTCATTGGGTATTGTCCTGCCAGGACTCAATAAGCTGGAATATAACGGCAATTACTGGCCCGAAAAAATCCAATCCGTGTATGATGAAGGAATTCTCACATGGATAGAAAAAAGCCTGTATCTGGTCACCCTTGGACCCAGGATCAGTTCCTACAGTGTACTCAGCAATACAAAAATTACAGCTGAAGGAGCGGCTGCCCTGTCTCAGGCTGCACAGGATTGCTGGAGTGCTATTCTGAAGAAGGACATCAGGGCTTTTGGCGAATCATTCAGGAAATCATTTGAGGCTCAGGTAAATATGTTTCCAAATATGGTGGATGAGGATATCATGAATACCCTGAAAGCATATCAGGACAAAGCCTGGGGATGGAAACTCTCCGGAGCCGGAGGCGGTGGCTATCTGATTCTCGTTTCCCATGAACCCATTGAAGGTGCCATGCAAATCAGAATCAGGAGGAAAAACAACTTTTAACTGAATATTCGTCCAAATAAACAAGCTTAAAATTAATATTTGAAAAAATTATCCATGAAGAAAATTCTCATTCTAGGTCTGTCGTTACTTGCATTTGCGTGCAATATCTACTCTCAGGAAACCGAAAAAGCATATATAAGTCCAACTGACCCAAAAGTTCTGGAAAACCTTGAACAATGGCAGGACCTGAAATTCGGGATTTTCATGCATTGGGGAACTTACAGTCAGTGGGGAATTGTTGAATCCTGGAGCATTTGTCCTGAAGATGAAGGCTGGACTCAAAGACAGGGACAATATTCAAAGGATTATTTTGAGTATAAAAAGGCTTATGAGAATCTTCAAACCACTTTTAATCCGGTCCAGTTCAATCCTTCAAAATGGGCTGAAGCAGCTAAGGATGCCGGTTTCAAGTATGTGGTTTTCACATTTAAGCATCATGATGGCTTCTGCATGTTTGATTCGAAATACACCGATTATAAAATCACCTCCGACAAAACCCCTTTTCATACCAATCCTAAAGCAAATATTGGTTTGGAACTCACCAATGCCTTCAGGACTGAGGGTTTCAGGGTTGGAGCCTATTTCAGCAAGCCCGACTGGCATTGTCAGGATTACTGGTGGTCATATTTCCCTCCAAAGGACAGGAATGTAAACTACGATCAATTAAAATACCCTGAAAAGTGGAAAGCCTATAAAGACTTTACCTACAATCAGATACAGGAAATCCTCACCAGTTACGGCAAGGTGGATATTCTATGGCTGGATGGTGGCTGGGTTTGTCCCAAAAGCACTGTTGATCCCAAAGTATCTTATTATGACAAGGTTATTGACCAGGATATTGATATGGCGAAAATCGCAGCCATGGGTCGCAAGAACCAGCCCGGACTCATTGTAGTGGACAGAGCTGTAGGAACTGAATTTGAGAATTATCGCACACCGGAACAGCAAATCCCCGACAAACCACTTGATTATCCATGGGAAACCTGCATGACCATGGCTTCATCCTGGAGTTATGTCCCCGGCGACACCTATAAGCCAGCCGGAACCATTATTCGTAATCTAGTCGATATTGTAGCCAAGGGTGGTAATTACCTGCTTAATGTAGGCCCCAGTCCACTCGGTGACTATGATCCCATTGCCTACGAAAGAATGAAGGAAATCGGAGCCTGGATGAAAGTTAATGGAGATGCAATCTATGCCACACGTCCGGTAGCACCCTATAAAACAGATAATATCTGCTTTACCCGCAATAAAAATGGAGCAGTGAATGCTATTTACCTTGCTGCCGATACTGAAGTCAGCTTACCTGAAACAGTTATTATTAAAGGCGTTACACCCGCTGTAAAAGCGACCATAACCCTGCTGGGAAGTACCCAGAAGCTAAAATGGAAAAAGGTGAATGATGGCATCAGTGTAAGTATTCCTGCTTCCCTTCGCAAGGGCAGCTCCATGCAAATATGCCTGGACTTTCAGAATATCCCAGATTCAGTAAACCTGTTCTGTTGTTTATGAATCAACGGCTGACTGAAAAGTAGCCGGATACCGTATTTCCGGAATTTGAGAATCTGATGATGTATGTTCCTGAGGATAAAGAAGATACATCTATTTCTGTTTTTCTGTCAGGATTAATTTCCATGGTCAGCAATTGATTTCCCAGAATTGAGAATATGCTGGCAGCTGTATAATCAGAACCTGCCGGAAACTCGACCGATAACATATCCTTGCATGGAACCGGAGATAAAATCGGGCGCTTGACTGTAAAGGTGTTCTCATCTATGGCTGAAACTCCAGGCACCTCTACCCTGCTGATTATCAATTCGCGGGCACTTATCCCGGCAGGTGGCTTACCTTGAAAAAGCCAGAAATTAATATGCAATCGTTCGTTCCCGGTTGGGGGATTGTTACTTCCGGTATAGGTCCACTCATTGATTAATGAATCATTGGGCGGAACAATAAACGTATAAGGTTTTGTACTCCTAAATTCAATGGAAGCAGATTGCCAGTTAAAGTAATGAATTGAGGAGAAGCCGTTTAATCCCAGTTGAAATGATTGCTGATTCTGGAATGAATAAGGCGGCGGCTGTATGGTATACCAGCCTGCAGGATTCGAATTATCAGTCCAGCGTGCGAATTCTATATCAATCTCCCTGCTGTCATTCTCATAGGTGAAAAGTCCAACTACAATTGTTGAATCATAGGTTTCCACATCAGAAGTGACATGGAATACATATTTGCCATATCCATAGGACTTCTTAAGATACACTTCCGAACAATACCAGGTATTTCCTGATTTCCTTATCATAAGATGAAGGCTGCCTGTGCTGTCGACCCACACATTTTCATTGCTGTCGGACCATGAATTTGGTCCTGGTCCTCCACTGCCAGAACGTACATTCCAGTCAAGTCCTGAAAAATGGATTACACGCTGCGAAAAGGTATCAGAGCTAATTAATAAAAGGAAAAGAAGAGGATACAGGGCTTTATTCATAGTAAGGCGAAACTAATATAAAATTAGTCATTCTTCAGAGAAGTTGGCAATATATATTGAATCAGGTCGAACTGACTTCAAGATCAAATTCTGGACTTTAGAAATGGTAACTGTTTGATGATTTTATAGATAATTCACTGCCAGGGCGAAAAGGGAAGGTTCTGTTCCGTGTAAAGCTTTCTTGTGAAAAAGACGGGAAACTAAACATTAAGAGTTTCTTTTTAGAGTAAATTTGCATTGAAATTTGATATTGTTAGTTTACTCGGATTGATGACTCTATGAAAGCCTTGATAAAAGGCTTTCGAAAAAAAAATACCGAACCCAACAATCTCTGAACCTGTTTGTTCCATATTACTATCGGATAGTTTACCCTATCTGAAAGCATTGATAACAGGTTGATCCGGATTCATGCATGAAGCAGATCCGGATATTTCAGGAAACAAACAGTATGAAAACACTTTCTCTCCAATAACTAGTCCTACCGTTCTCTCTATCAGATGTGCATTATAATTGGAATTATCTGACTATTAAATTATTAACGAAATAAATAAGTCGAACAGATCAAGAGCTTCAGGCAAAAATCAAGGAATAATACTACCCGGATGCTGTGAATTTCAGCATTGTATAGGTAGGTTCCATATGTTACATGGCATCTGCTTTAAATGTTCTGTAGTTTTCAATCACAGCTTGATAGTAAAAACAGGTAGAAAGGATTAAAAAGTATCATGATAGAAAAAGGAAAGTTAAAGGATGATTTCTTTCGGCGAAGAATCCTGGGAGAGCGCCTGGTGGCGATTCTGATTACACTTGGTATCCTTGCAGTATTCTTCATCTTTTTCAGAAGTTACATTCTTTATGCTATTGGAGTATTTTTAGTACTCATCCTCCTTGATATGCCGGGTTTGCTGAATAAATATCAGCAGGAGCGCAGACTCTTGAACTGGGCAGACCAGAACAAGGAGATTGTAATCCTCGCTTATACAACCAAGGTGAGATATCTGGATCTGATAGAGAAGCACATCGTTCAATCCTGCCCGGAAGAGGTCATTGTTGTAAAGATAAACGAGCATAGGTTAAGCGGAAATATCCGGCGTTCCATCTGGTTTGAGCTTGCCCGTAAAATAAGGCTCAGACATATGCCCTGCATCATCAAGATTCAGCATCGCTCCTATCAGGTAGTTCAATTGAAACGATATCTGAATGAATACATCAGTCAGCAAATGGACGAAAAAACCATGCTTGAAACCATTGCCAATATTATGTCTCAGCCGATTCTGGATTAACAGGATATCCTTATTTATTTTTATTTGTATTCTAGGGCATCGATATACGGAGTCTATTTCTTCAAGTCCTTTTCAGAAATTGACTAATTTAGTTTGCCTTTATAATGTTCCAACATACCCTTTTGCAATGAGTCTGAGAACAAGGTTTCTTACAGTCATAGCTTTATGGGATCAACAGATGCCTGAAAATCACAAAATGATTCTGCATCGATAAACTGCTATTTAGTATCTTGCTTATCTGTATTCAACTCATCGCCAATTTAAAAGCATTTACTCTATGAAGGCATTCAACTTTCTGCTGGTATCTTTTATGATACTATTGTCAGTCAACATTTCCGGGCAAACAGCAACCGGAGATCAATCAGGCCAGCCATATATCGAAGTCACAGGCACAGCAGAGAAGGAAGTTATCCCGGATGAGATATTCATTGGGATTACTATTCAGGAAAAGTATGTTAACAGAGTAAAAATAACTATTGAAGAGCAGGAAGAGAAACTAAAACTCCTGATTCAATCACTCAGAATTGACTTTACCAACTTATCTGTTTCTGATGCAGATGCTGATTTTGTAAGAGTAAGCTGGCAAAAAAAAGATGTATTGACAAAGAAAAACTATTCCTTAAAAGTACCGGATGCGACAACAGTTAGCAAGGTATTTCAGGGGCTTAATGAACTTGAGATCGCTGATGCAAGAATTGATAAAGTTAGATACTCAAAAATTGATAGCTTGCGCAAGGAAACCAGAATATTAGCCATAAAAGCTGCTAAAGACAAGGCAGATTACATGTTAGCTGCAATAGGAGAAGAAACAGGTAAAGCACTGGTAGTAAAGGAGGAAGCTACGCTACAATCATCGAATAATATTAATGTAAGGGGTCAAAGATCTACAGGAAGTGTTTTCTATGTTGATGGAGTTAAAGCAGATACTTATGAAGAAAATGAATTGCAATTTGAAAAGATAAAAGTTCAGATAAGTATTTACGTTAAGTTCGGCATTCAATAAACAGCCTGAATCATTAGAGCTTTTACCAGATAAAACAGTCATTCACACTTATCTTTTCCGCATTGGCGGATTTCTGTTAAAGGTCTTAAATCTGATATGCTATTTTTGTCACAACAAATACAGGAAATATGCAAACAATTCTTGGCTCTGGTGGCGCGATAGGTACGCAATTGGCTGAAGAACTTCTGGATTTCACAAAGAAGGTTCGGCTTGTAAGCCGCAACCCGAAACAGGTTACCGGAATGGAAGAACTTATGTCGTGTGATTTACTGAGACGTAAGGAAGTAATGAGAGCTGTAAAAGGTTCAGAGATCGTTTACCTAACTGTCGGACTAAAGTATAATCACAAAACATGGAGAAGGGAATGGCCAGTCATAATGCAAAATGTGATTGATGCATGCAAAATACACCATGCCAAACTGGTATTCTTCGATAATGTCTACATGTACGGCAAGGTCGATAGCTGGATGATGGAATCTTCTCCTTTTAATCCATGCAGTATGAAGGGAGAAGTAAGGGCCAAAATTGCCACGATGCTTCTCGATGAAATGAATTGCGGGAATATTAATGCTTTGATTGCAAGGGCTCCGGACTTTTACGGACCTGCACACATTAATAGTATCCTGAACAAACTGGTAATTGAACGCCTGAATAAAAGACAGAAACCTCAGGTATTGTTTTCAGCTGGATACCGGCATTCCTTCATATATACTCCAGATGCAGCCCGAGGAACTGCCCTTCTGGGGAATACCCCTTCTGCATACCAGCAAACCTGGCATCTTCCCACAGATCACCGGGTGCCATTCATCGGTGAACTCGTGGAATACGCTAAGGAAGAACTGCTGCGCAAGGTCAAGATTGAGGTACTTCCTCTTTGGCAGGTAAAGCTTGCCGGTATAGTCATTCCTCAAATAAGGGAAACACTAGAGATGATGTATCAATATGACAGAGATTATCTCTTTGATTCAGGCAGGTTTCAGGCAGAGTTCAATTATATTCCAACAACTTATGAATATGGGGTCAAGAACACAATGAGCTGTTTTCAATTCAATGAATTGTATCCTTTAAGAGATTAAATAAATAAAAAAGGGTCCCGAAGGACCCTCTTTTATTTATTATCAATAACGTAAAGTTCTATTTCAAAAATCAGGGTTGACCCTGGGGGTATCTTACCCATTTTCCGATCACCGTAAGCAAGATCAGCAGGAATATAGAACATATAAACCGCACCCGGTTTCATGAGCATCAATCCTTCTGTCCAGCCGGGAATTACACCGTTAACAGCAAATTCAACAGGCTCTCCCCTCTGACGTGAGGAGTCGAAAACAGTACCATCAATAAGAGTCCCGACATAATCAACTTCTACCATATTGGTATCAGCCGGTGAAATTCCTGAACCTTCTTTGATTACCTTGTATTGAAGTCCGCTTGGCAGTTCCACAACACCTTCCTTCTTTTTGTTTTCTGCAAGGAAGTCAAGACCTTTCTGGCGATTTTCAAGAGATTCCTTCTGTGCCTTATCCTGTTTTTCCTTCATAATGCACTGATTCCATGCACTCATGATCTGCTGAATCTGTTCCGGGGTGAAAAGGGTATCTGCACCTTTCAAACCATCCTGAATACCAACATTCATCATGTCGTAATTCACGGTAACATCGTTATTCTTGAAATTTCTGGCTATATCAGAGCCAATGATGTAACTAATGGTATCAGTATTATTGGTGAAAACCGGTGTCTGAGCACAGCATTCATGCTTTTTACTTTTTTTCTTCGACTTCTTCTGGGCATAAATGGATCCGGGCAGGACCAGCATTAACGAAAGAACAATAAGGATCAGGTTTGATTTTTTCATCATGATTTTTTTAGGAAGCGCAAAAATAGCAAATCAGCCATTTAAAGGCTATTAAAAGTTGTTAAATGAGGAACATACTTATTCGGAAATGACTTTCAATAACTAGCTAACGAGCAGAAGGTTCAGACCATTATTACATTTTCAGAATCAATCAGTGGCTCACCCCTGTATCGACGAAGTATCTGGAATATGGTCAGTACATCTTTTCTGCAGTATTTTACAATCCTTTCCAGATCATTTTCCTGCCAGAATATGTTATTAACCTGACTTCCATCGATATCATCCTTTGGAGTCTGAATGTCAAAAATTGCAGCCAGCAATTCAAGGGAAGTATAATTCTTATAATCACCAAACTTCCATAACTCCATAGTATCCAAATGATTCACCTCCCATGGCTTCTTTCCGGCAGTATCCAGAATTGACGGCAATTTAATTCCATTAATCAGCATTCTTCTGCTCATGTAAGGAAAATCGAACTCCTTCCCATTGTGTGCACAAAGCAGATGGTCAGATCGATGGTAATGAGTATTCAGCAGGTTTGCCATTTCTTTCAGGACTTCCGCTTCATTTTCTCCTGCAAAGGCTTTAATCCTAAGTTGGTGATTACGATAAATACCAACGCAAATACAGATAATCTTTCCGAATTCGGAATAGATGCCAGCCTTGGAATACAATGATTCGGGGGTTTCAGATTCGTCCTGCCTGAGCCGCTCAGACTTTTTCGCCCATAATTTGTGCATACGTTCATCAAGTTCATCAAATGACCTGGCACAAGAAACCGTCTCAATATCAAGAAACAGAATATTTTCAAGCGATAGATTTTCCAGCATATATAAAAATTTTAGATTTCTTAAAATTAATGAAGTTTTGAAGTTATTCGGATGCTTCAGCGTAATTTTATACCATGATTCATATTACTATTTCCAGGGTTACCATTGCCATCGGAATCTTCATGATAACTGCAAGTCTGTTCTCATGCACCAAGGATTCAAATGAGTCAAATCCTGTGCTGGAAATTGTGAGTCCTGTTGCAGGCACTATCTACACCGCAGGAGATACCATCAGGGTGAGCATTCACTTGCCCGAACAGCAGCAACTCGACAACCTGGAAATAAACCTAACTGACAGCAATAATCAACCGGTTCTTGCAAGTTCAACTGTCGATGATCCAAATAGCAATTCTGATGTTCAGATCGACTATATTCTGGACGACCTTTCCCTTGAAGGAGGCACTTACTACCTGAAAGTCAAAGCCATAAGAGGAAACTCCTATACAAATGCTTTTGTAAGTCTTCAAATAATCGCAACAGAACGGGAATTCAAATACCCTCTGCTCATTGGCAAAGCCGGCAGCAATCAGTACAGGGCATTAAGCTACAAAGGAAACTGGACGGAGGTTTACAGCAGACAGGGAGATTATTCCGGTTCTGCAATCAATTCAGCAAAACAATTGTTGTATATGGCAGGAGCTTCTGAAGCCGGAATTGCTTCCTATAATCTGGCAAATGGGAAAACAGAATGGACCATTCCTCCAAAACTGATTCCTGAGGGCAGATGGTTTGAGGGCGTATACTTTTTCGACAGGCAACTTCATGCCTGCTATTATGAAGGGTATATTAAAGCTTTCGATAACTTGGGACAGACTGAGTACACGACTGCCCTGAGTTTTCCGGATTCACCAATCTATTGCTGCCGGTTTGGCAATTATCTTGCCGTAGCATTGCATGATTTCAGGACAGAAACAAACAGTTTGGCCTTGTATTTCATCCCGGGTGGAACTTTATACCGGCTTTATAGCCCAGTTATTGCAATAAGCGCCATGGTTGAGTATGATAACCGCCATTTACTGATATTCGGAAATATTGATGGCCAGGCAGCTATCCAATTGCTGGATCAAAACATGGGAACAGTTTCATATCTGAAAAAGCTCGACAGCGACAGCATATGCAAGGTTTCGATTATGGATCAGAATAATATGATTATTAGCGGCAGACAAAACATTTACTGGTACCGCTACAACCTCAACAGCATGTCAGTATTTGCCGAAAACATCCCAAATGCGCGCATTGCATGTGAAACTATCGGACAGGTTGTATATGCAACTTCAGATAGCAAGATGTATCGATTTTCTTATCCACTGGGCAGTTTAATTGATGAGGTTTCTGTTCCTGATCCGGTTGTTGATCTTCATTTAGTCTATAATAAATGACAGAAACAACTCAGATCCCAGGATTACCGGTCATGAGCGGAGATGGCTCCCACACCCTGTTTTCTGCACTCTCAGGTGAACATTACCATTCGATGTTCGGCGCAATTCAGGAATCGAAACATATTTTTATTGAAGCAGGATTAAAAGTGATTGCTCAAAAGAGAAACCAAATCAGCATCTTCGAAGTTGGTTTCGGAACAGGATTGAATGCCTTCCTGACTTGCCTGTATGCGAGAGAATGTAATATTCCTATTCAGTACCATTCAATTGAACCATTTCCACTGGAAAAGGAAGTCTGGTCTTGCTTGAATTATGAACAACTTCTTAATCCCGACAATCAACTCCGGCTTTTTGATCTCATTTGCGATTCCGGATGGAACAGAAAGTTGGAAATTACTCCAACTTTTAGTCTGTATAAGAATTACAGCAAACTGCAGGATATAGAAAAAGAGGAATCAAGTTACGATCTTGTATATTTTGACGCCTTCTCACCGGAAGCACAGCCAGAACTCTGGACTGCCGAAATTTTTCAACAGATATTCGATCTCATGAAGCCGGGAGCTTTGCTTTTAACCTATTGCTGCAAGGGAGAAGTGAAACGAAATCTCAAATCCGTAGGCTTTCGGATTGAGAAACTTCCGGGTCCTCCCGGAAAAAGGGAGTTTTTACGAGCAGAAAAGCCCTGAAGGGTTCATTATCAAGTACAACCGATTATTTACAATAAATTCAATAACAACATTTTACATCCAATAAAATAAAGAGAACCCTGACATGTTCAATATCCGTGTGTATGGTATTTTAATTCACAATTCGAAGGTTTTGGTTACGGATGAATTCAGGCTTGGAGTTCGGATGACCAAATTCCCTGGAGGTGGTTTGGAGAAGGGAGAAGGAACAATTGATTGCCTGAAGAGGGAATGGATGGAAGAAACCGGAAATGAAACAGTTGTGGAATCACACTATTATACCACCGATTTTTTCCAACCATCAATGTTTCTTGCTGAGGTGCAGCAGATGATCAATATCTACTATCTGGTTTCAGTGTCTGATCCGGGAAAGATCAAAACATCAGACCAAGCATTTGATTTTGAACTTATTGAAGGAGCTCAAAGCTTTAGATGGATTTCACTGGATCATCTGAACCCCGATGAATTCACACTCCCAATCGATAAAGTGCTGGTAAAAAAGCTAAGTGAAGAGTATGAAAAAGGCTATTTTCTTTCGAATAAAGAGTAGCCCTGTGGTTCAGAAGAATTGACTTCAACATTCGTTACCCTTGCCCATCTGGGACCTTCATGGCACCATTCCAAAAATTTACGAACTGAATCCTCATCTCCCTCAGCTTCTATATAAACTGATCCGTCTGATTCATTCCGCACGAAGCCGAAAACGCCTAATTCTCCTGCTTTCATAATGGTATGATAGCGGAATCCAACTCCCTGCACTTTACCTTTTACAGAAATCTTATAGTGGACGATCACTTCAGTACTATTTGATTTGATAATTTCCGGCCAGTGAAACAGAACAAGTTCTGGCTCTAACTATTATGCATTCAGACGTTTCATCATCAATGATTCAACCAGCATATACATCTTAACAGGGTCAAGGGTGCGCCAGGAGAGTTCATTCAACTTACCCCCCATCGCCATGTAATAATCCAGAGAGGCATGCTCAAGATCCTTGATAACATGATCCCTGAAATTTATACAAGCAATCCAACCCTCTTCATTCTCATCAAACCATTCCTGATAATAGGAATCATCATCAAAATGGAAATTCAGGACATTCTCCCCTATCAGGATAAACTTATTAATGCCTTCTTCCTGCAAAAACTCAATCACATTCCTTTTCAGGTACATAATGTCATTATACAGACAGTCATTCCATTCACCCAGCAATTCTATGATGCAAAAATGCTCTTCATAACCTACATACAGAATCTTAAGGTAAAGTGTAGCAGAACCAAATCCATCCCATTGAGGGTGTATAAAATAATTATAGATGCTACTGCTGAATTCGAATTCGCTGTAATCCCTGCCAAAAAAGGGTGAACGTTCGTCTTCCGAGGCTATATAGAGATGCCGCCAGTTGTAATGAGGTTCAAGGTCGTGCATTGCAGAATCTATTAAGGGTTGAACTCATCCCTTTATCAGGTACAAAGTTCGTACAGAAATTTGGTAATCAGTGTAAGCGTTCTGTTTTTCTTTCAAAACTCATGATAATACCAATAATATGCAGATGTTGTAGAATTCTGCATGTTATAGCACATCAAATTTCGGTATGAGGATATCAGAACGGAGGGGTTACCGTTGATTTTCGGGTTGTTGAATAGGCTGCAAAGAATCCTATTGCACCATTTGACACATTTCCCTTTGCATTTGCTGGAGGACCGCCAAACATAGGATTGTTGCCCTGAATTTCAGCCTGCACCTGTGTTATATATGTCAGAAACTCCTGCGAAATATTGTCAACCTCAACAGTAATTGTATCTCCAACATTTAACTTTTCATAGGGGTTATTCTGCCTGAGATAGGATACTGTTGCCCCGCTGGCGTAACTTCCATTGAAGAACTTGTCATCAATCACGAACCAGTTCTCAATCTTGTCAGTGAACAGTTTATTATTCTTGTAGATCATAAACCTGTACCAATCCTTTCTGGGAGGTTCCTGCACATAGCATTTCACTTCCCATATTCCTCCCTGTCCCCACTCCGGATGGAAATCCAGATTTACGCTATCCAACTCTCCTACCGGGTTCAGGAATGAACTCGCAGTATATTCGGAGAAACCGCCAACCGCTTCATTTAACTTAATGTAAAGGTTATAGGTCTTGCCTGGAACTCCTGCAAATGGCTTTTCAGTTTTATAGGTCCCGGGCCACAATTCCCATAAGCGGGTTGAATCAGTACCGTCGAACACGAACACCTCTGCATTTTCAACTGCAGGTGGGGCTTCCGGATAATAATAGTCAGTGGAAAGTGAAAGTTTTACAGTCTGCTGAATTGCATCTGTAGTCACAGAACCTTCAACCACTAATCGTGTATAGCTGTCATCCAGTTCAATGTCAATTTTCTCGGTACATGAACCAAGTCCTAATATCAGGACTGAAATCCAGAAAGCAGTGAAAAGGAGTTTCCTTACAGAAAACCCATTTTGATTATTGTTTGTGGTGAGGGTCTTCATCAGAACTTGAAATTATAGGTAATGGCAGGAATAATGGAGAACAGGTACGTTTTAACTGCATAGGTCTTATAGTCTATTTCCGGGTCATATTCAAAATTTATCGACCAGGCATTCTTCCTGTTATAAACATTATAGATTGACAGATTCCACTCTCCGTTCCATCTCCTGTTTGGTTTTTCCTTTCCTTTTAAACTGATCGCAAAATCCATGCGGTGATAATCAGGCATCCGGTATTCGTTACGGTCAGAATAAATCGGAACTATTGAATTCCCATAAACAACCCTTCCAATCGGGAATGTAACAGGCAAACCAGTGGCATAAACCCAGGTTAGCGAAGCCTCAACCCGCTTTGAGAATGCATAGTTCATGACAATGTTGAGTGTATGAGGCTTATCGTAGGGAGCGGGATATTTCTTTCCATTGTTGATCTCATCAACCTGTCTCCACGAACGTGAATAAGTATAACTTACCCATCCATTCAATTTACCTTCATTTTTCCTAACCAGGAATTCCGCTCCATAGGATGTACCCTTGCCAATCCTTAATTCACCTTCCAGATACTCATTCAGCAGAAGGTTGGCGTGATCCCGGAAATCGATTATGCTGTTAACCCTCTTGTAATAAACCTCAACTGAAGTTTCAAAAGCATTCTTTTTAAAATTTCTGAAATATCCCAAGGCAAACTGATCTGCAACCTGTGGTTTTACATTGGCTGTTGCAGGGAACCATATATCAAGTGGAGTTCCTGCAGTACTGTTCTGAGCAAGTGTAATATATTGCAGTGTATGGGAATAATGTGCCTTAACGGAGGATTCTTCATCCAGAATATAAACTATTGCAACTCTAGGTTCGAGCCCGGTATAGGTATGGAAGATTTTCCTCGAGGCATAAACAGTGCTGTCGACGGGTTTATAAACACTATCATAGGAGTAATAAGTTCCTGGTCCCACATTCTGGAATGCAGAAACCCTAAGTCCATACTTTAGCACTATCCTTGAGCCCAATTTCTGCTCATTGCTGAGATAGAGTCCATGTTCAAGGGCAAATTGAGTAGGGAGCTTGAATTCTGTAATGATACTTTCTGATCCGGAACCTTTAGCCGTCCCAGGGAAAAACTCATGAAAAATAGCTGTATACCCGAACCTGACTGTATTATTCATATTCAGGTAATGTGTAAAGTCAAACCTCGCAGTATGATCCCTCATGCTTGAATTCCAGTCGAATGCATTGGCATCCTCGGTTGGTGAACCCAGACTGTAATCAAAGAGAGAATAAATTGCACTTACATTGAGGAAAAGTTTTGAAGAGAAAAGATGGTTCCATCGAAGGGATGCTGTTTGATTCCCAAAGCCCATTTTTGCAAACTTATTCTTAAACACATCCCTTCCCGCATATCCGGAAAAGAATACCCCGGTTATTCTCATTGATAGTATGGGTTAGTTTAAGGTTAAAATCGTAGAAGTATAGTTTGTTATCCCTGACATCCTTGTTATTGGCAAATGGCAGAAACAAATCGGCATAGGTGCGGCGACCAGAAGCAATGAAGGTGGTCCTGTCCTTAATAATTGGTCCTTCAAGTGTTAGCCTGCTTGAAATCGTCCCGACCCCACCTGTTGCCTTGAAGCTTTTTGCATTCCCATCCTTCATCCTGACATCCAGCAATGAGGATAACCTACCACCATAAGCCGCAGGGATATCTCCTTTGTATAAGGTAACATCCTTGATTGCATCGTTATTAAAAACCGAGAAAAAACCCATCAAATGGGAAGCGTTGTAAACCGTAGCTTCATCAAGGATAATCAGATTCTGGTCTGAATTGCCTCCCCTGACGCTGAATCCCGTTGAACCTTCGCTGGTCGACTGTACACCGGGCAGGAGCTGAATAGCCTTGATAATATCCACTTCACCAAGTAATGCTGGTATACGGCTAATTGTCTTGACATCCAGCTTTATAACACTCATTTCCGGATTCCTCAGACTTTCACCAGCACGTTCACCTTTAATTTCAACTTCTCCAAGTTCAGATTGTTGAGGCTCCAAAGCAATGTCAATTGACTGATCTCCATTGAGTTGAACTTCCTTATTGATGGTTTTGTAACCAACAAATGAATATCTCAATGTATAAGTTCCCGGAAGAAGGGTAAGTGAATAAAAACCATAGGAATTCGTGGTAACGCCTGTTTTCTGCTCAGCCACATAAACAGTTGCACCAAGCAGCATTTCTCCGGTCAGATTATCCCTGACATGTCCGCTGACACTGCATTTCTTGAGATCGGGAGTACTCGCCGACAGCAACAGAGGCATGAAGGAGTTAAATGCTATAAAAAGTATAATGAGGGACTTGATCTTCATAAATTAAAAGTAGTAATCATCTGCCGGGTAAATATTTCCTGCAGAACTCTAGTTATGTTGTTAAACCGGATTAGTGGAATGCTGCCATTAAAAGGTTAATATCCTGGAATGGAAGATGAAACGTTTCACTAACAAATTTGTTTGTCGATACACCATTAATGAGATAAACACCTTGACGAACCCCAAAATCAGACCTCAAGACCTTGTCAATTCCCCCTTCTTCACCTATCCTGGATAAAATTGGAGTAAGAAAATTACTCAGTGCATAGGCTGCGGTGTGAGGAACCTTAGAAGCAATATTGGGAACGCAATAATGAGTTACACCATGTTTCTTGAAAACAGGGTTTTTATGATCTGTCATATAGGAGGTTTCAAAACACCCACCCTGATCGATGCTGACATCAATCATTACAGCACCTTCCTTCATTTGCCTGACCATATCCTCACTCACAATGCAGGGAGTCCTGCCATAAGCTGAATGCACGGCTCCGATAACCACATCAGCAGTCTTGAGTGCAGCCAAGAGATAACGTGGCTGCAGCATGGAAGTATAAACTCTGGTGTTCAGATTGTTCTGCAGTCTGCGAAGTTTATAAACTGAACTATCGAAAATTTTAACAAAAGCACCCATACCAAGAGCGGCTCTGGCAGCGTATTCGCCAACTGTCCCGGCACCAAGGATTACAACCTCGGTTGGTGAGATTCCTGAAAAACCGCCCAGCATTTTCCCCCTCCCGTATTCAGGATGGCTCATATATTCTGCGGCAAGCAACATGGAGGTATTCCCTGCTATTTCGCTCATCGCCCTGATTACCGGATAGGTGCCGGCTTTATCCTGAATATATTCGAAAGCAATGGCTGTTGCTCTCTTATTCAGCAGTTTCCTGAAGAACTCCTCGCTGATTCCATTTGTATGAAGGGATGAAAAGATAGTCTGGCGTGAACCCAGCATATCAGCTTCATCCATTGTCAGTGGGGCTACCTTCAGAATGATATCTGCAGAAAATACATTTTTGGTATCATATACGATTTGTCCGCCCATTTCACTGTATTCATGGTCAGTGAACTTGGCAGCCTTACCTGCATCTGATTCTATAATCACCTGATGACCTTGCTGAACCAGCAGCCCAACAGCATCAGGAACCAGAGAAATACGATTTTCATTGAATGCGGATTCCTTCGGAACTCCAATTACCAATTGCTTCATTTCCTTCCTGACTTCCAGCATTTCTTCACGGGGCATAAATTTACCCCCTTGAAAAAGTTCCGATAAATTGCTTTGCGAAAGGTCCATGATTCAAACCATTAAAAGGTAAACACCCTTGTTTCTTCAATGGGATCAACTGTAATTGAAACCTTGATAGCTTCTTCGGGCAGCAATTGCTCAATTTTCTCCGGCCACTCGAGCAGACAATAATTCCCACTGTAAAAATAATCTTCGTAGCCTATATCCAGTAATTCTTCCCAGGATTTTAGGCGGTAAAGGTCAAAATGATGGATTTTGCTTCCATCATTGCGAAGATACTCATTTACGATAGCAAAGGTAGGACTGTTTACCGTATCCCTGACTTCAAGCTGTTTGCAAATGGCTTTTATGAAGGTTGTTTTACCAGCCCCCATTTGTCCGTAGAAGGCAAAAATCCTTCCATTGGGGTACGTATTCAGCAATTTGCCGGCTATTTTTTCCAGCTCATTTACTGATGTACAACTTATTACCACTGACATATTCCCTCTTTATTTTGCCTTCAAATATACGATTGGAACCATCATTTCCTCCATAGAAAGGCCTCCGTGCTGAAAAGTATTGCGGTAATAATTGGCGTAGTAATTATAATTATTGGGATACGCAAAGAAATCGGCAGTTTTGCAGAAAATGTAGGAAGAGCTCATATTCGACCTGGGAAGAAGCGCATCAGATGGATTTTTGATCTCCATTACCTCACGCTTATCATAGTTCAGGCTTCTTCCAATCTTATACCTGAGGTTGGTATTGGTATTCCTGTCGCCCACAACTTTCACGGGGTTATTTACCCTAACAGATCCGTGGTCAGTTGTAAGCACGATGTTAATCTTCTTTTCAGCAAGGAATCGGATCATATCCAGCAGTGGCGAATGCTCAAACCAGGAAAGGGTGAGTGAACGGTATGCAGGTTCATCATCAGCAAGTTCCCTGATTACTTCCATTTCGGTGCGTGCATGTGAAAGCATATCCACAAAATTGTAAACTATCACGTTGAACTTGTTTTTCAGCAGGTTAGGCAGAGTTTCAACCAGTTTCCTGCCTGCAGTCAGATTCAGAATCTTGGAATAGGAATACTTCACATCCTTGCCAAAACGCTTCAGTTGTTCGCCGAGCAGTTCACCCTCAAACTGATTCTTGGTTCCTTCCTCATCTTCATTGACCCAGTATTTGGGATATTTCTTTTCAATTTCTGAAGGCAAAAGTCCCGAGAACAAGGTATTGCGAGCATATTGAGTTGTGGTAGGCAAAATACTGTAATACATTTCATCCCTCTCAACCCGGTAATACTCCTCAAAAATGGGTTGCAGAACTTTCCACTGGTCGAACCTCATATTGTCAATGAGAATCATGAACAGGGATTGCTGATCGGCAAGCAGTGGAAACACCTTTTCCTTTAGTAGTGTATGTGATTGCACAGGCTTATCCGGACTTTTTGCGTTAACCCAATCCAGGTAATTGTTTTCCACATACTTGCAAAACATCTGATTAGCCTCATTTTTCTGCTGAAGCATTACTTCAATGATACCGGCATCCTTTGATTTTTCAAGTTCAAGTTCCCAGTAAACCAGGTTTCTGTAGACTTCCATCCATTCCTGGTGGGTAAGTCGCCCTGAAATTTCCATTCCAATATTGCGGAACTGCCTCTGATAGGCATGAGTAGTCTTTTCACTGATTAACCTCTTGTTTTCGAGATTCTTCTTCACACTGAGAAGTATCTGCTTGGGATTTACCGGCTTAATAAGATAATCGGAGATGCTCGAACCAATGGCATCTTCCATGATATGCTCTTCCTCACTTTTAGTAATCATGATTACGGGAAGGTTTGGATATGCCTTCTTTATGATGCTGAGTGTCTCAATCCCTGAGAGTCCCGGCATATTTTCATCCAGGAAAACAATATCAAAAGGACGGGTTTTCAGCAAATCAATAGCCTCATCACCGTTATTGCTTGTAAAAACTTCATATCCTTTCTCTTTAAGGAAAAGAATATGTGGCTTGAGGAGATCAATTTCATCGTCAGCCCATAAAATCACACCACTTTCCATCTTTTATAATTTAAATTGATTCATAACAAGTTTCTGCAGGAGAGGTCAAACAGTTTTCAAAGCTGTTGTGGCATTCATCAATAAACAACTCTCATTCTGGATAGTTGAACTTAGTATCCTTACCTTTGTTCTGAAATTTGTAGAAAAGTATAAAGATTTGAAATCGCCTGCTCCTGTTGAAATAATGCTGAAGGTCCAGCTTTTATTGTTCGGCAGCTATTGTTTCAGGCCGTTTTAAACAAATTTAACATTTATTCAGAATCCCTTGATGGCTAAAGTCCGAAAAATAGTGAACGATCCTGTCTATGGATTCATAACTATCCCTGATGACCTTGCATTTGCAGTTATTGAGCATCCCTGGTTTCAACGACTGAGGCGCATCTCCCAACTGGGTCTCACATCAATGGTATATCCCGGAGCACTTCACACACGCTTTCACCATGCCCTTGGTGCAATGCATCTGATGGGGCTCGCACTGGAAACACTTAAGAGCAAGGGGTTCCCGGTAAGCGATGAAGATACCTCAGGCGCAATGCTGGCCATCCTTTTGCATGATATCGGACATGGTCCATTTTCACATGCCCTGGAAAATTGTATCGTTCAGGATTTCACTCATGAAGAAATTTCAGAGCAATTCCTGAACCGGCTTAACCTGCAGTTCGATAATAAATTAGATACAGCAATCCGGATATTTAACAATACTCACCCTGTTAAATTCCTGCATCAACTGGTATCAGGGCAGCTGGACATGGACAGGATGGATTACCTCATGAGGGATAGTTTCTATACAGGTGTAAGTGAAGGAGTTATTAATACTGAAAGGCTTCTGAAAATGCTTACGCTTGCCGGTGATGAACTGGGAATTGAATCCAAGGGAATTTACTCCATTGAGAAGTTCATTGTTGCCAGAAGACTAATGTATTGGCAAGTGTATTACCACAAGACGGTACTTTCAGCTGAATACATGCTGGTCAACATCCTGAAAAGAGCAAAAAAGATCTCCATGGAAGGAGAAAACCTTTTTGCCACCCCTGCTTTCAGTTATTTCCTTACTTCAGCCCATAACCGCGAGAGTTTCATCAATAATCCGGAAACCCTTGAAGCCTTTGCGCGGCTGGATGATGCTGATATTATGGCATCCATAAAGGTATGGACCGAGCACCCTGACAAAGTTCTTTCATACCTGTGCAAATCACTGATCAACAGGGAATTGTTTAGAGTAATCATCTCCCCGGAGCCTTTTAGTCCTGACCTCGCGGAACGTGTGAAAAATATATGCACTGAAAAGCTTGGTATATCGGCAGAAGACAGCGAGTACCTTTATACAGCCGGAACTATCTCAAACAATGCCTATGACCCCGGCAGCCACAGAATCAATATTATCAATAAAGACGGGAGTATCAAGGACATAGCAGATATTTCCGATCAGTTGAACATCGCTATCTATTCCGGAATTGTTGAAAAGCATTTCGTATGTTATCCCAAATGGGCTGAACAATTCTTGAAATAGCTGGTTTTCACTATTTATTAACCTTATTTACGCTTAAGTCCAAAATGCCTATATTTGCAGATTCTTTAAGCAGATGACTTTATAACACACCCCCCGTTCCTGATGGAGTTTACCGCAAAAGACATTGCCAGCCTGATTGGCGGCACCATTGATGGGAATCCTGAAGCAAAAGTGAACAAACTTGCCAAAATTGAAGATGGTGAGCCACAAGCCTTGAGTTTCCTCGCAAATCCGAAATATACCCAGTATATTTATTCAACAAAATCCACCATTGTCATTGTTAAAAGTGACTTTGCGCCAGAAATGCCGGTTGAAGCGACACTTCTCCGCGTGGATGACCCCTATTCCGCTTTTGCAAAACTGTTGGAGTTTTACAACAACATGCAAAAGGAAAAAACCGGGGTTTCCCCAAGTGCTTTCATCTCTCCTTCGGCCAAAATTGGTTCGAATGTCTATGTAGGTGAATTCGCATTTATTGGGGATAATGCAGTTGTTGAAGACAATGTAAAAATCTACCCTCAGTGTTATATTGGGGACAATGCATCAATTGGCAAGAATACAACTCTCTATCCCGGTGTTAAGATATACCATGATTGCGTTGTTGGAAGCTACTGCATGATACATGCAGGTGTTGTTATCGGAGCTGATGGATTCGGCTTTGCACCTCAAAATGACAATAACTACAAGAAAGTTGCCCAGATTGGCAATGTTATTATTGAAGATAATGTTGAAATCGGCGCAAATACCACCATCGACAGGGCCACTCTGGGTTCAACAATCATCAGGCAGGGTGTAAAACTTGATAACCTTATTCAGGTAGCACATAATGTTGAAATCGGTGACAATACAGTAATAGCAGCTCAAACCGGCATCTCAGGATCCACCAAAATCGGCAGGAATTGCATGATTGGTGGTCAGGTTGGTATTGTAGGACATATCACTATCGCTGACGAAGTGAAAATTGGTGCCCAGGCAGGAGTTACCGGAAACGTTACCAAACCGGGTACTATCATGCTTGGCGCTCCTGCTATTGATATCAGCCGATTTAAACGCTCAATAGCTGTTTTCAATAACCTCGACAAACTCGCTTACAGGGTATCTGATCTTGAGAAAGCTCTCAGACAGGTGCTTGCAGAACAGCAGAAATAATCAGATTGCTCATTCTTAAAAATAAATACATTGATGTCCGACAAACAACGTACTATCAATCAATCAGTCAGTGTTTCAGGTGCAGGCCTCCATTCAGGCAAGGAAGCAAATATTACTTTCCAGCCCGCTCCTGTTAATCATGGTATCAAATTTTGCAGGGTCGACATTGAAGGTCGTCCTGTTGTAGATGCCATTGCTGACTATGTAGTTGATACTGCCCGAGGAACAACCATTCAACATCAGGGAGTCCGCCTCGCAACCATTGAACATACCCTCGCTGCTATCTCAGGCATGGGAATTGACAATATACTTATTGAAGTTGACAGTGAAGAGATGCCGATTATGGACGGAAGCGCCCGCGTTTTCGTTGAAGCACTGGAAAGTGCCGGTATCATTGAACAGGATGCTGACAGGGTCTATTTCGAAATCCGTTCAACACTCTCCTATACTGATTCCAAGAGAAAAAGTGAACTGATCCTTGTCCCCGAAGATACCTTCCGTCTTTCAGTCATGATTGATTTTGAGACCAGGGTTCTGGGTACCCAGTATGCTTCCATTGCAAGCATTGAGAATTTCAAGGATGAGATTTCCTCCTGCAGGACTTTCGTTTTCCTCCACGAACTTGAATACCTTATCAATAACAACTTGATCAAAGGTGGTGATGTCAGCAATGCAATCGTATTCGTTGACCGTTTGCTTTCCGATACAGAACTCAACAATCTGGCAAGGCATTTCAATAAGCCACAGGTTACAGTTATGAAAGAAGGTATTCTTAATAACCTTGAACTCCATTACCATAACGAGCCTGCACGCCATAAACTTCTGGATGTAATCGGTGACCTTGCACTTATTGGTGTTCCTATCAAGGGACATATCATTGCAACCCGCCCCGGACATGAGGTAAACACCAATTTCGCCAAGCTTATCAGGCAGCATATCAAGGAAGCACAAACCCAGCCCAATGTTGACTTCAACAAGCCACCGGTTTTCGACATCAATGATATCAAGCGCCTCCTGCCCCACCGGCCTCCATTCCTCCTGGTTGATAAAATCCTTGAACTCAGCGACAAGCATGTTGTTGGATTGAAGAATGTAACCATGAATGAATCCTATTTCATTGGTCACTTCCCTGACGAACCTGTAATGCCAGGAGTTCTTCAGGTGGAAGCAATGGCGCAGACAGGCGGTATTTTTGTGCTCTCTTCAGTTCCTGACCCGGAAAATTACATGACCTACTTCATGAAAATGGAAGATGTAAGATTCCGCCAGAAAGTTGTACCCGGTGATACATTGGTTTTCGTATTGGAATTAATCTCACCTTTCAGGAGAGGCATATGCCATATGCGCGGGACAGCCTATGTTGGCAATAAAGTAGTAACTGAGGCTGAACTTATGGCCCAGATTGTAAGAAAGAAAAACGTATAAACGTATAACTGATTATCCGGAACTATCATGAACCAACCGCTTGCATATGTTCATCCACAGGCCAGGATCGCCAAGAATGTGGTAATTGAGCCATTTGTCAATATTGAAAAGAATGTCGAGATAGGTGAAGGCACCTGGATCGGATCCAACGTCACCATTATGGAAGGCGCCAGGATTGGAAAAAACTGCCGCATCTTCCCGGGAGCAGTTATTGCCGCCATTCCACAGGATCTCAAATACTCAGGTGAGGATACGCTTGTCCGCATCGGCGACAATACAACCATTCGTGAATTTGTCACCATCAACCGCGGAACCAAGGCAAACATGGAGACCGTTGTTGGCAGCAACTGCCTTCTGATGGCTTATGTTCATATTGCACATGACTGCATCGTTGGGAACAACTGTATTCTTGCAAATGGAACCACCCTTGCCGGACATATCACTGTTGAGGACTGGGCTATCATCGGAGGGATCACCGCTGTTCATCAGTTTGTAACCATCGGACAGCATAGTATGATTTCCGGAGGTTCACTGGTACGTAAGGATGTTCCACCTTATACCAAGGCTGCACGTGAGCCGCTGTCGTATGTGGGTATCAACTCCATCGGACTTCGCAGGCGCGGATTTACTTCTGAAAAGATCAATGAGATCCAGGAAATCTACAGGTTTATATACCTCAAGGGGCATAACGTAAGCCAGGCTCTGGAAATGATTGAAGCAATGATGCCGGCAACTGCTGAAAGGGATGAGATTATCTCCTTTGTTTCAGGTTCAGCCAGAGGTATCATGCGCGGATACTCCGGTTCACGCGACTAATTCAGTACTTACCTTTTCTTCCCCAACTTCCTATGGAGATTATCCTGGAAAACATCAGCCGCAAGTATAATTACGACTGGATCTTCAGGGATGTTAATTATACATTCCAAAGTGGACAGGCATATGCCATCCTGGGCTCCAATGGCTCAGGAAAATCCACGCTGCTGCAGATAATTTCAGGACATCTTCACCCTACTTCCGGAAAGATCAGTTATCATTTCGACAATAAAACCATCGGTCCTGAGTATATCTTTCCTCATATCTCCTATAGTGGACCCTATCTTGAAATTCTCGAAGAATATACACTTGTGGAAATGGTTAAGTTCCATCACCACTTCAAGTCATTTATCGGGAATATTACTGAAGAACAGGTCATTGAACTGACAACCCTGGGAAAAAACCGGAATAAGCCCATCAAATACTATTCATCGGGAATGAAGCAAAGGGTGAAGCTGGCACTTGCCATCCTGAGCAAGACCTCCATTCTTCTGCTTGATGAACCTGCTTCCAATCTGGATCATCAGGGTATAGACTGGTACCGAAATTTGGTTCAACAATACAAGGATGATAGGGTAATTGTTGTTTGTTCCAATTCTCAACCGATGGAACATGATTTCTGCAAGGAATCCATTGTCATAGACCATTACAAGAAAAGCGGGAAGTAATTTCTCTCCGGTAATCAGGGTTTCACAACATCTTATTTTCAAACAAATCCAGAATGGCTTATTTACAGCCTGATCTCTCTGTGTTTCTCAGTGTCTCCTCCGTGAAACTCTGTGTAATAGCGAAAACTCATTTCACAGAGGGCCACCGAGTATACAGCGAGTTACACAGAGAATGAATTCCACTTTGAAATCAATTCAGTTTCTTCTCATCTTAATGTGGTGCTTATCTGAATTTTACTTAATTTCGCACCCATTTTTCAAACAAACAAACACCTTTGATTTTTTATGGCAAATACCTCTGATTTCCGCAACGGACTCTGTATTGAATTCAAGAATGATCTGTTCAAAATTGTCGATTTCCAGCATGTAAAACCTGGCAAGGGAGCTGCATATGTGCGCACCAAGTTGAAAAACCTGAAGACTGGAAAAGTAATTGACAATACTTTCGACGCCGGTGAAAAAATTGATATTGCCCGTATTGAACGCAGGCCTTACCAGTACCTTTATAAAGATGAAAATGGTTATAACTTCATGAATTCCCAGACATTTGACCAGATCAATGTTGAAGAGGAGATGATTGAAGGATATCAGTTTCTAAAAGAAGGCGTGAATGTTGAAATGGTTTTCCATGCCGATAACGAAGCCCTTTTAAGCTGCGAACTTCCTACTTCTGTTGAACTTGAAGTTACCTACACTGAGCCGGGTCTCAAGGGAGATACCGCCACCAATACCTTAAAGCCAGCTACCGTTGAAACCGGTGCAACTGTAAGGGTTCCGCTATTCATTGATGCTGGTGCCAAGATCAAGGTCGATACCCGCACAGGTGCTTACATGGAAAGAGTTAAATAGTCAGGATATTCCTTTCAATTTTTTAACAGATGCAATTTCCCCGGCCTGCTACCCTGCAGGAAATAGCCAGTTACCTTGGAGCCGAGTTTATCGGCAGTCCTGATTTTCTGGTTAGCGGGATTAATGAAATTCATATGGTTACTTCGGGTGATCTCACTTTTGTGGATCACCCGAAATATTATAACAAGGCATTGAACTCCAATGCAACAACTATCATCATCAATCAACGGGTTCCAGCCCCTGAAGGCAAATGCCTGATTATAAGCAATGATCCCTTTGCTGATTACGTAAAGCTGGTCAGGAGATATCAGGCTTTTCAGCCAGCCTCCGCTATGATTAGTCCATCTGCAGTTATTGGAGAAGGAACTGTAATTCAGCCCGGAGCATTTATAGGCAACAATGTTGTAATTGGTTCCAACTGCATCATTCATTCAAATGTAAGCATCTACGACCATTGCAGACTTGGCGATGATGTCATAATCCACTCGGGTTCTGTAATTGGTGCTGATGCTTATTATTTTCAGCGCAGGGAAGCCGGATACAGGAAACTTGAATCCTGTGGAAGGGTTATCATTGGAAATCGTGTTGAGATTGGAGCGCTATGCTCAATCGACAAGGGTGTTTCAGGCGATACAACCATTGAGGATGGCTGTAAATTCGACAATCATGTTCAGGTGGGTCATGACACCTTTATTGGCAAAAACTGCCTTATCGGCGCTCATTCAGCCATTGCCGGGGTTACCCGTATTGAGGAAGACGTTATCCTCTGGGCAAGGGTAGTGGTCAACAAAGATATCGTTGTTGGGAAGGGTGCCATCGTACTTGCCACCTCCGGACTCGATAAGTCAATTCCGGGAGGGAAAACCTATTTTGGAGCTCCAGCCATAGAAGCCCGGAAAAAATGGAAGGAAATGGCCGCAGTGCGCAGGCTTCCTGAGATTCTGGAGAAACTCAAACTCGATTAATCAAAATTTTCTTATTGATTGAACGCGAGACAATCGCGTTGAAATGAAGAGACTTATTATTCTCCGCTCTCTTCCTTTATGGCCTTTGGCTCATTGACAGCCTCACCGCTATGGTAAAGATCCAACACAACCAGGATGGACAAAAAGCCCCAGAAGGGAACACTTGCCTTGTCAGTATTCAGGAAGTTATTCATGATACCGTGAACATAATAGGTAATAAGACCAAGGGTGGTTGTCAGGGCAATCAGCCGTGCCTGACGATTCTTTGCCCTCCTGTAAACCGTCAATCCGGTATAAATCACTGTCACCATGAGAATAAGCACACTTACCAGTCCAAGTACACCTGATTCTGCCAGCGGTCCTATATATTCACTATGGGCATTTCCCATATCACCAAGATTGGTGCTGATGATTGTCTTCTCCTTGGTCCTTTGGAAAGGAGCGTATTCAAACTGATAGGTTCCCGGTCCCCATCCGAATACCGGCCGCTCATTGTACATTCTGAATGCAGACTGCCAGCGGTTGATACGTTCAAGGTTAGAGGCATCAGATGAGATATTCGAAATGGACTGAATATGCTCAATGAAGTTTGCTGAGGAATCCTGTTTATTCTTTTCAAGTTTGTCAAGGATCTCAAACTTGAACATAAAGAAGATAAGGACCAGGGATGCAATTGAAACCAGAATCCACTTAAACTTGATTCTGAAGAATACAAGGAAAAGCACAGCAACAGCCACTGCAAAACTTACCCAGGCTGCTCTGGAGTAGGAAAGAAACAAAGCAATCAGAAGTATAATTGTTGCTGCAATTGCAAAAATGCGCATTCTTGAAGTAGAATCCCTGTCAATTGCAAAGCCTGCTATGATCGGAAAGAAGAGTGCCAAAATCGCCCCATAGGCCGTATGGTCATTGTAAAAAGGTGTCATGACCCAATGGCCGGCCTTTTCGCTGAATCCAAATTCAGCATGACGATAGGTAGCATAACCGATTACAATAATCAAGGCCAATGTGTAAGCCCATGCAAATGGTTTAATATTGCTGAACTTCCGGAACAGTATAGATCCGGCAAAGTACATTGGAATAATAAACCACAGTCGTGCAAGCAGGAATTTAAATGACACAAGCGGCAAGTCTGATGTGCAGGAGGTTATGAATATCCAAAGCAAGTTAAATCCAACGGCCAAAGTCACAGGATGACGCAGGAACTTCCTGTCAAGTCCGCCTTCAAGAATAATCTTCAGAAGGAAGAGCATCATTACACCAAACAGCAGAGGTTCGGATGGAACAGAGACACTGGCTCCAAGATCATAATCCCCGATGTCGATTGCTAAAGGAGTGGCAAAAACAGCAAGAAAAATAACCTTATCAAGGGAGAAGATATACAACAGTATCATCAGGACTCCGAGAGGGATGAAAATACCCCAATAGAATTCCTTCATCACAAGGTAAGTGTTCAGGATAATGAACAATGCCGTGATGATATATACAAGTGATATTTTGAGCTTCTCTGTCAAAATTGAGAATAAAGAATCAGTGTACTACGATTTGGAGACAAATGCTTTCCGCTGTTCAATAACAGCAATGGAAATCAAGCTAACCAGCAAGGTTCCTGCAACAAAATAGAACAGGAACAGCAGGCGCTTGGGATATGACTTCTTATCAGCCACTTTTGGAGGAGTTACCACATTCACAAAAGTGTACTTCTTATTCACATCAAAAATTGCGAGGTCATATTTCAGCATTAATTCACTGTATTCATGCGCAAGACCTTCGATACGGTTACTGAGGAATAATAGTTCACTGCCCTTTTCTTCCATTCCGAGTTTAAGCCTTTCAGTCTCAGCCTTATTGATACCTGAACCACCACCATCTACTGTCCTCAGCGTACCTCTTGTAATTTCCTGGCTTTGACCCAAAATTTCATAGATGCCATATTGAGCAGATAGCTCCTTAAGGTTAGTCTTCACTGAATCAATCTCATGCTTCTTAATGGCAAGAGCGGCTTCCATACTTTTAGCTACCTCGTTGTACTTGACAAAATGCGTAGCCCTGATCTTCAGGTCAGTGTAATAAATCACTGCATTGACCATATCTTTTGCAACAGCAGGATCAATATCTGTAACGATAATCTCTATACTCTCAAACTGAGTCTTGGAAATCCTGACGTTCTTATCATAGAGGTAAGCCATTGTGGATGCAAAGAACTTATAGCTGGAATCAATGCCATAGTGCTTTGGAAGATCAAACTTCTTCATAACACTGTCGCGCACATCCTTGGATGTCAGCCATTGCAGCATCTGCTCTGTTTCACTTTCATCAGAGTAAGGTGCGATATTGGATGGATAAACAACAGCCACCGATTTAAACCTCGGGGTGATCACCATAGGGCTGGACACAATCAGGGAAACGACTGCAGCTACAACTGACAATATCAACAAATGCCACTTCCACCTTCCGATGATCCGCAACAAATTACTATTGTTGAAAAAGTTTTCCATATAGAGTTTCAATATTAATTGCTTTTTGACTTTGACTATTACCGGTTTCTCAGGTTTCCTTCACAAGGTAGTTTTCCGAAGATTACGCAGAGTGACAGGGATTCTTTCCATAAGAATGATGACAAGAATCATCATGAACCAGGTACTCAGGACAGAAATGCTGACAATTATCCATCTTATGGGATATGCCTTCCGCTCAGATTTAACACCATTTTCGACCACAAATTTCTGAGGGAGAATGGCACTGGCATCTATTTTAGCTTCTTCATACTTTGCCTTAACAAAGCTCAGCTGTTTCTTTTCATATTCAAGAGCATCACGTAATGAAACATAGGGCCCGCCATATAAAGCCAGAGTTTCAAGTTTCTGATCCAGAGCATCAATTCCCCTTTTGTTTCCTTTTGCAATTTCAATTGCCAATTGCTGATTAATCATCTCAGCCTGAGTTTCATAATCATGCACTCCTAATTTCCGCAGTAAGGTAAGAGAATCCTCCATTGCCCGAATTTCCTTCTGAAGCTTCAGATATTCTGCTTCTACAATTCTGTATCCCTGGTATGCCCTTTCCTTTTTGCATATCATTTTTTAACAGAATCTAACAATGCTGCAATAGTGTTGGAGATGTCAGCTGCCATCTGAGGATCCTTATCAAGAACTGAAATCTTGACAGCCATGTACTCTGTTCTCTTGTATGAGATACATGACTCGTACTTGCGGTTGAGCCGAAGATTGCGGTATCTGGAACTGGAATCTATTCCATAATGGCTTAGCAGGTTAAATCTCTCAATAATCTTCTCACGAATCTTATTGGAATTAAGAATCTGAAGCATTTGTTCAGTTTGAGCATCTTCTCCAAATTCAAGAATATCCTGCTTTGCTCCTGGATTGTCGTTTAACAATGCCTTCGAAACAGAATTGCTCGAGGCTGGATACATGATTACAGTAGACCTGTAAAGTGGATCGATAAAATAGGAGGAAGAAAAAATCACCGAAAGAACAGAGGCTGCCAGGGCAGTATAAAGAAATGCCTTTCGCCAACGGTAAACAAATAGTACCAGTTTCGATGAATTAAATTCAGTATTCGGTTGCTTTTCAGTCATAAATAGGCCATCAGGCTATTTTAGAATAGCTGCAAAACTACGAATATTCCCCGAAATTACAACATGCCCGCAATCGATCGAAGGACTGCTTTTTAGCGGGATTTCAGTAATTGAATCAATGCCTTGAAATGTATCAGCCGTAGCACAACGGCTAGAATAAAACTCAGTCCCATCGCAAGAATGAACCCTGTCTTCCATTCAGGAACCAGATATCCAACCGTCATGGTAATTAATATTGATCCTGCAACAAAAAGAAATACATTAAATAAGTACCTGTAATTCACTTTAAATCTGAATAGTATCTGCACCATCACCAATTGCAGAATGGCTGTAAAAAATTGAGTTATAAGGCTTGCATATGCCGACCCAACAGCCATAAACTTGGGAATCAGGAGGTAGTTCAGGGCAATGTTAAGTACCATCCCTGAAAATGCAATGATATTTAACCACTTCAAACTGCCATTTGCAGTTAGGAGGGTTCCGAAAATATAGGTGGTTGAGATTGGGATAAAACCAAGAATCAGAAGTTTGAATACCGCCGCTGAATCATCAATATGCTTTACATAAAGGAGATCCATAAATTCATGGTTGTAAAGGCAGAGATTCAATGAAACCAGAATAGCGAATGTAAAAATCAGGGTAAAGGAGAGCTTCACCAATCCAGTTACATCCGACTTGTCCTTAATTAGTCGGGCAAACATCGGCAGCAGTATAATTGAAAACAGGTAAGCAATCATGTTGATGGCATCAAGCAACCTGTATGCTGAAGCGTAAATTCCTGCCTGAACATCTCCTGCTTCACCAGGTAACATTCGTTCAAGCATAACAGAATCAATGCGATTATAAAAGGTCATCAATAATACCAGAACTGCAAAAGGATAGCTCTGCTTTATTATGAGCCGGAAAAAATTGACATTCCATTGCAGCTTCTTGAAGGCGGCCTTCTTCATAACAATCAGCAATGCTACAAGAGCGGTAATTATGTATGCCAGCGATTGTGCATACACGAACCAATCTATAGTGAAATTACTTTTTCCGGTTTGTCCCCAAAGCAGAATAGAACAAAACAGAATCATCAGCAATCTGTCAAGAACTGAAATTATGCTGTCAGTTTTGAATTGCAGGAGTCCTGAAATATTGGACCGCAGATAAAGGATGAGTGAAATCAGAATTTGGTTAAAGCCCAGAATGAAAACAAAGAGCATCTGTCGGGAATCATAACCCCAAATAAACCCAATGCTCAGGGTTACAATAATATACAGGGCCGCAAGAAGAAACTTGAAGATGATGATTCCCGAGAAATGTTTATTCAGCAGATGATTGTTCTGTGCAATATTCTTGTTGTTGAAATTGGTGATTCCAAAGTCAAGGAGAATATTAAAAAGGAAAGTGAAATTCAAAAGGGAGGAATACCAGCCATACTCCCCTGCTCCTACCATATTTTGCACAGTTCTGTCAATCCCAAAAATCCAGAACGGTTTGATCAGGATATTCAGGAAAAGCAGGAATGTGAGGTTGGTTAGAAACTTGCGCTGCATTTTAAGCGCTGTAGGTTAACAATGGTTGGTTTTTCAGAATTGTCAAAATTAAGGAATTCCGTTTAGCATTAGCCCCGAAGTTAGAATTAATAGTCCTATTCTGTCCGAATTCTGTCATTCAGCATGCTTTTTTGCAAATTCATGTAGAAAAAGCCTCTATCCGCCTTTGAATCCTGCTTGATAGTTAGGGTAAATACCCTATTTTTGCAAAAAAAGCCCTTGAAAATAGCCGTCAATACACGCTTATTGCTTCATGAGAAGATAGATGGTATCGGACGCTTTGCCTTTGAAACCCTTAAACAAATGGTGGTCAAGCATCCTGAGCACCAGTTTCTGTTTATTTTCGACAGGCCATACCATGAGAGTTTTGTTTTTGCCGATAACATTATTCCGGTTATAATCCCTCCACCAGCCCGCCATCCCTTGCTTTTTCTGGCTTGGTTTGAGCTTTCCCTGCCTGTTGTCTTTAAAAAGCATAAGCCTGATGTTTTTCTTTCACCTGACGGTTACCTTTCCCTCAGGTCTGATATCCCTTCAGTTGCTGTAATTCATGACCTGAATTTTGAGCAATATCCGGCTGACCTGCCCTGGGCAATGAGAATGTACCTTCAGAAAATGTTTCCGAAATTTGCTGATCACGCAAAGAGGATTGCAACTGTATCAGCATATTCAAAGCAGGATATCAGCAATCGATATAATGTCCCCCTTGAAAAGATTGATATCGTTCATAACGGTACTTCAAGTAGTTTCTGCACAGTTAATGATTCAGAGAAAGACAGGATCAGGAAGAAATATACCTCTGGTCGTGACTACTTCTTTTTCGTAGGAACACTTCACCCTCGTAAAAATCTGACAAACCTTTTCAGAGCCTTTGACGCGTTTAAAAACGCTGACAGGCATGGAATCAAGCTTGTTATTGCAGGAGCCAAAATGTGGTGGACGGAAGAGATCAGGACTACCTACGAAGGAATGAAATTCAGGGAGGATGTAGTTTTTACGGGCAGGGTGAATGACAATGAACTGGTAAACCTAATGTCGAGCGCACTTGCCCTGACCTATGTATCCTATTTTGAAGGATTTGGAATCCCCATCCTGGAAGCTTTCAACTGCGAAACACCTGTCATTACTTCAAATACCACATCTATGCCTGAAGTAGCTGGTGATGCTGCCCTCCTGGTGGATCCATTTTCGGTAGAATCGATTACGCAGGCTTTGCATTCAATTGCTGATGATCCTATTCTCCGACAAAAACTTGTTCAGAAAGGCAGTATCCAGAAAAACCAGTTCTCCTGGGAAATGACCAGTGATAAACTCTGGAAGACAATAGAGCAGTGCCAGTAAAGGAAAATGCATTTTTTTACACTATCATTTACCCGAACCACCAAGGAAAACTGGCTCTCATTCAATCCTTTAACAATCTCAACTAATTAACTGATCAATCCGGCTCATCTGATGAAATCAAGCAGCGAAGGAAGGGTATTTGGATTGGATATCCTCAGGGCTTTTGCTATTCTCTTTGTAATTTATTCACACAGCTTTTTTCTGATTGTTGACCATATCAATGAGAGAGCCTACAGCTTCTTCTCCCTTGATGGAGTGACTCTTTTCTTTGTTCTCAGCGGATTCCTGATTGGTGGAATTCTTTTGCGAATCATTAACGAAAAGGAATTCAACAGTTCCGATCTTCTGAATTTCTGGATCAGACGCTGGTTCAGGACATTGCCAAACTACTTTTTTATTCTGCTGCTGCTGCTGGGGCTTTCAATTTTACTTAAGCGGGAGCTTTCCACCGAACTCCCCTCCTATTTCCTCCTTCTTCAGAACTTCATCAGTCCGCATCCATCATTCTTCCCGGAAGCCTGGAGTTTATCAGTTGAGGAATGGTTCTATCTTCTGGTACCCTTGTGTCTTTTTTTGCTGGTGCGATTTACCGGGATTCCAAGAAAAAACCTGGTACTAATCATAATCGTCGCCCTGGTTGTGCTTGTCACAATCTTCAGGGCATACAGGGTAAATCAGTTGGGAATCAATGACTTTGACAGTTGGGATAACTATATCAGGAAAACTGTATTGTGCCGACTAGATTCTATTATGTTCGGCTTTCTGGGTGCCTGGATTAGTTTTTACCATCCTGAAAAATGGACTAAAAACAAGCTGGCTGTCTTTATACCCGGATTAATACTAATCTTCATCCCACAGATTGTCAGTTATTTATATGGATATACTCCGATTTTTAACAACTATCTTTCCTTGTCTGTCACTGCAATCGGAACTTTCCTGATGTTGCCCCTTCTTTCAAATTACAGGAGTGCAAAAGGCATTTTTGCAAGATTCATCCGATTTGTCAGCATTCATTCCTATGCCATGTACCTTGTAAACTTCTCGCTTGTGCAACTGATTATAATCCCTTCATTGACCACTACCATCCTCCTGTTCACCAGTTCACACCTCACGCTGAGCATTATCCGGTATATTCTTTACTGGCTGCTCACTTTCCTGTTATCAATGCTGCTGTACCGTTATTTTGAAAAGCCGATGATGGGGTTGAGGGAGAGGTTTCGCTCCCGGTAGATTTTACCCTGAAAGAAATTCGCGCATTCTTTGAAAAGTTCGGGGTTCTAGATTTTGCAAGTAGCAGAGAATAGAACACAGATGACACAGATGCGACGGATTTACACAGATTTGATTGTGCAATGTTGAAAAACACTTCGACAAGCTTAGTTTGACTGCTTCGTTCATTTTTCATTTTCATCCGCCGGCTGGCTGACACATCTCCATCCGCCAGCAGGCGGACTCCGCTTCACTGCGCATCTCCATAACATTATCCCGAAATCCGAAATATCTCGTCAACTCAGCAACCAAAATCTCCTTATCTTCCAGTCTCCCTATCCCCCAGTCCCCCAGTCCCCAGTCCCCAGTCCCCAGTCCCCCAGTCCCCTTGTCCTCTCTTCCCTCTAAAACCTCTCATCAAACTACATTCACTTCCATCTCGAGGAGCACATCAAACTTCTCAAGGACAGCCTGTTGAATCTCTTCGGCCAATTCCAGAATTTCAGATCCTGTTGCTGAACCGTAATTTACAAGGACCAGAGCCTGGTTTGGATGCACACCCGCATCACCCCTTCTGAAACCTTTGAACCTGCATTGCTCTATGAGCCAGCCGGCAGCCAGTTTAACCTGAAAATCAGGTACAGGATAAGTAACTATACCGGGATATGAAGCTTGCAGCATTTCAGCCTTTTCAGCAGAAACGACAGGGTTTTTGAAGAAACTGCCGGCATTGCCGATCTCGGCAGGATCCGGGAGCTTTGAACGGCGAATACGACATACTGCCTCACTCACATCCTTGATTCCCGGATTCAATATACCCATTGCATTCAACTCCTGGGATATGGCGCCATATGATAGTTGTACCACCGGCTGAACCGAAAGTCTAAATGTTACTGACCATAGAATAACCCTGCCTTTGAGCTCCTGCTTGAAGATACTGTCCCGATAACCAAAACGACAATCCTTGAATTCAAGAACAAGTTTTTCCCTGCTTTCAAGATCATAGGCCTCCAGCGACTGGAAACTATCTTTCAGCTCAACTCCATAGGCTCCTATGTTTTGTATGGGACTGCTACCTACGTTTCCGGGTATGAGGGACAAGTTTTCCAGTCCGCCAAAACCATTTTCAACGCACCACATCACGAAATCATGCCAGTTTTCGCCTGCGGCAACCTTTACCCTGACAAAATCCTCATTCCTGCTGAGTATTTCAATTCCTTTATTCTGAATTGCAACAGCCCATCCATCAAAATCAGAAGTAAACAGAAGGTTACTGCCTCCACCAAGAAAAAGGAGTTTACCTGGTTCATTTTCAATCCAATCCATCACCTGCCAAAGATCGTCCAGGGTACTGACCCTGCTGAAATCCCTGGCTTTTACATCCATTCCGAAGGTATTGAACTCCTTGAGAGAAATCCCTGATTGCCTGATTGCCATATGCTCAACTTTGAAATTCAAAAGTACACGAAAAGCTTGAATTGGCCGTTTACTCACATTGGATAGATGATACTCCGTCCAAATGTTTTATTTTCGCAATGCACATATCCCTGGATGAAAAAAAGAGTCATTCTTACTGTTATTAATGATCTGGTGACCGATCAGCGCGTCGACAGGACAGCACGGGTCCTGCTGGACATGGGATATGAGGTGCTTATGGTAGGACGGCAGAAATCTGACAGCATGAAGATGCCATCAAGACCCTACGAAGTTCACAGGATGAGATTGCTCTTTGAGAAAGGTCCACTGTTCTACGCAGAGTATAACCTGCGGCTTTTCTTTTTCCTGGTGAGTCAGAAAGTTGACCTTTTGTTCAGCAATGACCTCGATACCTTGCTTCCTGATTTCCTGCATCATAAATTGAGAAAAATCCCAATTATTTACGATAGCCACGAGTACTTTACTGAAACACCTGAAGTAATTCACAGGCCCTTCGTGATGAAATTCTGGAAGTTCCTGGAAAAATCAATGGTGCCAAATCTGAAATATTGCATAACAGTAAATCAGTCCATTGCGGATCTTTTCAAAGAGAAGTATGGGAACAATTTTGTTGTGGTAAGAAATATTCCAGCAGCCCGGAAAAAGGATGATTCGATCACGCGCCCATCTCTTGGACTGCCAGAAAACAAGAAGATAATCCTGCTTCAGGGTGCAGGAATCAATATACAAAGAGGTGCAGAAGAAGCTGTGGAAGCCATGCAATTCATTGAGAATGCTATCCTTCTGATTATTGGTGGCGGAGATGTCCTTCCCCTTCTCAAGGAAAAGGTTAAAGCACTGCATCTTGAAGAAAAAGTAATTTTCATTTCCAAGCAAACTCCTGAAAAGCTGTTCGCATACACATGTCAGGCTGATCTTGGGCTCACACTCGATAAGGACACGAATCTCAATTACAGATTCAGCTTACCGAACAAGCTATTCGATTACATACATGCAGGGATTCCGGTTCTGGCTTCACCCTTGCCCGAAATCAGCAGGATTATCAGAGAATACCAGATCGGAGATTTCATAAGTAGCCATGAACCATCGCATATTGCTTCAAAAATCAATGGGATGCTGTTGGATGATGAACAGATGAAGATGTACAGGAAAAATCTGGTGACTGCTGCATCCGTTTTAAACTGGGAATCGGAAAGTAATCAGTTAAGGGATCTGATTCAGAAGGCTGTAGATGATTATGCGAAAAGCAACAAGGACGTTTTACTTTAACTTACACAGACATACAGTTTAGCAGGGAATAAAAGCATGGAGGATAAAAATCTCAATATCGTTTCATTTTCCATACCCTGGCCTGCCAATTACGGTGGGGTAATAGATGTATTCCATAAATTGGTAGCCCTGAAAGCCTCAGGTATCCGCATTCATCTTCACTGCTTTCAGTATGATCGTCCGGAGGCTGCTGATCTGGAAAAATACTGTGAAACTGTTCAGTATTATAAACGAGAAACCAGTATCAGTGCTCTGCTATCCCTCACTCCTTATATTGTAAAATCCAGAAAATCAGAGGAATTACTTGAGAACCTCTGCAAAAATGATTATCCTATCCTTTTCGAAGGATTGCATAGCTGCTACTATCTTAACCATCCGCTTCTAAAGGACAGAAAGCTTTACTACCGGGAAAGCAATATAGAACACACCTATTATTTTCATCTGTTTCTTTCGGAGAATAACATTTTTAAAAAGATCTTCTTCATTACTGAAAGTCTGAAACTCCGGTTTTATCAGTCCAAATTAAAGAGGGCTGATCACTTTTTGACGGTTTCAGAGAAAGACTGCGAATATCTGCAGAAGAAGTTCCCTCAGAACCATGTAAGCTATCTCCCCTCCTTTCACGGCAATAATGAATTAAAAAGCTTGACCGGATCTGGAACTTATGCCTTCTACCATGGCAATCTCGCAGTTGCTGAAAACAGTCTGGCTGCAAGCTTTTTAATCAGGGAAGTATTCAGCAGGCTTAAATTCCCATTGGTAATTGCAGGCCTGAATCCTCCTGATCATCTCTTAAAACTTGCAGAACAATTCAAGGTAAAAATCATAGCAAACCCTGACAATGATGAGATGTTTAATCTGTTAAGGGAAGCTCATGTGAATATTCTGGTCACTTTTCAGGCAACGGGTCTCAAGTTAAAATTGCTAAACACGCTTTTTGCAGGAAGGCATGTGCTTGTAAATAAACTGATGCTGGCCGGGACCGGACTTGAAGAGTTTTGCTCAATTGGCAATACTGCTCCTGAACTAAAGGAGCAAATGGAGAGATTGATTGCTCTTCCCTTTGATGAGGAAAAGTTGTCATTCAGGAAACAGATGTTGGGTGCCAGGTATTCTGACAGCGCTAATGCTGTTAAACTAACAGAAATAATATTTCCGGAGAAAATTTGAGGCAGTATTGAACTGTAGTTTATTCCAGTTCTGAAGCAACTGTTGGATGAATATGTCCGAGAACCTTTCCATTCTCACATTTCACTGTTCGTGACGGGAACTTACTGATCAAACTGAAGTTATGTGTAGCCATAAAAACAGCACGTCCGGCATTGCTGATATCCATCATCAGTTGCATGATTCCTTCTGAGGATTCCGGATCAAGATTACCAGTCGGCTCATCAGCAAGAATAAGTTCAGGGTCATTAATCAGAGCCCTGGCTATGCATACACGCTGCTGTTCACCACCCGAGAGCTGATGAGGCATTTTAAATCCCTTTGAAATCAGTCCAACCTTATCCAGAACCTCATTCATTCGGTGGCGCATGGCATCGGAATCCTTCCAGCCTGTAGCCTTCATCACGAAAAGCAGATTATCATTCACTGAACGATCATTAAGCAATTGAAAATCCTGAAATACAATTCCGATTTTCCTTCTGAGATAAGGAACTTCCTTGGTTTTAACCTCTTTCAGATTGTATCCTACAACCTCAGCACTGCCTTCCATTAAGGGCAGATCAGCGTAAAGAGTCTTCAAAAGACTGCTCTTGCCGGCTCCTGTCTTACCAATCAGGTAGACAAACTCACCTTTGTCGATGGTTAGGTTAACATCCGAAAGGATTAGAATATTCTTCTGAAAAATTGATGCGTCTGATATCTGAATAATGGTATCTAGTCCCATTTAGCTGCCTTTTTTTGGAATGCGTTAATCTAACCTCAAAAGTAGTGCTTTTGTTTGAACCTTCATCTGCATCCCAACAGAATAAGGAATTTGGACTTTATTAAGGAAGTTCGGAGTTATGTAAGAAATCCTTGCGGAATAGAGATTCAGTTGTTAGTTCCTGCAGCTTTGGGTCAGGCGATAGTCAGACAATGGTCAGGCAATGGTCAGACAATGGTCAGACAATGGTCAGACTATGGTCAGGCAATGGTCAGGCAATGGTCATTCAATGGTCAGACAATAGTCATTCAATGGTCAGGCGATAGTCAGATAATGGTCAGACAATGGGCATTCAATGGTCAGGCGATAGCTTGTGGAAGCTAAAAATTTAATCTGCGAAAATCAATTGATTAATCAGCGAGAATCAGCGAGAAACCAATTCACCAAGCGGATAATTCG
The DNA here is from genome assembly GCA_016707705.1 of Bacteroidales bacterium. Taxonomy (GTDB): domain Bacteria; phylum Bacteroidota; class Bacteroidia; order Bacteroidales; family UBA4417; genus UBA4417. Next base: position 168,181 of record JADJHD010000008.1, read on the forward strand.
AAAAAAAAGATCATATTCCAATCAATTTTCATTCTCAGATTCTCCCCTTGTCTCCTAGTCTCCTTGTCCCCTTGTCCCATTTTCCCCTTGTCTCAGGGTCTCCCTGTTATCGTGACTACTTAACGAGTCCTGAGAATCCCATGAAAGCCAGTGATAACAGTCCGGCTGTAATCAGTGAAAGAGGAAAGCCCTTCATTCCCTTGGGATATCCGTTTAACTCCAGTTGTTCACGTATACCAGCCATCAGAATCAGCGCAAGAGTGAAGCCTGCAGCAATTGAAGAAGCGTATACTACACTGGCAACCAGGCTGTAGTTCTTCTGAACAGCCAAAATAGCAATACCCAGAACAGCGCAGTTGGTAGTGATGAGTGGAAGATAAATTCCCAGGGCCTGATAAAGAGCCGGGGCGGCCTTCTTTAGAATAATTTCAACAACCTGAACCAGGAAGGCGATTACAAAGATGAAAGTGATGGTCTGCATGAATTCAATGTGCATGGGGACAAGTACATAATTCTGAATAATCCATGTAACCAGATTGGCGAGTGCCATGACGAAAATAACCGCAGCTCCCATCCCTACGGAAGTCCCTACCTTATTGGAAACGCCGAGGAAAGGACAGATACCAAGAAATTGAGCCAATACAACATTATTGACAACCAGGGCGAGTATAATAATTTTTACCAGTTCCATAACTAAAGTATTTCTTTAATCATTTATATATCAATCAAATACAACCTAAAGACTGTACTTGCTTTTAACCCTGTTCATGATTGCAATCAAATAACCATAGGTAATGAATGCACCTGGAGGAAGGATGAAAATAAGGATTGTCCTGGCATCCTGTGAAACCAAACGAATGTCGAAAATAGTCCCGTTTCCAAGCAATTCCCTTATTGAACCCATTAATGTAATCGCAAGGGTAAAACCGATCCCCATTCCCAGTCCATCAAGTATAGCGGGAACAACAGCATTTTTCTGTGCGAATGCTTCAGCTCTGCCAAGGATAATGCAGTTAACAACGATGAGTGGAATGAAAATCCCCAATGTCTTGTATAAGTCAGGGGTATATGCTTTCATGACCAAATCCACAATCGTTACAAAAGTGGCTATCACGAGGATAAATGCAGCAATTCGGACCTTATCAGGAATGAAGTTCTTAAGTGCAGCTATGAGAAGATTTGAAAACACCAATACAAAAGTTGTGGCAGCCCCCATTCCGATACCATTCATTGCAGCCGTGGTAACTGCAAGTGTCGGACAAGTCCCAAGTACCAGTACGAAGGTTGGATTCTCTTTAATGAAGCCATTTGTTAAATGTTTGAGATTGCTCATTTTTGTCCTCCTTCCTTAACAGATGCTGAATCGGCAACTGCACTTGCAAAATTTTTCATGTATAAATCATAAGCCTTCTGAACACCGTCGCAAAATGCTCTCGAACTGATAGTTGCAGCAGTAATGGCATCAATGGTACCACCATCCTTCTTCACTTTAACAGATTTTCCTTTAAGATTTCCAATAGATAATCCATCGAACTGGTTTTTAAACTTAGGCTCCTTCATTTTTGTGCCCAGTCCTGGTGTTTCCTTTTGCTCAAGTACAACAACAGTATTTATGCTACCATCGGGCCTGATTCCAACCATTAGGTCAAAACGACCACTAAATCCCTTGTCAGTGAATGTTTTGACTGCATATCCAACAGGTTTTCCATCTTTTAGAGCCTGATAGAATAGTAATCCATCAATCTCCTTAACATTGGCTGTGGGATCATTGTCGAAGGGTGGCAGGACCTCCTTTACAGCTTGAATTTCCTTGGCCTTATTGGCTTTTTCAATAGGTTCCTTCGTAGCACTGTATACAAACCCCAGGGCTGCGGACATCACCGCTGATATCAGCAGCAACGACAGTACCATGTTTTTCAGGGTTGATTCAAGTTTCTTCGACATATCCAGTTGCTTTTCTTTTTTGATAAAATAAACTGATTTTGGCTATTCTATTGGGCAATCACCTCTCCGAAGCGCTTGGGCTTAAACCCTTTATTAATAAGAGGTGTCACTGCATTCATAATGAGGATGGCAAAGGAAACGCCTTCAGGATATGCTCCCCATACCCTGATTAGTACAGTTAAAACTCCACATCCCACACCATACACCAGCATCCCTGAATAAGTCATTGGTGAAGTTGCCATATCGGTGGCCATGAAAACTGCTCCCAACATCAGTCCACCAGCGAGAAGGTGAAATACCGGATCAATATAGATACCCGGATCAATCAGCCAGAGAATTCCAGTAAAAGCCAGAACCGTTAACAAATAGGATACGGGAATATGCCAGGTTATGATTCTCTTCCAAAGCATGTAAATGCCGCCAATCAGGATTGCCAAAGCAGAAACTTCACCCAAAGATCCTCCGATTCCTCCCACGAACATATCCATATAGGAGGGGATTTGTGAAGCAAGCTGTGTCAGTGATTCGCCATTCTTTATGCCTTCCTTCACAATTCCCAGAGAAGTAGGACCAGTAACTGCATCCGTCAGTACCAATCGGTTTACCACTGGAACGGGCCATGTAGTCATGTCCACCGGAAAGGAAATAAGCATAAAAACGCGTCCGGCCAATGCAGGATTGAAAGGATTTTTTCCTAATCCTCCAAAAGACATTTTTGCTACCGCAATGGCAAAAATTGCGCCTATCACCAATTGCCACCAGGGAATGCTTGAAGGGACGTTGAAGGCTAGAAGCAATCCGGTAATAACTGCAGATCCATCACGAAGACTTGGTTCAACCTTGAGGACAAAACGGGCGATCAGGTATTCAGTGAGGGTACAGGCTAAAACTGCCACCAATGTAACCTCTATTGCGCCAAGCCCAAAATACCAGAATGAAACAAGCATGGCTGGTATCAAGGCAATCACAACTCCCCACATGATCTTGTGAACAGGTTGGGTGGCATGAAGATGAGGTGATCCTGAAACTGTTAACAATTGCATAACCTAATTATTTACTCTGGTTCTGATAATATGACCGACCTTGCTCTTTCCCAATCTTAGATAATCAAGCAAAGGCCTGGCTGAAGGGCAGGTGTAATGGCAGCATCCGCATTCCATGCAATCCATAATCCTGTTATTTTCAGCCATTTCAAGCTCATTGGCAACAACTACCCTTTCAAGGAGGTAGGGCTCCAGACCCATTGGACAAACTGAAACACAACGGGCACAACGAATGCAGTTCTGAACTTTGAGTCTCGCCGACTCTGTTTCAGGTAGAATCAGGATTCCCGAGGTACCCTTAACAACCGGGACATCTGTAGAATTTAAGGCCTTCCCCATCATTGGACCCCCGCTGATAATTTTGCCGGTATCTCCGGGTAGTCCGCCTGCATGCTGAATCAGGCTGTCAATGGGAGTTCCGATCCTGACCAATAGGTTTGATGGCTTTGAGATAGATTTACCGGTGACGGTAACCACCCTGTCAATCAAGGGTTTATTTTTTTGGATGGCTTCGTAGACAGCAAATGCTGTTCCCACATTATTCACTACACATCCTACCTCTATTGGCAGTTTCTGCGAAGGAACCTCTCGCCCGGTAATGGCTTTTATAAGTTGTTTTTCAGCGCCCTGCGGATATTTGACCTTAAGTGCGGCAATCTCTATTCCCGGGAATTCTGGAGCCAGCTCACTCAATTTCTTTATTGCATCAGGCTTATTGTTCTCTATTCCGACAACTGCCCTTTTTACACCCAGTGCTTTCATCAAAAAGCTTATGCCGATCATAACTTCCTGGCTCTTTTCAAGCATAAGCCGGTGATCAGAAGTAAGATAAGGCTCGCATTCAACCTCCATTGATAATAAGAACCTCGGCCTTTTTCCCATTGGGGACCATCAGTTTAACATGTGAGGGGAATGTCGCACCACCAAGGCCAACCACCCCCATAGCCTGAATCCTGTTGATAAGTTCCTGCTGACTGAGATTATTCTCTCTGACAACAGCAGTGCTGCGGTCAATTGAGGATTCCCACTCATCGCCATCTACCTCAATGATGATTGCTTTCTTCCTGTAGCCGCTCTGGTCAGTAATCTCATCAATTTTGACAACTTTCCCGGATACAGAAGAATGTACATTGGATGAAATAAAGGCTTCACCTTTGGCAATCAACTGGCCAACCTTGACCATTACTCCCTTTTCGACAATCACATTGGAAGGTGCGCCCAAACTCTGACCTATCGGGATTGAAACACTGGCTGGCAAGGGCAAAACTTCAATGGGAACCGAGGATGAAAGCTTTCCTTCTTCCGGGTGAACCCCTCCTATTTTGAATGTTTTGAGCATCTATAAACAGTATTGAAACTTTATAATGACTTTATTGCTCGTAAACTGATGAATACTACGCAGTGGTTTCCTCTGCGACTCCCACTTCCTGCCGGGGTTTTCTGGGAGCAAAATGAATCTCCGAAATGGCATTTGTCGGACATTCTTCAACACATTTCCTGCAAAGTGTACACTTATTGAAATCGATGTATGCAAGATTATTCTCCATGGTGATGGCTTCGAATCCGCACATTTTGACGCATTTCCCGCATCCAATGCAGGAAACAGAGCAATTCCTGCGCGACAAGGCACCCTTTTCCACATTGACACATTCAACGAAAATCCTCTTACCCTTAGGACCTTTCTTCCTCATCTCAATAATCTTCCTGGGACAGACCTTCACACAAGCGCCACAGGCAACACATGCTTCTTCATCAATTACTGGGAGTCCTGATGCCGAGTCGATATACATTGCATCAAACTGACAGGAGACAACACAATCGCCAAGCCCAAGACAACCATTCGGACATCCGCTGTTTCCATTAAACAGGGAATGTGCAAACTGGCAGCTGGAAGCTCCATCATATCTAACCTTGTGAGGAGCATTATCATGAGAACCTCCGCAACGGAGCACGGCAATCATTGGTGCAACCTCAGCAGCCTGCCAGCCCAGATCTGCAGCAATGCTTTTCATAACCGGGCTTCCTCCAACCGGACAATTCATATTTTCCAGAGAACCGGCTTTAATTATGGATTCAGCAAAGTTGCGGCATCCTGCGAAACCACAACCTCCGCAGTTGGCACCTGGTAAAAGGTCATTCACTGTATCGATTCTCGGATCCTCGATAACCTTGAATTTCTGCGCTACAAAATACAATATGATTGCCGCTGCGATTCCTATCGCCCCAAGGGCGGCGACAGCTAATAAAATGGCTTCGGTCACCTTATAAATAATTAGGTTTGAAACTAAGAACTAACACTCTGGAACCGGAAGTATTGTTTTGGAAAGATTATAATAGCCATTAAAGAATTCCAGTTCTAAAGGCGAGCAAATGTATTAATATTTAAAGAGAATAGATGCGAAAATTACTTCTTTTTTTTATTACATCTTCTTGATATATAAGTATATAAATATGTCTTTGTTAAAGCAAAAACAATTAAGTTTAACTACTGACAATGACAAACTTAACTAAACGAGCATTCTTCAATTTTGAACTTTACAGCTATCATTATCGCCTGTTGAATGTTGAATCCGAAAATGAAAATCTTTTTTCAATCTGTCACTGAAAATAAACATCAGTAAATAGTAAAATCCAACCGAAACAAGCGCGATTAAGCCGGAGACCAGATCTCCAAAAAATGAAGATGAAATGAGTAAAGATAATATCAGAACCAGAAAAGGAAAAAAGTAACCAAGAAGCACTGCCCTGTTTCCCATGGATCGCTCCAATATCACAGTTACCGGATCTCCTTCCCTATAGGAATCCTGATCCTGGGTAAGCACCTCTATCTGCTTTTCCTTTAATTCTGTAATGGAACACATGGACTTAGTACTGCATGACTGACAAGCTGAATGAGTGATAATCTTGACAAAAACCTTGTTTCCTTCAACCAGGTCTACCCTGCCGTCATGTCGGATGGTTTGAGAATTGTCAGCCATTTTATAATATTCAGTTGAGCAGGGTTAAAGCAATTCTACAGATAATCAGCCGGGGCCGACGCATGATCAGTGAATGGGGCGATTGCCCTGTTGTAGATTCCATGGACATAGGCGATTGCCATGCCATAGTTTGTGACAGGTATTCCTGCATCCACTGCAGGTTTCAACCGGTTTATAAGCTGCTTCCTGGTTATCATGCAACCTCCGCATTGTATAACCATAGCATAATCCGTGATCTTTCCCGGAATGGCATTTAATCCTGCTACTACCTCATACTCCAGTTTCTTACCGGTAAAATTGCTAAGCCACCTTGGTATTTTAACCCTACCGATATCATCGCATGAAACATGATGGCTGCATGATTCCAACACCAGAATCCTATCGCCATCCTTAAGATTGGAAATATGCGGGGTTCCCTTGATGTAATTAGCAAAATCTCCCTTCTGACGGGCGAGAATTATACTAAAACTGGTGAGTGGAATATCTCTCGGAACTGAAGCATCAGCTTTCAGAAAAACCTGACTGTCAGTAATTACCAAACTTGGCTTAGGATTCATCTTTTTCAGGAAACTATCTATTTCCCGTTCCTTACAAATTACCGCAATGCCATCATTATCAAGAACATCCCTTATTACTTGCACCTGCGGCAGAATCAGCCTTCCTTCCGGAGCTTCTATATCAATGGGTGTTATAAGCAAAACTGTGTCACCATATGAAATCAGATCACCAATCAGTGTCACAGGCTTCCAGGCATTTTCGGGGATATACTTCCTGATAAGTCCCAGCAGTTGCGGAATCACTTCCTGATTTCCCGCCAGACTGCAATCAACAACATCTGTTTTGTAGGATGCAGCAATCAATCGCCTGGTCTCAGGATAAAGGGCAGCAATATCGGATTTGTTATGAACTATGAAGAAAGGAATATGGTATTCCCTGAACTGCTCAGCAAGGTTCTTTTCAAATTCACCGAATGTATTTCTGGTTATGATCAGAATTGCCAGATCAATGGTTTTAATAATTTCGATGGTGCGGGCTACCCTCTTCTCTCCAAGGCCGCCGATATCATCAATTCCAGCGGTATCAACAAACATTACGGGTCCAAGCCCTCCAATCTCTATTGTCTTGCGCACAGGGTCGGTAGTGGTTCCGGCTACCTCTGATACAATGGATACCTCCTGTCCGGCCAGGGCATTCACAAGGGAGCTTTTCCCGTTGTTCCTTCTTCCAAACACTCCTATGAACGGAGTGGATGCTTTGCCTTTTGACATTAGATTTGAGATATTATGATGCAATATTACGAAAGGAGATCATTGAGTGTAAAGCCTGTTTTTAGCAGATTCTCAGGTTTAAGCGCCTGATATAGTTGATCCTCTGGCATAAGTTTCAACTGTTCATTTGCCTGAATCACTGAGATGCCTTTCTTCTTCATCTCAATTGCCAGCAATGCAGCATTATGATAACCTATGACTGGTCCAAGAGCAGTAGTCACTGAAGGACTTTTCATCACCTGATCCTCTGTGCCTTCTGTAACCCGGATATCGTCGAACAGGTTATTCCTGAGGGTCTCATCAGCAGCTATCAGCAGGCGCAGACTCTCCAACAGGCTATGTCCTATAACCGGCAGATAGGCATTGAGATCCAGACATCCCTGTGCACTCAATGAGCTGATCAGCACATCATTGCTGTATACTTTATGTGCTGCACTTATAACAAATTCAGGAATTACGGGATTTACCTTACCAGGCATTATTGAACTCCCAACCTGCTTAGCTGGTATCTGCAGACTTCTGTTTCCGGAAACATCAGATGATAGTAGCCTGATATCGGATACCATCTTCTCGAGGTTTACTGCATGCGACTTCAGTATGGCATGTACCTCCACAAATGAATCGAGATTACAGGTAGCATCTGGCAGGTTTTCAGATCTGGTAACAGGAAGTCCGCAAATTTGCTGCAAAACAGGAATGACCTCCATGATAAAATACCTGGGAACACCCATCCCGGTGCCAACAGCTGATCCCCCCAGATTCACAACCTTGATTCTTTCAAAGCATTTTGAAATCCTCCACCAATCCCGTGAAAGCGCTTCATTATAGGTACTGAAAAGCTTCCCGAAAGAAGATGGGACAGCTTCCTGCATCTGGGTGTATGCAATCCTCAATTTGCTTCTGAACTGAGTTTCATAGCTTTCTGTAAGCTGCCTCAAACTGTTGATTGATTCTTCAAGCCTGTTTAACTGCAGCATTATAGCTATCTTCAAGGCTGTAGGGACGACATCATTTGTCGACTGATAAATATTGGCAGTTTCAATAGGATCAATCAGAGAATACTCCCCGGGGCTTTTTTCCAGCTTCAAAAGGGCTGCATTGGTGAGTATTTCATTCACATTCATATTGATGCTCGTACCGGCACCACCACTTACTGCAGGCACAATAAACTGGTCGAAATACTTTCCCAGAATCATCTCTCCGGCAACGGCTTCCAAAAGCAGAAGTACATTATCATCCGGAAGAACAACAGGCAGTTTCCTGTCACCGCCTTTTTCGATCAATGCTTTCCTGAAACTCCTGACTGTTGTGTAACAGGCAAGCTTAACCATAGCCATTGCCTTGTACCATTCAATAGAGAAAGGAGTAATATCTGGAAAATTATTCCTGGCACGAACAGAATGAATTCCAAACAGCGCATCTGAAGGAATATCCATTTTCCCAATGGAATCTTCTTCTGTACGCATTTCAGCTGCCTTTGTTGGGTCTTCCATTCAAAAAAAATTAAGAACCGGCAATCAGGATGATCCTTGCTTCCTGAACACCAAATCTGGTTTTTAGCCTGCAAATGTAAATCCCGGAAGGAAGTATACCCCCATTTCCGGAAGTCCCGTTCCAGAATACCTCATGAGCGCCTGCAACAGCCATTGATGAACGTAGCTGCTTAATTGTCCTTCCATTTAGATCCAGAATCGACAAATCAATTGACGAAGGTGCAGGAAGGGAATAGATTATTTTCAGGTCTGAGACCAGCGATTTCATGAACGGATTTGAAGCAATCATGAGTGATGCTTCTGAGACTGCAGGATTACTGACTCCCACCTGAATATCATCAAGGCTGATCTTGTACGAGGAACGGCCATATGTCCCTGCAAGCAACATTCTGGTAGGCTCATGTATCTTGAATGAGACAACGGGAACACTTCCAATCCCTTCAGCAAGAGCATACCAGTGCAGTCCCGCATCCTTCGTAAAGAACACTCCTGCATCAGTTCCTACTATGATCGTATTATTGTCAAGCGGGTCAATTGCTATTGCATTCACAGGCAATTGTGGCAGATTGCCGCTGATATCCTGCCAGGTCACACCCTTGTCAGTTGACCTGAACACATATGGAATGGGCTCATCCCAACGAAAACCTGAGAAGGTGGCATAGATAATATTTTCATCGACAGGGTCAGTTGCAACTCTTGTAACATAACGATCCGGCAGTCCGGCAGTAATATTTACCCATTCGAAACCTCCGTCAGTCGAAATATGAACCCTGCCATCATCAGTTCCGGCAAGAATTACCTCTGAATTAACTTTCGAAATGGCTATGGTCGAAATGGTATGCCATCCGCTACCGTCCGAGCCCTTAGTGAGGTCGTCAGAAACCGGATACCATCCAAAACCCCCGAAATCCGATTTCCATATACGGTGTGTTCCTGCAAAAATCACATCAGGATCAAGAGGATCCATGGCTATCGGCATTGACCAGTTCCGCCTGTCTCCTTCCATTTCTGAAGTCATTATATAGCTGAATGAATTCCCGCCATCAATCGATTTGCAGAGTCCACCATTCTGATATTCAGCATATATGGTATTGGGATCCTCATAACTCACAAGACAATAGAATCCATCTCCTCCCAGAACAGGATACCAGGCATTTACATTACCAGAATAGGTTTTTATGGTATTGTTATCCTGTGTTCCTCCATAGAGACGATTGGGATTCTGATAATCAATCTCAACCTCATAGAACTGAGTTAGTGGCAACTGGTAATATTTATACCAGGAAACTCCATAGTCAATGCTTCTGAACAGTCCACCGTCGTTACCTTCAAGGATTACCCCTGTTACAGGGTTAATATACATTGCATGATGATCAACGTGAATGGTTCCAATATCATAGCCGGCCAGCTTGATCCAGTTATCACCCCCGTCATCGGTCCTCCACATTTCAACACCCATGACATAGGCTCTGTTTTCATCAACCGGATCAACCCTGATTTGGCCAAAATACCAGCCAAAATTGCTGTTCATTCCCTGCAGGGCCGCATCATTGGTCTGCACCCAGCTGCTGCCTCCGTTCACAGTTTTGAATATATCTACCGAAGAAATATTATCGCAAAAAGCATAAAGTATATCAGGATTCGTCGGAGCAATTGCAAGTCCGATTCTGCCCATCTGGTAGGTAGGAAGTCCGTTGGTTAGCTTTGACCATGTATCGCCCCCATCAGTTGATTTGAAAATCCCGGTGCTGTAGCCGAAGGATCTGCGGTAATTCAGGCCTCTTCTTCGCTCCCACATTGAAGCATACAGAATATTCGGAGATGAAGGATGCTGCACAATGTCAATTCCGGATGTAGTATCTGTAACAAAAAGCTTGCGCTGCCAGGTATCTCCACCGTCATCACTTCTGTAAATACCCCTGTCAGGATCCGGAGTAAACAGATTTCCTGCTACTGCCGCAAACACTCTTTGAGGATTTGAATAGTCTACGATAACCCGGGCAATGAATGCGCTATTCTCCAATCCCTTATGGACCCATGTTGCGCCGGCATCCGTTGATTTATACATTCCATTTCCAAGGAAACTGAATGAGGATGCATTGGCTTCACCGGTTCCTGCGTAAACCACATTGCTGTTGGAGGGATCTATAGCGATATCGCCAATGGTTAAAATTGGCTGGGCATCGAAAATGCTCTCCCATGTTTGGCAGTTATCTGTTGATTTCAATATACCACCAGTGGATCCGGCCAAATACACAACCGTAGAATCATTGGGATCAACCTCTACATCCGTGATTCGACCTCCTATGTTTGTGGGGCCTGCAAATTGCCAGCCTGCACGCATGGAAGGAGAATTGGCTCTCAAGGCCTGTGCTTCCATCATTCCGGCAATAACGGCCGATGAGTTGATAACTCCTGATGGATAAGCTCTCTGGTAAGCCATCCAGTCATTCGGGACCTTTTCCTCCTTTTCAGTATCAGCATTAATTCCAGTCCCGAAAATCAGGAAGGAAGAAAGGAGGACCAGAAGAGAGAACAGGGTAGCCAGTGGAAAAAATAGACGCTTCATGGCAAAGAATTTGAACAAAGGTATAAAACCGCCCAACATCCTGACCGCTAAAATTGAATAAATGATTAAGGAGTTACGCATAACAACCGATTTAGCAGGAATTGTATTATTTTTAAGCGATGTTTTCACCAATTAATAATTGTCCAACAATCTGATAAATCGGATATAAAAGTTTGAATACATGGAATATCGCTATCTGGGAGGTTCTGGCTTAAAGGTCTCGGAAATAAGTCTTGGAGCAATGACCTTTAACGGAGGAAGAAAGAGTGATGTAGGGAATGTCAGCCAAACAGAAGCTACCGAGATGACCTACGTAGCAATTGATCTGGGAATTAACCTCATTGATACAGCCGATGTCTACTCTAACGGCTTATCGGAAGAAATGGTTGGTACGGCTCTTGGTCACCGGCGCAAGGAAGTCCTGATTGCAACAAAGGTGCGCTTTCCGATGAATCCCAAGCCAAACCAGTCAGGGTTGTCAAGATATCACATAATTGAAGGTTGTGAAAAAAGCCTCAAACGGCTAGGAACAGATTATATTGATCTTTACCAGATTCACGGATACGACCCCAATACCCCTCTTGAGGAAAGCCTACGGGCCTTGGATGATTTGGTCAGAAGTGGAAAAGTCAGATATATTGGCTGTTCAAATCTGGCAGCATGGCAAACAATGAAGGCTCTGGCTATTTCTCAGCAAATGAACCTCGAAAAATTCATATCCACCCAATTGTACTATTCCATCGGTGCCAGGGATATTGAGCATGAACTCATCCCTCTTTGCGAAGATCAGAAAGTTGGAATACTATGCTGGAGTCCTCTGTCAGGTGGCTTCTTTACAGGTAAATACCGAAAATCAGGTGAAGAGGGAAAAGGAAGGCGGGTCAACAAGAATGCTGCTTCCATGAAATACTGGTCGCTTGATGAAGAAAGGGGGTTCAGGATTCTTGATGTATTGGAGAACATAAGCCTGAAAAAGGGAAAGAACATTGCCAGCATCGCACTTGCCTGGGTTTTGCATAAACCGATGGTCAGTTCCTTGATAATCGGTGCTACAAATCTTCAGCAACTGAAGGAAAACGCCCAGGCTTCTGGTATTAAACTCGATGCTGAAGACCTTGAAATGCTTGAAAAAGTCAGCGCCCCCGATATTCCATACCCTCAGAAGCATCAGATCATCACAGATTCAAGATAAATGTGATTCTCCGATCAAAAGAAGAGCAGCATTCTTCAGGAATGCTGCTCTTCTTTTTTAAGCCTGCGTAATCTATTTTATTTTAGCATTTACGATTGCCAGAATCTCTGATTCAGCAGCAAGAGTCTTTGCTTCAATATCAGCGCCTTTTTCAAGTACATCCGCTACAAAAACCTGATCCTTTAATCCGGAGGCATTGATTTTAACATTCAGGAAGGCACCCATAACTGCTGAACGGGCTGCAAGGGCTCCCACTCCAGCATCACTTACAGAATTAGGATTCCCGATTTCTGCCATAGCCTTGATAATGGTCATACTCTCATAGGATAGTCTCATCACCTTGAATGGGATTTCAATAGCGTAGCGTGTAGCATCCTGAATAGCCTGATCACGGACTGCCTTCTCATCATCATTCGACTTTGGCAATCCGAAAGCATCCATAATCCTGTTAAAAGCCCTGGTATCTTCATCTATCAGAAAGAGCAGTTCATCCTTGATTGCCTGTCCCTGTTCTGCATAGCTGCTAAACTCTTCCCAGCGGTCATCCCAGCCAGCCTTATGACTGGAAAGATTTGCCACCATGGTTGCAAGTGAGATTCCAAATGCACCCATTGCTGCAGAAACTGATCCACCTCCGGGTGCAGGTGATTCTGATGCTGTTTCATTAGCGAAGGCATCCAGACTGAGAGATACGAGTTTTTTGTCACCCGGATTCTCAAGCAGATATTCGATGATCTTCTCCTGTGGATTAAATGGCTTTAAATCATCCAGTCCGAGAGATTTAACAGCTATTTTTATGAGTTCAGCTTCCGACACTCCGAGTGAACGCTTTTGCTTTGCAAGGAAATATTTTCCGGCATCCAGCAACGACTTCAGCGGAACAAGTCCAACCAGTTCCGAACCTGTTACCCGCATTCCTCTCTCCCCTGCCCTTTTGCAACATTCTTCAAAGGCTTCATGGACAGTGGTTATTGAAACATTGGTAAGATTAATAGAAACCTGGGCAATACCATATTCTTCGATAAACCAGCCAATTGCCTTGCAGGCTTTTAGCGAACCCGGAATCCATACTTCCTTCCCGTTTTCATCTTTCTTAATTTTTCCGGTAAAGGGATTGCCTTCCCTAACTGGTCTTCCTTTCTCACGAATGTCAAAGGCTATGGCATTTGCCCTGCGGGTTGAGGTTGTATTCAGGTTTACATTGTATGCTACCAGGAAATCTCTTGCTCCAACAGCAGTTGCGCCGGTTCCGGCAACAAAATCATTGAATTCAGCAGGACCGAAATCAGGCTTCCAGTGAGGATCAGTCAGTTTCTTCGACAATCCTTCATATTCTCCGGAGCGGTTATTGGCTAGATTGCGCCTCTCTGGAGTGAATGCAGCATTTTCGTAACAGTAAACAGGAATACCGATTCCTTCTCCGATTCTTTTAGCAAGCTTCCTAGCATATTCAGCCACCTCTTCCATGCTTATTCCGGCAATAGGCACCAGGGGACAAACATCAGTTGCTCCAAAGCGGGGATGTTCTCCTTTGTGGTACCGCATGTCAATAACCTCTGTTGCTTTCTTAACGGCACGATATGCAGCCTCAAGAACAGCCTCCGGTTCTCCCACGAAAGTTACGACTGTCCTGTTGGTTGCAGCTCCCGGATCAACATCCAGCAGCCTGACTCCTTCAACAGTCTCAATCTGGTCAGTAATTTGTTTGATGATGGCCATGTCGCGACCTTCACTGAAATTTGGCACACACTCGATAATCTGCTTCATAGTGTACTGAATGTCAATTAATTAATAGTTTGCTTTGGATTCTGATGCTGCAAAAGTAAGGATTCGCTTCAAAAGTTTGAAGAAGCATGCAAAATAAGAATTGAGTGGAAAAAACTGAGCATTCCGGACTGAAGAAATCCTTCGGCTTAATCCGGAAAATATTGAAGGCGATTACTGGAGAAAAAGCAGAAAAGATCTCCGATTCATTGAACCCGGAAAAAGAAGAAACAAGAAGTGAGCTGAAAACCAGTCTCAGGAATACAGATACCTTTTTATGCTCCTCTTCGGTGTTTTCACAAATTCCGCAGCCTGAATTTCAACGGCTGATACTTTCATATACTTTGGAAACTTATGATTGACCACTTTTACATGACGTTCAAAAAGCTTCTGCATCATGGGTTCGGTAATATTGTGCTTCTCGGCGGTTTCCGCATCCGGAAATATAAGAGCAACCAGTTTGCCATTTCTTTGGACGATCAATGATTCTGCAACTGCAAACTGATTATTAAGCAAGGATTCAATTTCATCAGGATAAATATTCTTCCCGTTTGCCCCCAGGATCATGCTTTTGCTTCTCCCCTTGATAAACAGGTTACCCTGAGCATCCATAAGTCCGAGATCTCCTGTATGAAGCCAGCCATCAGAATCGATTAATTCCTTTGTAAGCTCTTCATTCTTATAGTAGCCTCTCATCACATTTTCTCCTCTTACAAGGATTTCACCAGCCTGAGTTGCAGGTTTTGGGGAGTCAATCCTCATCTCCAGTGAATCAACAACAATTCCGGATGATCCTGGCTTCAGCTTATCCCATCCAATGTAACTGATGAGCGGGCCGCATTCTGTCATTCCATAACCAACGGTTACCGGAAATTTCATCCTTCTGAAAAACATCTCTGCCTCATGGTTGAAGGGGGCACCTCCTACTACAATCTCCCTGAAATTCCCTCCGAATACTGTTACCAGTTTCTCCCTGATTTTCTTAAGGATCATCTGATCGAGGAAAGGAACGTGCAACAATATCCTCATATGGATCTTTCCTATGACAGGCAATAACTGTTTCTTGAAGATTTTTCAATTACCAGTGGAACCGATAGAATAAGGGATGGCTTGATCTCCTGAAAGGCCGCCATAATAATCTGCGGAGTTGGAGTACGGGTCAGGATGGTGATGCTGCAGCCAAGCGTGAATGGAAACAAAAATTCAAAGGCACAGCCAAAAGCATGGGCCAAGGGAAGAAAGGAAACGATCCTGTCGCCGGCGTTCAGTGGCATATTCCTTTGTGCATACCTGATGTTTGCAGCCAGACTGTTATGTTCCAGCATTACTCCCTTGATAAAACCGGATGTGCCGGATGTATAGCTGATAACTGCCAGTTGATCGTTTGGAATCTCAGGCAATTTAAACCCTTCTGAGGTTTCCTTACTGATTTTTGCTGATGCAGCTAACTTGAACTCATTAAATGCTACTGAAAAGCTCTCATGCCCTGAATGCAGAAGCTGAAAATCACTTATTGAGATTATTCCTTTAATATCGTTATGTCTGGTAATGTCGAATTTTTGAAAGATTCCTTCATCCATAAAGAGGCATGAGGCGTCTGAATGCTGAATTATTTCTCTCAGATCATCCGGTTTGAAATCGGGTAAAACAGGCACTACTATTGCGCCATAGCTCACTATCGACAGATAGAGTATTCCCCAACGGGATGAATTTTTACCTATAACAGCAATCTTGTCCTGAGGCTTAATCCCTGCATCCAGAAAGAGCTTGTGCAACAACTCTATTTGAGTTGCGACATCAGCGTATTTAAAGGATTCTCCCTTATAATCGGTCAATGCTGTTTGAAGCCAGTTCTCCCTGATACTTTGCTCCAGGTAGGATACGAAACGTTCAGATATCATGCTTTGGGTTCTAGGATGGATCAGTAAATTATTTGTTTACCCTGCTAACAAATATATGTATTTTAGATAGGTAGTATACTTAATTGCCTTTGATATGTTAATAAAAAAGACAGGCAGTCAAGGCCGAAACTTCTGCCTCATTGCAACAGATCCGATATCTTTCAATTAATGAGAGACAGGTAATCCTTTGGTATCTTCACTAAAAAGCGGTCCCGAAGGTGAAGAACCTGCAAATGCATACCAGGCAATGAATACGTATGCAAGCAGAGGTACTATCATTGCAGTTGCCATGCTTCCTGTTGATTCTGAAATAAGCCCCATCACCGGTGTCCAGAAGGCACCGCCAATGATCGCCATTACAATCAGGGAGCCTCCTATCTTGGTATAGGGTCCCAAACCCTTCAATCCCATGGCAAAGATGGTCGGGAACATAAGCGACATGAAGAAACTGGTAAAAAATATTGCCCAGAGTCCTATCCAACCCGGCATAAGAATACTTATCGATACCAGTGCGATGTTAATCAGACTGTATATTCCCATCATCTTCCCGGGTTTGATGTACCTCATGAAAAGAGTGGCCGAGAAGCGGCCAAGCATGAATGTTGCAAGTGTACCAGTGAGGAAATACCCCGCTACTTTTTCAGATTGAGCTGTGTAATCCTGAACATATTGAATGAAATAGCTCCAGGTTCCTACCTGTGCTCCCACATAGAAGAACTGAGCAAGTACACCCTTGATAAAATGGGGGTATCTGAAGAGCTTTCTGATATTTCCGCCTTCCTGGGAGTTTTCGGAAGTTCCTTCCTTAATTTTTGGGAACTTCACCTTCAGAATCAGAATTGCCATAACCAGGGTTATTCCTCCAAGTATCAGATAAGGAGTCACAACACGCATGGTTTCGTGTTGCAGATAGGTTGCATATTCTCCACTGGCTTTCATGGCGGCAACTTTCGTTTCGTCATGCTCAATTCCAGAGAAAATAAAGAGTGTACCTATCAGAACGCCACTGATAGAACCAATAGGATTGAATGCCTGGGAGAAATTAAGACGCCTTTCGGATGAAGCCGGACTTCCAAGCACAGTTATAAATGGATTCGCACCAGTTTCAAGAAATGCCAGTCCTGTGGCTATTACAAACAAAGCAAAGAGGAAAAATCCATATTGTCCTGCCAGTGCTGCCGGCCAGAACAGAAAGCAGCCCAGTCCATATAGGAGCAAGCCTATAACCAAACCAGTCTTGTAACCAAAACGCCTCATGACCAATGCTGCAGGCATTGCCAGCAGGAAGTAGCCCATATAAAAGGCTGACTGAATAAGTCCAGCCTGAAAGCGGCTCAATTCAAAGGATTTCATGAACTGCTTAATCAGTACATCGTTGAGGTTATTGGGTATTCCCCACAAGAAGAATAATGCAGTAACCAGAATGAATGGCAAAAGGAATCCCCGGGCTACCAAACCCTCTTTCGATGTATTTTCATTTTTCATAAGAAGCGGTTTTCAGCAAATATAATAAGTATTAGTTTCCACGATTATCTTTATAAAAAATGTTTAAAAGACAGAAAAATTACTTAGGACTTTGCAATGATAAGTAGTCAAAATCAATCCAGTAATCAATACAAAAAAGAAAAACCGGAATCTGCAATCCAGTATTCCGGCTTCTCTGTAAATTCATTTTTCTATTGCTTTGCTGAGCTTGAACTCCGCCTACCGAACTACCTGACTATCACAGAATTTCTATAAACAGACTGCTTTCCACTCTCCGTAATGCTGTGCTGAATAGTGTACATTCCGGATTTCAAACTGCTCAGATCTATTCTTAGCTCTGATTGTCCTGCTTCGAATTGTGCAGTCAAAGGCCTCAGCACTTCTGTCCCGATAGAATTAAATATTCTCACTTGAACTGAAGCGGTATGAATAAAATGGTAAGGTTGAATCAGCATGTTGCTTGCAGGATTTGGATAAGGAATTCCCAGCAGGGAATTAGTCCCGGTTTCAGGCAAACCTACATGACAAATGAAGCACTCACCAAAGCAAACATCGGAAGTGATGGTATCATTAACCGGAACTTCCACAAAACGGTTAAAGCCACCATTTCCATCATCCACACCGCATTCGGCCGGAACAAGTTCTGCTCCTTCCCATGTTAATCCATTGATAAACTTATACTCTGCCTGATAGCCTTCTTCGAGCATCAGACTAACTTCATAAACTCCCCCTGATAAATTGACCATTGGAGTATTTTCAGTATTCCACAACTGGAAATTTCCGGCAATATGAACGCCATCCGTCGAAACGATCTGATCCTGCATATCCACCCTGAAAGTCACAATGGAGCTGTCACCTGGTATTGGACAAGGTCCACATGCTGAGAAGCAAACTGCTTCCAGTATTGTATCAGAAGTACCTAAAGCTACAAATCTGTTAAACCCACCGGTTTCGTTATCAACACCACATTCCGCGGGAACAATTTCTTCACCATCGTAGGTATTTCCGTTGAGAAATTTGTATTGATGTTCAGTACCTTCTTCAAGTGCAAGAATTACTGAATAAATTCCATTTCCTGTATGCGTCATCATGGTTGAATCGGTATCCCATCCCTGGAAATCGCCAACAAGGTGAACCCCTTCAGCGGCAACAACCTGCTGTGACAGATTGACCCTGAAAGTTACATTTATAGTTGCTGGAGGAGGCAGACAAACCTGGCAACTGGAGAAACATACCAATGGGATGGTTGCATTCGATATTCCCAGAGTTACCGAACGGTTAAATCCTCCGGAACCATTATCAACTCCGCAAATGGAAGGAACACTCTCCTCCCCTGCCCAGCTGTTTCCATTCACAAACTTATACTGATGAGTAGAACTGTTTTCAAGGGAAACAGTTGTGGCATAAACTCCGGGAGAAGTTTCAAGCATAGCCGTTGTTGCCGGGTTCCAACCCTGAAAATCTCCAACAAGATGAATTCCGTCAGCTGAAACCTGCTGTTGTGACATATCCACCTGGAAAGTTACCTGCACCATTGGTACACATGGGCCGCAAGTTGAGAAGCATATCGAACCAAGGATAGTATCATTCAGAGGCACATTCAAGAACCGGTTGAATCCTCCGGAACCATTATCCGCGCCACATTCAGAAGGCACTATTTCTTCACCTGCCCAGCTGTTTCCATTGATAAACTTATATTCATGATATGAGCCCTTATCAAGGTATACTGTGGCAGAGTAAGTGCCACCACTTAACAGGCTCATCGGAGTTGTTGTTGTGTTCCATCCCTGAAAATCTCCTGCAATATGAATACCATCTGCTGATACTGTCTGATTCGACATGTCAACCTTGAAGGTAACCGGCACCATTTCAGAACAGAGATTGCAGCTTGAAAAGCAGATTGCACCAAGCAAGGTATCAGCCACCGGTACCGTTAGGGCACGATTGAAACCCCCGCTTCCATTATCATCACCACATGCATCAGGCACCAGTTCCTCACCGGCAAAAGTATCTCCATTGATGAATTTATATTGGTGATAGGTCCCGCTGCTTATTGGAACTGTGACAGTATAAATGCCCCCACCTGCGTTGGTCATTGCAGTTGCAGCCGGATCCCATCCCTGGAAATCACCTGCCAGATGTACACCATTTGAAGAAACTGTCTGATTCGACATATCAACCCTGAAAGTTACATTTGTATTGGTGATATTGCAGGTATACGAATAGTTGGCACCATTATTAGTGTTGAATTTAATGGTATAAAGATCCAGATCAGTTGCTGGCGAAGCTACAGTAGTTGAAAATACACTATAAGTTATAGTCCCTGTAATAGGCGGTATAACTGCTGTTGCGGTTGTTCCTGTTACAGTAAAAGGAACAAGGTAATTTGTTGGAAATCCGTTCAATGTATACCTCAGGTAAAACAATTCCTCAGCACAGGGTGTTGCAGAAAGTGTCAGGGTAACAGTAACTGATTGTCCGGGAAGTACTTGTCCGGCTAAAGGGGACTGAGTTACAGTATTCAGGGATACAGGATCTCCGGATGTTTCCATAAATATGCCTTTGGTAGAAGCATAGCCATTATCCTGCCAGTTAATGGTGTACCACTTCCCGTTTACAACAGTTGCCTGATTATCCACTGCTCCATTATAGGTATAGTTTTGCAGTGTATTCATCACCACGGTCACATCTTTCCAGGTATTCTGCCAAGGACTGCCTGAAGGACCGCTTGTGAACAAGAATGGGAAGCTGCCACCTATTACATCTCCTCCTGTAGCTGCTACCTTGATAATGGTTTGCCATCTTGGTGTACCACTATTGATTTTGGTAACCCTTCCACCAGGAACCTGAGTGTAGCTAGCCAGTGCCAGATTGTTAACAGGTGGATTGGTCCAGGTATTCCATCCCCCGGGAATGTTAATTCCTTCAGGTTCCCATATCTGTGCTTTGGATTCATTCGGGATTAGAACGAACACTAACAAAGTGCTTGCTGCAATTAATCCTAACAGGCTAACATAAAACTTCTTCATACCATTCTTGCTTTTCAGAACTTGTTGTATAAGGTTTGATAATTTCAAATTGTCACTAAATAAAATCCAAACTGACCGGAACATGGGGACAAGTTACGGTCAGATTGGATTTAGTTGGATTTAACATCAAATGTACGGTCTGATTTCAGAGAAATCACTATCCTTATGGAAGGATTGAATAAATAAAGGCGGTTGCGTTGTTATCCACAAGAATCAGGTCAGTAGAATCCACCAAACCATCACCATTAACATCCGTTGCTATATATCCTACTCCAAAAGCGGCAGTATCGTTGTCAATATCTATCAAATCAGTTGAGTCAACCAATCCGTCAAGATTTTCATCACCTCCAAAAATGCAGTAAACACCATCTATCACTTTCAGATTGTCACCAAAGGCCTGTGAGGCTGAAACAGAAAAATCGTAGGAAATAGTTGCGTCTGCGAAAGAAATCGGGGCAGCTGTGGTTGTTTCTAAACTATTTCTGTGTTTGATGGTAATATAGTAGGATCCACTATGAATTGCAGGAATAGTTGAAATATTGATAGAACCATCTGTCATAAGATCAACATTGGCAGCAGAATACTCAATAACTGAATAATTTGCCGCATTATGCAATTCAATGGTAACCTGATCAGCTACATTCCCTGCAAAATGTTCACCGTTTTCATCCTGAGCTTTATTCATACTTGCTCCTCCGGCGAATAATCCTTCAAGAAACACTTTAACATTCAGTGTTTTAGTAACAGGAGGCTCATTAACCTGAAGGACTCCTGAAACATTTGAAGTTCCATTCCAGAATCCAGAATTGAATCCTCCATAAATATAAGCACTTGCGCCAACCTGATACCTGCTCACATAATAATAAGTCCCTGTTGCAGTGATATTGCTGCCTAAATCTGTTTTAAACTCATCATTTGAACCGGCAGCTCCAAAATAAACAGCTGGAATCCAATTGTTCCAGGTAGAAGGATCTGTATCAGTTGTACTGTATCCTATCCAGGCCTGCAGTCCTGTTGCCATTGCAGTACCACCTGTCCGTCCATTAGGGATAAAGACCTGTGAATACACATCGAAGGCTCCTCCCAAATCTATGGTTCCATTAGCAGGCCATTGAATATTTGCCCATTCGATATCACCACCCCAGGTATTATTTACAACAGCATTGCCTGTAACGGTAATTGAACGGTTGTTTCCGCCTACCCATTCTCCACCACCCCAGGTGGCATTGAGGAAGTATTTATATTCATAGGTCCCATTGGGCATGTATAGTGTCAGTGTCATTGCACCACCAGTTCCTGCTACGAATGCAAGTGCAGGATTGGTACCAGGTTCATTCCAGACCGCTCCGGGGAAGCCACCTGCAACATAAACCACATCAGTTCCGGGTACATATACACTTGATGTAGTCATATCCAGGTTAAATGTAATTTCACTGTAGGTATTAAACTGTACATCATCTCCATAGGCTGTACCAGTCGAATTGGTTGCATAGGCACGAACATGAATGGCTGTGCCCGGACTAAGTGATGAGATGCCTGTTGTGAAGAAGCCTATTCCGTTTCCATTGCTAACTACATGGTCTGTAAGGCTTGGATTTGCAGAAGTACTCCAGCAAATACCACGATCAGTAACTGTTGATCCTCCGTCAGCAATAACAGTAGCATCCACTGATGCTGTCGTTCCGCCAATATTTGAAACAGCTCCTGTTGTAACAGTAGGTGCTGCACCATTTACAGTAAGAATTCCGGAAACATTTGAAGTTCCATTCCAGATACCTGCATTGTAACCACCATAAACAAATGGACCGGCAGGAAGCTGGAAACGACTTGCATAATAGTATGTTCCGGGGCTCAGACTTGAACCAATGGACGCCTTAAACTCATCATTACTGCCTGCTGCGGCATTGTATGTTGCAACAACCCAGTCTGTCCAGGTATTTGGATTTGTATTTGAAGTGCTGTAGCCTATCCAGCCCTGAAGTCCCGGAGCCTGTGTAGCCTGACCTGTAGTGCCCTGAATAAATGCCTGTGCATAAACATCCAAACTTTCACCCGGATTGATTATTCCAAATGATGGACTGGAAATATTAGCCCAACTGATTGGAGGAGCTCCAACAAGGCATGAGAAGAATAATCCTCCATTATTATTGAAATTCAGTGTCTTCATATCATAATCACTGCTAAGTCCGGCAATGGTTGATGTGAAGGCATAGCATTGAATGGTAGTTCCATCAACCTGTCCGGGAATGACTGCTGTTCCTGTATTACCAGTCATCAAAACGGCAATGGCAGTTGAAGTAGCCCATGAATCGGTTGTATAACGGATATAAACAATTTCTTCCGGCGACAATGACAATGAAGTGGTAACACTAACATTTAGTGCAACAGACGGAACTCCTGATAATGGCATGGAAACGTCGGTAATAGTAACCGGCTGTGAACTTGTTTCCATATAAATCGCCTGAGTATTGGCATATCCATTGTCTTTCCAGTTCATGGTATACCATTTTCCATCAACAACTGTAATCTGGTTATCTGAGCCACCAAGAGTATAGTTTTGCAAAGTGTTCATGGCAACTGTAACTCCACCCCATTTATTTCCCCATGGATTTCCTGTAGAGCCACTTGTAAATAAATAAGGGTAAGTTCCTCCAACAATATCGCCACCTGCGGTAGCAACACTAAATGAAGTTTGCCATCGAACTGTACCGGAGTTGATTTTGATGACACGGCCACCTGTAACCTGCGTGGAACTTGCAAGGGCAAGGTTGTTGGCCGGAGGATTGGTCCAGCCATTCCAGCCACCAGGCATATTAAGTCCTTCCGGCTCATAAATACCAGCTATAGCTGTATCAGAGCCTGAAAATGCTCCAAGTACAAATAGAACAAGAATCAGGATCATATTCCTTGATTCAGAGAGTAACGATTTAATTTTCATATGGTTGATCTTTAGTTTGGGTTTCTGGCAAGGCTCTTCCTGCATTAATTGGCTACTATTGCCATTGAATGGTAATGAACAAAAAAAGTACTCAGTACCTTCAAAACGACATGAAGATGTTTAGAAATCAGAAAAACGAGTACACAAGGCACAGACTCATTCCGGCTTGCACCAACCCGGAAGATATCTGTCAGGATGAGTCAATTTGTATTATGTAAAATCCTCTTCCTTAAATCGTTAGGAATGGAGAAAAATCTCTTCAATATTTGCATCTGACACTATAACCTGCATATTACAGCCCTTGCCTACTTTATTATCCTTAAACCTGTCAGTTGAGTGCTGAAATATTGCATCAGTCCAACTCTCCTCATATATAACTTCGGTGAAAGAGTTATGGCAGTCAAAATGAGAGCTGTTCATTCCATAATTAGCCTCAGAAAAATTTCTGTATAAACTACTTATGGGCGGTAAATTTAACGCCCAATTAATTAACAGTCAAGTAATTTTTCTATGCAATCGTTTGCGAAGAAAACTTTTTTTTCCGCAATCGTTTGCAGAATTAAAATCCTAAACTTTTAAACCCACTTCTTAAAGAAAGTTACTAAGTATCAGTTAGTATGAGGGTTACTTCAGACAATCTTCTTAAGCAGAAAATCAGCTTCTGACTTCCAATCAAAAATGCGAAATCATCATGGAAAATTACTTGACAGCAATTTTTCAGACTAAATTTCTGACAATACACAAATTTCATTTAAACATTAACCCCAGACAAATAAAAGTTGTCCGACTTTCGGAATTCGGACAACTTTACTTCTGAAAATCCTCAACTATTGATCTTTTAGTGATTAAAGACCTGAGAATATGTTCTATTTGGAATGTGCGTTATCTGGCAATGCCCTCGATTCGGGAAGTGTCAAATACCTGATGAAAATTTTAAGGAATTGATTTGCTCACAAACCAGGATGCATTATTGTCGAGAAGTATCATATCACTTGCATCCGTCAGCCCATCTCCATTTAAATCACTTAGAAGATATCCGCTTACAAATGCATTGGCATCATTGTCAACAATCAGCATATCGCTTGAATCAACAAGTCCGTCCTGATCAGCATCTCCTCCCCATATAGCATAGTTTCCATCACCCATCAGCTTCAAATTGCCTCCAAATACCTTATCCGGGGTATCCATTGAATATTGGACACTATTTCCACTAAATGAAACCGGAAGACTGCTAACGGATTCAATGCTGTTCCTGTGCCTGATTGTCAGATAATAACTCCCATTGAAGCCAGCTGGTATAGCAATTTCTGCAACGCCTGAAGTGCTGAGTTCAATTCCAGATAGGGAGTAGACAATAACATTGTAATCAGTGGCCTGATGAAGTTCTATACTTATCTTATCTGCAATACCCGCCATCCATTTTGGACCATTCTGATCCATAGCCTGCAACATTATGCCTGAACCTGAATAGAGCCCTTCCAGATAGAGATTAAGTTGCAGCAGCCGGGAACTGATGCCATTTTGGATCAGTGTTACTGTATGATCCGGCAGTCCATTCACATAAACTGTGATTGTTGCAGTTCTTTGTGAAGATGAAGTGTTTTCCTGGAAATTAGCTGTAAAACTGCCATTCCCAAACCCCGTACTTGTGACAATGCACCATGACTGGTCGCTCACTGCTGTCCATCCTGCATTGCTTTGAATATCAAATGTAAAACTGCCGGCTTCTGCCTCAACAACATGCTGCTCCGGAGTCACAAATATAAACGGTGGAGGATTGAGCAATGCATTTACACACTGACTGAAGCAATTCTGAGTATTAGTTGTGAGTGCTGTATTTATCCCTCCGGTGTATTCACTGATTTTTGTCGGATATGGCAGGGAAGTAAAATTGAAACTCAGATTCGGCTGATATTGCGCAAAAGGCAAAGAATTCAGGAGCTTTATACGGCATAACCTGCTGGGATTATTCTGATCAGTCGAAAGTATTGACCCGTTACCAATTCCGGGAGGTGATTTCGGAGCCAGCTTCAGGCAGTTTTGTGATTGTGAAAACAAAACGCTTGAAGGCTGTTGAGATAGATCCAGACTTGAACTTCCCGGTACAATGCTGGCGGTCATGGTTCCTCCGTTCAATATAGCAGGATTTACCATTATCCCGGCCTGAACGGTTCCAAGTTCAAATGCTGAAGAAGCATCCGTATCCAGCAAAAGCAGGTCAAATTCAAAGCTACGGTCGGAAGTTTGCAGATCGTTGGCTATGGTATACCTGAACGCTGCAGGAGTTGATGCCAGTTGAGTAATCGTTGAAACAGCACTAACCATACCTGGTCCACTTACTGTTATATGCGCTGTCCTTAAACTGGTATTGGAATTGGTGGAAATGGTTGCAGTAAACGTTCCATTTCCGGTACCTGCACCTGAAACAACACACCATGACTGATCACTAACGGCTGTCCAGCTGGTATCGCAAGTCACAGTCAAGGTATAGGATCCCTCAACAGCCGGAACTGCCTGTGCTGATGGTGCAACAACTATCGAATTTTGCTGGGCAGCACTGAGGGAAATATGAAAATCAGAACCGTTATTATTGTTCCATGTATTGTTATTGTAATGCATTACGAAATCGATACCATTCACTGTCTGAGCCGGATTATTGAAAGGCCCCAGTTGAATGGTATTGATATTTCCAGTTCCCGGACCAGCCATAACACTCTCCAGGGAAGGCCCGGTTCCGTTGAATAAAGTAGTCCCATCAGGCCAGTAGGATGTATCCGGCAATTGCCAGTTCACATTGCCCAGCTTTACACCCCAATGAAGATTCGCACCCTGCGTTTGGTTATTTTCAGTGATGGTGATGATATCATTTACAGTAGGATTTTGAGGAGTCCAGCTTATACCGGTCTGCACCGTTGGAGAGGCTGTTCCGACATAAACATGCTGGATCGGAGTCTTGAAGATATTGCCATTGGCATCTGTAACCTCCACATAATAATCAACGAGTTTCTCAGTCAGACCTGTGATAGATCCATAATACTCCCCTGCTATATAATCAGGCAGCATGAAAAAGCTGACCTCGGGATTATTGGCAACATTTCCAGTTGGGAAATTCCTGTAGCTCATACTCACAGACTGCCAAGCTTCAACGCTGCTTCCGCCTGCATAGGTTTCGTTTTCATTGTTTTCAACAGGATTATTTCCATCAACATCGGTTCTGTACTTTAGAATTGCCGACTGAACCCCACTCACATCATAAGCAAATGTCCAAACATGAAAATCCGTTGAATTGGCATGCTGCTGGTATGCATAGTTTGGACCAAAACCTGTTCCACCGGGATTATACGGGTAACGTTGGGGAATAAAAACCGAAGGAGGTGTATTATCAACGCCGGGATGAGCAGAAATAATCTGATTGGCAAAAACACAGGCCCTGTTGCAGGCAAGTGATTGCTTAACCTCCATATCCAGAGAGGTCCCATAATACATATATCCGCTATTGTAAGCCGGCAATAAGTAATGCCATGCTCTTTCAGCTGCGTTTGCCATGGCTGAAGGATTTACAATATTTGCAATATTCAGGCTGCCCTGCAGGTCTTCAGCCATCTGCACCCTGTTTTCTGCTGCAACAAGTACGGCCCAATTGCGGGCATCCTCAGTCCAGCCATTGGGATCAAATTCATAATTGGAGGTATACATTGGCCAAAGCCAGTTGATGAACTGCGGATGTCCCCAATCGTTGGCTGCATTGAACCAGGAACCATCTTCAACATGCACAACATCTGTTTCAGGCACGGGATGCTGGGTCAGAAATTGTTCCACAGTTGTCGGCACATATCCCTTGGATGCTGCTTCATTTGCAAATCCTGGCACTGATTGCGTATAATAATCATATCCACCACCCCAGGCATTGTCTCCATCGTGCGCCAAAAGCACCATTGAAGGATGCGCAGGATTGTCATAGGGAGCAATGTGACTCTCAATACTACCTGTACCCATCAATGAATAGCCATTCTGATAACTAAGCAAGTCATCCATCGGGACAACAGTCATCTTATATTCAGTTCCTGTTTCAGGATCCACATACTTTGCCTTGTGAGCCTGATAGCAATAGGGTGCGGCAAAGGCTCCTCCCCTTCCGTCAATTTGGCCGCTCCACCAATTATTTCCATTTGTACTAACCTTGTCAGCCCTGTTGGGAGGGTCGATGTTGCAGCCGGATGTACCGTATTGCAAAGGGTAATCATTTAAAGTCCTGGCCAGATGACTGTTGGCAATAACGCTCCACTCAAAGCCTTCTTCCCGCAATGCTTTGATATTACGCTCACTAAAAGCACATTCCGCAGGCCAATATCCCTTCGAGTAATTTGGATTGCTCCCGAAAAGCTCTGCATATAGATATCGATGAGCCTGAATCTGTCTTCTCAGGACTTTATCGCTAACCAAAGGCGACAAAGCATGGTTCATAGTGAATCCAACCATATCCATCCTGGGTTTCCCTGCAGAGGTTGTCCAGCCACGGGCAGTTATGAAGTTATTCTGCCAGCCAGAAGAATACCCCCATTGACCAGCATCAGCAAGACTTTTGACATTCTCCATCAGGCAGCCGGAATAACTCACCTGCGCACCTGCTTCAGGCAACCCCAGCAAGGTTTGGACTGCATCCTTTGCCCGGTACTGGTAAACTGCCTTGCGATCATCGTTCCCGAATATCTCCTGTAAATTGTTAAGCGGATGCTGCAATCCATCAATGTAGTAATTCCCGCCATTCCATTTCAGGTACTGCGACTCATAAACCTTCTGATACTGAAATGGATTCCAGATACTGGTCTCAGGCCAGTATATCGGCTGCTCCAGATGCCATAGATAACTGGTGTGTACCTGTCCGTAGACAAGTCCGGCTGCTGTCCACAGAATTATGGACAACAGCATCTTCCGGGAAAAATGCATGAGCTTGGGTTTTGAAAGCAAATATATTTGAATTTCAGTATCCCGCAGTCTTAAGTAAGTATCTTTTTGGATGCCTTCATGGACTTAACGTTCACTTTGTCATTTAAGGCGAATAAAAGGTTCTCCCTCCGTAATTCACTACTTTTGTCCGAATAATTTCTACTGAAAAGAAATAGAATGCTACTTGAAGTTGCTACATTTTCCATTGAAGCTGCATTGATAGCAGCAAAAGCAGGTGCCGACAGGATAGAACTATGTTCATCTCCCTCAGAAGGGGAATCACTCCGGGGCCCGGTATGATTTACACAAGCCGCGACAAGGTTAGAATACCTATAAGTCTGATGGTTCGACCAAGGGGTGGTGATTTTCTTTACTCAGATGCCGAGTTTGACACCATGCTCCTCGATATTGAGATTGCACGAAAAGCAGGGATGGACGGCATTGTAACAGGAATACTTAACTCCGATGGATCAATTGATATTGACCGCATGAAGTCAATTATGATTGCCGCTGCAGGTATGGAAGTCACTTTTCACAGAGCCTTCGACATGTCGGCAAATCTCCCGGAAAGCCTGGAAACGCTTATAGAGCTTGGAATCAGCAGAGTCTTGACTTCCGGGGGAACAAGAAATGTAACCGATGGAATGGTGATACTGGAATCATTGGCTCGTCAGTCTGCCGGACGAATCTCAGTTATGCCGGGTGGTGGTGTAAACCTGGTTAATCTGGAATCAATGAGTTCGTCAGGTATGTTTCAGGAATTTCATCTTTCCGCGAGACACATAGTCCCCGGAAAAATGAAATTTGTCAAAAACAATTTGTCAATGAGCAACAATGTTGAAGATTCAGAATACAACCTTATCCTTCCTGATCCTTCAATAATTATGGCAGCAAAAAGAATACTGAATAAACAGCCGGAATCCGGTTAAAACAAGAAAAATGCTTTCATCAATTCTCCTTTCCCTCTCATCATTGCTTCTGTTCTATTTGGGTGCAAAATCCCTGATAGCGGGAAGTACCAATGTTGCACGTACACTCCGTATCAACCCATTGATAACAGGATTGACATTTACTGCAGTCGTTTCCAGCGCACCATTGTTAACCTTCTCGCTTACTTCAGCTTTGGCTGGTAGTGGAGGAATGGCAATGAGCAGCATTATTGGAAGCAATATTTTCAATGTTTGTGTAATTATTGGGATAATTGGCCTTACGACTTCCTCCGGAGTTAAACTAGAGAAAGGTAAAATAGCTATCCCAATAGCAATAGT
Source organism: Bacteroidales bacterium (assembly GCA_016707705.1). Lineage (GTDB taxonomy): Bacteria > Bacteroidota > Bacteroidia > Bacteroidales > UBA4417 > UBA4417. The sequence goes on from JADJHD010000008.1 coordinate 198,000, forward strand.
TTCAACAATCCTATTATTCTTCCTTTTTCAGGATCGATTGATTTCCAGGCCTGAAGGATTGTTGCTGCTGCTCCTGTGGATTGCAGGTATTTTCTTGCGCATCAGATTTGGACGGAAGGACTCAATCAATACTGAGGCTAAGGAAAATCAGGAAATAAAGAATCCTGAAAACCAGGCATGGTATCTTACATTTGCCTGGGTGCTTGCAGGTACTATACTTCTGATTGCCGGATCAAAAATCCTGATTCTTGGTTTTTCAGAAATAGCCGCTACTTTAAAGATCGGAAGTACCATCCCCGGATTAACTATAATTGCCGCCGCATGCAGTATGCCACTGCTTATCACAAGTATGATGGCAGTAAGAAAGATGGAATATGAAATTGCACTGGGAAATTTAATTGGAGCCAATATATTTAATATCCTGGGGGTAACGGGAATAACTTCATTGATTCACCCTTTAAGTGCACTATCAATCAGCAATTTCGACTTATATTTCCTAATAGGCACAAGCCTGATTTTATTGCAGTTTTTCAGGCCAAAGTACATCCTGAAAAGAGATGAAGGCATTCTGCTAATACTTCTGTATGCAGTTTACACATATTACCTCTGGCCAAAATAATCAGGAGGATGGATAAAAACACTTGCTATCATTTTATTTCTGATTAAAATCTGCTTAATCCTTCAGACAATACTTTTTCACTATTAATCTGCCAATTCAAATTGCAATTAAACGCCATAAATATTGGTATTTATGAGATATTTCATATTTTCGGGCTATGATTCTCAAGGAATTCTACATTGTTTCAGCTGAAAAGTTTCAGTTTTTTACGCGCTGCTGGGAGCCGGATACTCCGCCAAAAGCAATGGTATTTCTATTTCATGGCTTAGCCGATCATAGCGGAAGATTTGAAAAAGTTGCTGAAAAATTTACTGCCGCAGGCTTTCTATTTTTTGCTGCTGACCTGAGAGGAAACGGCAAAACAGAAGGTCCCAGGGGGCATTTTGATTCCTATGATCAGATAATGAGGGATACAGATGGATTGCTGGAAGCAGCACATGCCAAATACCCCAATATTCCTGTGATTTTGTATGGCCAAAGCATGGGTGGGAACCTTGCCCTGAATTACAGTCTGCGCCGGAAGCCTGAGGTCGCTGCTGTGATTGCATCCAGTCCGTGGCTTCGCTTAACAAAGCCCCCAAATGCGATTGTCAGGACCCTTGGAAATGCATTAGGAAAAATTGCCCCGGCATTCATTATTCCAAACGGATTAAATGCTGATGACCTGAGCCACTCTAAGGAAATAAGCAAGGCATACAGGGAAGACCCTTTGGTCCACGGCAAAATATCCTTGAACACGTTTACACTTATCACGGAATCAGGAGAATGGGCTATAAAAAACTCAAGCCAGCACCAGAAGCCATTATTGCTTATGCATGGAACCTCCGACCCAATAACCTCAATTGATGCAAGCCGGCAATTTGCAAAAGGTGTAAAATGCGAATTCACTTTCAGAAGCTGGGATGGACTGAAACATGAGTTGCACAATGAACCCCAATCAGAAGAAGTCATCAATTTCATGATAGAATGGCTAAGTCAAAGATTATTCAACCAATCTTCCAGCATTTCACCACATGAAACTTAAACAATTCAGAATCAACAGGAAGAACAACCTGAACAAGGTAAGGCCTCTCGCTTACTTTGCCCTTATTGTAGGGCTGATTATGATGGCAGTATGGATATACTGCAGGATCAACAGAATTATCCCTTTCCCGGTAGATGACTCATTTGAAAACAACCTTCATTTTACCGTTGAACTCTGTACCTCAATAATGCTGATTATTAGTGGCGCAAGAGTATTATTCAGCAACGGAGAAGGCGAAGGAATGCTGCTCATGTCGATGGGGATGCTATTTTACACCTGTCTCAACAGTATAGGATACTTTTCAGGCAAGATGACCAACAGCTTAATATTTATTTACTTTGCCACACTATTGACTGCAATATTTCTTACTGTGATTGCTTTCATGG
>JADJHD010000009.1 GCA_016707705.1 Bacteroidales bacterium
ACAGAAATAAATGCTACTTATTATGGTCAAAAAGAGGATGTTTTATAATTTATGGAGATGAGGGTAGTTTTTAGGCAATGCCTTGAAACTAATTATGACTTTACCTATAAATTTGATCACCTGAGAAAGGGGAAGTCAGGATATACGCTTATTCTGAAGATACCACCGACTGGTGCCAGGAGAAACATTCCTGGGCCAATCAGGAAGTTGAATTACGAGAATAAGCAGGAACCGGTAATTGATGATCTTGTACTGTTAAATAGTATACTTGAATTGAACTCGCTGAACGATATAAGGAATTTTACTGTCGGCTTGATCCTATAAGCCATACAGATATGGATTCTGTGAAACTATTGAATCGCTCGAAAAGAAAATTGTGTGCATTTCAATAGAATCTCTTCTGTTCTGAAAGAAGTTATTTCTGATTACAAAGTGCTTGAAATCAATGATGAACTCATCCTGGAATACAATACTGAATATTTTGATACCAGTGACAATGCCATGTATCTTGCTCATCATAATGGGAAGGAATCCCGTTTTCAAGTCGAGGCGACACTTGGGTATGGAGTTTCAGGAACAGTTTCCTGGAAGTAAAAGACGCACCAATAGTGGACGTGTCCAGAAAAGCGGGTTAAACTCAGGAGGCAAATCTAGATTCAAAATTTTGAACAGGTATTCAACGAAGCCTTTACACCTCATAAGCTTGATGGATTGGAAATGAAGTTGACTGAATACATTCAGAGAATTACCTTAGTAAGTATCTTCCGAAAAAGAGGATAACCATTCGATGGGACTGGAATTAAAAATCAGGCATATAACATTCAACTTCCTTCAGTTGCGATCATAGAAGTCAAGTTCGACAGGATGGCTGCAGAACCCGGGTTTGAAAAAGTCATAGAAAAAAACTGAGGATTCACGGTTCAAGCGTTAGTAAAATACTTGTATCGGGAGAGCTTTGCTTAGGAACCAAAACTCAATCCAATTTATTTGGCAAAAATAAAATCAAGATCCTGACAAAGCTAAATACCTGGTTAATGACCATCGTAATAATGTTAAAAAGAGGTTTTCCTGGTCCTGATGTTTAGTAGCCAAGAAGTGCTAGTACATATCTAATATCTGGATACTCTTTCCCTGAATTCACAGCTTTCACCTCGTTTTTACCTTGTAAAGCCTGGTAAATAGGGACTTTTGCAGAAATTGCATAGAAAAGCTGGCTTCCAATTTCAATCTTACCGCTACTGATGGCCACAAAGTAGTTTTGGTCCTGAGAAAATACTACTGCGCCAAATCCGACAATTTCTATTTTTTTATTAGGGTCAATCTTTTCAAGTACTTTCAATTCATTCAATTCAGTATCCAATTGTTGGGCCATCATGTCGCTTCCTCATCAATTGAGCCCCTGAATGCGTCATACCTATCCCTGGGTCCTCCATATTCATTGGCTTGTTGCTGGGCATCATTCGTGGCAATCTCGAGGTTACTGATAGAATCCAATAGCCGTTTTCTTACAGGTTTCCATGGAGATGCCTGTTCTCGTTTTATCATTACTTTCTTTAAAGCGATTTAAATCTCAGTGCAACTGACAATGAAATCAGGTAGGATTTATGAGGTGCCTTTTTAAGATTGAGATAAATTCCAAATTTCTTGAACACCGGGACTTTCAATGTCTCTACAAACTCTATCAAAGTACCATCAGGATCAGCGATATAGGCAAAGTGTCCAGCAGCTTCACCCATATCGAAACCTTTCGTGTCATGAGACGCAATGCTGTCAACAGTGAATGCGAAACCGTCATTTCTGCATTCTTCACGTAAACTATTCATACCACTTACATCAAAGCACAGATGGATGAATCCCAGGTCTCCCCAAAAGCGATTTTCATATATTTTACGAACCGGCCGGTCAATGCTCTGAATCAGTTCCAACTGCGTTGGTCCGAGCAACTTACTAAAACTCCGTTTATGATCGGAATGGTTCAAAGAATTCTGCGAAAGTTTCCTTCCTCCCGGCAATGTTGATGAATCTTCAAAATTCGGTCTTGTCATGAAACAACAACTTATTATACCCCAATATCTTGCTATATAACGGTAGTGCTTTTTTCAATATCAGTTACTCAGATGGTCACCCCAATACTGCTCCGGTGGGCTTGTTCTCATTCATGAAATATGCATCACAAGGAACTACTTCAAAATAATTGCCATAAGGGTCCTGGAGGAAATAGTGATCTTTCCCGCCCGGGTCCTTGCTCATATTATGTGGTTCAAGCCCTGCCTGTTTATGAAGTTCAAATGCTGCACGAACATCCATCGACTTGATTTTCACAGAAAAAATGCCCAGGTCCCCCATTTGCAATTCAAATGCCGGTGGCTGAGGGATACGATCTTTATAATTCCATATCTCAAAACCACCACCACCTTGCATATTCATGGCCAATGCAGCATGACGTTTCTGTGGTTTTCCACCAGTATGCGGAGCATAAGCCCCGGCAATGGCTTCCTCTTCAAATATCCTGATATCCACTCCAAATGCTTACAGTACCATTTCCGTGCTTCAGCTACATTATTCACACCAATACCTACTTGCTGAATTCCCGTATATATTTTCTGACATGATGGATTCTTTTGAACGAAATTACTAAAATGTTGAGGAAAGTGAAAATTGTTTATTGCTGTTAACAGTAAGAAATCATTAAGCTCAGGTAGGTAAGACCTTTGAAATCATCCTGTAAAATATGGAAGGAAGGAATCTTTTAAGATATACCGAGATCTTTTCAAATCCTCCGATTAATACCACGATCTTGTTTTTCCTGAATGCCCGGATCATTTCTTTCGCACATTGCTCGGCCGTAATTCCTTTATCCTGCCTGGCATCCATTTTTCCATGTGGTTTTCCATCAGCAGCCAGTGCATTCAGGGAAATACTTGTCCTTACCCTATCAGGACATACTATGGTGACGCCAATCTGATCATGCAGATGTTCTATCCGTAAGGTTTCATAAAATCCATGCAAAGCATGTTTGGAAGCACAATATGCTGAACGAAGCGGGAAACCAAAAAGGCCGGAAAGACTGGATGTCACAATAATGTGGCCTCCCTTATTTTGAATCATATTGGGCAATATCGCCTTGGTGAGTGCAATATTCTCAAAATAATTGATCTCCATAATTTTACGATCTATCTCAAGCGGTGACTCTTTGATAATAGAACGTTGACTTATTCCACCATTATTAAAAAGGAAATCAATCCTTCCAAATAAGGAGATAGCTTTTTCAGAGATATCATTGAACTGGGTAGGCAATGATAGGTCAAAGGCAAGAACTGCGCATTTATTTTCATTTGGTGCCAGATTTTTTCTAACCCTTTCGAGTTCTTCCGGTTGATTTGAAGAGAGAATTACTTTACAACCCTCCTTAACCAATGCATAGGCAAGGGCTTCACCAATCCCGGAAGAAGCTCCGGTAATCCAGGCCACTTTATTACTGATATCTTTCATCATTTGGTGTTTCAATTCGCAAATGTAAAATTATTCTTATTTCAACCAATCGGGATGCATGGTAATGCTGGCATCTTAAGGAACTGATCAAAAAAATTGAAGAAGGGAGAGGATTTCAGAATGTAAACTAATCCATTCAAAAGCATCAACCTTCTGCCTTATGCTGCAATGAATTGAGAAAGCCGTACTTTTGCAGGCTTAAGGAATCTTGTTCGTAGGTTCGCCCATCAATCCTGATTGAATAGCTATGAAATTTGCAGCATACCCTTTTCATCCTGACCTTAAACAAAGCATTGCTGATGCGGGATTCCTGCGCCCAACTGATATCCAGTTTAAGGCAATTCCACCTATCCTTCGGGGCGAAGACGTGCTTGGAATTGCTCAGACAGGCACCGGGAAAACAGCTGCTTTTGTGATTCCTGTAATTCAGCTACTGCTTACCACCGGCCGGAATGAATTACCCAAGGGAATCCAATGTCTTGTGATGGTGCCTACCAGGGAATTATGCCTCCAGATTACTGAAGTATTCAAAGACCTGGGCAAGTATACCAAAATAAAAACATTAAGTGTATTTGGGGGTGTTAGCCAGGATCCCCAGATTGAGCTTTTAACAGAGGGAGTGCATATCCTTGTTGTGACTCCCGGCCGTTTGTTTGACCTGATCAGCCAGGGTCATATAAAGCTGGACCAACTAAGGATGTTGGTTGTGGATGAAGCAGATCATATGCTTGATCTGGGATTTATCAATGATATCAATCAATTGGTTAAGATGTTACCCAGGAATAGGCAAACATTATTCTTTTCTGCTACGATAAATCCTGAGATTAAAAAACTAGCCTATTCGCTTGTAAATAATCCCATCAGAATCCAGATTTCACCAAAGGATCCGGTTTCCAAAAATATTGACCACGCTGTTGCTTACATCAGTATGGATGATAAGCGATTTTTCCTGGAGCGCCTGATTAAAGAGAACGAGCAGAGCAAAATACTTGTGTTTGTAAGGACCAAGGTGAGGGCTGAACGCGTGAATAAAGCCCTCGAAAGAGCAGGAATCAGGAGTTATACCATCCATGGAGATAAAGTACAGCAAGAAAGGATCCAGGTATTGAGAAAATTCAGCCTGGGGGAGATTTTGGTATTGATAGCTACTGATGTGAGTGCCAGGGGAATAGATATTCCTAACGTAGATTATGTTGTGAACTATGACCTTCCTGAAAAAGTTGAGAATTATGTTCACAGGATCGGTCGGACAGGCAGGGGTACACATAGGGGAAATGCAGTTTCATTCTGTAGTGAAGAAGAGAAACCTATCCTGGATGAGATTACTGAATTTGTGGGAAAAAAGATCAAAGAGCTTGATATTAAGCAATCTGATTATAGTGAAACACTGGACTTTTCTGAAGTCGCTGATCATGATTGGCAGTCATTGATCCGTGAAAATGAAGATCAACCCGGACCACGAAAGAAGAAGAAGTTTAAGAAAAAGTAGAACGGTGGCAGATTCGTCAGAATAATACACTTATCGAAAAGGATGTATTATCAAGATCTATTTTATGGTCTGATACATTTGTCAATTTAAGTTCAATAAAACCAGGACTGCTTACACGGGCATAAGAAATCACTAACCCATCAGGCAGTTCAATGGCAGGAGATGCATACACTGCCTGGCCTGTTTTACAGCCTGATACAATAAATTGCATTTTTATTGAAGATCCTGCTGGTATTGAAACAGGGTCAAGACTAACTGGCAGATTTCTGATGGAATGGTTGCTATTGTCGAGTGGACTGCTCTCGACCCTGCTGATTTTCCCATCTGATGAAACAAATAAGTTTGCAGATTCTCCAACTACTGTGCTGTTATATGCCCCCATACAGTAAAAACTTGCAATTTCCTCATTCCCTAGCCGCACCTGGTTATCATCGGTTGCTTTTGTATTGAAACCTATTGCTGTGGAGTTAGAAACAGATGTACCTATATCCAGGTTTATGTCAGCAAGGTTGCCGATCATTGTATTATTGTAGCCTTCAGTACAATCGTACATGGAATTATTACCTATCGATACATTTCCTTCCCCGGTTGTAAGGTTTTTGAGTGAGGAATTACCGATTGCAGTATTATCGTTGCCTTGCGCATTCATCATTACTTCATAGCCAAGGCAGGTGTTATTATTTCCATCCATATTTTCACGAAGTGCTAATTTCCCAATAGCCACGTTACCGGTTCCATTGACATTGGTAAAAGATGACTGGAATCCGTAAGCTGTATTACCACCTGCAGCATTGTTTTTCATCGATTCAAATCCGACAGCAGTATTATTTGACCCATCAACGTTCGCTGATAATGCCCCATTTCCTATGGCTACATTTACTGATCCATCAACATTGTTATACATGGCCGATTGCCCAATGGCAATATTTGCACCAGCCTGATTATTCGTTAGTGCCTGGGCGCCCAAGGCAGTATTATTATGACCATCAATATTCGATTGAAGCGTTCCGATCCCTAATGCTACATTATTTGTTCCTGAAATATTTGAGTATAGTGACCATGATCCAACAGCTGTATTATCAATTGCCAGGTTCTGGTTGAGAGCAATAAAACCGAAGGCTGTATTGTTGATTCCCTCTACATTGTTTTGTAAAGCGCCGTAGCCAATTGCAGTATTTCTTTCTCCGCTTGTATTCGAAAACATAGACCATGATCCTACAGCTGTATTGTTATCAGCCGAATTCTGGTATAATGAAAGATATCCCACCGCTGTTAGACCTGATCCTGCTACATTATCATGCAGAGCTGAATTCCCTATAGCTACATTGGTTGATCCCGTTTGATTTGCATACATTGCTGATTCCCCGATAGCAGTGTTATTTCCGGCTATATTATGGTTTAATGCAAGGAAACCTATGCCAGTATTGTTATTTCCTTCTATATTTTCAAATAAGGCTGAAGTGCCAATGGCTACATTCTGTTCGCCGGTTGAATTGAAGTATAAAGCATGGCTGCCATAAGCCGTGTTATTTGCTGCGGTATTATTGGAAAGCGATTGATATCCAAATCCCGTAACACTTTGCTGCCAATCGATGATGCCAGATTTCTCATTATTCACTTTGATGATTAACCTGGATGTATCTGAGGTGCCCAGAAAATTAATTGCAGGGTCGAGGGCTGAGTTGCCAGAGGTTAGCCATGAATTTCCACCAGAAGAAAAACTTTTCCAACTGGTCCCATCATAATAATAATACTGCTGTTGGGTCGTGTTATAAATCAACAATCCGGCAACCGACTTTGAGGTTATCGCATTCATTTGCGTTTGCGTAAGCCGGGGAGGTAGAAAACCTGCTGTATCACTCTTTACTTCGAGCATTGATGAATAATGAGGTGTAGTAGTCCCGATCCCGACTTGTGCCATTCCAGTTGTGAGGATAAGGACGCATGCAATTAAAATGATAATTCTTGATTTCATATCTAGGGGTTATTGGAATTTAAGCATGGAAACAGGATAACATATATAAAGATAAGATAAATATATAAAATATCCGCATGAGTAATTGAAAAATTTGGAGGAAGAAATTCGTTATCAGAACGATAGTGCTGATGAATTCTTATTATGGTCCGGATACCGGGATGTATATTATTGTCCGCCAAAACGACATATTGTGTTGTTTTTGAAATGACAAAATGACATATTATTCTTGTATTTATAGTATGGTTTAGAAATTGATGACCAGGTTATACGTTTAAATAATTGTATAAACCTATGAATTTCAACAATTTCACAATAAAGGCCCAGGATGTGGTTCAGCAGGCTCAGCTTGAAGCACAGGAAAGGAAACACCAGGCGATTGAAGTAGCACATCTTTACCGTGGGATTCAAAAAGCGGATGAAAATATTGTTCCCTTTTTACTCAAAAAACTTGGGGTTGATCCTAATCTTATCGATAAGGAAATTGAAAAGCTTTTTCTGTCGATGCCAAGAGTTGAAGGAGGGGAGATTTATCTCTCACAGGAATCAGGAAAAGTGTTGCAAAAAGCAGATACCTATCTTAGGGAATTCGGTGATGAATATGTCTCCATTGAATTATTGTTGTTGTCGATGCTTACCTCAGCCAGTGAGATATCAAATATACTGAAGCGCCAGGGAGTAACTGAGAAGGGCTTAATATCTGCTATCCGGGAACTCAGAAAGGGAATTCGGTAAACAGCAAGACTGCAGAAGATACTTACCAGGCATTGTCTAAATATGCCAGGAATCTGAACGAACTAGCGAGATCGGGTAAACTTGACCCGGTGATTGGCCGTGATGAGGAGATCAGGCGAATTTTGCAGATACTCACCCGCAGAACTAAGAACAATCCGATCCTCATTGGAGAACCCGGAGTTGGGAAAACAGCGATTGCTGAAGGCCTGGCGCATCGAATCATTAATGGAGATGTTCCGGATAACCTTCGGTCGAAGCAAGTATTCTCGCTCGATATGGGGGCGCTTATCGCTGGTGCAAAGTATAAGGGAGAGTTTGAAGAGCGATTAAAGAGTGTAGTAAAAGAAGTCATAGCATCAGAAGGTGAAGTTGTGCTTTTTATTGATGAGATTCACACCCTGGTTGGAGCAGGGGCATCTGAAGGTGCTATGGATGCTGCCAATATCTTAAAGCCGGCCCTTGCCAGGGGTGAACTTCGGGCCATCGGAGCTACCACATTGAAAGAGTACCAAAAGTACTTTGAGAAAGATAAAGCGCTTGAGAGAAGATTCCAGATCGTGATGGTAGATGAACCATCCTCGGCTGATGCTATCTCTATTCTCAGGGGACTAAAGGAACGTTATGAGACTCACCACCAGGTCAGGATTAAGGATGAAGCAATTATTGCTGCCGTTGAGTTGTCACAACGCTATATAACGGATCGCTTCCTTCCCGATAAAGCTATTGATTTGATTGACGAAGCTGCATCTAAGCTAAGGTTGGAAATCAATTCTGTCCCGGAAGAACTCGATGAAATTGAACGAAAAATTCGTCAGCTTGAAATTGAGCGCGAAGCTATTAAAAGAGAGAAGGATGAACCTAAATTAAAGCAGCTTGGGGCTGATATTGCTAATATGGAAGCGGAACGCAACCAGTTGCAGGCAAAGTGGAAAGCCGAAAAAGAGCTGGTAGATGGGATTCAGCAATGTAAAAAGGATATGGAACAGTACCGGTTTGAGGCCGAGAATGCTGAAAGGGAAGGAGATTTTGGCAAGGTTGCAGAATTAAGGTACGGGAAAATTAAAGAAGTGGAAGCTAAGCTCATCCATTTGAAAGATCAGCTTAATAAAGTACAATTGAATTCAGCAATGATAAAGGAAGAAGTTGGTTCTGAGGAAATTGCTGAGATTGTTTCGCGTTGGACAGGAATCCCGGTAAGCCGGATGCTGCAAAGTGAACGTGAAAAACTTCTTAATCTGGAATTCGAGCTTCACAAAAGGGTAGTCGGGCAGGAAGAAGCTATCGGGGCAATTTCTGATGCTATCAGGCGCAGCAGGGCTGGATTACAGGATTCAAAAAGGCCTGTGGGCTCTTTCATCTTCCTTGGCACCACAGGTGTTGGAAAAACTGAACTTGCCAAAGCACTGGCTGAATACCTCTTTAATGATGAGAATGCTATCATTCGCATTGATATGAGTGAATACCAGGAACGACATGCCGTCGCCAGGCTGGTAGGGGCTCCTCCCGGATATGTGGGCTATGATGAAGGTGGTCAGCTCACTGAAAAAGTCAGGAGAAAACCTTATTCTGTGATCCTGTTTGATGAGATGGAAAAGGCTCATCCGGATGTCTTCAATATCCTTCTACAAGTACTTGATGAAGGTAGACTGACAGATAATAAGGGTAGAACCGCTGATTTTCACAATGCACTAATCATTATGACTTCTAATATTGGTTCTCAGTTAATTCAGGATCAGATGAATGGAAGTGGAAGCACAGACGATGATTCTTCATTCGAAACCACCCGAACTCAGGTCATGGACTTGCTGAAAAGGAATATCAGGCCCGAATTTCTGAACAGAATAGATGAGATCATTATGTTCCACCCTTTAAACCGGGTTGAAATCAGACGAATAGTTGAATTACAGTTGAAATCACTCGATGACTTACTGGGGAAAAATGGTATAAGTCTCTCATTTTCAGAGTCAGCGCTGGAATTCCTTGCTACTAAAGGATATGATCCAAACTATGGAGCCAGACCTTTGAAAAGAGTCATTCAAAAGGAAGTACTGAATAAACTTTCCAGGTTGCTTCTCTCCGGTGAGATTTCAAATAATCAACAGATTATGGGAGTAATCCAGGAAGGGGAATTGATTTTTAAGATGGCAGATAAGGTCAATTATTCGGAGCACCCTGGTTAATCCAAATCTTGACCATATTGATCTGACAATCAGTTAATTTGTTGCTATTTTGGGGCATTGGACTATAACCATTCAGGTGATTGATTGTACCCAGGAATTTCCCGTTATCTGCAATCGCTTTAGCATCAGCATATATTACAAGAGGGATTCCCCCACTAGGGTTTCCACCACTGTGACACCCCTGGCAATGATTCTGGAGTAATGGCTTTATATGGGTCAGATAGGCTACGTTGGTGGTATCGCATCCTGCTTCAATGCAACTGTTATTCCTTGCTCCCTGGCTAATCCATTTTGAAATCAAGGCTAACTTATCAGAGGTAAATGCAGGGTAGGGGGGTGGAGGCATTCTGTCTTCAAGGTCACTTTCCACCATCTTTTCATAAATTTCACTCCTTGTAGGATTTGAAATATTGATACCACCTGTTGCCATAATATTGGCATAGCTGTTGAGGATGATTCCTTCCTCATGTGATCCGGCATCATGGCAGCCACTCATTGCACAACCCGATTGTAACATGGGCAGAATTTGCTGCTCAAAATATATAGTATCAGGACTGCATTGGGAGGTGGGGTTTTGGGTAGTGTCGTCAGGAGGGTTTACTGTTTCCTGGAGTTCAGGATCATGCTTGCATGCAGACAACAAGGATAGTGACAAAATAATCACCGTGATTGAGGTTAATAAGAGAGTTGGACGAGTCATAATTCGTTTGGGTTTATATCTATGAACTTACCTAAATTGATTTTATTATATAACATCAAAAAAAGCTGCTCCGAAATTAACCTTCGAAACAGCTTTTTGTTTAGGTATGCTATCAAATCAGGAGGCAAAAAGCCAGATTTTTTTTGTCTGGATTTAATTCCCAAAAATGAAGACAAACCCAATGTTCATTTCCAGGGAACTCCATGTATCTTTAATCTTATCAACACTGGCAGCACCATTCTGATCAACATCTTCTTCTGCTTTTGTTGACCAAGCATCATAATCGTAGCCTAAAAACAGATCCAGCCCAAAGTTATCGGTCATCAGATAGGTAAATCCGCCTCCTAGTCTTGTAGTGAAGTAGGTGGATTTAGTCACATCTTCTGTACTACCTCCGGAGTAGTTATAAGTGGATTTATCAAATCCAACTCCTACTCTGCCTTCACCATAAAAGTTCATTTTATTCATTTGGAAAAAATAATACCTGGCTACAGGGCCTACCAGAAATTTGAAGTATTTATCATCACCTCCAGATTCATACTTGTAGTGTTCGGTATAAAAATCAATGAAAAGTCCAGTCATTAGATTGTCGGCAATAAAGTAACCTGCTTCAGGCTTAATGAAGAATTCAGAATATTTATAATCATCGACAGTAGTGCCACCGGATTTGGTTTTCTTATTACCTATATCGAGGCCTAGATTACTATATCCTGCTGTGAAACAGTTGCCTTTCTCAAACTGAGCCATTAAGGCACTGCTGGAAAAAAGTACAATCAAAAATAGAATAGAAAGCTTTTTCATAGATTTGGTTTTATTTGGTTATAGAACAAATATAGCAAACTATTCTACGGAATGCAATTATTGGATATTATCACTGCTTATATGATGCTATGAATAGTACAAATGATCAGGCGATTCCTGGCATTAGGAATGCTATATATTAAGGTCTTGAAATGATTAACGGAATTTGATTTTCCTTGCAGCAAACAGGCTCATCCGAATAAGTAACCAGCCATGTTTGAAGCGGCTGATTTGGGTACTTCCATATTCCTGTCACGATACCTGATGATGATCTGTGATTTTCAGGTTTAATTTAGCGGCTCCGAATAATAGGTCAAAGTCACCAAAAGGATCAAAATCACCAAAGAAATGACGGTTTCTGATGATTTGTTCATAATCCCTTTTATATAGGACTTTCGTGCCACACAAGGTGTCTTTTAGCTTTTGACCAAGCAGATAAGTGAAGAACCAGCCAAAAAACTTATTGCCTAACAGGTTCAGGAAACGCATCGCATTTTCGTCCATGGGATAAACCAATCGGCTTCCATTAATGAATTCTCCTTTGTTATAACGCAAGGCATCATAAAACTTGGGAAGTTCTTCAGGTGGCATGGTGAGATCGGCATCAAGAATCATCAATATTTCACCTGATGCAGCATCAAAACCTTCCCGAACCGCATTGCCTTTTCCTTTTCCACTTTGTTTGAAAACAAGGATATCCTTTTCCGGGTAGGCTTCTTTAACTCTCTGCATCTCTTCCAGGGTTTGGTCACTTGAATTCCCTTCTACGAAAATAAACTGTTGATGCGTTCCAAATTCAGGGGTTCTCTTAATAGCGTTCTCAATATTTCCCCGCTCATTCCTGGCTGGAACTACGATTGAGACGCTATATTGCTGATCATCTGACAGTACAGGTCTGGCAATCAAAAGATTGATAAGATTCAGATGGTTAATGAGTGGTAAGTTGGCTAAAAACTTATTAAAGAGGAAATTAATTACAGGGATATATTTAGGGAAAAGTAGTTTCCTTTCTACCTTAATGGTTTGATATCCTTCAAGTTGCAGCAAGTTCTCCAGATCACCGGTGGTAAACCAGTTCTGTGCAGGTTGTTTCAGTTTTATCCTTAACGCTTCTCCAATTTTAAGTATGGGTTCCCATTTATAGTTGTACTGCGAAATTACAATCCTTGTTTGTGTATGACAAAGGGAACGGATGTTATGTAGTGCTTTCTGAACATCCCATAAGCAATTGGTAAGATCAGAAAGAATAATGTAATCAAAAGTATCTTTGAGGGTTAAATCTTCAATATCATCAACTCTGAACTGTAGTTCCGGGTACTTAGCAGTTGCAATTTCAATGTATTCAGGGGCAAAATCAATACCAATTCCAATGCTGGGTTTCACAGAGTGAAGTAAATCACCTAATCCACATCCAATCTCCAGGACTTTTTTCCCTTCTGGAATAATGAATGCAAAATAATTTTCAAGAGACCGGTGATAAAAGCTGTTACGACGCTTCCATCGATTCCGGGAACCTGCACTCTTCCTGTAAAAATCAAGTAATTTGGCTTTATTCATAATTAGATCCCGGAAAACAGTAGCACGTAAAGGTATATCTAATAAACTGCTTACAAACGTATGAAAATTATTCCAAATCTTTCCCGGATTGATACTCATTTTAAAGGTTCAGGCAACTATACTCAAATGCGCTGTTTAGAAATTAATGAATATTGTTGACATTTGCATTTGGAAAAGAATCTTCAGGTCAACTTTTAATTACTCAGATCATGTCCAAAGAGAAACTCCGGGAAAAACCAAAAAATGTAACCTCAAACAATAAAAAAGCTTCTGAACCCAAAATGGGTGGTTCCTTGTTTGAGATGATGGACCGCTCACTGGAGAAAGCACATCCCTGGCTGATATGGGTGAGCATGGGTATAACCCTGCTTTTCAGTCTGTTATTATATGACCCAAAGGTTAGCCTCACAGGGGATGATTCCTTTTATATCATCAGGGCATCAGAATTTATCCATTCTTTTAAATACCCGGCGTTCCAGGCCCATTGTTTCCAATGGTACTGGGATTAGTGGTTGCCATTTTTCGGCATCAGTCTTACACCTTTGAAATTATTCTCAATGGTTGCAATGTTGGCATCCATTTACCTTATCTGCACAGAACCTTCAGAAATCGAATCCCTACAATCCTTGTAATTATTAACTCTTACACGCAGTATTGGCTATTCTGCCCTTATGGCTGCCGGTGCTTATTTCCTGCTGAAGGGACAGTGGAAAAACCTGGCATTCTTTGTATTGGCATTCGGTACAGTGTTCATTGCTTTTCAAGGTATTAAATATGCCTTATGGAGTGAAGGTGGACTGCAATTCAGTAACCAGGAACCAGCCTGTTGAACAAAGACTATTATCCTTCAGGACGGGAAAGAGGACTTCGGTGGATTGATTAAACGGTTCTTTGATAACTCCAAATCCCTTACCTTTCGAAGCATTTTCTTTATATGACAGGATTCGCTCTTATGCCCCTTGTTCTTACTTTATTCCCGCTTCTTACCATATTAAATACCTGCTTGCAATAATTGGACTTGGATATACTTACTTGAAAAACAACTACTTGTTCTTACAGGGCTTGTGGCCGGAGCTTTTTGCTGGTTACTTTCGTAGTACTTCAGGCCAAATGGGATCAGGCCAGTTTGATTATTCCAGCCTTCGCATTTCTGTTGATGCTGGTTGTGGCAGCCTTATATTATATGTTCCAGCAAAAGAACCTTAAAATACTTCAGTTTGTCCTTCCATTGATAGCAGTTATCTGCTTTTTTTCAAACCATGGTGCTTCTGCTACTCAGATTAAAGGCCCGTAAAGAATCAGGTCGTTTTGGAGGACTTTACACCTGATTGGAAACATTATTTACAGGCAGTGAATGGGCCGCCTCTAACCTGCCTGAAGATGCTGTTATCGCCTGCAGAAAACCTTCTATTTCCTTTGTTTATGGTGAGGGCAGGAATTTCTATGGAATCATGCAGCTACCGGCCTTGACAAAGACCGTTTTTTTTTGACTGGAAAATTCCCAGGGGTCATAAGGTTGCCTTACTCCTATGACCAGTTCGAAGGGAAGCAACTACCTCCCGACCTCATTCGGACCTTAAAACAAAATATAGTGGCACAATTTTTTGCTGCTGACAAAGTCTACTTTATTGATAATTTGCCTGATAGTCTCAGAACGTCAGTTATTGGAAGTATGAGTGCATTTGGAATTCCAGGGAACCATATCCGATTCCTTATCCATACTTCTCGTGGGAAGATGATAAAGCTACTACTTTGATTTACCCGGATTCATTGCTGCTGAGTCTTCATAAAAACAATGTTTCTGGTGTCCTGACCCTAACCTGAGAAGAAATCACTTGTAAAGAACGGTCAAATCATTAATACTGTGGGAGATACATGGCATTTATTCAGGATAAATGATCGCGGAATTACATCCAAAGTTGTCCAGATTGGTGCTGTTGATGAAAATGAACCTGCAACCACTCCGAATTTGGAATATGAAAAAGCAGGTTTAAGGAATCAAATAGTCTGGAATGCATACAGACATTTGCACTTAGGCTGATTCTATTACTATGTATAATTTTTTTGGGATGACCTTGGTTTAAATAACTGAATATGGATAAAGTAGTGCCATCCAATTTTGTAAAATATCCAATCTTGTTTTCCTGTCTATCGGGCTTGGTACCTTGGTTAGTTTCCTCGTGAAGAGAATCTTTCACAACGCTCTCATTTGTATATTTCCTCACATCCTGGATATTGCTGGCAGGAATTGGCTTCCTTGTCCGAATGGGTTTAATTGGGTCAAATACCTGATGCTGTTATTAACAATTATTAATATTTGATATCTATAACACTCATTTTCCAGGTGGTGAATGATGAACTGCTTTCCGGAATCCTTGGAGTAGCCCCTCTGCTTGTCAGGTTTGGCTACAGTAATTCTTTTCATCACACCTTCTGATTCTGAGAACTAAGTTCATTTGATCAGAAATAATTTAGCCTTTTTCCCCTTTAGGGTTGCTAATTGGATATCTAGATCCTCTGAAAATAAAGCTCTGTTCCTGATATATACATCCGGTGTCCTCGAATTAAAAGGAGTCATCCCCAGATCTTAAGTAAAAGTGATCTTCGTTCTATCACTTGATTAATGGTTCTGGCCCAGCATTCCCACAATTTCCATCTCCTTGCTGATAATGAGAAGAAGTAGTGGTGGGAGAAATTAACTCATATCATAAGGGATAGAGCGTGTACTTTCCAGGTGAATCTCATCTTTCCCATTCTGCTTTTTTGAAGTCAATAGAAACTAGTTGATTTTTATCTGACCATCAAGCTCTTCCATGCTAAATGGTTTTAATATAATCAGTACCCCCCACATTCCAAACCCTTTTGACCAGATCCTCTGTCTCACTCTGGCAGTAGAAGATCACGGGCAATGAAGGTTTCAGTCTTGATTTGTTTACATAGTGTTGCCGTCCACATTTGGGAGCATAATATCGAGAACACAGATATCGAGCTCAAAAGATAATGCTTCCATTACTTTTGCCCCATCCGTAATCAATTGGATGTCAAGCCACGCTTGTTGCTGAAGTGTTTCACTTACAATTCTTCCTAAAAAGGCTTCTGATCTTCAATATATAAAACACTGGTTTTCATGATTTCTTTTGGAAAAATGAGTGTAAAAATATACTTCCCTCCTTCTGGTATTACAGATCGATAGGTGATGCTTTACATGATGCTGATGCATGACAGTTCTGGCATAA
>JADJHD010000010.1 GCA_016707705.1 Bacteroidales bacterium
GGTGAATGCAGCAGTACCTCCGGAACAGGAAGCCATGTAGGCATCTATGGAACCGCAAGCGGTGGATCAGCCAACTGGGCAGGCTACTTCGACAATGGAAGCGTTCATATCGCCAATGATCTCAGGATTGGAACTACGATTCAGGCAACAGGATATTCATTGTCAGTGAATGGCAAAATCGCGTGTACAGATATTTTGATTGAACCCATTGCCAACTGGCCTGACTACGTCTTTCAAAAGGACTATAAATTAAGAGATTTAGGTGAGCTCAATGATTTCATCAATACATCCGGGCATCTTCCGGGACTCCCATCATCAGACGAGGTAATGAAATCGGGGTACCAGGTTTCTGAGTTGCAGGTTAAAATGCTTGAAAAGATCGAAGAACTCACATTGTATATCATTCAGCAGGAGAAGAAAATTGCTGAGCTTCAATATGATGTCAATGCTTTGAAAATCAAGAATGTGAAACCTGAAGATTAAATCCTTCCGGAAAATTTCAAAAACCTGATTTAAGTAACATCTGAGTCATTACATCCTGAATCCATTTTTGCAAAATTTACTATGAAAACCTCGATTCAAATCATCTTGTTCCTCTCCACTATCAGTTTACTGACAGGGATCTCCTCGGAATTGAGCGCCCAGACCACAGCGATTGATAGTACTACAAAATATACCAAGCGAGCAGATTGCAAGCTGTATGACCCTAAACTGGACACTTGCAGCGTTTTCAGAATAAAGTCGGAAAATGCTGTAAAAGCAGAATCTCTGAATGATCCTAAAACAAAAACAGAACAGAAGTCAGGAGACAATTTCAAAGAGGCATCTATCAGAAACAAGCAGGAATTGCTCGATCCCAAGCGACTTATGTAGATGGAAGGCTAATGGTTGGCGAAGCAGATATTCAAACTCTCGACCTAAAAATCATATACGATTGCATTTCAATAACTTAGCAATCCATGAGAAATATTCACCATTAAAGAATTGAGCTAAATAATCATATATGTATCAGGATTACACTTCAATTTGAACTATGATTGGATTCGTGTGTTATAACTCTTTACTGATTTTGCTCAAATAACATCTACACAAACTCAATATTACTGTCTTACAACAAGTTGGAACTTCATTCTTCGACAATACAGAAAAAATAATTGCGTTGAGAGATTAAATTTGACGAAGAATATATTTAATTTCTTACATTTGTATTTTAGGTAATTCAGGTAACCACCAAAAACCCACCCAATGAAAACACCTGTACAACTTCTGAATACATTGCTATTCAGGAAATTAAGCTCGGCTGCGCTATCGATCATGATGGCAGGAATGCTTTCGCATTCAACTAAGGCAGAAAACATTGTCACCTCCGGTACAACTATGAAGGTAGTTGCCGGAACTTCAATAGTATCTTCTGAAAATTTTGTTCTTAAGAATGGAGCCACTCTTGATAATAGCGGGACAGTTATTCTCAAAAAAAATCTGGTAAATGAAAATATCGCTGGTTCGGCCTTAGGTTCCGGAACAGTTGACTTTTCAGGCACAGCTGCACAAACCATCAGTGGAAAGAGCACTTTCCAGAATCTGACTGTTAACAATGCCAGCGGTGTTGTTAATGGTGGAGACAACAAAGTGAATGGAGTGCTCACACTTACCAGCGGTTTGCTTACCCTTGGCAGTAACAATCTGACCATGGGGAGTGCTGCCTCGGTTGCAGGTACTCCTTCAGCAACAGCGATGGTTGTGCCAACAAGCACAGGTCAGCTGCGAAAATCTTATGGCGGAACCGGCAGTTTCACCTTCCCTATTGGCGATAATACTGTAACTGCCGAGTATTCACCTGTGACCCTTACCTTCACAGCCGGAACTTTCGGTGCCAACAATTATGTTGGAGCATCACTTGTAAATGCAATGTATCCCGGCACGCCTGGTGGAAGCTATATCAAGAGATACTGGGATCTTACATCCAGCGGTATTACATCACCCTTATTCAACACAACTTTTCAATATGTTCCTGCTGATGTAGTGGGTACTGAAAGTTCAATCTTTACTGTCAGGATACTGCCCGTATCGGTTGTTTACTACAATGTTGCCAATACAGCAACACATCAGCTTACCGCCAGCGGGCTTACCACTCTGGGAACCTTCACCGGTTACCAGGTTCTTGCCAATAAGACCCTTAATGTAACCTGTTTTATTCAGGGTTTGGTAAATGGCAGCGGAACCATGAGAAAGGCTCAGAATGATGTCGGAAATCAGTTCCCCGGCTCAGTTGCTGACAAGATTACACTCGAGCTGCACAACTCCGGAGCCTATGCAAGCATTCCCTACCTGGTTTCAAGTGTGGACCTGAATACCAATGGAACAGCTACCACTACAATACCTGGCTTATTCAGCAGTTCCTATTATGTGACTGTAAAACACAGAAATTCTATCGAAACTACCTCTGCTGCTCCTGTTTCATTTGCCGGAGCCACAATCAATTACAACTATTCCTCTGCAGCTGCAAATGCTTATGGGAATAATATGAAGATTGTTAGCGGTGGTTTTTGGGCTTTCTATACCGGAGATGTTAATCAGGATGGAATTATCGATTCTGGTGACATGATTCCTGTTGAAAATCAATCAAATAACTTTGCGACCGGTTATATATCTGAGGATACAAATGGTGATGGACTTATTGACTCCAGTGATATGATTATCGTTGAAAATAACTCCAATGATTTCATCTCAGCCATTACACCGTAATTTTCTTGCGATTTAAGAGAATAAGAAACTCTTATACATAATTATTGAAAACCATTCACTGGCAGGAAGCTGCCCTTGAATGGTTTTTTCTTTATAGCAGTATCATTCCTTCAATGGTCAACAGAAGTTGATATCTTGAAATTACCTCATCAGCAGAAAGCATCATTTCCTGAACAGTGGCAATCATATATTTGCCACTTTCAGAGTTCCTGACAGTCAACTCCGCGCCTTCGGGGAAGTAGCTGCTTACAAGGGCAAAACTGCGATGAGAAGCAGGAAAAATCATTTTAAACATATAAACAGAGGGCCAAAACTGGTTTTCTGATAGACTTTTTCTAAACTTTTCGAGATTTTCTTCTTTCAAGGATTTCCGGATTAAGGTGAATAGTCAAGGATTTGATTCCTTACCTTTATAGCGTTATACAACTGGAAATGTACTTACGCTAAACCAATTTACTACATATATGTTTGAGAAATTTGAAGAAACTGTGTCCTTTCTTAAAAACCAGGGAATTGATGAACCTGAAATCGGAATAGTTTTAGGAACCGGACTGGGTAAATTAGTCAATGAAATCACAATTATCAAAGAGCTGGAATATAGCTCTATACCTAATTTCCCATTGGCAACGGTTGAATTTCATAAAGGGCATCTTATATATGGCACATTAAAGGGCAGAAAGGTGTTGGCAATGCAGGGCCGGTTTCATTTTTATGAAGGTTACAACCTTCGGCAGGTTACTTTTCCAATCAGGGTGATGAAACTACTGGGCATAAAATGGCTTCTGTTATCGAATGCTGCCGGTGCTCTGAATCTGGAGTTCAGTAAGGGAGATTTGATGATGATTGATGATCACATTAACCTGCTGCCCGACAATCCACTGATTGGCGCAAATGACGACAAACTCGGCCCACGTTTTCCAGATATGAGCTGTCCCTACTCCAGGCAAATCAACAATAAAATGATGATTGCAGCCAAAGAGGCCGGAATAAATCTGCGAAAGGGTGTTTATGTTGCTGTATCAGGTCCCAACCTTGAAACCCGCGCTGAATACCGCTTCCTTAGGGGTATTGGCGCCGACGCTGTTGGCATGTCGACTGTTCCGGAAGTGATAGTTGCCAATCACATGGGAATGCCTTGTGCGGCTGTATCTGTACTTACCGATGAATGTGATCCTGATAACCTTGAGCCTGCTGACATCAACGATATAATTGAAACAGCCGGAAAAGCTGAAGATCAACTTATCCGGCTGTTCATGAATCTTATACCTGCACTCTAGTTGAACCTTACATAGGTATCAACAGTATTGGTAAAAAAGAAGCTCATTTCCTTATTTGCAGCAATGAATGACTTCAGTTCGGCAGAGGTGTTGAAAGTCTCCTTAATGTAGTCAGTTACTTCATAGGTACTGATTTCATCAGCCTTATCATCATAAACGAACTTATACAGTGAATAACTGGAACCACCATCCTCAATTGCATTCATGAATACATCACCATTTACATCCGAAAAGGTAAGATGGTAGGTTGTTGATTCATAAATTGAATCACTTGAAGAAAATTCGTACTTCAGGGCTGTGGCATGGGTATTGTCATCGCGGGTAATTTCAAAGTAGGTAGGATTCTCTGAATCCCTGTCGGATGAACTGATCCATTTTCCAACCAATGATGTCTGAACTTTTACGCTGCCGTCATCAATAGGTACAGAACTGGAGTATGGGCAACCAGCCAATAAAACAAGTATCCCTACTAAGGATAGGGAGACAAATACTCTCGATAAGAAGGATAATTTCATGGTTTGAAGGATTTATGGATTACAATTTGGCTTAACTCATCAACAAAAATAAGGAATTAGGGTTGTTTATCCGAGCAATTAAAAAAAGTGAGCCGAAAATTAGTATTTTCACCTCTCTAAACCACAACTACAACTCCGATTATATGTCATTACGCTACACTTCCAAATTTATTGCATTCCTAACAGGGATCGCTCTCCTTCAAACAGTTGCCTTTGCTCAGCCAGCTACCCAGGACATTAATAAAAGTCATGACCCCATGATTGTCGCTCCAGGTTATATTGCGCCTGTGCTTGAATCACCTATGGCAACAGTTATTACAGCAGCCGATTATGATAATTTCAAGCTGGGTGTTGATTTTGCTGAATGCAGCATTGCAAATAACCCCAAATATCCAAATCAGTTTTATGCTGTATGGAATTCTACAGCTTCAGCTGGTGGCAATGGCTACTATACAAACGATGGCTACACCTGGACTACGGCCAATCCTTCCTGGACCGGAATGTGGGGAGATGTGGTTGTTTCCTATGATAGTTCAGGTAATCTGGCCTATCAGAACATGTATGGAGCAAGCACTATTCAGGGTGTGAAGGTGGCAATGTCAGCCAATAACGGCCAGAACTGGAGTTCGCCGGTTACAGCTATGGCTGGGGTTGATAAAAACTGGATAGCATCCGATCAAACGGCTGGTCCATATTCAAACTACATCTATGGTACCATGACAGCATCCAGTGGAGGCAATGTTTCTAAAAGTTCCAACCTTGGCAGTACATGGTCAACCACAACAAATCTTACAACCCAGAGCCTTCCAGGTATGGCTGTTTGCGTTGGACCTGAAGGAAACACCCAGGGAGGAGCTGTTTATGTAGTTACAAACTCAGGAAGCTCGTTCTCTTCAACATTTACATTCTACAAATCAATTGATGGAGGACAAACATTCAGTCTTAAGTCAACCCAGCAATTTTCAAATACGGTAGGAAGTCAGGTCAATGGCAGAAACTCAGTTCAGAATATGCGAACCCGCCCCTACCCCTTTATTGCTGCAGACAATAGCATTGGCCCTCATCGTGGCAGGCTGTATCTTGTGTATGCCTCCAATAACCCCAGTGGCAACGGGAATAAACCGGATATCTTCTGCAGGTATTCTGACAATGGAGGTACAAACTGGTCATCAGCTGTTGTTGTAAATGACGATGCAAACTCTGTGAACAACAACAATTGGTTTCCAGCCGTATGGTGTGAAAAAAATACTGGACGGCTATATGTATCCTGGATGGACACCAGGGATTGTCCCACCTCCGACAGCTGCCTGATTTACGCGTCCTATTCAAATGATGGTGTAACCTTTATGCCAAATCAGAAAATATCCACCCAGAAAATGAAAATCAATTGCACAAGTTGTGGCGGTGGGGGCACTCCCATGTATCTCGGTGATTACAATGGTATAGCTGCCAACAAAACAACAGCCATGCTGTCATGGACGGATTTCAGGGAGAACAATTTCGGCAGCTATGTTGCCTATTTCCCTGACTTCGGAATGAGAGCCGAGCCTGCCATTGATACTTTGTCACCCTATGCAGTCATAAATGTGAAAGTCCCGAGTGTGAAACTATTTTCAGATACTGTTGTTGTCTCAGCAACAATTTCCGGAGCACCTGGAATTTTTTCCATAACCTATCCACTGGGCAATAAACTCTGGACTTTCCCCGGAGAAATTCCTGTCAGGATAAATGCTGTGGGAGCAGTTCCCGCAGGAGATTACACCATCACCTTAACTGCTACCGGCAGCAATGGTACGCCAATTCATAAGCGCACAGCTACCGTCAGAGCAATTGCACCTGTCTGCAACTTTATTGCAAACACAACCAGTCCCGGTGTTGGTCAAACAGTAACTTTTACTGACCAATCCTCGCCTGTTCCCAGCAATTGGTCATGGTCTTTCTCTCCCAATACTGTAACTTATGTTGGCGGAACTACAGCCAATTCAATGAATCCACAGGTTCAGTTCAATGCTGCGGGATTGTATTCAGCCTCCCTGACCGTCTCAAATGCCACTGGAAACAGCTCATTTTCCAGGCCAAATTACATCAACGCCATTGAAACCAATAAAACACTTACACTAACTGTTTTTCTTGAAGGCCTGTTCAATGGTTCTACCATGAACAGGGCTCAGAATGCCTCCGGCAATCAATTCCCCGGAAGCACTGCAGATCAGATTACAGTTGAACTTCATCAGTCTGTCAGTCCTTATGCTCTTGTTGCCGGGCCCTATACACTTAACCTGTCTACAACCGGGGTAGCGTCAACACTTGTGCCGGCGGCATTCAATTCATCCTATTATATTGTAGTTAAACACAGGAACAGTATTGAAACATGGAGTAGCCTCCCGGTTTCATTCAGTCCTTCAACAATCTCCTATAATTTCAGCAATTCCGCGGCTCAGGCTTTCGGAAACAATCTGAAACTTTCATCCGGAAAGTATCTGGTTTTTTCAGGAGATATCAATCAGGATGGCTTGGTTGATTCCGGAGATATGATTCCTCTCGATAACGATGCCACTGCATTTTCATCAGGCTATATCGTTTCAGACCTCAATGGTGATGGAATCTCTGATTCAGGAGATATGATTCTATTGGATAACAACGGAACGGCTTTCGTTTCCCGGATGATCCCCTGATCCTTACTTACTCCAATTATTTTGCTCATGTCAAGAGCAGATTGGATTTTAACATATAAATAACAGATTATTTGCATCTTATGCAGTAAAAGCTTGATAAGAATCATTCCGGATAAGATGAAAAGTCCTACTTTTACAGATTGAATAACAACTAAACCTACCAATACGATGAATATGTCTTTACGCCGATTAACATTCTTGCTCTTGCTTGCATTAACCACAGTGGGAAAAATATATGCCCAGCCAGCAACAATTGACAAGAATAAGCATACTGACCCAATGATCATGGCACCCGGCTACGTTGCCCCAATTAATGATCAAATTGAGGCCACAGTAGTCACCATCGAAGATTATGATAATTTTAAAATCGGTGTTGATTTTGCAGAATGCAGCATTGCAAACAACCCGATGAATCCCACTCAATATTATGCAGTTTGGAATTCAACCGGAACCGCTGGTGGCAAAGGGTATTACACCAATGACGGTTTCACCTGGACTGCTGGCAATCCAAGTTGGACAGGCATGTGGGGTGATGTAGTTGTAGCATACGATAGCATGGGAAACCTTTCATATCAAAACATGTACGGTGCCTCCACTATTCAGGGTGTTAAAGTTGCAATGTCTTCAAATAATGGACAAAACTGGTCATCTCCGGTTACAGCAATGGCCGGAAGTGACAAGAACTGGATGACTGCCGATCAAACCTCAGGCCCATATTCAAATTACATTTACGGTACAATGACCAATTCAGGCAGTACCGGACAAAGTTACTCACGCTCAATGGATCTGGGTGCAACCTGGCAGTCCCCAACCAGCTTTAACCCTGGTGGTGCTATCCCCGGCACTTCCGTATGTGTTGGCCCTGATGGCAGTACACAGGGAGGTGCAGTTTATGTTGTTACCAATTCAGGTAGTTCATTTTCCTCTACCTACACCTTTTACAGGTCATTAAATGGCGGACAGAACTTCACCCTGATGTCAAGCCAGAATTATGCCAATACAGTAGGCACTCAGGTTGGTGGCAGGAATGCTGTATTGAATATGCGCACCAGACCATATCCTTTCATTGCTGCCGACAACAGTTACGGCCCCCACAGAGGAAGGTTGTATCTTGTTTATGCTTCAAACAACCCATCAGGTAACGGAAACAAGCCTGATATCTTTTGCAGGTATTCTGACAATGGTGGCTCAACATGGTCAACAGCCAAAGTCGTAAATGACGATGTCAACTCACAGAGTAACCATAACTGGTTTCCTGCTATCTGGTGTGAAAAAAATACCGGCAGATTATACGTCTCCTGGATGGATACCCGTGATTGTCCAACCAGCGACAGCTGCATGATGTATGCAACCTATTCCGATGACGGAATAACCTTTGCACAGAATCAGAAGCTTTCAAATAAAAAAATGAAAATCAATTGCAACTCATGCGGTGGCGGGGGTACTCCAATGTATCTTGGCGACTATAATGGGGTTGCGGCCAACAAAGTATCTGCTATGATGGCCTGGACTGATTTCAGGGACAATAGCTTTGGCAGTTATGTTGGTTACTTCCCTGACTATGGACTAAGGGCAGAACCTTCGGTTGATACACTTTCTCCGGTTGCAGTCATCAATGTAAAAGTACCAAGTGTTAAACTGTATACTGACACTGTTTTCGTTTCAGCTACCATGTCGGGCAACCCAGGACTATTTACCCTCAGTTATCCTGAAGGTAATAAAATCTCGAGTTATCCCGGAGAAATTCCAATTCAGATTAGCGGAAACGGATCTGTGCCTGTTGGAGACTACACCTTAACTATAGTGACAACCGGTAGTAATGGAACTCCAATTCATAAGCGCACAGCTACCATAAGGGCTCTTACCCCTATCGCACCTACTGCTGAATTTATGGTAAGCGATACTTCAACCTGTGAGGGACTTGCTGTTAATTTCATTGACTACTCAGTTGGACCTCCAACCAGCTGGGCCTGGTCATTCCCAGGAGGCAATCCTTCAACCTCAAATGTTCAGAATCCTACGAATATAGTTTACAGCACGGCAGGTGTATATGATGTTTCACTTACAGTAACCAATCCGTCAGGAAGCAGCACTATCAACAAGCCCGGTTACATTTCAGTTTACACTGTACCTTCAGCTCCAGCTGCCAGCAATGTTGCAGTATGTGAGGGGCAAACCGTACCTGACCTCACAGCCGTTGGGGAAAATGTACGCTGGTACAATGGAACACTTGTTGCTGCCCTTGGTAATAATTTCACCACTGGCAAAACCCTGCCTGGTACCTATAATTATACTGTCACCCAAAATGTAAACGGTTGCGAAAGCCAGCCAACAGCAGTATCACTAACCATTTATGCACTTCCTGCTGTCACCTTTACGATGAATGATACAGTCTGTGGAAATGCTGCAGCCTTTGATCTTACAGGAGGTCAACCTGCCGGAGGAGTTTATTCAGGCAATGGTGTGGCTGCTAACGGACTTACTTTTGATCCAACAGTTGCAGGCCCGGGACTTCACACACTGGTATACTCTTACTCAGATGCCAATGCCTGCAATAATACCGCCAGTTTCGATATTACCATTCCGGCACTTCCTACTGTTACAATCAATCCGGTACTAGCAATGTGTGCAGATGCATCAGCAGTCACTTTAGGAGGCACACCAGAGGGCGGAGTATTCCAGGGCAACGGAGTTACAGGCAATGTTTTTGACCCTGCAATTGCAGGTGCAGGCAACCAAACTGTTACCTATACCTATGCAGATCCTATTACTCAATGCCTGGTCTCCGCAAGCACATCAATAACAGTAAACGCATTGCCATCGGTTGCACTTCATGATACAGCAAGTTGCGGCAACCGCGCCGTTACCCTAAATGCAACCGTCCCAAGTGGAAGTTCATATCTCTGGACTCCCGGCAATCAGACCACAGCTTCAATCGTAGCTGATACAATCGGAAGAGGACTGGGTGTTTTCAATTATTCAGTAAAGGTTACAGATGCCAACAATTGCGCTGCTACCAAATCATTTAGCCTTACCTTCTTTGATTGTACAGGTATTGATGATCCAAAAGCAAGTTCCTTCTTCGAAATTTATCCCAATCCAAACTCCGGAGAATTTGTGATTAATTGCAATACTATTCCTGAAGGGAAGTACACTATCAGAATTTATAACGCCATGAACAGTCTTGTTTATTCTGAAAAAGAGGTGAGTCTTTCAAACGGAGCTCACAAGCAACTGAATGTTAGGAACCTTTCAAGTGGCATGTACCTGCTGAGAATAGAAAATAATCATAACGGCTGGAGTAAGCAATTCATTATCAGCAAATAACAATTTCTTTTCTTAAAAATCCAACAACTGCCTTATTTATTAGGGCAGTTGTTTTTTTATTTCAGCTGGTATCCTTCAAAATATAGTATTTTCGGCAAAAATGCTGCTATATGAAAATTACCGGACTACTGAAAGGCATCTTACTGATTTGCATGCCCTTGCTCTGGATTCCCGCCACGGCGCAGGAAAAACCTTTCAGGCCACCAGCCTATCCGCTCATCACCTGCAACCCATATTTCAGCTTCTGGTCGTTTGCCGATCATCCCGGTACCGACTGGACAAGGCATTGGACTGGCAGTACAATGGGCATGGCGAGTTTGGTCAAAATAGATAATCAAACGTTTCGCCTTGTCGGGCTGGCCTGTTCTGATGAAGTAATGCCAATGCCATTGGTTAGATCAGAGGTATTACCCACAAGAACCATCTATACCTATGACACTCTTGGTTGCAGGATTACCCTGTCTTTCATCAATCCGATGTTCCCATGGGACATGAAGCAACTTTCAAAACCAGTAGGATATCTGAACTGGAAAGTTGAAAGCAGTGATGGCAGCCCACATGATGTCAAAGTCTATTTTGATTGCAGTGCTGAACCAGCTATTGACCATCCATCCCAGAAAGTCAACTGGAGCAGGCTGAGAGTAAATGGATTGGAAGTTCTTTCGATGGGCAGCTCCGAGCAGGCAGTTCTTGAAAAAGCAGGAGATGACCTCAGGATTGACTGGGGATATTTTTATACAGCCTCCCCTGCCCTTTCATCAGTTTCGAATGCAATTGGAAGTGCTGGAACCAGTAGAAAATCATTTCTTTCAAATGCAGGTCTTCCTGAGAGCGACGATCTGAGGATGCCAAGAAGTGCAATGGATGAATGGCCGGTAATGTCGTGGACCATGGCATTCGGGAATGTCACAGGAGCAGTCGAGAATCATATCATTCTAGCCTATGACGAAGGATTTTGCACCGAGTTTCTGAATCGCAGGTTACCTCCCTACTGGAAACTGGATGGTGAAACGACCTCAGGAATGTTATCTTCATCCGAGAAGGATTATCAAGTAATAAAATCCAGATGCGAGCAGTTTGACAAGGATTTGATGGCAGATCTTGAATTAGCAGGAGGAAAGGAATACTCACTCCTAGCCAGCCTGGCTTACCGCCAGTCATTGGCTGCTCATGTTCTTGCAACTGATATTGATGGAACTCCATATCATTTTCCAAAAGAAAATTTCAGCAACGGCTGCATTTCAACTGTTGATGTAATTTATCCAGCCTCCCCGATTCTGCTTCTGTTCAATCCTGAGTTACTGAAAGCAAATCTCACTCCATTATTCAGGTATATTGAATCAGGAAAATGGAAGTTCCCTTTTGCACCTCATGATTTGGGAACTTACCCCTTGGCAAACGGACAGGTTTACGGGGGAGGAGAAAGGACTGAAGATAATCAGATGCCTGTTGAAGAGACGGGGAACATGATCATCATGATGTATGCTATCGCATACGCGGATGGAAATGCAGATTATTCAAAGAAGCATTTCGATGTACTAAAAACCTGGGCAAAGTATCTGCTGGACAAAGGATTTGATCCTGAAAATCAGTTATGTACTGATGATTTTGCCGGACATCTGGCACATAATACGAATCTATCAATCAAGGCAATAATTGCGCTTGAATGTTATTCCAGGATTTGCGAGATGATAGGCAATCAATCAGACTCAAAGGAGTATCATAAATATGCTAAGTTATTTGCTCAAAAGTGGGAAAAAGAAGCTGCTAATGAGTCCAATTACCGTCTTGCCTTTGATAAGCCCGGAAGCTGGAGTCAGAAATATAACCTGATCTGGGATAAAATTTTCAAGTTTAACCTCTTTGATCCTTCAATTTCAAAAAGAGAGCAGGAGTATTACAAAGACAAACAAAACAGGTATGGTCTTCCTCTGGATAACAGAGCAGACTATACCAAAGCCGATTGGTTAACCTGGACAGCCACAATGAGTGATGACAAGGATGAGTTTATCAATCTGATTCATCCGATGTATCTGTTCGCTTGTGAAACACCTGACAGACTGCCATTTACCGACTGGTATGATACAAAAACCGGAAAGAAATCAGGGTTCCAGGCAAGATCCGTAATAGGTGGCCTATTTATCAAGATGCTAGAAGACAAGACTACCTGGAGTAAATGGAGGAATTATACTCCAGACTGAAAAAATTCAGATAATTATTGGTTGAAATAGGCATGATCTGAATCAGTTTACTCCACAACCTGATTTGCCAATACTTCATCAACTCTTTCCCTGAATTCAGTTGGGGTGATACCCGTTGCCTTTTTAAAGGCAGTATAGAAAGATGATTTGGACTGAAATCCAACTACTTTGGCAATCCCTTCAATGGAAAGGTTTCTGTGCTCCTTACCCTGCAGCATAACCTTAGCTTTATTAATTCGCCATTCATTGATGTAGTTGAAGAAATTCTTCTGATGTACTTCATTGATCGCCTGGGGAAAGATGCTTTGAACTGATTCCCAACTTCATAGCTAATTCTTCAATACTAACCTGAGAATCATTATACAATTCTTCCTCTTCCATAAGTGTATCCAATTGTCGGATAATTTGCTCCCTGGTATCATCCTTCAGAGCTGAACGTTGATATTTCTGCAATTGCTCAGCAATAAATAATTCCTGATTTTCTGAATGGGGCTTCGTCATTTCCCTGTGCAATGCACAATAGTGAGTCATCCGGGATAGTATTTCATTCTCAACCCATTGATTTTGAATCAGGCTATGGTATCCAATAAAGAAGTTAATCAGTAGCATTCCAATACAGTAGAAACTAACTGAATACCAGGGATGAGCATCCCTGAAGAAATAGGTGAGATCATTCCCAATAAAGAAAAGAAGTATTCCGGCGAAGAGGTAATTCATCCATGAAAGGTCAATATTCTCTTTATAGGAGAACATAAGTTCTATTCGAAGCCGGTGCAACTTCAGGTTTGTCCTGAACTTCATAATGTAGAACAGGAACTGAATTGTAAAAACGCCATAGAAGGAGATGCGGTTGAGCCAAATGAGGTAAATATAAAGCCACTGATAAGATTCACTGACTGATCGGCGTGCAACAAATTCAATCTGATCGTTGAAAGGGAAAATGAAGTATGCTGATTGAAGAAGTAAGGCAATTCCTGATGGAGCCAGATGAAACCATTGTTTTCCTTTTACCCTGTACTTCACAGTGGTGAGCGAACGAAAGTAAAAATAGAATAATGGTAAGAATGTCAGCAGTAAAGGCATGGAAAACGGATACAGGTATTGAAGTACGCCCCTGTAGTCGAAATAATTAAGCCAGACAATGAAGAAATAGGCTGCATTTGCAGCCATGTACCATGCTATGAACTTTTTAGGATAGTGCTTGGTTTTCTGATAGATACCACCAAATAATACAGCAAACAATATAGCCTGCCATATCAGTATTATCGCAACAATTTCAAGATAGAAGCCAATCGTCATCCTCAGAGTAATATTAGTTGCTTCCGCTGTGTATCTTTAGTATATTAATAGGTATTTCACCCAAATGTAACTAGTCAGGTATAAAAATCCTAAAGTCGGACAGTTAAAAACCTAAAATTCTTTTAAATTTAACCATTAGGATTAAAAAGTTACAGAATTTTTTCTAATTTTCACCTGTTACTATCAAATTCGACAACCCACTTAATAACCAGACATCCTGTAAATACTTATTTTATTGAACTTGATTAATGTTAATAATTTTCTTGCTTTATTTATCAATCACTCTTTTCAGAAGAAACTTATTAACAATTTACTTTTAAATAAAAAAAAATGTAACTTTATCAAACCAAAGACGGAGATAGTAATATGTCCGACTTCCTGAACTCGGACAACTTTCCTCATTGTTTTCAGGTTCATTTTGATTAAGTTTGCTTTATGGAATTCGGGATGAATAATCCTTAATCCGGTACCAACTACCCCAACCCACTCATTACCTTACTAGCTTGCTGTTTTTACTGCCGTGATTCTGCCGGGTCATCCCGGATACAGATTGTATACTTGAACTATCTGTACCCGTATTCATCGACTACTGCTAACACTCATACACAAAAACCCAAATGACGATTAACACGCTTCAGAGAAAAGCTTCTGGAATGTAATCATTTTCTTATGTCAGGTGTCGCAAATGATACCTTATATAAGGAGATGAGATTTTTTTTGCCCAAATTGAAATTTTTTAGTTTAACCCAAACCATACATTTATTAACCAAAACCCTTACACTATGAAACGAATCCTACTGTTTCTTGTTGCTTTGGCAATTAGTAGCATGAGTTTTGCAGCATTGACCGGTGTTAAAACCATTCCGGGCGATTATGCAACCATTGCAGCTGCCATTGCAGATCTCAATGCTCAGGGAGTCGGGTCCGGTGGTGTCACATTCAATGTGGCTGCCGGTCATACCGAAACCTTAGCTTTGCCTACTGATGGTCTGATTACGGCCACCGGTACATTGGCAGACCCCATTGTATTCCAGAAAAGTGGCGCAGGTCTGAATCCTGTTGTCACTGCTGCTGTTGGTGCATCCGCCACAGTTGACGGAATCATTGTTATCGCCGGTGGTGACTACATCACCTTCGATGGCATTGACCTCACTGAGAGCGCTGCCAATCTAACAGCAACCACCCAGATGGAATGGGGCTATGCACTTGTAAAAGGAAATGTTGCAGCTCCGTATAATGGTTCAGAATTCGTAACCATTAAAAACTGCTCCATTACTCTTAACAAGGCTAATACAGCTTCAGTTGGCATCTATTCAGGTAACCATGTGGCTGCAAATACCACTGGTCTGACAATTTTAGCTACAACTGATGCTTCGAACAACTGTAAATTCTTCAACAACTCTATCCAGAATGTTTATGCTGGTATTAAGTTGAATGGATTTTCCGCTGCTACACCTTTCGCACTTTATGACCAGAATAATGAAGTGGGTGTTGGCGGTGCTAACACTATCTCCAATTTTGGAGGTGCTGCATCTACGGCCTACGGTATCTATGCAACCAACCAGAATGGTCTTAAGATATTGAACAACAATATCACCGGTGGTACTGGTACTACTACTACACTCTACGGTATTTTTGCATCTGCCGGAACAAGCAGCAATGTTGACATCAATTACAACATTGTTACCATTGTTGGAAGCGGAACAACCTCACAGGTTGCTGCCATTGCCAACAGCATTGGATCAACTGCTCTTTCCAATACCGTTAACATCAACAACAATACTGTCCAGAACTGTCAGTACAATACTGCCACTTCAGGTGTATTCTATGCAATTCTGAACTCAGCTTCAGCTACAACTGTTAATATCAACAACAATGTTATTACAGGTAACACCCTATCCGGAACCGGCGCATGGTATGGTATCGAAACCTCATCCCCTGTTACTGCAAATGTTGTTGGAAATAACATCAATACGAACAGTAGGACAGGTATTGGTATCATGTATGGTATCAAGACTACCAGTCCAACCAACCTGTTTGTAACCAACAACACTGTTGATGGCTTTGCTCAGAATGCAACTGCTTCAACAGGCGCGAT
This sequence comes from Bacteroidales bacterium, assembly GCA_016707705.1. Taxonomy (GTDB): domain Bacteria; phylum Bacteroidota; class Bacteroidia; order Bacteroidales; family UBA4417; genus UBA4417. Next base: position 16,138 of record JADJHD010000010.1, read on the forward strand.
TTATGGTTTCTACAGTCTTTCTTCAGCTGTTAATGTAAATGTTACAGGTAACGTTTTTAAGAACTTTACCAGTACAGGTGCCAGTTCAATTTATGGTATCCGTGAATATGGCATTTCTGGCACAAAGACTTTCCAGAATAACCAGGCTTACAACTTCTCCTGTGTTGGAGGAAGTTTTTATGGAGTCTATTGCTCAACAGGTAATATTACCATGAGTGGCAACTCCGTTTATGCAATGAACGCTACCGGTGGAACAGCCGGTGCTGCATACGGACTATATATCAGTGGTGGTACAACCAATAGTATGTATTCAAACTCTGTATACAACCTTTCACTGGCAAGTGCCGGCCCTACCCTTTATGGAATTTATATTGGCGGCGGTACAACCAATAATGTTTACAACAACTTTGTAAGCGACCTCAGAACACCTGCAGCTAATGCAGCTATTCCTTTGGTTGGTATCTATATCAGTGGTGGTACTACCACTTACTGCGACTTTAACAGCGTTTACCTCAATGCAACAAGTTCAGGAGCCATCTTCGGATCAGCCGGTATCTATACCAGCACCACCCCTGCCATTACCATGAGGAACAACAACATTGTTAATGTTTCAACCCCAAACACTACCGGCTACACTGCAGCTCATCGCCGCTCAGGTGCTGCTACCACTGCTTTGGGTGCTGCAACCGGATTCAACAATTATTATGTTGGAAGCGGAACAAACAAGGTGATTTATTATGATGGAACAACCAGCTATGCTACCGTTGCTGCTTACAAGGCAGCCCTTTCACCAAAGGAATCCGGCAGTATTGAAGAAAATGCTCCATTTGTTAATGTATCAACTGCACCTTACGATCTCCATTTGAACACCAGCATAGCTACCCTGCTTGAAAGCGGCGGAACCACAGTTGCTGGTATCACAACCGACTTTGACGGAAACACACGTAATGTCTCCACTCCTGATATCGGAGCTGACGAAGGCACATTCACCGCCTTCTCACTTGTTCCTCCTGCAAGCTTTGCTGCTGCACCATGGAGCTCAACTGAAAACAGGATTACCTTCCTTCCTACAGGTACACCTCTCAATAACGCAGTTATTGTTTGGAGCACCACCAATACTTTCACCAATCCTACAAACGGAACTCCTCCTCCTGCAGTTGGACAGCCATTCGGTGGCGGTACACTACTGTATAACGGACAGTCCTCACCTCAGCTTCATTCAGGCCTGACCGCCGGCACTACCTATTATTATAGTGCATGGTCAGTTGACGGATCAAACAACTACTCAGTAGCTACAACAGGTGCAGCTACTCCAGCAGTTGCCGCTCCATCAAATCTGGTAGCTACCACTTTCAGTGCTACACAAATCAACCTGACCTGGACGCTAAACGCAGCAGGCCATAATGTTATGGTTGCATCAAACAGTGCATCTGCAACATTCGGAACTCCGGTTAATGGTACTGCTCTTAATGTTGGTGATCCTATTTCAGGCGGTGGCACAGTTATTTACAACGGTCCACTTTCAGGATTCAACAACACTGGTCTTATAGCAGGTACTACCTATAACTATAAAGCTTGGTCAGTTGATGCAGCAAATTATTATTCTGCAACAGGTATCACTGCCAATGCAACTACAATGTTCGGTGTTCCTTACAGCCAAAACTTCAATGCATCGACTTCTTTGCCAGCAGGCTGGGGCGGAACATTCTTTATTGCTTCTCCACATGGAACTGCTGCATCAAACGGCCTGTACAGGAACCTTTATAGCTCTGTTACAACAGCAAGTGCGATTTCACCTTCAGTAGTTCTTTCTGCAAATCTTTGCCGTCTGATCTTTGACTACAGAATTGTGGATTATACTGGATATCCAGCCACTGCTACAGTTCTTGGAGCATCTGATAAAATTGATGTTGATGTTTCAACCGATGGCGGAGTTACCTATACCACCATTTATTCCATCAATTCTACAACCCATGTTACCAGCACTGCATTTGCAAACAAAGTGTTCAGTCTTACCGGTTACAATTCACAAACTGTAAAGGTTAGATTCAACGCAGTTTGGGGCATTGGCGACTATTATGTTGACATTGACAACTTCATTCTTGAAGAAATCCCTGTTAACCCATCAATTACCCTCCTACCTACATCACTTGACTGCGGTTATGCAGCTTCAGGTGCTTATTCAGCTGAGAAGACCTACACCATTGCAGGTGAAAATCTGTCAGGTGCTCCAGGAAATATTCTTGTATCTGCACCTGCAAACTTCGAGGTTTCCCTCACAACAGGTGCCGGCTTTGGCCCATCAGTGAATGTTGCCTATGCAACTTCAACCCTTGCAGCTACTACAGTATACGTTAGATGTGCTCCAACAGCAACCAATGTATATTATACCGGTAACGTCACAAACGTTGGTGGTGGTGCTTCAGGTAATGTTGCAGTAGCTGGTAACTCAGACATATTTGCAGGCTATTGCACCTCCATGGCGTCAAACACTGCTGATGAGGAAATTTACAGTGTAACTGTAAACGGTGCAACCAATGCATACGATTGTGCTACCGTTGCTCCGGGACCCGGATCAATCCTTCAAAGGTACTCCAACTTCTTCACCCTTGGTTCACTTACAACCATGCAGAGGACCGGAACATACAGCTTCACAGTTCTTGAAAATGAATGTGATGGTTCAACATATTATAGCAACGGTTGTGCAATCTGGATTGACTTTAATCAGGATGGCGACTTCCTGGATGCAGGCGAACAGGTTTACACAGAAGCTGCAACCAGTATCAGTCCACGTACTATCACCGGCAATATTACCATTCCTAGCGGCGCTACCTTAGGCGTTACTGCTATGCGTATTACTGTTGCTGAAGGTTATGTAGGCGCTGGACTTACTCCTTGCCTTGCTTACGGATATGGTGAAACTGAAGATTATAAGATTACCATAGATGTAGCTCCTGCTTGTCCAACACCAAGTTTGCTTACTGCAACTGCCAGTGCATACAACCAGGCCGTATTAGGCTGGGATGCTGCTGGAACAACTGCATGGGAAATTGAATACGGTCCTGCTGGATTTACTCAGGGAACCGGAACCATGATTACAGCTGGTATCACCAATCCTTATACACTTACTGGACTTTCAGCTGTTACTTCATATGATTATTATGTAAGGGCTAATTGCGGCTCAGGAATTTTCAGTTCATGGGCAGGCCCCAAGAACTTTGTAACTCCTCCAACATGTCCTGCACCAACCGCACTTTTCACTACCGGAGTGCTTACCACATCAGCCAAACTGGGCTGGACTGAAAACGGAACTGCTACTGCATGGGATATCGAGCTCGGTCTCTTTGGTTTTACCCCAAGTGGAACTCCAACTGCTTCAGGTGTTGTTGACAACCCATACACCTATGGTGGATTAACTCAAAGCACTACCTATAGTTTCTATGTAAGGTCCTATTGCAGTGTTTCAGATCAGAGCACATGGGTTGGACCATTCTCATTCACAACAGAATGTGATGTATTTGCAGCTCCATTCATTCAGAACTTCAATGCAACCACCAAACCAAATTGCTGGACTATTTCAGGACCACAGAATTGGTTATTCACCAATACATGGGCTGATTATGGTGCTGACCTTGTAACTGACCATTCAGGTACTGGTGGTAGTTTTGCAGGTGTTGACGGTTCAGGTTCTGCTAGTTTAACAGGTATTACCCTGACCACTCCAATGATTGATATTTCTGCCTTGACAACAGAGCGTCTTCGTTTCTATTTGTTCAATAATAATATCAATGATGCAAGTTACCAGACTCTCACAGTAAATATGTGGGATGGTGCTGCTTGGATTCCAGCTATCTATACCTGGGGACCAACCATGAACAATGCTGCTTGGCAGGAAATCATCGTTGACCTTACAGCATATGCTGTTACTGGCCCAATTCAATTCCAATTTGTTGTTGACAAGGGCGCAGGATCACCATTCTATGATGATATGATCATTGATGATGTGTATGTTGAAAATGTACCTACATGTCAGAATCCTTCACTGCTCTCAGCAACCAACATAACTACCACTTCAGCTGACCTTTTCTGGAATGCTAATGGTACAACTGCATGGGAAATTGAATATGGCCCATTTGGATTCACACAAGGAACCGGTACTATGATTACCACCGGCGTTACCAATCCATACACACTTGGTGGACTTTCAGCTGCAACCTCTTACAGCTATTATGTAAGGGCTTATTGTGCACCTGATTATAGCTTCTGGATTGGACCTTATACTTTCTCAACTTTGTGTACAGCTTTGACCTTACCTTATGCACAGAATTTCGATGCTGTAACTGCACCTGCAATTCCTAACTGTATGTTGGTAAGCAATGAGAATGGTGACACTCAGCTTTGGAAGACATCTGCCAGCTATAATAGATCCGCTCCGAATAGCATGTATATCAGCTACAATGCATCAGCTGCTATGGATGACTGGTTCTATACTCCTGGTTTCACTTTGGCTCCGGGTCAGTATAAAGTCAGTTTCTGGTACAGAGCTTCAGGTTCATATCCTGAAAAACTGGAAGTAAAATGGGGAACAAGTCAGTCAGCTGCTGCTATGACCCTTGGTACTATCTATGACAACCCATCAATCAACAATTCTGCATTTGCAGAAGGAACCGGTACATTCACCGTTACATCAGCCGGCACCTATTACTTAGGATGGCATGGTTACAGTGATGCTGACATGTGGTATCTCGTTGTTGATGACATCAGTATTTCTGAAGTTGTTGCTCATGATGTTGCTGTAACCTCAGTTGACATGGGATCACTTTTGACTCCAGAAGCAACTACACCTAAGGCAACAGTAGTTAATAACGGAAGCAACACTGAAACTTTCAATGTTACCATGACCATTGGTTCATACACTGATGTTCAGACTGTTACTGCACTTGCTCCAGGAGCATCCGTACAGGTTTCCTTTGCTAACTGGACACCAGCTGTCGGAACCTATACAGCTCAGGCTTGCACTAACCTCGGTTCAGATTTGGTTCCTGCAAATGATTGCAAGACTAAGTCAATTTCTATTGAGGTTCTTACCAAGTTCTATGCTTACAATGCATATGACCCAACCGGATCAGTGCCTCAGGGACCTGGTTACTTCTATAAGGAACATCCAGAAATTTTTGTATCACTTGCACCAACCACTTCAGTTGAATTCATCGGAGCCGGTACATGGGCAAATGATGTATGGTACGGATCAGAGTACTATGACAGTACAATTCCTGATGGTGGTGGCTGGTATAAGATTGATGCCAATAATGGTTCAATGACCAAAATTGCTGATCTTGCAAAAGGATTCACCGGTATCACCTATGATCATATCAATAGCGTAATGTACGGTATTGAATGGGATGGTGCTACAAATATTCTTTACACTATTGTTCCTGCTACAGGTGCATATACACTTGTTGGATCAGTTGCCCCTGGTGAATTACTCATCAACCTTGCAACAGATGAAACCGGAATGTTATATGCCCTTGGTAGTACTACTGACCATCTCTTCAAAATCAATCCTGCTGGTTTGGTTTTAACTGACATCGGTGCAACAGGTGTATCAATGAACTATGCACAGGATATGGAATATGACTACAACAGCAATACAATGTATGCTGCAGCCTATACAACATTAGGTCAGCTTTACACTGTTAACCTGACTTCAGGCGCAATGACACTGGTAAATGGATTCCAGGGTGGTGCTGAACTTTGTGGTCTGGCTATTCCTTATACTTACAATCCAAGCAAGACCCTCAGCGTTACTGCATTGTTCGAAGGACTTGCAGCTGACAGAGGAGTTGGAGCTCCTCCAGCAGGAACCATGTTCCAGGCTTATGATGAACTCGGACCTCATTTCGCAGCAGGAATTCGGTAATAACCAGAAACTTGTTGGCGCTTTAGCTTACATTTATTCAGGTGACGAAAATCAGGATGGTCTTGTTGACTCTACTGACCTGAATGACTGCGATAATGAATCAACTGCATTTACCGCTGGTTATGTTGTTACTGACATGAATGGTGACGGTTTGGTTGACTCCTCCGACCTTAATATCATTGACAATAACAATGCAGCTTTCGTAGCTACTGTTTTGCCTTACTAAATCTCTAAGAAGGAATTCCCTTTTTGAAGGGAATTCCTTCCTTATTTCGAAGTCAATAACCCAACAATAATTGATAATTAACCACTAAACTTCAACACATGAGAAAATCAATGACTCTCTTCCTGAAGGCGCTGCCACTACTACTGGTGCTACTTGCCTTCACAGGACTGCGCGCTCAGGAGAATGCAAATTCCAGTACACGATTGCGAAGGCACAGGTATCGACTAAGATCATTGGAATTCGATTTAACCTTCTTGACCTCAGATGCCACACAGAACTTCAAATTGCCACAGTTCAGGCCGGTGTTCTTGTTAATCCGCCTGTTTATGTTGGCGGAACTGTAACTGCCCAGATTGTTGCCGGAAGATCAACCACTCAACCGCACAGGTACCAACCAGCATAGGCTGGACCGCATCACAGGGTATTATCAAGATTGCCGCCAAATCACCTCCGGGTTGCGGTGGCGGATCTGTTATTTCAACATCTGCAGCATCTCAATCCAGGATTTGCAGGGTAAAATTGACAAACACCCAGCCATGGGTAGCTTGTTCAACCCCAAATCTTGCCTTCTGTTTCACAACTGTACCTTATCCTACCAAGATTTCCTTCTATCAGGCATCAGATTGTATAAATACAGCTGTTACGACCAGTGCCAGCAACTGTTTCAGTGTTGCTGCCAATGCACAGATGAACTGTCTTCCAACTCCACCAGCAGCCTTTGCCATGACCGGCGGCGGATCATATTGCCAGGGTGGTAATGGTGTTGCTGTAGGACTTGCAGGATCACAGATAAATGCTGTTTATACCTTTTCAAGGATGGCAATGCTCAGGTTCCTACTTTTGCAGGAACAGGTGCAGCACTTAGCTTTGGAACTCTTCCAGTAGGTACTTATACCGCTTCAGGAAACAATACAGGCGGAACCACAGCAATGACCGGAAGTGCAATTGTAATTGAAACTCCCGCCAGCACTGTAGAAACTACAGCATCAGCATGCGACACTTACACATGGGCAGCAAATGGTGTTACCTACACTGTAAGCGGTGATTATACCTATGTTGTTGGTTGTGTTACCAATATCCTTCACCTGACCATTACCCCAAGCAGCACAATTGAAACAACAGCTTCAGCTTGTGATACTTACACATGGGCAGTTAACGGAACAACCTACACTGCAAGTGGCAATTACACTTCAGTATCAGGTTGTGTAACCAACGTTCTTCATCTGACCATCACCCCAAGCAGCACTGTAGAAACTACAGCAGCAGCTTGCGATACTTACACATGGGCAGTTAACGGAACCACCTACACTGCAAGTGGCGCACTTCAGTAGCAGGTTGCGTTACCAACATCCTTCACCTGACCATACCCCACAGACTGTAGAAACTACAGCATCAGCTTGCACACGGGCAGTTAACGGAACCACCTACACTGCAAGTGGCGATTACACTTCAGTAACAGGTTGCGTTACCACATCCTTACCTGACCATCACTCCAAGCAGCACTGTTGAACACAGTAGCAGCTTAGACCCACATGGGCAGTTAACGGAACCACCTACACTGCAAGTGGAGATTACACTTCAGTAGCAGGTTGCGTTACCAACGTACTTCACCTGACCATTACCCCAAGCAGCACTGTAGAAACTACAGCAGCAGCTTGCGATACTTACACATGGGCAGCAAACGGTGTTACCTACACTGTAAGTGGTGATTATACTTATGTAGCAGGTTGCGTTACCAACGTACTTCACCTGACCATTACTCCAAGCAGCGTAGTTGAATATACCGCAGCAGCTTGTGATTCATACACATGGGCAGTTAACGGAACCACCTACACAGCAAGTGGTGATTACACATCATGTAACAGGTTGCGTAACCAGCATCCTTCACCTGACCATCACACCTAGCGGAAACAATGAGTACACTGCATCAGCATGTGATTCATACACCTGGGCAGTTAACGGTGTTACCTACACTGCAAGTGGTGATTATACTTTCGTAAACGGTTGTTCAACCAACGTTCTTCACCTGACCATTACTCCAAGCAGCACTGTAGAAACTACAGTAGCAGCCTGTGAAACTTACACATGGGCAGTAAACGGAACCACCTATACAGCAAGCGGTGATTACACATCAGTAACAGGTTGCGTAACCAGCATCCTCCACCTGACCATCAACACCACTGTAACCCCGACCTTCACAGCTTTAGGACCTTACTTCGTAGGATCAACCCCAGCTGCTCTTCCAGGAACTTCCATCGAAGGAATTACCGGATCATGGTCACCAGCCGCTATCAGCACTGCTGTAGCCGGTACTTTCACCTTCACCTTTACTCCTGATGCTAACCAGTGTGCTTCAACAGCCACTATGAGCGTTGCTATCAATGAACTCCCATGCTTCGCAACTGAAACATGGAACGGTAGCGTAAGCAGCGACTGGAACAATGCAGCCAACTGGACACCAGCAGCTGTACCTTGCGCAACATCAGCAGTTATTGTTCCTGCCGGAACTGTAAACTTCCCAACCCTTAGTACACCAGCAACCGTTGTCAGCATCACAGTTGAAAGCGGAGCATCCTTCATCGGTTCAGAATTCCTGACCGCTGGAAGCGCACTGGTAAAACAGGATTTCCCACTTACCGGATATCATTACATTTCCTCACCTGTACAGGCTACCACTTTCGGAAATGTATTCCCAATCAACCAGACCGCAGTATGGGCATATCAGTATGATGAGCCAACAGGCGACTGGATGAACCTTACCATTGCTAACTCACTTGCAGTTGGAACCGGTTACTCAGTAAGAATGGATGTACCTCAGACCGCACTGTTTGCAGGTTCACTCAATGCAAACCCTGTAACTTTCAACTTGAGCAATCTTAGCACCAGCACAAATGCTGACCGCCAAGGATGGAACCTCGTTGGTAACCCATTCTCATCAGCTCTTGACTGGAACCAGATGTCAACATCAGGTGTTGTTGGTGGTGTTTATGTATGGAACGGTTTAGGTTATGTATCATACAATGGTGGCGTTGGTGCCCTCACTGGTGGTATCATTCCTTCAGTAAACGGTTTCTTTGTAAAGGCCGGCAATGCCCTCTCAAGCGTAACTATTCCTTTGGCAGCACGTGTACACAGCAATATTCCTTTCTACAAGGAAAGCTTCACCAACCTGCTTAGCCTCAAGGCTGAAGGAAACAATTACATTGATGAAACCTTCGTTAACTTCAACGATGCAGCTACTGCTTCATTGACGGCGACTTTGATGCTTACAAACTGCAGAACAGCGCTAATGTTCCTGCCCTGTACAGCATGACCGACGGTCACGTCCTTTCAATCAACGCTCTGCCACAGCAGGATGTTATTGACCTGGGCTTCAAATGTGGTGTAAACGGAACCTATACCATCACTTCAGAAGGTATGGAAAGCTTTGATGCTACAACCCCAATCTGGTTGGAAGACCTGAAGACTGGTGCTACACAGAATCTGCGTACCAACCCTGTTTACAGCTTCAACTATGCTACCGGTGAAGCAGAAAATCGTTTCAAACTGCATTTCAAATCAGCTAACGGTTTCAGAACAACAACCTGAGCGGTATCAATATCTACAGTGTACTTCGTACTGTAGTTATCAGCAATACCACTAACCTCGCAGGTGAGGTATGGATCTTCGACATGGCAGGTCGCGAACTGGTTCACACCAGCATGAGCAGCCAGAATGAAACCCGTATCCCTGTGAACGCTGCAGTAGGCACCTATATGGTAAAAGTAGTTACCAGCACTGGTGTTGCAAGCAATAAGGTATTCATCCGCTAAAGTTAACGGTGCTTCCCCCGGTCCGCCGGGGGGAGTACTTCTCAGTCATTAAAACCAAACTATGAGAAATATGAAAAAAATAGTTGTTGCTCTATCTGTTCTTGGATTGGCTCTATGCCTCGCAGGTCCGTTGATGGCTCAGCCATTGCCAGGTGAACAAGGTAATGGAAGTCAGACCGGTGGCGAACCTATCCAGCCAATCGGAGGAGGTGCCCCAATAGGTGGTGGTGCCGGTATCCTCGTAGCTTTCGGCGTTGCTTACGCTGTTAGCCGCTTTAACTTCAAAAAGAACGAAGAATAATATATTTTTCTGTTCAAAGCAGAAAAGGCTGTCCCTCTTTCAGGGGCAGCCTTTCTTGTTTTTTAATTAATTCAGCATCCTTTAGTATGAGCCTTTACTTTGCTCATAAAATGCCTTTAAGGAGTACTTTTGCCCACAAATACTTCAGCATTATTATCGATTACGATCATATCACTTGAATCAATCAACCCATCACCATTAATATCTGTTGACAGATAACCGGTCTCAAAAGTAATTCCATCATTATCTACCGCTATCAGGTCGCTGGAATCAATAATACCATCCTGATTAGAATCGCCTGAGAAAATGGCGTAATGCCCATTCATATATTTCAGGTTATTGCCATAGGCCTGTGATGCCGAGCTGCAGAAATTATAATAGATCGCAGATCCCGCAAATGATACCGGAGCTGCTGACCAGGTTTCAATGCTATTTCGATGTTTAACCACAATGTAATAGGAACCACTGTGGTTAACCGGGATCGTTACAGAAGCAAGACTGTCAGTTGTCAGATTCGCAGTAAACGGTCCGCCCACCAATTGGTAAGGAGCTACGGTGTTATGCAATTCAATTGATATCTGATCAGCTATGTTTGATGGAAACTGATACCCTGATTCATTATGGGCCTTGTTCATATTTGCTCCATTAAACAATCCTTCAAGATACATGTATAGATTTAGTGTCTTTGATGCAGCAGAAGTTATGGACACATCGTCGATATACCAATAATCATATTGGTAAAGATCTCCTTCAACTGTGAATGCAAGATATGTGGAAGCAGAATTCAGGTTATGGGTGATTGTTGTATTGACAATTGCAGGTCCTACATTTGAAGAGGTTGTGGCCAGTGACCAATTTTCATTCGTCCAATTAACTCCGTCGGAGCTGGATTGAACCCTCAGAGTCACACCAGTAGAATATGCATCAAGCTTATGTCTGAATGAGAGATCAAGTTCCGCTAAGCCCACTGTATTCAGTGGAGCAGTAACCAATCTGCTTGCCCCCGGGTTTATGGATTGATAGGTAGATTTCATTTCAAATGGAGTTCCTCCAGCATTAGTCGTCTGTGCCAGCGACCAGCTATTCACTGTTCCAATACCAGTCATCTGGGTCGACCAGCAGTTTGGAAGCAGTTCGGAAGAGAAGTTCTGAGTATATGGCAGAGAAACCACGCTGCATAGGGTCCTGCCACTTTGCGCCACCCCGTACGAATACTGATTGCTCCCTGTAACCGACCAGATTTTGTAATAGTACGTAGTGGAAGCTGAAAGACCGCTATGAATGAAACTCGTTAAGGAACCGGAATAAAGAACCGTCCCTCCTCCTGAAATAGTGTTTCCAGCTGAATAGGCAGTCCCCGAAACAGGGTTTCCAAATGTTGGAGATGTATTCCATGCCAGCATCACATTATCATTTGAAACATTCCTGTTCCACTGCAGATTAATCTGGGATGTACTTATTCCTGTTGCTGTAAACAATGAAGGAGTAGCTATGGTATTGATACCAACTGTGAAGCTGATTGTATTTCCGGCTGAGGTAACATTCGAAATGGAAATTCCGCCCGGAGATCCATTTTGAAGAAATCCAGATGGATTTGTGGCATCATTAATTGCGGTTCGCCCTGACTCTAAAGAATAGAATGCTGTAGAGGTATTTCCATTTACAGTTGTTGTACCATCTGGTCTGAAAATATAGACTTCATCAGGTGGACCATTTGCATTTCCACCATATGCAGGATCAATTCGGTAAACAAGAAGCCCTGATCCGGGCAAGGTCCCTTCATAGGTTCCGCTTGCCTTTCTGTATTCAACAACATAGAACTCCGTTGTTGAATTTGGAGAAGCAATCTTATAGCAATTACCAGTTGAACTTGAAAGGGGATTTAATGTATATGTACCTGATGTAGTTATCTCAGGAATGGCTGTTATCCATGTTTGAGCTGCATATTTCCACTTCATGTAGGCACCCATATGACCAAAGCCTGACTCCATCAAATCCCAGTTCTGAACAGGATGCAATCCGTCATAGCTATAGTGATACAAATCAGGTGCGCCAACAGCATGAAACATCTCATGGCAAATAGTCTTTACTTCCAGCTGAGTTTCAGGCTGGAAAGTATACTCCCAAACCCTTTTGCCATTGATGTACACACTATAGGAATACAATGCCCAGCTATGAGCCCAAAGCAAGGATGCCCAGGCACCATTACCTCCTCTTACATTAAAGCAAACATTATCGACATAACCATCATTGTCACCATCCACATTTAAGGTAGAAGGAACCGGTGAATTAATGCTTATCCAGTCCAGTGCATCCTTCAAAAGGGTATGTTCCCTTGTGGTTCGCTCTGAATCATTGCTGTAACCGTTAGGATTGGTAGTAGCATTATAGGGCTGAAAATAGCTTCTTGGATGCGTATCTGTATAGGATAAATTTGTAGTCATTGCACAATCAGGATAATGTGTTGAACTGATAGTGAATTGATTGTATGACACATCCTGAAAGTATGACTTTAAGGAAATTCCAGAGACAAGATTGAATTTGTCATCAAAAAACTGACGGGTATTGGTGAATTCAGTGTCATCCGAAAATTTAATGTAGACGACAATATTGTTAAGGGTTCCGGTATGAGGAGCCTTCAGCCCTCTTGAAAGCCCGGAGGTGTACTTACGTCTGACCTCTTCATATGCATGAGAGGACATCTTAGCCCATTTCTTTAGTCCTACTATTGAAGGATCTACGGAATTGACCAAAAATGAAGTAGGAACAACTTGTTCACCTGAGATTTCTCCATAATAGTAGAAGCCATCATTAGCTTGAATTATAGTAAATCCGTCCTTGTCGTGTAGCCAGTTATAATACTCATCACCTGAGATGAAACAATCAATTTTAACTCCATCAGGCTGTTGTATTGAATATGGTTGAAAGCTGACATAATTCGCCAACAGATAGAAATTTGACAAGAGCAGGACTGCGAGAAGAAGGAAAAGTTTTTTCATATTTCAGATTAATAATGGGATTAATTATTAATCTGTAATCATGAGTATAGTAACTCACTTTTTTGAAAATATTTCATTAAAAAATGGCTGAATCAGCCCCGGCATCAAATCCGGTTTTGAAACAGCCATTTTCTGACCTAAAAATTATTAAAATTATGGTGTAATCTTGGCAATAAATAATGCACTATTATTGTCAAGAATGATCATATCACCTGAATCTACAAGACCATCTCCATTAATATCGGTCGTGATATATCCAGTGACAAAATCCTTAACATCATTGTCAACGGAAATCATATCTCCTGAATCGACAATTCCATCCTCATTGGAATCACCACTATAAATTACATATTTGCCCGACATCAGTTTCTGATTGTCACCATACGCCTGCGAAGCAGATGTGCTGAAATTATAGCTCATTGTGGCACCACCAAATGATACGGGTGTTCCATTCCAGGTTTCAATGCTGCTACGGTGCTTCAAAACGATATAGTAAGTTGACCCCAGCGCTGCGGGAAGGGTAAGTGAGCCTGTTCCATCAGTATTGACATTGAGTGTAAAAGGACCACCCGCGAGTGTGTAAGGAGCAACAGAGTTATGAAGTTCTACCTGAATCTGGTCAGCGATTGTACCGCTGAACTGATCACCAGCTTCATTTTGAGCTTTATTCATACCAGTCCCGTTGAATAATCCCTCAAGATACAAGGTCAAATTCAGGTTCTTATCGAGGCTCATGATATTGACATTGTAATCTTCAGTTTCTCCATAGGTATAGGAAGTACATGGGTCAATTGTTGAAACATTCCAAACCTCACGAACCCTCATCCGGGTGATTCCGGTGGTAGCTCCAGAAGGAACTGTAAACGAAATAGTAGAAACGGCAGGTGTTGGAGGAGCATTAACTGTTCCCAGCATCTCAGTAGTTTCAAAGGTTCCGTTTTGGTTATAGTCAATCCAAACAGCGATATAATTACCTGAACTGTATGTACCCGGACTTACGGACATTGTGTAAGCTGTTCCCGGAAGAATGTCAGTTGACATGCTGCTGTAATAATTATAATAAGGACTTGCAGAAGCACCGGTAGCATTGTCAATTGTTCCCAGTTGGACCAGTGTAATATAGTCCCCTGAAGATGTACCTGTTGTGAATGTAGGGATACAATATGTATATGGAATTACATTGACATAATCAGTCTTCACAAGGGTATTGGAGCCGTTGGCATTGGTTGCTACCAATGTAACAGAATACAAGCCCATGGCAGTAAACTGAACTTGTGGATTCTGTGAAGTTGCAGAAGTACCTCCAACGTATGTAAATGTATTTGGAGTGATAGTCCAGTTCCAACTGGTTGGGATGTTTACTGATTGATCAGTAAGAGTAATCGTACTATTTATTGCCGGTGTTGTTGAAGAAGCTGTAAAGGCTGCTACAGGAGGATCGGTATTTAAGAAACAAGTGATTGCAGCGCTCCAGCCAGCAGCAACCACACTACCATCAGATGTAAAGTTAAATGTAAGTGCCCTGAAGGGTCAGTAGATGTTACTGTACCAGGACCGGTAGTCCCATTGTAGGTTCCGATAAGAGTTGATGAGGTTGAGGTACCATTGTAAATCCTCAGATAATCATATCCTGACTCTGTTGCAAAGGAGTTAAATGCAAACCTGATCATAGCACCCGGTGTAGACGGATAGAATGTTTCGGTAATATTCAAACTGTTATTGTAACTTCCTGTTGCTCCACCCGGATCATAGAAATTACCAGTACATGTTGTTACTGATCCTGATACCATTGGAAATTCCGGCGGGATAACATTAATATAGCCTGTTCGTGTTTCAACGTCAGATGAAGCACCTTTAGTAACAGTCAGTGAAACATCATAGGTACCAACTGTATTGTAAAACACAGGAGGAGGTACTTGTCCTGAATAACTCGAAGGAGTGCCTCCTGGGAAAGACCATAGCCATGAAGTAGGTGAACAGGTTGATGCGTCAGTAAAGGTTACTGAGTTTGTTACAACTACTGTTGCAGGAGCAGCGGTAAAATTTGCAAATACATCAGCAACTGTAATATAATTGGCTACTAATGAGGTGTCAGTAGTAACTCCATCACCAACAATAAGTTGTACCGAATATGATCCGGGAGTATTGTAGGTAATTGATGGTGGGGTTTGTCCGCTGAATGTTGATGGAGTACCACCAGGGAAACTCCAGTTCCAACTGGTTGGAGGGCCGGATGATGTGCTGGTGAAGGTAACTCCGCCACCAGTGCAAACGCTGGTGTTACTGGCAACAAATGAGGCATTGAGGCCAATCACGAAAGGCGAAACATAAGTTTTGTAATAGCCATCACGATTGTCGGTCCAGCAAGGGTATACTCTGCCACCTTTGGATGTAATTCCAAGATAATCGCCCATGTAGCTGCTGGCAAGTCCTGGGATTGGAACTGGAGTGAAAGAAACATCACTTACCCTGAAATCGGACCAAGTGTTGCCGGCGTCTGTTGAGTTCGAAACCCAGGCTTCGCAAGAAGTACTAGCAGTGTTTCTGTCGTCGTAAAAAACAACAGAAAGATTGCCTGTTTCAGGATCACAGGTAATCCAGGGGCTATAGGCTTCCTTACCATCTGCGAAGGCACCCTGATTAACCCTTACAGGTGTTGACCATGTGCTTCCTCCATCAGACGATTTAATAATATATACGCTTTTGTTGGTTCCAGCATTGGTTCCGGGAACTCCGATATTCGTCCAAACGATGTAAATATTGCCATTATTGGGGCCTCCGCTTACATCCACAGCCATTACAGGAAATGAATTTACACGCATGCTTTTTAATACACCTGTACCTCGTATTCCCTTGATGTTTGTGATCGCCTTGGTAGGAGATGTAAATGTGAGTCCGCCATCAGTTGATTTCGTAAATCCAAGAGCATCCTCTGTAAGAGAACCGGTACTAGGATAAGTAGCCCAGCAAGCATATACCTGTCCAGCAGGACCGGTTTGAAGATTCACTCCATGAGCAAAATAGTCTGCACTATTTGAAATTCTTTGTCTGGTTGACCAGGTAGCACCATTATCCGTTGAACGTGAAATAACTGCCTGATAGTTGTAAGTGCCGCCAAAATCAGTCCATGCAGCATAAAGATTCCCAACATAGGGGCTGCTTAAGGAATTGTCGATCCACATATGATTCTTATCGGCCAGTGAACCGGGATTTGGTGCAATAGTAGCTGTAGACCATGTACCACCTTCATCATCGGAGTAAGCGACACCTTGTCCACCAGGATCATCAATAAAGTTTACATATTGCCTGCCGGCACGATTAATAGCTGTGGCCGGGTCTCCTGAATTGGAACCACCTGCACCATTGATTGTACCCGAATAGGATGCACCACTGTTGTTACTTTTAAAATAATCGGCCCCGTAAACGCCTGAGGCACTGCCACCACTCCAGTCAGTTGAATTGTTGGAATTGATCAGATAAGTGTTATTATCAGGATCTACAAATACTGAATTTTCACTCTGAGTTGTGTTGGTAAGGGTCGTGATTGCAATATCAGGAGAATCGGAAATGAAATCCTTCGCAACAATCATTGTTCCCTTGAAGGTAGCAGGGGGAATTGACACAAAAGGGTTGTAAGGCACAAGTCCTTTTGACGCCAACTTCATCCAATAGCCCATATTGTCAATTTTGGGATCGACAACATCTGCCTGGTTGGTAGGTGTAACTGATTTGGGATCACTTTGCTGTGAATGTGCTTGAAAAGCCCAACACAGAAGCGATAGCAATCCAAGAAATGTAGCTAGTTTTCGCATGTTAGAGGGTTTTTGGGTTTTGGTTTATTTGAGATTAAAGATGAAATAATCAGGTTTTGGATTATTGAATTACGCTATTGGCAATACTCCAAAGCAAAAAAAAAATCATATCCTAAAGATATGATTTTTTCAATTACAACAGGCAATTCATGATCACCTGCATAAAAAAAAATTGCATTTCTATGGGGTTACTTTCGCAATAAACAATGCACCATTATTGTCGAGCAAAATCATATCACCGGAATCAATCAAACCATCCCCATTCAGGTCAGTTGAAACATAGCCGGAAAGGAAAGTTGCAGCATTATTATCAACAGGAATCATATCCCCGGAGTCGATTAAACCATCCTGATTTACATCTCCTCCAAACATAACATACTTTCCTGCAATCAGCTTTAAATTGCTTCCAAAAGCCTGAGATGCAGAATTACTGAAATCATAACTCATTGTTGCTGCGCCAAATGATAATGGAGAGGCATTCCATGTCTCGATGCTGTTGCGGTGTTTAACAACAATGTAATAGCTGGATCCCAGGGATGCCGGAACTGAAACAGATGCTGTTCCATTCGTGTTAACATCAACTGTATAAGGTCCTCCAACCAGGGAATAAGGTGAAACTGCACTATGTAGCTCAACTGCAATCTGATCGGCAACAGTACCCGGAAATTGGTCACCGGTACCACTTTGAGCTTTGTTCATCCCAAAACCATTGTATAATCCTTCAAGGTAAAGTGTAAGATTCAAGGTTTTAGAACTGCTTGTAACAGAAACATTGTCAACATACCAATAGTCATAATTGTACAAATTACCTTCAATTGTAAAAGCAATAAGTGTGTTTGCAGAATTAAGATTGCTCAGAATTGTCGTATTCACAAGAGTTGCAGCTATATTCGTAGCTGTTGTTGCCACTGACCAAGCCTCATTGGTCCAGGTTGTTCCATCAGTACTTGACTGAACTCTCAGTGTACATCCCGTTGAATACGCATCCAGCATATGGCGGAAACTCAAATCCAATTGCGTCATTCCCACTGTATTTATTGGTGGTGTCACTAATCTGGAAATGGCAGGACTGATATTCTGATAGGTAGATTTCATTTCGTAAGCAGTACCTCCTGCAGTACCGGTATTGGAAACAGTCCACTTATCAACGGCACCTGTTCCAGATATCTGTGTTGTCCAGCAAGAAGGAAGTGTTGCTGCTGTGAAAGTTTCATTCAGTGGTATCGTGGAAGTGCCGCATAATGTGAGAGCATTAGCGGTAATACCTGCTGAATAATTATTGGTCGCATTATACGAATAGGCCTTGTAATAATACCGGGTATTGGGCGAAAGAGCCAAATGACTGAAACCAGTTGCGCTCCCCCTGTAAATTACTGTACCACCTCCGGATACTAAATCTCCGGCTGTATAACTGTTGCCGTTTACTGGAGTACCAAAAGTATTTGCTGAATTCGTCACCACCATTACATTATCAGTTGCTGGATTCTTCGTCCATGCAAGATCAATCTGAGTGGATCCAACTGCAGCTGCAGTAAATGTTGCGGGGTTGGCAACCAGTCCTGAAATACAGGAAATGGTGGCAGCCCATCCGATATCATTAAGTGAGATATCACTATGGAATACAAAAGTGACAGAGCCGGTGGCATTGGTCGCCAATACAGTACCAGGTGAGGTTGTACCACAATATGTTCCAAGCAATGGATAAGTATTATTGGGTCCATCATAAACCTTAAGGTAATCGTAGGCGCAGGTAGCATGAGCCTCCAATGAAAAAGCGGTAAACACGAACTGCAGCATATTGCCAGCAACCGATGGATTGAATACCATAGTAAAATCCTGACTGTTAGAATAATTTGACGCAGATCCGCCTGAATCGTAGAAATAGCCGTCGCAGGTAGTGATTGTACTATTAGCCATGTTGAAGATCGGATCCGTCACTGTCACAAAATTCGACTTAGTCTCAGTGACGGTGCCATTTACCGTCAGGGAGACGGTTTTTACTCCGGTAGTAGAGTATGTAACTGTATGCGGACCCTGGGTTGAGGCTGTTGCAGGACTTGCTCCAGCTCCGAAATCCCAGGCCCAGGAAGTGATGCCGCAAGTTGAAGCATCTGTGAATGTTACACTGTTATTAACAACAATTGTCGTTGCACTGGCAGTGAAATCCGCGTTTGCTGCATTCACTGAAATGTAATTTGTCCTGGTAAATGTATTATTCCCCTGAGCATTTGTAACAGTCAGAGCAATTGTATAATTGCCATAAGCAGAAAAAGAGAGGTGCGGATTTTGCGATGTTGCGTTAGTACCATCAACAAATGAATAGGTAGCCGGAGTTACAGTCCAGCTCCATGTTGTCGGTGTACCTGCTGATTGATCCTGCATGATTACTGTTGAATTCAGGCAAGGCTTAGTAACATTTGCTGTAAAATTGGCAACTGGAGGAACAGGGCCTAATAGAAATGATGCTATTCGGGTTCTCCAGGGTGTGGAACCAGATGTTTGAATATATTCGGTTGTATACCAGAATGTTCCATCGTCAGTTGGATCAACTGACATCATGCTGTAATCGCCCCATCTTGCCGCAGAACCCGATTGATACCCTGAACCATTGAAAATTGTTTGCTCAGCATATGTCATTTGTCCAAGAGGGTCGGTCGATTGTCTGCCTGTATATTTTATGGAAGGATAAATTGTAGTTCCATCTGAAACTGAGTAACCTAATCCAATATCTCCTACCCCATTCATTGCCACGCTTGCCATCCATCGATGAGCGGCATCCGGTGCATAGGTACCTTGCTGATAGATACTCCATCCGCTTCCGGTGTTTCTCAATTCATACCATCTGACTCCGGCATGTCCTGTACCATCCACCTCAACAGTATGATTGGTTACCATAGATCTGTGATCTCCAAAATTCCTGTATTGCAACCTGTACATTAGCCTGTCAGTAAGGGCTTCGAGGAGTACTGTTGTCCCTGGCTGAGGTATGCAATTCCCACTGGAACATACAGTTGAGTTGAATGGAGCAGTGACAAGACTGGCGCTTTCTGCAAATGTAGAATTGGCAGGAGTAGTCCAATCGGCATGAAATTGCCATATCTTAAGATAATCTTCAGTAGAAGATGACCAGTCGTTGAAATAGGTAAAATAATTGGGTTCATTTGTAACAGGAGTGGTAGCACCATCCCAGTCGGAAGGAAGCATGCTTCCCGGATCACTGCTGCCTCCAAGATCGAAGTAAATCATTTGTGCGGTTGGATCCCCGGTGAGCATTTTGCTTCTTTCAAAAGCGCAAGCTCCTACCCCACCCCATGATGAGCCACTTATAAACTGATTGACAGCCATATAATATCCATCATGCCAAACACCGAATTTCGGATAATCAGGCATTTTATTCCCAAACTGAAAAACATACCTGTTCCAGGCACCAGTAGGATCATTGGTTTGCGAAACTGCAATAAGCATCGCATATTGGGTGGAATTAGGCAGGGAGAACTGAGATATCATCCAGCGATCAGCTTGCTGGTCATAAAGAACAATAGGGTCTCCATTGTTAGTTCCATTCCATGGGGCAGGAATTCCAGCCCAGATCGTACTGAGGTTGGCTGGTCCGTATAAAGAAGTGCCGGTTTTACTGAAAATCTGAAATCCCAGATTTACAACCTGAACATAGTGATTGGGGCCTACATCACCTTGAGTATCCGGAGGGTAAACTCCATATGTATTATTGATACCTTCAAAATTCTGAATGGGAGCCTTTGCAGTTGGAATATTATCATTGATTACACTTTGCAAGGCAGGGTCCACAGTAAATCGTGAAGGATTCTCCTGAAGGTTACGCATCAGCTTAAGATTCAGTTCGTTTTCAACTTCTGCCTCTGAATCCTCATCCTCCTTGGCAATAAAACCTCTGATAATGGGCATTTC
Source organism: Bacteroidales bacterium (assembly GCA_016707705.1). GTDB lineage: Bacteria > Bacteroidota > Bacteroidia > Bacteroidales > UBA4417 > UBA4417. The sequence continues at coordinate 37,135 of JADJHD010000010.1, forward strand.
ACTTAATGAAGGAGTTTGATCCGCATACACAGCCTTAGTTGCAATAGTGGGTTGCAATGGCCTGGTCTGGCCTTCTGCCTGACCTGCAGAAAACAGTATTACTATACCGGAAATGAAAAAAGAAAGCCAGCTAATACTGCTTAGCCTGAACTTTTGATTTTGAAGATCGAACGTTGTCATCTTAAAGTAGTTGGTTGAGATTATTTCAATTATGCTATTCATTAATGTACATCATGCTCAAAAGTAAGTCAATTGTGCGTTATTATTGACATTCGCACATAGACTACTCGTTCATGCTCCTTTAAATTCCTGGGATCATTTTATTTTTTGCGGAGAGTTTCATATAACGTAAATAATTGTATATAAACTACTTAAATAGTTCTCCAAATAAAAAAGGGCAATTCCTGAAGAACTGCCCTTTCCCATCGTTTATTATCGACTATGGATGAACTGTACTAATAAAATTCGCTGCATTATTATCCAGAAGAATCATATCTCCTGAATCAACGAGTCCATCTCCATTCAAATCAGTTGCCATATACCCTGCACTAAAATTGCCGGCATCGTTATCCACGGATATCATATCTGATGAATCAATCAATCCATCCTGATTTACATCTCCAGAATAAATAGCCCAATAACCTCCCGGCCTGGGAGCCAGATTGCTTCCAAAAGCTTTAGTATCAAGATCAAAATTATAGGTTATAGTACTACCTGCAAATGAAATGGCTGTAGCAGATGCAGTTTCAATACTATTTCTGTTATGAATGCTTAGATAATAGGAACCGCTGTACGACGAAGGAAGGGAGATACTTATACTTCCATCAGTTAGGAGATCTACATTTGAAACCGAATAAACAAGAGTATTGTAATTGGATTCATCATGCAATTCCAAAGTCACTTTGTCCGCAATAGTTGCGCCCCAGTGAATTCCATTTTCATCCATGGCAGGGTTCATCTGTCCTGATCCGGCGAAAAGTCCTTCAAGCAGGAAATTCACATTCAAAGTCTTGAATGGAACTCCTTCCTGTGTAACTGTAACGATTTGAGGACTTAAGCCCGGAACATTGAAGGTTAAACTAGCAACTCTCTGGGAGGATGATGTATTTGCCTGATAAGTCGCAACAAGATTTCCACTACCAAATCCAGATCCAGGGGAAATAGTACACCAAGCCTGATCACTCACTACCGACCATGAAGCGTTGCAACTAACCACGAATCCGGCACTGCCGGCAGCTGCCAGAACTACCTGATTTGTAGGTGAAACATTCAATGAAGGTGGAGGATTAAGCAGAATAGCAGGTTGGATTACCGTAAAGCAGTTTAAACTGTTCAATGTGAAGGCTGTATTGATTCCAGCGAGATACTGGCTAATTTTCGTAGGGTAAGGAATTGTTGTGAAACAGAATAATGGATTAGGATCCGAAGAGGTGGTAAAACTTGCAGTATTTGTAATTTTTATCCTGCAAAGTCTGGAAGGACTGGCCGGATTTGTTGAAATAATAGATCCGCTGCCGGCACCCGGAGGTGTTTTTGCTGCAAGTTTCAGGCAGTTTTGTGATTGAGTGAAAGTCACGCTGGTTGGCTGCTGGGATGCATTCAACGTAGAGGATGAAGGCACAATGGACGCAGAGATTGTACCACCATTGTACATTGCGGGATTGAAAGTAAGTCCGGCCTGCACTGTAGCCAATTCAAAGGGTAGTGTTGCATCCATATCCAAAAGAAGCAAGTCAAACTCAAAGGTAGTTGGTGATGTTTGCACCAAATTTGTGCAAGTATAATTCAACTCTTGCAGTGGCGCAGCCTGAATTACAGTAACTGTTACAGGACTCGCTCCATTTGCAGTCAATGTTATGGCCGCAGTTCTTGATGTTGCCAAAGGATTTGCAGTATACGTTGCTGTAAGCAAAGAATTCCCGGATCCTGAGGCTGGAACTGTACACCAGGACTGGTCGCTGCTGGCTGTCCAGCTTGTATTTGAAGTCACAGTAAAAGAGGTATTACCACTAGTCCCGGTAACACTCTGACTTGATGGGCTCGCTGACAATTGTGGTAAAACACCTGCAGCCTGTGTCATTGTAACCTGTACAGGTGCAAGTCCGGAAACCGTAACGGTCAGAGTCGCAACTCTTACGGTGATAGTAGTATTTTGAGTATAGGCGAAGATCGCTGTACTGTCACCGATACCAGATGTTGGTCCAGTACACCAGCCTGCATCACTGCTAATGGTCCATGAAGAATTGGATGTAATCGCAAAGGTAGTAACACCGGCAGCATTGATTACATCACGGTTTGCAGGAGTAACTGATAAAGTGGGAGCAGCCTGTACAACTGTAACCGCTACTGAAATGGCTCCCGGGGCTGAAACTGTAATGTTTGCAGTTCTGCTGGTCAAACTTGTATTCTGTGTACAGTTTGCTGTAATCGATCCATTTCCATTACCACCATAGGTGAGAGTGCACCATGTCTGGTCACTTGAGGCAGTCCACACAGTATTGGAGTTTACTGAGAAGCCAGCTGATCCTGCAGCTGCAGTCATTTGTTGCGAAGAAGGCGTAACTGATAAAGCAGGTGCAGCCTGAGTGACAGTGACAACTACAGGTGTCAGTCCTGTAACGGTAACGGTAACATTGGCAACTCTCTGCGTGGAAGTAGTATTTTGCTGATAAGTTGCTGTTATTGATGCATTACCACTTCCTGTTGATGTTACGGTACACCATGACTGGTCAGAACTTGCTGTCCATGACGAATTGGATGTGACAGTAAAGAGTGTACTGCCGGATGCAGCTGTGACATTTTGATTGGCAGGAGCAACTGATAAGGTTGGAGAAGCTGATCCTGTGATTGAAACATCATCTATGCATACTCCATAGCCGTATTTAGCATTCCCTTCAAAGGCAATGTAATAATCGGAGGAAGTGTTGGGGAGTGTAATCGTTCTTTGAGTCCAGGAAGCAACACTTGCCGTGTATGAAACCAATTGGGTCCATGTACCGGTAGCTGATGTCTTGTAATATACTATCAGTTTATCCTGATCAGTACTCCAAACTCTCATATAATGCCAGAAGGTAAGCGTAGGACTTCCCAATCCACTCAAGTTCAGTGAAGGTGTAATCAGTTTGGTAATGTTGTCGGTTGCTGTAGCATCCTTCAAACAGGCATTATAGGTCCCTCCATGAGCAGTAGATGGAGCCGTGCCTCCGTTTCCTGTGATAAAAGTCCAGTTTAATCCGGAACTGTTCACTTGTTCCTGTGACCAGCAATTGGGAATCGTACCTGCATTTTCAAATCCCTCGTTCCAAGGGAAAGTTGAAACAATTCCGCAAGTTGTTGTGAATGTCAAATCATCACCGTAAAATGTCCCGTTTGCATTGGTTGCATAGGCTCTCACATGATATAAAGTACTTGAAGAGAGTCCTGTAATTGAACTGGTAAATGCACCTGTTCCTGTTCCATCTGTAGTATGTAATCCGGTAGCAACAGGATTGGCAGTAGTTGCCCAGCAGACACCACGGGCAGTTATTGGGGAACCTCCATCAGATATTACGTTCCCGCCCGAGGCTGCTGATGTCATTGTAACTGCAGTGACAGCAGTTGTTGTTACCATATTAGGAACCAGCTGAACATTCAGCGTTGTTGTAGCATGATCTGAGACTGCAACTCCTGAGATTGTTTGAGTCTGGTAATTTGCTGCAGAAAACTGAAGTGTATAGGTTCCGGCCTTAACAGGACGGTGGTAATCTCCCAGGTTTGATGATGAATACACTTCTGAGTTATTATTGTCATGTAAACTTATAGTGACTTTTGCCGCTAATGGCAGACCAGTTGCCTGACTGGTTATTGTTCCATGAATTCCGTAACGTGCTTCCTTGATATAAAGTAAGAGTGATCTCCAGTTATAATCCCAATAAGAGGGAAGTGAACTTGCAGCCGGGTTTTTGGTAGATGATACTTCGATTGTAATTTCCCGGCAACGCTGGAAGTAATTCATATAATCCTGACGACCGCCGTCAACTTCATACCAGGCAAAACCATTTGAATATCCTGAAGCAGTAACATCAGTCATGTATCCACTCGGAGCATGAATCTGAGCAGTATCAGCATACTCAGCGCTTACATAAACCCACCAGTCATCGTCAGCAGAAAGGGTGGCCCATGTATCCCATGGATAGTTTACCACTTCTGCACCTCCGTGAAAATTGCAGGAGGAAACAAAATGGTGTTGGCTAGCGAAATCCATAAAGGCGATTGTTTCAGGCTGCCAGGCATTGCCATCAGGATGATCACCGTCTTGGGGATCGGGGTAATTTCTATTCATGTCTACCCCATTCGCATTTGCTCTGGTAGCACCGCTTACAGTAGTGTTGCCTCCGGCATAGGTTCCGTCAGGATTTGCGAGTGGATTAATATAGATCTCTACATTATTCACCAGATCAGTTACTTCTGTATCCGTCCCGTAATTGGAGAGCAGGTAATCAATCAAATGCATCATGAGTATATAACCTGTTGTTTCGTCCCCATGAATGGAGGACGTATACAGGAATTCAGGCTCATTTTCATCTGTAGCAACATTATCTGATATTTTAACTACCATCAGTTTTCTGCCACTTGTAAGGGTGGCTATTGTCGAAACCTGACAAATGGAAGGATAACCAGAAGCAAAACCATTCATATAGCCTTCGTAAGCAGTATATGTTGGATAAAAGTTCCAGGTAGTTGCAGGAGCCAGAAAAGGATTGTCGTTCATAACAGCCCCGGGATTGTAGCCGGGATGGGGAAGAAGAGTAATATCATAACCTTTTCTTGCAAACCGAACGAATTCATCAGGATTTGCGTAGGCCCAGACGGTATCATTTCTGACGTTGTCGATAGAAATTAGTTTTGTAATAGAACTAATCTCATCGCGAGATTGAATCGGGAAACTGAAGTAATACTCTTTTCTTTCCTGACTGAAGGAATAAACAGAAATAAAACTGACGAGAATTAGAAGCAGAGTTCGAATAGATTTCATTGTAGTGGTATGAATGGGTTTTTGCTTTCCGACCATTGATCAGATAATGTAGTGCTTTCGAGTTCCTGCTGAAATGAATCCTTGTTTCGGCATGGACTCCAGATTTTTAAGGTGACAGGGAGAAATATACTTTTTCTGTTATCGTCACTTCACAAAATTTCTAAAGGGCCAATTCAGAAAAATAAATCCAGCTACCTGAAAGTAATTTGGGGTTAAATAACAACAGGCATTGCTTCCATGTAGAAAGGAGCAATGCCTGCTATTACTAATTTATCAAGTTGATTGAGTTCACGAAGTAAGGAATAATCCTATCAGGGAGTTACAACGGTAATGAAGAAGGATGAGTTATTGTCAACATTGATCATATCTCCGGAATCAATCAGACCATCACCATTGGCATCACTTGGGGTATAACCAACCGTAAATGTAGAGGCTCCGTTATCGATAGGAATCATATCTCCTGAATCAATAATTCCATCCTGATTTACATCACCGCCAAAGAACACATATTTACCGGAAACCAACTTCATGTTGCTTCCAAATGCCTGACCAGCACCTGTTGTAAAATTATGGCTTACTGACGTTCCGCTAAAACTTATTGGAACTGCACTCCAGGTTTCAAGAGTATTTCTATGTTTGACAACTACGTAGTAACTGGAGCTAAATGACGCAGGAACTGTGATTGAAGTGGTACCGTCAGTGTTCAGGTTTGCAGTGTAAGGACCTGCCACCAAAGCAAAGGGTGATGCAGATGAATGCAGTTCAACCGTAATCTGATCAGCTACCAGTCCGGGGAATTGGTCTCCTGATTCATTTTGTGCTTTATTCATGGTCGTTCCATTGAACAATCCTTCCAGGAACACTGAAAGATTAAGGTTCCTGTCCAAACTAAGGATATTCACATTGTAATCTTCTGTTTCGCCATAGGAATAACTGGTACATGCATCAAAACTACTATTGTTCCATACTTCACGGACTCTCATTCTTGTGGTCCCGGTAGTAGCTTCGGCTGGAACAGTAAAATTGATAGTCCCGGTAGCAGGAGTTGGAGCAATACTGATGGTCCCCAGTTTCTCACTTGCATCAAATACACCATTCTGATTGTAATCAATCCAGACAGCAATGTAATTGCCACTGCTGTATGTACCGGGACTCAAGGTAATAGTATATGCTGAACCGGGAGTCAGGTCGGTTGATATGCTGCTATAGTAGTTGTAATAAGGACTTGCGGATGCTCCTGTTGCATTGTTGATTGTCCCCAGCTGAACAAGTGTTATATAATCACCTGAACTGGTTCCTGTAGTGTATGGAGGAATGCAGTAGGTATAGGTAGTTGCGTTGATATAGTTTGTTTTAACTTCAGTGCCATTTCCGTAAGCATTGGTTGCAACCAGTGTAACTGTATACAAACCGACACTTGTAAATTGAACCTGAGGATTCTGCGAAGTAGCGGATGTTCCACCCATGAAGACAACTGTATTTGGACTGAAGCTCCAGTTCCAGGATGTTGGGATATTGGTAGACTGGTCAGTAAAAGTTACTGTTGAATTAACTGCAGGAGTTGTGCTTGATGCTGCAAACTGAGCTACCGGAGGAGTGGTAACGGAGAAACAGCTTATGGCTGCTGTCCAGCCTGGTTTAGTCACACTCCCGTCAGAAGTAAAATTAAAGGTCAAAGCACCTGTTGGGTTTGTGGCAGTAACAGTTCCCGGACCGGTGCTTCCGTTATAGGTTCCTATTAGAGTAGCAGAGGTACTGGTTCCATTATAGATTCTCAGATAATCATACCCTGATTCCGTGCTGAAAGAGCTGAAAACAAACTGCATCATCGCTCCTGCTGTCGAAGGGTAGAATGTCATTGTATAGTTCTCGCTGTTCAGGTATTCTGCACTACTTCCACCCGAATCGTAGAAGTTTCCGGTACAAGTGGTAACGCTGGTATTTGACATATTGAATTCAGGAGGTGTAACCACGACATAGGCAACCCTTGTTTTTGTATCAGTACCACTGGCATTTGAAACAGTCAGGGTAACATCATAACTTCCGATAGCGCTATAGGTGATTGCAGGAGGCGTCTGGCCTGTATAGGTTGAAGGTGAACCTCCCGGGAATGACCACTCCCAGCTGGTTGCTCCGCATTGGGAATTATCGGTGAATGAAACTGTGTTGCCAACAACTACCGGAAGCGGTGTACCACTGAAATCGGCTACCACATTCTTGATTGAAATATAGTTTGTCTTCACAATGGTACTGTCACCTGTTGCATTGCTTACTGTCAGGGTTATTGAATAATCACCTGCTGAAGCGAAAGTATGCTGCGGATTCTGAAGATTTGAAACATTATTGCTTCCTGATGCCGGATCTCCAAAATTCCATAGCCAACCGGTTGGAATTCCTGTTGACTGATCTGTAAAGGTTACAGTGCTTCCCGGACAGGCTACGGTTGGACTTGCAGTAAAACGGGCAGCCAGAACAGCATATGGATCATATCCATCAAGAGTCAGTCCTGCGATATTTGCAGGGTCGAGCCAGTCCTTCAGACGTGCATCAGCAGTTGCACCCTGATTCCAAGACATTGAAAATTTTCCATAGTAATCCGATAAATCGGATGCTGTGCAAGAAGAAGGTCCTCCATGAAGTTGTCCAACCACCCTGTGATTCTGGTCAAAAATAGGTGATCCGGAAGACCCGGGTTCGGTTACGCCATCACTCCAATACACATGCCAATGAGAATTTGCAACACCTGATCCTATATAATCGCTTGAGACATAAGCGGAAGTGGAATAGGATATTTTCTTGATATCTCCGGCTGGATGATGGACACAAGCTCCTGAACTGGCCGCTGCATCTTCACGATTCCATCCGGCATAATATACATTGTAACTTTGGGGAGGGACACTGCTCATTTGTACAAGACAAAAATCAGAATCTGCATTTTTTGATTTAAGTGTGGCTCCAGAAATAGAATTATATGTTGGTGAACTAGCAGGATTGGTGCAAGTAGAACTTTGCCAGTTAAACCAGAAGACCCATGAAGTAGGATCACTATAGCAATGATTGGCTGTCAATATGTATGGAGCTCCATCCTGACTGGTGTTATTAACAACAGACCCAGTGCAGAATCCACTTCCTCCTGATACCAGCATACAAACTGAACGAATCTGGTTCTCCCAACCAATTGCTTCCGGACAATTAACATTGTTGTTGCAGGAACCGGACGACCCAAATGCTTTGGCATAATCCCAGGCATTCCGGTATCCATGTGTAACCCTGTTCAAATGCAGTTCAGAAGGGAACGCAGGATTTGCAGGTTCATAAAGTTCAATAGTTACCTGATCACCTTTCACCAGTGTTGTTGCAAATACTCTGCTCTCGCTATTGTTAAAATCAGTAAAAGCTCCAATCATATCCGATTTATCGGCATTGTAGATAAAGAGCTGGGCACCCGGAGGTAAATGATAATTATCAAAGGTCAGGTTAATGGATAAGGCATCATTGGATTTTATTCCCAAACGCCATACTCTTCCACCCTCTGGCAGAACATCCCATGAACCGGAATTATGAATGTCAAGGCTGACTTCCATGTTCTCACCAAATCTCCAGGGGACATCCTTATTCAGGTCGTTGATTGCATCTTCTGTTTTTAGCCTGTCAATATTTACTTTAGGCATTACAAGGAATTCCAGATTACTTTTTATCACACCAGGATTCTGAGAACTGATGGGTAATCCACCTTGGCTGATCTGTGAAATGCCCGGTTTAAACAGGCAGCATATCAGTACAAATACTAATAATAGTTTGATGTGTTTCATACCATTGGGTTTTGGGAGGTTATGATATAAATTTAACTAGAATTCGGTTCAGATGAGCAACTCCATTTATAAAATTAGTTTAGGCAATTTAAGGTAAAACAACTGCTATGAAATTGGATGCGTTGTTATCCAGAATGATCATGTCTCCTGAATCAACAAGTCCATCACCATTGATATCGCTAACGATGTATCCGGTTACAAAATTCGATGCATCATTGTCAACCATGAGCATGTCACTGGAATCAACCAATCCATCCTGATTTGCATCTCCTCCATAAATAACCCAGGTGCCATCAGGTTTCTGCAACATGTTGCCACCAAAAGCTTTGGTTGAATTATCAAAACTGTATGCTACTGTGCTTCCTGCAAAGGAAACAGGTGCGGCACTTACTGTTTCAATACTATTCCTGTGTCGGATGGTTATATAATAATTACCGCTATACGATGAGGGCAAAGTAATAGAGGCTGTACCATCAGTATGCAGGTCAACGTTAGATGAGCTGTAAATCAAGCTGGAGTAATTGGAACCATCATGCAGTTCCACTGTTATCTTGTCGGCAATGCTTGCGCCCCAATGAATACCAGATTCATCCATAGCCGGATTCATCTGTCCACTGCCCGAATATAATCCTTCGAGGAAGGCTGTAAGATTCAGTGTCTTGTTAACTAATCCGTTCTGACTCACTGTAACCACATGTGAAGGAAGTCCAATAACACTTACTGTTATATTGGCAATCCGCTGTGATGAAGTAGTATTTGCGGTATAAGTCGCAGTAATAGTTCCATTTCCAAATGTTCCAGTTCCAACGGTACACCAGGGCTGATCACTGCTTACTGTCCAAGCAGCATTGCAGGTTACAGTAAAAGTTGTGGTTCCGGCAACAGCAGTCACAGTCTGATCAGATGGGGTCACATTCAACGATGGCGGAGGGTTTAGCAGTCCATTGGCACACACACTATAGCAATTGGATAGATTGGTACTCATAGCTGTATTTAATCCACTGATATATTGACTTATTTTCGTTGGATAGGGAACAGTTGTAAAGCAGAAGGTGAGGTTAGGTTGTGCCTGTGCCCATGCTACGGAATTAGTAAGTTTTATTCGGCAGAGCCTGTTGGGAGCAGCTGGATTTGTTGACAGAACAGTTCCATTTCCAGCGCCCGGAGGAGCTTTAGCTGCCAGCTTTACAACATTGGCTGACTGGGTAAAGGTTACACTCGTAGGCTGTTGTGAAGCATACATGGTTGAACTGGATGGCACTATTGAAGCAGTTACTGTACCTCCGTTGTATACTGCCGGATTCATAAGTATTCCGGCCTGCACGGTTGCAACTTCAAATGGCAAAGTGGGATCATTATCCAGAAGGAGGAGATCAAATTCAAAGGTTGTGGCTGATGTTTGAACATCATTGGCTATTGTATACAGGAATTCAGGAGGTGTTGCTCCTGCCTGGGTGACGGTCACCACAAAAGGAGAGGCTCCTGTTACCAGTACTGTTAGATTTGCCATTCTTGAAGTAGTAGCAGTATTCTCAGAATAAGTGGCAACCATTGTTCCATTGCCGGTACCCGAAGGAGTGACTGTACACCATGGCTGATTGCTAGATGCTATCCATGAACTATTGGAAACAACCTGGAAATTTGTCGATCCTGAAGGAGATAGCACATTCTGATTTACTGGTGTTACCGTCAGAGTTGGAACAAATCCTGATTGAGTCAATGTAACTGTCACCGGAGTTAGGCCCGTAACAGAAACGGTTATGGTGGCAACTCTTGAGGTTAGTGCAGTATTTGCAGAATAGGTTGCTGTCAAGCTTCCATTTCCTGTTCCTGACGATGTAACAGAACACCAGGCCTGGTCACTTGTAGCTGTCCACCCGGAGTTGGATACAACAGAATAGCTGGCAGTACCAGCATCCGATGTAACAGCCTGGTTTGCAGGGCCCACGCTCAGAGTTGGGGCAGATTGCACCAAGGTTACTGTATCAGCAGTTAAACCAGAAACAGCCACAGCTATTTTAGCCGTTCTTGCAGTTGAACCTGTATTCTGAGTATAGGTTGCAGTTAGTGTTCCATTACCAGTTCCACCTGAAGTAACTGTGCACCATCCTTGTGTGCTGACAGCAGTCCAGATTGAATTTGAAGTCACTGAATAATTTGTACTTCCTGAAACAGGCTCCACTGTCGTTGAAGTTGGGGAAACTCCAATTGTTGGACCAGCTTGCACAACAGTTACTACTATTGGTGCTAATCCGATAACACTGACTGTAATATTTGCAGTCCGTGCAGTTGATGTCGTATTTTGAGTATAGTTCACAGTTAAGGTCCCGTTTCCACTTCCACCTGAAACCGGCACACACCAGGCCTGATTGCTGCTTACAGTCCAGGCAGAATTCGAAGTAACTGTAAATGATGTAGAACCTGCCAAAGGAGTAACTGATTGACTGCCCGGAGAAACACTCAGAGTTGGGGTGGTAAATGTCCCTGTAACTGAAACGTCATCAATTGCCCAGGAATATCCCCAGGTTCCGGTATAATTCCACTTGAATTTTACTAGCGACTGACCTGCCAACGCAGCTATGGTTTGACTGAATGCAGCAGGATTGGTAGCAGATGTTGCTGAAATTGCTGAAATCGCAGTCCATGTAGTTCCATTATCCAAACTATAAGAAACTGTTCCTGAAGAACCTGAGTATGATTTGAAATAATGATTAAATGCAAGAGCAACGTTTGTATACCCTGACAAATCAATGGTTGGTGAAATCAAATCCGCATTTTGGGTATTCCCGCTTCCATAAGCATCGCTGTTTAGGAATGCATAGTTTCCAGTAAGTGCCGGATTGGGAGATTGGGTTGTAATGGTTCCAAACTGCCAGATTTGACTGTTTCCCTGATGATCAACCTGGGTCCAGCATCCGGGAATTGTTGTACCGGAGAAACTTTGGCTGAATGGTGGTGTGTAAACTCCGCAGAGGGTCGTAAACAAGAGGTCATCTCCATAATAGGTACCATTTGAATTGGTGGCATATGCTCTTACATGATAGGGAGTACTGGCGGAAAGACCTGTAATTGAGCTTGAGAAACTTCCCAGACCGGAGCCATCAGTTGTATGGGAGCCTGAAACCGTTGGATTCGCAGTGATAGCCCAGCAAACACCTCTGGCAGTAATAGCTGAACCTCCATCAGATGTAATGGTCCCTCCTGAGGTTGCATTAGTGAGTCCTATTGCACTGGCTGCAGTTGTGGTTAGGATGGCACCGCCTGCTATAAAGACTTTATCTGAACCATAGGTTGTACCGTCAGCATTAACACCAACCAGCCTGAAATGATAAGTTCCATTTAATGTCAACCCAGAAACAGAGGCACTAACACCAACTGCGGTGCTTCCTGAACCTGCAGAAACAGTAGAAGTAAGGGTTCCATAGCTTATTGAGGTACCGTATTCAAAATAATAGGTTGTAGCTAACCCATTGGGATTGACTGTGCCATTCAGGGTAGCCGATGTACTTGTAACGGCAGAAGCTGCAAGAGTAGCAACAACAGGAGTGTTTCCTATTTTAAAGGATGCAATCTTCGTTTTCCTTGCTTCGCTGGCACCAATATATTCAGTAGTAAACCAGAATGTCTGGTCATCAGTAGGATCAACACAAATACTGGAATAATCACCCCAGCGGTTATAGGTAGTTTGGTAATTGGTACCGGTATGAATAATTTCTTCCGGTACATCCATCACTCCATTGGCAGCAGCAAAAGCTGCAGAGGACTGTCCTGCATAACGGATTCCGGGATACTCTGTGCTGCTGGAAACTGAGTAGCCTATTGCGATTTTGTTGCTTCCATTCATCGAAATACTTCCCATCCATCTGGAATGTGCATCAGGAGCATAGGTACCCTGTTGTCGCACTGCCCAAGTGGCACCGGTTTTGCGTAATTCGTACCATCTGACTCCGGCATGGTCTGTTCCATCCACATCAACTGAATGGCAACAAACTATTGATTGGTAGGTTCCAAAATTTCGATACTGGGGAACATTCATAATTACATAGGAAATAGCACATAATTTCCTTGTGGTACCGGGTTGTGCAATATTTTCCCATCCTGAACCAAGGTTGCTGTCAAAAGCAGCCACATTAATCTGCTGAGTTCTTGAAAAAGTTGAAGATGCAGGAGTTGTCCAGTTAACAGCTAGTTCATAAATCCATAGCTGATCTGAACCTCCTCCAACTGCATCATCATTAAATGCTATAAATGTGCCGGGAGTGCCTGCAGGAGCAAATGCACCATCATTATCAACCGGTGGCACTACCATAACACTGGTGGTTGCAGGACGATTGGGATTGTCGAAGGCAACCATCTGGGCGGTTTGTCCCATCAGCATCTTTGAACGCTCAAAAACATAAATATCATTACCTGAACTGGTGTTGGTTCCCATATAATAACCATCCTGCCAAACAGCCAGTTTCTCATAATCGGGCATATCAGCAACATCAAATGAATATTGGTACCATGTACCTGTAGGATCATTTGTTGTAGAAACTGCTATCAGCATGTAATCATTGGTTCCTGAAACTGAAAACTCAGCAACAACGTATCTGTCAGCCTGCTCATCATAAAGAATGATTGGATCACCATCATTGTAATTGGCTCCGGTAACACTGCCAAACAACAAATTCAGATTGGTAGGTCCTGCAAGCAAGGTTCCGGTCTTACTGTATATAGCATAGGTTGTGTTTACTGTCTGCATATAATGATTTGGCCCTGCAGCTCCATTAACATCGGGAGGGAAATAAGGAGAGTCCTGTCCAACGAAATTTGCCATGGGAGCTTTATTGCCCGTCTTGCCATTCATCGCCCTTTGCCATACCTGATCAGGTCCTTTGGGTTCAGCAGATGAGGCAAAAGGATATGTTGGGGCATCCCATTCTTCATGCCTCAGTTCTTTTATACTATTCTTTTCACTCCTTTTAAATTCATCCTTGGATATTGTTGGCAAATCACGCAACGGCTTGCTGATGCCTATAAATTTTCCGGCTTTCGTCATGGAAGGTTTAGCTGGAATATCCTGCGCCAATATGAAGTTGGTGACAGAAAGAAAGATTAAAAGTATCCCAAAGTGAAGAAGTTTTCTCATACAGCTTAGTTTGTTTATTGGCAGTTAATTTGGTCCTGAGTAACCGGAAGCAGTTAGAAAATTTAAATTTTCCATTTCCGGTGATATTATGCTCACTTGAAATTGATGGACAAGGAGCATTTTCTGATATCTGAGCTTTATTCAGCTTATTATTAGTTAATGCAAAAGGGCGATATGATAAACATACCCCCCTTCTGCACTAAAAATTGTATTTGCACTATTAGGGGATCACTGTGGCAATAAAGTTTGAAGCATTATTGTCAAGAATAATCATATCTCCCGAATCAGCAAGTCCATCACCGTTAATATCACTTTGAATATATCCGGTTACAAAATTGGAGGCATCATTGTCAACCATTAGCATATCACTGGAGTCTACAAGTCCGTCCTGATTAGCATCCCCACCATAAATAACCCAGGTTCCATCAGCTTTCTGGAGCATATTGCCGCCAAAAGCCTTGGATGCATTGTCAAAACTGTAGCTTATTGTGCTTCCTGCAAATGATACAGCTGTAGCACTTACAGTCTCAATGCTATTTCTGTGACGAATTGTGATATAGTAACTGCCGCTGTTGCTTGATGGCAATGTTATGCTGGCAGTACCATCGGTGTTAAGATCAACATTCGAAGCACTGTAAATCAAACTTGAGTAATTTGATGCATCATGCAGTTCAATCGTAATTTTATCAGCAATTGTAGCACCCCAATGTATTCCTGATTCATCCATTGCCGGATTCATCTCACCATTTCCCGCATATAATCCTTCGAGGAAGGCTGTTAGGTTGAGGGTCTTGTTTGACAAACCATTTTGGGTAACAGTAACAACCTGTGACGGCAGACCAATTACACTTACAGTGATGTTGGCAATCCGTTGTGAAGATGTTGCATTTGCAGTATATGTCGCAGTAATTGTTCCATTTCCATAGGTACCTGCACTTACTGTACACCATGCCTGATCACTTACAACAGTCCAGTTGGAGTTGCAACTAACGGCAAAACTTGTGGATCCTGCAACGGCAGTCACTGTCTGGTTAGAAGGTGTAACATTTAATGCCGGAGGAGGATTCAGAACATTATTTGCACAAACACTATAGCAATTGCTGAGGTTGGTGCTCATTGGAGTATTGATACCAGCAATATATTGGCTGATCTTGGTTGGATAAGGTGTAGTAGTGAAACAGAAAGTCAAGTTAGGTTGCGACTGTGCCCAGGGAACGCTGTTAGTCATCTTGATTCTGCAGAGCCTGGATGGTGCAGCAGGATTGGTCGATAAAATTGAGCCATTTCCTGTTCCCGGAGGAGCCTTGGCAGCAAGTTTAATAATGTTTGCTGACTGGGTGTACGTTACACTGCTTGGTTGCTGAGAGGCATTGAGTGTAGAAGATCCCGCTACAATTGAAGCAGTAACGGTTCCACCATTGTAAACGGCAGGATTCATCAATACACCAGCCTGAACAGTAGCAAGTTCAAATGGCAATGTAGCATCGTTGTCAAGCAACAAGAGGTCAAATTCAAAGGTAGTTGGTGAGGTTTGAACATCATTGGCAATAGTATACAAAAACTCAGGAGGAGTTGCACCAGCCTGTGTTACGGTTACAGCTACTGATGTTGCGCCTGTTGCACTTACTGTTATCGTTGCAACCCTTGTCGAATAGGAGGTATTTTCAGAATAGGTAGCAGTAATAGTCCCATTTCCGTTACCACTGGCAGTAGGCACACACCATGCCTGATTGCTGCTTGTAGTCCAGGCTGCATTACTGGTAACAGTAAAACTAGTACTTCCAGCTGCTGAGGTAACATTCTGATTTGAAGGACTAACAGCAAGAGTCGGTACAAAGGCTGCCTGTGTAACTGTTACCTGAACAGAGGTCAAACCTGTTACATTAACTGTAATTATTGCTGAACGTACAGCAAGATTTGTATTCTGTGTATAGGTTGCTGTTATAGTCCCGTTACCTGTGCCTGATGTATTTATGGTACACCATGTTTGATCTGAACTGGCAGTCCATGAGCTGTTTGATGTAACAGAGAAAGCAGTTGAACCTGCATCCGAGGATACATTCTGAACAGATGGTGTTACGCTCAGAGTTGGAGCGGACTGTGAAAGGGTAACAGTAATCGGACTAAGTCCAGCAACTGTAACTGTCACATTTGCTGTCCTGGCTGAAGCAGTTGAATTCTGCGAATATGTCGCTGTAACAGTGCCATTTCCGGTACCACTTGGAGTAACTGTACACCAGGCCTGATCTGAGGTTGCAGTCCAGGCAGCATTTGAAGTCACTGTATATGCGGCGGTGCCGGAAGCAGCAGTTACTGACTGTGTTGAAGGAGTAACTGCCAGCGTTGGAGCTGCCTGGGTAACAGTTACCGTAACAGGAGTGGCACCTGCTGCAGACACTGTAATGGTAGCTGAGCGAGCAGCTGCAGTTCCATTCTGAGTATAGGTAGCAGTAATGGTTCCGTTATTGCTTCCACTGGCAGTGGGAACACACCAGGCCTGATTGCTGCTGGTTGTCCAGCTGGTATTTGAAGTAACTGTAAAAGCAGTGGAACCTGCTGGAGGTGTAACATTTTGAACAGAAGGTGATACCGCGAGTGTAGGTGAAGTGACACCGGTAACAGCTACATCGTCAACACATACGCCATATCCATATTTCGCATTACCTTCAAATGCTATATAATAATCTCCGGATCCATTTGGCAGACTGATTGTCCTTTGAGTCCAGGTTGCAACACTTGCAGTGTAGGAAGCAAGCAAAGTCCATGTACCACCAATGGATGTTTTGTAATAAACAAGCAATTGATCCTGATCAGTACTCCATACTTTCTGATAATGCCAGAATGTAAGTGTGGGTGAACCAACACCTGTTAGGTTTAATGATGGAGTAATCAGCTTTGTAATATTGTCGCCTGCATTTAAGTCTTTAAGGCATGCATTGTAGGTCCCACCATGAGCTGTAGCCGGAGCGGTTCCACCATTTCCGGTGATAAAGGTCCAGTTTAAACCAGAGCTGTTGACCTGCTCCTGTGACCAGCAATTGGGAATTGCTCCTCCATTTTCAAATCCTTCATTCCAGGGGAATGTGTTCACAACTCCACAAAGAGTAGTGAAAGTAATGTCATTGCCATAGAAAGTTCCACTGCTATTGGTAGCATAAGCCCTAACGTGGTATACTGAATTGGATGACAACCCTGTAATGGAACTTGTAAAAGTACCTGTACCTGAGCCATCAGTTGTATGGCTGCCAGAAACAATAGGACTTGCAGTAAGAGCCCAGCAAACACCCCGGGCTGTAACAGCAGAACCTCCATCAGTTGTTACATTTCCGCCTGATGTGGCAGTTGCCATAGTAATCGCTGAAATGGCTGTAGTTGTAACAATTGCAGCACCGGGAGTAAAAGTCAGGTCAGTTCCGGTGCTGGTTCCGTCGGTATTGGTGGCTACAATTCTGTAATGGTAAGGAGTTCCACCAATAAGGCCTGTGAGATTGGCACTAACGGATACGGCAGCGGTGCCTGACCCTGCTGATGTTACAGTGGTGGTGTAACCGTAGCTTGTAGTTGTACCATATTCGAAATTATAGGTTGTTGCCAAACCATTTGGGTTTACTGTTCCATTGATGGTAGCTGAGGTACCTGTTACTGCAGTTGCAGCCAGAGTGGTAACAACAGGTGCATTCCCAAGTTTAAAGGAAGCAATCTTTGTAGCATGGCTGCTTGAGCTTGCCATGTATTCGGTAGTATACCAGAAAGTTTGATCATCATTTGGGTCAACTGAGAGCAATGAATAGTCTCCCCAGCGCTCATATGAAGTTTGTGAAAATGATCCTGTTTGGATTGTTTCTTCAGGGATATCCATTACTCCACTTCCTGCAGCATATGCAGCTGCGGACTGACCGGTATACCTGATTCCGGGATAAACTGTAGAACTTGAAATTGAATAGCCCATTCCAATCTTACCGCTACCGTTCAACATAATACTTCCCATCCATCTTGAGTTTGCGTCAGGTGCATAGGTTCCCTGTTGCCTGATAGCCCAGTTTCCTGATGCCTGAGTACCCCTGCGTAATTCATACCATCGAAGGCCTGCATGGTCAGTTGCATCAACGTCAACTGCATGGCAACATACCAATGTCTGATAGGTGCCGAAATTTCGGTATTGAGGCACATTCATCATTACCTGAGGAATGGCATCCAATTGCATGGTAGTTCCAGGCTGACTGATATTGTACCAGTCAGTACCAAAATTGCTGTCAAATGCAGTAACCGCTAATTGCTGAGTGCGTGCGAAGGTAGAAGATGAAGGAGTTGTCCAGTTAGCTGCCAGCTCATAGATCCAAATCTGGTCAGAACCGCCGCCAATTGCATCGTCATTGAATGCAATAAAAATTCCCGGGGCTCCTGTTGGAGCGAAAGTACCATCATTGTCAACCGGTGGCACACACATAAAACCATCTATGGATGTGGGTCTGTTTGGATTGTCAAAAGCAATCATTGAAGGACTAGCTCCTCCTGTTAACATAACAGAACGCTGGAAAACATAGATATCATTTCCTGAGCTGTTGTTGTCAGCCATATAATAGCCATCCTGCCAAATCCCGAATTTTGGATAGTCTGGCATATCAGCTACGTCAAATGAATACTTGTACCATGTTCCGGTAGGGTCGCTTGTTGCAGAAACAGCTATCAGCATGTAATCATTTGAACCGCTGATTGAAAACTCAGCCACAAGAAATCTCTGAGCCTGCTCGTCGTACAATACTATTGGGTCCCCATCATTATATGTAGAGCCGGTAACTCCGGAGAACAAGGTATTCAATGCCGTAGGACCAGCAAGTAAGGATCCGGTTTTATTATAAATAGCATAGGTAACATTAACTGTCTGCATGAAATGATTGGGGCCGACAGCACCATTACAATCAGGAGGATAGGAACTTGAAGTCTGTCCTGAAAAATTCTGAATCGGTGCGTTTGCCATCGTACTTTTCGTTCCCATTGATCTCTGCCAGGCTTGATCTGGCCCCTTTGGCAATGCTGTTTCAGCAAAAGGATATGACCTATACTGTAGCCTCTCATTGATTTCCGACTTGCCTTCTTCCTTCTTCTTGGCAAGCTTCTCCATTTCTGCCGGTGTAAGGGCTGGCAATTCCCTTAAAGGTGGCGTCTCTCCAAGATACACTCCTTGCCTTACAAGACTGGGCTGCACAGATGTTATCTGTGAAAATCCCAATTGAGATAACATGACTAACAAAAGTGCCATGCAGGTAGTAACAATCAATTTCATAAGCTACAGTTTAATTTGGTTGAGTCTGACAAAAACTATTTGGTATTTCAGGTCAAAAAACTACTGGTCACAAACCACAAAACCCCAATAAGGAAACACCCTATTGAGGTCGATAGATTAAACTTTTCGATTCGTTCACGAGTAGATGAATGTAATCAATTACGTATGAGTTAAGGAGGGGACAAGTTAGTACTTGCGTGTTCTATACCAGTCTTTTACACATTAAGTCATTTCAGTATTATGTGAATTATTTGATTTAAACTTCTTCTTCGTTCTCAGAGGCAGTTGCGACTTTCTTTTTGTTGTTTATTCTCCTATAGCCATAGGCAAGCGCAAATGCGATCAAAATACTAATGCCACCCTCTAATTGTGCACTTGATCCAGGCTGTTGATTACCATGAATCCCATGACCTGTTCCCGGAGGATGTGGCGGGTCTTGTGAGAATGCAGCTGTTGTACCCAGGATTAATGGGAAAACAATAAAGATAAAAACAAATCTTTTCATCGGTTCTTTATAGTTTGGGTAGCTGCCTTGATTCAATCAGTAGTTATTTTTCAAGTTGTTCGTGCACATATCGAAAAAGTATCTCAAAAGGCACCGGCAACTTCTAACCCAGAATCAAAACAGTCAGGTTACGAGTTACCTTATACTTTCAATAACATTGCCAAAAGAACTAATGATCTGATTATATGTTATTTAACTATTTAACCCAATTAATTTCACACTCTAATCTTTTCAAATGGGGAACATTATTCCCAAATCGGGATAACATTCCCAAATAAGGGTGTTAAATTGTCAACTTCAAACTTTCCAGCTTACAGCAGATGTGTATTAATTTACAACTACAATAAGAAAGAGATTGATTCCACTTATCAATATCGAAATGTGACTTAATTATTTTTTACCGTTCAGGAACTGTTTTATACTTTAAACAGTTCCCGAACGGCAGAAAATAAGCGAAACATTATTCTTCGTCAATGGACTTGAAAACTCTTTTCCCGGCAAATGCCACTCCTAAAGCAATGAGTATAGCAGCACCTCCTCCTACCGGAGCAGTGCCACCTGGAGCTTGATTACCCCTTTGTCCATGCCCTGTTGTTGGTGGGTGAGGCGGTTCCTGTGCCATACTGGGCGGAATGATTGCAATCAGGATTAAAAGGAGTGCTGAAATCAGGATTATCCTTTTCATATATTTAGGTTTTTGTTGATTCGTAAAACTATTTAACTAATACTTTCTGGTTGCTGGTTCCTTCTGCAGTAACAACACTTACCAAATAAACACCTGTGTGGTTAGTAAGATTAATATGTGTTGGTGTGCCTGCAATCATTTCAGCAGTTGCCAGAATTCTTCCAGCCATATCTATCACATTTACTTTCCCTGAAACTGCTTTCTCTGTAGTAATACTTAAGATTCCATTTTCTGTTTTTACAGTAAATGCGGAAGCATCAGGATTCTGCACAGAGGTTGCATCTTTAAAATGAAGCTTGAACCTGTTAGCATCATCTGAAATTGAAGCTGTGAAACTATACTCAGGATTGATATTCAACCTCTGCATGGTGCCGGTCTTCAAATCTTCAATGGACACGTAATAATTGGATGAAAGTGTATTATCAATCAGTCTGATGGTATAAGGACCATTTGCTCCAACCTTTAGACTAAGTGTAACTGTTTCTGACAGGCTGCTCAGAGGAAGGGCATTTACAGCAAGGTCTGTTTCTCCTGCAATACTGGCAAGCTCTGGCACCTGTGAACCTCCACTAAGTTTCCTGGCATCCAGCTGGCTATCAAATCCAGTATTGGCACCATCTGCAAACCTGATAAAGGATTCATCATGATGGTTATTGCCATCTACCCTAAGATGTACCATATTGCCAATAACACTGCCATTCTTATAGTAGGCACTGCCTCCATTAACACGGTCTTCATCCTTCAAGGTTAGTGTCGGACTTGCAGCATTCGCTCTTACAAAGAATCCCTGCATCGCTGGAATGATTCCATCAGTAAGGTCACCAACACCTGCAACCCATGTCTTATAACTTTGATTGGCATTATCCCAAACATATACTGCATTCTCAAGATTTGAATATTGCGTTGCAGCAACATTGTCCCAGTCAATTGCAGAAGCATAAGGATTACCAACCAGATTCCATCCCTGACTTCCGGCAGGAGTGAAAGTAAGCACCGGACTAACGTTGCCACTGTTCAAGCTTCCAGTGAAAATTTTGGTGATATCTGTTGGATAAGCTACCAAATACCCCTTACCAACAGTGAAATTATTTTCAAATGATGGATTCCATCCACTGCTGAGCAACGAATTTGCCCAGTTGTTTGCCACCTCATCCCAACTGTAAAAGTCAGTATCAGTGCTTGTGAGAGTCTGGAAACCAGGTACAATTGCCTGAGCACTTACAGGTGAGGAGAGGAAATGGAACATATCATCAGCTGTTGCATCATATTTTGTCAGGAAGCGCTCAACTGTTGTTGTACCTGAAACGGTAAGGAAACTATTACCGATAATGCTTCCGGTTCCAGTAGCGTCAGATTGGATAGTAAGGTTATTACAGAATCCGGCTGCAGTAAGAGCAGGATAATTGGTCAAACCAACAGGAATGATAACATTCGTATTGGGTCCTGGTACGCCGGCAGTCCAGTTTGCAGAATTTGTCCAATCTGAACTAACTGAACCTGTCCAATTGGATGCAACAGGAGACACTGTAATTGAGATATCATCTACTGAGAGGAAATCAATATCCATGGCTGAGTAAGCATGCCATCCCAAATAATACACATCAGTTGTTGAAGGTGAAAAATAGGCAACAGCTTCCTGATAGGTAGCATTTATCAGATTTGCATTGTTCCAAAGTTGACCAGCAGTCATACCTGCAGAAGAAGCAGAATTACCATACTTTACTTCCAGTTTTTCAGGTCCATATACTCCACCATCGGTTAAGTACCAGAATGACAATTTATAGGTAATGCCCGCTTCCAAATTCAATGCAGGAGTAAAGAACCAATCATTCTTTGCTGTTGTCGAACTATAGAATGTGGTCATTGTATTATAAGGTGAATGAGCTTCAGGTTGTGATGATCCTCTCTCATCTGTAGGCCTCCATGCATTGGTATGAGTTTCAACGGACCAGCATGTTGGAAGGGCCGGAACAGTGACAGCATCAAAATTCTGAGTTAAGGGAATATTTAATGACTCACACAGAGTTACAAAAGTATGAGGACCTGTCCAGGCGCTTACATCTGTATCGTCTCCACTGCAATCAGCCCTAACATACCAGCTGTAACTTGTTGAACTGTTAAGTCCTTCAAGCATGAAATGTGTATTATTATCAACATTATCAAAGCCCTCTGTTGGAATACCAGCAGGTGTAAAACCAGTTATACCATACTCTATATCCCACTTTGAGGCTGTCCCATTCTCTGTCCAGGAAAGTTCAGCTCCTGATACTGTAATATTTGTTGCTGCAAGAGCTGAAGTGTTTAGACAGGATGGAGGCAAAACCACATTTACGGTATAATCCTCATAGGAACCATAAGTACCAGTATAACATGGTGTTGGAGGACCAACATCAACTCCTCCAATTCTCATTCTATGCTGGCCAAGAGCTGCAGTTGGAGGAACTGTGAAAGATGCTGCAAGAGTAGTAGGACTTGTTGCCAATGAAGCTCCGGTATAAACTTCTTCTCCGGAATCTAGAAAATCAAGGTCATCATTCCAGTCAATCCAAATCTTGGTATCATAGGTATACCCGGTAGTAAAGGTAATATTCACAGGGATAAGAACTCCTTGCCCCACATCACCAACCATTGCTGAATAATTTCCGTAATTACCAGACTCAGCAATAGTAACATTGCTGACGGTACTGAATGCAACTGCGGTAATTCCGCTTCCATCTACAGAAGACGGAGCAGGAGTGCAATAGCCGGTAAAGAAACTTGATGGACCTGCCCAAGGACTGTAGCTTCCACCGCAATTTGATCTAACATAAAAAGTGTAGGTAGTATTGGCACTAAGTCCTGAAATACTTGCAGTTGTTACACCTGCGAGAGTGCTTCCGCTAACAAACAGACCTGTAGATCCGCTTCCGGCTGCTCCACTTGTGCGAACTTCATAATCATATCCCGATGAAGGCAAAGAGATTGAAGCAGTCCAGTTTAGAACAGCTGAACTAACTGTAACTGATGAACTGGCAAGGCCAGATGGTTCAGCGCATGATGGTAAAGCCTCAACAACAAAATCATCAAAATGAAAATCAATATCTGGCGATGATAAGGTTGTGCTTTCAACAAAAGCAATTTTTACTATACCTGAGTAGGCAGTTAGATTGATAATTTCGTCCTGCCCTGTATTGCTGTATGATCCAGCACCTGTATAAGTTTTGATAATATTTGCATTTGACCAGGTAAGTCCACCATCAGTAGAAATTACTATATCTACCTTATGTGTTCCAAGAGTAGACTGAGCAACAGTACCATTGTAACTGGTCACTGCCATTCTATATTTTAGACGATACAAACCTGCTGTAGCACCAAGATCAATTGGCTGGGAAATAATCCAGTCATTGCCTGTTGAATACAGATTAACCTTGACACCCTTGTTGGTACCGGCATTTGCAAAACCTGTTGAACTTGCCCACTCACTGCTTCCATATGTCAAAACTGATGATGCAGCAAGTGTCCCTGTTGCTTCTGACCAGCAAACAGGCTGAGGAGCAGTTCCTGTATATGTGGTGAAATCCTGCACTACTGTTGGAGCAGCTTCAGGATTGCAGGAAGTAGTGAATGTAATTGCTGAAGTCCAGGCACTGTAGAAACCTGAATAGCAAATCGTCCTGACATAGACGCTAAAGGTAGTTGCAGCAGACAATCCTGATAAACTTGCTGAAACTGTTGGAGAAGTTGTTGTTCCACTGACAGCAAGTCCAGTAGTTCCTGAACCTGCGGCTCCGCTTGTCCTTACTTCATATTCATAACCTTCAGGAGATCCTACTAAAGGAGCAATCCATCCAATATCTGCCGAGCTGCTGGTTACAGCGGATGCTGCAACAGCTGTAGGAACATTGCATGACAATGTGCTGAAAGTATTGCTCGCCCAAATACTAAAATCAGGGCCGCCACAACTTGTCCTGACATATAATGTATAGGTTGTACCACCCGATAATACTGCTATACTGGCAGTTACGGTTGGGGCAGTTGTAGAACCGCTTCCCATAAGTCCGGTAGCACCTGATCCGGCAGCTCCTGAGGAACGAACCTCCCATTCATACCCTACTGGTGTTCCTGTAGTTGGAGCAGTCCATGATAGATCAGCTGAAATATAGGTAACATTGGATGCAGTCAATGCAGTTGGCTGTGCACAACTTGCAAGATTGAAGGCATCAGCACCCAGATCAGAAGGTGACATTGTACTTCTGTCATCACAATCCATATCCGTAGTTACCCATGCAACAGGAGTATAGCCTGAAACAGCATTAACCCCACTTCCGGAGGCATGAAGATTTGAGTTATTATTGACAAAAATCGGATCAGCTGAAAGAGATGTCTCATCCAGTGTTCCTGTGGTAAAACCTTTCCAATCAGCTATAGTGTTATAATTTGTGGAGGTTGAACCATTTCTCCCAACATGTCCTGAAATCCCTGAACTATTTGCAATAAAATAGTCATTGTAGTCAAATAAAGAGCCTGAACCACCAAGTCCGGCAGCAGTAGCTATAATTCCAAAGTGTTTGGCAACACCTGATTGAGCATTTGTATGGTTGGCGAAGATATTCCCCCTGAATTTATAAACAGCACTGCCGTTCTGAAATTCAAGACAAGTATTTGAATAGGTGGGAGTCAAACCTTGGCCCAAGCTGACACTATTGTTATCTACTTCATAGGTTTGTGAAGCTGTTGCAGAAGCAATTCCAATATACATACCAAAAGCATAACGACTGATTGAAGCTGTACTTGAATAGGTAGTATAAATATTTGCAATTGCATTGTTATATATTTTCATTGAATTGGTACCCGTAGTATATAAGTCAGCCCTCAATCCGTAAGCCGCAGAGCTAGTTGAAGTCGAACCAATAACTGATACACCTGAAATTTTATTATTGAAAATTTCATTTCCGGTACCTAAGCCAACAGTGAGGTAAATACCATATCCGGATGATTGGTTTCCGGCAACAGCAGTAACATCTGTATTGAATATTTTCAGGCTGCTTAGTGCGTTTGCATAAATCCCGTAAGCACCGCCAAATGTATATACACCCCCAATATTATCAATAACATTTCTGGCAGACTGACATGGGGCTCCCGAAACACCTATCTCACAGGACAAATCAGGATAACTTGAATTCCCTACGAGATAGATACCATTTTGTGCATTCTGAAGGGTAAGGTTATAGTATTTATTATAACTGTTGGCACCTGCCGCACTTGTTGGAACAGAACCTCCCTGCGATGTGCTAACTGAGGAATATATACAACCAGAGATAGTAGTATAAACATAGTTCTTATTCAAAGTAACAGTACAATTCTTAATTGTATTATACTGAGCCCCATTTGATGCGGAAGCATTTCTGATTAGATATCCATATTCAAGAGCAGCCAGAGTGGAGGATGCAGATGATGCGTCAACATCGATCCCGTCGAAAGTAATATAATCACTTCCTGAAATGCAAAAACCCCAATCATAGGGTGATGAAGCATTATTTCCAACCGCAATCAGTTTAGGATTAGAGCCGGCTCCACTTTTCTGAAATGTGATAGTATTGGCGGCAGTTCCTGTTGCAGTCAACACCGGAGGTTTTTCATTAAAAACTGCACCTGCTGCAACATTAAAGGTTACTGCTGATGTAATACCTCCTTCGTTAATCGCATTTATTGCTGCAGTAAAGGTTGTAAAGTTGGTACTTCCAGATCCTGCAGGATCAATTGTATATGAACCTGCTAATGCAGGAGGGGCTTCTTCAACAACTACTTTATCAAGCCAAAGGTCTGCATTCCCATATCCTGCAGTAACCTCGAACGAAAATTTCGAATTAGCTACCTTGTAAGCAGAAATTGGGACAACAACCTTAGTCCATGTAGTAACTGAACCGGTATATGAATACGTCCCAAGCAGATTCCAGGTTGTCCCACCATCATTTGATCCATATAGCTTCAAGGATCCAGACCATGCAGTGTAAGGATATGTATAATAAAATGTAAGTCTTGGATTGGAACTGGCAGAAAGATCAACTAATGGAGTTTGCAACTTATCAATCTGTCCGGCCGTGGCATTGTAATCATTGTAATGAGCGACCGCTGTGCCATCAAATGCTCCGGCAGGCTTGTATGTACCGCTAGCGGTTGGCGTCCATGTACTAGCGCTATAAGTAGCCTTCTCCCATAGCTTATTTGTTGCTCCGGTTCCATCAATGTTGGTCCATCCAGAGGGTGCTACCGGAGTTCCACTCCAGGTACCTTCGAAACTTTCAGTTAAATACTGCCCATAAGTGTATGACAGCATGATTAACGCTACAAATGATAGTAAAACTTTTTCATGAGGGTAAATGTTGGTTAATATGGATAGTTTGGGTTTTGCATAAATAAACTATATATGGATTCTCCTTAAAAGAAGAATCCAACCTCAGCGAAAACGAGAAATGGAAAATACGAGCCAGTGGCAGTTAAGAAAATGCCTGAAATGAAAAGAACGGGTTTTTGGTTGTGGGTAATTGAGAATACTGTATAATCAGGGAATCTTTCAATAAACAGTCGAACTCATTGCCAACTATTCAATGCAAAACCTCCCTAATTTCTCCAATACAGGTTTCTTGCTTACAAATGTCGTGAATAGAAAACAAATAGCAATAGTTATGTTGTCCGAATTCCTGAACTCGGACAACTTTTTACTAACATATATTAATATCTGATATTTATTTATAATATCTTAATTTTGAACCTTATACATATTATTACCCTCATAATCTGAAATCATTTTTTGTTAATAGCAAACAAAATAATCGATTTTCAATAGTAATTGTAAATTCAGGTAAGCCAGTACTCAATTATTTCTGATGTCTGAACGTTTTTCAAAAAGAGAAGAAAAGTCCGGAGTTTCTCAAAGCAGCTTTTCATGATTTTTTATGAAAGAAATTCAATATAATATAGATATTATTTTCATATATAATGTATCTTTGTATATAAATTTATTCAATGTGTCAAACGATCAGATAACCTATTGTTCTATACTTATTAAATACATTGTTCCATGAAAACGAAACTCCTGATTCTTGCCGTCATCTTTATGATTGCAGCCTGCAAATCTTCAAGTGACAAAACTGAAACCTCAGCATCCTCAAATGCGCTGAACGGGACAATTAGTATTTCAGGCGCATACGCCCTCTCTCCGCTTATGAAGATTTGGGCAGAGAAATTCATGGTACTTCATCCGGGACTTAAAATCGAAGTGTTGGAAAATGGAACCGGTGCCGGATTGGATAATCTTCTGGCTGGAAAATCACAGATCGCAATGATTTCTTCCCCACTTACTCCCTCGCTCGAAAACAAGGGCCTTTGGAAAGTTGATGTTTCACGGGAGGGCATTGTCCCTGTGGTGAACAGCAATAATCCGGAACTAAGCTCATTACTTATTAAAGGTATAACCAGGGAGACATTAGGCAAGGTATATTCAGGAAATCATGCTTTCAGCTGGGAGTCAATAACCGGAAAAGCTGGCAACTCTTCAATTAATACATACTGTCGTGCCGATCGCTCCGGTGCAGCTGAATTCTGGGCGAGATATCTGGATCTTTCAACTGATAAACTAAATGGAGTAAAGGTAAATGGGGATACCGGAATTATTTCAGCTGTCAAGCTAGACAAACTGGCATTGGGTTTCTGCAACGCTCACTATGCATTTAACTTACAAAGTCATTCTGCCGCAGAAGGCATTACTGTCCTTCCAATCGATTTTAACGGAAACGGCAAAATTGATTCCAAGGAAGACATCTATGAAAGCATCGAGAAACTCCATCGGGCAGCATATTTGGGGACATTCCCCTCGCATCTTTGCAGGGACCTGTCACTGGTTTGCCTTAATAAACCAACTGATGCAAATATTACAGAATTTATACGCTGGATACTTGCAGAAGGACAGGAAATAGCAATTCAATCGGGTTATTGCGAAATCCGTTATTGCGATAAGGATAAAGTTCTTGAAGACCTCTAAAATCAGGCAGATAGATATTTTTTTACTTCCTGATACACATTCTCTGGTGTATATCCGAACTTTTCGTCCAATACCTTAGCCGGGGCAGAATATCCAAAGTGATTCAGCCCCCAGGTCTTTCCTTTTGCTCCAACCAGACCTCTTAAGGTTTGAGGTAATCCAGCCGTTAATCCGAAGATTGGAATACCATCTGGCAATACTGATTTCTGATATTCCTCTGTCTGCTCCCTGAAGAGACCTTCAGAGATAACCGAAACAACCCTGACCTTTAACTGATCTCTCGACTCCAGCAAAGCAGTCCCATCAACCAGGGTTGAAACTTTCAGAACCACTCGCCAGCAAAATAATGTCAGGTTTCACTGAGCTGTCCTTCACGATATATGCTCCTCTGGTAGCTTGCAATGCAGATTCCTGACGGGATTTCCCAGTTGAAGGCAAATCCTTGATATTTTGTCTTGACAATATCAATCCTGTTGGAACGGACTTGTTCTCCATAGCCATTTTCCAGGCTACCAAAGTTTCTGCTGAATCAGCAGGTCTTAGAACCAGCATGCTCATCCTGTCATGATGATTCCTCAGACTTTCCATGAGCCTTATCTGTGCTTCCTGCTCCACCGGCTGATGGGTTGGACCGTCCTCCCCTACCCTGAATGCATCATGGCTCCAGATGTATTTCACCGGAAGTCCCATAAGAGCCGACAAACGAATAGCAGGTTTCATATAGTCGCTAAAAACAAAGAAGGTTGCACAAGCAGCCCAGACGCCTCCATGCAAAGCAATGCCATTGCATATCGCAGCCATTGTCAGCTCACTTACACCTGCTTGTAAAAATGCTCCGCTGAAATCTCCCCTGCTGAATGCTCCCCTAACCTTAAGGAAAACCATCTGTCTTATCACTGTTTGCCAAATCAGCCGATGAAACAATCATATTTTCAACATTTTTGGCCAGATATGCAAGCACATTGGAGGATGCTACCCTGCTTGCGATGTTCTCCGTGTATTCAACTGAGGTAAAATCCAGCTCTGGCAATTCCCCTGAAAGAAATCTGTTCAGCTTTGCAGCAAGTTCTGAGTTTTCCTTCTCCCACTTTAACTGTTCTGCTTTCCTTACTGAAGCCGCCAGTCGCTTATTCTCCAATGATTTGGCATACAACTCACTGACTTCAGGAAATATCTGGAATGGATTGGCCGGATCAGCTCCCAGATTTTGCATGCTCATTTCAAAAGATGCACCTGATTCACCTAGCGGCATTCCATGTGTAGCACATTTACGTTCAAAACTGCCACCATCTGCTGTTCTTGCACCCAAACCCATTATTGTCTTTCCAATAATCAGGGTAGGCCTGTTCTCTTCATTATTGGCATTTCTCAGGGCCATCCTGATCTGATCTGCATCATTACCGTCAATGGTAAGCACATTCCAGCCCCAGGCTTCATACTTCATGGCTGTGTTTTCACAGGTTACAGCTGAGGTATCTGTTGATAATTGAATATCGTTTGAATCAAAAAACAGAACCAGGTTGCTCAATCCAAGATATCCGGCTATTCTTCCTGCGGATTGCGATATCTCTTCCTGAATTCCACCATCAGAAATATATGCGTAGGTACGATGTGACATCCACTCCCCAAACCTTGCAACAAGAAAGCGTTCTGCTATTGCAGCACCAACTGCCATGGTATGGCCTTGTCCCAGTGGACCGGAGGTATTCTCTACACCTCTTGCAACATCAACTTCAGGATGTCCGGGCGTACAACTCCCCCATTGTCTGAACTCCTTCAGATCTTCAAGTGAATAATATCCTGATAAACATAAAACCGAATAAAGCATGGGAGACATATGTCCCGGATCAAGGAAGAATCTGTCACGCATATGCCAGTTCATATCTGATGGATCATATCGCAGAAACTCAGTATAAAGGATATTGATAAAATCTGCACCGCCCATGGCACCTCCCGGATGTCCGGATTTAGCCTTCTCAACCATGGATGCCGAAAGTATTCTGATATTGTCTGCCGCTTTGTTAATCACTGTATTACCCATCTGTTCCCTATTTTATTGATTGTTTTATGTTTTCAATCCAATTTACCAATTTCAAAAACCCCAAGGCGTTTCATTTCAAATTTCCAATTCAGTCATCGCTTCCTTGATTATTTTAAGGTATCAATCACCCTGTTTCAAGATACAAACATCTGAAATAAAGCCATTTATATAAGAATGATAAAGTACCATTGGAAGGCTTAAAGATAGAAAAGCACTTTGATTTTAATCATATAAGCGTGGAAATCTTCTCAACTTAATATTCACAAAACAGCAATTGCCAATATCCTAAATCCTGGCAAAAAATCCCTTGTTACTGTTTGTCTCCATTTTTTAACTATTGCATTCGAGAATTCACCGGGTAGTTTCAGGCATTCACCGGAAATTAATGTGAATTGAGTAACAGCCTGAGCATTTTTGCGTCACAGTCATGCATTTTAAAATCACAAAGCAATCAAACAAATCATACAAAATGAAAAATCAACCCTCAATTAGCTTAAGCTTTGAAAACCCAGTCACAACTATCAACAGAATGTTTTTACTGTTCGCAGTTACCTTTATTTTCTTATCCCATCTCATAGGATCAACAGCCAAGGCTGGAAACTTTATTCCAGATCCGAAAGGTGGAAGCATTTCAGGGAAAGTAATCGACAATATGAGTAATCAGCCCATGGAATATGTGAATGTAGCTGTTATGAACTTCAATGATTCCAGCCTCGTAACCGGCACTATCACAAATCCTGAAGGTTACTTCAAGGTAGATAAACTACCCATGGGCGATTATTTCCTTAGAATTACTTTCCTGGGATTTGAAAAATTTCAATCCACAAAAATCGAAATCACACCCAAATCAGTAATCCACGATTTAGGCAGAATCTCATTAACTGCATCCGCTTCAAGTCTTGGTGAAGTGTCAGTTGTGGCTGAGAAATCAAAAGTGGAGTATCAGATCGACAAAAGGGTAATCAATGTAGATCAAAACATTGTTTCAAAAGGGGGATCGGCTGTTAATGTACTGGAGAACACACCTTCTATACAGGTGGACCCTCAAGGCAATGTAACCCTTAGGGGAAGTTCTGATTTCATTGTCCTTATTGATGGAAAGCCGACAGCTTTAAAAGGCAGTGATGCCCTAAAGCAAATCAATGCCGCCTCTATCAAGCAAGTTGAGGTAATCACCAATCCTTCAGCAAAGTATGATTCAGAAGGACAGGCTGGCATTATCAATATCATCCGCAAGAAGGATCAACTTCAGGGACTGAGTGGTACCATAAATACCTCTGTTGGAACAACGGATAAGTACACTGCAAATGCCCTGCTGAACTATAGGAAAGGGAAAATGAATGTTTTTGCAGGTCTCGACTATGGACATAATGTTTATAGAAACGATATCTTTCTGAATAACTACAGTTTTCTGGAAACAGGTACTGTATATATGAAGGAAACAGCCGGCCAATACAACTACAATGATAATCTTACCGGAAAGCTGGGAATGGATTATGATATAAATGAACATAATACCCTCTCAGTTTCTGGCAGCTATGGGAAGCAGGGCTATGATCAGGGAACGGCAGCAAGCTATCTCTATGAAACCAGCGACTCAAAGACTTACTATAAGAGTGACAATAAAATGGATGTTACCGGAAATGTGCCAAATATTTCAGCAGATTACACTCACAAATTTGGAGAAAACCATACACTTTCCTTTTCAAGCACTTATACAGCCTGGGATGGTCGTGATGAAAACAATCTCACAGAAAGGCTAACCAATGAAAGCGGCAATGAACTTGCCATGCAGTCAGCCTTGAATTTTGTGAAAGATAATTCCAACTTTCAGTATCGCTTTAATGCCGACTATAAACGACCATTGAAAAAAGGAAATCTGGAAACCGGTGTGCAGTATCGCCGTGAAGACAGAACTGATGATCTCAATTTCAAAAACTTTGATGTTGAGAATCAGACTTGGGTCCCTAACGATCAATACACATATCATCTTGATTATCTGAATGATATCTATTCAGGCTATGCTACCTATTCAGACACCAGATGGGGATTGGGTTACATGCTGGGAATCAGGACTGAATACTTCACCAGACATATTACATTCAGCAATGATCCGAAAGCATATGATTTTGATAAGTTTATGCTCTATCCAAGTCTGCACCTTTCAAAGGATATTAAAGGGAAGCACCAGTTCCAGCTAAGCTACAGCAGAAGAATCAATCGTCCTCTTCCCTGGTTGCTGAATAAAACACCTGGTTACATTGACCCATACAATATCTTCCAGGGAAGCCCATATTTGGAACCGGAATACACTGATGCCTTTGAGCTGAACTACAGGCTCGTATATAAAAAGGTAACAGTTTCTGCACAAACCTATTACAGAAACACCACCAACAGTTTCAATGCAGCCCGCGAACTTCAGGATAACGGGATTATGATTCATCAGCTGGTGAATTCTGACAATCAGTTATCATATGGAATTGAAACCAGTTTGGATGTAAATATTGCGAAATGGTGGCAATTAAGTACAGGCGGAAACCTTTACCACTACTCCATTGAAACCTTGATTAACAACGCTAACAATACAAAGTCAGCCAATTCATGGGATGCAAGATTGATAAATAGCTTCAGTCTTAACTGGG
This sequence comes from Bacteroidales bacterium, assembly GCA_016707705.1. Classification (GTDB taxonomy): domain Bacteria; phylum Bacteroidota; class Bacteroidia; order Bacteroidales; family UBA4417; genus UBA4417. The sequence goes on from JADJHD010000010.1 coordinate 70,269, forward strand.
GAACCAGAATTCAGAATGTAGTATATGTAAGGGGTTCAGGAATTGATGCCCAGGGCAACACAACCGGATTCTATACTGTCAACCTTTCTTTGAACCAACCAATACTAAAGGGCAAAGCCAATATAGGGCTGAGTGCTGAGAACTTGTTTGACTCCATCGACTTTGATTACACTGTAAAAAGTGAGAAGTTCGACAATACTTACCATATCATTGCTGAAGGACCAGTGTTTATGATAACTGCTTCATATTCATTCAACAATTTCCAGAATAAGCAGAGAGGTCGTGCTGATGATGCCAGTTTTAAGAGCGGAGGCATGTTCTAGTCTGCAGTCCCAAGGTTAATAATCGAACCGGTCAAAAAACAGCATTCTGCCAATACGAGGTAAGAAAGGCAAATAAAAAAACCCGCCGATTATTGCGAAGAAAGGAATCCTCTTTCAATGCACTAATCGGCGGGTTTGTGACTTTCTGTTGAAATGGTTTATGCCACTTCTCTTCTGTCAAATGATTTAACATCTGATTCCATGGCTTTGATTTCATTCCTGACCTCACGAATTGCCGTGTAAGTGGAAGAAATTCTCTTGGAATCAATGAATGGGTATCTATTAGCTAATGCAATCAGGTCTATGACCTTTTTCATAGCAAACTCCAGTCTGGCTTTCTTGGTTTCAAGTACAGGAGACGCATTTGCTATTTGGAGGGATTCACGAACAATCAGAATCAAGCTGTTAGCTTGCTGATTTACACTGCTTTTAAAAGCTTCTGAATATTGCTTTTTGTTGCTTTTCAAATTGATAAACAGGCCCATATAATTATTGTTTGGATTGGTTACTTTTAATACAGAGTGTCAAGGATTAAACTTTACTCGAAACTCTTCTAAAACCTATTCCCTGACTTACTCATTGCCCGCATTGAATGTCACTTTCTGCTTATGTCTCCTGACAGGCTGAATGCAGTAGGTTTTTATTATTAATGTACCATCCATGAAAATGTAATATATGATATTGAAAAGTTTTTTCGATTCATATTACAATATTGAAAAAGAATCCAACTCCGAACGAATCAATTTCTCTAATGACCTAACAACTTCAGAAACTCCATGAGAGTATACATTGATTATAATTAACCATAGTTGAATAAATGATGTTAATGCAATAAGTCATGATCAATATTGAGATAGTATAAATTAAAAAAGAGGCTGCCTTGTTGAGACAGCCTCTTTCCCCTGGTAATAAAAGCAATTAAAATGGCCAGAACTGGTTGTCATACCAGATATCTTCCTTCAGTTGTTCATTGAGGTCGTATAAAATTTTATGATGGCCGCTCTCCCAGTCTGCAAGCCATTTGTAGAGTTCCTTTTCATTTGGGTCATCAGATTCAGCTGCTCGTTTAGAGTAGACTTCCACTGCCCTGGTTTCGAAATCCATAGCGGCAGAAATTGCAGCAGCTTCAAAACTGGCGGCAGAAATCTGTTTTACCAGTTCTGTGCTGAGAATTTCATGGGAAATATCATCCTGACCTACTGACTTGTCAGGTTTCATGAAGCTGTGTTCCTTAATGTAATGGCTGAATTGAACAGAGAGGAATTCAACGTGGGCTTTCTCCTCTTCAGCCATGATTGAGAATATTTTTTTTGCCTCAGGACTTTCGGTTTGCTCTGCCATTTTTTCATAGAAAGCCTTTCCCCTTTTTTCCATGAGAATGGCTGTCTTAAGGATTTCCAGTGCCTTTGTATTTTCCATATCGTAAAGAATTTTTGCGTTGTGTCTGGAAACAAAGATATACTATTTGCATATCTCGGCTATAGCAAAAGCAATAATTAATCTTGAACCTGCGAACGAAGAAATGAATGAAATCGGTATGTTTGTAAATAGATAAATTTCTATAAAACTGTTAATACCTGAGTACCTTGGAGAATGATCATAACGAAACCCTGAAAAAGCTTTTTACACGCTGGTCAGGCGAGGAGGGGATAGAGATAATTGCTTTACCTACAGCTGGTTCATATCGTCAGTATTACCGAATTCTCGGACAATCACAAACAGTGGTTGGAGTTATAAGTCCGGATAAGCTGGAGAATGCAGCTTTTCTGGGCTTTACAAAACATTTCAGAGAAAATGGATTATCAGTCCCGGAAGTATATGCCGTTAATGAAGAAGAGAATTGTTACCTGCTCCAGGATCTTGGAGATTTATCATTGCTTCAGAATCTTGAAAATGGAAGAAAGAATGGCCGTCCGGATGCTGTTACCATGCAGTTCTACAAGGATACAATTCGTGAATTGCCCCGTTTTCAGATAGTTGCTGCCGAGAATCTTAATTATAACCTATGCTATCCTGCTAAGGAATTCGATGCCAGAAGCATGCGATGGGACTTGAATTACTTCAAGTATTATTTTCTTAGGCTACTGAAGATTCCCTTCAATGAACATCTGCTGGAAAATGATTTCGACAGACTGATATTATACCTGCTCAAAGCCGGCAATACAGGTTTTATGTACAGGGATTTCCAGGCCAGGAATATCCTGTTGCATGAAAGCAAGCCCTGGTTCATTGACTATCAGGGTGGCAGACGTGGGCCTTTGCATTATGATCTTGCATCCCTGTTATTCCAGGTGAAAGCTGCCTTGCCCTATGATTTTAGGGAGGAGATGCTGCATTGGTATCTTGACTGCGTTTCGGAGTACAGGAAGATAGATCGCAAGGATTTTATCAACCATTATTACGGCTTTGTGCTGATCAGGTTGCTGCAGGTCATGGGAGCCTATGGATTCAGGGGCTATTTTGAGCGACGGGCTCATTTTCTTCAGAGCATTCCCTATGCAATTGAGAACGTTCGCTGGTGGCTTGACCATATTAAACTTGAGATTGAAATTCCGGAGTTGATCAAAGCACTGAATGCAATTGCCGTAACTGAGGTCAGGCCTAACATTGATGCTGCAGCCGGTAGTTTGACCATTACAGTCAGCAGTTTTTCGTACAAAAAAGGACCACCTCCTGATTACAGTGGCAACGGCGGAGGATTTGTTTTCGACTGCAGAGCTCTGCCCAATCCCGGTCGCTATGAGCATTTTAAGCAGTTCACAGGCAGGGATGCATCTGTAATACAGTTCCTGGAAAGGGAACCCTTGGTTGCCAAATTCTTGGGCAATGTCTACAAGCTTGTTGATCAATCTGTTCTTGAGTACCAGAAGAGAGGATTTACAAGTCTTCAGGTGAATTTTGGATGTACCGGCGGTCAGCATCGTTCGGTATTTTGTGCTGAAAAGCTTGCAAAGTATTTGGAGGAAAAATATTCCGTGGATATATCACTATATCATACAGAGCTCGATAAGCATTGGCTGTAATATTCTATAAGTATTTTCAGCATGTTATGCGCAGATGATATCCTTTGGTGAAACTAGAGGATTAAGAGGAATTAAGTATTGAGCACCTGCTTCAATCAGAAATCAAAAAATGCTGAGATTTTGGAAAAATTAGATCTTGAAGTTTATAAGAATAAAGCAGAAATTATCCGTCAGACAGTGGCTCAGGTGGTTAAGGATTTTGCCATGTTTGGCATGGAGATAATTTTTTCAGGGAATACTGAATTTGCTTACCAGGAGATGTTCATCCAGCTTTCAAATCAGGTTCAACACCTTCTTGAATATGATTCAGGAAAGTTATCTGCCTTGCTTTATCAGATAGATATCAATGAAGCGCATATTCTTGAATCAGTGGCTCAACATCCTGAGCACAGCAATGTTGATATTATTACTGAATTAATTATACATCGGGAGCTCAAGAAAGTCCTGTTTCGCAATTTTTATAAAAATCAAAAATCGGGATTATGAAAGCCATGATTTTTGCAGCCGGAATCGGTTCCAGACTTCGTCCACTCACTGATGAAATCCCAAAAGCACTTGTCGAGGTCGATGGAATTCCAATGATTGAAAGAGTGTTGATGAAATTCAAGGCTTTTGGAATTACAGAGGTCATTATAAATGTGCACCATCATGCAGAAAAAATCATCAAGTTTCTGAAACAGAAAGATTCATTCGGACTTCAGATTTCGATTTCAGATGAATCAGAATGCTTGCTTGATACCGGTGGTGGATTATGGAAGGCCTCGTGGTTTTTTGATGACAATCAGCCCTTTCTTGTTCATAATGTGGATGTTTTGAGTGGAGTCCATTTTGATTCCTTGCTTCATTACCATCTGTCCTCTCCATGCATTGCAACCCTTGCTGTGAGTGACCGTGCAACGTCCCGATATTTTCTGTTTGACAATAAAATGAATCTCGGCGGCTGGGAAAACCAGAAGGAAGATAACAGGATTGTTGTTGGCAGCCAGGATGCAGTTCTGCTGCCCTTTGCCTTTAGTGGAATTCAGATAGTGGACCCGGCTATTTTCAGGTTGATTCAAAGAGAAGGGAAATTCTCAATTGTGGATGTATACCTTGAAATGGCATCAAATCATATTATCAAGGGCATGAAGCATTCTTCGGATGATTGGATTGATATGGGTAAGCTGCCGGATATTGAAAGGGCAACCATTATGATACATCAAGGACGGTTTGTTTAATTGCAGTCCAAGCTGCAAGGCAACTTGAATAGGCTGATTTGTTTTCTGCTATGCTGTTGATCGAATTATGAAATAATAATCTCAATTTGGGTATTTTTATACCAGACTTAAAAACTACGTTTTATACCATCGATTATGCAGCCTTTCCTAGAGCGATTAGCCAGACATCTTCAAACTAAATACAAGGAAGAGGTTGGACAGGTATGTGTTATATTCCCCAGCCGTAGGGCCGGTCTCTTCTTCAGGCAATATTTTTCCCGAATCATTGACAAACCAATCTGGCCACCAACAGTGTTTGCACTCGAGGATTTTGTTGTTCAGCAGTCCGGGTTGAAAGTTCCGGATTCCCTTAGTCTGCAAATAGGCCTTTATAAATCATACCAGCAAATCGAAGGTGAGAGAGCAAAGCCTTTCCCTGATTTTCTGAGTTGGGGCAGCATGATTTTATCTGATTTCGATGAAATTGATCAAAATATGGCTGACGGGGTTGAGGTGTTTTCATACCTCGATGAGATGAAAGCCATGAAACTCTGGAATCCGGATGGAAGTCCGCTTACTGATTTTGAACAGCGATATCTGAGTTTTTATCAATCGCTATCACCACTTTATCAAAACTTCCGGAAGACACTTTTATCCAATGGGGAGGCTTATTTTGGACTGGCTTTCTCAGAATTGATCAGTCATCTGGATTCAAAATCATTTGATGAGTGGAATACACTTGTCTTTGCCGGATTTAATGCATTAACCGGAGCAGAGGAAAAACTAATCCAATATTTGATAAAGGAGAAAAAAGCCGAAATATTTTGGGATGCTGATGAGTATTACCTGAATGATACCCATCAGGAGGCCGGGCGATTTTTAAGGCATTATTTTAAGGAAGGGAAGTTTGGAGAGGCAAAGTGGATAGGGAACTCCCTGAAAAATGATGCCAGAACTATTGAAGTTATTGGTATTCCCGGAAATGTGGGACAGGCAAAGCATGCAGGTACAATTCTGTCGGAACTTATTAAGCATGAGAGCCCGTCAGATATTGCAGTAGTTCTGGTGGATGAAGGGTTGATGTTGCCCGTCATGAATTCCATCCCTGAAGAATTACAGCATTTCAATATTACAATGGGATTCCCATTAAAGTATAGCCCTGTATACAGTCTGTTTGATTCATTGTTTACCCTGGTAATTAACGCTAGAAGATATGCTAAGGAAAGTCAGGGCGCCGATGGTGTTTTAAAGATTATTCCACGATTTCACATAAAAGATATTCAGCGGTTATTGAACCATCCTTACTTCTCCGGGTCTACTCAATCAGGCAGCAAAGCGCGTTTTGAATCAGAATTGGATGTGCTGAAGGTTTTTGTTTATTCAAATGAACTGCTTACCGGAATAGGCAGATTTCTACCCGGATTAACCCTTTCCTTCAGTGAATGGATTTCTTCAGATCCTTTTTCTGTCAAGGGTTTCATTCGCATATGTCTTGATTTGATTGAATATTTCAAGGCGGGGAACACCGATCCGGATGATGAAAATGGTGATATAGATGAGGAATTTTTGTTTCCATTCTCTGAAACCTTCAAGCGGTTGATGGTTGTTATAGAGGAGCAGGAGCTTATTAAAGGAATTGATGCACTGTATCAGGTTTTTCAGGGACTTGTTTCAACGATGCGCCTGCCATTTTATGGTGAACCCTTAAAAGGGTTGCAGATGATGGGTGTGCTTGAAACCAGGGTGTTGGATTTCAAAAATCTGATTCTTGTGTCAGTAAATGAAGGCTTATTACCCCGTGGAAAGCAGCAAAGTACCTTTGTCCCCGATGAAATCAGGCGGGCTTATGGTTTGCAGCGCTATACTGAACGCAATGCTGTTTTTGCCTATCACTTCTACCGGATGATTCAAGGTGCAGAAAATATTTACCTCCTCTACAATACTGAAGGTACAGAGCTAGGAGGCGGAGAAAAAAGTAGATTTATCACACAAATTCTGCACGAATTGCCGGGATACAATCCTTCCATTTCCTTGAGTGAGAGAATACTATCCCTGCCTCCGGTAAAACCCAGATCAGAAGTCTTTCAGGTTGACAAGGAAGGAAAGGTGCTGCAAAGACTTCTGGAACTTGCAGAGAAAGGTTTTTCACCCAGTTCATTGTCTAGGTACCTGAGTTGTCCATTGCAGTTCTGTTATTCTCAGATTTTTCAGCTGAAGGAACTGGAAGAGCCAGAGGAATCAATAGATGCAGCTACACTTGGAACCGCCGTGCATAAGGTATTGGAGGATTCATATGCACCTTATGCTGGGAAGTCAGTCAATGTTAAAATTGTTGAAGCAATTAAGAGTCAGGCTATTCAGAAGGTTAAACCTGTAATGGCTGAGTTTTCACCGGCTTCGGAATTGGAGAGCGGAAAGAATCTTTTGATACTAAAGGTTGCTGAGAGTATGGTAAGAAGATTCTTTGAAGCAGAGGTAAAGTTCCTTTCAAAACAACCTGAAGGAAAGAATCTACTTGAAATTGTTGAATTGGAGAAATGGCTTGATGGATATACATCGATTGTTCGTTCCGGTTCCGGTGAAGAGTTGAAAGTTGGCATTCATGGTAAGGCCGACAGAATTGACAGGATTGGTCATGTTGTCAGGGTAATTGATTATAAAACCGGTGTCCTGAATCCCAAGGATGTAAAACTGGAAAAGGTTTCTGACTTATCTGAACATGGCAGCCCTTCCAAGTTAATTCAGTTGCTGACCTATGCGTGGTTAAGCAGAAAAATGGGAATTCCCTCAAAAGAATCGGGCTTGTCGCTCAGTTCTGGCATTATCTCACTTCGTGCTCCATCAAAATATCTGGTTAATACTGACATTGGAGGAGAAGATATACTTCAGGATAAGATACTTGATGAATTTGAGGAAATACTAAAAACGATACTTTCAGAGATTTTTGATGAATCAATTCCCTTTTTACCTACCTCTGATTTCGACGTTTGCAAGAACTGTGCGTTTCAGATAATGTGTAACAGGGTTATTAACTAAAACAAAATCAGATAGATAAGTTAGATTTAGCTTCAATTAGAAAAAAATATCCAGATTTTTTTGGAGATTTGCTAAATGTATTATCTTTGCAGTCCTCAAAGGCCAGTAAATAAAGAAATGCAAGTTTCTTTACGAATGGAAAAGTTCTTTAAGATATTGGTTCGGTAGTTCAGTTGGTTAGAATACGTGCCTGGCATCTCGTCACTAGTGACGAGACGGGTTCGAGGCCAGTCCGGATCACAAGTTTAAAAATAGTGCGTTCATAAAAATATTGGTTCGGTAGTTCAGTTGGTTAGAATACGTGCCTGTCACGCACGGGGTCGCGGGTTCGAGTCCCGTCCGGACCGCAAAAAGGGAGCATATGCTCCCTTTTTTTATTTATGTTATTCAATATTAATTATGCCTTTTTACGTTTATATCATTTATTCAAGTGCTGTGAATGAGTACTACAAAGGTGTTTCTGAAGATCCTTTAAGAAGATTAAGTGAACACAACTTTAATAAAAGTCGTCATACTGCTGAAAAAGGTCCATGGGTAATGGTTTATTTGCATTCCTATGAAACCAAAAGGGAAGCATTAATTGAAGAGCTTAGATTGAAGCGATTACAGGTAAGATCGATTGAGAAATTGATTAGTTCGGAAATGAATTCTGTTAAGGACAATATTAAAAAAGGAGTTGGTTAGAATACGTGCCTGGCATCTCGTCACTAGTGACGAGACGGGTTCGAGTCCCGTCCGGACCGCAAAAAGGGAGCATATGCTCCCTTTTTTTATTTATGTTATTCAATATTAATTATGCCTTTTTACGTTTATATCATTTATTCAATTGCTGTGAATGAGTACTACAAAGTGTTTCGAAGATCCTTTGAAGATTAAGTGAACACAACTTTAATAAAAGTCGTCATACTGCTGAAAAAGGGTCCATGGGTAATGGTTTGTTTGCATTCCTTAAAACCAAAAGGGAAGCTTAATTGAAGAGCTTGATTGAAGCGGTTCGGGTAAGATCGATTGAGAAATTGATTAGTTCGGAAATGAATTCTGTTAAGGGACAATATTAAAAAAGGAGTTGGTTAGAATACGTGCCGGCACTCGTCACTAGTGACGGACGGGTTCGAGTCCGTCCGGACCGCAAGGGAGCTTGGGCCCTTTTTTATTTATGTTATTCAATATTTTTATCTTTTACGTTTATATCATTTATTCAAGTACGTGAATAAGTACTACAAAGGTGTTCTGAAGATCCTTTAGAAGATTAAGTGAACACAACTTTATAAAAGTCGTCATACTGCTGAAAAAGGTCCATGGGTAATGGTTTTTTGCATTCTATGAAACCAAAGGAGCATTAATTGAAGAGCTTGATTGAAGCGATTACAGGTGAATCGATTGAGAATTGATTGTTGGAAATGAGGTTGGACAATATTAAAAAGGGTTGGTTAGAATACGTGCTGGCTCTCGTCCTGTGCGGCGGGTTCGAGTCCCGTCCGGACCGCAAGGGGCTATGCTCCTTTTTTTTGTTATTCATATTTTTATGCCTTTTACGTTTATATCATTTTTCAAGTGCTGTGATGAGTACAAGGTGTTTCTGAAGATCCTTTAAGAAGATTAAATGAACACAACTTTAAAAAAGTGTCATACGAAAAGGTCCATGGGTAATGGTTTATTTGCATTCCTATGAAACCGGGAAGCTGTGAAGGCTTCGATTGAAGCGATTACAGGTAAGATCGATTGAGAATTGATTGTTCGGAAATGAATTCTGTAAGGACAATATTAAAAGGAGTTGGTTAGAATACGTGCCTGGCATCTGTCACTAGTGACGAGACGGGTTCGAGTCCCGTCCGGACCGCAAAAAGGGAGCATATGCTCCCTTTTTTTATTTATGTTATTCAATATTAATTATGCCTTTTTACGTTTATATCATTTATTCAAGTGCTGTGAATGAGTACTACAAAGGTGTTTCTGAAGATCCTTTAAGAAGATTAAGTGAACACAACTTTAATAAAAGTCGTCATACTGCTGAAAAAGGTCCATGGGTAATGGTTTATTTGCATTCCTATGAAACCAAAAGGGAAGCATTAATTGAAGAGCTTAGATTGAAGCGATTACAGGTAAGATCGATTGAGAAATTGATTAGTTCGGAAATGAATTCTGTTAAGGACAATATTAAAAAAGGAGTTGGTTTAGAATACGTGCCTGGCATCTCGTCACTAGTGACGAGACGGGTTCGAGTCCCGTCCGGCCAAAAGGGAGCATATGCTCCCTTTTTTTATTTATGTTATTCAATATTAATTATGCCTTTTTACGTTTATATCATTTATTCAAGTACTGTGAATGAGTTCTACAAAGGTGTTTCTGAAGATCCTTTAAGAAGATTAAATGAACACAACTTTAATAAAAGTCGTCATACTGCTGAAAAAGGTCCATGGGTAATGGTTTATTTGCATTCCTATGAAACCAAAAGGGAAGCATTAATTGAAGAGCTTCGATTGAAGCGATTACAGGTAAGATCGATTGAGAAATTGATTAGTTCGGAAATGAATTCTGTTAAGGACAATATTAAAAGGGGTTGGTTGAATACGGCCTGGCATCTCGTCACTAGTGACGAGACGGGTTCGAGTCCCGTCCGGACCGCAAAAAGGGAGCATCACTTGTAAGGATTAGAAAACCGAAATAATAGATGTTGGAGCAAAGACTGTTATGATTATATTTCATTTTCCACCAACATCATTAGGATTTCAAAGAAGCCAACAATTTTGACAAGCTCCTTACTATCATTTAATAATATTATGCAATAAGTATAATGCTTTACCATTCAAGTTAGTATTATCAATTCCTTTAGACCAGTCAAAAACATGATCATGGATTGCTAATAATGCATTCATTTTTCTAAAGTTATCGTAATTCTTAAACCTATTTCACTAGCGTTGCGTTGTTTTTGTTAAGAGTTCTTTGAAAAGCTTGATAAATCTTCGTTTGCTGAGTTTTCTATTGATCCGAGATTAGAATTTGGTTTTGCTTTTCTTTGTTCAAAAATACAAGGATGAGCCAAGGAAAGATGATCTTCGGTCAATTGATGGAGTTTGGTCCATGGGATGTTTTCAAGTATTGTGTAAGACGATACAATGGCGACTATAAAAATCGGGGTCTTACCTGTTGGAAACAGTTTTTGTGTATGGCTTTCGGGCAACTGACACACCGTGAAAGTCTTTCTGATACAACGCTTTGTCTCAAACTTCATAAGGATAAACTCTACCATCTGGGCATAGGCCAACCTTTCAGTAAATCGACCTTATCCAGGGCCAATGAAAATCGTGATTGGCGTATTTTTAGGGATTTTGCTCTCAAATTAATTGAATATGCAAGGAACCTTTGCAAAAACGATAATCTCATAGATGTGAAGCTGAAGGGCAAAGTATATGCACTTGATGCAACAGTTGTTGACCTTTGTTTGGATGTCTTCTGGTGGGCTAAGTTCAGGAAAAAGAAAGGAGCTATTAAACTTCACACACTGCTAGATCTAAAGACCGCCATTCCAGAATACATTTTCATCACAGATGGTTCAGTACATGAGGTGAATACGTTGGATTACATTTCTTTCCCTGCTGGTAGTTATTTGGTTATGGATAAAGCATATATCGATTTCGCACGACTGAGCAGGCTTGCAAGTGAACGAACAACCTTTGTAGTCAGATCAAAAGAAAATATGAAGTACCGAGTACTTAAATCGAGAATAACAGATAAAAACACTGGAGTCCTATGTGATCAAACCATTGTCCTTACTGGCAATTTAACATCAAAGAAGTATCCTGAAAATCTGAGAAGAGTTCAATATTATGATTCGGAAACTGACAACACGCTTGTTTTTCTTTGCAATAACTTCAAAATATCGGCACTAACAATCGCTGCATTATACAGGAATCGCTGGGGAATTGAGTTGTTTTTCAAGTGGATCAAACAGCATTTGAAAATTCAAACATTTTGGGGCCATAGTGAGAATGCAGTAAAAACACAGGTTTGGATCGCTATCTCAACTTATGTCCTTGTTGTTATTGCGAAGAAAAGGTTTAATTTGACACAGTCATTGTACGAAATCCTGCAGATGATAAGCCTTTCAGCATTTGATCGAACTCCAATGAAATTACTCTTTTCAAACGAAAATTATCAAGATGTCAAAGAACAAAATTGTAATCAATTGATATTGTTCTAACTATAACGCAACGCTAGTGAACCTATTTTTATAATTGGAAATCTCATTTCTATCTGATCTATACCTTAGCACAGGATTAACCATATCAGAGAGATTATTAAAATCCTCAAAAAGAACAAACAATAAGAAACATGTTTCCTTGAGAAAATCTATTAGCCATAGAAGATTTACCTTTGGGGAGTATTATAATCTTCCAACTCATATTGAAGTACTTCTATACTTCCATCAAGAAATATAATGATCTCTTTAAAATCAATTATTTGAATTTTGTCTTGATAGCCCACTTTCATGGCTTCAATCACCGGCATCATTTTAATACACGGACAACAACAAAAATTCAATCTGTTTTGTTTCCGAATGGGTTTGGTAATGGACTCCAGAAATATCCTTTCTGTTAATCTTAAACTTCTTGAGTACTCTTTCTATAAAACAACCTATCGTAAAAAATTTCACCCGCTATTATGGATAACCTATAGAAAATCAAACGTATGTTTTATGAATTTAAGTATATTTGTACTTAATATCTAAAATACAAATCAATAAAGCTTTTTTCTCATGAAAAAATCCTATACATTAATTATCATTAGTCTTTTAGCAATTTCTCAGTTTCTTTACTCGTGCAAGTCCGATGGAACAACCGGTAGCAATGCCGGCTCTGTTGCTGAAAGCACTGCAGCACCTTCTGTTGGACAGTCAGCAGTTATTGATGATGCTTCACAGAAAGATATTGTTAAAGTTGCCGTTAGTTCGGCTGATCACACAACGATGATAGCTGCATTGCAAGCTGCTGAATATGTAGATGTATTGTCAAATGCAGGCCCGTTTACGGTTTTTGCACCAACCAATGATGCTTTCAACAAATTACCGAAAGGAACACTTGAAGAACTTGTTAAACCTGAAAAAAAGGCAGATTTACGAAATATTCTCGAATATCATGTCTATGTTGGAAAACTTGATCAATCTTTCTTTAAAGACGGTCAAAAGCTTGGTATGGTAAATGGAGATAAAATAACACTGGAGGTTACAAATAATAAGGTAATGGTAAACGGCGCGGGTATTATTTCTTCAATACCTTGCAGCAACGGAATTATTCATATTATTGATGCAGTTTTGTTACCACAAGCTGAATAGGTTCTGACCATTTCTAAAATTCGGTTGGGTGGAAATTGCTCTTCAATTTTGGCAATCAAACATGGTGAAATGAATCACTTTCTTTCATAGATTCTTTTCTTTAAATACTCTTAATGCAATTCCAATTGGAATAATAACCCATGTCAACATTGCCAAAACCGAGACTATAATTCCAATAGATGAACCAAAAAACTGGTTAAATACAGCACCCGTATAACCCATAAGTGCTGATATATCCATCTTAAGTAAAACCATTATACGTGCCAGGTCAATAGGATTGAGACAACTTATTAAAATAGTTAGTTTCTCCAGTGGATAATCAGAGAAGGCAAACATTACCATCAATAAAATACCATCAAATATCAGGGAAAAGTAGAACCAGAGTAAGATTGAGATTCCAATTCCCCGGGTTTTGTCTCGAGTTACTACAGATGCAAGGAAAGCCAATGAAACAAAAACTACTGTTAACAGACTGCCTGAAAGAAGGAAATACCAGCTAACAACCGTTCCATCGAAAATTATAGCAGGCAAACCAATTCCAATCCAGAATACGGCAAGAAGTGAAATTCCAACACCGGCATATAGTCCAAACAGGATGATGCTGCGTTTTAGTGGCTGAGCAACCAGCAATTCGATAAATTCGTAGGAGTTGAAAATGTATATTGTGGTGAAAAGAATACTTACAAGGGGAACCACTATCAGTAAAACAGTGAGAAGGCTGCTAAGTCCTTTGGTAACGTCCTCATTCATTAAAAATAAGCCGAATGAACTTAACGACAAAAGAACACCATATGCCATTAAGATACGGTTTCTAAATATATCGTGCAGTACGTATTTTATTATCTTGATCATTTTATTGCTGCAATAAATGGAACAAAGCTTTTCCCAACCTCTCTTCTCCCGATTCGGATTTAATTTCAGCTATGCTTTTGTAAAATAATGCTTCCCCCTCAACAATATAGGCTATGCTGTCAGCAATTTCTTCGACTTCACTCATAATATGCGAAGTTACAATGAGGAGTTTGCCAGCTTCTCTTTCTTTATGAATCTTTTGTTTCAGGATTTCTGAAGCTAATGGGTCAAGACCGGCTGTGGGCTCATCGAGTATAATTACATCAGGATTGAACATGAATGCAAGTGCTGCACTTACTTTTTGCCTTGTACCTCCTGAAAGCACCCGCATTGGTTTGCCAAACATTTCTTCAAGATGAAAAGCAACTATCAGTTCTTCATCAAAGTTGTCCTTCAGGCGGATTTTACCCAGGTCTTTCATCATACCGAATAAGTAGCCCATTAGCATGTTATCCGGATAACGGCCGATTTGGGGCATATAGCCTATTCTTTTTTTATACTGCACATCACCTTTAATATCTTTCCCATCGAACAGAATCCGGCCTTCATCAGGTATCACCATACCTAACAGACATTTAATTAAGGTAGTCTTACCGGAAGCATTCGGACCCACCAATGCTACAACCTGATCAAGATTAAAAGTGAGGTTGATTCCTTTCAGAGCCTTGACTTTTCCATACTTTTTATATAATCTTTCTATCTGGATCATTATCGAATTATGTGCATTGAAGGTTCAGTATCATATAAGTTTACATATGACAAGGATGGTAAGGCTTTTTCCGCTTCATCCAGCAATTCTGCCACAAAACTTCTGAGCAGGAAGACAGCTGAAGGAAGTTTCTCAATAATCTGCGAATAGAGGCTAACCGGCCTATAGGGCAGATCGCCCTTCCCGTCGCGATTCAAGTCGTAACCACTGTATTTATCCCAATAGTTACCCTTCAGATAATTGAGATTTTCACTTCCATTTGTTGTAAAATCAAAAGTATTTCCCAAAAAATTATTCAGAAGAAAAGTGTCTTTTTCACAGTTTGCCAACATCCTGACTGCCAGTCCATTATTTAAAAAAATATTACGTTCCACTTTAACTTCATTTGTCCCTTCCATGAAGATCCCTGAAGTATTTTTAGCGAATGTATTGTTTGAGATATAGCTTCGACTGATATCTTTCAACAATAATCCGTAAGATGAACTTCCCCAGTTTCTTTCGAAAGTATTGTTAATCATTCTGATATGTTTAGTATACATAACAGCGACTCCACTCCCGTTGTTCCTAAAAATATTATATGCATAGTTGTCGTTATTTGAAAACATGAAATGAAGTCCGTACCTGTGATTGTTCTCACTCAGATTATGGCTGATTTCACAGAATGTTGCAAATTCGAAATAAATGCCATCACGTTGTCCGTATATTTTATTGTTATAAATATTGATATGGTTTGAGTACCATAGATGTATGCCATTTCCTGACTGTATTACAGAGTTATTACCACGAATAATATTTCCACTGATTGTTCCCCCGTTAACTTTTGCTAAATAGATACCAAAACAGGTATTTTCAAGCAGGTTATTAAGAATTCTAACTCTATCACATTTTTCCACCCGTATCCCAGCCTTATCCTTTATGTTTGAAAACCCGCTATTTCGGATCACAAAGCCATTAATGGTAACCTGGGGTGCTGAAATAATAATTACATTGCTTTTCTTTTGTCCATCGAGCACGGGCTTGCCAATACCGATCAGACTGATTGATTTATCAATAAGGATATCTTCAACATAATAAGTTGATTCTGTCACTTTAATGATATCTCCGTTTTGGGCTAAATTCAGTGCTTTCTGAATAGTATTGATCTTTGTGCCGGATTTAACAGTAATCTCGCGGGCAACTGCACTTATCGAAAAAGAAGCAAAAAGAATAATTATACTGCATGAAACAAGATAATGTAACATTATTGAATGAAGGAATTTAAAAGGTGGGCTTCCTTCATCGAATTGAATACTCAAGCGCTTTGTTATTAGTTTCATTATTATTTGATAAGATTCTTCCAGGACAAAATCTGTCCTCCAAGGCTCGTCTGAGCTACCTTTGCAGATGTCAGGTCCTTGAAAGAAGCGAGGTTACCACCCATAGGACTTTGAATACTATCACCCTGCAGGTAAAAAGCAGTTGTTGCATCCACAAGACTTCCTGGTTTGTTATAGTCGCTCATGAAATATTGATCCATTTCATTTATTCCATTTTTTTTAACATATCGCACAAGACATTCACCTGCATCAAAAGTATAAACCTTTCCTTTTGAAGTAAGCAATCCAGCGGCATACTGTGGGTTCATTACTGTCATTCGACAAAGTTCACAATTATCCTTGCCATAATTTATTGGACGCATTTCGTTTTTACATGCGAAGCAGAACGATAGCAAGAGCACAAATATTAAATGTACGATTTTAACTTTGTTTATCATAACATAGCGACTTATTATCATTTATTAAGCTTGTAACTCTTGTAGTTCGGGAGGAACAGAATGGCATAATCAGCACTAAACAACTTTGCCCTTGCCGGATTGTTCATAAACTGCTGTTCCAACAATAACAAGTGCTGCAAAAATCACGAGATATCCACCTATATCGGGAAAAGAGCCAGCAAGAAAGTTCAACAGTTGTTTATATCCAAGCATAGGTGGCTGATAACTCATGCCAGGGACTTTGATTGCCGCATGAGGGTCCAGGTTATGGCCATAATCATAAAGCCATTGATAAAAATCATAAAAGGCAATACCCGCTGCAACTATCAAAGATGAGATCCAGGCCCATAATAATTTTCGTTTGCGAAGGCCGGCCACTAACATGCCAAAAGCAATAAGCAAAGCCAGTACCCATGGCATAATTTTAAATTCCGGAAATTCATCCTTATGAATTAATTTCATGCCTATATAATGATTTAACCCATTTATTTTCTCCACATCACCAGTAATTTTGTTTAGCCAGATTTTCATCTCCAATCCTTCCAGGATATTGGGGTGCTTCGAGAATAATTTTCCAAAATGGAAAGAAAAATGCCCCGATCATCAGAGTTGAGCAGATAAATATTATCAATCGTGAACTGTTTTTCATTATCCAATTTAACTTTAAGTGAAATCAAAGCAGAGAAGATCGATAGTTAGCTTTCTCAGAAACAAATCTCAACCTTCCCTGCATGATTGTTTTTAATTAAGCCACGGGAGATGAATCAATTTTATTTAGCAGTAGCACCACCAGAGAATGTAAGCGGAACATTAGCCGAAGCTGGAGATACCCTGGCGTAACCTTGCATTTCCTGGTGCAAAGCTGAGCAAAAGTCGGTACAGTAAAAGGGGAACATACCTGTCCGGGCTGGAATCCATTTAAGGGTAGCTGTTTCCCCGGGCATAATTAACAGCTCTGCATTATTGGCACCTTTGATAGCAAACCCATGAGGCACATCCCAATCCTGTTCAAGGTTTGTAACATGGAAGTATACTTCATCGCCAAGTTTGATTCCTTCAATATTGTCAGGATTAAGATGTGAGCGGATAGCTATCATGTAAACATCAACTCTGTTACCATTGCGTACAACTTTCGCTTCAGCTTCCGATTTGGCAACAAAAGGATTACTGTTTTCTTCAATTTTAAAGAATTTTTTCGATTTTTTTACAATCTTATCGGCTGCAATAGCTTGGGCATAATGAGGTTCCCCAATGGTTGGGAAGTCGAGGAGTAAAGTCATCTTCTCTCCACTGATGTCAAAAAGCTGAGCAGATTGAGTTAATTCAGGTCCGGTAGGCAAGTAACGATCCTTTGTAATTTTATTTAATGCTATTACATACTTCCCGCTGGGTTTGCGTGAATCCCCCCCTGGAACACACAGATGTCCAATAGAATAATAAGTTGGAGCACGATCAACAACCACTCTCTTCTCCAGGTCCCATTTAACAATTTCAGATGAAACAAAAAATGAAGTATAAGCAAAGCCTTTATCGTCGAATTCAGTATGTAAGGGCCCTAGTCCTGTTTGTTGAACCTCACCGGCCAGTACCTGATCATATTTCAAAACCGGAATTCCAGAAACTTCTCCCTCTATTGCCTTACTTTCAATGGCTTTTATCATTTTCTCGAATGAGAATACAGGAATTGTAGCCGCTAATTTTCCACTGGCCACAATATATTTTCCATCAGGGCTTACGTCACAACCATGAGGTGACTTTGGGCAAGGCATATAATACACCAGGCCTGGCATTTCTTCTGCCAGAATGACAGTTACTTCTTTTTCTTCTTTTGAAGTAGCAGAATGTGATTTTTCATCATACATATTATGCATGTAGCGAGCAGGAATTTTTTACCTTTTCCTGTGAAATCAATTCTTCCGCTTCTTTCCAGTTTATTGCCATAACAAAATCTTTGTCATTCTGGCTTGCATTTACTTCAAGGAGGTTATGTGCCTGTTCTGAATTATAACTGGTAAAAAACATCCAGTCATGTGAAACACCTTTACCCGCATGTGCCAGGTCATAATTGAATCCGGGAACAATAATCTGAAAAGCAACACTCATTTCTCCATTTTGAGGATCAACCTTTACAAAAGTAGCAGCTCCTTTAAAGTTCTCTTTGTATGTATCTATAGGTACATCATCTTTCCCATTAACAGGAATTGAGAATCGGGAGTTACCAACAACATATTCAGTATTCTCTGTACAAAAAGGCGAAGCATGATTTCCACCGGCATTAGGTAATTCAATTATATCAACCGTACGAAAAGTAGTGAGATCAATACGTGCAATACGAGGTGTATTGTTTCCATTTATAAAAATCCAACGACCATCGTCTTCACCATTGGTTTTGCTTAGCTCCGGATGATGGCTGTCCTCCCACGGCACAAAACCAAATGATGTATTAAGCATTGGCCGGGTTTCTTCAGTATATCCCCAACCAGTAGTTGGATCCTGTGAAAACACCGGAATATTTTTCAGAAGACGGCCTGATGGAAGCCCGTAAACCCCGAGCTGGCCACTAAAACCTCCTGATGTAAAGAGGTAGTATTCATCGAACTTGCCAGGTGCTACAAACACTTTTTGTGCTGCATCTCCAGCCATCATGCTCCCAACTTTTTTAGGTTTACATGATGTGAATGAACCGCCAATCAAAGCGATAAGGGTCATTCCAACCAGTATTAGACTGAATATTTTCATAAGAGTCGATTAATGGGTTAGTACTTTATTGGAGGATTGAGATTCTTACTTATTGTCATTCTGACGAAGATATTCCAGAATATTTCTGGCGTCTTCATCACCAATATTCTGATTAGCCATTGGGGTGAGCATCTCCTCATACAACTTTTTGGCTACCGGATCGGATTTCATCATCAATTCAGGATTGGTTATCATGTTCATGATCCATTCAGGTGTTCTGCGTTGAGTGACACCTTCCAGCCCCGGACCAACGAACTTCTCAGCAGATAGCTTATGGCATGTGGTGCATTTGGTGGAGAATACAACTTTACCCAAATCAGCCTTAGCAGGGTCAATTACTTCAAGTTTAACTTCGGTAAACTTTCCTACTCCTTTGCTATCATTATATGCCTTGGTGTCAATAACAACATTGGCAGCTTGAACCTGTGCTTTGTCTGGTGTGTTTGTTTTTGATCCACAGGCATTAAATAATAGGATCACTCCAATTAAGGTTAGACTTCGAAAAGTGAAATTGTAGATTAGATGTCTCATTTTGTAATTTATTGAATTTAGAACTAGGTTAGACGATATCTATTTGCTGAAAATTTAGTGCATCGTACTGGCTCAATTATTATATGAATCTTCAAGTTCATCGATTAGAGTAAGGAAATCGTTAGCTACTAAACCATTTGAGTGGTCAAGTTCAATTTTGTTAAACTCAAGCATTAACAATTCCTGATCGGCAGGTGAAAATACTTTGTCAGCCAAACGGAACAGCACGGTGTTCTCTTTAGCGATATGATTCCTCAGTAATTCAGTATAACCCAGCATATTGCTGATAATGGCATTTAATGCACCCGAATCACCTTGTTTAAACAGTGCAATATGATCCGCCATTCCATTGACAAAATTCCGACCCTGCATATGCTCGTGGAGCATGACGGCTACAGGACCTGATTCGTTCGAAAAACCTTTCTGAACCATCAACGGAAAAAGGAACTTTTCTTCTTTGGCATGATGAAGTCCATCGGCAAATCCACGGATCACTTTTACTATCGTTTCCATGTGTTCTGTATTCGGATCTGTGGATCCAGTGATTTGTTCCATAACTTCTATCAGACGAAGTATATGCACATGATCATTTTCGAGGTTCTCGGTTGCAGTTTTCATAAAAGGGATGCTTTACTCAGCTATTTTTAATGCTTTTGGGTACAAAATATTATTTTCGAGATGCACATGAATATGAAGATCATCTTCGAAATGTTCCAGCATCTTTAGAGATATCCGGTATGTGTTACATGCATCCGAAGGAATATGATATCTATTTGTCAAAACAGCTATCTTATCCATCGCACCACCTGCAAACTCATGTTCACCCCGCAAACAATTAACTTCCGAAATGATGATTGTTTTAACTTCAGGAGTAGCTGAAACCACGGCTTTTTTTATAGCAGGAAACACTATTTCTTCTTCTTTTATCAAATGCAGCAACAGCTCTTTCTGCATTTGAGCAAATATCTCAGCAACTTCCAATAACTCAGGATGGCGATCACCATGAACCTGGGCTATTTTCTGAGTATAAAAAGATAATTCAGGCAAGTTTCTTCGGACAAAATTATGATGAGTATTAATTATGTAGTCACTTAAGAAACCAAGTTCCCATTCATTAAAATTTATTGTTCCGCCTAAAGGCCGTTCAGTTAGAAGATTGAGTTGCTTAATTATTGCTGCTAAATCTGAACCCTTTTCCTTGCAGGCGTCAGAAAGAAATTTATACCCTCCACAGCAGAAATCGATACCAGCTTCCTTGAATAATTTTGCAGCACGGAAATCCTTTGCAACAATTTCACCAATTGTTATTTCTATATTTGACTCAAACTTCATAGGTTTAGATTTAAACTTCGGTGACAAATATATACATAAAAACAAATAAAAGACTAAAAGGTCTTTTATTATTTAATAAATATTAAAGTATACCTTTGCCCTGCTGAAATTTCAATAAAAGCGAAATATTATGTTTAACAAGGAAACAGAATATGCCATCAGATCATTGGTTTACATACAATTACAGAATTTTGATGGCAAACGACCGGGTATAGTTGAAATTGCGGAACAGATTGATGCCCCACATTTTTATACGGCTAAAATATTACAGCGCCTGGTTCGGCAAGGCTTTATCGAATCCCAGAAAGGAAAAGGTGGTGGATTTTATTTTGATACGATAAAACCTGATTTATCTTTGAAGCAGGTTATTATTGCTATCCAGGGTGGCGATTTGTTTTCCGGCTGTGCTTTTGGCCTAAAACAATGTGACGATAACAATCCCTGTCCGCTTCATGATAAATATGCTCCTATACGTGATGCACTGAACCAGTTGGTAAAAGAAGAAAATGTGCAAAGTTTAGCCCGGGATACCTTGAGAGGTGGAGAGAAGTTTTCGCCGAGACTCCGATAAGCTTCTGTTATGATACTGATTAGATGCGCTTTGCGGGTTCTACTAATTTGAAAGCCTTTGTGGCATAAACTTCACTATTATATCAGAGCCCGAGCTATGGTCTATTATTAGGTTGTTTGCAATAATCAAGGCTTATTTGTTATTTTGGAATAAAGTTCAATTTTTAGTTTTATGTCGGAATTAATTGTTAATACTCACAAGCATTACATGAAGCTGCAAGCTTATTGCTGCGGGATGGTTGAAGGGAAGAATGGTAAAGCTCTCTATGAAAAATACCGGAATGAAACTGATGCTGTTACAGCAGCTGAAACCATGCAGCTTCTCGATTACCTGTTACAGCAATACTCATTTGAAGCGGTAAAAAATATTGTTGGTAAACTGATCAATACTTTTTACAAATCGTTGAAAAAGCAAACCTGGGAGAAACCTGCAGAAAACCATTTCCTGAGCTACCTGATGCTTGAGAACAGGGGCGTTGAGAAGATTATCGATGAGATACGCATTGTTGTGAAAGTTCTGTTCAGCCAATCAGAGAAAGACGAAAACGAATTGGCTACACGACTCTTACGACTAATAAATGACTTGAAATCATATGAACTTCATTATTTAAAGAAAGAAAACATCCTTTTTCCATTTATTGAAAGCACATTTCCTGAATACCGCTGCCTGCAACTGATGTGGTCATTTCATGATGATTTTCGGAAGACTCTTAGAAATATTGAAGAATTGCTCGGGCATGACCATCTAAAAAAAGAATTTTTAAATAAGGAATTAGGAAGGTTGTTTTTCGTAGTACTTCCTATTATTTTTAGAGAAGAGCAAATAGTTTATCCGGTTGCATACAGGGCTATTCCGGAAAGTGCCTGGCAGGATATGCTTGTACAGGCACATGAAACAGGCTGGTGTTATATAAACCCGCCTAAAAAATCAGAGTTCAATAAAACAGAAAAAACTATTGCATCCGGGACGATTGACCTGGATACCGGAGTTTTAAAAAGGGAACAGATTATCCAACTATTTGAGAACTTGCCGGTAGATATCACATTCGTTGACGAAGAAGATACCGTTCGATACTTTTCCGGTGGCAAACACAGGATATTCCCACGGTCCAATGCAATTATAGGCAGGAAAGTTCAAAACTGCCATCCGCCGGAAAGCGTTCATATTGTCAACCAGATTGTTGAAGTGTTCAAAAACGGTAGTAAAAACGAAGCCAACTTTTGGATAAATATGAAAGGCAATTTCATTTACATCCGTTATATCGCTCTGCGTTCATCAAACGGGGAATACAAGGGAACCATCGAAGTAAGCCAGGATGTTACTGATATTAGGTCACTTGAAGGGGAAAGGCGGTTGCTGAGTTGGGAGGAATAAAGATTGAGGCAAGTTGGGCTGTGAAGGCAACAAAGACCCAAGTCCAAAATCTCAAATACCAAGTCCCAAATTCCAAATCTCAAGTACCAAGAACTACTTTACAACCCTGCTTGGAATTTGGAACCTGGAGTTTGGAGCTTGAGACTTAACGCGTGTGGAAATTTATCCCGTTTTGAGTATAATACTTTCTTGCTTTTTTATTTTCCTCCGATAAGGTATCAACCATGCAAAAAATCCGGTCACCAATATCAGCACTGAAGCCAATCCTGTAAGCGGCACGATGAGAATATAAAACGGGCCTAAAAGGAATTCCCAAATGCGACCGGTATGAATTTCCTGGGAAGTATTCCAAAGTGAAATCGGACTCTTTTTGATGATTTCGACCGGCAGTTGTGGGAAGTTGCCCGATTCGCCGAGTCGGATCGCACCACCACCATATTCAAACACAAACTGAGTGCCATCCGGCTTGCGGATAAAACCTGAAACGGAAAGTGCGCCAAAAGGAGATCCACCCTGGCTTGCTTCAGTTAAAGGTAATTTCGTAAAATAATCAATAATGATCCCTTCGTCAGGAATCCATTGATAGATACCTGAAAAACTACCAACCAGGTATCCACCTGTTACCATCTTTTCAAATACGTTGATTCCCATGACGCTAACAGGAGGCTGAACAGAATATTTGCGCAAAAGGGAACCAAATTCGTCATCGGAAAAATAGATTCCATCCGATGTTGCAACCACATACCGCTTCAAAACTTCATCATACATCAGATCACGAAATTTGTCGTCCCATGTGTTAGGATCATCCAGTTTGGAATATTTGATTTTAGACACTTCGGTATTTGCGATTGAAATAAGGAGAGGCGGACGCAGAAACATACCTGTGATGGTAGTCAGCAATAAAACAAGTACTGTCCAATAGCCCAGCCTGTTATGCCATTTAAGCGAAAAACGGTTAACTTTCTTAATTCTGCTTTTCGACGATTCCTTTACCCGCTTCAACAAATGCGGTGCCAGCCAATAGAAGATTCCAGACAGCGTGATGAAAATAAAAATCAGTCCAACCAGATCAATAAGCAATTTACCCGCTATTCCATATATTTCGCCACTGTGTATCACCCATATGGTTCGAAACAATCCGACCTTATTGCCGGAATCTTCAGCGGCCGGAACATTTATTATGCTGAATTTAAGGCTCTTATCATTCAGGTTAGCGATCAGCAAATACGATCTTGTCATCACCAGTAGTGAATCTTTTTTCTCAATAATTTTAACAATACGTTCTTCTTTTACCGAAATGTTGAGCTTCTTCCATCCATTATTGTATTCAAAAAGTCCAAAAAGTGTTCCGGCAATCAAGCGATGGTTTTGGGTCTGCAGCAAGGAATAGATTTTGCGGTTATCAATTCCTTCCGGGAAGCTGAATGAGGTAAAACTCCTGTCGGTTTTCCAGATGCCGATATTTCCAAAAACCAGCAATGAATCATCCGGTAATTTTACGGCTGATTTTACGGCAGCCATATTCCAGTTGTTATACTTGTAATTGCCAGGCAGACATTTCCGGCTGACATCAACAGAAGAGAATATCCCCCTGTGATTCAATATTATACCGGAAACTGCGAAGAGTAAAATGAAGAGAGCAAAGATCAAACCCGGCCATTTGTGGTATTTCTTAAACCATTTTAGTAGCCGGTTTTTCTTTGGTTGAATTGGTGAGGTCATAAATTTTCAGTAGAATTAATTCTGTTTTTAGATTTAGGTCGCAAATGTAGGCCTTTCGAAAAATGTATAATTTGATTTGACCTTATTAAAACGCAAAGAACACTTTTATTTTCAAATGGATAAGCATTGCGTTTTCAATCTTACTCATTTGCCCCACTCCCCTATTGAGAAATTGCTGTATTTGAGTAAATGCCTCTGTTTTACAAGTATCATAAGTTTCAATCCTTTTGTTAAGTATGTATTGTTAACGATAAAAAGCAACTCCAAACCCAAATTCAACAATATCGCGAAACGGAATTGACGAGTTCCCGATTTTACTTGTAACATACAGTCCTCTTGTTCCCAAACGGGCATAAAATGCAGTACCTGAGGCCGGTGTTTTGTTGCTTAGTAATTTGGTTTTGATTTCCCCGCCAAGGAATATCCCCGAGTTTCGGCCCGGCGACCACCAGTAATATTCGGCAGGGTAATGCGAAGGCAAGGTTATCCAGTATTCATTTCCAAACGTGTGATGGATAAACCAGCCTACATTTAAAGGCACTATTTCGATACCAGGATTGACTTTAAAGCGCCAAAATTTCGCTGTTACCTGTAAACTAACACTATGCAAATCGTCAATGGAAACACTTTTTGGTACATACCCATAGAAATAAGATACTTCGAGCTTTTCCTTAAAAAAAGAATACCCAACACCTGCTGACAGTAACCCAATTCCACCGGCAAACTGCAGTTTTACATAATCGGGTATAAATCGGGCGTATTTTGCCGAATCGTTTTTTTGCGAATACTGGGCGCAGGTTTCAGTTGGATTAAACATGTGTCCCAGGGTTATGGCCAAAACTATCTTAAAACACAACCGTTTCCACATCGAATTGATTGTTTACTATTTTTATCAGGTTATACTTCATGTTTTCAACGCCGTAGACATTTACATAACTAATGCTGTCTTCATAAGGTTTATAAATCTCATGACCATGCAAATGACCATGCACAGAAAAAATTACATTATTGTTGAGTGCCAATGATTTATGGAATGCTTCTTCTTATGATGAATCAAAGTCGCCATTCATGGGAGGCACATGAAAAATTACAACTGCCTTCAAAAAATCATTGTTTGGCCTTAGCTGAGCATCCAGCCATTGAACATCGGGGACTTCTCCGTTAAATTTAAATTCGAGGCCATTCGTGTTAATAAAAATGAATTTCAGACTGTCGTAAATAAAGCTAAAGTTAAGGGCACCAAACATTTCAGTATAGGCAGTAATGCCGTTGCCAACCAGATCGTGATTTCCCACAAGAACAAAATACGGAACTTTTAATTTCAGCAAATACAAGTTTCCCCAGGTATATTGTTTGGGCAATCCAAAATCGGCCATATCGCCAACATGAATTACAAAGTCAACGGCTGGATTCTTATTCACTTTTTTCACAAACTCATCCGTTTGATCGAAAAAGCGGTGTGTGTCGCCGGTGAAGGCAATTGTAAGAGTATCGTCAGGTTCATGGAGAAGCAGTTTTTCGATATTTCTCTGATTTACATTCCTGTTTTCCTCGCTGAAATCAATCGCATAAGGCGAATAGTCGAACATCTCGTCACAGGCGGTCAGCGTAATGAAAACCATAGTGAGGATGAGCAGTTTGATTTTTGTTCTCATGATACGGACTTACTGATTTTACATTCATGACTTTGCAAAGCAATGTAAAGAGGCATATTTTAAAGCTCGAGCCAGGTATTTAAATCCTTTGCCTTTTGCTTCCAATCATCGGGGTACAGTTCCATGATTGTTTGGTCAAATAAATCCCGGTTGTTATAGAGCTCGGTATATAAAAACCAGGTTGCTTCTGTTAATCTTTCACGCTCTGAAGAAGAATCAAATGTTGTGGATAGTATCAAGCCAGTTATTTGTCCGACAACGATTTTGTACAACCTTTCTTTTGAACGATAATAATAATGAATAGCTGATTTATTGACACCGGCTTTGGTTGCAATTTGTTGTAATGTTGTACCATGGTACCCGTACAAAAGAAAAACAGTATATGCAGCTTTTACTATTTCATCTTCAGTACTTCTCGCTTTTTTTGTCATTTGTGTAAACTTTAAATACTGACATACTATTCACAGATCTTTTTTCTTTTCTTTTTGCGAGCTGTTAAGTCTTATTTATTTCACATCTTTAATTTTTATAATCAGGTGTTAAAGCTTGAATTGGTATAAAAAAACCTAAACGGATATGATGTTAATGGGAATTGTGGATATCCATGGTATTGTTATATCGTTCAGTGGCTGTACCACAAATCTTAAAAGAAACTTTTGAACGTATCAAAGGAATTTCAGCTTTGATAGAAGGATTAACGTGCGGTCGCCAAACCCGGAGTAATAATTCCACGTAACACTTAAAGTGGTAAAGTCAACAATTGCAGCATCCGTAAACTCAGGAACCGGAAGTGGGTTTGGCCCGAAATACTCTGTCGAATAGTTAACTGTTTGACTGTGTGAATCACAAGAAACCAGGATCAGAATGGCACTGATGATATTTCTGTATTTCTTTAGCATCGCAGTAGAAGGAGTCAATAGTGAAGTAGTACTTTCTAGTTTTTAACCTTTTCAATTTCGGCCAGGGACGTTTTAGAACCTTAACTTTTCTGTCATTAGTCCAAACCGAAGTACATCCAGCCTATGTCCGAAAAATATATTATAATAATCGGAGCCATGATAATACTGCATAAACAGCCCGATATCCTCCAGGAACTTTGGATGATAATAAAAGGTTAAACTCAAGTTAAGTCTTTCTGCCGATATTGCGTTTAAATCATTCACATCGCCAAACATCCAGGTAGCTTCACCTTTTATAGAAATATCGGCATTGTTCTTTGTACTCCTGGTTTCTTTGGTAGGTAGCTTGAAAATAGAAACAGCATTATGCCAGCGATACCGGCTGTATATACCTTCGAGTTCATCGCTACCCCAGCCCTGCGGGTGAATCTCGATTGACGTTTTGAAAAACTGGTAGGCGTTAAAACGGGTATTGAAATGTGTTTTAATTAAGCCTGCTTCAATATAATTTGTTGAGAAATCGCCGGAAAGTAAGTTCACTTCACCGTTATCCAGGAAGAAATCCCCATCCTGCCCATTGGAATGATGGGCGTAGCGGCTGTATAAACTCAGGTTATGGGAACGCTCAAACGCTGTAAGCATATAATATACAGTTACCTGTGGTATATAGCTTGGCGTGCGGACAGGATATGACCTTTCATCATACATACGCAGGATAATCTGTGGCGTAAGCACACCCATTAAACGGGAATTTCTGCTTTTGCGGATGTAAAAATTCGGAATCAAATTCGCTTCGAACATCAAAGGCTCAATGTTACCGATATCAGTCGGGAAGGTGATATAGCTGCTTCCCTGGTTCACCTGGGATATTACGGTAAGGCCGATTCCATGCAGTGGATCAATTTCCTGTGCAAAACCACGAAAGATAAGAATCAGAACAAACAATAGTAAACCCGCTTGCCTTTTCATTTTAATTTTTAGAAATAGATAATTTTGATTGTTAGTGCTTTATTGCTTTGTAAGTCAAATGATGCCTTACGAAATGAAGGCTTGTTGGATAAGCCGATGGATTGAAAGTTTGAAAAACCAATTCCCTCTTTGGGCAGGATCATCCCTTTCTTGATTTTACCATCATTGTTTTCATCATGAAGGATATTAACCGCGTATTTTCCAGCCGGAAGATTTTCGAATGTTACAGTTGAATTACCGTTCACTATTTTACCAGTAAGTTTTTTAAGGTACTTTTTATAGTGCTCGTCAGGAATTGCATCTTCCCTGTTGTACAAAGCAAAAACGACAGTACCTTTTGAATTGCGTAATTCCTTTACATCAATCGTTAGATTGAAAATTTCCTTCTTTTGATTGTGGAAGGATGATAGGAGTAGGACGATTAAGGTTATTTGAAGCAGATTGAGGGCTATTTTCATTTTTTGAGGATTAAGAATGGTGCAGATGGAGAAGGGAGTAAGGAGTTCGAAGTCGGGAGTCGGAGACAGAGGTTAGATGATGGAAGTCGGAAGTCAGAAGCCTCTCAAAAACCCGGGTCTTTGCCTGTAAATTACCACCCACAACCCACTTCCCAACTTCGACATCCGAAATCCGACATTCGCCATCCCACATTTACTGCTCTATCAGATTCGCCTTATCAGCGTTTCGATCCATCTTACGGTTAGCTATTTTTTCCTTTATCGTATCCACTATGTAATACATCATCGGAACTAAATAAACAGTCAGGATCATTGACGACAGCAGGCCTCCGATAATAACCCATGCCAGCCCGTTTTTCCACTCGCTGGCCGTTCCCTGCGCTAATGCAATGGGCAACATACCAATAGCCATGGCCAGGGTTGTCATCAGGATTGGGCGCATACGTTCTTTGCCTGCGATGATTAAAGCTTCTTTAAAATGCTTGCCCCGGGTTTTTAACTGGTTGGTAAAATCCACAATAAGGATGGCATTCTTTGTTACCAAACCCATAAGCATAATCAATCCAAGCTGTGCAAACAAGGTCAGATCGTTTAACGATAAGTTTAAGGCCAGGAATGCCCGATAGCAGCCATAGGTATGGCAAATAAAGCCACAAAAGGATAGATATAGCTGTCGTAAAGGGCAATCATGATCAGGTAAATCAGTAAAAATGAGATAAGCAGAACCGAGCCCAAAGCCCCGAAACTTTCATTCTGTGTTTTGATATCTGCACCCCAGGTTAGTTTGACACCTTCAGGTAAGGGGCGAGTTTTCAAGAAGCTTATCGCGTCGTCAGCTAAAGTTCCGGAGGGCCTGCCAAACGATTCCGAGGTAATGGTAACGGAAGGTTGCCGATCAAGTCGTTCGAGCAACGAAGGCGAATTATCCTGCTTCACCTCTGCAAATTGTGACACTTCAATAGGGATATTTATTGGATTTACGATGGAAAGACGCTGCACGTCCTCAAAGTTTCTTCGGTCAAAGTCATCGAGCCATATACGAACCGGGTACTCGGTTCCATTTTCGGTTAAGGTGGCATCATCATTACCGGTAATGGCGGTTCTGAGATTTAATCCTACATAAGCTGTGGTTAATCCCAAACGCTGCATTTTATCTTTATCAGGAATCACCTTGTATTCAGGACTTCCTTCTTCAACTGATAACTGAACATTATCGGCACCGGGTATTTTTTCGATAGCCGTTTTCAGTTCATTCCCTGTTTTCATTACCTGGTTAAGGTCGTTTCCGCTCAGAGTAATTTTTATGGGTGACTGTTTGGGTAATAAGCCTAAAACTGCCATCGAAAAGTTAACTCCCGAAAATTCTTTCTTCAGCTCTTCGCGAAGCAGTTTCATAAAGGCTTCCGTTTTAATGTTTCTTTCCTTTTCCGGCTTCAGCTGAATGGTAAACTCCGATATATTGGCAGAACCAACGCCTAAACTTCCGATTCCTGTGCTTGGACCAGCAATGTTGCTGAAAAGTGTTGCCACTTCGGGCTGCTGCAGTATAAAATTTTCAACCTGCTGAGTCCTGATATTGTTCTCCTGAACGGTGGTTGTTTTATCATATTCGAGGTTCAAACGAAATTTTCCCTGGTCGCCGGTCGACATCATTTCCTTACCAATAATGCCTTGTTTCAGCATGGCAACGGTCATTACCAACAAGAAAATAACTATTCCTGAAAAGATAAGCTTGTGGCTGAGCACCCATTCCAGCTGAAGGCCATACCAATCAATGAATGATGTTAATTGCCTTTCGAACCAGAGCAGAAAACGGTTCATAAAGTTGGTCGGCTGCAAATCTTCCTTTTTCCCAATCCTCGAAGCCAGCCAGGGTACCAAAGTAAAACCCACTAACAAGCTGGTAAGTGTGGAGGTTATAACTACGATAGAGAATTGTTTGAGCATATCGGCTACAAATACCTGTAAAAACAGGATGGGCAGGAAAACAACCACGTCGACCAGGGTAATTGAAATGGCCGAAAAACCAATTTCCATACGCCCTTCCAAAGCAGCATCCCGTTTATCTTTTCCCATATCAATGTGCCGCTGAATATTTTCCAGGATAACAATGGCATCATCCACGAGAATACCGATAATTAACGACATAGCGAGCAAGGTCATCAGGTTTAAGGTGAATCCCATCAGCCACATCACGGCAAAGGCGGTAATTAACGAGGTTGGGATTGCGATTAATACAATCAAGGAATTACGGTAGCTTCGTAAAAACAGGAACATAACCAGCGAAACCAGGATTACCGCCAGAAAGAGGTCGTCAACCACTGAATTTACCGCGGCAATGGTCATGTCGGTTGAATCGTCTGCAACTATAAATTTCACCCCGGATTTGGAATTAGCGGCTTCAATCTGGGCAAGTTTTGCATGCACCAGTTTCGAAACTTCCACGGCATTAGCGTCACCTTGTTTTTTCAATAAAAGGCCTATTCCGTTCACTCCGTTGTAGCGGCTTACCGAACTTATTTCTTTCACGCCATCGATGACTGATGCCACATCTTTTACGTAAACCGGCATTCCGGAGGCAGGCATTGCAACCTGTACATTCATAATGTCATTTACAGTCGAAAATTTTCCTGTCAAGCGGACGGAGTTACTTTCTTTATCGGTTTGCGCTTTCCCGGCAGGCAAATCAATTCCTGAACGGTTAATGGCATCCACAACCTGGTAAAGTGAAATTTTATACAGTTTTAGTTTGTCCTGATCTGCTTTCACCTGGATTTCGCGTTCTTCGCCTCCGAGCAGGGTAATTTCAGCAACTCCTTTTAATTGCTGGATTTGTGGAAGATATTCATCCTTCATTTTCTGATAAAATTCCGTTCCCGGCAAATTACTGGTTGCACTAATCGAAATGATTGGCAAATCGTTGGGCGAAACTTTGCTCATTACCGGACTCAGAATATCTGCCGGAAGGTCTTTTTTGATATTGTCGATATAGCGTTGGGCATCCTGCATGGCAATGTTCAGATCCGTTCCATATTTCAGGTTGGCAATAATAATTGAGGCGTTGGGCATGGATTTGGTCTCCAGGTAATCTACACCTTCGAGATTCGAAAGCGCATCCTCTATTTTTCTTGAAACAGAAGTTTCCACTTCATTAGGTTCGGCACCCGGGTACATTGTTTTTATAACAACTACAGGCTGGTTAAAGTCGGGCAACAGTTCATACCCCAGGTTTTTAAAACCTATTATGCCCAATAAGGCGAATACACTGAAAATAACGATAATCAGTGAAGGGCGGTTGATTGATAGTTGAGTAATGTTCATGGCTATTCTGTTATTGTATTTTTTGTAAAATCAGCGCTTTTTCTAATTCCGAATGATGATAAAAGGAGGGAAAGAGCTTTACAATATGTATCGGTTTCTTTGAGTAGTTCATCAGCGGCTTCTGTTTCCAGGACATGGGCTGCTTTGAGCAGGTTGAGGTACGTTCTTGTTTTTCGCGCTTCATTAGCAGAAGCAGATAAACTGGTATAATAATCAGGTTTCGATTTCGCCGCCTGAGCTTCTTCGATACTGTGGAGTATGGCGTTGCCACTTTTTAAAAGACGGCTCGAAAAATAATTTTCTTTTTTCGCGTCAGTCAGGTAATTGTAGCAATGCACGATTTTAAATGCATACTCAAAACCTTTTTTCTCAATAACACTCGTTCTGTTGTTCATGGTTCAATTGCCGTTAAGGGTAACATTTGCTCCGTCGAATAGATTTATAAACCCGTTGGTGACAATAATATCGCCTGCCACCAAACCCGCTGACACTACAACCTTGTTCTGTATCCTGTTCACAAGGGTGATGTTTTGCAGGACTGCTTTCCCGTTTTTTACCAGGTAAACCTGTGGCTGAATATTGGATCCAACAATAGCAGATGCCGGAATAATAATATGATTTTCAGTATCTGAACTTTTCATTTGAACTTTTCCGAACATCCCTGACTTGATTTTAAGATCAACAGTATTGCTAACCGAAAGCTGAACCGGATAACTGTTACCCATATTGGATTTACTGCCTGTCATTGTTACTTTTCCTGTCAAAGGAGTTTCGGAATACACATCGGCTGAAAGAGTGCACAACTGGTTCATTTTAAATTGACTCAATTCTTTTTCGGGTACATTGGCAGTGAACTTCAACAGCGAAATATCTGTGAGCTGTAGCAGAGGTATACCGGGTGAGGCATAAGCGCCTACTTCGGTAAGTTTGGCAGTTACAATTCCGCTAAAAGGAGCTACAATAGTGGTTTTGCTGATTTGTTCGAGCAAAGTTGTTCTTTGAACGTTGGCCGATTTCAGAGCCAGCTCCGATTTTTCCAGCTGTAC
Source organism: Bacteroidales bacterium (assembly GCA_016707705.1). GTDB lineage: Bacteria > Bacteroidota > Bacteroidia > Bacteroidales > UBA4417 > UBA4417. The sequence goes on from JADJHD010000010.1 coordinate 103,110, forward strand.
TCCCTGGATGGCATCAGCCTTTGCCAAAACGGAATAACGCTTTACATCGGCTTCTAATCCTTCAATCTGAATTTCAACGATCTGCTGCTGTAACTTCAACAAGGAATTATCCAGTTGAATTAATTCCTGGCCAGCCTTTACATTACTTCCGACATCAACCCTAATTGAATTGATTTTTCCCTGGATATCAGCGCTGAGCCGGGTTTCCTTATTGGGTTCAAAAGTACCGGCATAAACAGTATTGTTTGAAGCACCCTCCGGTTTTATTGTAAGGGTCTGCACGCCAATTGCCTGTTCTTTATCGTATTGAAAAACCCTGTTTTTGGTGGTTTCTTTATTGCCTTTGAGGCGGATGATTACTATCGCAATTATGGCTATTGCTGCAACTATATAAATTATCTTTTTCATGTTCTTTGATTTGTTGTTGATTGTGAATTTTAAATCGTTATTATTCATTCGTAACACTTCGGCTTCGCTCAGTGTAAAATCGTAAATTCTAATTTCTTATTTGCAATCAGGTTACCTGTTACCCTTTTGTATTCCAGTTCGGCTCTGCGAAGATTTATTAATGCCACGATATAATTTTGCTGGGATTCGCGCAGGGAATTGTCGGCCAGAAGCAAATCTGTAATGTTGGCCACACCTTGCTGGTTTTGCAATACAGTGTTGTTATAAATCTTTTTAGCAAGTTCTATTTGAGTATTCACGGTGGTAATGGTTGTGTTTGCTATGCTTAATTGCATTTCGGCATTCACCAGGTCAAGGTTGGCCTTTTCAGTCAGTATTTCCTTTTGAATGATCGTCTTGTTCACTTCAATCTTTTTACCATCAATTTTATGCTTTGTAACCATTCCATTAAAAAGAGGAACCGAAAGCTGGGCGCCTACATACCCTATCGGATGGAAATTAAAAAAGCTGTTTGTTCCGGTAGTGCCAAAACCGTTAGTGCCATATACTCCATAAGCGTTCACTGAGGGCAAGCGAGAATTTTTAAGACCACTTAACTCCGAAAGACTAAACTCCATCTTCTTGTCAATCAATATGATATCCGTGGTCGTTTTAAGCTGAAAAGTAGTTTCATTTATGGATGTTTCGTTTATCTGAACCTGGATGGAATCGGAAATTGGCTTTCCCATCAGGAATTTAAGCGCGTTTAACACCTGCTGATGTTGAGAAGAAATTGTGCTTCTTTGCGTGGTTAACTGTTCCAGTTGCAATTTCAGCCGGTCAACGTCAGTGCCTTTGGCTGACTGTTGCTGGTAAAGCAAGGTGGTTGTTTGTACCAGCTTATTGGTATTAATGATATTACTATCCATAAAAGCCAGCTGATTTAAAAGCACCTGTGCGTTGTAGTAAGCATTGGAAACTTCCAATACCACATCCTCATCGGTTTTGCGCTTTTGTATTTCCGACAGTTCACCGGCAATGCGGGAGCTTTTAATCGCGCTCAATGCTGTGGGATTAAACAATGGCATGGCGAGCTGCAGGTTGGTGCTCAGGTTCTGGGGCACTCCAAACTGAATTTCCTTATAGGTACCTGCCGGTCCGCCAAAAGCTTCCTGGGGCATGATCTGGTAAGGCAGATCCGCATAATAGCGGTAGTCGGCGAACCCGGTGAGTTTTGGCAACAAAGTGCTTTTAGCTTCACGGTTCTTTTCGCTGGCTACCAAACCATCCTGCTGGACTAATCTGATGTTTCGGTTGTAAATCAGTGCGGTGTCGATGCATTGGTTTAATGAGAGTGTCTGTGTTTGCGCAGAAACAACCATTAGCAACAGCACACCTGTTAAAAGGACTCTGTAAAATTTTGTTTCTCTTAGCTTTTGCCTGTACTTGAACATGTGTTTGATTTTTTAAATTGTTGTTTTCTTTTTAGTCCGCATTATTTTTACTTTTCAATAGTGTAATATCTCTGACAAGAGACTCCGCAAGCCTTTGTTCGTTCATGAGCAATCGAAAACTCACCAGGATTCTATTTACCAGATATCTGGTTTTTACTTCGGCCTGAAAAATATTTTCATGTTTCCCTTTGTTTATAACTTGCAACAGAAAATTTTCCGCTCTCTTTATTATTCTCCTCATTATAACCAGTATTTCAGAATCCCTTTCTGCCAAATGTTTGTCAAAGATCAGTACCAGGTAAAAAGGACTCTGCTCGAATAATTTATTCAGGATTTTAAAGAGGGCTTGAAGTTCATCCTCCGGTGATAGGTTGCTTATGGCCACATCTTTTATCAGCTGCATTATTTTTGTTTCCAAACTGACTAACAACATAATCGGAATATCCTTGTCTCTTTTTAAGTACTTGGAAAGCTCCGCATGAGATATTCCCATTTTCAGTTCTAATTCTTCTATTGATAATTCATTTATCCCTGATTGAAGCACAAGTCTTCCGGCAGCTTCGATTATGTCTTCTTTTTCTAAGTTCATGACTTGCGAGAGTAAGTAAATGTTCACTAACTAAGTTAAACAAATTTTTTTGAGTATTATTTGTTGTTTTTTGAAATCACAAAGAAAGCAAGTATAATAAACACAACTGTAACAGTCATTCTGAACAACATTGCCCCAATGGTTTTAGATTCATAGACGCCACCTGAGTTTAAATGAATAAACAGACCTATAAAAGCGAAAAACAGGATTACTGCTGATATGCCAAGTGGCTTTATAGTCCAATTTTTATTCTTCATAAAACCATAAGCAGCAAAAAGATACATGATGCTACTAAGAAAATTTGCCCAAACAACAAGTAAAACATAATTTCCCTCTTTTGCCCTTATGCCAAACAAGTCGAATATCACAGAACTGCTCAGGAACAAGGTTAACAAACCAAAAGCGGCTAACAGTGTGGCTATTATATATAGAAGTGCCTTTTTCATGCCTGTTTGTTTTTAATAAGTGTAAGAATAGATTGTACCATATTATCCCCACTCCTTTTAATGTCAAATTCGAAATTAGCGATCCGCCATTTGAACATCTGGAGCTTGAATGTTCCCATGATAATATGCATAAGTTCGTCTGTTGTAATTGCATTTGTGAATATGCCTTTTTGTTGTCCTTCCATAATCACAGGCATAAGGTGTTTGATTTTAACATTCATGAGTTTAAGCAGTGCTTCGTTGATAACCTGGCTTTCCTCCATAAGCCCATCTGAAAATACAGCAACGACAAAATGAGGGTTCAGTTTAAAAAACCGGAATTGTTCTGCAAACAGTGCTTTGAATTTTTCCTCCGGGATCAGTGAACTATCAAGATTCGAGAATCGCTTGTCAATGTTATTGGCCAGGTAATTAAGCATGGCAATTATAATATCTTCCTTACTTTTAAAATGCCTGTAGATGGCACTTTCAGAAAACTGCATTTCTTTTGCCAGGTTTTTTATCGTGAGTCCGCTTACGCCTGAAGCTGTAAGTATTTTGCCAGCTGCTTCAATAATTTCTAACTGGCGGGGTGTGATATCCATTTTGAATGTTTTGTATATTGTTATGTGTTTCTGCCAAGCTCTTATTGGAATTTAGGCTAAAGTACTTTAGTCTGACTTGTTGGCCTTGGTGCTTTTACAACCAAAACCCTGGCTAAACCGTCGGAACTATTGCTGATGTAATGTACAATATCGGCAGGGCTTTCAACAAGTGTATCCGCTTCGCACACTTCGCTTTCGTCGCCGATATGTATCGTCGGAGTACCTTCAACTATAAAGAAAAACACATCAACCAGGGTTTTATGTGGTTTTAGGCTTTCACCAGGCTGTAAGGCCATAAGCATTGCCTGTGCCGATTCCTTGTTATACATCTCCCTTACGTCTATTTTGTGGGGAGTTTCTTTTACTGACTGGTTCTGGTATTTCGTGATTATCATTTTGTAAGGATTTAATGTGATTAATAATAGATAGTAAGTGAATGTTCGCTCACAAAGGTAAGCTATTAGATAAACCAAATGCAAGTATTCTTGAAAATAAATTTTATTGATTTATGCAGGATGCTGTTAATAAACTATATACGGCACAACGTTTTGAAAGTTGGCCGCGTTAGGAATTTGAAAATGCTTTTAAATCCCTCATGAATCAGCTGGATAGAAGCATTGGATTCAACTAAATATTTTCAGTTCAAATTCAATTAACTTGATGTTAACAATCGTTCTTCACCTCTTTTCAAACGTTTCTCCCTTTCCAGGTTCACCTGTCTTTGAGAAACACAGCGTAATGGAAATTTTATCGTATTTCAATTCAAAATGTGCATTATTATTGGGTTTCAATACTTGTACATTATAGCCATACATAATAATACTCCTCGCATATTCTGATTATTCCGGTGATTCAGCGCCACCATTCCGGCGCAATCAGCACTACCTAACAATGGGCGGATTTGAATATCAATATTAATCAATTTTCTGTTCTCTTTTTTTTCTTAAAGAGTCTCCTTTTAAATCAAATCGGTGTGCATTACCTGACAATCTGTCCATTATTGCATCAGCAATGGTATTCTCTCCAATATACAGGTGCCATTTGTCTACCGGCAGTTGTGAAGAGATAAGCGTCGATTTTTTACCATAACGATCCTCCAGTATTTGGAGTAAAGCTAATCGGGTAATTTTATCCATTGGATGCAATCCAAAGTCATCAAGTATTAACAAGTGTGTTTTTTCAATCTGGTTGAGCATTTTGATATAGGTGCCGTCTAGTATTGTTTGGGCTATTTTTTCAAGAAAGTGAGTCATACCTAGATAGGCGTTTTTAAGCCGAATGAGCAAGCCTGCCGTCCAATGGCACAAGCAAGATAACTTTTACCACAACCGGTGGCCCTGGTAATTAGGATATTCTCTGAACGTTCAATAAAACCGCAGTCAGCGATGGACATGAGATGTTCCTGGGTTAGGTTACGGGCTGTGTTGCAGTATACCTGCTCCATCACAGCATTATAGCGGAGTTTGCTTAGTTTGAGGTAGGCCTGGGTTTTGAGGTGAACCCGGTGCTGGGTCTCTGCCTCCGAAAGCCGGGCCATGAGCTGATGGATCGAAGGTTGATCCTTCACAGGTAATGATAATACAGCCTGTTAAGCATCGGACATTCCCTGCAGCTTAAGCTGTTTCAACTGGTCTAAAGTGATTTGTGTGTTCCTGGTGTTTTTATTGATGGATTAATGATAAGCTTCCGAACCCCTGAGATTTTCATGATCCGGTATGGATGTAAAGAGAGTCATCTGATCATCTTCTTGCTTGTCAAGGTTATTAGTCAGGATATTGTCAATCAGGCGGTAGTTTACCCGAGGGGCTTGGATCGCCCGTTTGCAGGCATTTTCAAACCGATCATTTCCATACTTCTCACATAATCTCAAAAATCCCATGCAGGCATTGTATGCCTGTTCTGTGAAGGTTTTTGATTGGAGGATCCGGTCCATGATTTGATAAGAACACTCACCCAGTTCTTTGGCTTTGCGCAGAAAATAATCGGCATCCCAACCTTAGGTTTCATGATACTTCTTATGCTTTTCCGGCATATGTTCTGCAAGTGTGGTATACCCATGTTTGCGGCAATCACGCTTATGTGCTGCAATGCGCTGCAGTCCTAAATAGACTTCAACTTCTTCAATGTCATAAATGATCTTAACCTGTTTCCCGATAAGTTGGTATGGAACGCTGTACTGATGCCAGTCTTCCCCGAGGATAATATGATAATTTTTCTGTACCTTGGCAATGGCAGTATGTTTGAGCACGAAGGGCTCTGCCGGAAGGGTTTTAAGTAATGGTTTTTCTTGTTCAACAAATCGATCCATTCGGTTGTAGGATCGTCTCTGAAAGGGTTTACTATTGTGTTTGACCAGGCTTGCCAAAATGCCCTGATTAAGCTCTTTCAGGTTGTAAAATCTCTCGTTACGCAAAGGTGCTTATACTCGCATATAGGCCAAATGAACTGTGTTCTCAACCGAAGGTTTGTCCTTGGGTTTTGACACCCTGGCCGCTGAGAGGGTGGTGTTATAATGCAACGACCATTGCTCACATATCTCGGAGAAAACGGGTTCATACCGGTTACTCTTGTGAACAAACTGTTTCATGTTATCGCTTAACACATTCAGGGGTACACCTCCAAAATAATCCATACACCGGCCTAAAGCAGGGAAAAGATGTTCCTGACAAGCTGATTGCAAGGCTTCAATGTAAGTGTATCCACTGAAGGGCAGCACACATACAAGAACAGGACAATTGATTAAATGAACACAACTTTAATAAAAGTCGTCATACTGCTGAAAAAGGTCCATGGGTAATGGTTTATTTGCATTCCTATGAAACCAAAAGGGAAGCATTAATTGAAGAGCTTAGATTGAAGCGATTACAGGTAAGATCGATTGAGAAATTGATTAGTTCGGAAATGAATTCTGTTAAGGACAATATTAAAAAAGGAGTTGGTTAGAATACGTGCCTGGCATCTCGTCACTAGTGACGAGACGGGTTCGAGTCCCGTCCGGACCGCAAAAAGCCCTCAATTTGAGGGCTTTTTTTATTTATTAGATATAAGACATCCTCAGTTCACCTGAATAATCCCGCTACCTGAATATGAATGACAGCTCGCATCATACATGGCATCTGCACTCACAGGACCCAGAGTGAACTTCCCTTTTGCAACTATCCTAACCACATAATAGAATACGGATGGCTTGTTGCTGAGAGAACAGAAATAACTTACCCTGTCGTCCCGGATATCAATATAATCAGGCGTAGCCTTGACTTTCATCCAGGACATATCCCTTTCACCAAGTATTCTGGAGTTCTCAATTTCAAAACAGGCAGGCAATAAATCTGTGACTGCAACATTTTCAACTGATTGTCCTTCAGCACTTTCCGCGGAAACCTCAACTACAACCAAATCGTTCAGAGCAAACCTATTTGATGTAATTTCCTTACCATTTCTGTCGAAAAACCTCTTTCTGACTTTCAGATAACTATCCTCACTGCCTTTTGGAGCTTTGGCACGAATACCGGAGAGTTCATAGAAATAGTATAACAACCCGTTTCCACTTGAGTTTATTGTTAGATTCCGATTTTGGAAGTTGGAATTCATCCTTAAGTCATCATTTTTGAATGAAGTTACATTCTTCCCATCAATGCTCACACTTGCTGATACATTGGATGCTGCTGCTCTTTTTGCCTGCTTTCCGATGGCCGTTAGTGCAAAAGCATTCTCTTGTGTTGAATGATATGTATATGGCTTTGTTAATTCGGCGGTCAATTGCCTCAGCAATACTCCAACCTGCGGATTATTGGGATCTGCTTCCAAAAGGGCATTTAATGTTAGGGCCAACTCTCTGTTGTATGAACCCAGATAGCCTCCATAAGAGGGCAATGCTTGTTCATTGCCAAATCCCTTCGGCAACAATAACTGATATGTCTTCCTGTCACCAGTGAGCATATAGGTGCATGCCAGCAGATAACGGCTCTCGGGACTTAGAATTGAACTCTGAGACTTATAGAAATTCATTACTGATTGCAAAGGCTGATTCGCAAGAGCAAGCACATATAAGGAATAGAAGATTTCAGGGGATGCAACCTGCTTCACCTTATGTTCACCGTTTTCATTGTAGAACCATGATACCTGCTCCTTCTCCTTTGCTTTCTGTTCGAGATAGCGAAGGGAGGCATCAAGAACCTTCCTGTTCACTTCAAACCCTGCCTTCTCTGCTTCCAGCAAAAAATGTGAAGTATATGCACTCACCCACCATTGAGCAACACCTCCCTGTTCCCACAAAGAAAATCCCCCATTATAGAGTTGCATTGATTCTGCTTTCAAAACAGCCTGCTGGACATTGAAATCAGGATTTTCAAATGAATTTCCCATAGACTGATCCTTTGATACCAGTTTAACCAGATCACGGAAATAAATCTGTGGAAATGCACATGAAACCGTTTGCTCCAAACACCCATAAGGATACCTCAACAATTCATTCAGATTACCTGCAAACTGCATCACCGGTGACTTGCTCAGATACAGATTGGTTTTAGTACCTGATGGAATCAATTCTGCACCAAGTTTCAATGATTTTGATCCATTTCCCTGAATTACACCCGAGCCGGTTATGAATGAGAGCCCGGATGCAGGCCTCACCGGTACTGTTATTTTCTGCTGGAACTGCTGTCCCATGCTGCTGACAATAACCTTAACCTCCGCATTTCCAATACTTTCTGCTGCCCGGAGACTTAAGGTCAAACTTTGCTCCTGATTGGGCTTCAACTCCACCGGAGCAGGAAGTCCTCCAATTACAGAAACAGGACCGGATGTTACAACCTGAATTTTAGCAGTGCTGGTTGAAGAAGTGGTGTTCACAAGATTTACTGTGGCCGTGACTTCGTCCCCGGGACTTAAAAACCTTGGCAATCCTGTACTTATTACGATGGGATCTGCCACCTTTATTATCTGTTCTGCAGAACCAAACCTGTTATCCCGGCTACCTACTACCATAACTCTCAAAGCCCCAGAGAACTGAGGAATATCGAGCATATAACTGCAAGTCCCTGATGCGTTTGTGCGCAGAACTCCACTCCATTTCGAAATAAGTTTAACCCTTTCTCCAGTAAGCGGATTAATCCTTCTGCTTAAATCAAAAGCCTCCCCTCCTGCCATACTGGATTTCGGGCGCATTTCAGGATACAATTGTCCATAAACATCGTATGATGCAACACCCAAGGCTCTTTTCTGGAAAAACCAGCTGTAGGGATCTGGTGATTTATAGTCGGTTACCTGCAGAATGCCTTCATCAACAACTGCAATAGTGACTTCTGTATTCGGCTGGGCATTGACTGTAATCAACTGCTTCACACCGGATCTCGACTTAGCAGGAGCCTTAATGGCGAGATTCAGCTTCAATGATGGATCATCAACCTTTAGAGAGATTATGCCATGGGCTACAGTTAACGGAATTGCATCATCCGTAGTTTTCCTGAAAGCAGTTGCATCTACATAAATATTTGGCAGATGTCCCGATTTTATTTCAAGATCAAAGCTTGCCGATTTGTTTTGCAGCACAACCGTTTTATAATCCAGTACATTATTCTGTTCAAAGGCTATGAGCATCTCGCCGTCAAAGGGAGCCTTAAATAATAATCTGGCCTTCTCTCCCGGCTTATACACTGCCTTGTCTGCAGTAATTAGAATTTCCCCATCCCTGCTCACTTCAAAGGAGGTGAAATCTGTGTCATTCCATCCATAAGCATAGAAACTTGCAGAAACATAGTTTTCACTTCCGGGCAGCATCAGTTTGATTTCATATTCTCCTGATCTTGATGGAATAAAGGAAAGATCTGCTGTCCCGTTTCTTATCGAAATCTCTTTCGACAACATCACGGTTTCCTTTTTCTGAGATACATAATTGTATCTGTTATACCCTTTTTCTATTACGGTTTCATAACGATAATACGATATCATCACCTTAGCAACAGAGGAGGCTGCAGCAATTCCATTCATATCAACAGCTGCTATCCTGAAGTTCATCTGCTTCCTGGTCGACATCCATTGGTCAAACCTCTTTAGTCCAAGGAATACAGCCTGCGTAGGCACTTTAATTATATTCAGCCTGTTAACGGGCCGAGCTGTTTCATCAAAAACGGTTGTAAACAAAGTCCCTTCAAGCAGGCCCATATCATGAAACTCTCCAACTTTCAGCATCATGCTAGCTTTACCTGAAGCATCGGTTGTTGCTTGCTGCATAACTGAAGCCATAAAGGGATACTGCAAAAGATTGATGTTAAAATCATAATCAGGGAAGCCTTTGGCTTGAATATTTCTTCTGACCAGCCTCAACTCTGTTTCCGCTTTTCTGGAAGCAGCGGGAGTTCCGTATAGGTTCTCTGCAAGTAAATCTACTTTTACCTCCTGTCCTGGTTGATAAACTTGCTTGTCAGTTTTAGTGGCAACCTTAATCCTGTCAGGCATAAATTCCTCAACTGAGACTCTTCTGGATGCCATTAATACATTATTTGCTGAGTAAGCCTCCATAATATAGGTCCCGGTCATAGCCTGCCGGGGGACATAAAAGAAAGTTCCAGCAGTACCATTTGCACTAAGCTGCTTTCTTTGAGTCGAAATCTCCTTTCCTCCCGGCGCAATCAGTTTAAACTTTATCGGAATATTGCGAACACTTTCCCATTTCAGTGTGCGCACAATTGCATTTAGGTGCATGGTATCACCAGGTCTGTAGAGATTCCTGTCTCCATAAAGGAACACATCATACACCTGCTGATCTGTTCTCTTTCCACCAATGTCAAATCTCGAAGTCTCTATTTTGGAACTATTGAATAGCAGATAGTTGAAATCATTTTCATACCTAACGCTCACCATCCCCAACTTAAAATCAGCTGCAGCCTGCTTTACATTTCTGAAGACTGCCACTCCGCGGTTATCAGTAACCACAGAGTGCACCTTCTGGTTACTATTGCTGATGAATTCAACCTTGGCACCCTTAACAGGAGTTGCATCCTTAAGGGAGTTCACAAACACCATCACATCATCACTTCCCTCCTTTACTATCAGGCCCAGATCAGAAAGGGAAACCATCTGCACATCCTGTAACCATCTTTTCTCTGTAGATTCAACCCTAACCAGGTAAACACCCTTGAATGGATCATTAAATTGTATTTCAGACAAGTCAAGATTTAACAGGGCTATATTCCCTGAGCGAGGTAAGGAACGAGTTGATATTTCACGACTCATTACTGGTTTCCCAAAATTTTCATCAAAACTAAATCCGTAATAATCGTAATACTCATCATTGTCAAATACATATTCCCAGGTTTTCCCTTGCCGCATGTAATGCTGAATATTGTTTTCAAATATTTTAAACACTGAAACCCTAACCTTGGGGACATTGATAATATTAATTGCCAGATTTCTATTTCCCTTCGAAGAGAGGTAGGTTGCATTCTTCTCAACAAATCCAACAAATGGCTCCAGCGTCCCAAAAGCAACAGTTTCAATGTATTCCTGTCCGAGTTCCCTGCCAAAAACGCTCTTCAACAATGGGCTTAGTCGAAGTGTATATGCCTGATTCTCCTTAAAGTCACCTTTGAGGACAAAGCCATTGGGCAACATCTCAATTTCAAACGCAACTGCAGGATCAGTGCTTACCAAACCATTAATTCCTTCTGCGAGCACTGGTTGTGTTGTAAATACTGAGAGAATTCCCTTCCCCTGATCGAAGCCCGTCTGCAATTCGGAAACCACAAGTTTATCCTTGGATGGCAAGGTAAAGGACTGTTTCACCTCTCCCTTAAGCACAGCATTCCCTCCAACTACTGGCATTCCAGCAGTGATCTGAATAGTTCCTGCAGCAAGTTCTTCCTCATTGGCCAGGGTTGCATCCAGCGAAATCTCAACAACCTCATTATCAGCAAGTGTAATAAGGTTAAAAGGTATCTCCTTGCCTTTTATCTCCAAATGAAGATGGTTTTTTAACTTCGAAGGAGAAACCGGATTATTAAAGGTCAGCATGAGCCTTACTTCAATTTTGGAAATGGGGTCATCGCTCAATGCCCAATAGCTGTTAACTCCGGCAATGCCCAGATAAGGCGTATGAAATTCAATTGGATCTGAGGAAATGGAAAAATCAGTTTTGGATAATTTTTGGATTGATGCCGAAAGTGAAGCCTTGAAATCAGTTGAAGGTGGCATAATACCAGAAGGCGAAAATGTCAGCTCATTTTTACCGGTCCACATAAACCTGCCGGAAATAGAAGGGACAAAACTGATGTAGGAAGTAGTATCCCACTTATTCATAAGGGATGTATCCTGCAATAAATTCTTGTTGAATGTAAAAACCAGGTTCTGCGCTCTTTGAACCTCATCTTCAAAATTCATCTTTTTAACCTTAAGTGTATTGAATCCAATGCATGAACTCAAAATCAGTGTTATAAACACCAAAGCATATCCAAACCTTTTCATTTTGGTTGAAATTAACATTAGTAAATCACTTTTGACAAATTTGCTATTCTTCTGATATTAAAATCATACACCTCCTAAAGGTTCAAATATTTCAGGAGTTAAACGTAGATATGAGAACAGATAATAGTTTTCTTTTATGAAATCAATTCGGCCTTATAATGCCGTAGACATATAAATCCTTGTACGTCCCCCAATGCCGGACATGTTCCTTTAAAAAGCCTTCTCTTTTCATTCCGGCTTTCATCATTACTCTTCCGGAAGCATCATTGCCCGAAAAATAATGAGCATAAATTTTATGGAGGTTCAGTTTATGAAAGCCATAATCAATCAATGCGATTGCAGCTTCTGTAGCATAACCCTTATTCCAGAACTCCTCTCCTATCCAGTATCCAAGTTCAGCATGCTCAATTTCCATTTTGAGTGTTAACCCAATACAGCCTACCAGCGTTCCTTCCTTTTTGAGGCATATACCAAGAACAAGCTGCTTTTTCTCAAAAAACTCTGAAGCGTGAGTACTTACCCATTGCTCTGCAACTCCCTCCGGATAAGGGAATGGCATATAAAGAGTATTTTCAGCAACCTTGCTGTTGCCTGCCATCCGGCGAATCTCAGTGCCATCACTGATCTTCAGAGGGCGAAGAAGAAGTCTTTCTGTTCGAATGCTGGGACGGGAATCAGGATAATCCATTGAGAAGCTTGCCTTTAATCGAAACGAAGAGGAAAGGATTTTATGATACTAAGGTAATAATATTTTTTGGCTGAAAACTATTGCCTTATCAGAGGTATCCACTTTAAATTGAAACAAGTTCCTGAACAAAAATTTTCAGCAAAATTTCATACAAATTCAAGGCACAGAATGCCTTGATTGGTTCATATTCGATATTATAACCTTCTGCTAAAACACAGGCAAAAATGTTTGCGCTCGATTGGTAAAGTTCGATCTGCACCCTGTTTTGGCCCAGTGAGATGTTAGTCTGTCGCGAACACACGAATTCAACACGGCAATAAGTGAAACATTCCTGATTAGAGGGATTTCACTATCTGATAAAACTACAGAATAAAGCTTATTGCCAAACCATACAATTATGAAGTCGAAGAATCAAATTCCAACCAACCACTTCTCAGTTAGATTAAGATGATTACAACAAACGGGAGATTTATTTAACTATCTCCACCGGAAAGTCATTCCCAAACCCATAACTGGCCGGGTATTGAAGGGTTCCGCTATATTTTTTCATCAGTTCCGGTACACCTTTCTGAAGGTAGCTTTTCAAGCCATTCACAGTGATCATTTTGTCGGCAGCTGCTGACCCTTTTAGTGCTTCCAGCAAAACATAGGTAAATGCACCATGTCCTAATTGTGAAAACTCATTTGCGAATTGCTGGGCTCCACTGGCAGCCATCCAGTGGGTTCCGGTACTTCGTGCAACAACAGCTATCGATTTCTGTTGATCTCCGTCGTTGCTTAGCATGGATTCAAAAGCTCCCGCACTCTGGCATGCATCGAGAATAAAAAGCTGCTTCTGGGCAAGTATATCAACAGCATACTTTTGAAGGAGTTTTGCCGGAATTGCTTTGATTGTCAATTCTGTTTGTACATTTTTAAGATCGCTAACATCATTGGGGATCAGGTAGAATTCTTTATCCTTTCCAATCAAGCCATGGCCGGCATAATAAAACACAAATACATCTTGTGGCTTAGCTATTTTCTGCACTTCAGAAAATGCACCCAGTATTCCTTGTTTGTTTGCTGCATTATCGGTTACAAACCAGGTTTTTATATTGGATAGTACAGTTTTGGTGTCTTTTTCTAACTCTTCCTTAAAAGCTGTTGCATCAGCAAGTGCATAATTTAATGACATCTTTTCATTCTGGTATTTATTGATTCCAACCACTATCAGGAAGAGTGTAGCATTTTTATCCACTTCATCAATAATACCATTGCCCACTTTGGGAACAGGTAGAGTTCCTTCAGGCTTACCTACCGGTTGGTATTTGACCTGAATTTCATCCGCCTTGCTTTCTGTTCGCTGACTGTTTAGTGCAATGGCTCTGAAAGTATTCACACCAGGCATCAACGAGATGGTATATTTCTTTGATTCAGTGTTTGTTACATCGTCCGTTACAAACAATCCACGTGTAGCCAGATTCACTATTTTACCATTGTGAAACAGACGGATTTCATCGATTTTATCATTTTCAGCTTTTGCATTGACAGTGATTTGAGCTAAACCTGTAGTATTTGTATATGCAGGCATTCCCTCATCTTCCACGAGTAAATTGCGGGTTTTCTGTTCATACGATATTTTTACAACGGGTGCTTTCTTAAGGTTATCGAAATCTGCATCAATAGGTGAAAAACGTTCACCTGCCAGCAAACGGGGTAAAAGTCTTGGAGTATAGAATTGCTCGAACAAAATTTCGAGAGGAAATGTATTCAGACCTTTCACAAAATAGATATCCTTCTGCGCCTCGGGTGAAGCATCAAATCGTCCGTCAGGCATAACCACAGCCCAGTCGCCTGTGGCTGGCACAGGATAAAGTGTAGCGGCCAATTTTTTGGCTTCCAGATCCCAAAGTTTTACTTTAAATTCCTGAGTATTCGTAAACATAAAACGGTTGTTTTTTGTAACCGTTACAGCTCGTATGTTATTCTTTTCGTTGAGTTTAATACTTTTTGAAAGATCCCATTTTTGCAGCATGATGTCATAAAAATATACATCTCCATCAGAACTACTTTGATCAGTCACCACCAAATATTTTTCATCGTCAGTGAAAGTCCTGAATCGGAAATGATTCCCATTGGGCAGTATTTTTGAAATTTGCTTTACCGTACCTGAAGCCAAATCAATAAGCAACTGGCAATCATATGATAAATGTTGCCCATTGAATTCGTAAGGGTCCAATGTAAGGTAAGTATCTCTGGAAGAGAATACCATTCCAGCAGCAACCTGGGAGTTTGCCGGGATTGTGAAGGATTTAATAAGGCTTCCATCGGATCCATCCAATAATTGAATCGTGTTATATCCCCATTGATCTTTTACTATTCGTGTATTTGCAACAGCAATTGCATTGCTTGTATTGCTGAAAACAGCAGCATCAATTTCCTTTTTCTTCCACAATATCTTTTTGGTTTCCACATCCAGGACTACCAGATTATATTCGTTAACAGGAGCATTTCGGTCGTAAGGATCAATACTTTTATCTTCCACGATGTGCAAAAGGTATTTGTTATCGTAAGAAATACTCAGAAGTTTTGAATCATCGTAACCAACTTGCTGTTTATCTTCAAAATCAATACTGGTTTTTGTTTCCCGATCTACTTCCTGCTGGTTTTTGTAAAATTTTGTACCCTTTTTATTTATCTGAATGTGATATTTCGTGTAGGGACTATCCATCGAAGTAGTTGTTTCTACTGCCCCTGATGCCAGATTCCAGTTTATTATCTTATTATCCTGCTCTATGAAAAGTCCATTTACATTTTCAAGCAATTGATGATAGGTCATATATGCCTGTGTTATCCCTTTTAACCTGCTGATTACAGTTCCGTTTTCAACATTCAAAAACTGAAAAACATTGTAATAACCAACCAATACTTTGCTGCCGTCATCTGAGAAACGCACCAATCCCCTCCGGGAAGCATATGATACCGGACAAATGATTTCCGTTTGTGGCTGCTTCCAAACCTCCTTTTTAGTTGCCAGATTTACCATTAATTGTTCCTGTGAAGTCAGAATTAATAGCTTTTTGCTATCGGGTGAAAATCCGGCAATGTTTAGAAAACGCAGGTTAGAATTGTCCCAAAGGTCCTGCTTTAGTTTATCCGGAGGGTAAGAGTAGGTATAAACACTTTTCCCTGTTTCAATTTCGATAATTTCGAGTGATAAATTATTGCCAGCCATGAGGTATTTCCCATCAGGAGAAAACTGGGTAAACACTATACTGGGATAATCAGCATTCTGCTGAGCCAAATCGAATTTTATCACTTTAAAAATCTCTCCGGTCGGTACTTTGCAGAGCTCTACCTCACTTTCATATGCTATTGCAAGGAGATTAAGTTTTTCGGAATAATGCTGAACAATATCATAATGCTCAGGAACAATTCGGCATAAAAAGCCTTTGTCGCGGGTATTAATGATACCGTTTTCGAGATACAGTCCTGATTTCCTGTAATATGAATAGGTTAATTTATTTGATGGTGTGGTCTTAGTAACTGGGCCTTCTTTTATTGTATTTCCAAAATAATCAATGGTTCTGAATTTGTAATCACCGGTGACAACATCAATGGACTTATTATCCAATCCAAAATCAGCAGCAAGTATATTGGTAATCGACTTTAATTGCTTCCCTGACCTCAATTCCCATAGCATCAATTCCATCTTATCATCTACAGTAAGTCCCAGCTTATTGTCAGGGGAAACAGACACCATCATGGCTTCACCCTGGACGCCAGATTTTATGACAAGTTCAGGCTTCTGGGCACTGATTATAAGTGGTATGAGAAATAGAAGTATTATTAGATTTTTCATGTTTTACAGCCTGAAATAATTAAAAACAAAAAGAAAGTAAACCGGGCAGATTTTTATGAATTTTGGATTTTATTCGAAGCTTGTTAACGAGTCATCCTTTGATTTATAGAAGCAACATCTTTAACGAGATTACTACCAGAAGCTATTTTATTATCTCCACCGGAAAATCATTCCAAAACCGAAAGATATAGACGATGGATTAGTTGTGTTTGATTTCTACCATGAGAGGCACAACACTTCCGGTTGCATATTCAGTACTTTGATTGTTATCATTTTCAACTGTCAGATTTCTTGTTCCATATGCTACATTCACCTGAAAGCCTGCTATTGAAGGATTGTATTTTATTTTATCCTTGGCAATTAGCTTATCTCCGAGGGCTGCTGTGATTTTGGCTGATAAACCACCCTTGGTATTATTCATATCAGCAAGCATCTCAGTCATATTCAAAGGTTCCTTTGAATAGAGGATTAATAAATAATCAGTTCCTTTATTTTCATCCATTTTAATGATTTTGGTATCCGATGGAAATGCGACAATACTATTACTCCCAACATGGGTTGAGGTTAAATCATCAAAGGGAAGAATGCGGTTGATTTTACCGCTGAGGTCACTGGCAAATGCATAAATGTAAGCTTCCTTATCAGCTGTCAGGTAAAAGCGGAATTTTGTACCACTGGCATAGCTATTCATCATTGTATAGGCTACCAATTCTTCCTTGGCGGCAACATCTTCTTCCACCATCAGGTTACGGGAAGAAATCTTATTAACTGGCATATCTTCACCTGTATTCAGCTTGAATTCAATACTGCCACTCAGACTCATGGTTTTAACCTCAGGTTCTGGCGCTGGAACTGGTTTCGGATCTGGATTAGGTTCAGGATTAATATTTTCGGCAGGATCGGGAGTAAAAGGATTCCCAAATACTTGCAAACCTAAGATACAATAGCGGGAATAGTCTTCATAACGCATCCAGACATACCCTTTATCTGCCCAATTTGTACCCCAGCTATTCAAAATACGGAATGCGCCTCCTGCTTTATTATCATCAAAACCTACTACTGCCATGGCATGTCCGTTGTGCTTCCAGCTCTTATCTGCTTCGTTTGGATCCGAAATCCATACATCTGATTGAATCTTGAAGAAACTTTCCGGCAGATGAAATCCTCCAGAGACAGGTGTACCTTCCAGGATGGCTTTTTTTGTCATATCAATCATTTCCTCAGAAGTTTTTTCATATTCACCAGGGGCAAATAGAATGGAAGCATCCTTAATTGTGTATTTAAGTGCCTCCGCAACTGCGTCAGTACTGAATCTGACATCACAACTATAAGGAACAGTTTTAATAAAGGGTGTCCCCATATTCATCAAGGTCAATACTGCAATTATCGGATCACTGCCATATTGACAATTTAAATCCGTGGAGTCTTTAATCAGATCATACAAATAACTGGGAGAGAATACATACTTATCTATGATCGACTTGTTTGTAATCTCATGGGTTTTTGCATATAAAATTGTTGCAATGCCATATCCATTGGCAAATGCGACACAGGTACCATGATCGCCCTGATCACCGGGAGTCGGACAAAATTGTTCCAGTGAAGCCTGTTCAGGCATACCACGAAAACTCTGAAGTGAAAGCTGAACTTTTCTGGGAGTTTTAGCAATGGTTGCCATATCGAAATTGGCGCCCATCCCCCTGCGATCCTGGGCTGTCAAATGCTGTAAACAGATTGTTGCCAGTAAAAACGCGGATAAAAGAAGACTTTTCATAGATGTAGCGTTTGCGTTTGGGGGTATTGAAACTCCCTAATCTGATTTGTTTTGAACACCTCGAATTTCCATTCCTTAGATAGTGTATAGAAACACTATGAAACAGAATGAGTGTTTTGAAATTTCAATGATTTTGATTCTGTTACCATTCTCAGGGAAATGTGTTAAACAATAAATCCTGAAAACGGCTGTAGTAAGATTTCAGGATTCAAAGTTGAGATGCTGTCAATTAACATAACAGTCAGGGCTATTCTAAAGCATATTTCTATAATGCAGAGTGCAGAGGGGCATATGGTCGCCATTCTGATAATTGGGAAATCATAAAAAAAGCAATCGTATTCCCCTATTTATATTCTTTTCTTACTCTCCGTATTCTGCCATTGAATTAGCCACACCTGTACTCATGAAGCTTTGGATAAATCAGAACTTGGCTGCAAACTTTCCATCCTTTATGGTAACCTGATTACCCAGATTGTCATTATTGAGAACACCACTAAAAGTTCCTTCTATCTCTGTAGCAGTAGATTTGGTTACAACTACTGTAAAAACAGGACTGACATCAGCTGCCCATCCATCAGCTCCCTTTGAGTAAGAAAATGCAAAATCACCTGAATTATTACTCTCTGATGTATAAGTGCCGGCTGTAACATTTGCAGGAAGAATCAACATTACAATTTCAGAACTCATTCCTGTTACAGAACTGCCTGAAATATTCATCAGGACATCGGATTTTAAAACAGAGGAAAGCTGGATATTCGAATTGAAAGAAGATGTGGCGGCGCCTGAAACAGTGCAGGAAATCTGGCTTTTACCTGGCAAAAGTGATGCTGCCCCCGAATCGTCGGTTTCTTCTTTTTTACATCCGGTAAAAAGTAATACAGAAGTTAGAAACATGCTTAATGATAAGATTCTGAAGTTCATTGGTCAAAAATTTAGGGTTAATAGCTGGCTTGGTTTAGAAAAATCTTTTTCTTAAAGGAAGGTTCTGGGATACTGGACTTGGGCTTCTTAAATCGCATGAATACAACAGGTTTATTGAAATCCATGCTTGGCTCATTACTTAAGCTGTTGTTATTGCTGAAAAGAATCATTATTTTGATATCCATGGCCAATCTGATAATTAGAAGGGCAAATTTACCGGCATTGGAATCTTGCTGAAATACATCAAATGATGTATATCACCTATGATCAATTTACAGGAAACACTACTGATTTATTGAGTTGTGTCAGAAAAATCAATTACAGGAATGTAAAATCACCTTTTTTTGTATCTATTTGGAAAGATCCATTCTTGTCAAAAGAATTTCGTCTCCTCTCATCGTTTCACTGAAGAAAAACAGATAATGATCCATTTGATAGGAACCTGTGTTGGGAAAAAGATAAAATTCCTTTTTTTCTGAATTACCAAAGCCTTTAAAGTCACTCAACTCGCCATCTGCAATGTTTATATTTCCATATTCATATTGATACAATGGAGTCCAGGTTGTTTTTACATTCACTGTTGTTAAAGAGGCAAAACTTGAACTGGATTCTTCCCGGATCGATTTAACGTCTTGAATTAACCAATACAGAGATTTTTTATCGGACGATTCGAGAATCGAATTGTGGGCGATATACATATCAGAAGTCAAAGGAGATTTATTGAAAAATGATGATTTTGAAGATTGGTCTAATTTCACACCATAGTTTCGTTTGAGATTGCCATTCGCCTCAAATTGAAACATATAAACGCCCTTATAAATCCGTCCTTTTTTACTGGTGGTAAAATCCTGCCCACTGATAAATATGTCCCCGGCAGAAGAAAAATTGATGCCATTGATTTCGAATTTTTTACCATCAAATGTGATAAACTTCTTTTGATCAGCTGGTTTTGCCTGCTTCTTTTCAAACTCTTCTATGCCGGGCGAGCTTAAAAAGTCAAACTTGCTATTTGTGATTTTTCCTATTTGGATGTTCGTATATTTTAGCTCATCCAATGGGATATCCACATCTTCCTGGGTTGCTCCATTGTCTCTTGATCCCATTGAAGAAATACCGGAAACACCACCGAGCACACCTGAACCAGAATTGTTTTCCTCTTCTTTTTCTGATGCCGAGGCAGAGGTAGTCGCAACCATTTGTAAGTTTTTGAAAACATCGTTTGAATAATCTTTGGTTGGATTTTTTGTAATAGCCGAACCATACAAGAAAACAGAATTATCCTTTTCGTAAGCACCCAAGACTCTCCATCCATTTGAAGGTGAGTTGAAATTGAATTTTTCTATCACTTTACCCTTCGTTGAAATGCGGATATAGGTATAATTTGTAGGTTTTGGATCTGATTCTTTATTATACAACCCACTTGGAGCAAATAAGACTATCCAATCTCTTGGGAGATCATCATTTGATACATTCGCAAGGTCATCCTGAAGTGGTGCAGAAAAAACAATTTTTTGTGGATAAGGAAATTCAATTTTGTCAACAGTAGTAATATTGACCTCATTGTCACAACTCATGATGTCAAATTTCATAGTTTCATTGTGTGTCTTTTTCTCAGGTTTCCCTGCAATTACCAATACGGAACTGTCTCTCTCTATCTCATAAGCGCTTACATAAAAGAATTTCATATTATCTTCCGATTTTGGCTTTACTTTTTCAAGTTGCTTTATATTTCGGTAGTAAGTTCCGGTTAACCAAAGCCAAGTACCGGTTGTCTGCTTTTTTCTGAAAACCAGTTTGCCCATCAAATCGCTGGATGCAGTTAAACTGTTAGTTACAAAAGAATCTCCCTTAAAATTAAACCACGACCAACGAGTTTTAACCTTATCAATAAACTCCTCTTCCTGAACTGTATTAATCAAATTCAGATCTTTGTCGTAGGTATAAATCTCATATTTGATTTTATGCTTTGTGGTAGAGGACAAAACATAGATCATGTCGATGGTTCCCTTTGCCTCATTGGTTTCAATATGAGCTAAATAGCCGTTTTTGGCTTTACGCGATACATCGTAGGACTTTTCCATAATTGGGACCTGGGCCGAGGCCTGGATAGCTCCAAGCATAAAGATGGATAAGATAAATAGGCCGATATTTTTACCCACCCATTTTATTGAACTTTTTCTGCTTTTTTGAATTTGGAATTTCATCTTTTTACGATTAGTTATGGTTACAATCCTAATTAACGCAAATTTAGATGAGACTAATTACCCTGAAAATACATCAAATGATGTAGAGAATAGGGAAAAAGCTAAGTGCCCAAACGGATTGAGTTATACCTTTTTAAATTTTATCAGGGGAATTAGCGTTAAAGTAGTTTTCTAAAACCATTTACGCTTTAGTGCAAGACCAACAGCCTGTGATTTGGAACTTACATGTAATTTTTTATAAATATTTGCAAGATGAGTGCGCACTGTTGCCGGGCTGATATCTAACTTTTGAGAGATACTCTTATGATCAAGACCATTTACAAGGCATTCCAGAACTGCAATTTCCCTTTCTGTGAGGGAAGTCTCAGATTTAATGGTTCCTTCTGATGACCTGGACTTACCATCCGAAGCCAGTAAAAGATCCAATGCTTTTCGAGCGATAGCAGGACTCATGACTGCACCTTTGCCTTCCGATACCAGTTTTA
This sequence comes from Bacteroidales bacterium, assembly GCA_016707705.1. Taxonomy (GTDB): domain Bacteria; phylum Bacteroidota; class Bacteroidia; order Bacteroidales; family UBA4417; genus UBA4417. Next base: position 124,943 of record JADJHD010000010.1, read on the forward strand.
TATGCTCAATGATGGTATCAGTATCCTCATCTTTCAATAAGTAACCGTGAGCTCCAGCCTTGATGGCATTAAAAATAGAATCATCACTATCAAACACAGTAAGCATGATGAACTTAATATCAGGATATAATACCGAAGCAGTTGCAACCGTATCAATACCATTCAATACAGGCATTTCTATATCCATAATTACCACATCAGGCTGACTGATTGGCTGGATGGATTTCATATAGGTTAAAAACTCCTGTCCGTTACAAGAAGTATGGATAACCCTTATTTCGTTGGTATACTGCAAGCGGCTTTCAAGGGTTACCCTCACATGATCACGGTCATCAACGATTGCTATTTTAATCATGTACCAAAATTCTGCATTGATTCCTGCTAAAGCAATACATCAAACGATGTAGAGTGAAACAATAATAGAAGTTCCTTCATTTATAACACTTTGAATGGTCAAGTTAGCGTTAATTTCCCCAGCTCTTACCTGCATATTTCTTAAGCCATGCCCATTTATCACCCTGGTGGTATCGAAACCGATGCCATTATCGGAAATCTTAAAAACAATTCCGGTTTCTCCTTCATAGCTCAGGGAAATAGCAATATGAGATGCTTTAGAGTATTTCATGGCATTGTTCAACGATTCCTGTACAATGCGGAAAAGGTTGAGAGCCTGGGTAGTATTTAAATTAATGGGTTTATGCGTAAAATCATCAAAAGTGAAATGAACCGGGGAACTCCTCAGGATTTGGTTGGTATAGTATTTTATCTTATCAAATAATTCTTCACTACTGATCTGACTTTTATCCATAACCCAAATCGAATCCCTGAGTCCCTGGATAACCGCTTTTGTATTCTCTTTTATTTCATTCAAATCATTCATTTCCAGCTGAGGCTTTTTCCCTAACCAATCCATAGTGTTAAGCATCATACTCAACCTGGCTCCCACATTATCATGCAACTCTCTGGCAATTTGAGACTTCTGCTCATATAAGCGACGCTCGCTTTCAATTTCAAGTTGCTTTTTCCTCAACCGGGATTTAATGATCTTACGGAATAGAACATAAATGAATACATGAAATAACAGAACTGCCGGAATTATGAACCACAATTTTAAGTAAAAAGGTGCATGTACAATTAACTGAATTTGCTTCTCAACAAAGGCTCCACCCTCAATCTCCCCTCTCAGCAGGATGGTATAGGTTCCGGGTGCAGGCTTGGGCATTCTGATGGGATTAGCAGTATTGGAACGATGAAAATTATTGTCAATACCCTCAATTTTATAGCTGTAGATTAATTTACCAGGTTCAGAAGTGCTTAGTAAACTATAATTTATTCCGAATGATTCATTGTAAGGGTATAGATTAATGCTTTGAATAAAGCTTGGATTCTGACTACGACTATATAAGGTATCGTCAACCAAGATATCCTGTATTATTAAAAATGGCTTGACTGCATCAGCGGTTATTGGCTCCCTGAATGCGGTAATTCCTTTAATATTCCCAAAATAAAATCGCCCTTTTGAATCAATGGTTGATGCTCCTCCATTATGCTCTGATTCCAAAAGTCCAGCAGCTATTGTATAGTTCCTGATTTTTTTTGTTGCAATATGAAAACTACTGATCCCCAGATTTGTGCTTAAATATAAAACAGAGCTGTCATTGCTGGGTTGAATGGAATAAACAACATCATTATTCAATCCATTGGTGGTATTGTATGACTCGATCATCTGCTTTTTATCGTTATAATGCTCCAGTCCTGAACGGGTGGCCAACCATAAAGATTTATCCTTGCCCCAGCAATAATCGATGAACGAACCAGAAAAAGGCTTCTCATCCATTTGAATTGAGAGGGACTTGGCATCAATTTGAGCCCCACTTTCCTGATTGCTGCAATAGATCTGTTCTAAAAAGGGATTGTAAATCAAACTCTCGACCGGATAACCCAGGAGTATGGATTTTTCAACCTTTAACTGTCCATTCACATATTTACAGCGGTATAGTTGATTTTCACTATAAATAAGCAAAATATTGGGTTGAGATGTTACAATGACTTTTGAAATGGAAGTAATCGGAGAAGGAAACTGCTTGATTTGAAAGCTTTTAGTGTCGAATGTATATAATTCACCTTTTTGCTTATTTAGCAGGATGGTGGAACTGTCTATCCTGACTGAATTGAATGAACTGCTTAAAGTGCTACCCTTTGATAGCAATGAACGGTGGCTGTTGGTGTTTATATTTACCAGCCGGGGCACTTCAACCAAAGGACAAACCAACAGTAAACTATCGTTTATTGCTTCAATGTCCATGATGATATTATTGGTGCTTCCATAATCCGTCAAATATTGAAACCGGTTCAAGTGATTCCGATTCAATACTTTGATACCATTTGTCTCAGTACAAACCCAAATGTTCCCTTCCTTATCAATAAACAGTTCAGAAATATGCCTTAAAAGAGAGCTTTTGGTATCATTCTCGATACCAAAGATTTCTCCATACCTCCCCTGACGGAAATTAAATGGCAATATACCATCACGAAGCGATATCCATATCCATTCCTCATCCACCACTACTGCTTTTGAGTATAGAACATTATTTGACAGTTTATTTTTATCTGGCTCAAAAACTGTCCTTTGATTGGTAATCTGGTTGACTGATAAAATGCATTCTGGCTGAATTCGAAAAAAGTTGCTGTTTATCATTTCCAGAGAAACAGTTTCATGCAATGAATCAATTGTACAGAGATCTTTTTCTATATCATAAATGGCCATATATGGGCCGATATAACTCGACAAATACATTTTCCCGTTTTGCGGGTTGAAATATGCATCCTTTATCATGTTTTCACCCTGGAATTTCCGGGAACCAGGCATCCAGGAAACTCGACTTCCCTTTAACATCCCAATCCCTACTCCCGAAACCACAAACCATAACTCATCAATATTCCTGAAACATATAGGATAATACTGACTGCGATTATTAAAAACCCTGTTCTCATGAATCAGAAGTCTGACAGAATTACTGCGAATATTATATCTGCATATGCCATAATCGCTGCCAATAATCACATCGCCATTGTCTGCCTGTAAGAATGTAAAATTTGTTTTACCCAGGATCTTCCTTTGCTCCTTGTCGAACTCTATAATCCGGGAGCCATCGTACCTGTAGACCCCATTTGTAGAACCAAGCCAAATAACTCCAGTGACGTCCTGGTACATCGAATATACTCCGGGAATACCTGCCTTATGGGCCAAATCAAAATCCTCAAAATGATAACGCCCAATCTCTTGTCCTTGCACTACTATTCTCAATGAAAGCAGGCAAAGTACAAAAAGCAGATTAACGAATTTATTCATCAGCGAGTATAAATAATTGTCCTTGAAAACGTTACAATCAGAAGCAATAAACAAGAATAAAGCTTGTAGTTGCTGATTCCGTTTGTCAAACATAAGATTAAAATCAGAATATATAATATCATAATACTATCTTTCACCTCACTGACAGTATTTATGGACCAGATATAATTGTGGCGATCCAACAAAAGAAAGAAGGAATGAAACAATCAGTAAATACTTAACCGATGAGAGCGTTAAGGTCGGGCAAGGAAGCTCGTCGATTTACAAACAATACATTATCCATCTGAAATAATCAATCCCCGGCTGAGCAATTCAAACCGGGGATTGAGATTCGATATTGAATGTTTATCTCTACTTGTCAACGCGGAAAACAGAGTCTATTACTGTCCCGTCAACCCATTTGATAACTGCCACAACTTCATCTGTCAGTTTAGGCTTGGCAGGCTTTCCACAGATTTTTTCTGCTTCTGCCTTAAGTTCATGTATGGTTTTAATGGGAAGATTACTGCCTTTCATCTTTTCAATAAGGTCAGTACGAAGTGGATTGATGGCGATCCCCCTTTCTGTAACGATAACATCTATCAATTCTCCCGGACCGCAAACCGTTGTAACCTGATCAAGAATAACTGGCATCCTGTCACGGAACAAGGGAACCGGAAGAATCACACATTTGGAGAGAAGACAATTCATCCAGCCTCCGATTCCATGAAGTAAATAACCATCGCTATGTGTTACAACATTGGCATTGAAATTAACATCAACTTCAGTGGCTCCAAGGATAACAACATCAACAAACTGGGCGAAATTACCCTTGCCATGATAGTTATAGCTGGTAAACGGACTGGTGTTTACATGTCCTGCATTCTCACGCATGGAGCGAACACCCTCCAGGTCAAAAGTCTGTCCATCAAGGATATAATCCACCAATCCTTCCTCCAGCATTTTCACCAGATATTTATTTGAACCTCCGCGGGCAAATCTTGCCTTGATTTTTCGTTGCCTGCACATTTCAGCAAAATAGATTCCTATACTGAGTGCAGTTCCACCGGCACCTGCCTGAAAAGGAGAATCCATCCTGAACAATTCCTGCCTCATCACAGAACTGAGCTGTCATTTCAGCAAGCAGTAGCCTGTCCGGACTCTTTGTTATTTCTGTGGTTCCCGAAACTATTTTCTCAGGAATCCCGATTTTCTCAACCTGAACAACATAATCAACATAATTCCCCTGAATCTGCCATGGGATACATGGGAAAGGCACAAGGTTATCAGTTACTACGATTACCTTATCTGCATATTGTGAATCGGCAAGTGCAAATCCCAAAAGTCCGCAGGCTGCTGGTCCACGGTCACCTGTTGCATTTCCGAAGGGGTCAGCAGTAGGAGCTGCAATAACTGTAATATCAATCTGAACATCTCCATCCTGAATAGCCTGATAACGACCTCCATGAGAACGAAGTACTCCCAGTCCTTTCATCCCTCCTTCACTGGTAAATTTGCCCAAAGCACCATTCATGCTGCCTTCAATATGATGAATGGTTCCATCCTGAAGATACTTGATCAGAGGGGAATGGCATTCAAAGGATGCTGACGGAACCCATGTTAGGTTCTTGACACCCATTTCAGCTGCTATTTCAAAGATCTGAACAGCAATCAGGTCTCCATTGCGGAAATGGTGATGAGTTGAAATAACCATGCCATCCTTCAAACCTGCCCTTACCAGCGCCTCCTTCAATGTTGGAACTACCTTGTTTCCATCTTCAGGATAATCAGATAATGAAGCTATCAGTGGAGCATGCTTTCTGCCTGTTGGATGATACTTACCGACTCCCATGTAAGGAATGGCATCACGATCATTTATATGCTGAGGAACAATTCTGCCCAATGCGTTTTTTGTGAGTTTATCGTATTTCGACATGGCAATAAAAGTTTGTAATGTTAAATCTTTTGAAATGTAATCAGGCTAAGCATTAACCTATGCATTGGCTGCAAGGAACTCCTCCCTCCAGTCGGGACTCAGTTTGTGCAAGGTAATCGCAAGGTCAATAACCTTCTGAGCACGTTTTACAACAGGCGGGTCAATCATCTTAGTCCCAAGTGAAACCACTCCAAGGCCTTTCTCTGTTGCCACGATAAATGCATTGACAATCTTCTTGGCTTTTTCAATTTCGTCAGGATCTGGAGCATAGTTCTCATGAATTACCCTGATTTGACGAGGATGAATGCAACCCATACCATCAAATCCCAAGGCTTTCGAACGAATTACATTCTGCTTCAGTCCATCCATATCGGCAACATCACTGAATACTGAATCTATTGCCTGAATTCCTGCAGCTTTGCATGCATTCACCACCATGCTGCGTGCGAAGAAGGATTCATTACCTTCTGCTGTTCTCTTTGTTCCAAGGTCAGCAGTATAATCCTCCAGTCCAATGGCAACTGCCACAACATTCTCACCCTGAGCAATTTCAAGTGATTTCAGAACTCCAAGTGCACTTTCTACGATTGGCATCAGCCATATCGGATGATTGCTGCCGGATTTTTCCTGCAACTGTTTTATTTTCTCATTCACCAGCCTGATCTGATCCTGGCTTTCGCATTTGGGAATCAAAATCAGGTTGACAGGTTGTCCAATAATAAACTCAAGATCATCCAGCCCCCTGGGCACCTGATTTATCCTGACCATTCGCTCGGCTCCATAGAAATCAATTGCCCTAAGGGTATTCCTTACCAAAAATGCAGCCTCAAATTTCTTTTGGGGAGCAACAGCATCTTCAAGGTCGAGAATGATCCCGTCAGGATTGTGGATACCGGCATTGATAGACAAACTTGGGGTGTTACCAGGAAGATAGAGTCTCGAAAAACGGTTTTTGTCCCGGGTCGTTTCATAAACATTCTCAGGCAAAACCGGCAACAAATATGACTTCTGAGTGCTTATCAGAGTTTTGATGGCGGCTTCCAGTCTGGCCGCAATTACAAAAGGCAGTGCGCCAGAGTCTTCAACAAGCAGTCTGGCATTTCGAATTTCAAAAAATTCAAGGATGGTCCTGATCAATTCTCTGTTACTATCTCCAAACATACTTTCAACTTTACTGACAAGTTCAAGTTGAATACCTCCTGAATCGGACATTTCCATGGTTACAAAACAATCGGAACGAATCCCCTTGCCTTTGTTACCAATACCAGCTACGTTAGTTGAAATAAAATCCATATGACTGTATATTAATGAATTAACCTTAATTTGAATTTAGTTTCAAGACTTAAATCCACCGGACAAATTTAAGGTTGATAAGTAGATTTGCAATTAAATTTCAATAAAATTAGAAGTTATAGGTAAAAAACTGATTATCATATATATAAATCAATATTCCCCTAATTTGAAAAGATTGAGACTTTAAGGAAAAACTAAGGGAATAGTCTCAGATGAATACCAATATTTGAGTCCAAACAAGTCAGAAAATATTGCTCAACAGACCTCGTGTCAATATTACTATCAGAAAAAAACTATATATATCTTCAAATCTGATATTAAATAACTGAAGTATAGAAATAAAAAAACCCCGCAATTGCGGGGTTACTATTTTCAATTAACCAGCATTACTGGTAATTATACTTACTTAACCTGTGTAGTATCTGCAGCAGCAGGAGCGGCTGTATCAACAGGAGCTTGCTCAACTGCGGTTGTATCAGCAGTTGCTTCAGATTTAGTTTCACCTGATTTGCATGCAACGAAGGAGATCATACCAGCAACAGCAAGCAAGAATAACAGTTTTTTCATGTGTTGTTTGTTTTAGGTGGTTAATTTTGTTGCAAAAATATATAAATTCTAAAGGCTAAAGCAAGTTTTTTTGAATTTTCCGCATACTTTTTTGCAGTTTTTTTGTTAACAGTACATCAGTTAATATCTTTATTACGTTTTCATGCCATCAAATGGCTATTCCTGGTTTTCGCAAAAATCATGGCATAAAGTTTGATAAGCACACACTCGTTCAGTGAAACGCTGAAACTGACCTTATCCAAATCTATTTTTCAACCAAACCCTTTACCTAATGAAAAAAGCGCGTTTTGTATTAGCAGCAATGATTCTGGCAAGTTTTGCCTTCTTTACCGCATGTACCAAGGACACAACTCCTCCATCTATGAATTTCAAGGGAGGCAGTGGATATACATCTGACAATGTGACAATTGATGCCGGCTCAGCCCTGAAATTCGGAATCAATGCAAGCAGTGGCAGCTCCAAACTTAGTGGATTTACCCTGAAGGCTACCCACAACAATATCACTGTTACCGTTATTGACTCTGCCTTCTCATCTGATTCCTTTAACCAGGACTACACCCTCGAAATCTGGGATGAAGGCGAAACCCGTCTCGCATTCACAATTACTGACAAGGATGGCGAAACAGCTGAACTTGCTATTGTTGTTACTGCCAACGCAGTTGATGACATCAACGCATACTCAGAAATTCTCCTTGGCTCATATGACAATTCGACATATGGCAGTTCTTTTGCCTCTGCCGATGGCACAGTCTATAAAATAGCTGATGCAAAAGCCAACTCAACCAAAATTGACTGGCTGTATTTCTATGGAGTGTCAAACCAGGCAACTCTCGCAGCTCCGGATGACGCTGACGCCGCTACAATCTTTACCGGCACAAATGGATTACCAAGCTGGGCAACCAGGAACGCAACCCGTTTCCGTCTTGTTACAGAAGGCGCTGTTTGGGATAACATTGCAACTTCAGCTGATATCACTGCAATTGCTACAAGCACAACCGAAACTAAAGTTAATCAGCTGGCTGTTGGCAATATCGTTGCCTTCAAGACTGCAGGAAACAAGCTCGGTCTCATCAAGATCACTGAAATTACAGGCACAGGTGCCGGTACAATTAAATACGATGTTAAGGTTCAGAAGTAATTAACTGAAAAGCTGACAGAAAGAGGTGCCAATGGCACCTCTTTTTTTTAATTTTGCCAGCTGAATACCAAGATACAACGATGAAAACTTCAGCCCTCATACTATTCTGCCTTATTATTCTCATTTCAGCCTGTAAAAAGGATGGTCATGTTCCAAGCATCACCCTTCTTGGAAACAATCCTGCTGAAACTGGAAAAGGATACCCATATACAGATGCTGGAGCTACTGCTGCCGATCAGGAAGATGGTGACCTCACAGGAAAGATACAGGTAACCTCCAATGTTGATACAGGAGCAACAGGAACATATTATGTCAAATATAATGTAACTGATAAGGATGGAATGTCAGCAGAAGAAGTTTCCAGAACTGTCATCGTAAAGTATTTCAAATAGTCCCTTACAGTTACAAGTCTTTCGTCGATAACCACAAAATATCAATTAGTCAGATATACGTTCTCTGCGATCAAAGCCTGCAATCTTTCAACAATACTTTCCTGATTATCTGATTAGATATCTCGAGATAAAGCAAACACCTGAAAATGAATCAAAAGAAGCGAAAGAAGTTTGCTATTTACCAAGGAAACCCTCAAATAGCCTTAGTACTAAAAATTGTTTTGGCTGTTATACTTCTGGCAATTACCAGGATTCTTCTCTATTTATTTAATACCGGACTTTTCCCGGGAAATGATTTTGCTTCAATCTCAGGCTATTTTTTTCACGGACTTCGCTTTGACCTTTCTGCAGCATTATATGCAAATCTGCCTATAATCCTGTTACTCCTTCTCCCATTCCGGTTCAGGCATAACAGAAGCTACCAGATTTTTGTAAATATAAGTTTTGTCATCATCAATGCTGTTCTGCTGATACCAAATCTTGTAGATCTGATCTATTATCGATTTACAATGAAGAGGCTAACCTTTGACATATTCTCGTATCTGACTGTTGGTATGGACGCGAACCTTGCCGGACAATTCCTTTTCGACTTCTGGTTCATTTTTATCCTATGGATAGCCCTGATAATTGCACTTGCCTTTCTTGCAAAGAGGATTATTATCAAACCTGAAAGTCCGGTTCAGGGCAGTTTTTGGTATTACAGCGGACAGGGATTAACGGCCTTACTCATTTCAGGTGCAATCGTGATTGGCATGAGAGGTGGCTTTCAACTCAAGCCCGTTGGGATTCTAAGTGCCGGAGAATATGCGGAAGCTCAGAACATCCCTTTGGTAGTGAACTCCGCCTTTACCATCATGAAAACCATCGAGCAGAAAGGGCTTGATAAAAAAACATATTTCACTGAAAAGGAAATTATCAATCATTTCACTGCTGAAAAAAACTATTCCACGCAGGACAGTCTCGGACACACTGTGCCCATGGACAGGAAGAACGTTGTTATCATCATTCTTGAAAGCTTCTCTCTGGAACATATGGGCTCACTCAATGGACTAAAGGATCCACTATCAGGATTCACGCCATTCCTTGACTCGCTTTCCGAACAGTCATTTGTTGCAGCTGGCTATGCTAATGGGAAACGGTCGATTGAAGGAATTCCCGCAATACTCGGTTCCTTGCCAACATGGATGGATCAGGATTTCATATCTTCAATGTATGCCTCTGACCAAACCAATTCCCTGGCTAGTCTGCTTCGGAGTGAAAAATACACAACTGCATTCTTTCATGGTGGAAATAATGGCACAATGGGCTTTGATCACTACTCAAAAATCTCAGGATTTCAACAATACCATGGCAGGAATGAATACTCCAATGATTCCGACTACGACGGAGAATGGGGAATATGGGATGAGCCCTTCCTTCAATACTACGCCAGGAAAATGAATGGAATGCAGCAACCATTCATGACCACGGTATTTACTCTCTCATCCCATCACCCCTATAAAGTGCCGCAAAAATATAAAGGCAGGTTCCGAACCGGTAAACTGCCAATTCAGCAAACCATCATGTATTCTGACCATGCGCTGAAAGAGTTCTTTATTACAGCTTCGAAAATGGACTGGTATAAGAACACAATCTTTGTCATTACCGCAGATCATACTTCAGAGGCAATTCATCCATATTTTCAGTCACAAATTGGGCAGTATCGTATTCCGATACTATTCTTTACACCGGATACGACCCTAAAAGGCAGGTATGAAGGCATTCTTCAACAAACTGATATAATGCCCAGCATTCTGGACTACCTCCATTTCCCCGGGAAATTTATTGCGTTTGGTAGCAGTGCATTCAGGCAATATGAGGCTCGCTTCAATCTGACCCGATTTAATGGGAATTACCAGTTCATTTCAGGTTCATATGTTATTCACTGGAATGGGGAAAAGATTACCTCTATTTATAACTTTGTGAAGGATTCTGCATTGAAAGAAAATATTGCTGATGCTTCATTTCCGGAAAAAGAAGGAATTGTGAATACGATGAAAGCAGTTATACAGGAGTACAATAACAGAATGATTGAAAATAAGCTGATAATCAAATAGGTATGCCCGGAACCCCTACAAACATTCTTTTTATTGTTAACCCTAAGGCTGGTATCACTATCAAAAGCCGGTTTCTGATTAAACTGTTGGCCGGACAATACCTTGACCAGACTCGTTATATACCAGAAATACAATTCACCCAATATGCCGGGCATGCAACAGAACTGGCAACTGCTGCTGTAGCCAACAGAATACCTGCAGTTATTGCTGTGGGTGGCGATGGCACTATCAATGAAGTAGCCAGAGCTCTGGTTAATACAGAAACAGCCCTTGGAATATTACCAACAGGCTCCGGTAATGGCCTTGCCTACCATTTAAAAATCCCAATGAACCTGATTCAGGCTCTAAAGGTTATAAATGCAGGGAAAACCAGAAGTATAGACACTATCAAGGTCAATGATCATGTGTTTACAAGTATAGCCGGGATAGGTTTTGACGCCACTGTTGCCGCCAAGTTCGCAAAATCAGGAGTGCGTGGACTTGTATCATATATGAGGATAATCATCCAGGAATTTCGCAGGTATGTTCCTGAAAGATATGAATTGGATGTGGATGGAGCAAAACAAGAAACAACGGCTCTTATGATTTCATTTGCAAATTCTGATCAATTTGGCTTCAGGTCCAGAATAGCTCCTCAGGCAAGTATTGATGATGGATGGCTTGATGTATGCATAATGAGTAAACCAAGCCTTACAAAACTGCTTTTGTCGGCGCCTAGAGTGTTTACCGGAACCTTTGGCAAATCTGGCTATATAGAGTATAAAAGGGGAAAAGAAATCAGAATACCGGGAAGTTCAGGAAAACTGGTAAACATTGACGGTGAAGCAATAACCCTTTGCTCTGATCTTCATCTCGTTATGGACCCACATTCGCTAAAAGTGATAACGCGGTAGCATTGCCGGGATTAGCTGTAAAACTTATATTGAAAACCATGTCAGGAAAGAACAGGAATTCGCAAATCGTATATTCAACAAATCCCGATTACCGGCTAAATGAGCCAGAACCTGAACGGCAAACCTTGCCTCCCCAGCAGCAAAATCTAAGGGTGATGCTTGACAAAAAGCAAAGAGGAGGCAAACAGGTAACGCTTGTTACAGGATTCATTGGCAGCAATGACGATCTCGAACAACTCGGCAAAAACCTGAAAGCCAAATGTGGCACTGGTGGAAGCGTTAAAGATGGTGAAATTCTGGTGCAAGGAGACAACCGTGCTAAAATCCTTGAATTCCTGACAAAGCAAGGTTATAAGGCAAAGCAGGCCGGTGGCTGAGAATCAGTTTCTGATTGGAAGTTGAGGCTTGGGGCCTGCCGGCAAAACATGCTTTTACAGGAAACAGCGCCCTTATTCCGCCTTATCAGAATTCCGCCCTCTCCTTTTTGAAATTTCGGTTAATTTTGTAGTCAAATTAGAATCACGATGTTTTCCAATATCTCCGATATATTCAGGGAATGGTTAATTAGAATTGGACTTAGCTCCGATGCTGCCAGCACCATTTCTGGAATCACTGACTTTATTCTTGTGCTAATTCTTGGCTGTGCGCTGTACTATCTTGCCAAATTCATTATTGTCAGGATAATCAAGAGAATCGCAATGCGCACATCAAGCATTTGGGATGATGTACTGCTTGAAAAGAAGGTTTTTAACCGAATGGCATTCCTCATTCCTGGAATCCTGGTTTACCAAACGATTCCAGCCACCCTGAGTGAATTCTCACCAGTTGCCAGTCTTTGGGCCCTGAAACTGACCAACATATATATAATCCTGATTTTCCTCTTCGTTGCCAACTCTTTTCTGAATGCAGTTTATGAGGTATACCAGAAGAGTGAATATGCAATGTACCATCCTATCAAAGGTTATATTCAGGTAGGAAAGATTGTTCTTTTTATCATTGCCATCCTCTTGATATTATCATACCTTTTTAACCAATCCCCCATCTACATGCTGGGTGGACTTGGCGCTTTCTCAGCTGTACTTCTGCTCATCTTCAAGGATCCAATCCTTGGATTTGTGGGTGGAATCCAGCTGTCAGCCAATGATATGGTGAGACAGGGTGACTGGATCAACATGCCTAAATTCGGAGCAGATGGAACAGTTATGGAAATATCACTCACTACTGTGAAGGTTCAGAATTTCGACAATACCGTTACAACATTACCTACTTATGCGCTGGTATCTGAATCATTCCAGAATTACAGGGGGATGAAGGAATCAGGCGTCCGAAGAATCAAGCGATCAATCAGTGTTGATATGTCGAGCGTGAAGTTCTGCACTGAGGAGATGCTTGAAAAGTTTAAAAAAATCAGCCTTATTCGCGAATATATTGAAAATACGCAGGAGGAACTTGAAGCCTACAATGCAGCCAACCAGATTGACAATTCAGTGCCTGTAAATGGCCGCAGGCAAACAAATATTGGCGTTTTCAGGGCATACCTGGAAAAATACCTGGAGCAGCATCCTTTGGTTAATAACGAAAGCGACCAGCTGGTCCGACAACTCCAGCCAACTTCAATAGGAATCCCCATTGAGATTTATGCTTTTATCAGGGAAACTGAGTTTATTCGGTTCGAGAAAGTCCAATCCGATATTTTTGATCATATTCTGGCCATCATACCCCAGTTTGACCTCCGGGTTTTCCAAAGTCCTACTGGAGAAGATCTCAGACAAAGCAACGCCAGCTATTGGGAAAGAACCGATGTTTAGGAACTGATTATCCTTCTAAAGAGTTATTGACTTTCGGCTTTTCAAAAACTCGAACCAGGTTACATTCATGAGGAGCATAAGCATTCCATAAACCATATCCTCTATGGGAATGGTCCCAATCCTTATTCCAAGATTTCGGGAATCATCATAATAAACCACTTCTCCAGGAATAAAAGACCCGGTTAATACTCCATCCACAAGGAAAAAAGGCAGTAATGTAACCAGATACATCAAAAAGAAGCGCCCGAGATAATCCTTCCTAAGCACAAAATAATGGATAAGCAGAAACAGCCCGGTACTTATAAATGTCACACTGGTGTAAGTGCGACTCCAGAAAATGATACCAGTGATTATTAATCCTGCCCCTAGTATCAACGCTGACGGGCGTGCAATCGGCCCCAGAATATCTTTTTTTACCAGATAGTTCAACGAATGGTAGGTAAACAGGCATGCAAATGGAATCGCGATAAAAAACAGCCACTCCTCCAAAGGCAGATTACCAATATTGAACCCCAGAACATATCGCTGATTGAATCCCCATACGCCAATGCTCGTCTTAACCATGTCCCATGGAATAAATACGAGCATAGTCAGGAGCATCGAAGGGAAAAGATAACGCCAGTACTTGTCGAACCTCAACCGTCGATCAAAACTTGCAATGAAGGGAATACTGATCGAACCAATGTTCAACAGCAGATATAACCATTTATCCATTTGAATTTATCTAGGAATAACCCTTTACAGTTATTTTCTGAATTCTTCCCTGTAGTAACGGATAGGAGCAATAAGGAATCCATAGTTGTAATGAGCATTGGGGTTATGGTGCTCCTGATGCGCCTTAACGGTTGCCCTCAGATACCGGTTTGAGAGACCTTTCAGAATTTTCACTCTCTGATGGACGTAAACATCATGGAACATGAAATAGGCAAAGCCATAAGCTGCTATGCCAATTCCTATACTTAACATTATTGAGTTGGGATTCATAACACCGAAATAGATAAGGAGTATGCTTGGCAATGCAAATACAATTGCAAATACATCATTCCATTCAACTTTTCTGCCATCACGGATATGGTGATCTTTATGCAAGATCCAAAGAAATCCATGCATTACGAACTTATGGGTAAACCAGGCCATAAATTCCATGAAGAAAAAGGCCGCTATAACAAGCATTACATTAAGCAAAATATTCATCACATTAGGAGTTTCTAATTAAACAAACTTACCATGAAGTAGTTCAGGCATACGCTCCTCCATTTTTTCCAGGATAATCCTGAACCAAACAGTGTAGGTGGAGGGGTTGGACCGCATATCTTCAAGCAGGGTTTCTGCCGGCATCCACTTGAATGCATGTGCCTCTTCAGGGTTGATTACCGGGTCATTATTAGTATAACCAAAATAAACATGGTCATACTCAAATTCAATCAGGCCATTTGGAAAATCAGCCTTGTACACAAACTCAAATCCTTTCTTAAGTTCACAATCAAGGCCCATTTCTTCCATCAGTCTTCTCGCTGCTGCTTCAGGGACTGATTCAGAAGGTCTGGGATGACTGCAACAGGTATTGGACCATAAGCCGGGAGTATGATATTTCGCGAATGAACGCTGCTGGAGTAGGAATTCACCCTTACTATTAAAGATCAGCACAGAGATAGCCCTGTGAAGCTGACCCTTCAGGTGAGCTTCCATTTTCTCCATTTGGCCTGTAACAGTATCAGACTCATTCACAAGTACTACATACTCCTTTAATTCCATCTACTTTTCGAATTTTTGTTTATTGATTATGAGCTGCTTCCTCTCTTGTACACTAAGTTTATCAGTTGCAAGCAAAAAAGCGGAAATCTGCGAGTAAAGATAGGAATTTGAAGGATTGGGAGCAGTTGAAGCAATTGCCTGAAGTATCAGTTTTTTGTCTGCTTCTATATCATTCGTATACCCTAAAAATCCTGGAGCATTAAGTTGAGTAGCAAGTCTCAGGAAACGCAATTCCGCATCAAGAGGACGCATTGCAATGGCTTGTTCAAGTTCCTGTTTGCCATTGTTGAAATACTGAAGTTTTTTCCTAACCCCATCCACTGATGCTGCTGATGCTGCTGATGAAGCTCCCCTGTAGGCCAATAATGCCGGATCTCCTGAAATCTTTTGATCCTTAAGGCGGAAATAGAGGTTAAGCGCACCATTATCAACCTGATTCATGGTAAAATACTGCTGCCTGATCTTGTCTATAACTGGTGCCTGCGCGGTTTGCCCTAAAGCAAATGCACTGATGGCAAGAAGAAGTGACACAAAAAGGGTTCGCATTTTCTTCATATCCGGTTCAAAAGATGTTTAAGGTAAGAGGTTATCAGTAAGTAGTATTTCTGTCCATCAGACACCCTGATTCTTTCATTTACCAGAACTTCAGCAGGGGTTTTCTCAATTTTTCGTAAGAGGCTGTAGAAGTAAACATAAGCTACATAAACGCCAAATCTTGCGCCTTTTGGTAATTGACGAATTCCATCGAGTCCATCTTTGAAATCCTTTTCTATATCCTGTTCTATTTCCCTCTTTGTATTTTCATTGAACTTACTCATTTCCACTCCTGGGAAGTAGGTCCTGCCTAAACCTTTAACATCAGCCTTCAGGTCCCTCAGAAAGTTTATCTTCTGAAAAGCTGATCCCAGCCTCATCGCCGGTCCCTTGAGTTTATCATAATGGGCAGTATTTCCTTCTGTAAAGACCCGCAGGCACATTAATCCAACCACTTCTGCAGATCCTAGAATGTAATCTTCATACCCTTTCTGGTCATAAACTACATTTTGCAGATCCATTCGCATGCTTCTAAGAAAAAGGTCAATCAGTTCCCTGTCAATCCCATATTTGTTTACTACATATTGGAAATTGTTAAGGATCGGATTCAGGCTGATTTTTTCATCAATAGCTTCATAGGTATCCTGCTCAAAACGGTTTAATAATTTCTGCTTGTCATATCCATGAAAGGAATCAACTATTTCATCTGCAAAGCGCACAAATCCATAAATCCCATAAATCGGGTCGTGAAACCTCCTGCTAAAGAAACGAATCCCCATGGAGAAGGAGGTGCTGTAAGCAATGGTTGTCATTTTGCTTGACTTCCTGGAAATCATATCAAACAATTCCTTCATAGGTCTTTCTGTTGATTCTGTGATTTGGTAATTATTGTTTCAGACTTTTAATGATCAGTTCGGCGGCCATTTGTCCTGATATCAGGGCAGGTGGTACTCCCGGTCCCGGAACTGTAAGTTGTCCGGTATAGTAAAGATTCTTAAGCTTCGAATGATGCATCTTAGGCTTCAGAAAGGCTGTTTGAAGCAATGTGTTTGCCAATCCGTATGCGTTACCCCTGAATGCATTGTAATCCTTTTCAAAGTCACGGTGTGCATAGCTTCTCTTAAAGATAACATGAGGTTCGATATCCTGCCCGGTTATTTTTTTGAAACGATCCAGGACGATCCGATAATATTTCTCCCTTATTTCATCGGTATCTTCCAGTCCGGGGGCAACAGGAATAAGAACAAACAAGTTCTCCATCCCTTCCGGAGCTGCAGTGGGATCTGTTTTGGAAGTACAACTAAAGTAAAGAGAGGGTTTTTCCGGCCATGAAGGATCTTCATAAATATGAGAAGCATGTTTATCAAGGTCTTCGTCAAAGAAGAGAGTATGATGTTCTATTCCGTCTAGTTTGCAGTCGATTCCAAGATAAAAAATAAGTGATGAAGGAGAAAGCACTCTCGAATTCCAGTACTTTTCCGAGTAAGACCTGAAATTCTCCGGAAGCAGATTTTGTTCCACATGATGATAATCTGCAGAAGCGATTACAAAATCGGCCTCATATTCTCTATTCAGGGTTTTAACTTTATTAACACTGGAACCGGCAGCTGAAATCGAAGTGACCTCAGCGTTGTATTCAAACATTACACCAAGGGATTCAGCGAGACTGACCATTCCTTCCACTACCTTGTACATTCCACCCTGGGGATACCAGGTTCCAAGCTTGATATCACCATAATTCATGAGGCTGTACATCGCAGGAGTGTTTTTAGCGGTTCCCCCCAGAAAAAGAATTGGAAATTCAAGCATCTGACGAATTTTCTTGCTCTTAAAGAACTTTTTCAGATGAGAGTCGAAGGAGCTGAACATATGCATCTTAAAAGCTGAAGCAATCAATTCCGGCTGAAGAAATTCAGTAATAGATAAACCAGGTTTGTAGACGAACTTATTCATCGCCACCTTGTACTTGTATTCTGCTTCACTGAGAAAATGCTGCAGTTTTGCAGCGCTTCCCGGCTCGATAGATTCGAAAAGTTTCAGCAATTTTTCAAAGTCAGCAGGCACTTCAACCTTCTCCCCTTTTCCGAAATAGAATGAATAAGACGGATCGAGTCGAATTAAATCATAGTAATCGGATGTTTTCTTCCCGAAGAGGGCAAAGTATTTATCAAATACATCCGGCATCCAATACCAGCTTGGCCCCATATCAAAGGTAAAGCCGGAATCAGCGAATAAGCCGGCTCTGCCTCCCGCCTTATCATTCTTTTCAAGTACCCTGACCTTAAACCCATTCATAGCCAGGACTGAGGCTGAAGCAATACCGGAAAAACCGGCTCCAATTACTATTACACTTTTTGACATAGGATTTGACTGAATTCTATACTTAAACAAGAGGAATATCGATTTTGTTTAACGAATCCCCCTCCAAATTAAACAATTTTGGTTAATAAATGTGAATAATAATGTCAATTGATTAATGAAATGGCATTCAGTTGCAACAAAAGGGACTCGATAACGATTACCTTACTAATATATGAAAGAAAAGCCATGATTGATTCCCATGTTAAATATTTGATTACCTTTGCATTTCCCTATTGAAAGAAGGCTGTATAATTTTTTTTCAAAAACATTTTTTCTTTACCTGAAAATTACTAATTTTGCAGCCCAAAAAATTGAATTAGCTCAATAAACTGTCAAAGCGATATGTATTTAACACCAGAAATCAAGAAGGATATTTTTAAGGAAAACGGTTCATCAGATGCTGATACAGGATCTGCAGAAGGACAGATTGCCCTTTTCACTTTCCGTATTAAACATCTTACTGAACATTTGAAAGCTAACCGTAAGGACCTTGCAACCCAGCGTTCATTGGTCAGGTTGGTAGGAAAGCGTCGTAAACTGCTTGATTATCTGAAGAAAAAAGAAATCGACCGTTACCGTGCAATTATCAGCAAGCTTAGTATTCGTAAGTAAGTTGAGATTTACACCTACTGCATAACAAGAAAAGGCAATTTTTCAATTGCCTTTTTTTGTATTGATTCAAACAGGGTTTTTGCTTTCCGTGCTGTCAGCAAATCCCCGAAGTATCCGCAAACAGCACACTACACGTTATAAAAGAAAGAGGTAAATTATGGAAGGAATTGTTAAAACCTTCAACATTGGCGATGGTCGCCAGATTTCAATCGAAACCGGGAAGCTTGCCAAGCAGGCCGATGGTGCTTGTGTTGTCCGCATGGGTGACACTATGGTTCTTGCAACAGTAGTTGCAAAAAAAGATGCTGCTGAAAACGTGGATTTCATGCCACTTTCAGTTGAATACAGGGAAAAATATGCAGCCGCAGGCCGTTTTCCTGGTGGATTCTTCAAAAGGGAAGCTCGTCCATCGGATCACGAAATCCTTATTTCAAGGCTGGTCGACAGGGCACTGCGTCCTTTGTTTCCCGATGATTTTCATGCAGAAGTGCAGGTTATTGTAACCCTCATTTCCGCTGACGCTCAGGTTCTGCCTGATGCACTTGCCTGCCTTGCTGCCTCAAGCGCACTCGCAGTTAGCAACATCCCATTCAATGGCCCCATCTCAGAAGCCAGGGTTGCCAGAATCAACGGACAATTTGTCATCAATCCTCCTACCAGCGATATAGCTACGGCTGATATCGACCTGATCGTTGCAGCCTCTTACGACAACATCGTAATGGTTGAAGGCGAAATGAAGGAAGTTTCTGAAACAGCTATGATTGAAGCTATCAGCTTTGCTCATGAGCATATTAAAATTCAGTGCAATGCACAGCTGGAACTGGCAGCAATGGTTGCCCAGTCATCACCAAAGCGTGAATATTGCCACGAGAAGAACGACGAAGAACTGAAAGCCGCTATTCGTGCTTTCACCTATAATAAGATACTTGAAGTAGCTATGTCGGGCCAGCCCAAGCATGCCCGTGCTGAAGGCTTTGAAGCAATCAAGGCTGAATTCATAGCCACTCTGTCAGAAGAAGACCGTGCAGCAAAAGCACCTCTCATCAGCAGGTATTATCATGATGTTGAGAAGGAAGCAATGCGCAACATGGTCCTTGATGCCCGCAGACGTCTCGATGGCCGCAAGCTTGATGAAATCAGGCCTATCTGGAGCGAGGTTGATTATCTTCCTACAGCTCACGGATCAGCAATCTTTACCCGTGGAGAAACCCAGTCACTTACAACCGTAACCCTGGGAACCAAACTCGATGAGCAACTGATTGACGGCGCAATGATTGAAGAAAAGGTAGATTTCTTACTCCATTATAACTTCCCTCCTTTTTCAACCGGAGAAGTTAAGCCAATCCGTGGAACCGGACGCCGTGAGATCGGCCATGGAAACCTCGCATTGCGCGCATTGAAACCAATGATGCCAAGCAAGGAGGAAAATCCATATACCGTTCGTATTGTTTCTGATATTCTCGAATCCAATGGATCATCATCGATGGCAACCGTTTGTGCAGGAACTCTTGCACTTATGGATGCAGGAGTAAAACTCCGCAAACCAGTTGCAGGAATTGCAATGGGATTGATTACCGAGAGCAAATCAAAGAAATACGCCATCCTTTCCGATATCCTCGGTGATGAAGATCATCTTGGAGACATGGACTTCAAGGTGACCGGTACTGCCGATGGCATTACTGCCTGCCAGATGGATATCAAGGTTGACGGACTTTCATACGAAATCCTTAACGAAGCTCTTGATCAGGCTCGCAGAGGCAGGATTCATATCCTTGGAGAAATCGCCAAGACCATTACTACTCCACGTGAGGATTACAAACCACATGTACCACGCATCGTTAAGATTACCATTCCTAGAGAATTCATTGGTGCCGTTATCGGACCTGGTGGAAAGGTTATTCAGGAAATGCAGCGTGAAACCGGTTCAACCATCGTTATTGAAGAAGTTGGTGAATTTGGAGTTATCGACATCGTTTCCAGCAATAAGGATTCCATTGAAGCAGTTAAGGCTCGCATCAAGGGAATTGTTGCCATCCCGGAAGTAGGTGAAGTATATCATGGAACTGTTAAAACCATTACTACTTTCGGCGCTTTCGTTGAAATCCTTCCAGGAAAGGACGGACTGCTCCATATTTCAGAAATTGAATGGAGAAGGCTTAAGGACGTTGAGAGTGTACTCAAGGTAGGTGACAAGATTGATGTGAAACTTATAGAAGTAGACAGTAAGACAGGAAAACTGAAGTTGTCGCGCAAGGTGCTTCTCCCAAAACCGGAAGGAGACAGAACTGAAGATTCTGCCGGAAATTGATGTTGTGAATTGGCTGAATCAGACAAAGTATAGATCTGATTTCAGTTTTTTTCAAGTTTTTGAAACCTGTTCATTGGTTTTTTCGTAAACAACAACGCCAATCCCCCCAAACTAAACAGTTTTATGAGGCAACTCAAGATAACCAAGCAAGTAACAAACCGCGAAACCGCATCCCTCGACAAGTATCTGCAGGAAATCGGTAAGGTAGAACTGATCACAGCTGAAGAAGAAGTAAGGCTTGCCCAGCGTATAAAGCAAGGTGACCGAGCCGCTTTGGAGAAATTGACCAAGGCAAACCTTCGTTTCGTTGTTTCTGTTTCCAAGCAGTACCAGAATCAGGGACTCAGTCTTCCTGACCTTATTAATGAAGGTAATCTGGGACTGATTAAAGCAGCTCAGCGCTTTGATGAAACACGCGGATTTAAATTCATTTCCTATGCAGTATGGTGGATTCGTCAATCCATTCTGCAGGCACTGGCCGAACAGTCACGTATTGTAAGGCTCCCCCTGAATAAAATCGGGGCGATCAACAAGATCAATAAGGCATATGCCAAATTGGAGCAGCAATACGAACGCGAACCAAACAGTGATGAAATTGCTGTTTTGCTCGAGATTAGTGAGAACGAGGTAAAGGAATCCATGAGGAATTCCGGTCGCCATGTTTCAATGGATGCACCACTTGTTCAGGATGAAGACAATACCATGTATGATGTTCTTCGTTCGGAAGATGGTCCAACCCCAGAAACCGGATTACTCTACGAATCCCTCAGAAAGGAAATTGACAGGGCTATCAGCACCCTTACTCCCCGCGAAGCAGACGTTATCAAACTCTACTTCGGTTTAAACGGAAGCCATCCTCTTACACTTGAAGAAATAGGCGAAAAGTTTGACCTTACCCGTGAAAGGGTGCGGCAGATTAAGGAAAAAGCGATCAGGAGGCTGAAACACACCTCCAGAAGTAAAATCCTGAAAACCTACCTGGGTTAAAAGAACTGAGCGGACTGAGTCCGCTCTTTTTTTTTATATTTGTTTCATTCTACATTTCTCAGGACAATATTGCCAAGGCAGCTGAAAACAAACATTATGGCACATCTTATATCCCCCTCTATCCTCACCGCCGACTTTGGTCAACTTAATCAGGTAGTGGAAATGATTGACAATAGCCAGGCCGATTGGGTGCATATAGATGTTATGGATGGAGTATTCGTGCCTAATATCAGTTTCGGCTTTCATATTATAAAATCCATTAAGAAGAAAACCAGCAAGCCTCTGGACGTTCATCTGATGATCATTCAACCGGAACGCTACTTCTCCCAGTTCCGGGATGCTGGCGCTGATCTGCTCTGCTTCCACTATGAAGCATCCCAGCATGTTCACCGTTCCATTCAGGCAATCAGGGAACTCGGAATGAAGGCAGCAGTGGCTATAAATCCGCATACACCAGTGGAATTACTGGGAGATATCCTGCATGACCTTGATATGGTTCTCATAATGACAGTCAACCCGGGTTATGGAGGACAGGCATTCATAAAGCATTCCTATTCCAAGATCAAACGATTGAAGGAAATGATCAGGGAAAAGAACCTTTCAACATTGATTGAGGTAGACGGAGGAGTTGATTTTAATAACGCCCCACTACTTATCCAGGCCGGAACAGATGTATTGGTAGCTGGCAACACCATATTTTCAGCCTCAGATCCTGAAGAGGCAATACTCAGGTTAAAAACTGCCTGATCAGCACCCTTCCCTTCTATCCTTTTGCTGTGAATTACACCTTATATATATAGGAGTGTGTATTTGTTGTTTCATTCCGCTTTCCGGAAAGGTCCAGACTATTCTACAGAGTCAATTTATAGCATACATTTTTGTTTCTGGTTCAGATTACAATTCACAAACTTTCCTTGAAAAGAAAAACAACCTTATCAATAATAATATATATTTGTGCGAATTTCATATATCCCAATCCCATGAATGAAGTGTTCAAAGGCCTGTACCCTGAACTGGTATGGTCTTACTTTGGTGAAATCTGCAAAGTGCCGAGGCCTTCAAAGAAGGAAGAAAGAATTGCTGCCTATATCGTTCAGGTTGCCGAGAACCTGGGACTGGAGGTAAAGAAGGATGACACCGGCAATATATTGGTGAGGAAAAGCGCAAGTCCTGGTTACGAAAACAAGGAGGTTGTCGTTCTTCAAAGCCATATTGATATGGTATGCGAAAAAAACTCAGACACCTACCATAATTTCGATACCGATCCAATCCTGCCCCGAATTGAAGGGGAATGGATCAAGGCAACAGGAACAACCCTTGGTGCTGATGATGGAATTGGGATAGCAGCTCAGCTTGCCATCATGGAAGACACCTCTCTTGTACATGGTCCATTGGAATTCCTTTTTACAGTTGATGAAGAAACTGGTCTAACTGGTGCATACGGACTAAAGCCAGGCTTCCTTGCAGGAAAGATCCTGTTGAACCTTGATTCGGAAGATGAAGGTGAACTTTTTATTGGATGTGCTGGAGGGAAGGACACAGGTATAACTCTCAGCTATTCTAAAGTTCCTGTCAATTATGACTGCTCAGCCTTTCATATAAAGGTAACAGGACTAAAAGGCGGACATTCGGGTGATGATATCAATAAAGGTCTTGGAAATGCCAATAAGATATTAAACCGTTTATTATGGAATTCCAGTAATAGGTTTGAAATGAGGATATCCTCCTTTGAAGGAGGCAACCTCAGAAATGCAATCTCCAGGGAAGCATTTGCATTTGTAACCGTACCTAAGAGATTTCAGGAAGAATTCATTAAATATGTAAAGGAGTTCAACAGTATTGTCTGGACAGAATACAAAACAACAGAGCCCGGACTTCTGGTATCATATCAGGCATGTGAGATGCCTTCATCGGTTATGGACCTGTCATCGCAGGAAAGATTGCTTAATGCTGTCTATGCCTGTCCGCACGGAGTGATAACCATGTCGGCAGATATACCAAACTTCGTGGACACTTCTACCAACCTTGCATCAATCAAGTTCAACGACAAGCAGATTATCATAGGCACAAGCCAGCGGAGTTCTTCGGAAAGCGGTAAGGAGGATGTTGTCAGTATGGTTGCAAGCGTTTTCCGACTAGCGGGAGGAAAGATAACTCACAGTGATGGTTATCCGGGCTGGACCCCAAACCCAAAATCCACCATTCTTGACATAACACGTAAATCCTATAGCCGGCTATTCAGTTCTGAACCCAAAGTATTGGCTATCCATGCTGGTCTTGAGTGCGGTCTGATTGGAGAACAATATCCATTAATGGATATGATTTCATTTGGACCAACCATAAAGGGAGCGCATTCACCTGATGAAAGACTACTGATTGATACGGTAGGAAAATTCTGGGATTTAACACTTGAGGTACTTAAGAATATCCCGGACAGAAAATAATACGAAACTGCCATCTTAAGAAATGAAAAGGGAAGAATCTGAATTCTTCCCTTTTTCTTTTATTAATGTAAGTTATTACCTACTCTTTAAGTTTTAATATATTTTCTAGAATCCCACTGAAAACCCAGCTCTTATAATAGGGTTAGTATAGGGAGAGTCGATGGTTTCATTGAGATTCCACAGCAGCAGCAGATACATATATGCGTTGGAGGCAATTTGTTCTCTGTATCCGGCTCCAATCAGAACGGATGTATACTCTGTAACATCAGGAAGTCCTGAACCATTCATATCCTTACTTCTATAAGTAAGGTATTCATATTCGGCATGGGCAAAGATGTTGTCAAAAATCAACACCCTTCCAAATAAACCAGCCCCCAGAACATGCGATTGCTGGGAATAGGAGTTCCCGAGATAGTCGTAACCTTTATATTTATAGTATTTATAGGTAGGACTAATGCCTATTCCGACCCGGGATGTGAGCTTATAACCAATCATTGGAGACAAATCAACCAGGGTAAGATTACCAAATTGCAGTCCAAGTGAACCACCATAGAATAATCTTTCCTTAAAGGTTTGAGGTTTTCTTTCTTCCTGTATCAGCTCCTGAGCAAATAAATCAGAAGGAAAACTAAAGAAAAGTATAAGGAGGAATAAGCCAGGCAGGTATTTTTTTGATCCTTTATATAACATTGCAACTAAATTAAGGGAACAAATAGAACGGTAAAAGTACATATTTATGGCAGTAAGGAATAAATATCAACTGTTATTAAGGAAGGGTAATCATTATAATATATAAGGATAAGCAGAAATGTTGAAGGACCGGAATAAGAGACAATAATACAATGATACCATAACACTAAAAATATTTTCATTTTTTTATTTCTGTAAATCAATCACTTAAAAACTATTTTACATTTTTTTTCAAAGAAGTGTTGCATATATGAAATTACTTACTACTTTTGCACCCGCTTTACAGCACAAGTTCATTGAAGGCATGCAAGTCAGGATTAGCAGGAGTTACAGATTACGGTTATAAAATACTGGAATATAAGACTTAAAAATAATTTAAATTTTTTAAATTTTTTTGGTCAATCCAAATCAACGTTATACCTTTGCAGCCCATTTGAAAATAACCACTCGTTCTTTATAAAATTGTTGAAAATTTTTTTTCGAAAAAAGTTGCAGGATTAAAAAAGAGTATTACCTTTGCAGTCCCAATTCGAAAAACGGTCCCAAAGGGGATCGGAAAAGAAGAGAAGAAGAGTTGGTAAAAAATTGAAAGACTACGCCCGCAGGGGCAACATATAGTCAGACGTTCTTTGAGAAACTGAAGTCAAAACACACAGTAGCGAATATCCCTTTTCAATTAGAAAAGAGTAGAATAAATCTTGAGACATTTAAGATCAACTTACAATGGAGAGTTTGATCCTGGCTCAGGATGAACGCTAGCGGCAGGCTTAATACATGCAAGTCGAACGGGATTCGGATAGCAATATCTGATGAGAGTGGCGCACGGGTGCGTAACGCGTATGCAACCTACCTTTAACTGGGACACAACCCGCCGAAAGGCGAGCTAATATCCCATAACATTGCGATGTGGCATCACATTGCAATTAAAGCTCCGGCGGTTATAGATGGGCATGCGTGACATTAGCTAGTTGGTGAGGTAACGGCTCACCAAGGCTACGATGTCTAGGGGTTCTGAGAGGATTATCCCCCACACTGGTACTGAGACACGGACCAGACTCCTACGGGAGGCAGCAGTAAGGAATATTGGGCAATGGACGCAAGTCTGACCCAGCCATGCCGCGTGAAGGATGAAGGCCCTATGGGTTGTAAACTTCTTTTATACGGGAAAAAACCTTCGGTCGTGTACCGGAGCTGATGGTACCGTAAGAATAAGCATCGGCTAACTCCGTGCCAGCAGCCGCGGTAATACGGAGGATGCAAGCGTTATCCGGATTCATTGGGTTTAAAGGGTGCGCAGGCGGAATAATAAGTCAGTGGTGAAATCCTACGGCTCAACTGTAGAACTGCCATTGATACTGTTATTCTTGAGTACTGTTGAGGTGGGCGGAATGTGTCATGTAGCGGTGAAATGCTTAGATATGACACAGAACACCGATCGCGAAGGCAGCTCACCAAGCAGAAACTGACGCTCATGCACGAAAGCGTGGGGATCAAACAGGATTAGATACCCTGGTAGTCCACGCTGTAAACGATGATCACTCGATGTTGGCGATATACTGTCAGCGTCTTAGCGAAAGTATTAAGTGATCCACCTGGGGAGTACGGTCGCAAGATTGAAACTCAAAGGAATTGACGGGGGCCCGCACAAGCGGAGGAGCATGTGGTTTAATTCGATGATACGCGAGGAACCTTACCTGGGCTCGAACGTGGAATGACAGTTGCGGAAACGTGATCTTCCTTAGGGACATTCTACGAGGTGCTGCATGGTTGTCGTCAGCTCGTGCCGTGAGGTGTCGGGTTAAGTCCCATAACGAGCGCAACCCCTACCTTTAGTTGCCATCAGGTAATGCTGGGGACTCTAAAGGAACTGCCTACGCAAGTAGTGAGGAAGGCGGGGATGACGTCAAATCAGCACGGCCCTTACGTCCAGGGCTACACACGTGCTACAATGGCCGGTACAGAGGGCAGCCACCTAGCGATAGGGCGCAAATCTCCAAAGCCGGTCTCAGTTCGGATCGAAGTCTGCAACTCGACTTCGTGAAGTTGGATTCGCTAGTAATCGCGCATCAGCCATGGCGCGGTGAATACGTTCCCGGGCCTTGTACACACCGCCCGTCAAGCCATGGGAGCTTGGGGTACCTGAAGTCCGTGACCGCAAGGAGCGGCCTAGGGTAAAACCAGTGACTGGGGCTAAGTCGTAACAAGGTAGCCGTACCGGAAGGTGTGGCTGGAATACCTCCTTTCTAGAGTGATTTATTCTTTCCCGAGTAAAATCGGGATGATATTCACTACTGTGTTTGACTTCATGTTTTTTTATTGTTAACCCAAACGAATGAGTGAGGGCTTAGCCCTGAGGGAAAAGGAATTATAGTCCCGTAGCTCAGTTGGTTAGAGCACTACACTGATAATGTAGGGGTCCGCAGTTCAACTCTGCGCGGGACTACACAGTCGTTTTGGGGGATTAGCTCAGTTGGCTAGAGCACTAGCTTTGCAAGCTAGGGGTCAAGGGTTCGAATCCCTTATTCTCCACCAATATAAATGTTGGAATTTTGGAATGGATTATAACTCGCCAACAGAGAGATCACAACGTTCTTTTATAATGGGAATTTTGGAACCGGGGGGGCCCGATTGATCAAAGGTGTTGAGTTGAAATTAATGAATAGGGTTCAACTCCTATTCCGAATGCAAAATCTGAAATCACGTTCTTTGACATACTGAAAGAAAATACATAAATTAGATTGATGTAATAATTGACATCGAGCATCAATAAGAAAGTTAGTAAGAGCGTACGGTGAATGCCTTGGCTCTCAGAGGCGATGAAGGACGTGGTAAGCTGCGATAAGCTTCGGGGAGGTGCAAACAACCTTTGATCCGGAGATTTCCGAATGGGGCAACCCTCCTGGTTGAAGACCAGGAATCCCGACTTGTCGGGATGCTAACCCAGCGAACTGAAACATCTTAGTACCTGGAGGAAGAGAAAACAATAGTGATTCCCTAAGTAGTGGCGAGCGAACGGGGAACAGCCCAAACCGGTGTGGTTAAGGCCATGCCGGGGTTGTAGGACTGCAACGTGGAATGTAAATTTGTAGCTGAATTTTCTGGAAAGGAAAATCATAGAAGGTGACAATCCTGTAAGCGAAACGAATTTGCTACCTAGCAGTATCCTGAGTACCGCGGGACCGGAGAAATCCTGCGGGAATCTGCCAGCACCATCTGGTAAGGCTAAATACTCCTGAGAGACCGATAGTGAACCAGTACTGTGAAGGAAAGGTGAAAAGTACTTCGAACAGAAGAGTGAAATAGAACCTGAAACCGTGCGCTTACAAACGGTTGGAGTCCGCCTCGGCGGATGACAGCGTGCCTTTTGCATAATGAGCCTACGAGTTACTCCTCTCTAGCAAGGTTAAGTGCGTTAACGCATGTAGCCGAAGCGAAAGCAAGTCTGAATAGGGCGTGTAGTTAGAGGGGGTAGACGCGAAACTTTAGTGATCTACCCATGACCAGGATGAAGTTCCGGTAACACGGAATGGAGGTCCGAACCAGTTGACGTTGAAAAGTCTTTGGATGAGTTGTGGGTAGGGGTGAAAGGCTAATCAAACTGAGAGATAGCTCGTACTCCCCGAAATGCCTTTAGGGGCAGCCTCGAGGTTGAGTTATACAGAGGTAGAGCTACTGATTGGATGCGGGGGCTTCACCGCCTACCAAATCCAGACAAACTCCGAATGCTATATAATATACTCGGGAGTGAGGCGTTGGGTGCTAAGGTCCAGCGCCGAGAGGGAAAGAACCCAGACCATCAGCTAAGGTCCCTAAATTTATGCTAAGTTGAATTAACGAAGTCTGATTGCATTGACAGCTAGGATGTTGGCTTGGAAGCAGCCATTCATTTAAAGAGTGCGTAACAGCTCACTAGTCGAGCGATCGGGCGTGGATAATAATCGGGCATCAAGCATAATACCGAAGCTATGGATTATCCGCCTCTGGCGGATACTGGTAGGGGAGCATTCCAGTCTGCGTTGAAGATGTGTCGTAAGGCATGTTGGAGCGTCTGGAAAAGCAAATGTAGGCATAAGTAACGATAATGCGGGTGGGAAACCCGCACACCGGAAGACCAAGGTTTCCTGATCAACGCTAATCGGATCAGGGTTAGTCGGGACCTAAGTCGAACCCGAACGGGGTAGACGATGGACAACATGTTAATATTCATGTACCGGCACCGCTGCGATGGGGTGGAGGAGGTGTGAAAGGTCTGCGTACTGACGGAATAGTACGTTAAAGGGTGTAGATATATTCGCTGTAGGCAAATCCGCAGTGGATGTCGAACCTGATAGTACCACAAGTCTTCGGATGAGTGGATAATGACCCTAATCAGACTCACTAGAAAAACCCCTAAGCTTCAGGCGAGTGCCGCCCGTACCGGAAACCGACACAGGTGGTCGAGGAGAGTATCCAAAGGTGCTCGAGTGATTCATGGCTAAGGAACTAGGCAAATTAGTCCTGTAACTTCGGGAAAAAGGACCCCCATTTAATGGGGCGCAGAGAAATGGCCCAGGCGACTGTTTATCAAAAACACATGGCTTTGCTAAATTGAAAGATGACGTATAAGGCCTGACACCTGCCCGGTGCTGGAAGGTTAAGAGGAGAGGTTAGACGCAAGTCGAAGCTTTGAATTGAAGCCCCAGTAAACGGCGGCCGTAACTATAACGGTCCTAAGGTAGCGAAATTCCTTGTCGGGTAAGTTCCGACCTGCACGAATGGTGTAACGATCTGGGCACTGTCTCAGCCATGAGCTCGGTGAAATTGTAGTTCCGGTGAAGATGCCGGATACCCGCAACGGGACGGAAAGACCCCGTGAACCTTCACTATAACTTTGCATTGACTTTGAATAAACGATGTGTAGGATAGGTGGGAGACTGTGAAGCGGAGGCGCTAGCTGTCGTGGAGTCAACCTTGAAATACCACCCTTTGTTTATTTGAAGCCTAATCCCGCCTCTAGCGGGAGACATTGCATGGTGGGTAGTTTGACTGGGGTGGTCGCCTCCAAAAGAGTAACGGAGGCTTTCAAAGGTATGCTCAGTACGCTTGGTAACCGTACGTAGAGTGCAATAGCATAAGCATGCTTGACTGTGAGACCAACAAGTCGAGCAGGGTCGAAAGACGGATATAGTGATCCGGTGGTTCCGCATGGAAGGGCCATCGCTCAAAGGATAAAAGGTACTCCGGGGATAACAGGCTGATCACTCCCAAGAGCTCACATCGACGGAGTGGTTTGGCACCTCGATGTCGGCTCGTCACATCCTGGGGCTGGAGAAGGTCCCAAGGGTTCGGCTGTTCGCCGATTAAAGTGGCACGTGAGCTGGGTTCAGAACGTCGCGAGACAGTTCGGTCCCTATCTGTTGTGGGCGTTGGAAGCTTGAGGGCACCTGACTCTAGTACGAGAGGACCGAGTCGGACATACCGCTAGTGTACCTGTTGTTGTGCCAACTGCATCGCAGGGTAGCTATGTATGGATGAGATAAGCGCTGAAAGCATCTAAGTGCGAAACTCAGCCCAAGATGAGGCTTCCTTTAAGGGTCGTTGTAGACTACGACGTTGATAGGCTGCAGGTGTAAAGCCAGTAATGGCAAAGCCGAGCAGTACTAATTACCCGTAAACTTTCTATTGACGTCAACTATTGCTTCAACCTACATTATGTATTTTCTTTCGTGTCTGTCAATCTTATAGACCTAAAATATTCAAAGACTTTAGGTGGCTATAGCGACGGGGCCCACCTCTTCCCATTCCGAACAGAGTCGTTAAGCCCGTCCGCGCAGATGGTACTGCATTCGTGTAGGAGAGTATGTCGCCGCCCATCTTTATTAAAACCTGCTTTTCGAAGCAGGTTTTTTTTTGCCCTCACCTCTCCCCTGTCATTCCTTCCTATATTCTCCTGAAATCATTTTAGGATAAGGATTACCCGGATTACCGGCAACTGTTCACCACACACCAATTCTCCCTCTTCCTGCAACTTCGAATGAGTTCGCGGAAGTGAATCTCCCGGCACTCTCCCAACAGATGGCTCATCAGAACAGTAACATACCTATCCTCCGGCCTCTCCAGGATTCATTATTGTTACCATGGAATTGAGTATTCATCGAAATAACTACCCATCTTTTAGACTGTTTAAAAATCCTGCTTCAAAAAGAATACAGAAGCCTGCCCGAATGACTAAAATGCTTTACTAATGGAATTGAACCATCGGTCAGGCGGGCCAGAATTCAGAATCCAGAATGTTTTTTCTAGGTAATGGATACATTTTTAACATTTTATACTTCGGCTGAACAGGATTGTAAATAAGCTTTTAGGGAACATGCTCAGTATAACATCATTCTGGCTCCTGACTCCTGAATTCTGAATTCTATCTCTACTGCATTTTCAGAAGTTTAAACAGGCTTTTAGCTAACTATCTTTAAAATCTGCAGCATTCAATGCTTTTGCGTAATTTTGCCCCCTAATACCCACGGTAAAACAAGGCATTGAAAACAAGATTCTTCATAACCTCCCTCCTCCCCTTCCTGTTGCTCAGCTTCACTCTGCAGGCGCAGATCAGCCGTTTCCGCCAGGGTGGCTCCTCTTCTGAGAATTCTGAAGAATCCCAGTCACAAAAAACTGAAAAAGAAAAATCTGCGCTCAGCCCGGATACAGCGAAAACACAATACTTCACCCTCAACTACCAGGCTGCTTACCAGCTCAAACATTTCTCAGCTTCGCTGCACCGGTTCCAGTACTTCAGGCCTGACCAGAAAGGAGAAGAATTCTACATCAACCTGGGGAATCCGGGCTCTGCTTCGAATCCTATGACATTCAGGCTCTCCCCTGTCAATGGATTCCGCTTCAGGGAAGATGCCTTCCGTGTGCATCGGTACCAGTTGGATAGTATTCGCTACTTTGCTCTCGAAAAACCATATTCAGAGATTCAATATATGATGGGAAAAGCGAAAGAGCAACAACTGCGCTTTACCCACAGTCAACAGGTGCGAAAAGGACTCACACTTGGACTTCATGCCCGGTTTGCCAATGCACCGGGACTCTATCTGCGTCAACGAACATTTTACGCAACCGGTTATTTCACCGTTTCCTATTTGCTCCCTTCCGGAAGATATGGTGTCCATGCTGCATACCTCAACGACCGGTTCAGGAATTATGAGAATGGAGGGATTCTTTATGATACCGTTTTTAAAGACAATGCCGAAAGCAACCGCAAAACCATCACCGTTAAACTGGGCAATGCCATGAACCGTGAAAAGGATGCCGGTATCCTCCTTCAGCATTATTTCAAACTGAGCAGAAGCGGTCCGGCTGTTCCTGACACAAACGGCAGCCGTAAGAAAAGTAAATTCGATGCCGGCCGGATAACCCATACCTTCCGGTATTTCAGGCAAACTTCAGCTTACCAGGACGATAAAAGCAGAGCCGGGATCAATCTTGGATTCTACCCATTTACCTATGGTGATTCTGTTCTCACACTTGACTCTCTATACCACGTAAACATTGAAAATACCTTTGTATACTCCAATATAGAACCAGATACAGCAGAACGCAATTTCCCGTTTCAATACGCATTCGGGATCAGTCATCACTTAAACAGGATCGGATTTGAGAATATTCAATACTTAGCGAACGGACTGTCGCCATTATCTTTGTTTGAAACCGATGAAACCCTTGGACAGAGCAGTACCTCTGAAACATTTACCCACCTGATGCCTTTTGGAACCCTGAAAGGAATTATTGCAAGGAAAACATTTTTCATTGCCAATGGAAAACTTCACCTGGGGAGGATATAACAGTGGTGATTATGAACTCTCCGGACGTTTTCATCAATTCATCGGGAAAACCGGCAATATTTACCTCATTGCGACAAAAGGGCTTCGGCACGCTGATTACTTCTTCCAGAAATACCAGTCGAATCATTTTCGCTGGAATCAGGGCCTGAAAATGCAGGATGTGATCTTAGCAGAGGCAGGTGTTGCATTTCGCGGGTTCCAGCTTGGGGTCAACCTTACAAGAATTTCCAACTATACTTACCTTGATGAGTCCATGAGAGCCGTTCAGGCAGATGGCGGATTGGCAGTGACACGGGCAAATGCCGCCTGGATTGCCCGTCCCGGCCGATGGACTTTCGATACCCGGGTTACCTGGCAGGATGTCTCACGCGATAGTGTGTTAAGGCTGCCTAATATCGCAGGAAAAGCATCGGTCAGCTATACCATGCTGCTGTTTAAGAACGTCCTGCTTGCTGAAACGGGGATCAGTTGCCAATACTATACCAGTTATTATGCTGACGCATATTCACCTGCCCTCCGGATGTTTTACCGGCAAAATCTGGAAAAGACCGGTAATTACCCCTATCTCGATGTCTTTGTAAATATGCGGATCAAAAGGGCCAGGATCTTTTTGAAATATGAACATTTCAATGCCGGGCTGATGGGTTATACTTACTTCATGACTCCTCATTACCCGGGGGCAGATGCGGCTCTGAAAGCCGGAGTGACGTGGGTTTTCTATGA
Organism: Bacteroidales bacterium; assembly: GCA_016707705.1. Classification (GTDB taxonomy): domain Bacteria; phylum Bacteroidota; class Bacteroidia; order Bacteroidales; family UBA4417; genus UBA4417. Next base: position 158,634 of record JADJHD010000010.1, read on the forward strand.
TTAAGACAAAAAGATGGAAGTATCCTAAAGGCGAAGGTTGTTGTTTCACGCTGATTACGCAGATTTAATAGCTGATAATCGCAGATATAGGGTGCACAGGAAATCTTTGTGCTTCTCTGTTCTCTTCGTGACTCCGTGGTGATTTCTTAAGTTCACAAGACCCAAGACCCAAATCCCAAATCCCAAATCCCAAATCCCACATCCCACATCCCACATCCCACATCCCACATCTCAAGTTCCAAACACCAAATTCCAAGTACCAAATTCCAAGTACCAAGTGCCTGGTGCAGAGTGACTGGTGCAGGGTGACTGGTGCAGGGTGCTTAGATCCAAGTTCCCAAGCACCAAGCACCAAGCACCAAATATCGAACACCGAATACCGAATGTTGAAGAGCGTACTTCGATATTCGAAATTCGTTAATCGACATTCATCATTCTACATCCTTTGCCTGACAGCTTCAAAAACCAGGATTGCGGTACTGACTGAAACATTTAACGAATCCGCCACACCCAACATGGGGATAATCACGGTGGAATCGCAACTCTCCAGCCATTGGCGGCTCAGGCCGGTTGCCTCTGTTCCCATCACAAAGGCAGTGGAACCCCGGTAATCTTTCGTTGAATACGATTCAGCCGAAGCAGTGAGTGCAGCGGCGAAGGACCTGATGGAATGCTGCTTCAACCAGTGGATGACATCCTCGGATGAAGCAGCAATAACAGGCCTGGTAAAAACGCAACCCACACTCGAACGTATGGTGTTGGGATTATATATATCAGTAAGCGGATCACAGATGATGACTGCATCCACCCCGGCGGCATCAGCAGTTCTCATAACGGCTCCCAGGTTTCCCGGCTTTTCAACTGACTCCAGGATGATGATCAGTGGATTTGGCTTTAGCCGGAGATCCTGCAGCTGTAAAACTTTGTTGTCAGCCACTGCCAGTAATCCGTCGGATGACTCCCGGTAAGCAAGTTTGCTGAATATTTCCCTGGAAACGGGATACGTTTGGAAGTTCGAGGTATTTACCGGCAGAGACGATATGTTGTTGTTCTGGTCCAGTTCTTTACAATAATAAAGTTCCCTGATCCGGATGCCGGAAACAACAGCCCGGTTGATTTCCCGGTATCCTTCGATAATCATGCACTGTTGTTTTTTTCTTTCCCTGCTTTTAGACTGCAAAGCCAGCAGATTCAGGATTTTCGGGTTCCTGGATGAAGTGATGATTTCATGCATGAAAAGCTCTTTACTGACAAAGTTATCAATTATTGTAACTTTGCAGCGAATTAACAGATGGATTCTGTGCTTACCTTTTCCGGACTTCACCATTAATTATTAAGCATAGGATCAGGAAACACAATAAAGATTGAACTGATGGATAAAAAAGTATTGAATTTTGGATTGATTGGAGCAGGAGGATATATAGCTCCCCGACATTTAAAAGCGATAAAAGAAACCGGTAATCAACTGGTTGCAGCCCTGGATAAATATGATGGAGTAGGAATCATGGACAGTTACTATCCTGATGCAGAGTTTTTTACTGAACCGGAGCGTTTTGATCGTTTTATGGATAAGCTTCGCAGAAGAAACCCCGGGAATAAAATCGATTATGTAAGTATCTGTTCGCCCAACTACCTGCATGATGCCCATATAAGGCTTGCTTTGAGAAATGAGGCTCATGCCATCTGTGAAAAGCCCCTGGTTCTGAATCCATGGAACCTGGATGCATTGAGCGAACTGGAGCATGAAACCGGGAAACGGATCTACACGATCCTTCAACTCAGGCTCCATCCGGCGATCATCGCATTAAAGGAACAAATTGCCAACGACCCTGCTGATAAAGTTTACGATGTAGATCTCTTATATAACAAGCCGGGGTAAATGGTACCATATATCCTGGAAAGGAGATATCAGCAAGTCCGGAGGCATCGCTACCAATATCGGGGTGCACTTCTTCGACATGCTCACCTGGATCTTCGGAGGTATCCGTGAGAATACAGTGAAAGAACATACCGGGGATCATGCATCCGGTTATCTTCTCCTGGATAAAGCCAGGGTTAACTGGTTTCTGAGTATTAACCCGGATTACCTGCCTGAATCTGCTGTAAAATCAGGTAAACGCACGTACCGTTCAATTACGATGGATGGCTCCGAAATTGAATTCAGTGAAGGTTTTACTGACCTGCATACACGTTCCTATGAACAAATCCTTGCCGGCAATGGTTTTGGATTGGAGGATTCCCGGAAGAGTATTGAGATTGTGCAGGCAATACGGGCTCAGATCAAGTAAAAAGATAAAAGTTTAAAGATAAAAGATAAAAGAAAAGGGATATTGCTAACTCTTGCGTGGTTTCTCGCAGATTGCGCAGATTAATTCTGGATTTCCGCAGATATAATCACAATTCCAAAATTCCAAATACCAAATCCTAAAAACCAAATACCAAATCTGACTTCACACAACCCTGCTTCGACTGTGCTCAGTCTTAAATCCGAAATCCGACATCAAACATCCGACATCAAACATCCGACATCAAACATAAAACAATGAAAGTAGCCCTCATCACAGGCATTACAGGACAGGACGGTGCTTACCTGGCCGAATATCTTCTTAAGAAAGGATATACGGTGCATGGCATAAAAAGGCGCAGTTCTTTATTCAATACCGACAGGATCGACCATTTATACCAGGATCCGCATACTTCACACCGGAACTTTTACCTGCACTATGGTGACCTCACTGATGCTGCCAACCTGATCCGCATTGTTCAGGAGGTGCAACCGGATGAAATTTACAACCTGGCAGCTATGAGTCATGTGAAGGTCAGTTTTGATACACCCGAGTATGCCGCAAATGCTGACGGACTGGGCACCCTTCGTCTGCTGGAAGCTATCCGCATGCTGGGGATGGCTGAAAAGACCCGCTTCTACCAGGCCTCTACCAGTGAGCTTTATGGACTTGTCCAGGAAACGCCTCAAAGTGAACGCACGCCTTTCTACCCAAGGAGTCCGTATGCAGTCGCCAAGCTTTATGGCTACTGGATTACGGTAAACTACCGGGAGGCATATGGCATGTTTGCCTGCAATGGCATCCTGTTCAATCATGAATCACCCGTGAGGGGTGAAACCTTCGTTACAAGGAAGATCACCATGGCTGTGGCTCGGATTGCACTGGGCCTCCAGGATAAGCTCTTCCTGGGAAACCTGTCTGCACAGCGCGACTGGGGACATGCCAAGGACTATGTAAGGGCTATGTACCTGATGTTGCAGCATCCAACACCTGAAGATTTTGTCATCGCCACCGGCAAGACTACCGAAGTAAGGGAGTTTGTAAGGAAAGCCTTCCGGGAAGCCGGCCTGGAGGTTGAATTCCAGGGGGAAGGAGTAAATGAAAAGGCGATCCTCACCGGTATCCTGACTCCTGCATGCCCCTTGCCAAAAGGAAGTGTGGTTGTTGAAGTTGATCCCCAGTATTTCCGTCCGACAGAAGTAGACTTATTACTTGGGGATCCCGGCAAAGCAAAACAATTACTGAACTGGGAGCCTGAATATGACCTGGATGCACTGGTGAAAGATATGGTTTCCGCTGACCTTCATCTCACTGAGCGGCAAAAATACCTTCGTGATGGAGGTTACAGGGTAAAAAACTATTTTGAATAGACACCAGAAGCAAGCTGTACTTACTCAACCGTCCATTGAAATGAATTCAGACTCCAGAATCTATATTGCAGGTCATAAAGGGATGGTGGGCTCCGCAATCTGGCGGCAACTCTCCCTCAAAGGATACACCGCCCTGATAGGTGCATCGCAATCGGAACTCGATTTGATGGATGAACGAGCAGTTGCTGCCTATTTCGACCAGTACCAGCCTGAATATGTATTCCTGGCTGCTGCCAAGGTTGGAGGTATCCTGGCCAATAACCAGTACCGTGCCCAGTTCATCTACGAGAACATCCAGATCCAGAATACGGTCATCCATCAGTCCTATCTTCACGGAGTTAAGAAGCTTCTTTTCCTCGGCAGTTCCTGTATCTATCCCAGGTTAGCCCCACAGCCCATTCATGAAGAGCACCTCCTGACCGGAGAACTGGAATATACCAATGAACCTTATGCCATCGCCAAGATAGCCGGCATCAAGAT
>JADJHD010000011.1 GCA_016707705.1 Bacteroidales bacterium
AATTGTAGTAGTATTATTTAAATATCAAATCCTTAAATCTTCAAATTTCAACTAGAATAAACCACAGAATATCAGATTAATATAAAATATTTCAAAAAAATTTAAATTCCGGATAGGGGTAAAATAGAGTGGCTGTGTATAATTAGTGTTGGGACGATAAAGATCAACCAACCCGAAACAGAATCCACTCAATCAAATAACTAAAATAAGAAACCATGAAAGCAACAAATCTCTTCAGGCTAATTGCACTCTCCACCGCTGTTCTTGCCATCTCCTTCAGCAGCTGCAAGAAGGACAACACAGATGAAACTTCAGCTACTGCTTCCCTTGAACAACTCAGTACCGATGAAACCAATGTAGAAGCCGTTACCGATGATGCATTAAAAGATGTTGAAAATGTAATGTCCTATCATAACAGTGGTTACAAGTCTACAGACGGTATTCCCTGCAACGCTACCCTCGATTCAGTAGGTGTAGTCAACGATACCATTACCATGTACATCACCTATGACGGACTCAACTGCAACGGAACCCGCAACCGTGTTGGACAGGTACAAATCAGGAAGGCCGTTGGGACTTTCTGGGGAATGGAAGGTGCCTCAGTTCAGATTTCATATATCAACTTCGCAGTTACCCGCGTTGCTACAGGCCGCACCATCACATTGAACGGAACCAAAACCTTCACCAATGTAAGCGGAGGATTCGTTTGGCAGCTTGGAACAACACTTACTTCTGTAATTCACAGGGTTGAAGGCAGCATGAACATCACCTTCGACAATGGAACCACCCGCAGCTGGAATGTTGCCCGTCAGCGCACCTACACCGGAGTTCCTGATGCATTGGTGATGACCATTGAAGGATTCGGTTCTGCCGAAGGATATGAGAACCTGGTAACCTGGGGAACCAATCGCCAGAGCGAGCAGTTCTACACTCAGATTACAACTCCTGTTGCTCATCGCCAGCTTTGCGGATGGGATCCAGTTTCAGGAACCAAGGTTCACCAGATCCCCGCCATGGAAAAGAGCGCGATCATTACATTTGGATACAACAATAACAATGAGCCCATCAGCGGTGATGAATGCCCAACCCGCTTCCGCGTCGACTGGACTCACGGTTCAATCTCAGGAACAAAATACATTCAACTTCCATAACATCGTTTGCTTGTCGGAATCGGGAGACTGCCCTCGGGTAGTCTCCCTTCACTGCTGAAAGGCATCCCGTAAACTTCAATGAATTTGAGTAAGTATCTAAATTTTACAATAAAGGAAGATAGAATTCATCCGCCGGCTGGCGGACAGAATTCAGGAGTCAGAATTCAGGAGTCAGAATTGAGAAAACAGATCTATTATATGGAAAATTATTCTGTCTGCCGGAGGCTGATTGCACTTGCTTCTGGCTCCTTACTTCTAGATTCTGGATTCTGGCTCCTGACTTCTGAATTCTTTTACCCTCAAAGCAATAATATCAACCAGTTTCAATGTCTTTTTCAATCACATTAAAGCATCATAAGGTATCTTTGCAGATAATCAGCAACTCAGCAACATATTCACAAATTCGCGGTACTCAATCCATATATCATGAAAACAAGGTCGATTCTCAATTTGGCATTCATTCTACTGGCTTTTTGCCTGTTAGCCTTTTCATCCTGCAAGAAGGATAATATCCAGAAGGGCAAATCCGATTTTGCCAGCATGGAACAGCTTTCTGCCGATGAAAACAATATGGAAGCTGTAACCGATGATGCCCTCAAGGATGTGGAAAGTGTATTGTCATACCAGGGAGGAGGATACAAATCGCTGAGCGGCATTCCTTGCAATGCTTCCCTTGATTCAGCTTCGGTTGTAAATGACACGGTGACTCTGTTTATTACTTACAACGGTCTCAATTGCAATGGTAACCGGAACCGCACCGGACAGGTGGAGATCAGAAAGAGAATAGGCACGCATTGGGGACAGGCAGGCGCATCCATACAGATCCGGTACATTGATTTTGCAGTTACCAAGGTTGCCACCGACCGCACCATCACCCTTAACGGAGTAAAAACTTTTGAAAATGTGAGCGGAGGTTTTATCTGGCAGCTTGGATTATCACGCACTACCATCATACAGAAGGTAAGCGGGAATATGCAGATCACCTTTGAAAACGGAGATACCCGCAGCTGGAATATCGCCCGACAGAGAACCTACACCGGCTCGCTGGGACAATTGTCGATGACCGTGGATGGTTTTGGAACTTCCGGAGAATACAACAATCTTGTTACCTGGGGAACCAACCGCAATGGCGAGGATTTCTACACCAGCATTGCACAAAGCATCGTGCATAAGGAAAGCTGTGGGTGGGATCCTGTAGCCGGCATCAAGATTCATCGAATTCCTGCTCAGGATAAGTCCGCCACCCTCACTTTTGGATATAATTCCGGCAGTACCCTGGTTACCGGTGATGAGTGCCCAACCCATTTCCGCCTCGACTGGATCAACGGTACCTATTCAGGAACCAAGTATATTGCTTTGCCGTAGGGATTGGGGATTAATGATTGGCACCTGTGCATAGGGACTAGCCGTAAAGCAGGCTCTATGTGTGCCAGCTTTTTATTTATTCTTGAGAGAACGAATAGATGTCTCCATATTCTCCCTTACATTTTAGAAAAATTTCTTTAGGTAGTCCTTTAGAAAGATCAATGATTGTTGTCATTTTAGAATCACAGTCATCATTATCTGTATTATAAAATATTAGAGTATTGTTTTCTAATTTGTCAGGAAGGTCGTAAGTCATTGTTAAACAATAGTTTCCAATATATTCATTCTTTTGATTGAAAACTAGTATTCTACTAGTTGCACTTGGCGATACTCCCCAGTACAATAAGGAATTCATTATTTTAAATATTTGATTTTGATTAGTTAATACTTGCCCTAGATAGGTTAGATGTGTTTCAGCTTGTCCACCTTCAGTCCATTTTCCGAAAACTAAAGTGCTATCTATGATACCCTTTTCCAATACAATTATTCTTTTTTCTGCATCTGTCTCTTGTCCTTTTACAGAAAAGCTCAGTGCAATTGTAAAGAAAATTATTCCTGTCAGGATATGTTTCATGTGATTACTTGGGCAAACGTTCCGGGGTCTGGCGCTGCAGCCGTCTCACTCGTCATCAACAGAGGCCGTAACGCCCGCCCCCTGTTGTATGCAGGCCATACTATGGGAAACTTATTCTTTCACGAGGTATGAAGAATCCTTTTATGCAATTTAAATTCCGAATACTAACCTGAATGTGATTTTTATTCTGTATTCCGGCACCCTCAAAAGCAGGACCACCTTCAGTAAATATTCCTCTAACAGTATCAAAGTGACGTAATTCAGTGAATCCTTTTGTATTAATATCTTCTTGTCTCTGTTCTTCAATCTTATTAAACAGAAATTCAATCACAGCACAATCAAGTTCTCTTATGATTCTGTCATGATATTCATCTTTAGAAAAGTCTTTGTTTTTTGGAATTTCCTTGCCTGCAATGGACAAGTGAGTTTTCATTAAATCAAAATATTTTGCTATTAAATCAATAAACTCAGAATCAGTTAGATCTAAACAATAATCCAATTGATATACTACCCCAACAACACAAGGATTATTAATTTCTCCTCTGTCTCTTTTGTCTTCAGCCCATTTCAGAGCTCTTGCTGTATTATTTTCCCAGATATAAAACCCATTTCCAAGCCAGTCATAAGCTTTTTGGCTTTTTTCAACTTTATTTGGATTAGAAACTAAACTATCTCGCACAGATTGGTCACATCCATGAAAACCAATCATGAGATTAGGTCTACTCTTATACATTATTTATCTGAAACCAAGACCTTTTTTAGATTCTTATAATGTATAGTAAAATTCTCTCCTTTTGTCAAAATCTTAGCTGATTGAAGCGAAGCAACAATTTTGTTTCTATCTTTCTGCTTCAACTCAATGTTTTCTGCTAAAGATATTAAGAGCTTTACTTGATTAGCTTCCATGAAAGTTCTTTATAATATATTGTCCAAAGATAGAACAATTATTGCAGAAAGTGATGCAAATACTAATGCTAATACTAATTCAAATCTTGGTGATGTTGTCATTGAGGAAACTGCTTAGGCTTGCATACAACTCATGTATATAAGCGTAAATTCAATTTTATACAAGAATCTATTCCCATTCATTCCCTCAATTTTATATAAAACTGCTCTATAATGATGTCAAGCATATCGGAATATATCAGCCTTGCATTTTCATAGGATTGATCATTATTCAAGGCGAGCAGTTTCTGATTGTCAATCTGTTTCAGGTATTCAATAAATGCACCGGCAATAGGGTAGAGGATGCCATTATCGTATTTTGCCTCTCCCTTCCAGCATTTCACCAGATCGAAGTTTGACTGCTTGTAAGCTTCCCTTGCTTGTGCCATCTTATCATTGTTGTTCCAATCGAAGCAAACTGCAATGCCCTCATTGATAAAGTGGTTTATTTTCTTGTCCTTATTGGTCCAGAAGCTGATCACATGCGCGAGTTCATGTCCGGGTGACTGTCCCGTCCGGTTATGAGATACGCAATAATTTGAATTGGAGAATCCCAGGTTGAGCTTCAGGATCTCATTATAGTTCTGCCTGGTATTCCACACAAAGAAGTCAACCTTTTTGGGAAGTGTGGAACCAAAATAGGCAGTGGTCTTTTCAAAGGCTTCTTGTCTGCTCTTAACAGTAAACTGAATCCTCTTTGTATCGGAGGTATCCTGAAAATGAAAGATGATATTTTCAGATTCTACGGTCTTCCAATTGCTGTAGTATTCGTCAAATCCGAAAAGCAGGGCGTAATATTTCAATTCCTTTCCTGAGCTGGCCGTTCCCTCGCAGGCTTTTGCCTTCGCATAATATTCTCCGGCTTTTTGCAGCTGCCCGAGGCCGTATAAAGCCTTCATCATTTCAATATTCGCCCAGGCAAACTGCCAGTCCTCATTCGCATTTTCAAGTATGATTGTCAGATAGGGAATCGCATTGGCATATTCAATTTTCCCATTCCACGATTTGGCAGCACCCAGATTTGCATCAATGTCCTTTGGGTTCTCCTTCAGAATCTCATCAGCCAGCAGCAGGGCCTTGTCAAAGTCATGCTGATAAAACGCCTTCGACATCTGCTTCTTTTGAGCCAGACAATTCAGTGTTAAAGCCAATAGAAAAATAAGGGGGATAGTCTTTTTCATATCACTCAGTCTTTCTCTGATAAACGGATTGCCTGCCTGAATTTTTCTGAAATTCGCCGGTTTAGTAAGGATTACGCAGAAACTGGTATCCAATCTTCCAATTTCTATCTTGAAGAAAGCAAATCCTTCATGGCTTTCATATTCTCCTTGCCATAGAAATCCTTGCCTTCAGCGGTGTACAGGCTTTCAATCCTGTCCTTGTAGGCTGCATTGATCTTGCCTCTTACCATCTTCATTGTGGAATTCATCATATGGTTGTCCTCTGTGAAAGCCTCCGGCAAAATTCCCACAGCTGCAGGCAGCCAGCGCTGAGGGAACATATTGCGGTAATGGCCATGACCCTTGTAGTGCTGCAGTTCCTTATCTATTATATGCAATGCCTCCTTGATTCCTTCATCAGTATCCGCCGTCAGATGCTTATGGGTCAGATGTCTTTTAATGGCTTCCTTGTTGGGTACCAGCAGACAAATGGTATATGGATCCTGATTGTTGTGAAGCATGCATTGGTCGATGTACTCGCTTTGGGCAATAAATGCTTCTTCAATGCCTTCCGGACTGTATTTTTCGCCATCATCGCCAATCAGCAGACTCTTGAATCTACCCAGTACATAGAGGAATCCGTCGGCATCCATATATCCCAGGTCACCGGTGAAGAGCCAGCCATCACGCAGACTTTCGGCACTGGCTTCAGGATTATCCCAGTATCCCAGCATTACATTCTCACCCCTTACCACGATTTCGCCCTTTTCGCCAATGGGAAGTGCATTTCCTTTATCATCACAGATTTTGAGGTCCATGTTTTTCACCAGCACCCCTGATGAACCCAGCTTATGCTTCGCCTTGGAGTTGGAGGAGATCACAGGAGAGGCTTCCGTAAGGCCGTACCCCTGAAACATCGGCATTCCAATGGCATAGAAGAATCTCTGCAGTTCAATGTCAAGCAAGGCACCGCCTCCGATAAAGAACTCAAGTCTGCCGCCAAATCCTTCGCGAATCTTGCTGAAGAGAATCTTGTCGTAAAGAGCTATCAGTGGTTTGTAGATGAATGTGAGTCCTTTTCCCTTATTATATCCGTCGTTATTGTATTTGTAGGAGATATGCAGTGCGTGCTTGAAGAGTCCGTTGATAACAGCACCCTTATCGCGAATCCCCTTTTCGATATTCTTTCTGAAATTGGTAGCCAGTGCCGGAACACTCATCAGCAGATGTGGCCTGTTTTCCCTGATATTGATGGGAATATTCTTCAGCGTTTCCATTCCTGTTTTCCCCAGCTGAATTGATGCCAGAGAGGCACCTTTACCCATCATGCAGTAAATGCAGGCAGTATGTGCAAAAGCATGGTCCCAGGGAAGAATGGCCAGCGTGGTATAATCCGGTGGAATGTCCATCAGGGTGTACGACTGTAGTACATTGGAAACATAATTGTTATGTGAAAGCACAATTCCCTTGGGAGCGGCCGTTGTTCCTGAGGTATAGCAAATATTTGCAGGATCGGTGGGTTGGATGGCCTTGCAGGAATCTGCAACTGCCTTAGGGTTTGAAGCAAGGAATTCCTTGCCTTTGGTCATTACCTCTGTAAATGAAATCTCACCATTAGAGGAATCAGCATTTCCATCGATCAGAATCAGCAGTTCCAGTGCCGGCAAATCTTTCCGCACGTCCCTGACCTTTTGAGCCTGCCTTTCGGAGACAATAGCCATCCTGCAACCCGAATGGGCAATCCTGTAGCGAATTTCTTCAGGCTCAGCAAGCTTTACCGACATAGGAACATTGATAGCTCCGCAATACAGAATTCCCAGTTCACTTATGATCCATGCATTTCTGCCTTCCGATAGCAATGCAACCCTATCGCCCTTTTTCACGCCAAGTGACAGAAGTCCGGCAGCAAAATTGCCCACCAGATCCCTGGTTTGACTGTAACTGGTTCCATTGAATACATCAGTGGTCTTTTCCAGCATGTAAACATTGTTGGGAAAGGCTGCAACACTCTTTTCGAAGAATTCCGGTATTGTTTGCATAAAGATGGATTGTTAGGGTAATTCCATGGACGGGTCATCGGATTGCAGCCCGCAATACAAATATGCAATAAAAAGTTAAAGAGTTAAATGCACCCAGCCCGGCGGGGGGAGGCGGCCCGGCCGGCTGGCGGACAGAATAGTTTTGTTAAAACAGGCGGTTTTATTTTTTGGTTTGTGGGCTGCTGTTTGTCGGGCGGGGGGGGGGGGTTTTTTTAGATTTTGGCGTTTAACTTCCGGCAGTTTTGAGAATACTAAACGTTCATCTCGCCCGATTCAATCACCCTGAATCCGGTTTCATTGCTGCCTGCGAACTTTAGCATAGCCTCTGCCACTTTTGTCCCGCTAATTGCCTTGAACTGTTTCAGTTTTCCGAAAAACAGAAATCCAAGGTTTCCAAGCACGGCCTGGGCAAACTTTTCTCCTGCCCGGTATTCCTTTCTTTTGCCCATCAACAGCGAAGGTCTGAACACGAAGATACCCGGAATTGAAAGCTGTGATGCGGATTTCTCCATTTCACCCTTCACCCGGTTGTAAAATATGGAAGAAGTAGCATTAGCGCCCATTGCACTTACGATGAGGAATTTCTCGGCATTGATTCTTTCACCCAGTTTCCCAACTTCCAAAACGTAATCATAATCCACTTTCCTGAAAGCTTCCTGAGAACCTGCTACCTTGATGGTTGTCCCTAACGCACAGAAAACATCATTGATCGGAAAAGGAGGAGTGAAATCTGAAAGCCGGTCGAGACTTTGTTCCACCTGGACAATTCGTGGATGTTGAATGTCGATGGGTTTCCGGACGAAAAGGAGGATTTTATCATAGGATTTATCCTCCAGAATCAATTTCAACAGTTCCGTTCCTACCAGTCCGCTGGCACCGGCAATCAATGCGTTTTTCATGAGTTTGGATTTGATTGGCAAAGGTACATCCAATACATTTTAATGCTGCAACTTATATGAGTTAATAGTTCGGCTATTTTCCATCAGTAAATGGCTAAAGAGCTGTAAAGGATTGATTGTTAAAGGGATGGATAGCTACAGCCTGAGATTTGGGATGCATATGACTTTATAACGCTTTTTTCTGTAAGTTTGAATTCCGAACAATTTTAACATGCCTCTTCTTAACTCTGTCATATCGTGGTTTATACGAAAGCGCATTCATCAGATTGAGCTTTTCATGAAGTATCCGCACGAGGTGCAGGAGGAATGGTTCGAGAAATTGATCAACGAAAGCCGGGATACTGAATGGGGCAAAAAGTATGATTATCGTTCCATCCAGACTGAAGCCGACTTCAGGAATCGTGTGCCGGTGAGCGAATACAATGATCTTAAGCCTTATATCGACCGTTTGAGAAAGGGTGAGCAGAATATTCTCTGGCCTTCGGATATCAAATGGTTTGCGAAAAGTTCAGGAACCACGGGCGATAAAAGCAAGTTTATTCCTGTTACTGAAGATGCGCTTGAGGAATGTCATTTCAAAGGCGGCAAGGACCTGCTTTCCATCTATTGCAACAATAATCCCAATACGCGCATATTCTCCGGCAAATGGCTTGGACTGGGCGGAAGCTTCAATCTTGATGATGCTCAGGCTGACACCTATCATGGGGATGTTTCGGCTATCATCATGGAGAATCTGCCTTTCTGGATTCAGTTGATTCGCACCCCTGACCTGAGTGTTGCCCTGATGGATGAATGGGAATCAAAAATTGAACGGATTGCCCGCATCACCGCTGAGGAGGATGTAACCAACATTACCGGTGTGCCTTCCTGGATGATGGTTCTTCTGAACAGGATTCTGGAAATCAAAGGAATCAGCAATGTCTCCGAAATCTGGCCCAACCTTGAGCTGTTCGTCCATGGAGGTGTGAGCTTTATCCCTTACCGCGATCAGTACAAGCGTATTTGTCCGCCGGGCATGAATTACCTTGAAACCTACAATGCAAGTGAAGGATTCTTTGGCATTCAGGATCGCCTAACCGATGATGATATGCTCCTGATGCTTGACTATGGCATCTATTATGAATTTATGCCTGTTTCAGAAATCGGTAATCCTCATCCAAAAACTCTGGGTCTTGATCAGGTTGAAACCGGCGTTCATTATGCGATGATTATCAGTACCAATGCAGGATTGTGGAGGTATTTGATAGGGGATACCGTTACTTTTTCTTCCATTGACCCCTTCAGAATCAGGATTACCGGCAGAACAAAGAGTTTCATAAATGCTTTCGGTGAGGAACTGGTGATTGACAATGCCGATAAGGCCCTGGCGATTGCCTGCGAAAAATCACATGTTCAGATCAGGGATTATACCGCAGCGCCAATTTACCTTGATGAAAATAAACATGCGGCCCATGAATGGCTGGTAGAATTTGATACTCCTCCGGAAAGCATTGAGTATTTTACCGAAATTCTGGATAATGCCCTGAAATCACTGAACTCCGATTATGAAGCCAAGCGCTATCATAATATGGTCCTGAAACCGCCAATTGTCCATGCCTTGCAGCCCGGAACATTCTATAACTGGATGAAGGAAAAGGGAAAACTGGGCGGACAAAATAAGGTACCCAGGCTATCGAACGACCGGAAATATGTGGATGATATATTAAAGTCATTCAGTCCGGCAAATTAAACAAGGAATTCAATAAATTGCAGAATAATAATTTGATTCTTAAGAAACGCTCTTTTGCAGATTTAGCGCGGATTTTTGTGATTGAATCCGGAAAGACAGAGAGAAAAACAGCGGAATCTTAACATAGAAACAGACAACTCAAACCTTTTTAGTATGCATATCGCTATAGCAGGAAACATCGGATCAGGAAAAACAACTTTGTCGGGATTGCTGGCAAAACATTTTGGATGGCAGGCACATTATGAAGATGTGGATACGAATCCTTACCTCTCCAGTTTTTATGAAGATATGCAGCGCTGGTCGTTCAATCTGCAGATTTACTTTCTGAACAGCCGTTTCAGGCAGATTGTTGATATCAGGAACAGCGGTAAAAATGTTATCCAGGACAGAACCATTTATGAGGATGCCTTCATATTTGCACCCAACCTGCACGACATGAACCTCATGACCACCCGCGACTTTGACAACTACAAGTCCCTGTTTGAGTTGATGACCACCTTCCTCCAGCCTCCTGACCTTCTGATATACCTCAGGGCAGAGGTTCCTACACTGGTTCGCAATATCCAGAAAAGGGGCCGCGACTATGAAGCATCCATCCGCCTCGACTATCTGAAGAGCCTTAGCGAACGTTACGAAAACTGGATCAACGGTTATACCGAAGGTAAACTGCTCATTTTTGAGGTAGATAATATGGATTTCCAGAATAATCCTGAAGATCTCAGTATCATCATTGAGCGCGTACAGGCTGACCTGCACGGATTGTTCTAAGCTTTGGTTTACGGTTTCAGACAGTCATCAGAATAATGACTGCTACATGGGGTCAACATCTACAATGACCCTGACTTGCGACGACATTCTTTTCTTATTCATGGTAGTGATTGCTTCCATGATTTGGCTTTTGACCTTTTCGAGGTTGACGCCCTTTTCAATCTTGATCATGATGTTCTTCAGATATAGATTGCGGATTCTCCCAACCTGCGGGTATTCGGGACCCAGCACACGCTTGCCAAAACTCTTCTTCAGTAAAGTTGCCAGTTCTGCTGCGGCTGTGTTCAGTGAATCCTGACTTGCATGCTTAACGGTTAACTGGATAAGGCGATAAAAAGGTGGATATTTGAATTTCTCCCGCTCTTCAATCTGACTTTTATAGAGTGCGAGATAGTCATGATTGATTACATATTGAATGACCTGGTGCGTATTATTGAAAGCCTGGATAAGAACTTTTCCCTGTGTTCCCTTTCTTCCTGAACGACCTGCTACCTGCGCCATCAGCTGAAATCCCCTTTCAAAAGAGCGAAAATCAGGGTAGGAGAGAAGGCTGTCGGCATTCAGAATCCCTACCAGACTCACATTGTCGAAGTCCAGTCCCTTGGTTACCATCTGGGTTCCGGCGAGTATATCAATCCTGCGTTCTTCAAAGTCGGAGATAATGCGCTGCATGGCATTTTTTGAACGGGTTGAATCCAGATCCATGCGTGCAATCCGGGCATTGGGGAAGAAAATCGATAATTCCTCTTCAATTTTCTCCGTTCCGAAGCCCTTCATCATGATTCCTGTATATCCGCAATCGGGGCATTTTTCAGGAATTCGGGTAGAATATCCGCAATAATGACAGCGAAGCTGATTCTCCTTTTTATGGTACATAAGCGAAACATCGCACTGAATGCACTGTGGAATCCAGTTGCAGTTATCACAGTCGAGATGCAGCGAAAACCCGCGCCGGTTCTGGAAAAGTATGACCTGTTCACCCTTGCCGAGAGCATGATCGATATTGTCGAGGAGGTATTCCGAAAAAATCGATTTCATCCTCTTTTTCTTATGCTCTTCCCTCAGGTTAATCACTTCCACAGCAGGCATCTGAATACCCCCGAACCTTTCCTGAAGGCTTACCAGTCCGTATTTACCCAGACTCGCATTATGATACGACTCCATTGAAGGAGTGGCGGAACCGAGGATTACTTTGGCCTGATGAACAGAAGCGAGGAAGATGGCAGTATCCCTGGCATTGTATCTTGGAGCCGGGTCATATTGCTTGAAGGATGAGTCATGCTCTTCATCCACGATGATTAGTCCCAGATTGCTGAAAGGCAGAAAAACTGCGGAGCGGGCACCCAGCACTACCTTGTAGGGTGGGAGAGGGTCCGGTTCATCAGAATCGGTAGTTTCCTGCTTTATTCCCGATTTTGCAACTCTTTGCCAGGTTTCAACCCTTTCATTCTCATCATAACGGGAATGGTAGATGCCAACGTCGGCTCCAAAATACTTTCGGAGTCTGTTGATAATCTGGGTGGTAAGTGCAATTTCAGGAAGCAGGTAAAGAGCCTGCCTGCCTGCATCAAGGGTTTCCCTGATCAGTTTTATGTAGAGTTCAGTCTTGCCGCTGGAGGTAACTCCATGAAGCAGCACAACATTCTTTGATTCAAATTCTTTCCTTATTTTCTGAAGCGCTTCCGACTGTGAATCAGTCAGCTGTATGGCTTCCGCCTGATCAGTTGCGGCTACTGAGCGTAATCGGGAAACCTGCTTTTCGTACTGCTCAAAAATCCCTTTCTTAATCATGAGACTAAGCTTGGATGCACCCTCATTCAATCGCTGCAGCAGGGCGGGCCTGGATACCTCAAGCGGATTTTCGGTGAGGCAGCGGGAAAGCTGCACATATTCAATCAGGACTTCCAGCTGTTTTGGAGCTTTTTTCTCCAGTTTTTCATAGAGAATCCGCATTGCATCCTCTTCGAGATATTCCTCCGAAAGCCTGATAAAGCTTTCCAGCCTGGGTTTGAACTTTTCCCCGATTTCCTCTTCAGTGAGAATATACCCTTTTTCAATCAGGGTATGAATCAGTGGAATAACCTTCACAAGCTCAACCGTGCGAGCAGCCTCGGTAAGGGTCATTTTTCCCTTTTCCTGCAGGGCAATCACAAGAGCATAGCCTTTTTCACTCAGGGAATCAGGGTCGATGCTGACTTCAGTATTCAGCACGATTTTAGATTCACTGGCCAGTTTTAAGGCTGATGGCAGAGCTGCGTTCATCACCTCCCCGAGATAGCAGCAATAATAGGAGGCAATCCATTCCCAAAGTCTGAGCTGACGTTCATTCACCAGCGGGAATAAATCCAGAATGGCAAGCACATATTTTGCCTGGAAAGCAGGTGGCTTCTCGGTAATGGAATGAATGATGCCGGTGTAGTATTTCTTCTGACCGAACTGAACAACAACCCTTTTTCCGATCGTAACTTCTTCATTCAGGTCGATGGGCACACGATAGGTATAGAGCCCGTCGACAGGCAATGGCAATAATATATTTACGAAAAGGGTAGTTCGCATGAAGCCTGGGAAATCAATGATTTTCCGAAAATAATAAAAACTTCAAATGATGTGGAAGAAGCAGGTACTATAAAGAAATCAACAATCTGCTATTCCTCGTCGTTCTTGCTTTTCCTTGGTCTGGGCGGACGTTTTGGCTTAGACTTGCTTCCTGAAGGGTCGCCCTCATTAGGCTTTTTATCATCCCTGCGATATGCTTTTTCAGGCTTCTCAAAACGATTCTGTGGCTGGTAAATTTCTACTTCCTTAGCAGGTTTCCGTTCCGGCCTGTTATCCGATGAAGGTCTTGAATCGTTGTACGATTTCCTTTCCCCTGGTTTGTCATCCCTGTTAAACCTGCTTTCCCTTGGCCTGTCATCTCCAGTCCTTGAATCCTTGTAGGGTCTTCTTTCGCCCGGTTTATCATCCTTATTGAAACGACTTTCCCTTGGCTTGTCATCTCCCTCTCTTCTAGGTCCTCTGTCTCCTTGTCCCCAAGTCCCCTTGTCTCCCTCTCTCCTTGGTCCTCTGTCTCCTTGTCCCCAAGTCCCCTTGTCCCCATCTCTCCTAGGTCCTCTGTCTCCTTGTCCCCAAGTCCCCCTGTCTCCCTCTCTCCTAGGTCCTCTGTCTCCTTGTCCCCAAGTCCCCTTGTCCCCATCTCTCCTTGGTCCTCTGTCTCCCTCTCTCCTTGTCCCTTCGTATGGTTTCCGTTCAAAAGGCTTATCATCCCTGTTAAAACGGCTTTCCCTTGGCTTATCGTCTCCAGTTCTTGAATCCCTGTAAGGTCTTCTTTCTCCGGGTTTATCGTCTCTGTTAAAACGGCTTTCCCTTGGCTTATCGTCTCCAGTTCTTGAATCCCTGTAAGGTCTTCTTTCTCCCGGCTTATCATCCCTGTTAAAACGGCTTTCCCTCGGTCTGTCATCTCCTTCTCTCCTAGGTCCTCTGTCTCCTTGTCCCCAAGTCCCCTTGTCCCCCTCTCTCCTTGTCCCCCTGTCACCTTGTCCCCTTGTCCCTTCGTATGGTTTCCGTTCAAATGGCTTATCATCCTGTTAAACCTGCTCTCCCTCGGTCTATCGTCTCCCTCTCTTCTAGGTCCACTGTCTCCTTGTCCCCTTGTCCCTTCGTAAGGTTTGCGTTCAAAAGGCTTATCATCCCTGTTAAAACGGCTTTCCCTTGGCTTATCGTCTCCAGTTCTTGAATCCCTGTAAGGTCTTCTTTCTCCCGGCTTATCATCCCTGTTAAAACGGCTTTCCCTCGGTCTGTCATCTCCCTCTCTCCTAGGTCCCCTGTCTCCCTCTCTCCTTGTCCCTCTGTCTCCTTGTCCCCTTGTCTCTCCATCTCCCCTTGTCCCCCTGTCTCCTAGTCCCACTGTCTCCCCGTCTCCTTGTACAACTCCTTCCTTCTCCCTCCCTCTCTGGATAGGGTGAGGTAAACTTCCTAGTTCCCAAATAAAGGTCGAAAGTCGCAACGCGGCATTCAAGCGGTCCGTTCCACACAATATGCTTTTGAGTTGCCTTCAGACCTACCGATTTGAGTGCATACTGATCCGAACTGATTACAGTTGCTGAATATCCGGTGAAATTCTTCTTGAGAGTATCCCCGATTTCCCTGTAGAGTCCGATAATATCGTTGGTCTTAATTCTTTCTCCGTAGGGAGGATTGATGACAACCACTCCTGATTCTCCTTCGGGAGGAGTTAATTCTGAGAAAGGTCCAACCGATAATTGAATATCCTTATGCAGTTTGGCTGACTTGATATTGTTCTTCGCAGCAGCAAGATTCTTTGCTGAAATGTCATTTCCGATTATATGTCCTTCAAACTCTGTCTGAAGTTCCAGAGCCTCTTCCACAACAGTTTTCCACAATTCAGGCTTGAATGAGTTCCATTGCATGAAGCCAAAAGATTTGCGGTATTGTCCGGGAGGAATATTATTGGCGATCAGTCCGGCTTCAATCAAAAGCGTTCCTGAACCGCACATTGGATCTATAAAAGTGGATTTCTTATCCCATTTGCTCATGATGATAAGTCCTGCAGCAAGAACCTCACTCATTGGAGCTTCTGCATTCGAAACGCGGTATCCTCTTTTGTGAAGACTGGTTCCTGAGCTGTCGAGCGACACATCGCACTTGCTTCCAAAGATGTGGATATTTACCCTTACATCCGGATTGTCGATGTCGACTGAAGGCCTTCTGCCGTTATTGCGTTCCCTGAACCTGTCCACAATGGCATCCTTGGTTCTGAGTGCAACAAAATGTGAGTGGGTCAGTTCCGATTCACTAACTACCGCATCAATGGCGAGAGTTTGGTTCAGATTCAGAACATCCTCCCATGGGAATTCATAAATATGTGAATAAAGGTCATCTTCATCAGCAAGCTGGAAGTCGAATACCGGGACAAGGATGCGCAATGCAGTCCGCGACCAGTAATTGGCTTTGTAGAGCAAGGCCTCGTCTCCTGAAAAACTTACTGCCCTGTTGAGGATTTCAATATCCTCTCCGCCGAGGCTTGCAAGTTCATCAGCTAAAATTTCTTCCAGGCCGCCAATGGTCTTGGCAACATAGATTTTCTTTTCCGGAATTGTTGTTTCTTGTGTCAATCGATTTGTTTTATTGTCAGGATGTTTTTCGGGATTTTTTTCAAATTCCTCCGACTGTCCTGACTGATTATTTGGGATGCTTATTTGTGGCTGATCAGTTTGTGTTATTGATTAAGCCGGTTCATAAAACTTACTTTATTTACGATGAATCGCTTATGGGTTCCTTTTCCTATTATTCCCCTGCTGTCGTTAGCCTGCACATCAAACAGCAGTTCCCTGCCATTTACTTCAAGTAATTCGGTTGTGCAGAAAACGGCTTCTCCAACGGCAGTAGCTCTGAGGTGGGATATATTCACTTCGGTGCCAACAGTAACATTTCCTTCAGCGAGGAATTCTGCAACACTCTCCATGCAAGTTTGCTCCATCAGGGCAATCATGGCAGGAGTGGCAAAAACTTCTACATTTCCGGAACCATAGGCTGTGGCCGTTTGCTGATGTCCAACCAGCATGGCTTTGTTTCCCTTGATGCCGGCGCTAAGATTGGGATTATCCACGATCGCCAAAGTTGAAGACGAATGTTTGCTTTACATCCGGATGAAGGCTCTTGTTAACTGGACAATGCTCGGCAGTGCGCTTAATGAGTTCCTTCTGTTTATCAGTATAATCTTTTGCAGGAAAGTCAAATTCTACAATGATTTCGCCAACCCTTCTGGGATCAGAAACCATAATTTTGGTAACCCTGACAATAGTGCCGTCAATATTGAAGCCATGAGCATTTGCAGCTATACCAATTGTGGTTACTGCGCAGGTACCCAGGGACGTAGCAAGCAGGTCAGTAGGTGAAAAGGCTTCACCTTTGCCCTGATTGTCTACAGGAGCATCAGTAATGAATTCATCACCCGAACGCATATGTTTGGCCCGGGTGCGAAGTTCTCCAATATATTCTATGTTAACGGTTTCCATTAAAAAACATTTCTGCAAAAGTAGTCTATTATTCGATGGGACGGGGCTTTCTGGCCTTTAAAATATGCACTTTGGATAGCTTTTTGGTGGACAACGGTATACTATTGTTCCCTGAAAATAAATTCCTGCCGGGGAAATGCAGCCCTTTACCTGATTTTAGATTTCAAACCGGAGTTGGCTGAATTGTTAAGGACTTGTTAATCAGTAAGGGCAGAGAATAAAAGTTCATACCTTTGATGCATGAAGCGAAGGACCTTCCTTTTTATCGTCATACTTACCGGTTTATCTCTGTGTGGAGTCATTTTTATCCAGTTTTTCTGGATCAGGAATGCGATTGCATTGCAGAAGGAACAGTTTGATAAAAGCGCTCTTTTAAGTCTGAAAAGTATTGTAAATGAGATGTATGAATGCAAGAATGATACCTGTGAGGGAAGTCTGTTTTGCAGTCAGGAATGCAATCACCGCTCTGAATTTCATAAAAGCAGGATAAACAGGATTTATCTGGATTCATTGGTGCATAAGGAATTCAGCAGCATGGGATTACGGGAGCCATATGTTTATGGTATTTTCAATCCTGAAACAAAAAAAATATCACTTATATCTGATCCGGAGAGGAAGACAGAAATTCTGTCCACGAGGCATGCCGTTTCTCTTTCATGTATTTACAGATCTTCAGAAACTCAGCTGGGAGCTTGGTTTCCTGATGAAGGCCGCCGTGCATGGTACAATATTATCTGGTGGCTGGTGATATGCTTCCTGCTTATAGCCGTGCTTGTTTTTGGGTTTTCATATACAATCTATTCCTTCCTGAAGCAGAAGAAACTCTCTGAAATGAAGAGTGATTTTGTGAATAACATGACTCATGAATTCAAAACTCCCATCGCGACTATCTCTCTTTCAAGCGAGATGCTGATGAAGCCCGGGATTCTGGGTTCAGTGGAGAAATCGAAGAAATACGCCTCCATTATCTATGAAGAAAATCAGCGACTGCGTAATCAGGTGGAGCATATATTGCAGATTGCCGTGCTGGATAAGGAAGAGTTCACGATCCGAAAAAATGAAGTCAATATTCATAGCCTTATCACTGAGCTGGTGGATCAGTTCAATCTGCTTGTAAAGGAGAGGGAAGGTGAAATAAAAATGAAACTGAGTGCTTCAAAACAGGTTCTTTATGCCGATCCCATGCACCTCAGGAACAGCATTTCCAACTTGCTTGATAATGCCTGCAAATACTCACCCAACAAGCCATCCATCCTGATTGAAACAAGCAACTCAAAGGCTGGAACTATTATAGCTGTTGAGGATAAGGGCATTGGAATCAGTCAGGAAAACCAGAAGCATATCTTCAAAAAACTGTACCGTGTTTCCACCGGCAATGTGCATGATGTTAAAGGCTTCGGATTGGGACTGTACTATGTGAAGACCATGGTTGAAGCGCATGGCGGATGGATCAGGCTGAAGAGTGAATTGAATAGGGGGAGCAGATTTGAATTATTTATTCCTTCAGGGAGTGAGCCAATAACAGGGGAGGAGAGCCATGGAAACTAAGGCTTCGATTCTGCTCGTAGAAGATGATCTCAACCTTAGTGAGGTTCTGGTTGATTATCTGGAGATGCTGGGCTACAAGGTGACACTAGCTCCTGATGGAATGGAAGGCTTGAAGAAATTCAGGCATGAGAGTCCGGAGCTTTGCATTCTGGATGTCATGCTTCCCAAAAAGGATGGTTTTACACTTGCCAAAGATATCCGAACCATCAATCAACAGGTGCCTATAATCTTCCTAACTGCCCGTGGCATGATGGAGGATCGTATCACCGGTTTCCAGGCTGGTTGCGATGATTATATCTCAAAACCATTCAGCAGCGAAGAACTTAGTCTGCGTATTGAAGCCATATTGCGCCGTTGCCGGGCAAACAGGACAATTCAACCTGAACTGCTGCAGATTGGGAATTACAGTTTCGACGTTGCGAATTTCGAGCTCGTCATTGGTGAAACAAAACACAGTCTCACCCCCAAGGAAGCTGCCTTGCTAAAGGTACTGTGTCGTCACACCAACACTCTTCTCACCCGCGAAAAAGCCCTGATGGAAGTCTGGGGCGATGATGATTATTTCATTGGCCGCAGTATGGATGTATTCATCACCAAGCTTCGCAAATACCTAAAGGACGACCCCCGCGTCTCCATCGTCAACGTCCACGGCACCGGCTTCCGCCTCGAGGTCAAGGAGTAGTTGTTAGTATTTAGTTGTTTTTAGTTGGTGTGGAATGTTAGGTGTTCGAGTTTTGCCAGTAGCTAATATTAGAACACAGATCCGCCAGCCGGCGGACGGATGACACTGATTAACACTGATTAGTTAATTTTCAAATTCCCTCATTTTCATCCGCCAGCCGGCGGACTCTTTTTAACATCCCCACATCCCCACATCCCCACATCCCCACATCCTCACATCCTCACATCCCCACATCCTCACATCCCCACATCCCCACATCTCCACATCCCCACATCCCCACATCCCCACATCTCCACATCTCCACATCCTCACATCCCCATTCGCCAGCCGGCGGACGGATTAACACTGATTAGTTAATTTTCAAATCACTGCTGTCCGGGGAATTTGTAATAAAGGATTATTTTGTTCTATAACCCTTTATTAGCTGGATATTCTGTCAAATTGCGAAAAGCAAGCCCCCCCCCTCAAGCAGAATTGAACAGATTTAGCTGATAGCTTGGCTCAAAAGGTTTGTATTTTCTTAATACTATATCTGGATTATTCAGAAATGCAAGCAAGTTGACATAGGTCATCAGATGTAGTTTAACAATACTACTTAGGTTGGAATATGCCCATTTTCTTGTTGCTTTATCTTGAATGATTTTGATTAGTAAATCAGCTATTAAAACACACCAAACCTGCATTTTTATTGCATTCTCTGATTCTCCGAAGAAATATTTTAATGGATAACGCTGTTTGATGCGTTTAAATAAGATCTCTATCTGCCATCTCTGTTTATATATATTAGCTATGGTAGTAGGTTGAAACCGGGTATTATTGGTTACAAAACTTAGAGTTTTCTTTGTCTCAGGGTCATTGTATCTGATAATCCTGGCCTTGATTTTTAAAGTATTGTTGTTATTGGGATCTCCCAGGGTTACCAGTTGGTCAGAAATAACTCCGGCAAGACTTTGTTGCCCGGATACTGGGTTTTGTTTATCTATTTGTATAATCCAACGATCCAACACTCGTGAAACCCAGTTAATACCCGAACGTGTCCATTGATCGAACCTTCGAAAATTGGCATATCCTTTATCGAAAGTAATTATTGATCCTCTGGGCAAATCAATATACTTCAAGAACACTCTGTCATTTGCTGAAGAAGCTGTAAGGTTTACCAAGCAAGGCGTGTCTTCACTTGCTTTAATCATTACATGAGCCTTTAATCCACCTTTTCTTTTCCCACTCGAGGGTATACTCCCCGCCCCTTTAAGAACATCATGAAACAACCTTATGGTGGTTGAATCAATTATAAAAAGTCTTTTCTCGTAGGGCTGTCTTGGTTTTATCTTCCAGCTGTCCGGTAAACCATAATGGTACTTGTACAGTTCATGAAATAACTCACCGAAAAAGGCTTCTGTTCTCCTTTTGTTTGCATCTGCCAATGTGCTACGATGTATGTCATGTAAAAGTCTGAAATGCCCTTGTTTGCTCCCTGCTACCTGCAAACCGGTTACCACTTCCCGTAAAGATGTACACTGATTTATTATCCCGAAAAGAAGGGTAACCAAATGATGTCTGCTGTCAAAGGTCTTACTATACCTGTCACTGTCATACTTGCGAACCAATCTGGTTATTATATGATCAGGTATAAGTGATAACAGCTGTGTGAATATCGGCTGTCCGGAGAAAATTGTATTTTTACCCATGTTTGTAGAGTTGTTTTGGTTGTGCTTAACAAAACTACAAATGCTGGGGGCTTCGGCCCCTATCTTTTTATTTTCACTTTTGTTTACCGGACAACAGTGATTTTCAAATTTTCAAATTCCCTCATTTTCATCCGCCAGTATTCTAAGATTAAAGCAAGTTTTATTGTTTTTTTATGCAACAAATTTGTACAAATTCACGTAAGGTGTTTCACGTTTAATTACAGCAAAAACTCTAAACACGATTTTGTTTCTGATAATATTCAGGGTACTCATTTTGTTTTTCCCTTTCTCCGTGATGCTTCTGGTAATATTGCTGAAATTCTGATGTTGAATTACAGACATGGATGCCTGCTTAGCAGTGTCTTAATTTGTTTATTAGCAATTGCATTTACTCTGGAAGGTTTAAATGTTTTACCGGAGGAGTTCTCAAATGGTGCAATTCCACATAACAGGCAAAAGCTCTGGCATCTGAGAACTGTCGAAAATTAGCAGTATAAGCAATCAAATACCAACCAGCACTTTGCCAATCCCACTGACTGAAATAATCAATTTGTAGCTTTTATACATTTCCTCATCTTCCTTGATAATAGCAATTAATTGCTTTTCGACAACTTCTACTTCATTATTGAGCCGATCTATCATGCGTAATTGAACTTCCTTAATCAGCTTATTCTCTCCTTCTGCGTAACAATCATGTAGATCAGTTAATCCATTCATGTAAGCTGTGCGGTGTTTGAAGCTTTTCTCTCAGGGATAGTAGTGATTTTAGCTTGTCAATCTGTTCACCCGGA
Source organism: Bacteroidales bacterium (assembly GCA_016707705.1). GTDB lineage: Bacteria > Bacteroidota > Bacteroidia > Bacteroidales > UBA4417 > UBA4417. Next base: position 21,375 of record JADJHD010000011.1, read on the forward strand.
AGAATAGTTGGCTTTATACTTTCTCTTTTTCATAAGCATATACTGCTATCCTCTGTGCATCGACCTTATCATTCTTGCCCGGGTAATCCCAAGCTTCTTGATCTGCAATGCAGGAACCATTGCGAAAGTCAAACCCTCAGTGTGAAAAAACACACTCAATAGTTTAGAGTACTTCCCAGTGTCTTCAAAACAGAAAACAGGTCCTGCTTACTGAAATTAGTGCTCTGGATTGTTCTTTCTAATAGTTTGCAAAGAAGAAAAGAAAAAGTAGCAAAAAGAAAAGAAAATCAACTACTTATAGAATTCTTTGTTAACCATTGTTAATAAAACACTGCAAATCTAAAGGCTGGCGGACTCTTTTTAACATCCTCACATCTCCACATCTCCACATCTCCACATCCTCACATCCTCACATCTCCACATCCTCACATCCCCACATCTCCACATCCCCACATCCCCACATCCCCATTCGCCAGCCGGCGGACTCCGCTCCGCTTCGCATCTTTTATCTTTTTACTTTTATCCTTTTACTTTTGTCCTTTTACTTTTGTCTTTTATCTTGTCCAAATGACTTTAACTCAGGCCCAGCAAACCATCGACCAGTGGATCAACACCACAGGCGTACGATATTTTAATGAACTCACCAATATGGCAATTCTGGTCGAAGAGGTGGGAGAGGTAGCCCGCATCATGGCCAGACGCTATGGAGAACAATCGGAGAAGGAATCAGATAAGCAGGCGGACCTGGCAGATGAAATGGCAGATGTGCTATTTGTGCTGATGTGCCTCGCCAATCAAACCGGCGTCAACCTCGAAACCGCCCTTCAAAAGAACCTTGAGAAGAAAACCCTCCGGGACTCCGACAGGCACAAGAATAATCCTAAACTGAAGTGAATTTGATATGTAGGAACTCATAAGGCTTCAGAGTGCAATTTGTCAGAAAGCTCATTGAAACTGTTAAATTCAATAGTATCGAATTTGTAATGTAAGTTTCCTTCTGAGTATATCAGACCTGGACCTACAATGTTGTGCAAATTGATTCATCATTGGAATAAAGCTTGAAGGTGTAAAAATTCGTACCTTTGAATTATGACAATCATTGAAAAAAATAGGGATAAGATTATTGCTTTATGTGATAAACATAGGGTAGCCAGATTATTTGTATTTGGTTCAGTATTGACTGATAACTTTAAAAAAAACAGTGACATCGACTTGCTTGTTGATTTCTCCGGTGTCGAACTCTATGATTATGCCGAGAACTATTTTAGTTTCAAGAAATCCCTTGAGAGATTGCTTAAAAGACAAATAGACTTGCTTGAAGATAAAGCTGTTAAAAATCCATATTTAAGAAGATCCATCGATTCATCAAAAACAATGATTTATGGATAATGATATTAAAACTTGGTTATATGACATATTACAATCTATAAATGAGATTGATAGCTATTACGATAACAAATCAAGGATTTTTGAAGAATACGTTTCTGATATTAAGACAAAGAGGGCTATAGAAAGAAATCTGGAAATAATTGGCGAAGCAGTGAATCGCATTCTCAAAAGAGACAAGAATTTCACACTTGATAATGCTGAACAAATAGTTGGCACCAGAAACAGAATTATTCATGGATATGATAAAGTATCAGATGATCTGATTTGGAGTATTGTCATAAACCATTTACCAAAATTGAAAGTCGAAGTTTCCGGACTGCTTAATGAATAATTGGCAGTTCCTTGAAAGCACCTGCCTGTTATCAGTATTTCGCATTCATTGTTCAAGGGAACTATTTATAAATTCGTGCTTTATGCTACCACGGTATGTGGTTGAATAAGACCTGACGATGAGTTGCTTCGAAATCCAATCGTATACTATGAAACAAGTACTATTCATAATACTAATTCTGACCGGCCAACTCTGCTTTGCCAACATGGGAACTCCGATCAGGGAGGGAACGCTGTCTGGTTCTGCTATCTCAAGTCGTGATATTGATATTGTTAGGGAGACAATCCATCTGAAGATTGACAAGGACTTCAAAACGGCATTCTACCAAATTGAGTATCACATCAAAACTGACATTGCCGGAAAACAAATTCCCCTGTTATTTCTTGCTAAAGATTATAAAGGCAACTTCACAGTTTGGGTTGATGATCAAAAGGTAAAGCTGATTGATATTCCGGAAGAATACAAAACAACTGCCAAGTCTCCCTTTGAAAGGTTCTCCGGTACATTTGAGCGGGCATATCAGGAGGGTGAATCAGAAACGGTAGAAATCTCCTGGCAAAAAGATCGGGGATTTTCATACAGGCTTAATGACCTTAAATATTTTGAGACTGATCTCAGCGAGGGAGAACATATCGTAAGAGTGGAATACACGGCTGATGTCTGGACAGACGTTTCTGACTGGATCAAAGAGTACAGCTTTCGCTATTCGCTTTCACCGGCAAAATACTGGAAATCTTTTGGATCGCTGGAAATTACAATAGATGCTTCTGACTTCAATTCCAATGTAACAACCAATCTCGGACAAGCCTCACAGGGAAATCCTGATAGTATTGCTGTATGGAATTTTTCAAAACTGCCCGGAGACTATATTCAGGTTAGCAGTAAACCGAAAATAAGCAGATTTGCTGATGCAATGATTGCAATCGACCCCTTCGGATTGACAGTCATCTTTGCCTTGTTGATTTCACTGCTCCACTTGCTGGGGATCATAAAATACAGAAGAAGCAAACCGGCAAAACGGTATTCATGGGTTGTAATAAGTGGAAGCGTTTTGATACCGTTTCTGATACTGGTATTTTACATCATGTCGTATGACTTTATCGACAGTGCTATTGGTGAAGCGGCTGGCAGATTTCACGGTTACACCTTCCTTGTGATACTCTTATATCCTTTAATCTTGCTGATTTACTGGGGATTAATGTGGCTGATAGACAGGACTATAAAGAGGAAGATAAATACAGCTGAATAACACGTCCTGACCAGTTGGATATTTGAGGATCTCAGTTTAGAAAAAAAGCACTTCAAAATAGCTGGAATCGTAAGTAGTCCTTAAATTTGAAGATTGAGAGCAGGTAGAAAGAAAAATCGCCATTTAACTGACAATAATTTATACAATTCTATTCTTCATAAACCTATCATTCTGAATTTAGTACTATGAAAAGAGCATTCTTACTTATGGCCGGTATCATTAGCTTTCAGTTCCTGCTTGCCCAGGATTGCGAGGTCAGTAAAGACCCTTTCACCAATGAGGAAGTTATAGGTTATCATTGGGGGAAATCGCTGAAATATGAGATGAAATCAGGTGAAACAACTCTTGAAATTGAATTTACTTACTCAGGGAACCTGAAGGTAACCATACCTGAAGGCTCGGAGATATTATTCAAACTGGAAAATGGTACCATAATTAAGAAGGCTACAATTGCTGAGTCCTTTCCTAAGTCCTATGTCGCGGGACAGGCAGTATATACCAATTATCCAATGAAGGTAGTGCTTAATGAGGAGGATATTGTAGCCCTCGCCGGATCAAAGGTTGAAGTTATCAGGTACCCTGATGGAAAAGGTGGCTCGAACGACTGGGATATTAAAGGATTGGGCAAGCTCTTCTCCAGAAATATGAAGAATGGTGCAGATTGTATGAGGCAACATCTGAAAAATGCAAAGTAGGTAATTATAGCTAAGCAGGCATTGGTTTCTTGTAATTCGGTTTTGATTTAAGTTTGCAATTTGCACAACTACAGAACTAAGTCCGTTTGCCTGTTACTCTTGGTTCACGGTAAATCTAGCCTTCAAAGCTTATGTAATTGCATGAAAATATTGATTGAATCTAAGTGGAGATTGACTAAATGAAAATAGTTGTCTATAAGAACTTCCATGAGCCATCTGTTAGGCTGGCAGAAGTCAATTTATTTCTCAACTTAATGCTTCCATTTTTCAAAAATTGCTGATCTTGAATTTTCTGAATTCGGTTTATTCCAGAATAATATTTTAGACAGTTTCTAAAGGCCTTTATGAGGTAAGAGTTGAAATTGGTAACAATATCTATCGAATATTTGCATTCTTTGATAAGGGTCAATTGGTCGTTTTAGGAAATGGATTTCAAAAGAAAACACAAAAAACACCTAAAAGGGAGATTGAAAAAGCGTTAAGAATAATGGAGGAATATAATAATGAAAAAGCAGGAAAATAAGAATATCACGACTTTCGATGAGCTTTTAGATACCAAGTACGGCCCAAGAGGAACCGAACTTCGTGAAGAATGGGAACAGGAGTTTGAGGTTTTCAGGTTTGGCGTTCTGCTTGAAGAAGCCAGAAAGAAACTAGGCATGACCCAGGAGGAACTGGCAGAAAAATGTGGGACCAATAAATCCTATATCTCCCGGATTGAAAACAATGCCAGTGATATCAGGCTCTCGACCTTACTCAAAATCATACATCAGGGGCTTGGAGGACATCTGAAATTAACGTTGCAACCATAGCTCAGACTCTCATAGAAGGTAATGGGCATGTGTTACCAAAATCCTTTATGGAAGGATCGATATCCCTCATCATAATCCCAGCTACAGACTGAACTTTTCATCCCCACTTATTCACAATAATTATTAAAAGCCCTCCCCTGATTCTCGCCTAAATCTTTAATCTTCAGAATACTTTTATTCTCCAATGCTCGTTTCCACAACAGCTGCCTGTCGACTCAAACAATTTTGCAATGCAGTATTTCCCTATTTTTGTCTAAAATCGTTCATTCTTTCACTTATACTGTATCTATGACCTGTAAAGGCCTTAAGCTGCTCTTTTTTGTATTGTTATTATCGATATCCGGCATCGCCCAGGATTTTGTTATCAAAGGAAAAGTACAGGATGCCGAAACACGCGAAGTGCTTGCATTCGTGAATATTCTGGCAAATGATGGCCGCTCCGGGACTTCAACAGATATTGACGGTAAATTCACCCTCCGCTCCCCTTCAGCCATTCACAGTCTGAAACTTAGCTACGTTGGCTATGAACCGCTTGTGCAGCAGATAGAACCAGGGATGTCGGAAGTATTGATTCGCCTGAAAAAGACTCAGTTTGAACTGGCTGAAGTGGTGGTCAGACCCGGTATCAATCCTGCACACCGAATCATCAGGTCGGTGCTGGAAAACAGGTTCATAAATGACCATGAAAAGATGAATTCCTTCTCGTATTCAACCTATGAGAAACTGACTTTCGGACCTGAAACCGATAGTATCCCCTGGTCGGATTCAATGCTTTCAGATACCTCGGCTTTTAAAATGAAGGAGTTCTTCGATCGTCAGCATCTATTCCTCATGGAGAGTGTTACCGAGAGAAAATTCATGTATCCCGACAAGAACTACAACAAGGTTGTTGCTTCCCGGGTATCAGGTTTCGGAGATCCTCTCTTCGTATTCATGATGTCGCAGATGCAGTCCACATCATTCTATAAGGAAATCATACTGATCGGAGATAAAAACTACATCAACCCAATAAGCAACGGTACTTTCTCGAAGTATTATTTTGAGATTCAGGATACCCTGATAGAAGCTCATCCCTACGATACTACCTTCATTATTTCTTTCCGCCCGCTGATGAACACCAATTTCGACGGGTTAAAGGGTGTTGTATCTATCAGCACCAATGAATTTGCCATTCGAAATGTAATTGCTCAACCAGCCCGTGATTTTGGTGGTATGGCCATCAAAATTCAACAGTTATACGATTTTGTGCAGGGCGACCACTGGTTCCCGATGCAGTTGAATACGGATATTATTTTCCCAAAAGCCATCGGACGCGGTAGCATCGAATTTAGTACCGGTTCGGGTTCAAAGGATTCAACCCATCAGGATCTCGTGGGACGTGGGAAAAGCTATATCTCCGACATACGCCTTAACCCACCGCTTCGTAGAAATGAATTCGGATTTGTGGACGTGGATGTTATGCCTGATGCTTACCGAAAACCTGAGGTGGTATGGAATTCTTTCCGTTCTGACAGCCTCAGTCGCCGCGATCTGAATACCTATCGCATTATCGACAGTATCGGGAAAGTAAACAATTTCGACCGAATGGGCTATAAGCTGGATGCACTGCTCAACGGGAAAATTCCAATTGGTCCACTTGATCTGGAACTGGATAAGCTAGGCAGGGTTAATTTACATGAAGGCTTGCGTCTGGGTGTCGGATTGCATACCAATGATAAGTTATCCACATACTTCCAGCTGGGAGGATATGGCGCCTATGGATTCAGGGATAAACAATTCAAGTACGGCGGAAACTTGTTGGTCTGGATTAACCGCCTTCAGGATGCAAAGATCAGACTGGAGCTTTCGGACGATGTGGATGAAGCTGGTGCTGAAAATCCTTTTCAGGGAGGAAGAAGCTTGACGGATCTGTCGCAGATACGGGAGCTTCTGGTAAGGAAAATGGATCATAATACAAGGCAGCAGATTTTTATTGGTACCAGACTTCTGAAATATGCCAGTGTTGATCTTGGTTTATCAAGGAATTATAGCCGTCCTTTATACGACTACAGCTATGTAGGCAACAGAAACGGAGACCTGATTGTTTCCTCAAATGAGTTCCATTTCACTGAGGCATCATTGCTCGTCCGCTACGCATATGGTGAGAAGTTCATCAGAAACACCCGTTCAATCATTTCGATGGGAACCACTTATCCTGTTTTCTGGATTTACTACGGACATGGGCTGAATACGCTTGGCGGAGGTGAATACAATTATAACCGGGTCATGTTTAAGGCGAAAAAGACTTTTACCTTTAAATACCTGGGAAGCACTACCCTGACATTCTTCGCGGGAATGGTTGACAGGGATGTTCCCTATCCTGCACTTTTTAATGCAGTAAGTGACTATACATCCTTCACATTCTATTCACTCAATAGTTTTGCGACAATGAGGATGAATGAATTCGCTTCCGACCGTTATGCCAACCTGTTCTTTACCCACGATTTCAGGCAGCTTCTGTTCAGATCGAAACATTTCAATCCCCGCCCGGCAATCGTAACCAATATTGGAATCGGTTATCTGTCGGAGCCCGAAAATCATCTGGGAATCAGTCTTAAAGGTTATGAAAAAGGCTATGTGGAATCCGGATTGCTGATTAATAATCTTCTGAATTTAGGCATTACCCGTCTTGGCTTCGGTTCTTTCTATCGTTATGGTCCTTATACCTTGCCAAACTGGAAGGACAATCTGGCCTTTAAGCTGACGCTCGGCTTTAACTTACCATAGTTAATTCGATTTCGATCTGATTCCCATGAGGTGAAACATCCTCAATTCCATGCTATTATTGATTTGCAGAGCGAATATTAGAAGCGCTCTAAATATGCGACATTTCTCTATGTTTCATTTTGTAATGATATAAAACAATTTACATTTGCCACCAAAATTGGGGCTTTTTATTTAGCGGTCTCTGCTCAGAATCTCTTGAATTTGCTCTGAATACTCCCAGCCTTCAGAAAGTTACCCTTTCGGTTCGATAAGATTTATAACTAAAAATAGAGTCATGAAATTATTTACCCAATCAGGCCGGTTTATCGCAACCCTCGCCCTGCTTCTTGGAGCCACCGCAAGTTCACAGGCACAGGAAGCCAACCTCGTAACCAATATCCTGGAAATTCAGCAATATGAACGTGCCATTCACATTATGGCCATGTTGCTGATCGGTTTCGGATTCCTTATGGTATTCGTCCGGAAGTATGGCCGTTCTGCACTTACCGCAACCTTCCTCCTTGTTGCCACCTCATTGCCAATCTATTTCCTGATGAGTGATTTTGGAGTTATGGGAGAAGGAAAGAGTGAGATTCAGAAACTTATCCTGGCTGAATTTGCTGCTGCCAGTCTTCTGATTGCTGCCGGTGCCCTGCTCGGTCGTCTCAAAATGCATCAGTATATTATTCTGGGACTGATTTTCGTTCCGATCTACAAATTCAATGAATGGCTGGTGGTTGAAAATGCATTGGGTGTTTTGAAACAAGGTGTTACCGATACCGGAGGATCCATTGTGATTCATGCTTTCGGCGCCCTTTTCGGACTCGGTGCTGCCATCGCCATGACAACCAAAAAGGAAATTGAAAAACCTATTGAGTCGGATGCTACCAGCGACAGGTATTCAGTCCTGGGAAGCATGGTCCTCTGGGTTTTCTGGCCAAGCTTCTGTGCAGCCCTTGTTCCTGTTGAAGCCATCCCGCACACCGTTGTGAATGTCTTTCTGGCTCTTTGCGGATCTACTCTCATTACCTACGTACTATCCATGACCCTGAGGGGAAAGATTCATATTGCCGATATCGCCAATGCTGCCCTTGCAGGTGGTGTTGCAATCGGCTCCACTTGCGATCATGCAACACATGGTGCTGCTATTTTCATCGGAGTACTCGCCGGTGCTGTTTCAACCATCGGATTTGTCCTGGTTCAGGATAAACAGAAGTACCTGCTCAAGGCTGTTGATACATGCGGTGTAACAAACCTTCACGGATTGCCCGGCTTAATGGGTGGTTTTGCTGCAATTGCCGTGGTGACCGGCATTGATACTGCAAGTCAGCTCTCAGGTATACTGATCACTGTTGTAGTTGCCCTCTTCGTTGGATTCTTCACCGGAAAGGTCTTAAATCTCTTCGGCAGGAAAGAAAGGGCTTATGAGGATGTTGAGGAGTTTGTTGATGCTGAGGAAATCGTGATGGAGACCACAATGGTCAACTAATCGGTTTTCCTTTCCAAAATCTCTGCCGGACTGCCATCTGTAGTTTCAAGAGTATAATTTTGTAAGTTTATTTCCCGGAATTAACCTGGTCTTCTTTTGAATAACTAAGCGTTATTTGCAAGAAGATCAGTCTTTTACCAATTAACTTTGATTCAATGAAAGACATTCAAGCAGCAGATTTCAGGAATTCAATTCTTGCTGGGATACCTTCCGCACTTCCCGAAGCACCTGCATTTGATCCTGAAGTAAATCATGCTCCCGTCCGTAAGGAGATTCTCAGCCCCGTTGAAAAGGAACTTGCTGTCAGGAATGCATTGAGATATTTCGATCCTTCTCTTCATGCAATTCTTGCCCCTGAATTTGCTCGGGAATTGAAAAAATATGGCCGCATCTATATGTACAGGCTCAGGCCTGAATATAAAATGTATGCCCGTCCGATTGAGGAATATCCTGCAAAATGCAAGCAGGCTGCAGCTATTATGCTGATGATTCAGAATAATCTGGACCCAGCCGTTGCACAACATCCTCACGAACTGATTACCTATGGTGGAAATGGTGCAGTCTTCCAGAACTGGGCCCAGTACCTGCTTACCATGCAGTACCTTTCGCAGATGACAGATGAGCAAACCCTAGTGATGTACTCAGGTCATCCAATGGGCTTGTTTCCCTCTCATAAGGATGCCCCGAGAGTGGTGGTTACAAATGGCATGGTGATTCCAAACTATTCGAAGCCCGACGACTGGGAGAAATTCAATGCCCTTGGTGTTTCGCAGTACGGACAAATGACTGCCGGTTCCTATATGTATATCGGTCCGCAGGGCATTGTGCATGGGACCACAATTACAGTGCTGAACGCAGGCCGAAAGATTGAAAAGGGAAATGAAGGACTGGCCGGCAAACTGTTTGTGACTTCCGGATTGGGAGGAATGTCAGGCGCTCAGCCAAAAGCAGCTGTTATTGCAGGGGCAATTGGTATAGTTGCTGAAATCAATCCAAAGGCAGTACTTACCCGACATTCACAGGGATGGGTGGATGAGGTTTTCTCAGATCTGGATGCTCTGATTGAAAGAGTTAAGGCAGCTAAATCAGATAAAAAAGCGGTTTCCATTGCATTCCAGGGCAATATTGTGGATTTGTGGGAACGGCTTGCTGATGAAAATTTGGAGGTTGAACTTGGTTCTGACCAGACTTCCCTGCATAATCCATGGGCAGGTGGTTATTACCCTGCCGGACTCAGTTTCGAGGAATCGAAACAGATGATGGCTGCCGAACCTGATAAGTTCAGGGAAAAGGTGCAGGAATCCCTTCGTCGTCATGTTGCAGCAATCAACAGACTTACAGCTAAGGGCATGTACTTCTTTGATTATGGAAACGCTTTCCTTTTGGAGTCCTCAAGAGCCGGAGCTGATATCATGCTGCCCGATGGCAATTTCCGCTATCCATCCTATGTTCAGGATATTATGGGTCCAATGTGCTTCGATTTTGGCTTTGGCCCTTTCCGCTGGGTTTGTACCTCAGGAAATCCCGCCGACCTGGATAAGTCGGATCAGATTGCAATGAAGGTGCTTGAAAAACTTGCTTCTGAGTCACCAACAGAGATAATGCAGCAGATGCATGACAATATCCGCTGGATTCGTGAGGCCAAGCAGAATAAGCTCGTTGTGGGTTCTCAGGCACGCATTCTCTACGCCGATTGTCTGGGCAGAACCAAAATAGCTGAAGCTTTCAATAAGGCTATTAAGGATGGTGAAATTAGTGCTCCTATTGTTTTAGGCCGCGACCATCACGATGTTTCAGGTACCGATTCGCCTTATCGCGAAACTTCCAATATATATGATGGCTCCCGCTTCACAGCGGATATGGCGGTTCAGAATGTGATTGGCGACAGTTTCAGGGGTGCCACATGGGTGAGCCTGCATAATGGAGGCGGAGTCGGCTGGGGTGAGGTTATCAATGGTGGATTCGGGATGTTGCTGGATGGCTCCGCCGATGCCGATCGCCGCCTGAAGAATATGCTGCACTGGGATGTAAACAATGGTATTGCCCGCAGAAGCTGGGCCAGAAATGAAGGAGCCATGTTTGCAATCAAACGCGCCATGCAGGAAGAACCAGCTCTTAAGGTTACACTGCCAAATCTGGTTGATGATTCTCTGCTCAAATCCTTGTTTTAGTAATTCTCGGACAGGATTCCACAATTGGGAATATATAATCAAAATGTATATAAATGAAAATGCTGTCCCGTATTAGGACAGCATTTTCATTATTAAAAAGTCTGAACGTCTTATTTTACAGTAATCTTCTGATTGAAAGTCTTGTCACCTGCAACCATCTGAACGGTATAGATACCTGCTGCAAGCTTCGAGCAATCCAGCATTACTTCATGATTTCCGCTTCCGTAGGAAGTTGAAGGCATGCTCAGGACGGCTTTTCCCTGCATGTTGAAAATGGAGATCTCAACTGTTTCAGGGATATAGTTGGTGAAGGAAAGAGTAGCTGATTCATCAACCGGATTAGGATAAACCGAGAACACTACAGGATTCTTATCCTCAGGCAAGCCAACTCCGGATGCAGAGTAGAACTGGGCACTTTCCTTGCTTTTAAAGGCTGCACCTCCGATTATGATTACGCTTCCGCTTTTCAGCTGATAGTGTCCGTTTCCGGTTGTTCCGCAGCAAATGCCATTTCCTCCGGCATCATAAATATTAAACTGGTAACAGGTGCCAAAACCAAGCGGGATATTGATTGTATAGGTGTGAATCTTGTCAGGATAAGGACCGCCACTGGCCAGAATATTTCCACTGTTATCTCTTACATCCCATGTTGTTTCTTCAGGGTAGTTGTCAGTCTTCAGAATCAGTGTAGCCTCTGTTCCGGCCTGCACTGCAGCAGTGAATGTCTTGGTGACTGTGTCATTTTTGGTGTAGTTGTCACCACTGCCGTTTGTGCCGTCAGTATAGATGAGCATGGTATTATTGTTCTCAAGTCCAAAGGCATAGGCAGGAAGTTGAACAGTAGCTTCCTGAAGGAATCCCAGGTTGCCGGTCCAAGGGTAATCCATTATAGCTCCTGAATTAACCTTGTAGTGGAAAGTTACCGAGGTTAGCGGTTGTGAGCCTGTATTGCGGAACTTTACAACCGGTGCCAGACTGCTTACACAATAGGTTGGTAGGAAATCCTGAACAGAGGTAACTTCAATATCATTGGCATAAACGCCTGAAATTGGGGTTGCTGAAGTAATCGCACCCTGCTGAACAGCTTTGTTCTGGGTATTCTGAACGAATCCAAGTACATTTAGTTCGCTGAGTGAAGTGATATTCGCAAGTTTCCAACCAAGCTTGTAAACGAAATAATCTCCGGGCTGATAAGAGGAGGAAAGAGGAGTACCTGCGGCTGAAGGCAGCATCTTCCTCATTACATTGTAGAAATCCTTTTCTCCATTTGAACCAGGAGGAGAATTATAGTGAATATGCTTCTCAAGCACGATGAGCTGGCAAACCAGGTTGCCACTGACAGCTGCAGTGCATTTTCCCAGAACTGTCACATATATGGAATCGTTGGCCGGTGAAAGCTGCTGATTGATATACAGTTCAAAAGGGGATGGAACAGCATACTGTGTATTAATCATGTTTTGGGTGATGCATGCGGGAGCACCTGCATATCCTCCACTGCAATTAGGAATAGTAACACCATCCATTACGCAGGAAGGCACAAAGTTGAAACCATATAAGCCGATTCTGGCCTGCATATCTGTTGGATTGGCAAGATACATCGGATCATTGGGTCCGGGGAAATTCCAATGGTAGGTTACATAGCTGCACTTGGAAGTATTTGCATTCATTAATGCCTGGAAAGCCGGATTCTGTGACGCACATGGACTACAGCTCGCGTTGGTGAATTCTTCAAAAACTACTAAGCGCTGTGACTGACTGTATCCCAGAATGGACATACCAAGAAATAGAAGGAGAAAGAGTTTTTTCATATCAGATTTTTTTTGAGGCTTGAAGGTTACAAATATCTGCATAATTATTATGCAAACAGGTAGATACAAGTTTTGTGCTCAACTTTTTAAAAAAAATATCTAAGTATTCCATGGGTAATAGTTTTGATAGTATCTTTGGTATCTGATTAGGTATAACTCTCAGCAAAACAATCCTCTGTCCATAAATCTTCCGAATTATGAAACAACTGCTACTTTTCCTCTCCGCATCACTGCTATCGCTTGTTGTTGCTGCTCAACCAGGCCTCAGAATTCTTGATCAATATGATAATGATGTTACCGGCAAAACCATCACCGTGTATCACAGCAGTCCCCTGGCTGAAGTGCTTGAAGCCCATCTGAAAGTTGAGAATACCGGAGATACTGATCTGGATGTGTTCCTCAGAAGGGTCAACAACAACGTAGTTTCCACATCTACAAATTCCTTCTGTTTCGGAGTAAACTGTTATCCCCCAAATGTTGATACATCGCAGGATGTTACCCGCATTCAGGTTGGAAATATCAATTCTTCATTTTTGGGAGATTATTATCCAAATGGAGGCAGGGGCATTTCATCGGTTACCTATGAGTTTTATGACAACACAACCTTTGCTACCAAGGTATCGGCAAGTGTTACGATTCTTTACGCTGTTGCTGATGTGATCGACCTTTTTGATGAAGAAGGACATACAGTGAACAACTCTGTCATAAATGTTCATACCACTGATACCAGTTCAGCTGCCTACCTTGATGCAAAGGTAAAGGTGAAGAATAATACCAGCCAGGAACTGTTCATGTTTGCAAGACGCATTACAAATGTTGCTGTACCCGGCACTATGAATACTTTCTGCTACGGTGTGTGCTATCCTCCATTTGTTGATACATCCTTTGTAGTGGTTAGCATCCCCGGTGGTGCTGTGGATTCAAACTTTGTTGCCGATTATACTCCTTCCGGACAAGGTGGAACTACCTCGCTCACCTATGAGTTTTATGACCTCTATTCGCTTGGTTCACCGGTTACAGCAACTGTTACCATTGAGTTCTCACTCTCCGGCGTTGGAATTCCCGAAAATTCCACCCTCGTTTTTGATGGACCGGCTCCCAACCCTGCTCAGGATTATACAACCTTCACCTACGACCTTCCTGTCTCAGCCAGATCTGCGTCCTTGGTTATTCGTAACCTGCTGGGTGCAGTGGTAGATCATGTCATCCTCGACAGGGAATCAGGCAAGGCAATTGTCAATACTGCATCACTGCCTTCAGGAATTTATCTTTACTCATTGCTGATTGACAACAAGGTTAGCTTTACCAATAAGCTGATTGTCAGACATTGATTTTTTTCCTTTACTAAGAAATACGGCTGCTCCATGCAGCCTTTTTTTATGAACCGGCAATTCCTGTTGACTATGATTAAACCTTATTCAAAATATCTTTTCCTGCTGCTGTTGATTGTATTCTTCATTGCAGGCCATTCCCATGCCCAGCAGCTGATCCTTATGGATGTGAATGACGGAAACAAGGTGGTGAACGATGGAAGCATCACAGTAAGCACCAATGATCTGAGTACTCTGGAATTATCAGCACATTTGAAAATCATGAACAATACCGATAAGCCTATTGCAATGTTCATGAAGAAGATCATCAACGCAATGGTGGACAGCACTTCCAACTATTTCTGCCTGAATCCCAAATGCTGGCCAGATGCTGATTCAACCGATATTGCTGATTCCATTCAGCCCGGTATGTGCGACAGTAGTTTCGTCACCCACTATGATCATTTTTTCAGGTATGAAAAACCAATTCCAACAGGCTACACCTCCATCACCTATTTGTTTTACGATTATACCACCTTCACGCAGCCTCTCGAAGCCAGGGTCACCATCAACTACTTTGTCAGCGGAGTAGGAGTCGATGAAGCAAAGAAATTGGAAGTAATGGCTTATCCTTCTCCTGCAAAGGATTACATTATTCTTGATGTATCCGGCAGCAAGAATCTTGAAAATGCCTCAATCAGCATGTTTAACCTGAACGGACAACTGGTGAAGGAATTTGGCAGGGGAATATTGAAAGACAATCTTAGTCTTGATGTGCAAGATCTTTTGCCCGGTAGCTATCTTGCAAGGATAAATAGGGAAGGGGAGCCCTCATTGAAATTTAAGTTTCTCATTATTAACAGATAAAGGAAAAAAGAAAAGCCGGGTAAATCCCGGCTTTGCTTTTTGTATTCAATTGGTTAGAGGCCAAATTCCTTGCGGATAGCATCAATATGGTCTGTTTTTTCCCATCCGAAGAATTGTACTTCCTTAAAGTACTTTTCTACACCATTCACCTTTTCGGTGCGGGTTGAACCTTGCTTGTAATAAACTTCAACTTCAGCCTTGAAATGATCACGACCGAAATGTCCGTATGAAGCAGTACGCTCAAATATGGGGTTCTTAAGTCCGAAGCGCTGTACAATTGCATAGGGGCGCATATCGAAAACCTTGCTGACTTTCTTGGCAATCAGGCCATCAGCCAGTTTCTTTCCGTCTTCACCCTTTACTTTTGCAGTGCCGTAAGTGTTCACATAAAGTCCAACAGGTTCTGCAACACCAATTGCATAGGCAACCTGCACCAGTACTTCATTGGCAACACCGGCTGCAACCAGGTTCTTGGCAATATGCCTTGCAGCATAGGCAGCTGAACGGTCAACCTTTGAAGAGTCTTTTCCTGAGAATGCACCACCACCGTGTGCTCCCTTGCCACCGTAAGTATCCACGATGATCTTGCGTCCGGTAAGTCCGGTATCACCATGAGGACCGCCAATCACAAACTTGCCGGTTGGGTTTACATGAAGAATGTAATCTCCCTTGAATAATTTTTTGATGCGTGCAGGCAAGGTTCTCTTTACCCTGGGAATCAGAATCTGTTCAACATCTTCCTTGATTTTATCCTGCATTGCCTTCTCAGCAGCTTTCAGTTCCTTCTCCGAATTATTTTTCGGAAGAACGAATTCATCATGCTGAGTTGAAACAACGATCGTATCTATCCTGAGAGGACGGCTTCGGTCATCATATTCAACTGTCACCTGTGATTTGGCATCAGGGCGGAGGTATTTCATTTTCTTGCCTTCCTTGCGGATAGCAGCAAGCTCCTGTAAGAGGATATGTGACAGTTCGATAGGAAGAGGCATGAAATTGTCCATTTCAGCATTGGCATAGCCAAACATCATTCCCTGGTCACCGGCACCCTGATCTTCAGGCTTGGTATGAGCAACACCCTGATAGATGTCGTCCGACTGTTCATGAATGGTTGAAATTACACCGCAGGAATTATTATCGAAGCGGTATTCAGCCTTGGTATAACCGATTTTTTCAATGGTATTCCTGACAACTTTCTGTATATCAA
Organism: Bacteroidales bacterium; assembly: GCA_016707705.1. GTDB lineage: Bacteria > Bacteroidota > Bacteroidia > Bacteroidales > UBA4417 > UBA4417. The sequence goes on from JADJHD010000011.1 coordinate 37,448, forward strand.
CATAGCCGCTGGTGCGCACTTCACCGCTGCATACGGCTAAACCTGTAGTTACTAAGGTTTCACACGCAACTTTGGAGTCCGGGTCAAAACGTAAAAACTCATCAAGCAAAGCATCAGATATCTGGTCAGCAACTTTATCCGGATGCCCTTCCGAAACACTTTCGGATGTAAATAAATAGCCCATCTCTTTGATTTTAAGAGGTTAACAATGATATAAACTTGTGGAAATGTATTCTTTCGAGAAGAAATCTTGGTTTAGCATTTTTTTTTGTGGTTGCAATCAAACAAATCTTTCCACTTTGGAAGTGGCAAAGGTAAAAACATTTATACCCGAAAATCGAAATTGTAATCATAAAAAGCTCGAAATAATTTAAAAAAATGGCTTTTAAGGCAAAAATCACAAAGAAATTGAAAGATTTGCTTTCGAAATTGAAATGCGACAGTTGCATTTTTCAGAAGTGAACTGGTTACTTTTAGATCAGGCCTTTTAAATATTCCTCATTCGTGCGATCCTTGCAAATGGAAATTACCCTATATCCGAACCTCGTTTGTTGTTCGTCTTCCGCAATACATCAGCATGACGATAACTTCAGCTGAAAGCTATGGCTGGAAAATTAAAGAAAGTTAATGATATAGTCAGGATTATCTGGAGGCTGTTAGTTGTTGGAATACCTCTTCCAATCGCTGTTCTTCCCTTTGCAGGGCCAGAATCGTCAGGTTGTTCTGCACAGCCATTTTATTGATCATTGGTCTGATATCCTCGCCCTCAATTGCATGAAGCTTCCATGTACGATCGTTGATTTTCTGAACAGAGCGTACCCCCGGAATATTTTTCAGGTGCTTTTCCTGGACTATACTGCCGAACTCAACGGTGATGATATCCTTATTCTTATGGGATGATAGTTCAGAGGTGAGGTTATCAGCAACCAGCTTGCCTTTATGAATGATAATGACACGGTTGCAGATGGCTTCAACTTCCTGCATGATATGGGTTGAAAGCATAACAGTCTTCTGCCGTCCAATCTCCCTGATCAGGTTGCGGATTTCAACCAGCTGATTTGGGTCAAGTCCTGAGGTAGGCTCATCAAGAATCAGTACTTCAGGATCGTGAATCATTGCCTGTGCAAGTCCAACACGCTGACGGTATCCTTTGGAGAGAGCACCGATTTTCTTTGATTGTTCATCACCAAGTCCGGTCAGGTCAATGATTTCATTAACCTTCATCCGGGTATTCCTGCCCAGTTTGTGAATACCTGCAACAAACTCCAGATACTCCCTAATATACATATCCAGGTAAAGCGGATTGTTTTCTGGAAGGTATCCTACTCTTTTCTTTACTTCTTCAGGCGAAACAGCTACGTCGAAATCCTCAACAAATGCCTCGCCCGAGGTAGGAGGGAGGTAACAGGTGATAATCTTCATCAAGGTAGATTTCCCAGCTCCATTGGGACCAAGTAGTCCGACAACCTCACCCTTTTCAATATTGATGTTGATCTTATCCAGCACCAGTTGGGGGCCATAGTATTTAGTGATGCCTAAAGTCTTGATTGACATATTCCAATTGAAGTTTCAATATGCAAAGGTAGGAATAAGCATAATAAAAGGGTGAACTCAATTTAACTGCATTTTCGACTGCCTCAAATCCTGCATTTATTTGCTTAATCTGAAGAACAAATTCATTGGTATTTAAGACTTCATCATCGCTCTCCCGGTTTCAGCCGGCGGATATATAAGCCTATGGCAGTAAGATGCAGAGCCAATCCCAGTGAAAATACATACCAGTCAAAATGGTTGGGAATAAAGGTGGAGGCATAGCTGATCAGTGATTCCATCTTGCTGCCGTCAAAAAGCTCATTCAGACTGAACTTTTGCAGCATAAAATCAAGATAGCCTATTATATAGGTATAGATCACAATGAAAGAACCCAGAATAAGCAGCAGCCATTCCCGGAAATTCAGGTTTCTGGTGTGCGTCTTGTTTGCCCGGATTATAACCACTGACAATACGATCATTGTGAGTGAATTGATAACCGGAGCCAGAACCGGTCCCACCCAGGTTACGGGAATAAGGAACAGTATATCCCAGCTGAGCAGTGACTCCGGCCAGTTGACCAAAAGTTTCAGGAAAATGTAGTAGGAGATATCCCAGACTGCGAAGCTAAAAAGAAACCATGCAAAGCGACTGCCAGAGTTTCTTCCGGCAATAATCCCTATTGTAACCAGCATAACCATGGTTGCAAGTTCCCGAAGCAGTTCAGTGGATACTATATGGGGACTCATGGCTTTTACCGGAAAACTGAAGCCTTCAGGATAGTAAAGTTCTCTCAGATAGATCACCACAATTGTTTCAAGCAGGCCCATTGCTATTGCGAACAAACCGACTGTGATTAAACTGCTGCTAAGCTTTTTCATGGACTTGAATAGGATTCATAAAGTTACGTCAGGAATTAGGAAAACAATTGAGTTTTACTTTTTATCAGGCTTTCCTGTTTTCTCAAGTGCCTTATTCACTTCCAGCTTTTTCCTGAGGAACAATTCAGTTCTCCATTCAAAAATATTCTTGGATAAGATTGACCTTCGATCCTGGGTTACCAAAAAACCGATACTTCTTTCTTCGAGAACAACACTGATGGAATCAGAATAGTTGGAATTGCGCTTCTCCAATAAAGGTTGAACTTCCATCAATTGCTTAAGATTTCTTCCTCTCATATCCATCAGATATTGAACATTAACTTCTGGAGCAGATGGCCTCAAATTATACCGGATAATCAGGAAATCCCAGTTGATCAGACCTAACAGTATTAGAAAGAAATAAAGGCTCCAGCTATTGGTTCTAAGCAGGTACCATGCAGAGCGTTTTTCTCTGATTTTCAGATAGAGTAAAACTAGTCCGGTCACGACTACAGCAAGGAAAAAATAAATGCCGATTCGTTTATAGGTTAAGCCATACTGACTGATATAAAACCAATTGCGCATGGCAACGTTAATACCCAGGAGGATATTCTGAACTATCCATGCCATTGCACCCATGATCAGCCATTTGTTTTTTGAATAGAAGTTGAGATTCCCCCTGAAAAGCACCATCATAACTACAATGGACAATACGATGCTCATAATTAGAAGGTTGGTGCCATCATGTAGATTCCGCGACATGGCAGCTGCACTCGATAAGCTGTATTCTTTCCTTAACCAGAGAATCTCAGTGATATTTACAATCAGCAGAAGAAAATTCAAAGAAGCAAGAAGCAGAAATCCTATCCTGTATTCATCCTTCAATGCAGTCATTCTGATTTTGTCTTCAAAGCTGAAACGCTTCCTTTTTGCTCTTCTGCCAATCAGGTCAGGGTGAAGTGACTCCTTATGCAGTAGCCGATGGAATTTCCCCCTGTACAGAATTCCTGTAATCACTGCAGCAGCGAAGCAAAGAAAAACGAGATGTCCGATGGAAAGGAATTGCTCAATCCATATCATGAATCTATCGAAAAGCTTATCCAGGTTAAGGAATAAATCATTGAAGATTGGGTTTGCATATCGAAAGATTGTGGTGAAGACAAACAGCAATCCTAACGGGATGAGTGCAATTCTCACGGCCTTCCAGATCGTCGGCAACTGTTTTCTTATTTTCATAAGGTCAGAGAGTTCAACTATCAAAGCAAATGGAGCTTTGAAGAAATTGGCCGCTGAAATCAATACTGAATTCAGTATTTGCTTTAAGGCAGGTTGAGTGCTGAATCCTATGAAAACAACCAATGATCCGAAGTACACAAGTATACTCAGATCGCTGTTATAGAGTGCAACAGCAGTTCCAGCTACCAGCAGTCCGAACATTGAGAATAGTTGTTGTTTAGTGGAGTTCAGGTCCCGACCCGATATTTTCAAGAGACCCAGAATGATCAGGACAAACAACAGGGCATTTATTCCTGGTTCCTGATTATAGAAAAGGAAGTCAAACAGGAAAATGCCGGTAATCAGTGATACTAATCGGAAAAGTTGTGTTTTCATACAGTTTAGTTTAGAAAGAACTTTGAAAAACAAAGTAAAAAAAGAAAAAAAAGAGGAGGCTCTTAAAGGTTGTCGGTCCTGATAAGTTGCTCCAGTCCATCGATGTGTTTTTTGAATGCTTCCTTACCCTCAGGAGTTGCCTTGTAGGTTGTATTAGGTTTTTTCCCAATGAATTGTTTGCTCACCTCAATAAAATTCGCCTGCTCCAGGGCGCTGATATGGCTGGCAAGGTTGCCGTCAGTCAGTTCCAGTGTTTCCTTAAGATAATTGAAGTCAGTCCGTTCGTTGGTCATAAGTATTGCCATAATACCTAACCTGATCCGGCTGTCGAATGCTTTATTCAGGAGTAAGATAGGATTAGGCATAATGAGGTATTAATGTGTTGGGGAGTTTGTTCTTCGCTTAGCTTTTCCTTGCTTCATATTTGAGGTAGGCTATGCTACCAATAATGATATTCATCAGTCCAAATCCGGCAGCCCACAATAACAAACTGTATTTCCAAAAGAAAAAGGCTGCGAGTCCGATAATCAGTTCGGAAATACCCAGCCAGAATAATTCATTCATGCTGTATTTGCTCGCGTTCACCAGGGCAATTCCATAGAAAATAATGCTCAGGGCAATTGCAGAAGGGAACAGAATTGGTCCTTGTCCGAATGCAAAGGAGAGCAGGATGATCCCACCTGGAATCATTGGGATAAGCCAGTAGAGCAAAACCCTTTTAAAGACGGGAGTCCAGAGTTTTTCACCATTTTTTCTGGCATTCCTTTTAGTAAAGTAGAAGGCAGCAATCAGGGAAAAGGTGAGGATAATCAGTCCATCAAACAGTAAGAAAGGCACAGTTTGATAGTTTATAAAAAGGAAAGGGTCAAGAAGGGAAAATCCGAAATACAGGTAGAAAACTGCCGTACCAATAAGGGCGAAAATTCCCGCACTTATTCCAGCCAGGCCACTTAGTGAATGGAACCTGCTGCTGGTATCCATGAGGTCACGTATCTCAGTAAGTGTCTTTTTGTAATCTACCTGTGACTCCATACAATTGTTTTTAAAGTACTTTGAGATGCAAAGTTAATATAATTTTTATTGGATTGACATCTGCATAACTTTTTTTAACAAATGGGGAAGGATTTGTGGTTTTGTCTTGAGTTATTGTAAACCAATATTTTAGAGAAAGGAGAATAAAATGAACATTCGAATTAAAAAGCGGTTTCAAAATGGAGTACCTTTGCACTCCGGTTTCGAAAATAGTAATCAACAAAATATTGTTAGCAATTTTTGGTTACTTAAAAAATTCGTTTTACCTTTGCACCCCTTTTAGGACAAAAAGGGATTTTTTGATTAACAGCCTATTACAATTCACATGAATACATTAAGTTACAGGACGCAAACACCCAAGGCCGACCAGATCACCAAGGAATGGCTGTTGGTAGACGCCGAAAACGAAGTAGTTGGACGCCTTGCAACAAAAGTTGCTTCCCTTCTGCGCGGTAAGTACAAAACCAATTTTTCTCCTCACGTTGACTGTGGTGATAACATAATTATCATCAATGCAGAGAAGATTCGCTTTACAGGAGCAAAGTTGAATGACAAGGAATATATTCATTATTCAGGATACCCAGGAGGCCAGAAAAAGGCTACTCCCAGGGAAGTTCTGAAAAAACGTCCTGAATATATTCTTGAAGAAGCCATCAGGGGCATGCTTCCCAAGAATCGTCTTGGCGCTGAACTGTTCAGGAATCTTCGCGTATTCACCGGCAGTGAGCACGATCACGAAGCACAGAAACCCAGAAAGATCAACATTCACGAAATCAAATAAATACAATGGAGAAAATAAATGCCGTTGGCCGTCGTAAGACTGCTATAGCCAGGGTATATCTCAAGGAAGGAACCGGAAGCATCATCGTCAACGGACGTGATTATAAGGAATATTTTCCAATGGCTATTCTGCACAGTACAGTAGAGCAGCCTTTTGAAATCACCAATACAGTTGGTAAATATGATGTTACTGCCAATATGGTAGGCGGTGGAGTTAAAGGTCAGGCTGAAGCCCTTCGTTTGGGTATCTCCAGGATTCTTTGCGAAATCGACCCCGAAATGCGTCCTCCTCTCAAGGCTAAGGGACTCATGCGCCGTGACCCACGTATGGTGGAACGTAAGAAATTCGGACAGAAGAAAGCCCGTAAGCGCTTCCAGTTCAGCAAGCGTTAAAAATGTGCGTGAAGGTAGTTTAGTATCTAAATTGCCAGGACTCCTCCTATGGCGGACTACCTGGCAATTGTTTAATTCAGGAATGTAAACTAAATCAAGGAAACAAATAAAATGGCAAGAACAACTTTTGAAGAATTACTCGACTCAGGTGCTCATTTTGGTCACCTTCGCCGTAAATGGAATCCAAACATGGCTCCTTACATTTTCATGGAGCGTAATGGAATCCACATCATTGACCTTTACAAAACCATAGCCAAGATCGACGAAGCAGCTGCAGCTTTGAAGCAGGTTTCAAAATCAGGCAAGAAGGTGCTTTTCGTAGCTACCAAGAAACAAGCTAAGGCTCTCGTTTCAGAACTGGTAAAGCCGGTTAACATGCCATATGTTACTGAGCGCTGGCCAGGCGGTATGCTTACCAACTTTGCAACTATCCGTAAAGCCGTTAAGAAAATGGCTTCACTGGATAAGCTTATGACAAGCCCCAGTTTTACAAATATCTCAAAACGCGAGCGTCTTCAGATTACCCGCGAACGTGCCAAGCTCGAGAAGAACCTTGGTTCAATCGCTGACCTCAATAAGCTTCCTTCAGCAATTTTTGTTGTTGATATCATGAAGGAACATATTGCAATCGCTGAAGCCCGCAAACTTAACATCCCCACCTTTGCCATCGTTGATACCAACAGCGATCCAAATCTGGTTGATTTCCCAATCCCTGCAAATGACGATGCATCAAAGTCAATCGCTCTCGTTGTAAAGAAAATCGTTGAAGCTATCGAAGAAGGTCTTGCTGAACGCAAACTTGATCGTGAAAAACGCTCATCCGACGAAGATCATGACGAATACGATGAAAACGGTGTTCGTATCGGTATCGAGGATATGGATGAAGAGGAAACCGCAGCAGAACGCGAAATCGCCAGGAAGAAACGCCTTGCAGAAGGTGAAGAATCAAGCGAAGATCGTTCCAAGCGCCCAAGGAAACCTGTTGCCCGTAAGCCAGGTGCCGGAAATCCTCCAAGGAAAAGAATCTAAGTTTTCATTACATATTTCTTAGGTAAACCCATCGGGTTTCAGTTTAAAGGCTTGCCATTTCGGTATAGCCTTTAAATGGTAAATAAGGGATAGAGAAAACGAATAATATAAAGGGAGTTGATCCTCCTAAAATAAACCATAAAAGACAATACAACACAATGGCAACTATTACTGCTTCAGAAGTAAATAAACTCCGTCAACAAACCGGAGCCGGAATGATGGATTGCAAGAACGCCCTCGTAGAAGCTGATGGCGATATCGAAAAGGCAATTGACATCCTCCGCAAAAAAGGCCAGAAACTGGCTCTTAAACGTGCCGACCGCGATGCCAACCAGGGTATCGTTATTGCCAAGACCACCGAGGACAATAAATTTGGTGGCATCATCATGCTCAACTGCGAAACAGACTTCGTAGCCAAGAATGAAGAATTTATTGAGTATGCAAATAAGGTTCTGAACCTCGCAGTTGCTGAAAAATGTCAGTCACTTGAGGATCTGAAAGCCAAGACCATCGACGGCCGCACCATCGCTGAAGGTGTTACCGATCTTACCGGCAAAACCGGAGAGAAAATGGAACTTGCACATTATGAATTTGTAGAAGCTCCAAGAGTAGTTGCTTACAACCATTTTGGAAACCGTTTGGCTACCATTCTTGGTTTCAATCTTGACAACGTAGCTAACCTCGATGAGGTTGGTAAATTCGTTGCCATGCAGGTTGCTGCTATGAGCCCAGTTGCTGTTGATAAGGATGACGTATCAAGCGAACTTATCGAACGCGAAATGGAAATTGGCAAGGATCAGGCCCGCGCTGAAGGCAAACCAGAAGAAATGGTTGAGAAGATCGCAATGGGTAAATTGAATAAATTCTACAAGGAGAGCACCCTGCTTAACCAGGAATTTATCAATGATGGTAAAATCACCGTTCGTGATTATATCACCAAGGCTGATAAGGGTCTTACCGTTACCAAGTTCCACAGACTGCAGCTTGGTGCATAATCATATTTCGATACCGAAAAAAAAAGAGGCTTCCATTTGGAGGCCTCTTTTTTTTACCCGGGTAATTGTTTTTAAGCTCCCAGCAATTGCTTGATGATTTCAGCAACGGTCTTGTTGTCGGCTGAACCGGCAAGCTCCTTGGACGCCATACCCATAACCTTACCCATGTCCTTAATTCCGGTTGCACCTGTGCTGGCAACAATCTGCCTGATCTTTTCCTCCACTTCTTCCCGGCTCATCTGAGCAGGAAGATATTTTTCAATGATGGATGCCTGGAAAAGTTCTACTTCTGCCAGTTCAGGACGATTTTGTGCCTTGAAAACCTCAGCACTTTCCTTGCGCTGCTTTACAAGCTTTTGAAGCATTTTTAACTCCACTGTCGCTGGTATCTCACCACTGCTTACATCCTTGCCGGTCTTCTCAAGCAATAAGGCTGCTTTTATAGCCCTGAGGGCTTCAAGCTTATCCTTGTCCTTGTTAAGCATTGCCTGCTTGATGTCGTCATTGATGAGTTTTTCCAGTTCCATGGGGTTATTCTTGTATAATGCTTTTAGTGTGCCTAGAGGGGCTGATATTAATCTACAGAGTCATGCAGGAAGGAGTTGTTCTCCCTCAATACAGGCTTGGATGGAGTTTCTGTATTCAGCGTATAGCGTGATATGCTGGATTCAGCTGAATTGCTTGTATCCTGAAGTTCAACATTACGACGCATGTATGCTGGCTGCTTCTCCAAATCTTCGAGATTGCCGCTTTTTGGACGGGCAATGCTGATATCCTTCAGTTTGCTTACCCTGTCCATGCGCTGTGATTCCTGTTCCCTTTCATTTGGGAATACCAGTGGTTTCCTTATGAATGGCCTTTCCTGGGCTGGTTCAGGCACAGTTTTGTTAATGATCTCAAACTCAGGCTCAATCCTGGAAATAATTGGGGTTTCCACTGGTTCAGGACTAACCTGGTACTGTTCTATAAAGCTTTCTTCACTCTGCTGAGCTTTTGCAGTATCTTCAAACAGGGTAAGGGGTACTTCTACCTTGATTTCAGGAACAATGGGTGTAATTTCAGCGACACTGCTGATACTGCTGACCACTTCAATTGGTTTCTTTTCAACAAGGGTAACCTCGCTGATAGGTTCAGGCCTATTGTGAACCGGAGTTGAATAGGTGTTTCCCAGAATGTCATCCATTCTGTGAACAATCTTGTCCTTCTTGTCAAATCCTGTAGCAATCAATGTAATGGCGATCTCATCATCCAGTGAATCATCAATGCCATCTCCCCAGATTACATTGGCATTATCGCCGGCCTGGGAAGTGATGTAAGCTGTGATTTCATTGAGTTCTTCGAGGGAGATTTCGTTCTTTCCGGAGGTAATGTAAAGAAGTACATGATCAGCTCCCTTGATATCAGTATCATCAAGAAGAGGGGAGGTGAGTGCGTACTGAACAGCCTGCATTGCGCGATCTTCACCGCTGGCAATACCTGCGCCCATGATAGCCTTTCCACTGCTGTTCATGACAGTCTTGACGTCTTCAAAGTCAACATTGATGCGGCCTGTAACTGTAATGATTTCAGCTATGCCTTTTGCAGCAATGGTAAGAACGTCATCAGCCTTTCCGAATGCCTGGCTGAGTTTGAGGTCGCCCTGAAGATCAAGAAGTTTATCGTTGCAGACTACCAGGATGGTATCCACATATTTTTTTAGTTCTTCAATTCCAACTTCGGCTTGTTGCAGACGTTTCCTGCCTTCAAATCCGAATGGTTTGGTAACGATACCAACAGTAAGAATTCCGAGTTCCCTTGCTATTCTTGCGATAACAGGAGCAGCTCCGGTACCTGTACCACCACCCATTCCGGCAGTGATAAAGAGCATGGAAGTATTATGTTCGAGAATTCCACGGATGTCGGACTCACGCTGCAGGGCAGAATCGCGTCCAACGGAAGGGATAGAGCCGGCTCCGAGTCCGGTGGCTCCTAGTGATATTTTATTTGGGACCGGGCTTAGTGATAATGACTGCACATCAGTATTGCAAATGTAAAAATCGACACCCTTGATGCCTTGTTTAAACATATGCGTTACAGCGTTGCTGCCGCCACCACCTACACCGATAACTTTTATTATGGAAGCCTGGTCTTTTGGCAGGTCGAATTTCAGCATTTCTAACATTTTTCTCCTCCTAAAATTAGATGTTTATTGATCCTGAATGGGTTGGTACTGTAGATTAGTTACTAACAAAATGCTTGTTAATTATTAACTGAATTTGGTGAATTGTCTTGAGTTTCAGCATTTCCAGTCCGATTCATGGCTATTTCCCTGATTTATCCCGGGAATTAGTAGAATTAGTCAATTCCCTCTTCAAAAAATTTATTGAACCAATCCATCAATCCCTTTCCTCCGGGTTTCTTTTTTGGTTGTTTTACTGGTGTTTCAGTTGCCGGATCACCTTCCTGCACCTGCTCATTTGATGGTGTGAGATGACGCTCATTTCTCTGAAGTCCGAGCATTACAAGTCCGACACCGGTTGCATACATGGGACTTGTGATTTCTTCTGGAACGGTGCTGGCAAGATGCTCATTAGGATAACCAATCCGGGTATCCATGGCTGTCATGAACTGGGTAAGCTGTTCAATATGCTTCAGCATTGATCCGCCACCGGTGAGAACTATACCGGCAATGAGTTTTTTCTCCAGTCCGGTCGACTTGATTTCATGGTATACATACTCGATGATTTCTTCCATGCGAGCCTGAATGATGCTGGCAAGATTCTTCAGGGTGATTTCCTTCGGAGCTCTTCCCCTCAGTCCGGGTATAGCAACCACTTCTTCATTCTTATTTTCCTTAGCCAGTGCAGAACCGAATTTCACCTTCAGATCTTCGGCATGCTTTTTAATGATGCTGCAACCGGTCTTGATATCCTCGGTAATAATATCCCCGCCAAATGGAATTACAGCGGTATGCCGGATAATTCCATCCAGGAATATCGCGATATCGGTTGTTCCACCGCCTATATCAACCAAAACTACTCCAGCTTCCTTTTCATCATCGCTGAGTACGGATTCGGAAGAAGCCAGTGGCTCAAGAATCATATTTTCAACATTGTATCCGGCTTTCTGGATGCATTTGAAAATATTCATGGCAGCAGAAGTCTGGCCTGTGATGATATGAAAATTGGCTTCTACCTGATGTCCCATGGCTCCTTTCGGATCCTTGATGCCGGATTCGCCATCAATGGTATACTCCTGAGGAATTACATCAATGATTTTTTCACCGGGATTCATGGCAATGTTGAACATATCGGAAGTCAGGCTATCCAGATCCTCCTGGCTGATCTCAGTATCAGGATGTTTCCTGATGCTGCTGCCCCTGAGCTGCAGACTGCGGATATGCTGTCCGGCAATACCTACGTTTACCGTCCTGATATTTACACCGGAGCGGGCTTCGGCTTCTTTCACAGCCGCCTGTATGGATTGAACGGTATTTTCAATATTGGTAATCACTCCCCTGCGAACACCAATGGATTCGCTCCTTCCATAGCCCAATACTTCTATTTTGCCCAAATCATTTCTGCGACCAACTATTGCCGCAATTTTAGTGGTGCCGATGTCTAATCCGACGATAATTTCCGATTCCATACTATTTTATTTTGTGCAAACAACTTGATTCTTATAGGTTAAATTGATGATTCTGTATTTTGTCCAGCCTGTGCGGGTGAGTCCGTATTTGTAAAATGCTTTCAGGTTTTCGATTTTCTCAGCAGTTTCTGAGGTGTCACCAAATTCTATGATGTGGAAACCTGTTCTTGTCGCCAATCTGTAATTTCCATCAGCCTTTACGTATATCTGTTCGACAAGGGCATCCATGACACTGTCGTTTTTCATGAACCCTGCCATGCTGTAAATGCCCTGCAATCGTTGCAAGTCTTCTGAAAATGGCTTGTTCCCCTGTTTTGTGAAAATGTTCTTGCCTGGTTTCAGCGGGACATTCAGGGATCCATTAGCTACAATAACTCTTGCTGGATAAGCCGGATTGGCAGGAAGTATCTTGCCTTTTGAATCAATATAGAATTCCCTTCCTGTTTCACTGATTATTCTGACAATGGGCTTGCACTGCTGAATGTCAACCATCAGCTTTCCTTCTATTGATAGATGGGCATCTGCCACATCAATGTTCGGATTGCTTCGCAGGAAACTTATAATGCCTTTCAGGTCAATTTCATCAAGACTCTTCTTGTCGAATTTACCGAAACGACCAGTCAGCTGACTCTTGATGTCGGCTGCTGTAAACAGGGGCTCAATTCCTGCATCCTTCATTCTGATTTCAACTCCGGTGCAGGGCTTTACCTCATGGGTTTGGTTTGCAAAACTCATGAGTACTACTGAACCAGCTGCAAAGGCTGTCCAGAGGGTGATTAGCAATATTCTTAAAAACAGTTTCATTTCTTCACCTCCCTTCCTGAAAGGTAGTTTTCAATAGGAGCTGCAAGAGTGTCAATATCTCCGGCTCCCAAGGTCATTAGTACTTCAAACGGTATTTCATCAAGGATTGAAGGGAAATCTGTCATCTCCACCAATCTTGATGGCTTGCTGATATTGTCAAACAGCAGCTGCGAACTCACACCTTCAATCGGTAATTCCCTTGCAGGATATATTGGCAGGAGAATTACATAATCAAGTAAGTCAAGGCTTATTGCGAATTCACTTGCGAAATCCCGGGTCCTACTGTAGAGGTGTGGCTGGAAAATACCTGTGATTGTTTTCCCCTGAAACAGTTTTCTTGCAGAGCTTATACTGGCAGTTAGTTCTGCAGGATGGTGAGCATAATCATCGATGTACACTGCCTTTTCACTTCTGAACCTGATGTCGAAACGCCTTCTTACCCCGCTAAAGCTTGCAATCGCATTTTTAAGTTCATTCTCGCTTACACCGCACAGCCAGCTGCAAGCAAGGGCTGCAACGGCATTCTCCACATTGTATAATCCGGGAATTCCAAGGACCATTCCTGTGATTTTTCCATTAGGATGGATAAAATCAAAATGATAAAGTCCATCCTTCAGTTTCAGATTCTCAGCATGAAAATCAGATGACTGATCAAGGCTGTAAGAATAGGTTTGAATACCTGATTCTTCAGGCAGGGTCAATTCCAAACCCAGTTTCAGAACCAGATTGCCTCCCTTTCTGATCTTTCCTGCAAACTCAGTAAAGCTTTGCAGCAGGGCATCATGGTTGCCATAAATATCAAGATGATCGGCATCCATGCTGGTGATCACTGCTGTATTTGGCGACAGCTGCAGGAATGAACGGTCGTATTCATCAGCTTCAGCCACCAGGTATTCCGATTGTTCGGTCAGCAGCAGATTGCTTTCGTAATTCTTGCTGATTCCACCAAGGAAAGCCTGACATCCTTTAACTGATTGTTTCATCAGGTGGGCTGTCATGGTGCTGGTGGTTGTTTTGCCATGTGTGCCTGCAATGGCAATGGTATTGTAGTCGGCTGCTATCATTCCCAATACTTCTGCTCTCTTATGCAGAGTTGCACCCTTTTTCAGCAGGAATTGATATTCTGCATGATTTGCTGGAATAGCAGGAGTAAAAATAATCAGGTCAATATGAGCTGGAATTTTCGAAAGGTCCTCCTCGAAGTGTATCCTCATGCCTTCCTTTTGAAGTGAGGCGGTAAGAGAGGTGGGAGTCTTGTCATAACCATGAACCTGCCACCCCTTACTCAGGAAGTAACGGGCAAGCGCACTCATTCCAATTCCCCCGATTCCGAGGAAATAGACAGTGCCTTGTTTTGGTAGTGGTTTCATGGTTGGTTATAAGGGTTGATTAAGTTTTGTCGGTTAGGGTCTGAATCAGTGCTTTTTCTTGGACCTTTTCCTGCTGATCAGCTTCAATGCTTCATCTGCTATGGTGTTAGCAGCATCCGGGAAAGCCATCTTGCGGATGTTTTCCCTGAGCTGTTCCTGCTTATGCTCATTTTTGGATAGTTCAACAACTGCAGGGACCAGATCTTCCATGGCATCCATATCCGTTATGAGTATAGCTGCATTTCTGCCTGAAAGGGCTTCTGCATTCTTGGTTTGATGATCCTCAGTAACATTAGGTGAGGGAACGAGTATGCAAGGTTTTGCCACAACGCATAATTCGGAGATGGCAATAGCACCTGCTCTGGAAATAACTATATCGGCAGCGGCATAAGCCTGATCCATTCTGGTGATGAAAGGGGAGGTTACGAATCCGCTTTTAGGATATTTCTTTATTGCTTCTGCAGCAGTGTCAGCAAAGCTTTTTCCTGTCTGCCAAATGAGCTGGATATTGTTTTCAGCCAGCAAGGCAAGACCTTCGTTGATGCTGTTGTTAATCGTTCTGGCACCCAGACTTCCTCCAACTACAAGAACAGTCAGTTTATCTGCAGAGAGTGAGAAGGATGCGAGTGCGGCTTTCCTGTCAGTGCCCTCATAATTGATATCCTGCCTGATTGGATTACCGGTAAGCCGGATCTTTTCTTCAGGGAAGTAGCGATCCATTAGGGCATAGGCTACACAGATGCAATCAACTTTTTTGGCAAGTATTTTATTGGTTATTCCAGGAAATGAGTTCTGCTCCTGAATCAGGGTAGGAATTCCCATTGCCGCTGCAGCCCTTAGGGTTGGTCCGGATGCATACCCGCCGGTGCCGATGGCCACATCAGGTTTGAAATCACTGATGAGTAATTGAGCTTTTATCAGGCTTGAAATAACCTTAAAGGGAAAGGAAAGGTTTTCAATTGTGAATTTCCGCTGCAGACCGCTGATCCAGAGTCCCTCAATCGGGTAGCCAGCTGCCGGCACCTTTTCCATTTCCATTCGTCCCTTTGCTCCGACAAACAGTATGTCAGCCGTTGGGACTTTAGCCTTAATGGCATTAGCAATGGCGATAGCCGGGAAGATATGTCCTCCGGTACCACCTCCGCTGAGAATTACTTTTATGTTTTCAAGCTGCTGCATATTCTCCTTCCTGTTCAGGGTTTTCACTTTCCAGCTCCTTGCTTACGCTAAGTATAATTCCAATGGCAATGCTTGTGAACCAGATACTGGTTCCTCCCATGCTTACCAATGGTAAAGGCTGGCCTGTTACTGGCAGAAGGTTTACTGCCACTGCCATGTTTATCATCGCCTGGAAAACCAGGCTGAAGGTCACTCCAATGGCGAGGAATGCCCCATAATTACCGGGAGCCTTTGCTACAATTACGATTCCCCTGAAGAGCAAGATGAGATACATAAAAAGTACAATCACTGCACCTACAATACCATATTCTTCAGTAATTATAGCATAGATGAAATCGTTGAATGGATTGGGTAAAAAGTTCTTTTGCATGCTGTTTCCCGGGAGCTGGCCTATGACTCCTCCCTTTGCAATGGCAATCTTTGCCTGCTCAACCTGATAGTTTTCTTCGCTGTCACCACTGGAGAAATTCTCGATTCTGTTCTGCCAGGTTCCCAACCTGCCGCTTGATTTCGGGGAAATATAGAGGAAGGCAATAAACAAGGTTAGCAGAATTACTCCAATACCCGCCATTCCAAGCAGGTATTTCATATTCACCCTTCCGATGAACATCAGAACCACACAGGTAACAAAAAGAATAGCAGCGGTTGAGAAGTTTGCCGGAAGAATCAGAAAGCAAATGGCAAGTATAGGCAGCAAAACAGGAATAAATCCGGCATTGAAATCCTTGATATTGACCTGTTTCTTGGCAAGCATTCTGGCAACAAACATGATCAGTGCCAGCTTGGCAAAGTCAGAAGGCTGGAACATCACGTTCACACCTGGAAGAGTGGTCCAGCGTGATGCTTCATTTATGGAAGCTCCAAACAACAAGGTATAAAGCAAGAGCGGAATAGATGCAAAAACAGCAATCTGGGAAATGCGGGCGTAATAAACATACTTTATCTT
This sequence comes from Bacteroidales bacterium, assembly GCA_016707705.1. GTDB lineage: Bacteria > Bacteroidota > Bacteroidia > Bacteroidales > UBA4417 > UBA4417. The sequence goes on from JADJHD010000011.1 coordinate 53,604, forward strand.
ATGTGCTGCATACATCAGTACAAATCCAAATACCAGAATGCCAAGGTGCTTAAGGAGGTAATATTCGGTATTTCCCTGCTTAAAGCGATATGCCAGCGTCGTGGTCGAGCTGTATACTGCAAGGATGGAAAACACTGAGAGGATTATGACAACTCCCCAGATAACCTTGTCTCCTTTTATTTTTGGTAAAATCTGCATTTGAATTACTTTGAATCTTGTTTAGCTGTTTGGTACTACAGGCTTTTTACAGCTTTCTTGAACTGATTTCCACGATCTTCATAGTTCTCAAAAAGATCGAAGCTTGCACAAGCAGGTGACAGCAACACTACATCTCCCGGTTTTCCAATTGAATAGGCAACGAGTACTGCTTGTTCAATGGAATGTGTGTCATAGAGGGATTTCACCTTATCACTGAAAGCTTCTATGATGGTTGTATTGTCGGTGCCCAGACAAATCAGGCTTTTCACCTTCTTGCCCACCATCTCATACAATTTGGAATAATCATTACCCTTGTCAACGCCTCCTGCAATCCAGATAACCGGCTTGTCAATGCTTTCAAGTGCAAACCAGGTGCTGTTCACATTGGTTGCCTTGGAGTCATTGATGAATTCCATACCATGAACCTTCGCCACATATTCCAGGCGGTGGTCAACATTCTGGAAATCACTGAGTGATTGCCTGATGCTCTCCTTGCGGATGTCCACCAGCCTGGCTGCGATTCCTGCAGCCATGGAATTGTAAAGATTGTGTCGTCCCTGAAGTGCTAATTCTTCCAATGTCATGGTAAATAGGTCGTTATGTAGGTTAATTTGAATTATTCCGTTCTTTAGATAAGCACCCTCTTCAATGAAATCAGCTGAGGCTGATATTGGATATTGTCTTGCTTTTAAATCTCTTTTCAATACTTCTGCTGCTGATACCTCATCGTCCATGCAGAAAATGAAGGCATCGTTTTCGTCCTGATTTCTGCAGATTCTGAATTTCGAATCCACATACTTGCTGAACTTATAATCGTATCTGTCCAGATGATCCGGAGTTATATTGGTAAGTATGGCAATGTCAGCCTTGAACTCATACATATTGTCAAGTTGAAAGGAACTGATCTCCAAAACATACCAGTCGAAATCGTTTTCCGCAACCTGCCAGGCAAAGCTCTTGCCCACATTTCCTCCCAATCCTGCATTAATTCCTGCGTTCTTCAAAATATGCCATGTCAGCAGGGTAGTGGTGGTCTTGCCATTGCTTCCGGTGATACATATCTTTCTGGCTTTTGTATACCTGGCGGCAAACTCTATCTCAGAGATTACAGGTATTCCTTTTTCCAGAGCCTTTCTCACCAATGGGGCTGTGTCGGGTATTCCTGGACTCTTGATAATCAGTTCCGATTCCAGTATTCTTGACTCAGAGTGATTTCCTTGTTCGAATGCTATTCCAGCTTTTAAAAGAACGTTACTGTAGTTTTCCTTGATGTTTCCCTTGTCGGATACAAATACTTCGTATCCCTGTTTTTTTGCCAGTATCGCTGCTCCTGTTCCGCTTTCTCCCGCACCTAGTATGCTCAGCTTCTGGCTCATTTTGCTGCTACCTGATTTTTAATGTTATAATGGTGAGCAACGAAAGTGCAATCCCGATAATCAGGAACCGCATGACTATCTTAGGCTCTGCATATCCTTTCTTCTGGAAATGATGATGCAGCGGTGCCATCAGGAATATGCGCCGGCCTTCACCGTATTTACGTTTTGTTCGTTTGAAATGGGATACCTGCATTACTACTGAAAGGCTTTCTATGAGGAATATTCCGCAAAGCACCGGTATCAGCAATTCTTTTCTGATCATGATGGCGAAGGCAGCAATTGCTCCACCCAGTGCCAAACTACCGGTATCACCCATGAAAACCTGAGCGGGGTAGGAATTATACCAAAGGAATCCGACACAACCTCCTACAAAAGCGCTGATATATACTACCAGCTCACCTGTATTTGGGATATACATAATCTTCAGATAATCAGCAAATACGATATTGCCGCTTACCCAGGCAAGTATCGCCAGGGTCAAGCCAATTATGGCAGAGGTTCCTGTCGCCAGTCCGTCCATTCCATCAGTCAGATTTGACCCATTGGATACAGCTGTAATAATGAAAATCACGATGAATGTGAAAATGATCCAGGTGTATTTCTTCATTCCCTTGCCCATCCATGTAATCAGCATGGAGTAGTCAAACTCGTTATTCTTGAAGAATGGGATGGTGGTTTTGGTCGATTTGATCGCAGTTGGATAGAATTTTACATTATGGTCCTTCACCTGTTCGAATGCGCTAAGCTGGCCTGTCTTAACAACCACTTTCTTTTCAGGAACCTTCTCCCTGATTACTACACCATCATGGAAATAAAGAGTGGTTCCGATAACAATACCTGCAATTACCTGTCCCAGGATTTTGAATTTCCCGGCAAGGCCTTCCTTGTTTTTCTTGAATACCTTGATGTAGTCATCCAGAAACCCTATGAACCCCAGCCAAATAGTAGCAAACAGCATCAGGATGATATAGATGTTGTTAAGCTGTGCGAAGAGTAGGGTGGGAATCAGGATTGAGCAGAGAATAATCAGTCCGCCCATTGTGGGTGTTCCTGCCTTCTCATTCTGTCCCTGCAGTCCAAGCTCACGGATTGTTTCACCAATCTGTTTCTTCTTCAGGTAGTTGATAATCCTCTTTCCATAGATCAGTGAAATGAAGAGGGAAAGGATGGTTGAAAGGGCTGCCCTGAACGTGATGTACTGGAACATACCTGCACCTGGTATGTCGTATGCTTTATCGAGATATGTAAACAGATAGTAAAGCATGTTGTGGTTTGTTGAATGTCCTGATGATCAGGTTCAGTTATTGGTTTTGTGTGAAAATTTCTGAGAGTATTGCCTTATCGTCGAAAGGGTGTTTTACTCCGGCGATATCCTGGTATTTTTCATGTCCCTTGCCGGCAACAAGTATGATATCTCCGGCCTGAGCCATCATGCAGGCGGTACGAATTGCCTGTAAGCGGTCAGTGATGCTGATAACCTTTTTCTTCAGATCCGGGCCTATTCCTGTCATCATTTCATTGATAATGCTTTCAGGGTCTTCAGAGCGGGGATTATCGGAAGTAAGGATGACCTTGTCGCTCATTCTTCCTGCAATCTCTGCCATAACCGGTCTTTTGCTGCGATCACGATCGCCACCGCACCCAACAACCGTAATCAGGGTTTCGGCACCTGTGCGGAGATCATGAATCGTTTCCAGAACATTTTTCAAGGCATCCGGTGTATGTGCATAGTCCACAATGGCGATTGTTCCATTGGGAGACCTTAAGTAATCGAACCTTCCTTCAACAGATTCAAGACTGCTGAGTGTTGTAAGCACCTCTTCCCGGTCTTCACCAAGTAATACAGCAGATGCGTATACAGCCATAAGGTTGTAGGCATTGAATTCTCCAACCAGTCTGAACCAGGTGTCCTTGCCATCAATTTCTAGATTCAATCCATCCAGAGGCGTTTCAATAACCCTTCCCTTGAAATCTGCCAAACTTTTAAAACTGTATGTGTTTTTTGAAGCCTTGGTGTTTTGAAGCATTACCCTGCCGTTCCTGTCATCAATGTTGGTAAGCGCAAAAGCTGAGGCAGGCAGTTCGTCAAAGAATCTCTTCTTTGCTTTCAGGTAGACATCGAAAGTTTTATGGAAATCCAGATGGTCGTGAGTGAGGTTCGAAAAAATTCCTCCGCTGAAATGAAGTCCGGATACCCTGTTCTGCACTACTGAATGTGAACTGACTTCCATAAAACAATGACTGCAACCACGCTCTACCATATGGCTCAATAGTTCATTTAGCTGAATGGCATCGGGAGTAGTATGGGTGGATGGAATCTCTTCCTCGTCGATCCTGTTCTTTATGGTTGAAAGGACACCACAATGGTATCCGAGTTTCCTGAAGAGTTTATGCAACAGAGTAACCGTGGTTGTCTTTCCATTGGTACCGGTTATTCCTACCAGCTTCAGACTGTTCGACGGATTGCCAAACCAGTTGGAGGCAAGAATTCCAAGTGTAAAACTGCTGTCCTTTACTTTGATATAGGTTACTTCTTCCTGCAGTTCTGCAGGCTGGTCTTCATAAACAATAACCCTGGCGCCGGATGCGATGGCTCTCTCAATGTAGTTGTGACCATCCTGTTGTGTTCCTTTAACTGCAACAAAGGTGAAATCCTGCTTTACTGCACGGGAATCAAAGGCAATTCCTGCCACCGGCCTTTGAACAGGCCCTGTGAACTTCAGGAATTCGATTCCATTAAGCAGTACTTCCAGTGTTTTCATTCCTTGTTTTTATATTTTGGCCGGGACTATACTCCCAGGTCGAGGTTTATAATTTCTCCTGCATTGAGCGGACTTCCAGCCTGCAGGGATTGTTTCTTTACAAGTCCGAAGCCTGTGATTTTTACCCTGAGGCCAAGTTTCTCAAGAAGATACACTGCATCACGGGCTCCCATTCCGGTTACATTGGGTATGGTTCGGGCTGTGGTATTTACAGCAGCATAGTTATGTCCCGTGCTGTCAGCTTCCTTCACAAGCCAAGCTGCTGAAGGGAGAATCGGACCCGGTATTCCTATCCAGCGGTTCAGATAAGTAAGATCATTAGCCAAGCCTGAGTTGAGAGGAATAGGGAAGGAGTTCTTAACCGAATCAGCCCAGGTAAGTCCCATATCAGGATCGGTAGCATAAACCCTGTCAGCGATTTCCCGGAAAACAGGTGCTGAAATGGCTCCGCCGTAGTAAACTCCCTTTGAAGGATTGTTGATTACTACGATAATGGAGTATTTTGGATTGTCGGCAGGGAAATAACCTACAAAGGATCCCTTGTAATTCGATTTATTGTATCCGCCGGAGTTCTGCGCTATCTGTGCAGTTCCTGTTTTACCGGCTACCTTATATACTGAGTTCTTGACTGCAGTTCCGGTGCCATGTTCCACTACACCCTCCAGCATTGTCCTAGCCATGGCAATTGCTTCAGGAGAGGCAATTCTTTTGTTGATGATTTCAGGTTCAATAACACGTGCCGGAGCTCCAATCTGCCTGATTTCCTTGACGAAATGTGGTTTCACCATTACTCCGTTATTTGCAACGGCATTGTAAAAGGTTAGAATTTGCAAAGGAGTAAGTGCGACCTCGTATCCAATGGATTTCCAAGGCAGGGAGGTTTTCGACCAGGTTCTTGATTCTGTGCCTCTGATTTTTGGCATTCCTTCACCCGGGATTTCCAGATTCAATGGTTTGTTTACTGAAAAGCTGTACAGCCGGTCAATAAAATCCTGAGGTCTCTCATTGTAGCAGCGGTAAATGATTTTGGAAATGCCAACATTGGACGATTTCTCAAAAGCCTGCTGCACGGTCATTAATCCTCCACCCAGGTGGGAATCGCGCATCGTACGATTGGCAAAGACTGTTGTTCCGCCAGTAACATCAACCATATCGGTCAGTTTCACCTTCTTGTCCTCAAATGCTGCCAGCAAAGAGAAGAGTTTGAAGGTTGAACCGGGTTCGGTGCTTTCTCCTATGGCGTAGTTGTATTTCTCTTCATAGAAGCCTTCCTTGTTCTTGCCAAGGTTGGCAATGGCTTTAATATTTCCGGTCTTTACTTCCATCAGGATGGCACAGCCATGATCGGCTTCGTTGGCTTCCAGCTGACGGAGAAGTGCTTCTTCTGCAACATCCTGAATATGGATGTCGATGGTGGAAATAATGTCACTGCCATTCTTTGGCTCAATTTCATTCTCGGTATTCATTGGCCTCCAGTTGCCATTGGCAATGCGATGGTAGAGCCTTCTGCCGCTGCTTCCCTGGAGTTCAGAACTGTATGCGCCTTCCAGCCCAAGGTCATTCTTGCGTCCTTCCTTATCCCAGCCTATAGTCCTGAAGGCTAATTGCTGGTTTGGCAATACCCTGCGGTCACGGGCTATTGCAACCAAACCTCCGGAGTTTCTTCCATTTCTGAAGAGCGGGAAACTGCGAAGTTTCTTGACCTGATCGTAATTTATATTTCTCTTTAGCAGCAGATAACGGTTCTTTTCCCTGCGGCCTTTTTCAATCATATTCCTGTATTCCTTGCTGCTTCTGTCCTTGAAGTAGGCCGACAGACAAATGGCAAGAGAATCAATCTCCTTTTTGAATACACTGTCGGTAATGAGAGGGGAGGCTACATCCATGCGGACTTCGAAAATGGGAACTGAAGTGGCAAGGAATTCTCCATTTACATCATACACATTGCCTCTGTTGGCTTCAATATTGAAATATCTGAGCGACAGTTTCTTAGCCTTGTCTTTCCAGAAATCACCCTGCACATACTGAATGAATGCAAGTCTGCCGACAATGGCAACCGCAAACAGGAACATAAAGGCGTACACCAGGTAAACCCGCCACAATATGTCTTTTCTGTTTTCCATTCAGTATTGGTGATTTTAATCGTTATCCTTTTCTTCAAGTATTATCTTCCGGGGCGGAACTTTCGATTCCTTTATTCCTCTTTGTTCAAGCCTGTGCACCAGTTCCGACTGCCGGGATGCTTGCATAAGCTTTGATTTGGTATTTATGTAGTTGAATCTGAGTTCTTCCAGTTCTTTCTTAGTCCTGCTGATCCTGATGACGGTTTTGTCGGAGTAATTCGAGTTGAAGATGTAAACCACGCCAATCAGGGTAAGTACTACAAGGAAGTGCAACTGCCTGATTACGCTTTCGCGGCTGAGGAAACTGCCCTTGAGAATAGCCCAGAAGCGATTTTCCTTCTTTTTGGAAGGCTTGGCAATGGGTTCTTCTGCTGCAGGAGCAGCTTCTTCCATTTCCTTCAGTGTATTGCTCTTTTGTTCCACTACTTTATCTTTTCAGCGATCCTAAGTTTTGCCGACCTCGACCTTGGGTTCTGAGCCTGCTCCTGACTACCCGGGACCAATGCCTTTCTGCTTACAGCCTGCATGGGTGAAATCAGGTTTCCGAAGAAGTCCTTTTCCTGAATACCCTCGAAATTGCCTGAGCGTATGAAATTCTTTACCAGTCTGTCTTCAAGTGAATGGTAGGATATTACTACCAGCCTTCCACCTTCTGCCAGCACTGAAGGAACTTGCTTCAGGACAGCCATCAGGGCTCCCAGTTCATCATTTACTTCTATTCTCAAGGCTTGGAAAACCTGGGCAAGGTATTTATGCTCGATTTTTCCGGGGACTAAATGTTTTATTGCAGCCTTGAATTCATCTATGGTTTCAATGGGATTGATGCGAGCGTTTACAAGTGTGGCTGCCAGTTGACGAGCATTGCTGATCTCTCCGTATTCAGCGAAAATATTCCTTAGCTTTTCCTCGCTGTATGTATTTACTATGGTGGCCGCAGTAAGTTCCTGTTCCCTGTTCATGCGCATATCCAGAGGACCTGAGAAGCGGGTTGCAAATCCACGCTCCGGCTCATCAATATGATGGGAGGAGATGCCAAGATCTGCCAGGATACCATCAACAGGTAATTTGTCGTGGAAGCGCAGGAAATTGGTCATGTACCTGAAGTTATGGTCAACAAGTATGAACCTTGGATCCTGTATAGTATTTGCCTGAGCATCTTCATCCTGATCGAAGGCAATAAGGCAGCCCTTTTCGTTCAACTGTTCCAGAATAAGCCTTGAATGTCCGCCACCCCCAAAGGTCAAATCAACGTATACCCCGTCGGGCCTGATATTGAGGCCGTCCATACATTCCTTGGGCATAACGGGGTTGTGGTACATTTGTCAAAAAATCTACAAGGTTCAATGGATAAAGTGTTCAATCGGTATTCTGGAAGAGATACTTGATATAAGAAATCTTGTTTTTTCAATCTTAGTCGTCATCCACCGGAATGTCCCCCATCACTTCAGCTGCCAGGGATTCCTTGTCAATGTGCTCACTTGAACTTGTGAGAGATTCATACTTCTGCTTGTCCCAGATTTCAATTACTTCTGTAAGTGATGAAATGACAATGTCAGCCTTCATGTCAGCAAATACTACCAGATCACGTGGTATTTGCAGTCTACCTGCTGTATCCAGCTCAACCTCCCTAACACCGGCCATGAATAGGCGGATGAAGTCATTGTTCTTCTTGATGAAGCGGTTCAGCTTGTTAATCTGCTTCATTTGCTTGTCCCATGCAGGCCTTGGATAGAGTTCAAGGCAAGGCTGAAACATGCTGCGCTTGATAATAAAGCCCTGACTTATCACAGGTGATAATTGCTTCTTAAGGGCACCGGGAAGGAGAACCCTTCCTTTGGCATCCAAAGTACAATCATGACCACCTATAAGCGATAACATCGTTTGTGTTTTAAAATCGATGTAAAAATAATCCAAGATTCCCACTTATTCTCACATTTTACCACATTTATTTATTAACAATACACAGGCATATTGTTAAATAAGCTTTATAGGGAAAAAACACGTTGAAAGTGGCTATATCATTATAAAGTTGTACAAGAATACTTGAAAATAAAGGCTTTCAGGTGTATTGTTATATCTGATGCCATGATAGCTGTGATCTGTGAATGCTTCCAGTGATTTGAAAGTGACTTGAAAATTTATTAGTTTTGCAATAAAGCTGGTTAATAAAGCATCAATCGGGAGTTTAATCCACTATGGACAGTAACAGTAAGACGGGGAATTCCAAAGGCAATTTCATTGATCTTGAGAGAGTGATCTCTGCCAAAAATCCTGGCCTGGTTAAGGTTTTACCCGGATTTGTGCTCAGCTATATCAAGCGAATTATCCATCAGGATGAAATCAACAAGATGATCCGGGAAAATGGACATCTTTATGGTTTTGAGTTTCTCGATGTTATTCTGTCGGAGCTTGGTGCCCGAATCCATATTTCCGGTCTGGAGAACCTTTCCAGGGAAGGGAGATGGACCGTCGCATCAAATCATCCGCTTGGCGGACTGGATGGGATGGCACTCATGTGGGCAATTGGTAAGGTCAGAAAAGATATTGTTTTTCCGGTGAATGATCTGCTGATGAATCTTGACAACCTCAGGGAGCTGTTTATTCCAATAAACAAACATGGAAGTAATGCTGGAAATGTAAGAATCATTGATGATACCTATGCTTCCGATAAAGCCATACTGTATTTCCCGGCAGGACTCTGCTCCAGAAAATCTAAGAATGGGATTTGTGATCTTGAATGGAAGAAGAGTTTTATTACCAAGACAAAACAGCACAAAAGGGATATCATCCCAGCCTTCATTGATGGCAGGAACTCCAACTGGTTTTATAACCTGGCACGATTCAGGGGTGCCTTAGGAATGAAAACGAATATTGAAATGCTCTACCTGATGGATGAAATGTTTAAGCAGAAAAACAAGGATATCAATATCACCTTTGGTAAGCCAATATCTTTTGAGACCTTTGATAAACGCTATAATGATCTGGCCTGGGCTCAGAAGCTGAAAGATCATGTGTACAAACTTAATAATGAGCCACTACTACAGTTTACAGTTTAAATATAAGTGAAGAGGGATTGAAAATGAAAGAAGTAATACCACCGGTCGATAAGAAACTTTTGCAGGAAGAACTCACTGCCGAAAAATTCGTAAAAACTACCAACACCGGGAATAACGAAATTTACATTGTAGATTGGAAATCTGCTCCTAATATTACCACTGAAATTGGCAGACTGAGGGAGATTACCTTTCGTGATGCAGGAGGTGGAACCGGTAAAGATTGCGATCTGGATGAATTTGATACTGATGAATCCATCTCCTTTAAGCAGCTTCTGGTATGGAATCCCCGTGAACTGGAGATTATCGGAGGCTATCGCTTTATACATGGCAAGGATCTTAAAATCAAAGCTGATGGCCAGGTTGAAACACCTACCTCCGAGCTGTTTACGATGTCGGATCAATTCGTGAAGGATTATCTGCCTACTACCATAGAATTGGGGCGCTCCTTTGTTCAGCCCGCTTACCAGCCAACCGTTGACCTTCGCAAGGGGATGTACGCCCTCGATAATATCTGGAACGGACTGGGAGCAATTGTAGTCCAGAACCCTGATGTCAGGTACTTTTTCGGAAAAATTACAATGTATCCTCAGTTTACTACTAAAGCCAGGGATATGATCCTTTTCTTTATGAACAAGTACTTTATCGACAAGGCAAAACTTGTTTTCCCCAAAGTGCCGCTGCTCATCGAAACTCCTGCCGAAGAACTGGATGCATACTTCATCGGCGGTTCTTTTGAAAAGGATTATCGTCTGCTGGTGCAGGGAGTGAGAAGCTTTAAGGAAAATATCCCTCCTCTTGTAAATGCTTACATGAACCTTTCGTCAACCATGCTTTGCTTCGGGACTTCACTCAACCACCATTTTGGGGATGTGGAGGAAACCGGCATTTTGGTTACCATTGATGATATCTATGACTTTAAGAAAGACCGGCATATCAATTCTCCGGCCAAACCTGTCTGATAACTCCTTTCCTTGCTGTGCTCCCTCATTGAGAATGCAGCATTACAATATTTATTGCTCCTGTGGGGGAGGGTAAATTCCCCGCCTCCCGAAGCTGTTTAGTTTTGGCTGCATGCATTTGTTTGCACTATAACTCAAGCCATTTCAGAGAATCACATTTTTTCTAACTCACCCGCCAATGCCAATCAGGAAAGTTGTATTTACTCTTAGTGCTCCGGGGATGCCGGAATGCCCGCCGGAAAAATTCCCTGAATATGCATTTGTGGGTCGCTCAAATGTCGGGAAGTCTTCCCTTATCAATATGCTTTGCGGGACCAGGGACCTTGCCCGCACCTCTTCTGATCCGGGTAAAACAAGACTGATTAACTTCTTCCTCGTGGATGAAAGCTGGTATCTGGTTGACCTGCCGGGATACGGATATGCACGCATTTCTAAAAGTCAGCGAAAAGGTTGGGAGGTAATGGTTCGGGAATATCTTTCAAAAAGAAAATCTCTGTTTTATACCTTTCTGCTTATTGATTCCAGGGTTGAACCAATGCAGAGTGACCTCAATTTCGTGAACTGGCTGGGTGAGAAAGGATTACCTTTTTGCCTGGTATTCACCAAATGCGATAAAAAGTCGAGAAATAGTCTGAAGTTTACCCTGGATACCTACAAGGCAGAACTGGAAAAAAAATGGGAGGAACTTCCCCCCATTTTTATTACTTCCTCGGTATCAGGAGCCGGTAAAATGGAAATCCTGAATTTTATTGAAGCAACAAATGCTTCCTACTCCGAGCTTCTTTAGTAAAATTAGTTCTATTTGAACTGAATCAGCAACTGGTTTTTCGAGACTGATTCACCGGTTTTGATAAACACATCCAGAATCACTCCGTCGAAATCTGCAAAGATGGTGTTCACCATTTTCATGGCTTCCAATTCCATTAATTTCTCGCCTTCTTTTACCTTATTGCCTTTCTTGACGAATACGTTTCCTATAGTTCCGGGGATGAAGGACACAATTTTCTTTGGGTCAACAGGCTCATAAGGTTTCCTGGTCAGGAATTTCTTATTTAGCCTTGTTTTGTACTTCACATCCTCAATAACAAGCGACTGGAATATTTCCTGTTCCTTTTCTTCTGATCCTGTCGCAACAACATTCTGATCTTTGTTTTTTTCTTCCATAGCCTTGAATTAGAAAATGATTGTTTTCCCACCAGGGAATTGAGCCCCCGGGAATCAATGATAAGGTTGAGTTGACTCTAATTGAGTCTGAAAGGCATCAGAATGGAGGGATTCCATGTTTCTTGGAAGGGGTAACGATGGTTTTGTCAGCCGAGATGTGCAAGGCATGGATAACCATATCCCTGGTTTCCTGTGGTTCAATGACAGCATCGATATAACCATAGGCAGCAGCTACATAAGGATTCGCGAACTTATCCTTGTATTCCTTAACCTTTAGTTTGCGCATTTCTTCAGGATTTTCAGCACCCTTGATTTCATTTCTGAAAATGATGTTTGCTGCTCCTTCAGGACCCATAACAGCGATCTCAGCTGTTGGCCATGCGAAAACAAAATCAGCCCTCAGATGCGATGAGCACATGGCGATGTAACCTCCACCATAAGCTTTGCGCGTGATTACGGTAATCTTGGGAACAGTAGCTTCACTGTATGCATAAAGAACCTTTGCACCGTGACGGATTACGCCGGCATGCTCCTGATCAACACCCGGCAGATATCCTGGAAGGTCAACAAGGGTAACAAGAGGAATATTGAATGCATCGCAGTAACGAATAAAACGTGCGGCCTTATCGGATGAGTCAACATCCAGTACACCTGCAAGAACAAGTGGCTGGTTGGCAACAAATCCAACAGTATTTCCGCTCATACGGGCAAAACCTACTACAATGTTCTCAGCCCAGAGTTCATGGACTTCAAAAAACTCAGAATCATCGCTGATAGAGCAGATGATATCCTTCACATCATAAGGTTGCCTTGAATTGGTTGGGAATAGCTTCTCAATATTGTACTGCCTGGTTCTGGGTGGCTTCTTCGGGAATGATTCAGCCTTCTTGGTATTATTCCAGGGAATATAGCTGCACAAACGCTTGATCTGCTCAAAGCATTCAATTTCATTTTCTGAATAGAAATGAGCATTACCGGTGATTTCGGCCTGAACCCTGGCTCCGCCGAGCTCTTCCATTGAAATCTCTTCACCAAGAACGGTTTTGATTACTTCAGGTCCTGTAATGAACATCTTCGAGATCTTATCAACCACGAAAACGAAGTCGGTAAGAGCCGGAGAATAAACTGCACCTCCGGCACAAGGCCCAAGGATTACTGAGATCTGAGGAATAACCCCGGATGCCTGGGTATTACGGTAGAAAATTTCACCATAACCGGCCAATGAGTTTACTCCTTCCTGAATACGGGCTCCTCCTGAGTCATTGATCCCAATGAGGGGCACTTTAAGCTTCATGGCATGATCCATGATCTTGGTGATCTTCTTGGCATGCATGTAACCCAGTGATCCTCCTGCTACAGTAAAATCCTGAGCAAATACACAAACAGGGTAACCATTGATGGTACCTGTTCCTGTGACAACTCCGTCACCCGGCAGGTATTTGTCGCTCATGTCAAAATCGCGCCCGGCATGTTCTACAAAGAGATCATACTCATGAAAGGACTTCGGGTCAAGCAAGGCAATAATACGTTCACGGGCTGTAAGTTTCCCGGTCGCTTTTTGTTTTTCGATGGCTTTCTCACCACCTCCTCGCAAGGCTTCACGCATCCTGCGCTTAAGATCAGATGATTTTTGGCTTAATGACATAGTATGCTGTTTTGTTGGAAATCTTTTTAGTTGCAGGGCAGGAAATGCACCTGCATGAACGGGCTAAAATACAAAGATAATCATACATATTGACTTTTGGTATGCCTGCTAAGCCTTCCAGTAGACTGGTAAAAAGTCGTATTTACCTGATTTTTTAGGATTTAACCCTGTTGGTAAATATTCCAAAAAAATCGATACCAATCATTCCTTTGTGTGGTTTCACGTATTCAGAATCCTATCAGCCTCAAACAAATTCTTCTCGAAAATTCTGGTTACGGTATCTGGAAATGCCAGACGGATATCAGTGGTTAATCTGGTAAATAACCCTGTTATACCAGGCAAGGACTTTGATGTCCTTAATCAACTATTTGCTTAGCGGTAAGGTAAACCAGAACGTACTGCCTTGTCCGGTTTCGCTCTCTATCCAGATTTTACCATTGTTTCTCTCTGCAAATTCCTTGCAAAGAAGCAGTCCAATCCCTGTGCCTGACTCTCCACTCGTGCCTTTGCTCCTGAAGGACTGATCATAACGGAATAACTTGGACTGGTTTTCAGGACTGATGCCAATTCCAGCGTCGCTGATTCCGATAAGGGCAGAACCATCCTTGATGAGATTCCTTACATATACAGTACCTCCCTTGTGTGAATACTTTATGGCATTGCAAATAAGGTTATGTATTACTGACATCACCATATTATCATCGGCAAAAACACTGATATCATCATGCTCATCCATCGTCAGACTCACATCTTTGAGCTTAGCAATGGTTTGCAGCTTGTCCATGGTATTTTGCGAGAGCTCTCCAATATTGAAATCCCTTGGCTGATAGGAAATCATACCATTCTGGGAAATCGACCAGTTCAGGAGAGTATTAACTATATCGAAGAGATTGGATGAAGAAGTAAAAATATCATTGATAAATCCCTTCCTCTCACTTTCCTGCAATTGTTCGTAATCGGTTTTGAGAATATCACTGACACCAAGAATTGCACTGAGTGGATTCTTGATATCGTGTGCCAGAACAGAAAGAAACTTATCCTTCGATGCATTCAGTTTGATTAATTCTTCCTTCTGAGAGAGAATAAGCTTGTTTTTTGCCTCCAGCAAAAGATTGGCATTATGTTTCGACCTGTTCCAAAGAAGAAGTATGACTACCAGAAATACAATCAGAAGCAGCATTGCTGCCATTATATATATGGTGGTGTTTCTTTGTGATAGCACGAGCTCCTTCTGAAGGTTCTGTTTTACCAGCTTGACATTTTCTGATTCCCTTTTGGCAATCTCATAGTGGTACTGTATCTGGGAAACCTTTTTTACAGTTTCAGCATTCAGCGTGCTGTCATTGATTTCTTTCGATTTAATAAGGTAATTGTATGCGTTCTCAAAATCCCTTTTATGCTTGTAGTAATCTGACAGGAATTCATAGGCCCTTGCCTTTAACTGCATGCTTGCCATACTCTCTGCAAGCTTTTTTGCCTCATCAAGATGTGGTTTTGATGCATCAATCTGATCCATCTGAAGCAGAAGTTCACCCATATTTAAATGATAGAAGCAGATTCGAAGCTTGTCATTCATACTGGTGAAAATATCATAGGATTTCTTGTGATACTCCATGGCCAGATCATACTTTTTCTGGTTCTTATAGGCAAGTCCAAGATTTATATATGCTGATGCCAATGAAGTTATATTATTGGTCCTCTCATAGATAGCTGCTGCATCAAGGAAATGCTGGCATGCTGGCTCATATTTTTTCTGCTTGGTCAGGACTATTCCAATATTCAGTTTGCAGTTTGCAATTCCAACCTCGTCTTTATGTTTTTCGAAATAGGATAATGCTTTATTGTAATATGCCAGTGACATTGGAAGGTTGCCCAGGTAATCATGGACTATCCCTACATTCATCAGACTTGTTGCCTGTTTTGCATAGTCTCCTGCTTCACCATAAACCTGCTGGGCTTGCATCAGGTAATTCAGGGATTCGTCATACCACGACATTTCCATCATCACCAATCCAAGATGCCTCAACACCTGCGCTGAATCGATTTTTGTACCATATTTGGAAACCAGATCCAACAGTTTGCGGTCAGTTTCTAAAGCATTTCTGTAGTCTGCTGCGTTGTGATAAGCCTTACCCAGAGCTGAAAGGCTGCTGATCTGGTCTTTCGGATTGCTTTGTTGCTTAAATGCATTCATTAAACTATCAATCTCATTCTCACCCTTGCTAATCAAGGGAATTGAAAGAATGAAAATCAGAATGCAGTTTCTGAAGATTGATAATAGTGAGTTGACTTTTGAGGAGCTTAGAGAGAAGGACGAGAGCTGCTTTGACTTGAGAATTGAAATCATATTTCTGTGAATATAATTACTAATTTGGTGAGCTGATCTTTGCTTCAGTGCTTCAGAATGGCCAGATGGTTAGGCTCTGTCTATTTATTAGTTGGTCGAAATGGAGTTGACAAAGTAAACTGATCCTGTTATCTGCTTTTGCAAAAACATGATCTGCAGCAAAATATAGTGTGTCGTCCTTGTAAATGGGAGCCGACTGAAATTCGAGCCTCCTGAATGTAAAATTACAATTTTTTGCCCTATGAATATTGAAACACTTCGTGAATATTGTTTGACAAAAAAGGCTGTGACTGAAACCTTCCCTTTTGATGAAAGCACACTGGTATTCAAAGTTGGCGGGAAAATGTTCCTGCTGACCGATTTAGTCGATACATTCAGCATGAATGTGAAATGTGAACCTGAGAAAGCGCTTGAATTGAGGGAACACTACAGCTGCGTCACCCCTGGTTATCACATGAATAAGAAACACTGGAATACTGTTGCATTTGATGGTACAGTAAACGATGAAATTCTCCGTGGCTGGATAGATGATTCCTATGAACTCGTACTCGCCTCACTTCCGGCCAGGGAGAGAAATGCCATCCTTGGATAATGGGGAAGGGTAGGACTTATTTCTGCAACTGAACATATTTTTCCAACGCCTGAATCAGCGCTTCCTTCGATTGCACTCCCACCAGGTTTTCAACCTCTTTTCCATCCTTCAGAATGATCAGGTTTGGGATATTCTGAACATTGAATCTCCTTGATAATTCAGGATTCTGGTCTACATCTACCTTACCCACCTTAATCTTGCCCTTGGTTTGTCCTGCAAGCTCCTTAATAACAGGTGACATGGCCCTGCAAGGCATGCACCATGTAGCCCAGAAATCCACAAGTACAACTCCCTGAGCTGTTTCCTTATCGAAATTGTCATTATTCAGAACAAGTATGCCGTCTTCAGAACTTGAACCAGACTTGCAGGAACTGTTGCCTATACTTAGGCTTAATGCAATAACAAACAGAAAGATGATTTTTTTCATGACTTCTTCGATTAGGTTTACAATCTGAATTTTACAACCGTAATACCGGAACCTCCTGATTCCAGTTTTTCATCCGAAAACTGCTTAACTTCAGGTACTGATTGCAGATACTGTCTGATGCCTGACCTGAGTATGCCATTGCCTTTACCGTGGAGAATATTTACTTCCCCAACTCTGAGCATTATTGACTCATCAATGTATTTCTGAACTATAGTGATAGCCTCTTCAGCCCGATAGCCCCTGACGTCAATACTCAGCCTGAAATTTGCAATTCTTGCATTCATATCGTTCAGCATATTCTGGTACGAGAGACTTCTGTTTACCGATTTTGCTGAACTCTTTTGATTTCCCGAAAGCATTTCAAGTCTTGAAAGTTGTACCCGTAACTTCACAGTACTGAAGGCAACAACGGCGTCATTAGCACTAAGCTCAATGATTTCACCGGCTTCCCTTTGTCCTTCCATCGATACCCTGTCGCCTAGCTTGAATTCGGAAGCTGCTACTTTAATTCTTTTTTCCGGTTCCGGCTCAGCAATCGGGATTTGTGTCTGAACAGGCTCAATTGGTTTCTCAAGTTGCTCTTCAAATTCCTTCAGCTCTTGCCTTAAGGCTTTAGTGACTGTTTTTTCTGCCTGGGAGTGACGAATTTCCCTGACGGTATTTTCTATGATTTTATTAGTGTTTTCAAGAAGTTGCCTGGCTTCACTACGGGCTTTTTCAGCAATTTCCTGCTTCTTTGCCTCCAATTCTTCGGTCATCCGCTTGTACTTCTCAATCATGCCCGAAAGCATCTCATCTGCCTGTCGCAGTTGCTTTTCCTTAAGGATGATTTCAGTCTTTTCATTATCCAACTCCTGCACCTGTCGATCGAAATCGAGTTTGGCATGTCCAAGTTTTTCACCGGCCTTTGCAAGCACTTCTTTAGGGAATTCAATATTACCGGCAATTTCAAAAGCGAACGAACTACCGGGCTTGCCAATTTTCAATTTGAAAAGTGGTTTCATTACCTTGGTGTCAAAGAGCATTGCCCCATTTACAAATCCATTCTGTTCTGCTGCCAGAAGCTTCAAATTTGCATAATGGGTGGTTACAACACCTCTGGAGTTCCTTTCATTCAGGGTTTCAAGCACTGCTTCTGCAATCGCTCCCCCTGACTGTGGTTCAGTACCGGCGCCAAACTCATCAATCAGGAAAAGAGTAGCTGAATCTGCCCTTTCAAGCAGTTTCTTTATGTTTACCAGATGGCTGCTGTAGGTACTCAGGTCATCTTCAATAGACTGCTGGTCGCCGATATCAATAAAGATCTCACTGAAAATGCCGCTCTCTGAAGTCTCCTTCAATGGAATCAATAATCCGCATTGCAACATATACTGAAGTAGTCCGACGGTTTTGAGGCAAACGGATTTTCCTCCTGCATTGGGGCCTGAAATAATAAGGATACGATTTATGGAATCCAGCCTGATATCCAGAGGCACTACAGTTTTATTCTGCTTGCTGTGTGACAGATAAAGCAGTGGATGGCGTGCTTCGAACCAGCTGAGTTCTGCATTCCTGCTGAGCAGTGGCTTTACAGCGCCTATGCTTAAAGCGAAAAGGGTCTTTGCTCTGAGGAAATCAATTCTTCCAAGTAATTGGTAAATATGAATCAGTTCTTCAAGTTGTGGACGCAGATAATCGGCAAAATGAGTAAGTATCTTTATAATCTCCCTCTTTTCTGCCAGCTCAAGTTCCCTGATTTCATTATTGAGTTCAAATACCTCTGTTGGTTCCAGGTAAACGGTTTGACCTGTGGATGATTCATCGTGGATTACCCCCTGCAGCTTGCGTTTATTGGCAGCAGGCACCGGAATTACAAGCCTTCCGTTTCTTACGGCTATTTCAACATCAGCTTGTACCCATTTTTGGGTTTTAGCCTGGGTCAACAAACTGGCAATTCGTTTATCTACCTGATGCTGCTGAGATACTATCTTTTTTCTGATGGTATAGAGTTCCTCTGAAGCACGGTCACGGATTTCACCCTTTTCATCAATAATCCTGTTTATTTCTGCTGTAATGCGGGCATCAGGATAATATCCATCTATTATTGAATACAGGGCAGGATAATCAGCAGCGTTAAGAGCTCTGATGAAATTGATGCAATCCGAGAAGAAGAAATATGAGTTCCGGAGCAGAAGCATATATTCTACCTGAAGGAATGTGCCCGGAATTCGAAGGGTTACCAGGTCGCTGCTAAGATCTTCATATTCTTCTGAAGGGAATCCCGGTACAGTTATCATCAAGGTGCGGAATTCATCTGCAGCCTGTAATTCTTTGGCTATAACTTCATAATTGCCTGAAAAGGACAAGGCTGAAATGAGATCCCGCCCGGATTCTCCAAGGCAGTAATCGTCAAGTATTTTCCGGATTTGGGTAAACCCCAATTTTTCCTCTATGAGGGAATAAGAATGCACTGGTACAATGTATTTGTGCAAAAGTACGAAAAAGGCTTGACAGGAAATGAGTGGCTTAGGCTTTCCTTCGTTTCCGCAGGAAGAGGAAAACTCCTGCAATAATCAGTAATCCACCTGCACTGATAAAAATAATCATCCAGGGAATTGGGCGTTTCAAACCCTGGATTGGGCTGATGTCACCGATGGTCATATAGGCTGCCCAGAAGTGAGGGTGCGATTTCAGCTGGTCAGATTGCTCTAGATAATCAAGCTTTGCCAGCCGCAAACATTCATTCTTGGGTTTGCCTTCAGCCAGGTACTTATAAAAAGAACTCATAAGCTCCGATCCTGACTGGTCTTCAACTGCCCAGGAAGTCATTACAATACTGGGTACGCCGGCATAGAAGAATCCTCTGGACAGGCTCATAATTCCTTCACCCTTCTCAAGTTTGCCGGTTCCGGTATTACATGCACTTAATACAGCAAGGTCAGCATTCAACTGCATGCCAAAGAGCTCAGAGGTGTTGAGAAGTCCATCTTCTGAATTATCCTTGCTGTGGTAGAATACCAGCTTCGAATAAAGAGGGTTTTTATTGTTGATGACCGTATGCATTGCAAGATGAAGGATAGAGTAATCGCCGGCCAATCTTTTGAAGTTGCCTTCAGTGGCTGAGCTGCCTTCATAAACATTACTTCTGAGAACCTTTTTCAATTTCTGCACCTCTACCTGTGCTCCGGGAATTGGCAGCAGGTAGTCTCTGTATACCTTGCCGCGCAGCAGTTCATCAACCTTCACATTTTTTATGTTCTCATAGGAGGGGGCAAAGGCCAGGACTTGCTTGTTGCCTTTGGCTTCAGGATTCCGGAATCCCTCAAA
The DNA here is from genome assembly GCA_016707705.1 of Bacteroidales bacterium. Taxonomy (GTDB): domain Bacteria; phylum Bacteroidota; class Bacteroidia; order Bacteroidales; family UBA4417; genus UBA4417. Next base: position 73,559 of record JADJHD010000011.1, read on the forward strand.
TAAGGCTGTTGCCGATGGGGCATAGCTGACCGGGACTTCCTTGATCAGGTAGGGAAGGCTCCTGTATCCCTTTGCCTTAACTGGCGCAGGTTTGGTGAGGAGTATGTCGAAAGAAAGAAAACCCAGTTCGGCATCTGGGACAATAATCAGATCCTTGCCTTTAACTATATGCTCAACGGGAAGAAGAACCGTAACATAAAGGGAATGCGAGGCTGTTGTGAATAATTTGTAATCCTCGGGGGAATAATTATTGAACGATTTGCCTGTGAGCATGTCGCGGACTGTTTTCAGGTCATCGTAAAATTGCTTGTCGAGTGTAGAGGTGTAAACTCCATAATTATCCTTGGAGATGGCGAAAATATAAAGGATTGAGTCCGACATTGAATATTCAACAAAAGCCTGATTGCTTAGCAGTTTATTTCGGGTATCCTTAATTGAGATGACTGAATTGTCGTATTTGAGGTTGTAATATGCCGGGTATTTATTCTCAATAACCTTTATCAGGCTGTCATGTTGACGGCTAAACTCAAAAATCATGTTATTCCACATATTGACCTTTTCCTGATCAGCATTTTTCCTTGTGGATTCTTCAAATATCAGCTTATTGTAAAAGGCGATATCGGATTTGAGTTTATTATCCTGTTTGCGAAGATTATCAGGGATTTTGCCAAGATCCTTAGCTTCCATATCCCTGAGGTAGGAAAGTAAAACCGATGATTTACCCTTCTCCGAATATGTAAATGCTTTTTCAATTGCTTCCTTTTTCCCGGTTCTGTTGTAAAGGGCAACCTGCGTTCTGATAGCATCAATTACTGTGATTTTTTCATTTCCGGCAATCAGGAGCTTGCTATCTTCTTCCTGATATGTAGACCGAAGAAGTTCTACCATTTCAAGGGCAAGGTCATAGCATTTGGCACTTTCATTCAGGTATTCCGTCTTATTTTCATTTTCAGCATACATTGAATAAAACACAGAAGCCTTTCCAGAAATCATATTCAGCTGCATATAATTGAGTTCACCCTTATCCGGTGACGGATTCTTGAATACGTCAGGATCATTGAAGGATGTGAATCCAGCTATGATTGCTTTCTGAAAATAGTTGAGCGCTTTCTGATATTCCTTGTTGCGATCGTAAAAGTTGGCTATTACCAGATATCCGTATCCTACATCCCTGTTTTTGTCTCCATAGGAAAGCTTGTAAATCGAAAGTCCCTTTTCCATGTATTCAAGGGCTTTTTTACGTTCACCGGTAAGAGAGCAAAACTCACCATACTTAAAATAGGTAAGAGCGGTTTCAGGATGTTCTTCTCCATTTACCTCCATGCTCTTCTTTAGGGCGAGCTCATAATATCTGGATGCTTCCAGATTCTTATTTTGAAGGTAGGATATATTTGCAAGTCCACGAAGGACTTTAAGTGAGTTGGGATATTTGTCACCTTTCTGAAGTCCCTGAAGATAGAAGCTATTAGCGGCTATATAGTCACCTTTCTTCTCCATGATAAAACCAAGGTTCAGAAATACGGTTAACAGGTCAGATTGATTGCCGCTCGATTTCGATTGGATAATGGCAAGTGCCTTATTATAATAGGATAGAGCTTTCTCGTAATTGGCCTTGACCACATAGATTGCTCCTATATTAAGGTATATGGAGGCAAGTTTTTGTGAGTTCTTATCCTTGAGTTTAAAAATTTCTTCTGATTGGGTCAGGACTTCCAGGGCTTTTTCATCATTACCGGTCAAGTTGAAGAATCTTCCCAGATTCAGATAGACCAATGCCAGTTTGGGGTCGTTTTTGTCAAGTATGGCCTTGTTAACAGCCAGAGATAGCTGAAAATGCTCATCAGCCTCCTTGTAGTTGCCTTTTAGGGCATAGATTATCCCAAGGTTCTGATTAAACATTGCAAAGTCGGCCGTTCGGTTTCTGCCCAAACTATCGTAATTGTTTATTGCTTTCATGTAATAAATGAAAGCCGTATCATAGCTTGAAAGATAAAGGTAATTGGTTCCGATGCCATTGAATGCAAGGGCAATTGATGTGTCATTGCTGAGCTTGAGGCTTTGCCGGAGGTTAATAACAGATTGAAAAACGAAGGTAGAACCGGCAAAATCTGTTTTGTCACTAAGCAGTACGGCTTTTTTATGGAGGAGACTGGCATATATCTCACTTCTCACATTTATTTTATTCCTTGCAATGCTGTCAAACCTGGAAAGAGTTGTAAAGGCTTTTTCCAGATCTCCGTTTGAGCGGTATGCGTCAATAAGTCCGTTAACACTTTTGCTCCATTGCGGCCAGTTTGAAGCCTTGTAGTTTTCCTCAATATCAAGAAGGTAAAAGGCGGCAGCGGAATCGTATGAAGAGCGCAACCGGCATTGTTCTGCAAGGGTATAGTTGTCGGCGGGTTTTTCCTTGTTTGCTGTATCAGGTGACTTGCAGGCAATAAAAAAAAGGACTAATCCGCCGGCAATCATAAGTGCCGGTTTCATAGACCTTATAGTCTTAGAAACGGTGTGCGGATAAAAAAGCCTAAGAAACACTGTAGATTTCATTACATTGATCAGGCCAACACAATTGCTTTATGCAAATATACCTTAATTCTTTTAAAATTACCACCGACAAAAAAGGGGACAAAAGTCCCCTTTTATTGGTCGATGATAAAGTTTTAGTAAGTCTTAAGTATTCTGATAGTTTCAGCCTTTTTACCGTTCAAGTTCAACTTGCAGTAATAGCTGCCGGGGGTCAATCCGCTTCCTTCAAGAATGTAGGTGTTATTTCCTTCGGTCATTTCGCCAGCCTTGATTTCCTTAACCATGCGGCCGTTCTGATCAAATATGCTAAAGCTTACTGATCCTGATTCGGGTAGGTAGAAACTTAAGGTTGTTGTGACAGCAAAAGGATTTGGGTAGTTACTCAGCCTAAGTGAAGGCAGAGCATATTCAATCGAAGGAATTTGCAGTTTTGCATCCTTGATTTCGTTAAGAGCAGTATTCACGAGGCTGGTATTTCCATCCAATGTGAACTGAGCCTTCATGCCTGCAGTGAAATTACTGGTTGTCCTGCAATTGAGAGTAACCAATTCCTGTCCTGCCGACAGGCTGAGAGGATTTCCGCTTGGATCAATCCAAGCAATTCTGATCTGGTTGCCTTCGATGAAATATTCAAAGTCATTACCAGGGAATTCTACGGATTCAATATTAATAAGGTTAGATGGGTAGTTAATAAGTAAACCTGCGCTGGTTAATTCGAGGTCTTCATTTGATTTCAGTGAAACCTTAACAGATTCTTCACCTGCAGCATTCAGAACACCTGCACTAGCAACAGGATAAGCTTCCAGGCCTCTTGTACCAGGTACAAATACGCCTCCAACATCACCAGCTGATGAACCGGTAAGTCCGCCAGGGCCTGAACCCTTAAGGTCATTGACCTGGATTGTTTCATTGAGGAAGACCCATTCGCCAACAGGGAATGGTGTATTGCGAACAATATGCTTTACTATAAGGAGGTAGTCAGCGGTATTGATAACCTTGTTTCCGGTTACGTCTGCTGCCAGTGATTGGATATCGTCAAATGGGTAGAATCCGAGAATGTGGAAAAGTACAAGAGTTGCATCCATCATTGTAACACCACCACCGGGAGCATCCTTAATACCCCTGATATTGTAGGTTCCGGTTGGAACATCGGTAAAAAGGTAGACACCGTCAGGACCGGTTGTGGTTGTAGCAAACAGGTTGTTGTTTGCATCCTTAAGTGTGACAATTACAGAATTAATAGGACGGGTTGAATCACCCTGATAAAGAACTGTTCCTGTTACTGTGCCTGCCTGTACTATCTGTCCAATGAAGATTGCGAGCAGTATTGACAAAATCGTTTTCATGTTTTTCATGTTAGGTAACACTTGGTTTTTGCTTGTTGTAGAATTAAATCATTTTGCTTGTTTGGTCAGACTTAATTTTGCCGCTTGCTTGTTTGGCGAATAAATCCTTGATTTTTTTTGCTTGTTTAAATCTTTTGCCTGTTTAATCAGTACTAAGTTTGCCGTTTGCTTGTTTGGCGAATTGTACTATATTGTTGCTTGTTCTGGTACATTGAATTTGTTCTGATTCTTCAATACCACTGTGAGTAAGAATGTGTGCAAACCGGAAGAATTGAGGCCTGTTCTGCAATCCTATTCATAGCTTTATCCATAATTTCAAAAAAGGTAATACCACATGGCAATTTTTTTTTGTAGATGTAATCATGAACTTTGAAAAAAAATGTTACTTAGGTTTATGTCCTTTTGCACCAAATGTTATTAACTATTACTTACGGAGAGAGACATTTTTCACCCAGATGAGTCTAAATAACTGATATTAAGTTGGTTGTGATTCGAAAAAAAAATGAAAAAAAAGTTCAAAAACCGTATTACCTTTTTTCAAAATCTGGATAATATACGTTCTGATGATTCACTACTCTGATGAAGCAATAGTTGAAGGGTTAAGGCTACGTAGCGACTACATAATCAGTTTCGTTTACAGGGAGTTTTTTCCATTGATTAAATACCTTGTAAACGAGAATACTGGTTCTGATGAGGACGCTGAGGATGTCTTTCAGGATGGCCTTATTATAGTGTATAAGAAGATTAGCGAAAATCAACTTACACTTACTAGTTCTTTTAAAACGTTTTTGTATTCAGTATGCAGAAACCTTTGGTTGCAGAAGTTAAATAAGCGGAAAGCAATTTTCGACAAATTATCGGATGTAGAAGAGTATCTCGATTTACCTGCAGATATTCTTAAGGAGGTTTCGAATGAGCAGCTTGAAATGCATCGCCTGGTTCAATTGCACTTCTTCTCATTGCATGAAGATTGTCAAAAGGTGCTGCGATTGTTCATGAAAGATGTTCCTTTGAGGGAAATTGCATCTATCATGGGCTTCAAAACTGAGAAATATGCAAAAACAAGAAAGTATCTTTGTAAGGAAGAATTAAAGAAAAGAATTGCAAATGACCCACGATGTCAAAAATATTTCAGGTATGAGGAATAATTTTAAACACTCAGCCAGCGTTGAGCGATACCTTTCTGGGGAGATGAGTTCTTCCGAGAAGGAATTGTTTGAAAGGGAGGTGGCTGCCAATCCGGAACTCGAGGAAGAATTAAGACTTTCCCGTTCCATTGATTCAGCCCTTTTGAGGGACGATATTCTTGATTTCAGAAAGAAATTAATTGCAGTTAACCGCGATAACAGGAGAATCATAAATGATGTGCCTGTTGTACGCATGAATTTCAGGAAAATCTGGCTGGCTGCAGCTTCATTTGTGTTGTTGGCCACAATTGGATCAACCCTATATTTTACAGCTCCTTTTGGAAGCCCCAATGATAATCTGTTCCGTCAGTATTATAATTCGGAGAACCTGATTGATATTACCCGCAGCAGCGATGCAAACATCGTTGAAGCTGTAATAAAGTTTCAGGAGCAGGATTATCGCCTGGCAGCACGCTTATTCCATAATATACTTGATCAGGATGATTCCAATATTGCCTGCTGGTTCTATTACGGAATATCATGCATCGAAACAGAAAGCTACAGGGATGCTGAATTAGCCTTCAGCCATATAATAAAAGACAATCAGAACCTTTATGTTGAGCATGCAGAATGGTATCTCGGCTTAACCTATCTAAAGGATAATCAACTTAAGAAAGCAAAATCACAGTTTCAGGCAATTGTCTCCAATGATGAAAACGTTCATCAGGCTGATGCAAGTAAATTGCTGAAGAAACTGGAATAAAGATAATTCTCCTCCATCACTCTGCTTAAGGCCGGCGAGATTCGTCGGCCTTTGCTTTTTAATGCAGTTCAACCTGGCAGGTGTAAGGAATGTTTCGGAATTAATCAGTATTGACCTGATATAAAAAAGAGGGCGGAAACCCTGAAAGTGTATTACTGTCAGAATCTCCGCCTATCGTGACTTGAGGTTGAGGTTGCAGGATTATTTCAGCAACTGCTCTGATCCAAGGAGCAGATCGATATACTGAGCTCTTTTATAAATAAAGGGATCCTTTACACTGCTTTTTGATAGCTTGCCCCTGAAATCGGAAAGATTGGAAAAACCTTTCTGATTCATCCAGCTTTCGATGTCAGTCAGCATGGTTTCAATATATTCAGGCTTGTGCTTGTATAGTGTACTAACTACCTGAACGCAGTCAGCACCTGCAAGGATCAGCTTCACAACGTCGTTGCCGGTGTAAATGCCTGTATTTGCACAAACTGATGCCTGAACATTTTTGTAAAGCAGTCCGGAATAACGCAATGCCAAACGATAATCACCTTCGTGACTGAGATTGAAAGGTGCGATATGTTTAACCTCTTCGGTACTGATTTCAGGTTCAAACAGTTTGTTGAAAAGCACTAAGCCGGCAGCACCAGCCTTGTCAAACCTGGAAATAACATTAAGCGGATTTGAGTAAAATGAACTCAGCTTTACACTAACCGGTATTGTAACTTTCGATTTCAGCTGGCGTAGCAGTTCAAGTTGATGTTCTTCTATCAGATGACCTTCTGTATCCATGTCCTTTGGAACATAGAAAAAATTCAATTCCAGCCCGTCAGCGCCTGCTTTTTCAAGAAGCCTGGCATATTCAACCCAGGTGTCATCCTCGAGGCAGTTAAGGCTGGCAATTAAGGGAATAGTAAGGGTTTCCTTTGCTTTTCTGAAATTTACCAGATGTACTTCAGCGCCTGCATGTTTAAGCTTTGGGAAAAGACTGATCATTTCGGCATTCATTTCTCCAAAAGTATTCAGGTCGTCATCCATTTGAGCGCTTTCAAGGTGAATTTGCTCTTCGAAGAGGGTTTTATATATAATTGCTGCAGCGCCAGCTTCTTCAAGGCGCTTCAGTTGACCCAAATCGCCTGACATGCTGCTGGCGCCGGCGATAATTGGATTCTTAAGTTTCAGACCCATATAGGTGGTTGAAAGGTCGGTCATATTGTTTCCTCCGGAATATTTAAATTGGATTGTTATTAATTGTTCTTATCAAGAAAGATAAGGGTTTCGGGTGGTGAAAGGTAGGAAGAATTTCAAAATGCTCCACTTTGTGCTGCAAATATTTAACAAATTTTTGACTTTCAGATTAGTAGTTGCCGGAAGACTAATCTAAAATCATTTTAAATAACAATTCAGCACCTTATTTAGTCCAATAATTTGATTTCCCTTTATTATTAATAAGTAATTTTGCACCGCTAAAAAGGAATACTTTATAAAATATTTTTTGAAGTTAACATTAAACTCAATTATATGACGAGTAAAAACAAGTATCTGACCTGCGACGGAAATTATGCAGCCGCCCATATTGCGTATATGTTCAGTGAAGTTGCAGCAATTTATCCCATCACTCCATCCTCAACCATGGCTGAGTATGTTGACGAATGGGCTGCAAACGGCAAGAAGAATATCTTCGGTGAAACCGTCCGCGTGGTTGAAATGCAGAGTGAGGGAGGTGCAGCAGGCGCTGTACACGGTTCACTGCAATCAGGTGCCCTTACTACTACCTACACTGCTTCACAGGGACTTCTGCTGATGATTCCCAATATGTACAAGATTGCCGGTGAATTATTGCCAGCAGTTTTCCACGTTTCAGCACGTAGTTTGGCTGCCCAGGCTCTTTCAATTTTCGGTGACCATTCTGACGTATATTCCGCTCGCCAGACTGGCTTTGCAATGCTTGCAACCGGAAGTGTTCAGGAAATCATGGATATAGCCGGCATTGCGCATCTTGCAGCAATCCGCTCAAGGGTTCCTTTCGTTCATTTCTTCGATGGATTCCGCACTTCTCATGAGATTCAGAAAGTTGAATATCCTTCAACTGAGGATATGGCCAAGATGATTGACTGGAAAGCTTTGCAGGGATTCCGCGACAGGGCCCTGAATCCGGAGCATCCTGTTACCCGTGGTACTGCTCAGAATCCTGATATCTACTTCCAGAGCCGCGAAGCTGCAAATCCTTTCTATGATAAGGTTCCTGACATTGTTGAGGAATATATGAAAGAGATCAGCAAGTCAACCGGCCGTGAATATCATCCATTCACTTATTACGGAGCCAAGGATGCTGAGAATGTTATCATTGCAATGGGATCTATTACTGAAACCATTAAGGAAGTTATTGACCATCTGGTTGCCCAGGGCGAGAAAATTGGTCTTGTTTCTGTTCATCTCTACAGGCCTTTCTCACCAAAATATTTCTTCAATGTTGTTCCCAAGAGCGTAAAACGCATTTGTGTTCTTGACCGTACCAAGGAACCCGGTGCTACCGGAGATCCTCTCTATCTTGATGTTAAGGAAGTTTTCTACGAACATGAAAATCGTCCGCTCATCATTGCCGGAAGATATGGACTCAGTTCAAAGGATACTACCCCGGCCATGATCATTTCAGTTTTCAATAACCTGAAGATGAATGAGCCTAAGAATCATTTCACCGTTGGTATCGTTGATGATGTTACTTTCACATCATTACCACTGCTTCCTGAGGTTGACCTGTCAGAAAAGGGTACCTTCCAGGCAAAATTCTACGGTATTGGTTCAGATGGTACCGTTGGAGCAAATAAGAACTCCATCAAGATCATTGGTGATACTACCGATAAGTATGCTCAGGCTTACTTCGCATATGACTCCAAGAAATCAGGAGGGGTAACCACTTCACATCTCCGTTTCGGTGATCATCCTATCCGCTCACCATACCTTGTTAATACACCTGACTTTGTTGCCTGCCACGTTCCAGCCTATCTCAACAGGTATGATGTGCTGAAAGGCCTCAAAAAAGGCGGTACATTCCTGCTCAACAGTATCTGGGATGCAGAAGAAACCAAGAACAGGCTGCCGGATCATATGAAGAAATTCATGGCCGACAATGAAATCAATTTCTACATCATCAACGCAACTAAAATTGCTGAGGAAATTGGTCTTGGTAATCGTACCAATACTATCACTCAGGCTGCTTTCTTCAAGATTTCAGGAGTAATTCCTTACGAACTTGCTCTTACCGAAATGAAGAATGCCGTTAAGAAGTCATTTGGCAGGAAGGGCGAGGAAATCGTCAGGATGAATGTTGAAGCTATTGAAAAAGGCGCTGAAGTTGAAAAGGTAAGCATCCCTGCAGAATGGAGCAAGCTTGTTGTAGCCAAAACAACTGATACCCGCGATATTCCTGATTTTATCAAGAATGTGGTTGAGCCGATCAATACCATGAAGGGTGATGATCTTCCAGTTAGTGCGTTCCTCGGACGTGAAGACGGAACTTTCCCAGCCGGAACAACTGAATATGAAAAGCGCGGTATTGCTGTGAATGTTCCTGAGTGGCAGTCAGAAAACTGTATTCAGTGTAACCAGTGCGCATTTGTTTGTCCTCACGCTGCTATTCGTCCATTCCTCCTCAATGAGGAAGAATTGAAGGGATTCAGTGCTGATACAGCTACCCTGAAAGCTATTCCAAAAACTTTCGACGGACTTCAGTTCCGTATTCAGCTCAGTCCTCTGGATTGCACTGGTTGCGGAAACTGTGCCGATGTTTGTCCTTCCAAGACCAAGGCTCTGATTATGAAGCCACTTGATTCACAGGTGAAGGAAATTGAAAACTGGAACTATGTTGCAAAGAATGTTACCTATAAGGATACACTTGCAGCCAAGGATCAGAATGTAAAGAACAGCCAGTTTGCCCAACCACTGTTCGAGTTCTCAGGAGCTTGCGCTGGTTGTGGTGAAACCCCATACATCAAACTGATTACCCAGCTTTATGGTGAGCGAATGATGGTAGCCAATGCTACAGGATGTTCATCCATCTATGGTGGTTCAGCACCTTCAACTCCATACACCGTGAACGCTGAAGGATGCGGTCCGGCTTGGGGAAATTCATTGTTTGAAGACAATGCTGAATATGGACTCGGAATGGCTCTTGGTGTTGGCAAAATGCGTTCACGCATAGCTGAGCGCATGCAGCTCCTGATTAACGGTGATGCAAGTGCGGAACTGAAGGAAGCATGCACCGAATGGATCGCAGGAATGGCTCATGCCAATGAGTCCAAGGTAGCTTCTGCAAAGGTTATTCCTCTTCTTGAGAAGGATAACAGTGATGTCGCCAAAGAAATTCTTGCCCTTAAGCAATACCTCATCAAGAAATCCGTATGGATGTTTGGTGGCGACGGTTGGGCTTATGACATCGGTTATGGTGGATTGGATCATGTTCTTGCCTCAGGTGAGGATGTAAATGTTCTTGTTCTTGATACTGAGGTTTATTCCAATACTGGCGGACAGGCTTCCAAGTCAACTCCGGTTGGTGCAGTTGCAAAATTTGCTGCTTCAGGAAAGAGGGTTAGAAAGAAAGATCTCGGTGTAATGGCAATGAGCTATGGTTATGTTTATGTCGCTCAGGTAGCTATGGGTTCAAACCAGACTCAGTTCCTGAAAGCTCTTCGCGAAGCTGAAGCATATCCCGGACCAAGCCTTATTATTGCTTACTCCACTTGTATCAACCATGGTTTGCATGCAGGTATGGAAAAGGCACAGGATCAGCAGGACAAAGCTGTTCAGGCTGGTTATTGGGCAAACTACAGGTACAATCCACTGCTCGAAGCTGAAGGAAAGAATCCATTCCAGCTTGATTCAAAGGAGCCTGATTTCAGTAAGTTTGGTGAATTCCTCAAATCAGAGGTACGCTATACTTCATTGATGAAATCATTCCCTGAACAAGCTGTTGAACTCTTTGAAGCAGCTGAGATGAATGCAAAATGGAGGTACAATTCCTACAAGCGTCTTGCTGAAATGGAATACCCCAACAAGTAAACTCCAGATTAAAATAGGAAACGGGCTGCATTGCAGCCCGTTTTTTTTTGTCAAAATCCTGCACCCGAAGCGATTGAATAAATAGTTGTGGTTAAGGATTGCATTCAGAATTCTGTTACATAAATAGTTACCGATTGAACAAATGATTATTAATAAGAGTTATTCAATTGACCAATCTAACCAAGTAAATCAATCCATGATGAAACTATTCAGTCATTCTCTTCTTAGCATTGCTCTCTTCCTTTCGGTACTGAGCCAGGCACAAACCTCAATGCCTGCAAAGGTTTTCAGGGAAGATGCGCAAACCCACAACATGCATATTGCATCTGATGGGAAGTTCCTTTACACCTGTAATGGTGGTGTTCCAGACAAGGGGCAGATTTCGAAGTTCTCACTCAGTGGTGAGAAGATTGCATCCTATCCCATGGAACTCGATATGCGAAGCATCGTTTTTAATAATGCCGATGGTAAGTTGTATGTAAGCACCTACGATAAACAAATCTATCGCATCAATGATTTAATGATGGGAAATTGCAAGGCTGTTTTCTCATTTGAGGATCGTGACGGACAGTCTGTCCCCGGAATTGACCCCAAGGGTAAATATTTTTATTTCTATGAAAATGGAGATGTATACCTGTATGCAGCCAAGAATGGGAAATTAAAGAAAAAGATTTCAGGTCTGGGAGATACACCGGGCTCTCCGCTTGAGAATTCCACAATCGCGGTTGATAAGAACTATATGTATACCTGGAGTCCGGATGAGCAAAAGGTGTTTGCCTATACCCTTAAAGGAAAATTTGTCAAGTCATTCAAATTGAATCAGGGTAATTATTCCTTTTCACTTTCGGCAGCCAATGATATGATCTGGGTATCAATTGACGGAAATTATGATACAGGTACCTGGTATGGATATTCACTTTTTTAATCAGCATTTCAAGTAAAGCCTGAGTATTCAGTCTGAAACAGAAAAGGTGCTAACCCGATTCCGGAATAGCACCTTTTCTTTTATGCATTCTGATTTTTAGAATACTTCAATTATTCAACTTCAATGTCATAAGGCATCATCGCCTGAATTCCCTTAATTTGACTCATATTCTTCAGATAGCTATAGTAGCTGTAGGCTGGACCAAGTTCCTTCTTTAACAGGACAGAAGTATTGTCGCCGCTGAAGCTTTCCAGTATCCGGGTAAAAGGATCCTTCTGAACAGGAAGTTCCATGAGTTTATAATCATCAAGTTTTGCAAGTTTTGCTGCGGCCGCTACTGCGTCTTCAAATCCGCCAAGCTCATCTACCAGTCCAATGCGTTTAGCATCAGTACCGCTCCAAACCCTTCCCTGTCCGATGCTGTCAATCTGGGCCACTTCCATTTTTCTTCCTTCTGCAACATGAGTTATGAAGGTTGTGTAAATGTTTTCTATTTCCCTGGTGATAATATTTTTTTCATCAGCTGACATTGGTCTGGTGGTGGGTATAAAGTCGGCATAGGTATTGGTTTTTACTCCGTCGAAGGTAACCCCCAATTTATTGTTGAAGAACTTCTGGGTATTAGGAATTACACCAAAAACACCTATTGAGCCGGTGATTGTGTTTGGACTTGCGAAAATCTTGCTGGCAGCACAGGAGATATAGTAACCGCCGGAGGCAGCAACATCACCCATTGAAACAACGACGGGTTTGACTTTTTTAGCGAGGACCATTTCTCTCCAGATCACATCAGAAGCCAATGCGCTGCCACCGGGAGAGTTTACCCTCAGTACGATAGCCTTAACCTTTTCATCAAGTCTGGCCTTGCGTATCGCTTTGGAAATTCTTTCTGATCCGATCGACTCATCATCACCTTCACCGCTTATAATATTTCCTGATGCATAGATAACTGCAATTTTGTCATTGCTGCCTGAATTCTCTTCGTTTTCAGGGGCTGAAGCATATTTGGCAAACTTCATGATTTTGAGATCCTTTTCATTGCTTATGGAAACCCTCTTCTTCAACTCATCGATCAATTCATCCTTATAGCAGAGCTGGTCGACAAACTTCAGCTTGAAGGCTGCCTGCGGGGAGTCAACACTATAATTGTCGGCGATGGTTTTAAGTTCTTCCCTTGAAATTTTCCTGGTCTCGGAGATGCCTTTGAGCATCTGTTCCCAGATTGCATTTACATAGGTGAGGGTCTGTTCCTTGCTGGCCTCGCTCATTTTATCATTCATGAAAGGCTCTACAGCACTTTTGAATTTACCATGGCGTATGACCTGAGCTTCGATTTCAAGTTTATCAAGCATGCCCTTGAAGAATACTACATTTCCTGCAAGTCCCTTAAATTCCATACTTCCTGCAGGATTCAGGCAGATTTTATCGGAAACGCTGGCCAGATAATATGACTTTTGGGTGTAGGCCTCAGAGTAGCTCACAATGAATTTTCCTGATTTCTTGAATTCAATAAGTGCATTCCTGATTTCCTCAATACTGGCGATGCCGGCAGGAATGGTTGAAACATCCAGCAATATCCCGGAAACATTCTTGTCGCTTGCTGCTTTCTTAAGTGATTCCAATATCTCATCCAATCCCATCGGACGGGAGGCATTCATGTCATTAAAGTTAAAACCGGCAAATGGGTTTTCCGGCGCTCTGTCACTGATCTCACTATCGAGGGTAATGTGCAATATGGTTTTTGCAGGTACTGTGACAGTTTCCTTTTTCGAAAAGGATGCTACTGACATAAGCAAGCCAATGCCAATAATGAAGACAATAAAGCTGGCCAGAATAAACCCCAGCATTGAAGCGAATGTGAACTTGAAGAATTCTCTCATGGAACAAAGTGTTAAGGTTTGAGGAAAAATTTAGCTAAAACAAATTTTATTCAATCGACTTCAGCGAAGCTGCCTTGTTTCGGGCAATTTCGGGGCTGGAGCCTGGCTTGAAGCAAGAAAGATACCGGTTTTAGCATTGAATTAATACATTAATGCTTTTCAAACAATTGTTGAACAAGTATAGACGATATGTGCTTTACGAAGTTACAACAATCAGGTCAATATGCTTAAATTAGTCAAGGTAACTGTTGAAAACTTCCTGTTGATTTTGGGTTTGTCTGTATTGGCTTATTCAGGCTTATTGTAACTTTAAACCCAGGATTGAGGACAAATGTTCAATCAGAAATTTGTCGTCAGAGCAGTTGAATCACTTGTCATTTCATCAATCGGGAAAAGAATGGCTAAAGTTTATGTTTCAGTCGGAAGCAATGTTGGCGATAGGGAGAAGGCATTGATTCAGGCAGTGCATTTTCTTAAGCAAGATGCTGGTGAAGTTACAGCCGTTTCTTCCATTTATGAAACTGAACCCTGGGGTTTTGAAGCAGAGCTTTACTTTCTTAATATTGTTATTGAATTGATTACTGAGCTTCAGGCTCCTGAATTACTTGTCAAGCTTCTGGAAATTGAAAGGAGGATGGGAAGGATCAGAGCAGAGTCTGGCTATCAGTCAAGGAGTATAGATCTGGATATTTTACTTTACGGGAACGGAAGTATTTCAGATTCAGGTCTGATAGTACCACATCCAAGAATGCAGGATCGCTATTTCGTTCTGAAACCTCTTGCAGAAGTTAATTCGGCTGCATTTCATCCTGTTTTGGGCATGGATGCCGGACAAATGCTTGATTCATGCAATGACAGCTCCGGGATTACTAAGTATATGGATCGGGAAGCCACTGAGAATCTGCTTGGAGTCAGGAAAGGATAAAAGAGGTATTTATGTTGAATACAAAGGCAAACAATAAATATGTTACCAGCATATAATTACATTGCAATAGAAGGAAACATCGGAGCAGGGAAAACAACCCTGTCTACAAGGATGGCCGAGCAATTTGGTGCCAGGTTAATTCTTGAGCAGTTTGAAGATAACTCCTTCCTCCCAAAATTCTATGAAGATCCTGAGAGGTTTGCTTTTCCCCTTGAGTTGTCATTTCTGGCTGACCGCTATCAGCAGCTAATTAATAAACTGACTGTCAGGGATATGTTTCATCCTGTTACAATAGCCGACTATTTCATTCATAAATCATTGATTTTTGCCCGCAAAACTCTGGGAGATCAGGAATTCGCGCTTTATTCGAGAGTGTTTGCCATCATTGACAATGTACTTCCCAAGCCTGATTTGCTGGTTTATCTTTATCTGAGAATCGACAGATTGCAGCATAATATACGCAAGAGGGGAAGGTCGTATGAACAGAATATTCAGGACGACTATCTGGGGAAAATACAGGAGGGCTATTTTGATTATATCAGGCAGCAATCCGGAATGCGTGTCCTTCTGATAGATACCAATAATATTGATTTTGTTGCAAACCCTTCAGACTACGACCGTTTGGTAGAGTTGATCATGCAGGACCATCCAATTGGGGTTCACAGGTTTGAGATGTAAACTATCCATTTAGATGGTTTGCCGGGTGACTCATGTTATTTTTGCCTGCAAATTGCATTTGAGCCGGTATAACTTCTTTATCTTCATTACTTTTGTTGACTTGTTTCCTGCACTTTAGTTAAAAAGTATTGTCTTAAATAGGATTATGGGATCTTTTTCGGTTATAACATGGATACTGTTGGCACTTGTAATAGGGCTGAGTGCATATTTGATGTCTCTAAACAAATTACGAAAGAAGCTACAGATAGAGGTTGATCGGCTTTCTCCTGAGAACGATAGCTTGGTTGATGAACTTGAAAGGCTGAAAACGGAATTACATGCTACCCGTGAGAAAGCGGGAGAATCGGACCGTCTGAAATCAGCTTTTCTGTGTAATATGTCGCATGAAATAAGGACCCCACTCCATGCAATTATGGGTTTCTGCGGACTGATTGCAAATAGTGCCATTTCAGAAGGTGAAAAGGTGAAGTATGCTAATGTGATCAACAGGAATGTTGATTCGATGCTGGAGCTTGTTAATGATATTTTTGACATTGCCCAGGCTGAAGCAGGGATTACCGATGTTGAAGATGAGCCGGTTAAGGTGAACGACTTAATGGGCTCAGTAAGTACCTGGCTGAATATAGAGAAAGCCAATGCTGGCAAGGAGTTCCTGCAGATCAGAATTATTAAGGGCAATAAGGATAATGAATTTGCATTCTATTCAGATGCTTACAAGTTACGCAGAACTCTCAATAACCTTGCTGGTAATGCATTGAAATACAGCACTGAGGGGTATATTGACATAGGTTACCGTTTCGGAAGCAACAATATGATTGAGTTTTTTGTAAAAGATGAAGGTATCGGCTTCTCAAAGGATAAACTGGATGTTATGTTCCAGCATTTCCGTCAGCTTGATGAAAGCCAGACCCGCCAATACGGAGGACTCGGACTTGGGTTAAGTGTTGCCCAAAAATTTGTTGAGCTGTTAGGTGGGAGTATGTGGGCTGAAAGTGAACCAGGTAAAGGCTCAACTTTCTATTTCGCAGTTCCTTACCGTAAATCTCCTCTCAAACCTGTCCTGGAAGAAGCTGTTTAACTCAGATCTTCCCTATTCTCAATCTTTACTTATGTTCAGCAGTCGCATGCTTCGAATTTGTTTCTCTGCATTTCTCATTTTGATAGCGTCAAGACTGGATGCTCAGGTACCTCAGAGCAGTTTCGACTCGCTTGCCAGCTATACCCGGCTTGAAATAGAGAGGTCATTGGTATATTCTCCAAAGGAAGGGGATATGTTTTCACATCATCCTTATATGACCTTTTTCAATGGGAAGTATATTGCAATGTGGTCAAACGGAATGAAGGACGAGGATGATCCGGGACAGAAAGTGGTGCTCTCATATTCCAGTGATTTCAAGAACTGGAGTAAGCCTCAGCCATTAGCCTTACCAGGCAACGATCCGGATCAGATTCCTGAAATACTAACCGCGGCAGGCTTTTACGAATATCAGGGAACCTTGGTTGCCTACTATGGGTCCTATTCAAAATTGCGCACCCATACCAGGTTACTTGCCAAAACCACATTAGATGGAATCAACTGGAGTGATGAAAAAGATCTTCATATACCTGTCATTGCAAATCTTCCTCCAAGAAAATTGGATAATGGCAGGCTTATAATTTGCGGAAACTTCTCATTTCCTTATTCTGATAACCCAAATGGAATCGAGGGCTGGAAAATGTCCGGATTTTATCCTGCAGAAATGGAAATGGTGAGTGATAATCCATGGAGTTTCTGGAAGATATCAAAGGGCATGGGCTTAACAGCAAGTTTATGCGAAGGTTCTTTCTTTCAGACCGATGATCAGGTACTTCATATGTTGCTTCGTTCGGCAGGAGAAAGTTTCAAAGGCTATCTCTGGGCTTCAGAGAGCAAGGATAATGGGAGAACATGGTCTCGCCCCGTTGAATCAGCCTTTCCTGACAATGATCATAAATTCCAGTTTGGCAGACTTCCTGACGGACGTTTTTACTACCTGGGTTGTCCCGTATCATTTCCCAGAGGAAGACGCTGTCCGCTGGTGTTTTCCCTGTCGACGGATGGAAAGGTTTTCACACAGCATTTCATTGTTGCGAATGAGCCTTACGAAAGAAAATCAGATGGCAGATACAAGGAAGGCCAATATGGCTATCCAACCGCATTTATAAAAGGAGACAGGATTTGCCTGATTGTCTCGCGACAAAAGGAAGGGGTGGAAGCGATCAACTTCGCAATTCCACCCGCTCAATGATTTTCCTATTGAATGACAATACTCTGGCGACTTATTTGCTGGTTGCCCGAATTGATTATCAAGTGGTAGATACCTGCCGGAATGTTGCTCACATCAAGAAGAATGCTCTTGCTTCCTTCCATCCTGAACTCAGGACAAAATTCGATTCCCATTGAATTGAGAAGTTTTACCGTGGGGTCAGATTCTATAGCCCTGGTGAGTTCTATACTTACAGAGGAATTTGCCGGATTAGGAAAAATGCGGTAAATAGCCTGATTTCTTTCCTCGAATCCCGGACATATTTCTATAGCAACATTCACCGTTTCAGAGGTCTGGACGCAGCCATCACCGGAGGTCTCTGTTACCGAGATCGTGCCTGTTCCAACAGTTCCCCAATCAACATTAATGATGTAGGTCCCTTGTCCTGAAAAGTTCAGGCAACCTGTAACGGTCCAGTCATAGGTTGAACCGGCATGTTCTTCAGTTAGGTAATTGCTGATGTCATATTGGCAAACAATTAATTGACCTTCGATTGCAGGCATGTATGATTGTCCGACTTCAACAGATAATGCATTGGATGCAGGGCCATTCCCGCATTCATTGGAACCGCTTACTGTAATTGCAGCTGTACCTGAGAAATCTGATGCCCAATGAATGCTTGCTGTCAGTCCGGAAGCAGTGATTGTCCCTGCTGTGGTTGGGTTCAGAGTCCAACTCAGGGTATAGGCATTCAATGGAAGACTTGCAGTGTAGACAGATGTTTCATTGTTGCAAGCTGTTGCTGGTCCGGTTGGAGCATTTGCCTGTGATGGCAGTGCAAGTTCGAGGTTGGATGCAGATCCGGGCATTGTAGCGGTGCAGCTACCGGAGGTTCCAACTACCGTGTAGGTTCCGGTAGGCTGTGGTCCGAAATCAAGAGAATTTCCAGTGCCAATTATGATTATGCCTGTTGGCACACCATCCTTGAATAACTCATAGGAGACTCCTGCGTCGGAATCTGCCAGTACAATATTGTAACCAGGTTCCCCTTCGCAATATCCCCCTCCTGAAAACAGGTAATAGGGATTAGGCTGGAAATTAAGGTTTCCTGACAAGGCAGGAGATACAGGACCTGTTCCGCAGGCACTGTTTCCGGCAACGGAGATAGTAATTGCTCCTGCGTAAACATTGGCAGTATTAAGAGTCACGGTGGTTCCATTCCCTGAAAAAGCACCGGCATTTGCAGGAGAGATTGTCCAAAGGTAGGTGCTCGCATTGGCAACAGCCGTTGTTGAATAGGGATACTGGAGGAGTCCGCAAAGTTCTGTTGCACCTGTTGGCAGGGCAGGGGCGACAGTAACCGGTGCATCCACATGAATCAGGTCAGTTTGGGTAGAGGTACTTGAAGAAGGACCCAGAGTTGCAACGAGTGTGACATCATATACTCCCGGTGTAGAGTAGGTTACTACGGGATTTTGCAAGGTTGAGGTTGAAGGGGTGCCACCTTCAAAAGTCCAGGACCATGAAGTAGGTGAACCTGTAGTAAGATCTGTGAACTGCACTGTTGAGTTCTGGCAGATAAGCGTGTTTGATGCTGAGAATGCTGCAGTTACTCCGGGAGCCTTACGATAAAACCATCCCTGGGATCCGCAGATATAACCGATTCCATCGCTGGTAAAAAGAACCTCGTAAAGAGCAGGATCATAGGTGCTTGCCGGGAAATCATCAGTCCAGCTTGCACCTCCGTCAGTTGATTTATAGATGAACTCAGGAGTGCCGACTGAATAGACTTCATTCTGAGTCTTCCATGCAAAGTCATGCCATAAGGGCTGTCCAAAGGCAGTAATCTGCTGTTGCCAGGTAGCTCCACCATCGTATGTTTTAAGAATTCTTCCGTCTTCACCTGCAGCAATTCCGATACTTTCGTTGTAGAAGTCAATTCCCAGGAGTAATCCTCCTCCTGAATAGACTGTCGACCAGGTTTGTCCATCATTTACCGAACGTTGTATATCGCCTCCGTTTGTAACAAGATAGTAGGTGCTGCCTGAAACATAGCATGCGCCATAGGGAATCCCGCTTACGCCTGTAGAGGTATTCCAGGTAGTTCCTCCATTGCTGGTAATATACACACCAGCCCCTGAATTTGTTTGGGCAAATACAACACCATTTTGTGCATCCTTGAAAACAACATCTGTATAGTAATAGATGTCTGTACCCGGATTTTGAGGCGTCCAGGTAACTCCACCGTTTGTAGTTTTGGCAAAATAACCACTCCATCCACCAACGTATCCAGTATTCAGGTCAGGGAAGCTTATTCCTTCAATTCCCTGATCCACACCCATCCACAACTGAGTCCATGTGGTACCTCCGTCAGTAGTTTTGATTACTGTTCCATCGCCCATATAAGTCAGGGATTCACCACCAGCATAACCTATCATGCTTTGGTTGCCGGGGAACTCTATTCCCATGAGGATATAATTGTATCCGGTATTGATTTTTTCCCAGGGCTGGGCACTTATCCGGAATCCGCTAATGATTAGAAGTCCTGTTAGAACAAGTCCGGTAAACGTATTTTTCATGATAGCTTATTTGATTCTAAAGTACAATAATTTTCCTGATGAGGTTTAGTCCTGCATCATTCTTAAGCTGAATGCAGTAAATTCCGATTGGGAGGTATTCGGGAAGTGTGGCATACAAATTTGTGGTACCTGATGTTCGTTCGCTATCGTATTTCAGGCTGAATGTGGTTGAGGCAGGAGTAGTCAGGTAAAGCTTCAGATTTTGGTCAGAAATGGATTCAAATGAAAGTTTAATTTGCTGACCCGGATGAGCCGGATTGGGAGAAATGACTAAATCATTTCTTGTTCCGGTTTCCGGTACAGTGACATTGTAGGCAAGGTCATTTGTGTAGCGAACAACAGCAAAGTCGAGGCGGTTTTCAGCATTTCTGGTTTTGCCTGCCACTATTATTTTATCTGAGAAAAGAGCAACACCAAGAGCTTCATCTGCATTCTCAAAGAAATCGGTCGTGGTTGAGCCATTGGTTCCGAAAGTTTCGTCGGAAGTTCCATCGCTGTTGTATCTCCAGAGAGCCCAGTCGTTGTTTCCCGGGGCAAGTTCTCCTGAGCATCCGGAAATAATGATTTTACCATCTGTCTGAAGGAACAGATCATCGCCAAATGCATAAGGGTTTGTGCCCCAGATAACCTTGCCTGCATCTCCAAAGCTCGGAACAGGCTGTCCCGATGCATCAAATTTCATAAGAAGCATATGAAAGTAATAGTCTGAGGGGGTTACTGAGAAACCTGTCAGGATTGCATCATCGTTTGGTGTCAATGCAAGATCAAAGAACTCATCATCCACATTATTGAGGGTCATATTAACAAGGCCTTGTGATCCGTAAGTAGTATCGATACTGCCATCTATATTGAAACGGGTGATCAGTAATGAAAACCAGTTGAAACCATTTGAGATGTGTCCGGCAGCCAGTATCTTGCCATCCGTCTGAATGCCTAAAGCGGAGAATTCATTATCTGTTTCAGTAACAGGAATACTTGCCATTCCATCGGTTCCAAAGGAATTGTCAAGGTCTCCGGATTCAGTAAGTCGCAATACTACAGGTACATTTTTATATTCCTGATTTTGGGCATATCCTGCGATGAG
Organism: Bacteroidales bacterium; assembly: GCA_016707705.1. Lineage (GTDB taxonomy): Bacteria > Bacteroidota > Bacteroidia > Bacteroidales > UBA4417 > UBA4417. Next base: position 94,663 of record JADJHD010000011.1, read on the forward strand.
AATTTTACCATCCTCCTGAAGGGTCAACGCAGAGAGAATATTTTCTCCGGGACCGGTATTGAGGTAAGTTGTGCCCAGATTTCCAAAGGAAGTGTCAAATGTTCCATCTTCGTTCAGTTGGATAACCAGCATACCCCACTGAGCATAATTTGTGGAATGGCCCCCAATGAGGATTTTCCCATTGTCCCTGATCACACATTTATAGGCCATGGTTTCAACATCCATAGCATAAGTTACATGACCTTCAACCCCAAAATCGGGATCAAAGTTTCCATTTTCCAATATTCTGGACACCACAATTGATGAGGCGTAGCTTGCATTCATGGAACTGCCAACAGCAACGATTTTCCCATCTGTCTGAACCTTAACATCCTGATATAGGTCAAACATATCCTTGTCATAAACCAGTTTACCTGTATTGTTAAAGGTTGGATCGGGGAATCCGGCAGTGTTTTGACCTGATACAGTCAGGCAAATCAACAGGATTGTGATTATTGACAGAAGCAGAGTTTTCATGGGAGATCAGTTTAAGATTAGATTATGCAAAATGTGAAGGATATTATAGGTTTTTAAAATGAGGCATTGAAAATCTGCTATTCAGGCAAGTCTTCGATTTGATGAATAAACTGGATGCAACCTCAAAATTTAACCTGAGATTCAGTAATACTGAAACTACCTGCAAATATTTGCATTATTAAAAAAGAAATCCAATAACTATGCCCATACAATACCTTGCAATCAGGTAGGAATTACCCATACATTACCTTTATTCAGGCATGAAGACATATGCTAAATGCAATAATATCAATGAGATGTGAATCTACTTAGATTTGGGATAGAAATGTTATCAGGTTAACTTCTGAATTGGTAATCCCGAGTTTCTGACGCAGTCGATGACGGGCGATTTCTATAGTGCTGATACTCTGTCCTGTGAGCTCAGAAATTTCCTTGGTAGTCATATTAAGCCTGAGAAAGGCACATAGTTTTTGTTCATTCGGTGAAAGGTTTGGAAACCTGGTAAGCAGGGAATTGTAAAAGTCGCTATGAACCTCTTTAAATCTTAATGTAAATTCCTTCCAAAGTTCGTCTTCCTGTCCTTTCTGCAGCTCGCGGCTTATCTTTTTAATTGCAGTCTTTGTATCTGTTGAAGTTGATTCTTTAGCAATTGCAATCAGCTTTTTGGAAATGTCAGAGAAAATCTCATTTTTCTTCATGAGCGACATAACATTCAGCGTTAGTTCTTTCTTTTTAAAATCAAGTTCTTTCTCAAGAGCGTCCTTTTCCAGAAGAGATTTCTTTGCTTTAAGCCGGATGTGATTCAATATCATAATTACTATGATGATTCCAAATATCAGACAGAGAATTATAATCGTTACCATGACCATTCTTCTTTGCTGCCTGATCTTTTCCTTTTGTTCATTCTTCTCAAACTGATACTGAAGCTCAAGTTTTGTGAGGGTTTTCTGCCTTTCACCCTGTGAGAGACTGTCCTTCCACTGGTTTTCAAGCTGGTAATACCTGAATGCAGCAGCGGTATCCTGTGAAAGCAGGAAGGCTTCCTTCAGGATATGTGCAGCCTCCATGGTGACCTCGTGGAAACCATTCTTCCTGGATAAGTCAAGCGCATTTCTTGCATCTGCGATGCCGAGTGCTGTCTTGCCCAGTTTCAGGTAGATATCAGCTGAACTGGTAAGACACTTGGCAATTCTGAGTTGATTACCTATCTTTTCAAAAATTGATTTCGCTTGCAGAATGTAGTCCAGTGCAGTTCCGTAATTCCCTTTCTTTGAATATACTTCTGAAATATTGAGATAATTGCTGCCTTCCAATTTCAGGTTTCCAGTTTCACGATTCAGTTTCAGAGCTGCCTGATAATTCTGGAGGGCATTGTCGTATTCTCCCTTTGCAGCATGCACTTTGGCCACATTATTCAGGTTGCTGGCAATCCCTTCCTTGCTGTTTATTTCCCTGGCAAGCTTAACTGAATTCGAGTAATAATCCAGTGCCTTATTGAAGTCAGACTGATCCAGGTATAGGGTGCCGATCCTGCAGTAGGTCTGGCCCATTCCATTTTTATCCTTAAGCCCCTCATAAATTTTAAGGCTTTCGAAAAAATACTCTGAACTCTTTTTCTTATCTCCAATTTCATAATAAATAATGCCTATTGCATCATTTGAAATTGCAAGTTCCTTCTTTAGTCCTAGTTTCTCAGCCAATTGGCGGGATTCGATTGCGGACTGCATGGCCTGATTTAAATCGGAAGTTATGTAATAGTGCAGGCTTAGGCAGATTAGGCTATTTAGTTTGCCAGCCTCATAGCCTGAAGAACTGGATAATTGAAAAGCCTGATTTGCAAACTTCAGAGCCTGCTGAGGATCGCTGTTCGTCAGGAGGTACGCTTTTTTTACCAGAGCATCAACCTTATCCTTCTCATCATCATTTTTTAAAATCTCATTCTGAAAGCTATCCGTAGACGTCTGACATCTTGCATCCGGCAGGTAGAGTCCCGAAAGAATTAACATCAATAGAAGCAAAGGTAGATTTGATGATTTCATATGCTGAAGATAATCAGGCAAATATGGAGATTGTCAAGAGGTTAAAAAATGAAAACAAATTGTTGAGTGCATCCAAAATTATATTTAATCCGTCATTTACAATACTACTCATCCAAAGAAATATCAAAGGTATAGCAATGAGTATTGATTTCAGTAATAGTGGTTACACTCTACTTTTATAATTTTGCGCTTCTTCCAAAGGTATCCAAACCAAACCAATTATCATGAAAACAGGAGTTCCTCTTTGTTTCCTCTTATGTATTCTCCTTTTGCAAAGCTGTTCTGAAAAACGAGACTTTAATGCCGGGAACTCAGGGAATGAATTAAGTACTTTTCAAAGCGATACGGCTGAGATTGGAACTGCCTTGAGGTTTGCACCGAAACACAGGGATCTCGCTGACAGTATGATTCAACTGTTGAACAGGGCAGATTCCCTAAGCAGAAAACATCAGCTGGATTCCGCCACTTGTGCAGTTCTTTTCTGGAAAGGTATATATTATTATGACCGGAATAATTACAACTGGGCCCTGGAACTCTTTGCTGAAACTTCTGAACTGGCCAGAAAGAACAAGTTCACTGCTTTACTTGCTAAAAGTCTTGAACGACAGGCTTCTATTCATCTAGGAACCGATGACCCTTATCTTGCGTTGAAACTTTATTACGAGAGTTTGTCATTATGTGAAAAAATAAGCGACAGCAGTGGTATTGCCAGGGTTTACAACATTATCGGGTATTATAAGGGGCAATCTGGTGAATTTGATACTGGTGTATACTATCTGAACAAGGCTATCATTATTAATCAAAATCTGCATGATCGACGCAACAAAATTGAGAATCTTGGGAATCTGGGATATGTGTATCGATCAAATGGCAAAAAGGAAGAAGCAGAAAAAATATACCAGTCACTTGTTTCTGAGCTCATTGAAATTCACGACAGTACAAGCCTTCCTGTAATCTATTATAACATGGCTGCATTCAGACAGGATGAGCAAAAAAATGATTCTGCCAGAATGTACCTGCGTAAAGCAATGGAAATCGCTGAAGTGAAAGGGGATACATCCCTGCTTTCCACTTTATATGGAAACACAGGGGAGATTTTTTTGAACGAGGGGGAAATAGATTCTGCCAGGTACTTTCTCAATAGATGTCTTGAGTATTCCAAGGTTACTGACGATGTTGAAACACAATTGCAATCCTTGTCATTCCTGCTGAAGATCGATACGCTTACCGGCCGGCACAAGGATGCGTTTAGCCATTTTAACCTTTCTTTGATATTACAGGATTCCATTAGCCAGCGTAAACTCAGGAATAACAAGGAGGCTTCTGAACTGCAGTATGAAAATGAAAAGAAGAAGGCAACGATCGAAAATCAACAGCAGGCCTTGCACGATGGGAGCAGAATCAGAAATCTGATATATATACTTCTCGCCTTGAGTATAGCTGTTCTAATACTCATTGCAGGAGTTTTTCTGCAACAGAAGAAAAATCTCAACCGAAAAAGAGACCTGCTTGAAAGTCAACTTCTTCTAAATAATTTACAACTTGAGAAACTTCAGAATGAAGAGGATTTGAGTCGCTTGAGGCTGGAAAAGATGGAGCAGGAACTCAGGCACAGGGAGAGTGAACTGGTTAGCATTGCACTTGGCATAGAACAGAAGAATGAACTGATAGAACTTATCAGTAAAAGGATTAAGGAAACTATGAAGAGTGGAGTTGAATCTGATATCCTTACTGAAATAATATCGTCGATACGGATGCAAATGACTGAAACCAGCGACAATGATCTCTTTAACCAACGATTCAGCAGTCTGCATAAGGACTTCTTCAATAATCTTCAGAATGCACATCCTGAACTTACCAAGACAGAGGTGAAGTTCTGTGCCTATCTCAGGATTCAGCTCTCAGGAAGTCAGATCGCCAATATCATGAATGTTACTAATGAGGCAATCAGGAAGACACGATATCGCATCCGAAAGAAAATGTCGCTGCCTGTCGAGGCTTCACTTGAAGCTTATATTATGAAATTCTGAGGAATCTGCTTAAAAAGGTCATTAATTCTACTGTGTTTATTGGTTTGAAGCAAAAAGTCCGCTTTTTGTCCGCGTGGCAAAATGTGGACAAACTGTAGCTGTTCTCTAAATTTGCCATTGGGTTTTTGGGCATTATTCTGCTTCGTTAACGAAGGCTGAGTAATGCTTTTATTTTTCCTGACCAAATGAACTCCTTAAACCAAAACTCATGAAATACTTGAAAATTTTTACTCTTTCGGCTTTGTTTGTTTCACTATTTATGTGGACGAATGTTGCAAGAGCTGTTACGGCTTATCCTTATCCCTTCCAGTATCAACAACCCGATGGGTCGATGGTGACCATCCAGCTTAAAGGTGATGAGATTGTCCATTGGGCAGAAACCATGGACGGTTTTACTCTCCTCAATAATGGCAAGGATGGCTGGGAATATGCAATTTTAGATTCAAATGCTGATCTTATCTGTTCGGGAATACTTGCAAAAGAACCACAGGAGCGCTCTTCCGAAGCTCTGGCACTTTTGTTGAATACTCCTCAGCAGCTTAGATTCAGCAAGAAACAGCTTCAAATGCTGAATGCTTTCTGGAATGCCGGAAAATCAGTTAAGGATACGGATACCTTTAATCCCAATGGTTCCAAGAAGCTAATAATGATTCTGATCGGATATACTGACCTGGCTTTTACCAAATCTCAAACTGATTTTGACGGTTTAATGAATCAGATAGGGTATAATCTGAATGGAGCAGTCGGTAGTGTCAAGGATTATTTCCTTGAACTATCGTATGGGAATTTCAATATAAATACAACGGTTGTTGGTCCATACACTGCTGCTCATGATATGGCCTACTATGGTGCTCCTAATGGTTCAGGCGGACATGATATTCGTGCCGGTGAACTTATTGATGAAGCAGTCAATCTGGCAAATCCAGATGTCAATTTTGCTGACTACGACAATGATGGGGACGGATCAGTTGATGGGGTTTATGTTATTTATGCCGGTTATGGAGAGGCTTCCGGCGCAAGTGCGAATACAATCTGGCCCCATGCAGGGGGAATAAATGAGTATCTGGATGGTGTATCAATTTCCAAGTATTCCTGTTCGAATGAATTAAGCGGAACATCAGGAACAGCAATGACCACAATTGGTGTAATCTGCCACGAATTTGGTCATGTTTGTGGTTCACCTGATTATTATGATACTGATTATTCAGTAGATGGGCAGTATGATGGAACTGGCTCCTGGGATTTGATGGCAGGTGGATCATGGAATGGGTCTCCTGCAGGGAACAGGCCTCCACATATGGTACCAATCGAAAAAGTAAAGAATGGATGGATTGTTCCGATTCAGCTTACTATTGATGCTTCTGTTTCGATTCAGGATATCACCACTCATCCGGTTCTTTACCGATTCAATACCACAACCGCGAATGAGTATTTCCTCATTGAGAACAGGCAGAAGAATGGTTTTAATACTTCTTCTCCAGGCCATGGACTCATGATTTATCATGTTGATGAAAATTATATTTCCACAGCCGGAAACAAGATAAACACTACATCACATCAGGGAATGTTTCCAGTATCTGCGGTTGCAACAAACGCTAATGGAGTTCATTTATCTGCCGATTACAAAATCAATGTAAGCGGTTGTCCATGGCCCGGAACATCGGGAAAGACGACCTTCTCTGATGCAACTACTCCCAACGCACTTTCCTGGGCTGGAAACAGCACTAATGGCGCATTGGTTAATATTTCTGAAACTTCCGGCACCGTGAGTTTTTGCTATAAAAGCTGTCCGGCTGTTAACCCTGCATTTAACCTCACTGCTTTGGCTCCCAATGGAAGCACTGTTGAGTTGGCATGGATAAAGAATGCTGCTGGTAATGAAGTTATTCTGGCAACTTCTGCAACAAATACTTTTGGAGATCCGGCTAATGGAATTGTTTACAACGTTGGAGATCCGATCCCCGGAGGAGGAACCATCATTTATAAAGGTCCGGCTTCTGCCTTTAATCAAACAGGTTTGACAGCTACATCCACCTATTATTATAAATTATGGTCATTTAACAGCACTCCTGATTATTCAGCAGGTATTACTGCTAATGCTCAGACTCTTTGTGCTTCAATATCAGCATTCCCCTATACTGAAGGATTCGAAAGCGGAGCATTTGCCGGTTGCTGGACTCAAGCCAACATTATTGGTGCAAATGCCTGGGGAATCAATACTGCCGGAATCAATTCACATCCTGCAGCAGCTCATAGCGGAACAAAACTGGCACGTTGCAACGTTCTAATTTCGAATGCAGGTTACGTTACGAAACTGATTACTCCGCCTATGGATATTTCTGGAGTGTCCAACCCATCACTATCATTCTGGCACACACAGGAAGCATGGGGTAGCTCACAGGATATCCTGAGAGTTTACTACAGGACATCCGGGACCGCAGAATGGAACGAACTTGCAGTTTACAATTCATCAACTACAGCCTGGACTAGAGAAACAATTGAACTTCCTGAACCATCCGCGAATTATTTCATCGCTTTCGAAGCAACTGTAAATGCAGGTTACGGAGTTTGCATCGATGATTTATCCGTATCCTCCCCTGTGGCTGATTTTACGTCGAACGTGAATGTTGGATGCAGCGGATCAGTGACGGCTAACTTTACGGATGCCAGTGTTGGTGCCGGAGGATCTTGGGAATGGGATATTGACAACAATGGAACAACAGACTATACAGTTCAGAATCCGACACATGTCTACAACGCCCCCGGCTTATACACAGTCAGGCTTTCAGTGCATAATGGAGCAGCTCAAACAGTGAAGGAAAATCTGATACTGGTCATGGGGAGTGAGCCTACTGTAAGCACAGGCTGTACCCTTAATTCCAACAGCAATAACGGAAATGGCTACGGAATCGGAATTTCCAGATTTGCACTTGGGAGTATTGATTACATTACTCCCGGTAACGATGGCTACTATAATAACTATGCCTGTTCAAAATGGACTGTGCTTGAATTGAATAAGACATATTCAGCTACAATCCGGACAGGTACGGCCAATAATGAAGGTGCAAGGGTATACATTGATTATAATGACAACGGAACATTTGAAACCGGAGAATCTGTAGTTTCATTTCCTTCAAACAAGGAAGGAACCAGAACACTCACATTCACCACACCTTCTTCAGGAGTGACACTTTCAAAAGGATTGCGGATGAGAGTGCTGTCAAAATTCGGTTCCATTCCTTCCACTGCTTGTGATGTAAGTACATATGGACAGGCAGAAGATTATACCGTATACTTCGTGAATGATGCTACATGGGCCGGAAGTATAAGCAGTGATTGGAATACCCCTGGAAACTGGAGTTATAATGCAGTACCGGGAGCCTCTATAAATGTTGTAATTCCTTCGGCTGCAACAAATTTCCCAGTCCTCACTGCTGACTTTATTTGCAACAATCTTAAGATCAACGCAGGGGCATCTGTAACGGTAGATCCCGGTAAATCATTGAAGGTAAACGGTGTCCTGACAAATAATGCCGGTACCTCAGGACTGGTTGTTAAATCAGATGCCAGTGGAACAGGATCGCTGATATTGTCGACAACAGGTGTAAACGCCAGATTTGAAAGATACCTTAATAATACCGATTGGATGGTATCAGATGATGGATGGCATTTCCTAAGTGCGCCAATAGCCAGTCAATCGATTAGCCCGAATTTTGCAACTGATCCCTTTGATTTTTATAGCTGGTATGAAGCCGGGAATCTTTGGGTCAACTTTAAGAATACAACTGAGGCTCCTACCTGGAATGACGTAAATGGCTCAGGAGATTTCGTTGTTGGAAAAGGCTATATGGTTGCCTACGATAATGAAGGAACCCGTTCTTTTGAAGGAGTTCTTAATGTTGATGATGTTCTGGTTCAGGGACTAACAGTTACAGGTTCTTCTGCACTGAACAGAAGCTGGCATCTGCTTGGTAATCCATTTTCTTCGGCACTGAACTGGAACGCAACATCAAACTGGAACCTCAATAATATTGGAGGTGTTGCCAAGATCTGGAATGAGGAAAACCAGAGCTATTCAGATCTAACATCCACACCTGCCAGTGTTATTCCTGCGACCAATGGATTTATGGTTCAGGTTGTCAGCGGGACTGGAAATCTTTCCCTGCCAAAAAATGAAAGAGTAATATCAACACAGCCATTCTTCAAGAGCACAGAGCAGTCCATCAAGCTGACTTGCCGCAATATGGATTCAGGCAGCGGACAGGAATCGGTGGTTTGTTTCAATCCCAATTCAACAGAAGGCTTTGATTTAATGTATGATGGAGATTTCCTCAAGGGTTATGGTCCTGAGTTTTATTCTACTACCGGAGATTTGAAGCTCAGCACAAACTCATTACCTGAACTGTATGAGGGATTGGAAATTCCATTCTCCTTCACTCCAAATGGAGAGTCAAGCTACAGTATTTCTGCCGATGGTCTGAATTCCCTTCCATATGAAGCTTATTTGCTCGACAAAAAGAATGCTCTTGAGGTGAATTTGAGCGAGGCAGGTAAGTATGAATTTTCTGCATCAAACACGGATGGTCCTGTGCAATTCATGCTTCATTTCAGGAAAGCTGAGGCATCAGGAACATTAAGCATAAAATGGATTGATGAACTCTTGAAAATCTGGTATCCGAATGATCAGGATATAATGAAAGTAAGCATTTCTGACCTTTCAGGCAGAGTGGTATATGAAACCGAATCCAATTTAACTGCTAACCCTGTTTCTCTGGATGTTAATCTCAGTACAGGAATTTATCTTGTAATGGTTGAAACCAATTCAGGGACTGTTACTGAAAAACTTTTAATCCAATAAGACTATGAAAACCAGACTTATATATTTAATACTTGTTTTGTCACTATGCTTTTCAGTTCAGGTATTTTCGCAGGAGCCGCCTCATCCACCAAGCAGCGGACACGGGAATCATGGAAACCAACCAGCTGGAGGGTCGGCTCCGATTGATGGAGGTATGGGATTTCTGATACTTCTTGGAGTCGCTAATGCAAGTTGCAGAGTGCTTCGCAAAAAGGATTCCGAGTAATCAGATTCCCGACCTCTGGTCATTGAAAGAAAAATCCGGAAGAACTGTTATTCTTCCGGATTTTCTGTTTTAGAAATAAAGGAATTCGGTTTGTTGTCCCTCTCACATATTCTGCCTGAGTAAGATATCTTCTATTTCAGGCTTAAGCTTCCTGATTGTATTTCTTATTTTTTAATCACAAATTTCTTGCTGATTTGATCCTTGATATTGGAAAGCGTAATAGTATAAGTGCCTTCTGGCAAATCACCAAGTGCAATTTCCTGTGAAAGAGTTGATTCAGCCTTTATTTCACTTTTCTTGTAAACTATTGAGCCGTTCTGGTTCACGATCATTATTTCATAGATAGTAGGATCAGTTCCCTTGTAGGTAAGTGTGAAACTGCCATTATTCGGATTTGGGTAAATGCTGAGCTTTTCCATTAATTGGGCGTTGCTTTGGGTGATGGCAACATCCCTGGAATTCTTGTTGTTGGCTGTATAGCAACTGTATGCGTTAACCTCAAGAGCTGTATTTAGTTTGGCTTCATGGTCATAGCATGATAATTTTGTGGGATAGGGCCGGGTCATAAGGCAGAATCTTGGATCCGGAGCAACATTTGCAAAAGCCTCAGTACTTGTTAAGCGGACACGGCAAAGTCTGGTAGGTTTTTCAGGATTTGTTGAAATAATTGAGCCATTGCCATATCCGGGAGGTGATTTAGCGGCAATTTTAATGCAATACTTCTTTTGTACAAAAGTGATTACAGTAGGAGCCTGTAACGACGAAAGATCGGAAGTGGATGGAATTATGCTTGCTGTTATATTCCCGCTGCCACAGAAGGCAGGATTAATGAGAATACCTGCTTGAATGGATGCCAGTTCAAAGGGCTTATCGCTACGGGTATTAAGCAGCAAAAGGTCAAATTCCAGCAGTTTGCCGGAAGCATTTATGTTGGCAATATAATAGTGATAATCCGGTTCCGGATTTGTTCCTTTCTTTTCCTGTGAAAAAGACTGAATACCTGCAAAAAGCACAAATACGAGAAGCAGGAGCTTGAATGATTTCATCTTGTTTTGCATAATATCTGATATTGGATTCGGAGTATAAATTTAAGCAATTATTGAGGCGGAAGCAATGCAAGTCGAAAAAACAATTGAAAGGGACTAAAATCCAGCAGTATGATTTAGTTGCTCTTGAATCTTAGACAATTCAGTTGTAAGCTATGGCGTTACTTTACTAACGAAGGCTGAGGCATTGTTGTCAATCAGATTCAGATCTGATGAATCAACCAGTCCATCACCATTGACATCACTTGCAATATAGCCGGTTGCAAATGATGCCGCGTTATTGTCGGCAGCATTCAGGTCGCTGGAATCCACCAGTCCATCCTGATTTTCATCACCTCCATGAATAAGAAAATAGGAACCGGATTGAGCCAGATTGTTTCCAAAAGCTTTTTCAGGAATGTTAAACTGATAATTCACAATTGCAGGTGAAAATGAGACTGGCAAAGAACTGACAGTTTCAATGCTATTTCTTTGTTTAACAGTGATATAGTAGGAGCCATTAATGTTTCCGGGGATACTGGTGATGGAGGCATTTCCTGTTATACTCAGGTCAACAAGGGAAGACTGATAAACAATACTGTTGTAGTCAAATGCTGAATGCAGTTCAACAATAATCTGATCTGCAGTAGTCCCGGGGAATTGACTCCCGGTTCCGTTTTGAGCCTTGGTCATTTGACCATTTCCATCAAATAAACCTTCCAGTAAAAGGGAGAGATTGAGTGTTTTGCTATTGTTTTCCGTTGTAAAGGTTATCGGACCTGACCATCCACTGAAGATTCCATTGCTGCATTGATTCTGCACATATACTGAATAAGCTGTACCTGGCTGGAGGGAGGTTATTGTGTATTCATTTGTATTGGTTGATATTAGAGTTCCATTTTCTCCTCCGGGATCGAAGCCGGGAGCCCCGTACACCAGCCTTGAAGCAGATCCTGAATTATTCCAGCCTATGGTTGCGGTAGTGCTTCCTATGGAGCCAGCCGTGAGATTTGAAGGGGAAACGCAAGCAGATGTCACGTTAACGGAGATCTGGTCGACACTTATCTCAATCTGATCACCCATGCTGAAGCAATGCCACCCCACATAATAAACCCCTGAAGCATCGGGAGTAAAGGTTGCTGTTGCAAGTATATAATTTGGTTTGTAAAAGCTTACATCACTGAATATCGGATTGGGTACCATTGCTGATGCAGTGGGAGAGTTGCCCCATTTTACTTCCAGATTTTCAACATAAATGGATGAGCCCCCCTTGTAATAAAATTTCACCTCATAGGTTTGCTGTCCGGTCAACGTCAACCCTGGTGTAAAATACCAGTCATTATGATTTTGTCCAACTGGGTTGTAACCGATCCGCAGTCTGCTGATACCAGAATATGCAAGACCCATTTTTGATTCCCATTTTACCGCATCATTATTGGCATTAACTATAGTTCCGCATCCTACATGAGGAGGAGAATAGCTGTCGAAATTCTCGGTATAAGGTACAGAATAGGTCCCGCATTCTGTGGTAAAACTCCACACAGGTCCTTTTAGGGTTCCGTTTGAGTTTCTTTCAACCACTTGCCACTGATAGGTAATACTTGGATTAAGAGCTGCAGCATTGTATGAGCCGGAAGAGCCGAGACAGCTGCATTGTCAACAACTTTAACCATATTACCCTTTGTACCGAACCATAAATCGTATGAAGAAGTATTTAATCCAAAGTTCCAGCTTAGGGTATTATTTACAGGAAGATTTGCTGAGTTGTTGGCAGGTGATGGAGTAGTGGGGGCTGAAGGGAAACCTGAAATTGCAGGAGTGAAGCAGAATGTTTGTCCGATAATTGGAAGAGTTGAATTTGCTATAATACAGGTGCTGGTATTTGTGCCTCCGGCAAATGTTGCAGCCCAATTGTTTGATGTTGTCCGGTTGTGAAAATCGGTGGTTGAATTTCCCCTGATTCCAACTTGAGAAGTAATTGTGTTGTTGGTCAGAAATTCCCCATAAACAAAGCTGATTTCATTGGTGGTTTCAAACAATTTCGCCTGAAATGAAAAATGCTGATTGGTCGAGCTTGAATGATGAAAGTCATTCCATTGAATTGTGATCACCCTGCTGCCTGGGTTCCCATCAAGGGAATAGCTAATACTGGCATTCGCATTTCCGACCAGATTATCACTCAGTGGGGAAATGACATTATTTGATGTCCCACCACTAATTGCGGCATAACTTGATGTTACATTGCTACCCAATGCCAGAAATCCATTTGCATTGATACTTACCTGTGTGTAGGTGTTGCCGTTATATGTAAAAGGGAAGCCAATATCAATTGCATTGTAGCAGTCATCATCGATACCGGAGCCATTGCCAAGTATGGTGCCTGAAGTGATTTCATTATAAGTACCCCAATAACCCCAGAATGTGTAGGTGTTGACTTGTGCCTTTGAATTGATTGTCAGTAAAATACAGATAAAAAGAAATATTGAAATCTTTCTCATTTGAATCATTTTTTGCTGAAAGGTACTTGACTATTTACAGAACATATGAAGATATCGAAATGTTTAGACTGACAAAAAATGCAAAAGGTTACCTCTATGGCAACCTTCCATAATTCTTTTAAGTGCTGAATTTTTATTCTTTTTTTGAAAACCTGACCTGATACTAGTTGAAAAATGCATCCATAGTCACCTGACTCTGAACCAGTCCGGCATAATGATCCGGATTCTTGATTCCATAGGTTGTGACCAATGTCAGGAAGATGGATTTTCGGGTTTTAGTCCGTTCCCTAAATACCCTTATTTTGTTTTCAAGTTCTTTCGCATAGCTTTTAGTGATCTCAAAATCGTTCAGGGAGAATTTCATTTCGCAGATATTGATGCATTGATCCCTGCGATCGATGAGCATATCTATTTGTGCTCCATCCAGTCCATTCTCAGCTGATTGTCTCCAGACCGAAACTTCCGTGTGCACATTCTCAATACCAAGGGCTTTTTTTAATGATTGCGAGAATTTCATGCAAATGCTTTCAAATGCATATCCACTCCAGCTTTTCCAGGATGGGGAATTTGAGAGTTTAATCCATGTTCCGGGCCCATGGGAGCGGCTGTTTTCTATGAATTTGATATAGAACAGGGAATATTCATCAGTAAGTCTGTAAAGCGCATCTTTTGCAGTTCTGTCGAATGGAATGTACGGAGTTATAAACCCTGACTCCCTAAGTTCCTCCAGCAATTGTGTTGCACCCCCGCCTGATGTAAGCTTGCAGCTTTCAATAATTTCATTTCTGCTGAGGCCTGAATTTTTCCTGGCAAGGGCCCTGATTACTTCCATATGGGCACGGGCATTTTCAAAGAGAGAAAGGTAAAGATTCTGAAATTCCTCATTTAGCAATCCGTCCTTTGTAAAGCAAATTCTGTCGATAGCCTGGGCTGCACTTTCTCCCCGCTCTATCTCTTTCAGGTAATGTGGAATTCCCCCCATAGCCATATACAATTGAAGAATCTGATATCGGTCGAGGTTTATCTTTCTGGATCTCAGGTATAATTCAGTTTCAGAAACAGTAAAGGGCATCAGTCTGATTTTTCGGGTTACCCTGTTATGCAACCCGCCTTTGTTCCGGATAACATTTTGTATCATCCATGAAGCGGCAGATCCGCAAATCACTATGATCAGATTGTTTTGCTTGCAGGCCCAGGAATTCCAGAAATTTTCAAATGCTTGAAGGAATCCTGATCTTTTCGTGTTTATCCATGGGAATTCATCGAGAAATACGACCTTTCTCTGCTTTTTTATAAGTGGAGTGAGGTAATCAGCAAGTAAGCGGAAAGCCTGTATCCAGTTTGAAGGCCTTGCCAGGGGTAATCCCCCTGTAGTGCTTGATAATACACCTATGAAATTTTCCAGCTGTTGATCGAGAGTGGCATCATGGATTCCGGAAAATTCAAAAGCCATTTGTTTCTCGAAGAATTTGCGAATAAGGAAAGTCTTGCCAACTCTTCTTCGTCCATATACTGCAACCAGCTCAGCTTCACCGGAGGATGCTATTTTTGATAAGTGGACGATTTCATCAGATCTGCCTACGATGTTATCCATATTAGCCTAACTTATAATTCGCCAAAAGTACTAATTAATCATAAGATATGGCGAGATAAAGTATTTTATAATTCGCCAAAAGTACTATTATGATATGAGATATGGCGAAATAAGAAGTATAATAATTCTCCAAAACAAAGAAATTACTAAACTGCTGATTTAGATAAATACTTGATTGTAAAATGATTCAGGCTCCAAAAATAAGAGAAGAGGGTCTAATGCTTAGGAGTGTTCAGCTGACAGAGATTTTTCTGGTTTAATCTTCGTTGTCGGTATAAACCCTGTTCTCCTGTTCAGAAACCCTGATAAATGTGGTTCTTTTGGTAAGTTCCTTCAATTGTGAGGCACCCACATAGGTGCAGGTACTACGGATGCCACCCAGGATATCCAGAAGAGTGTTTTCCACTTTTCCGCGATAGGGGACATCAACGGTTTTGCCTTCGCTGGCGCGGTAATCAGCAACACCGCCCATATGTTTATCCATGGCAGTTGTAGAACTCATTCCATAGAATTGCTTCATTTGCCTGCCTTGTTTTTCAATGAGTTCCCCACCGCTCTCATCATGTCCTGCCAGCATTCCACCAAGCATCACGAAATCAGCTCCGGCTCCAAAGGCTTTGGCAACATCTCCGGGAGTAGTGCAGCCACCATCGCTGATGATTTGTCCACCCAAACCATGGGCCGCATCAGCACATTCAATAATTGCTGAAAGTTGTGGATAACCAACACCTGTCTTTACCCTGGTTGTACAAACCGATCCGGGCCCGATTCCTACTTTTATTATATCGGCACCTGCGAGCAGCAGTTCTTCAACCATTTCACCGGTAACCACGTTTCCGGCAATAATTACCTTATCATGAAATTTTTTGCGGGTTTGCTTTACATAAGCTACAAAATGCTCTGAGTATCCATTTGCTACATCAATGCAGATAAATCTCAATTGTGGATTCGCTGTGATGATCTGGGAGATTGAGTCAAAATCCTGGCTGCTGGTACCTGTGCTGATTGCAATATGATTTACGATGCCTTTAGGTGCTTTTTTCAGAAAATCATTCCACTGATCAACTGAGTAATGTTTGTGAATTGCAGTAAATAGCTTTTTATCAAAAAGAGCGAGTGCCATTTCAAAGGTTCCGACGGTATCCATATTGGCAGCCATAACCGGAATGCCATTCCATTCAGTATTTGTGTGCTTAAACCTGAAGGTTCTTTCCAGTTTCACTTGCGATCTGCTGCTGAGTGTTGAGCGCTTGGGCCTGAACATCACATCTTTAAAGCCTAATTTTACGTCGTATTCTATTCTCATTTCAATATTTATTAAGGCTATAAAGGTAAAGATTTTAAAGTGTATGTAATTGTTTGCAGGAAACAAGAGCACAGTTGCCAGGATCAGAACAGACTATTGAGAATAGCAGTAAGATTTTTTCATATATCAGAATAATTGAGTGTAAATATTTAAAAGAACATAAATACAACGGTTAAAGAATTAGAATAAAAAAGTCAGCCATCAAACAGTATTAATGTTTGATGACTGACACATTGTTTTAGTCCGGGAAGATAGGACTAAAACTTTTCTTTTGTATTATGGAGTAATTGTGCTAATAAAGGCGGATGAGTTATTGTCAATCATATTGAGGTCTGTTGAATCTACCAGACCATCCCCGTTTACATCACTTGCTATATATCCTGTTGTGAAGTTGGAGACATCATTGTCGATCTGATTCAGATCGCTTGAATCTACAAGTCCATCCTGATTTACATCACTGCTGTAAATCAGGCTATAGCCACCCATTACAGTCATGTTGCTTCCAAATGCCTGAGTTACTGAATTGAAGGAATAGGAAATTGTACTTCCTGCAAAAGAAACCGGCAGGGCAGAAACAGTTTCAATGGAGTTTCGGTGCTTTATTGTGATATAATAACTGCCGTTGAAACTGGATGGTAAAGTCAGACTGGCATCGCCTGAAATGCTCAGATCAATGTTGGATGCTGTGAAGAGAATGTCAGCATAATTGGCTGCATTATGCAACTCGATTGTAATCTGATCAGCGGTTGTGCCAGGGAATTGGTCCCCGGTTTCATTCTGGGCTTTATTCATAACCCCTGCATCTGCATATAGGGATTCCAGAAGAGCGTTGATGCTTAATGACTTGGTAGTCTGAATAACATCAAGAACTCCGGAATTATTGCTTGTTCCATTCCAGAAACCACCATTGAATCCTCCATATACCAATGGACCATTTCCGAACTGGAAGCGGCTGGCATAGTAATAGGTTCCGGGAGTTGTAATTGCAGATCCGAGATCAAGCTTGAATTCATCGTTGTCGGATGATTGTCCGAAGAAAGGTGCAGGTACCCAGTTGGTCCAGGTGCTTGGGTCAGTATTGCTGTTGCTATAGCCAATCCATGCCTGCAAACCGTAGGTTGCTCCGGTTGCTGCTGTTATACCATTTGGAATATAAACCTGAGCGTACACATCATAGGAGTCTCCCAGGTTAATAGAGCCGGCACCTGGCCATTGGAGGTTTGCCCAATTGATGGAGCCTCCCCAAACATCATTGATCGTTGTTGCAGTAGTAATTGTTGCTGAACGGTTAGGTCCGCCGGTATATTCTCCGCCGCCCCAGCCGGCATTCATGAAGTACTTGTATTCGTAGGTCCTGGCAGGCAGGTATAAAGTGATGGAATAAATCATCGTGGTTCCTACCTGGCTCAATAGTAAGTTTGGATTGGTGCCAGGCTGATTCCAGGAAGATACTCCAGGGAAATTACCAGCAAGGTAAACCAAGTCCGAGCCATGGGTAAATCCGGCTACAGTAGACATATCAACATTAAAGGTTACAGCATATACAGGGAGTTCATAGGCTCCAAGCGTGGAAGCATGTGTGCTTCTTGATATCCCAAGTATATCGTCGGTTACTGCTGTCAAAGGAACACCTACACCTATAACAGGTGAACTGTTTTGAGGAAGCAAGTTGGTAGTTGAGGTTAATAAAGGATCTGAGTAAATTGAAGACCAATCCTTTGCCGTCCATGTTTTCCAGTCGTTCAGGGATTGTAAATCTGTAACAGCTGCATAACCGACATACGGATTGAAACCATCTCCGAAATAATCATTGTTGTCGCAATAGGTAAATGGGTTGTTGATTCCTGCACATGCAACAGCATATGTTGTAGTATATAATGATGTAGCTGATGGATTTCTGGTCATTGAATTATTGAGGATATTATTCCGGAAATCCACACCTGAGGCCTGAGTCGTAAAGAAAACACAAGTTGAAGTTGTTCCCGGATTGATTCCAGAATTGTCACCGTCAGTGAGAACAGCTCCACTTAGCTTAACGGTATTATAGGCCATCAACAGATTGTTGGTACGGTCAATTTGTATTCCATGGGCGCTTCCCTGAGTTGGGCTAATATTGGATCCCCAGGCTGATATGTTATAAACCAGGTTATTGGTAATTTCACCATGTGATGAGCTTGCATCATGAAATGCAATTCCATAGCTAAAATTGGTCAAATCATTTAGTATCCAATCGTGTACAACATTCTTGCTGATATTTGAGTTGGAACAATAGGCAAGACTAATCCCACACATTGAGAAAAGTTCATTTCCTGAGGGCATACCCATAATCTCATTGCCCTGCACGAGAATGTTATTACAATATTGGGCATCCAGTCCCCTCCAGGTAATAGCTTTGGAATCTTCTGAGGAGCCTATTACATTGTTGGTTATGTTGATATTTGTAGCCGGGACTGATACTGAACCGTAAATTGCAATTCCAAATTTACCCTGGCGTATATTATTATTATCGATGGTGATATCATCTATTACTCCAAGACTGCTATACATCGATACAGCATAAGTAGCCCAAACAACTGAAGTAACTCCCTGAATAATACAATTCTGGACTTTAATATGTGAGGTGGCAGCGCTCACATTACTTGCAATTGCAAATACAGAAGAAGCCCCGGAATAATCAGTGTTTTCTATGATCATGGACTGATTTTCAGTGAAACTGAGGGCGCTTGAATTGGAACCGTCAATAGTGACATACTGAGCGCCCTTTAGCAGGAAGATACCTTCTGCTTCCGATCCCACTGAATGGCTATTAGCTCCACTAATTAGTACATTATTTCCTGTATTGGGTTTAATAATCACATAGTTAGCTGCGCTAGCGCCTGCTGATGAAGTGATGGTGATAGGAAAGGTTTCTGATGGATAGGTAGCATCGTCAAGCAGGAAAGTTACAGGGCCGGTCCTGGTTTTGAAATTGAGATCGTTTACTGCTGCAGTAATAGTCGCATATGTTTTCCCAACCCCTACATGGTATGTACCGGTAATAGCCCCGAGGTTGATGTAAGTATGAGGTGTTGTCGGGGGCGTGCTGCATGCTGGAGGATTCAAGGTAAAACCAGATGCTCCCGGAGCCGGGAATGAACCCACGTTAGGACTGGATGCCATATCCTGTGCAACCACATAATATGAAACTACATCATTATATATAGATCCCGCACCAAATGTGAATGTGTAAGTATTCCCGGAAACAAATACCGCTTGAACTGAATTCCAGGTACCACTGTTAATTTTCCAATACAAACTTGGTAGACCTGCACCTGAACCAGGAACTCCTGAAGCATCCTGTATTGTTGCTGTCAGAACCCTGGCACTTCCGTTTGCAGCATTGCCCAGTGGGGTATATTGAATCATAGGGCTGGTAATATCATAACGTAAACCACCGAATTCATCTGCTCCAAGATCAGGGTTAAATGGGGTGACCAGCCAACAGGGTAGCCGGCATTGGGATACCGGCTATTTCCATCAAAGTCGGTTGTGATGGAAACTGGAAGATGAAATTACCTGTCCAGCTGATTCACATTGAGTTGGCAACAGCTGGTTAATGTGAAGGTCATAAGGCGAGCTGGTCGTATTCAGGAAGGAAGGACTCTCAGATACTGAAACGCCCTCATTCGGGAAAACCCAGTTCTTGAAATTTGCCAATGTTTGCATGTTATTTGTTCCATCGCTGAAAATAACATGAGAAGCATCGGGCGTGCCGGACCAAAAATCATTGTTGTTTGAAAGATTCGAATATTTTGCAAGGTCAGTGAAGTTCGTCCTGAATGCTACAGCTAGTCCTCCAGTTCCTGGTGTGCTGTTATTCACAAAAATATTACCCCTGATGTCGAATGCAGGATTATTGGCTGGGATGGTTACTGAATGCACGTAGAAAGCTGAACTTCCAAAACCTGCTGCCCCTGTGCCAGTTAAATAGACAGTATTATTGTAAATACCATGAGTAATAGTTGTCCCGGTACCGGCAAACAATATTATCCCTCCAACAGCCTTAGCAAAAGTAGCTGAAGGTGCATAGAGTTCAGAAATCATATTGTTGTACACATACATCGAAAGAATGCTGGCTCCGGCGCTCAGGTATATTCCTGCAACTATTGTAGGGCTGGTTGTTGTTACGAAACTTGAAGTAATGTTCTGAATTTTGTTTCCGTATATATTGATATTAACACCACTCAATAAGGATATTCCATAGCTAATGCCTCCATTGGTCATGCCATTCAGAGAATTTCCATAGATGTTTTTTGAAGTTGAAGCATTTACGATATAATATCCGTATGCAGGACCTGTGCAAACAAAATTGTTGTTTGTAGCAGTATTATTATAGGTATTCTGAACGGCACCCTTTATTCCGCCATAAAAGATCATGGTTGTTGCTGTAGCTGGTACTGATTGAAGACGTGAATTATTGCTTACATCATTGTTGTAAATATCAATTGTAGATAAAGTGGTTGGGTTGCTGCCAAATAAATACATATATACCACCTGTCCAATGGAAGTTGTTGAGGTAGAACCGTAAGTATTGGAAGTGGCTGAATTCCCGTGAAAGCTGAAAGGAACGCCAGCATGGGCAATGTTGAAATAATTGCAGCTTCCGGTGGTTGCAAAAGGCATGGTACATTGAGAAACTGTGTTATCGTGGATATTGACCAAATTATTGGTTACTGTTGTACCCATATTGTCATAGATTCCATTGAATGTTCCGCTGGTTCCTGAATAAGCAATTTTTACTGTATTTCCATATAATTCAAGGCTTGGCATTTGATGAGGCATCCAATTGAATACCTGAACAGCCGCCGGTTCCGGTAACAGAACCTATGATGGAGTTATTGGCTATTTTCAGGTTATTCTGGTATTTGGTATAAATTCCGTAGGAAACGACAGTTGAGCCGCCGAAGCTTCCAATATTATTGCCGCCATCTTTTCCTATTTCATTATTTTGATCGTAGAAAGCGAATAAGTTTCCTGCAATATCATTAAAACCAGTTATTGCAATTGCAGAATAGCAATTATTGATGGTATTATTGTAGATTTTCAAATTTGAGTTTGAACCGCTGGCATTGTTAATGGTCAGCGCTGTAGTTGCCGTTGTAAGATGATTGTTGGAATAGATTCCTACCGTCAAGGTATTGGATTTATTTAAGGTAATCGCACAATTCCTGATAGTTATGTTCTGTGATCCATCAGAAACGGATGCTTTAAGGATTGCATAACCCCATTCCATCTGAGTTGTTGGAGTGGTGTTGGCCGGATTTTCATTCAGATCAATACCATCGAACGTGATATAATCACCTCCTGCTACTATAATAATTCCGTCAAGATTTGTAGTTGTTCCAACCCCCTGCAGTGATAACAGGATTTGCTCCAGTTCCTGTTTTCTGAAAAATGATTGGGTTGGAAAGGGTCCCGGTTGCAGTTATTTTTCCAGCTGTTGGTGAACTGAATGTTTCAGTATAACAGAGTCAATATTGAAGATAACTCCTCCGATTCCTACTCCCTGAGTATTAAGATCATTAATTGCCAACGCCACAGTGGCATAATCAGCTGGAATATTCTTTATTCCGGTTAATTGTGCATAACTCAGCCCGCTTATCAGGATGCCAAGTAATGCAATGAGTAGATTCTTTTTCATAATGGTTGATTTGGATTAATGATCTATAGTTTGGGTTTATTTTCAGTAATGGTAGAATGAATGACTATGCTTGAACTAATTGGAAGAACAGATTCAAGCCACTGATTTGGAATTCTTTACCTTGTTAATGGGACTATTAATATCCTCAAGTTCATCTGAAATTTTCTTGAGGACTTGATTCTGAAGCTGCTTCTTGCGAATAAACTGTTTGAGGTCTGTCAGTTCAGCCTTCTCAGCTTCTTCTTCCTCCCGTTTTTTACTTTGATTTGTTTTAGTCATAGATTAATTTTTTGAGCGGATACTTTTAGTTAACCAATAATTCATTTGCAATTCAAAGTTCAATCTGGGAAGAAGAAGTAAGCTTGAAAAAGGCTTAAGCAAAACCCAATGCAAATATGGACTATGAGAGATCGGAAACAATAAATATGTACCCCTTCAAAACCTCTGTATAGTATAAAATGCACCTCTATTTTAACTGAGCATTGCTCGGTTACAAGCACGAAAATTAATTCATGTGCCAGATATTCAGCGCATTACATTAATATGCCATTTTTGTGGAAAAGGGGAGGGCGTGATGAGGGGAGGGCGGGATGAGGGGAGAGCGGGATGAGGGATGAGGGGAGAGCGGGATGAGGAGAGGGCGGGATGGAGAGAGAGCGGGATGAGGGAGAGGGATGAGATGAGGGGAGGGCGGGATGAGGAGAGGGCGTGATGAGGAGAGGGCGGGATGAGGGGAGAGCGGGATGGAGAGAGGGCGGGATGAAGGGAGGGCGTGATGAAGGGAGAGCGGGAAGAGAGGGGGGAAGAGGATAGGGATGTTGCATTCCCTTACTTTCAAAAACTCCACTTTTCGGGTGATTTTATCATCCTTACCAACATGCCAATGACTTTTTCATACTCCTTTGTAAGGTACTCGCATACATCACAGGATATATAGCAACAATCTCTTGAGAAATCGATCCAGGTTTGTGTTTCTGCACTTTCGCCTTCTGAGTCGCTCAATTTTGCTACAAATGCTTTCTCATATCTTCTTTTCCTCCAGGCTTCTGCTATGTTGCCACAGACAGATCTTGAACTTCGCCTTATCTGATCAGTAAGGGAATACTTCTCTTCAACAGGAAATTTCTTGGTGATTTCGAATATTTCCATTGCTAGCTTATAAGCTAACTTATAAACTTCCAGTTCTTTGTGTGACAATAACATAAATAAAAAATTAGATAGTTAAAAAATGAATTTTCAAATTACTAATAGGTTAAATGCATGCTCCCCCTTCCTCTCCCCGCCACTCCCGCCACCCCGTCTCCTGCCATCCCGCCTCCTGCCATCCCGCTCTCCCGCCATCCCGCCATCCCGCTCTCCCGCTCTCCCGCCGCTCCCGCTCTCCCGCCATCCCGCCATCCCGCTCTCCCGCCATCCCGCTCTCCCGCCATCCCGCCATCCCGCCATCCCGCTCCCGCTCCGCCATCCCGCCATCCCCATCCAACTCTCCCCCCGCCATCCCGCCATCCCGCCATCTCCCGCCATCCCGCCATCCCGCCATCCCGTACTCCCGCCATCCCGCTTTCTCACACTCTCGCCTTCACCAATCAAATCTGTGCCAGGAAGGTAACCAGGTTAACTTCTGAATTGGAGATACCAAGTTTCTGGCGAAGTCTGTAGCGGGCATTTTCTAGAGTGTTGAGGCGTTGTCCTGTGAGTTCTGAAATCTCCTTTGTTGTCATATTCAACTTTAGGAAAGCGCATAGCTTCAACTCACTGGGAGTAAGGTCGGGGTACTTCTGAAGGAGAGAATCGTAGAAGTCTTTATGGACTTCCTTGAATCGAAGGGAGAATTCCTTCAATGTTTCTTCATCAGTGCTTTTTTGCAGTTCTTTTCCGACCTTTCTAAGTGCATCCCTTGTCTCATCGTGTATTGCTTCATCCTGAATATGAATGATTTTCCTAGAGATCTCTGACAACATTTCATTTTGTTTCATCAGAGACATCACATTTAAAGTAAGCTCCTTTTTCTTGAAATCAAGTTCTTTTTCGAGAGCTTCTTTTTCAAGTCGAGACTTTTTTGCTTTCAGGCGCAGTTGATTCAGTATAAGTAAAATGATGATGATTCCCAGTACAAGGAAAGAAATAACTCCAACAGCAAATAATGTCCTTTTTTGACGTGAAACCAAATCTTGTTGTTCTTTCTTCTCAAAATGATATTGCAATTCAAGACTCGCAAGATTTTTTTCTTTTTCATTTAATGCAAGGCTGTCTTTCCACTGGTTTTCAAGAATAGTGTATTTGTAAGCGGCAAGTATATCGTTTTTAGCCAGGTAAATTTGATGCAGCAGTTTTGAAGATTCAAACAGGATTTGTTTGAATCCATTTTCATTTCCAATTTCAAAAGCAGCTGTCGCACTCTTTAAGCTCATATCATACTGTTTTGTTGCCAGTTCAACTTCACCTAGTCTGATTAAGCAGGAGGCTTTCTTGTTCAGGCTTCCTATTGTGTCAAAAATCCTTAGAGCTAATTGATCGTAATGTAATGCTGTACTGTAATTTTTCAGATTGAAATGAACCTTCCCTATATTCACATAATTTGTGGCTTCCATATAGGAGTTCTGGATATCCTTGCTTATTTTCAATGCTTCCTTTAGAAATTGAAGGGCTTTGTTGTTTTCCTTCATTCCAATATAAACATTGGCAATATTGTTCAGTATACTCGTGATACCTTCATTATTGCCGAGTTCCTTGGCAATTTTTAAGGAGCGGTCAAAATATCCAAGGGCAGTCGTAAAATCTTTCTGGTCAAGATAAAGAATCCCAATTCTTGATAAAGATTTGGCAATGCCTACCTTATAATTCGCTTCCTCAAATTTCTTAAGACTCCCAAAATAGAATTCAGAGCATTTTTTCCTGTCACCAATATCATAATAGATCATACCTATCCCATCCATGGCAATAGCCTGATCAACCTTATAATCATTTTTTTCGCTGATTTCCATTGCCTTAACAGTGACATCCATTGCATTCTTCAGATCAGAAAGTGAATAATAGATAAAGGATTCACTCATCAAGGCAGAGACCATCAACTTGTAGTCAAGAATTTCACTTGACAGATTATATGCTTCATGTGCATATTTCAATGACAATTTCAGGTCAGTTGTTTCGTATTGTGATGACAAGGCAAGAAGAACCTCTATCCTGGCTTTGTTATCACCGGATTGGTTGAGAATACTGCTTAGACTGTCTATTCGTTTGCGATCCTGTGCCAATGAATAGTTAATATTCAGGCTGCAGGCAACGAGAAGAAGATATCCAATCAAAGAGTTAACCCTGCCCATGTATTTCTATTCATGCTTAAATATGAGTCCTATTATTAAGGAACTTATCGTCCTGTGATGGCTTAATTTTTATTAGAGAACAGCACCTTAGCCAATTGTTGGCTGATCTCGTATTAAAAGCCAATTCTCAATAAGTTTATTAATAAATGCACCTAAAGTAACTCAGCCTATTCCGTAATCCCTTCCAGCGCAAAAAGGAAGGAGTACTGCAAGGCTACATCCTTCAGGTATTTAAACCTTCCTGATGCACCACCATGTCCAACTGCCATATCGGTATGCAGAAGCAGAATATTCTTATCAGTCTTCATCTCCCTGAGTTTTGCAACCCATTTTGCAGGTTCGAAGTATTGGACCTGAGAATCATGCAATCCTGTCAATACCAACATATTGGGATAATTCTTCTTCTCTACGTTATCATAAGGTGAATAGGATTTCATGTAGAAGTAGGCATCCTTGTTTTCAGGATTTCCCCACTCATCGTATTCATTGGTTGTGAGGGGAATGCTTGGGTCACTCATCGTTGTTACTACATCCACAAAAGGAACCTGCGCCACAATGCCATGCCATAGGTCGGGACGAAGGTTGGCAATGGCACCCATCAGCAGTCCGCCGGCACTGCCACCCATTGCGTATAGATGCTCAGGGGATGAGTATTTCTCCCGCGCCAGGAATTCAGCACAGCTGATAAAATCGGTGAAGCTGTTCATCTTGTTCATAAGCTTCCCGTTTTCGTACCATGCACGCCCCATTTCCTGTCCGCCCCTTACATGTGCAATGGCGTAAACAAATCCACGGTTTAGCAGACTAAGTCGTGAGGAACTGAAACTGGCATCGAGGCTGTATCCATAGGAGCCATATCCATAGAGCAGTAGAGGTGCTTTCCCGTCACGTTTCAACCCTTTTTTGTACACAAGTGAAATAGGGATGAGTGTCCCATCCTTTGCTGTAGCAAATCTTCTTTCAGTTGTATAGTCATTCTTATTAAAGCCTCCCAGCACTTCCTGCTGTTTCTTCAACTCCTTCTGGCGGGTATTCAAATTGTAATCAAATACTGATGAAGGAGTCGTCAGGGATGCATAGTTGAATCTCAAGACTTCGGAGGCATAATCAGGGTTTTCACCCACTGATGCCTGATAGGTTTCTTCTTCAAAGGGGAGATAATATTCCTTATCGGAGCGCGTGTCCCTGATCCTGAACTGCTTGAGGCCCTTGATTCGTTCAGTAATTACCAGATAGTTGCTGAATGGTTCCACGCTTTCCACCAAAATATCATTTCTGTGAGGGATAATCTCTGTCCAGTTCTCTTTTTCCGTTTTGTCCAAAGGGGCCGACATCAGCTTGAAGTTAAGCGCATCCAGGTTGGTAAGTATAATAAACCGATTGCCTTGCTGCTCAATGTTGTAAAGCACATCCTTGATTCTGGGCTGAAAGATCCTGAAGGCTGAAGCCGGCTCAGATGCCTTAATAAAGCGGGTTTCGGATGACATGGTAGCCTCTGAGGTAATGAATATATACTGATCAGACTTGCTTCTCCATACAGCTATGTAATTTGAAGGGTCTTTCTCGGTATAAACAACCTGATCAGTGGTTTCAGGTTTTCCAAGTGTGTGCTTGCCGATTTTTTCGGTAAGAAGGGTAAGCGGATTATTGCGGACATAGAAAAGCGTCTGGTTGTCAGCTGCCCAGACTGCAGAACCGCTTGTGTTGGATGAGATCTCTTTGGTGGTGATCCCGGTTTCCAGATTTTTTACATAAATGCTGTATTGTCGGCGGGACACAGTGTCCTCTCCATACGCCAGCAGTTTGTTGTCGGGACTCACATCAAAACCTGATGCAGAATAGTAATTATGCCCTTCCGCCATTTTATTTACATCCAGGAGAATTTCTTCAGCAGAGTTCATACTGCCTTTTCTTCTGCAGAAAACATAGTATTCCTTTCCTTCTTCCTGACGGGTATAATACACATATCCATTCCTGAAATAGGGAACACTTTCATCCTTTTCCTTTATCCTGGCTTTCATCTCTTCATAGAGCTTTTCCCTGAAAGGCTTCAGTCCGCTCATCATGGTATCCAGGTATGAATTTTCGGCTTTCAGGTAATCGACCACTTTAGTACTGTCGGGACCATTCTTGAAATAGTCATTGAGCCAGTAATAATTGTCGATACGGATATCGCCATGGGCCTTCAGTTCAAAGGCTTTCTTTTCGCAGGTTGGAGGGTTCACGCCGGGCCAGTTGTATGGGTTGTTGTTGGATGATTTATTTTGACAGGCGCTCAATAACATGAGCAAGACTAAAAATGCCAGAGTATATTTCATGTTTCTGAGATTAAATAATTTGAGTATTTATATTATGCTTTTTGGGTTGGCGCGCGGATTTACTTAAGAAAAACCTTTGTCAGAATTGGAGCATTGGTTTGTCAATATCAAACCCAATCAGTTAATTTTTTCTTCGCAGAATCTTTACATTTGAATACCAATCAAAGTTATGTTATTCAGCACTACCAAGAAATTCAAAGGTTTGATAAAGTAAAGATAAATAATTTCAAAAACGTTTGATGTTATTCCATTCCTGTTGATTTGCAAATATCTTTTTTCAGCGACTGACAGTCAGATCAAACTAATAGAATCAATTGAGTACTGGCTTTCATTTTGAATGCAATTTCACATCCTGCAGCACCCCAATCAAGAAGTAACAATTGACACTCCCTGAATGTGGCAGGTTCTGCGATTATTCATGCTGGATTACCCAGTTCTGATCTCAGCATGCGAATTGTCTGGTTATGAAGATATAAACTGCTGATAGCAATCAGGATATTTATACTGTTGATCACATTTGAACTATAGCCGGATTATAACTCAGAATTATTTCATAAGGTAAAAAACGGATAATAATGCCCTTAAAAAGGTATAAATATCGGATAATATATACTATAGGACGGTAATATAATCAAATAGTATTATCTTTGCAGCTAATATATCTTGTATATGATCCGCAGAAAACTATTCTTCGATTTACAGGCTCATCTTCTGAAGAAGGAATTCAGCATCGTAACCGGAGCCAGGCAAACCGGAAAGACAACTCTTTTGCGTCAGCTGGAAGAGTATTGCCATAAACAGGAAATACCTGTTGTATTCCTTAATCTTGAAAACAGGCAGATTCTCGAGGAATTAAATCAAAGTCCGCTTAATATTCTGAGGTTTATTTCTGATGCCGATAAGCGCACAGTGATATTTGTAGACGAAATACAATACCTGAAGGATGCCTCCAATTTTCTTAAGTTATTATACGATGAATATGCTGGTAAGCTTAAGATAGTTGCTACCGGGAGCAGTGCATTTTACATTGATGATCATTTTCGCGATTCACTTGCAGGCAGGAAAAAGCTGTTTCATCTATCTACTTGTTCCTTTGAAGAATACCTTGAAATTGGCGGTAAATCTGAACTTCTTGTCGAAACAGGGAAAATTCTCGCTAAAAAGGATTTTAGAAGTACAAAGATTGAGCTTCTCGGCATTGAATGGGAGAAGTATATGACTTATGGAGGCTATCCTTCTATTATTACGGAGACTGACACGGAAGAGAAGGTACTTCGATTAAAAGAAATCAGGGATTCCTTTGTGAAGAGAGATATACTTGAAGCCGGAATAAAAAATGAAACTGCATTCTATAGTCTGTTTAAAATATTGGCTGAACAATCAGGAAGCATGGTTAATGTAAATGAACTTGCTTCTACCCTTAGGATTAAAAATGAGACAATTGTAAAATATCTGACAGTCCTGCAAAAATGCTTTCATATCGCAATGGTCAAACCTTATTCGGGGAATATCAGGAAAGAACTGACTAAAATGCAGAAGGTGTATATTCTGGATCTTGGTATGAGGAATTGCCTTCTGAATAATTTCCAGAAGCTTAATTTCCGTGCCGATAGGGGGGAGCAGTGGGAAAATCAGCTATTCCGTATTCTTGCAGATAAGTATGGAATTGATGATATCCATTTCTGGCGAACAACTGCTGGAAATGAAGTTGACTTTATTCTGGCGGATATCTTTGAACCGAAGGCAATTGAAGCAAAGTATGATCAAAATTCAATCAAGCCGAGCAAGTATAAGATATTCAATAGGACATATCCTTCACTTCCTCTCATCTTTGCGTGGTTGCACCCTTTTGACGAAGATTTTTTCCGCCGGATCAGTTAACTATCTGACACTCCAAAGCCAGGGAAGTTCAGGGGCATTCCCTGATATCAATGACAGCTTTTTAACTGCAACCTTGCCGTTTCAGCATGCAGCGTAACAACCGGGGCTTCATTTTAATGCACAGAAGAACTCAATCCACAAGAATCTTTTTTCGCAAATTCCTTGTGGTTGAGTATGAGAAATTTAGTTTGACTGCAGTCTTTAGTCTAAAAAGGCAGAACTGCACCAACAAATGCTGTTGCATTGTTATCGACAATAATCATATCTCCCGAATCGAGAAGTCCGTCGCCGTTGACATCATTATCCAGATATCCTGTTACAAAAGCTGCTGCATCGTTGTCGATTCCAATCATATCACCTGAGTCCACAATGCCATCCTGATTTACATCGCCTCCATAAAGTACTGCAACCCCTCCAACCAAGATCAAATTGCTGGCAAAGGCTTTATCGGCAGCTGTGCTGAAGTCGTAGGTGATACTGCTTCCTGAGAATGAAACAGGATCAGCAGTAGATGTAACCAGACTATTGCGATGTCGCAGGTAGATATAATAGGATCCATTGTGCACAGATGGAATGGTGGTTGTAATTGTGCCATTGGTGTTCAGGTCCAGGCTGCTGATTGAATAAACCAAGGCTCCGGTTGTTCCATCATGCAATTCAATGCTGACCTTATCGGCAATAGTACCTGCATATTCTTCCCCTGAATTTCCCTGTGCCTTATTCATTACACCGGATCCGGCGTAGAGTCCTTCAACAAAAGCCTTCAAGTTCAGAGTTTTCGCAGAGGAGGTCACATTCAGTACTCCGGAAATATATTGTGTGCCATCCCAGAATCCACCACCACCGGCAGAGTAGCCTCCATAATAGAAGGATCCGTTGTTCATCCTGTACCTGAACACATAATAATAGGTACCGGCAGTGGCAAGTTGCGTTCCTAGGTTCAGATTGAATTCATCGTTATTGCCTGCTGCAACATTGTAGTTGGCTGGCAGCCAGTTTGTCCAGCTGGAAGGATTGGTATTATCCGTACTGTATCCAACCCAGGCCTGTAGTCCCGGGGCTTGTGCCGACTGACCAGTTAGTCCGGCAACATAAACCTGTCCGTAAACTGAAAAGTCAGCGGAGGCTGAAATTGTCCCCTCACCCGGCCATTGCAGGTTTGCCCAGTCTATAGTGGTAGGAGCGCTGCTTGAAACTGTCAGAACTCCGTTTACATTAGTGGTTCCATCCCAGAAACCGCCAGTTGTAGCAGAGTATCCTCCATACAGATATGCGCCATCGTTGTATTTGAAACGACTGGCATAGTAATAGGTGCCATTCGTTGAGATTTGAGCTCCCAGATTCGCAACAAATTCATCGTTATTGCCGGCAGCTGCATTGTAACTGGCAGGAATCCAGTTTGTCCAGGTAGCTGGATTGGTATTGCTTGTGTTATATCCAATCCATCCCTGTAGTCCGGGTGTCGCTATGGCCTGGCCAGTAATATTTTGAATAAAAGCCTGAGCATAAACATTATAAGCTTGTCCCTGTGCAACTATTCCTGATCCCGGGTATTGCAGGTTTACCCATCCAATTACTGGCTGGGGTAATTCCTGAACACTTACCACTCCTGAGACATTGGATGTTCCATTCCAGAATCCACCAGTCCCAGCAGAATATCCACCATAAACATAAGGGCCGTTATCCTTCCGGAACCTGCTGGCATAATAGTAGGTCCCCTCTGTTGTTAACTGAATGCCAAGGTTTGCCATATATTCATCATTATTCCCTACAGCTGTATGATATGTGGCAGGAATCCAATGAGTCCAGGTTGCAGGATCGCTGTTTGTGGTATCGTAGCCAATCCAGGCAAGCAAAGTAGTATCCTGGGCAGTCTGAGTGGTTACGCCATCAATCCAGGCCTGAGCATAAACATTGAAATCATTTCCCGGCTGAATACTGCCGGATCCCGGAGACTGAAGATTTGCCCAGCCTGCAGAAGGATCCCAGCCTTGCCTGAGTGCAATTGTCAAATTAGTGTTAGCGCCAACGAGAGTATCTGCTGTTTTGGTTATCCATCCAAATTTTGAAGCGGTAACATAATCTCTTTTTGGCAAGGCCGTAAAGGAAGCATCGCCATTTGTACCGGTGGTCCGGTTACCGGCATTCCTGAGTTGCACATTGGCATCCGGAATCGGTGAGCCGCTCAGGCTATCAATAACGGTAATGTTAAGGTTGTAGAATGGCCGGGGCATCGGAACTGAAGTAAATACCCTGTAGTCGCCGGGGTTGTAGTAGAAGTAATGGCCACCGGGGTCAGTTACATTAAATGATTCACCGGTGAAATAGTCATACCAGGTGCCGGTTTTTGTGAATCCGGGAGACATGATAAATCCGTTTACCCCCATATTTACGGATATAACCACATCCATACTGCTGTGGGCAATCCAAATCTTTTTGCCCAACTGGCCGAGATCGGAGGTGAAGCTTCCATAACGGAAGGCATCTGTCTTTCTGAGAGCTGCCATAGCTGAAACCACCCTGTTCAGTTTTTCCTTCCGGGTACATCCAGATAATCCCATCTCGGAGGTTTATTTGA
>JADJHD010000012.1 GCA_016707705.1 Bacteroidales bacterium
CGCTAAAGAAGTATAAAATCACTTATCATTTGATAATAAAGATTGCCAGTAACAAATGGAACAGGAAGATTATTTAAAACGACAAATTGATCAGCTTGCACGAGTACTTGGGAAAGCACTCACAAATTTGCTTGGATTAAAGAATAAGGGACAGGCAAGTTTTGGGATTGAAATATCAAATCAAATTCT
Organism: Bacteroidales bacterium; assembly: GCA_016707705.1. GTDB lineage: Bacteria > Bacteroidota > Bacteroidia > Bacteroidales > UBA4417 > UBA4417. The sequence continues at coordinate 190 of JADJHD010000012.1, forward strand.
GAAGGAAGAGCTGGACTTTGATATTCAGGAATTGATTGATATTAATACTGAGGATTTTATTCAAACACTCAGGACAGAAAAGCATTTTACCAACGAAAACCTGGATCGGTTGGCAGAGATCTTTTTCTTATTGGCCGACGGTCAAGCTGAAAAGGACAATAGGGGATTATATGAGAAGTGTTTGACGATTTACGAATATTTGGAAAATGCTGATAAGACCTATTCATTTGACAGGCAAATGAAAATAAATCATATAAAAAACTTGTTGTAACCCAGGATAAATAAGCTGATAATCAACACAGAAGGCAGTCAATATAAAGACTCATTATCTGGGGACTTTTCCAGATCAAGTGCGACCATAAACATAGCTCAGGAAACTACTGGATAGTACAGATTTTTAGAGCTCCAGTGTGCAATTGAATACTCTTATATATGGGTTTGAGTAGCGTGAAACATTTATAACTACAACTAAAAGGCGCAGACAGTCAGATACTAAATTTCAAACTCATGGTGGAAAAAACAGCTTTTGATATTCTTTTTGAGAAGCTTTCTGATAGGGGTATGAATCCCGAGAGACAGATTTCCGAAAGGAGTTTTATTGTGCCTGGAGTAGACAGAATGTCAAATACAAAATACATTATTGCCAGAAACAAAACATTCTATTTCTGTGCTCATGATTCCTATGGAACAAGCGCATATTCCTCCAACACATATACTGGTATTTATTCAACAATTAATCTGCCGGCTGAAACCGTATGCCATATCTACAAAAAAGACTGGACGGACCAAATCTTAAGAACACGAAAACACAAAACTGAACTCAGATATATAGACGAGAATCTTACAATTACATCAGCGACAAATTGGACTCCTTCCCAAATATTAAGCCCAACGGATGTCAATTTATTTCTTGAAATTCACAAGAGCATTGTGCCTCTTAAAATTGTAATTGAACATGACTACCTTTCACTAATTGAGGAATTGAAAGGTAAGACCATCATTGGACTTGAAACAGACACATGGCTTTATGAAGACCGCGATTTAGATACTTTTATTGGTTTAGGCGGACAACTAATTGAAAATATCACAAATGCCTCTGCCTGAAAGAGGCTTTTACAAATGGCGGGATTTGTAGTTTTTTTGAACAGCAGCAGCAAGCACAGGAATACATAATCGTTGACGGTGAAATGCCCTGCAGACCGCCACTTGTTATAACCTCAGCCATCAGACTGCTCAAAAACCTATTTTACTGATTCAGTTCTGATGACAGCCAGGCCAAGCGTCCGCTCAAATATGAGATTCTCAAAGATATCCAGTTCAGTTTTTTAGCAGTTTTACTTTAGTGACAAGGGTGGGAAATGCATTCTGCGGAGAATTATAGATGTATTTCGTGCAAATTATGCGGAGATTATGAAATATGTACATATACAATAATCCAAAATGGCCAATCTTTGAATGGAATAGCAATAAACTATAACTGTTACATTCGTTTGTAAGAAACCTTCAGGGCAGGCTAATTGGGAAAATGGGAGCTTTAGGGAAAGAATAGGATCATTATCAGGCAATTCCCGCTGATCAAATTGAGAATGAGATGCGGATTATCTTTGATAGGTTTAATTTTGGAGCAACAAATTGAATTGGTGCTTAAGGCAACAATAGCGCATATGTGGTTTGTTACAATTCACCCCTTCGAAGATGGAAACGGAAAAATATCGCGAGTATTGAGTGATATGTTTTTGACTCGTTCCGACGAACAAACCTACCGGTTCTATAGTATGTCGGCTCCAATTATGAAGGTGCGGAACTCTTGTTATAACATTTAGGAAAAAACTCAAAATAGTGGGTTAGATATTACCAATTGGATTGAATGGTTTTTGATCAGTTTGCTGTATTCATTTGAGAAATCTCAGAATCTGCCTGAGAAAATAATTTATAAACACGATTTCTGGATTAGGCACTCAAATGCAAATATTAACCACCGACACTGATTCTATACAATATTGTACCGAACTCAACTCATTTGTATTAACTTCGAATAAAAAACCGGTATGATGGCAAAACTTAGATTGCTAATCTTAATGAGTCTTGTTCTTGTGTTGGGGTTTTCTGTTTATTCACAGTCTTTTACGCCCGATAAAGAAACATTCCTTTTGGTTGTTGATGTGCAGGGGGAGTTTATCACTGCCCGCTTTCAGGATAGCATTGTTGAAGATTTCATCACTTCCGTCAACTCACTTATCGAACAAACAGATCCCGCAAAAGTCATCTATGTTAAAGCCGGAGCAAAAGCCCTGAATATAGGAACCGGAGGTATCAGGGTGGAGGCCTATCCGGGTCCCGAACTGGATTCCCGACTGAAGATGGTAAACAACCAGATTTATGTTAAATGGAAGGGAAGTTCATTCTCTTCCGGAAAGCTGATGGAGTTTCTGAATAAACAAAATGCCAGAAAAATACTGGTAACCGGACTAATGGCTGAAAAATGCGTTTACGACACAGTACTGGATGGAAAGAAACGGGGATATGAAATATTGGTATTGCCGGATGCCATTCTTGGTGAAAGCCCAAAATCGAAGCAAAAAATCCTCCGGAAAATGGAGAAGAATGGAGTCAGGATATTAAGTTGAGATTTGATATCTGTTTGATTGTTTAATCATTAATCAGATGTCAAGTTAAAAGAACCTGAGTATTTAACCAAAGTTGGAAATCAGTAAAATATGGTCAGAAGCAAATTAAAGGCAGGATATGTTCTCTGGTTTATCTGGATGTTGCTCTGTGCTATCGGGACAGCCTATCTCCTGTATCTTCTTTATGGAAGGCGCGACATTAACGGATTTAATCTGACATTGCTTTGGTGCTCCGTTATTTTCAGTCTTTTTTTGGTTATCATCCTGTCGCTAAAAGACTTTAAATATTTTGTGATTGATACAGACAACAGGAAAGCCAGGTGGTATTCAATCCTCAGGCCCTGGGGCGGGACTATCCTTTTTGAAAATTACGCAGGGAAGATCAAACCCTTTCTGCCAGCCAGCGGAGAGGCTTTCCCAACTGCATATCTGCTGAATCCTGATATGGAAACCTCATTCAAGATCAGCGGACGCTTCTATAAGAACTACATTGAAATGTACCAGGCTATTGGAATAAGGGAGGTTAAGCTGTTCGATATCAGTCTTGGTCAGTATGTGAGGTTGTGGTTCACAGGTAAACTGAAAATTAAGGTTAGGCAGTATTAAATAGATTGTTGCAAGGGAATTGCAGCTAATCTAATATTATTAGGGTAATCAGGTTTCAATAATCGAATATGAACACTATCGGTAAGGTTATTTTAATGATTTCCCTCAGCATCCTTGGGATTTCAAATGATGCCAATTCACAATCGCCATGCATTCCGCAGTTCACCTCAAACTATGAATACGTCGACAATTTCGCGATTCACACCTTGGTGAGCCTTTACTCAGGGACAAGCGTGAATGGGTATGAAGTCGTTCCACCCTCACTATACACGGTTTCACTGGCATTGGGGAAATCATACCCCATTTCCGTTTCAACCGTTGATCCCATCAGTTATGTGGGGAATTTCGGGGTCTGGATTGATTATAACAACAATTATCAATTCGAGCCTGAGGAAAAAGTATTGGTTGATACCAATCAGGGATACACCGCTGCCTGCCGTTTCACTGTCCCTGCTGATTCCTCCTATCTTGGCGAAAGAATCATGAGGGTGATGTATGTGCGACTAGGCGAGAATATTACCCCCTGTGACAATTATTATTCTGGTGAAGCCGAGGATTATACCATCAGCATCGTTGGACAGCAGGAGGATACCATGATGTATTGCATGCCCTTCTGCCCCAAACTTATGAGCCATGTATTTCCAATTGAAGAATTCAAGCTGGGAAGCATTCATAACCTTTACTCGGGATATACTCCAACTTCCTACTCCCTTTATAAGCATGAAGAATTCACCACTACTATGGAGATGGGAAAGTATTACTCCGTGAAAATTTCATTGGGAAGTATTGCCGGGGTTGCCGGTGGATATGCCGTGTGGATTGATCTGGATAATGATGGAATTTTTGAAGCTTGGGAAAGGGTTTTTCATGATGGCCCCTTACTTAAAACAGCCACTGGAACCATCAAATTGCCTGTAAATCCTGCCTATGCCGGATTGCGGAGGATGAGGGTGCGCTCTGCATGGGCGGAGGTGCCTGATCATGCCTGTGGATTGGTGAGAGCCGGAGAAACTGAGGATTATACAATTCTTGTCACAGAGTCAACAGTTGGTGAATCGGAACTGCTTGCTGTGGATGCTGACTGGAGCATAAGTCCCAATCCTTCAAGGGGAAATATTGAGATTAGTTCTGCATTGCCAATCGATGAAATCCGTATTCAGGATATGACGGGAAGATTGATTTTTGAGGATAATCCAGCCTCAGATCATCTATCAGTCAATCTCTCTCAACCAGGGATTTACATTGCCACTGTTGTGATTGGAAAGCAAGTATCCAGAAGGAGGTTTGAGGTTATCTGAATGAAAGACAAAAGGAAAAAGATAAAAGACAAAAGGATGTGGAGATGTGGAGATGTGGAGATGTGAGGATGTGGAGATGTGGAAATGTGAAGATGCGTAGCGAAGCGGAGTCCGCCTGCTGGCGGATGAGGATGCGTAGCGAAGCGGAGTCCGCCGGCTGGTGGATGAGGATGCGCAGTGAAGCGAAGTCCCGTCACGTAGGGACTAGCTAAAGGACTAATGTTTGAAGTGACGGGATGAAAATTTGTCCGCAAGCTGGCGGATTTGTGTTCTAATTTGTGCTTCTGGTAAAAATTAATAACCACTAAGGCACTAAGGGCACTGAGGGACACTAAGAACCTTTAACACTAACAACTAGAAACTAACAACTCCTCCCTGCAGAAATCTCCCCTTTGCAACCCTGAACTTTGAACCCCGAACCCCGAACCTTTTTTAGTGCGCGGCCAGCCAGTTATCGCCGGTACTCATTTCAACTTCAATGGGGACGGCCATCTCGATCGCAGTGGTCATGAGGGACTGAACGATGGGCTTCACTTTTTCAACCTCGTCGAGATGAACATCAAACACAAGTTCGTCATGCACCTGCATAATCATCCTGCTCTTCAGATTTTCATTTCTGAAAGCCTCATGAATATTGATCATTGCAATCTTGATCATATCAGCAGCTGAGCCCTGAATTGGAGCATTGATGGCATTTCGCTCAGCAAAACCACGCATCACACCATTCCCGGAATTGATATCACGGATGTATCTTCTTCTTCCACAAATAGTTTCTACATATTCCTTTTCCCTTGCCGAAACAATGGTTGAATCCATATAGGCCTTGATTCCCGGGAATTTCAGGAAGTACTGCTCAATGATTTCTGCGGCTTCCTTACGGGGAATCGACAGGTTTTCACTCAGTCCAAAAGCTGAAATTCCGTAAATAATTCCAAAGTTCACGCTCTTGGCATTCCTGCGCTGATCACGGTTGACCTCTTCCGGACTAATACCATAGATGTTGGCAGCAGTGGCAGTATGAATATCCATTCCTTTCCTGAAGGCATCCATCATGGCTTCATCCTTGCTCAGCGCGGCAATGATTCTCAGTTCAATCTGGGAATAGTCGGCAGAAAGCAGCGTGAATTCCGGGTTTCTTGGGACAAATGCCTTTCGGATTTCCCTTCCTCTCTCGGTACGGATTGGGATATTTTGAAGATTCGGATTATTGGAGCTCAATCTTCCCGTGGCAGCGACTGCCTGATTGTAGGAGGTGTGAATTCTGCCAGTGGTAGGATTCACCAGCAATGGCAGGGTATCGACGTAGGTTGATTTAAGCTTGGTAAGGGAGCGATAGTCAAGTACCGACTGCACAATGGGATGTTTATTCACCAGTTTGGCAAGCACATCTTCAGCAGTTGAATACTGCTTGGTAGCAGTTTTCTTTGCATTATCGGCAATCTTAAGTTTATCGAACAGAATTTCACCCAGCTGCCGTGGCGATTGGATATTAAAGCTGTGTCCGGCCATCTCCCAAATCTGATTCTGCACCTCGTTGATTTCAGTCCCCAGTTGAATGGAGAACTCCGCCAATGCTGCAGTGTCGAGTTTCACACCTTCCTGTTCCATTGAAGCCAGCACCGGTACCAGGGGCATTTCTATTTCATCAAACAGCTTTCTTGTTCCGGTCTCTTCAAGTCGCGGTTCAAAAACCTGTCGGAGCTGAAGCGTGATATCGGCATCTTCAGACGCATATTCCTTAACCTGTTCAACAGGCACCTGGCGCATATCCAATTGTCCCTTGCCCTTTTTACCTATCAGTGCCTCTATACTAACCGGCTTGTAGCGGAGGTAGGTCTCCGAAAGCAGGTCCATTCCATGGCGCATATCAGGTTCCAGCAGGTAATGAGCCAACATGGTATCGAAAAGCTTGCCATTCACTTCAATGCCATAGTTGGAGAGCATCTGAATATCGAATTTTATATTCTGTCCGCTCTTGCCAATGCTTGCATTTGCAAAGACCTGCTTGAATTTTTCCAATACCTCCATTGCTGCTTTACGGTCCGAAGGAATGGGCACATACCAGCCTGTTCCGGCATTTATGGAGAAGGACATTCCCACCAGTTCTGCATTAACGGTATCGAGTCCGGTGGTTTCGGTATCGAAGCAGAAGGAAGCGGATGAATTCAGTTCACTTAGAAGCTTGTCAATTTCAGCTGGAGTATCAGCAAGGATATAGTTATGAGGAGTGCTTTCGATGTTCTGGTAGGAGCCACCGCCAATGCCCGCATCTTCGGGATCTACTTCGCTGAAGAGGTCAAAAGATGAGGAGGAAGATGATTGCTTGGGTTTGCTTTCAGGTTTGGGTGCAGCAACAGCGCTGGCTTCCCCGAGTTTGAGGTCCTTGAAAACCCTTTCAGCAAACTGCCTGAATTCGAGTTCGTCAAGCAGGTTCCTGAGTTCAGTGGCATTGGGTGGGTCTAGGTGCAGACTTGATTCATTGAATTCAATCGGTACATCCAGAATAATGGTAGCCAGTTCCTTCGACATAATTGCTTTATCCCTGCCTTCTTCAACCTTTTTGCGGATATTGTCGTTCTTGATGTATTTGACATTCTCCAGCACATTCTCAACAGAGCCATATTCAGCAATCAGTTTCTTAGCTCCGACCTCACCAATTCCGGGAATTCCGGGGATGTTATCTGCAGCATCACCCATAATCCCAAGCATATCGATTACCTGCAGAGGATTGGCAATTCCGAATTTCTCGCAGACTTCTTTAGGCCCCATAATTACCGGTTTTTCACCGGCTTTAGCGGGCTTGTACATGAAAATATTTTCACTGACCAGCTGTCCGAAATCCTTATCCGGAGTTACCATAAACACCTGAAAACCTTGTTTTTCGGCTTCCTTTGCCAGAGTACCGATGACATCATCAGCCTCATAGCCGTCAACAAAAAGAATTGGGATATTGAAAGCTTCAATCAATTTTTTGATCCAGGGAAGGGAAGCCGACAGATCTTCCGGCATTTTCTCACGATTTGCCTTGTATTCGGCATAACCTTCATGGCGTGCTGTAGGGGCGATGGTGTCGAATGCAACACCTATATGCGATGGTTTTTCATTTTTGAGCAATTCATAGAGCGTATTGGCGAAACCCAGCACGGCTGAAGTGTTCAAGCCTTTTGAATTGTAGCGGGGTGTACGCTGCATGGCAAAAAAGGCCCGGTAAACCAGGGCCATTCCATCAAGGAGAAATAGTTTATCCACAGTATGTAAATTGGAATCGATAAAAATAAGCAAAAAAAGGAGGGGAATCTGAAGGAAATGGGTTGAACTGCATCAATGTTCTGGCTCTCTGAATTTGGTTGAACGGTCTAAAAAGAAAGCAAGCCAGAGCCCGGCAGATGGGATGGCTTGCTTGTACATGGGGAGCCGGTGTTCCCCATTATCTTCAGATGATTCAGTCCTTTAATGACTGATAATCAGTTTTCTGCAGTATTGCTCATTCCTGCCATTCATGTGAAGCAGGTAAATTCCGTTGGGGAAATTACTTACATCAAGAATGTATTTCAATTTTTCTTCCTGTCGGGTACTGAAAACCATCTGTCCCGATGCATTGAATAGTTGCAGATCTGAAATCTCCAGAGTAGTTTCAATTGATAATTTTTTGTCTGCCGGATTTGGGAAGATGTTTAATTCCGCTTTCCCAGCTTCATCTATTCCCGATCTGATAACCCAGTCAACATTTGAAGGTACTGATTCACCTTCTGTGTAGTTGGCAGTTACACGGTAATTAAAGAAAGCCTCATAGTAGAGATCGTTATCCAGGTAGGTATTAACATTGGGAGCTGTACTGCCAATCAATGTCCATGGACTCACAGTATCATTTACCCCGAAATAGTGCTCAACTATCATTCTGTAAATATTGAAACCCAGTAGTTCACATGGAGAATCGGAGGGAGGGAGTTGGGGTGTTGTGCCAGCATCCGGAACAGAGCGGTTTGAAGCTGTCGCATGCAATTCCGAACTCCCCGGATTATTGATTATTGGGTCTTCTCCTGCAAGTATCACATAATTATCCTGCCCGACCAAAGCATGCACCCTTAATAAGAACACGCATGGAACATATCCGAATGAAGAGAGGTGATCCCAGTAGATGCCATCATAATACCAGCCTAAATCCATCGCAGCATTTGGACCATTTTCATCGGAACTCAAATAATTGGTTTGTCCGGCAAGCAAATTCCAATGGACCATTGCATAAAATGGCCCGTTAACATTAATGGATGGAAGATTGATATTTTGCCAGGAATCGGATGATGGATAAAAGGGGTCAGACGTCCCTATAAGCTCATGATTGCTGTTGAATATGTCGATCGATAGAGGCTCGTAACCTGCCAGGTCGTTTATTTGCCAGTTGAGATCAACGGAGGTCAGGCTTGCCTGATCTAAAATATCGAACTCATTCCCAAGCCAGGCATTATACCCCGGATTTAAAGCCCAGCCGTTTTCCGCTGAATTATCATCCAGGATGTAATCCATGATACTTCCGCTTCCCTGGGGCAGTGACCATGTAATAAGTGCATCATTATTTGGATTTCCGGTCCATTGCACATACAAATCGGTTGGAGGAAACAGATTCGGTTCCATATGGACATTAATGTTGTCGATGCTCCAGACAACTGTATCCTGAGTATAGGTACCAGTAGCCCTGAATCTGAATTTGAAAGCATGATGCCTTGCATAATAACTGATATCAATCCGCTGAAATTTCCATTCGAAACTGTTGATATCCCAGTAATCTTTGGCAATTTCCCATGATTCACCATTCCAAACATCGAGGTAAAAAACTACATCCCCGGAAGAATTTGGCTTATTTAATTTAATTGAATACTCAAGAATAATTGAATAGGGTGTAGTCGTTTGAATAGAGGCAGCGTTAATCCAATAACTTTCAAGAGAACGCTCGTAGGTTGACTTTCCGGGAGTTCCGGTAAAGAAAGCTGTAGGGGGCGGATTTCCTGACTGTGATTCTATCTCCCAGCCCCCTTCTGCATTCCAGTTTTGATTGCTGAATTGCTGGCTATCCCAGTTTTCAACAAATGGGAAATAATAGCCATAATTGATGGTATCAGTTGCGATATTCGAATAGATGGATTCAGCCTGTTGTCCGGGGAGTCCAAAGGGTGTCAGATCATACACCGCCACTAAAAAATAGGTGTGGATCCCCGGTAAAGTCTCTGTTTGAACAGAGGTAGATTGTGCAGAAACAGTCAAAAGTTGCTGGTTATCCTGAAATACTTTGAAATTTAGGAGATTGGCAGGGACAGAACCTGTTGCGCTATCAAAGGGTATTTCCCAGTTCAGGATCACAAGGTTGCTGTCGTTAACTGCTGTAAGATTTAATGGTGGAGGCAGGTATTGAGAAATAAAAACGGCGGTATCATTGTCAGAAGTTCCTTGTGCATAATTGGCCGATACCCTGAAACTGTGAGTTTCATTATAGCCAACCAGAGTTGGGAGAATGTAGTAATTGGTTAAGGTTGTTATTTGAAGAAGAGAATCGTCGAGAAAGCAATTATAGGATAATACACCAGATACCGGTGTATAAACTTCAACGTTGTCAATAGCCCATCCTGATCCCGACTGACCGCCTCTGTCGGCATGAAAGACCAGCGACATACTGGTATTTCCTGGTGTACCGCAAAAGGCACTTAGGTTAATGTCATATTCAGTCCAGTTACTGTCGGGTACGGGAATGCAGATATTTGTCCAACTGAGTCCACTGTTGGAACTTATCTTAACATAGGCATTCTCACCGTAAGCTCCGGTATAATAACTCTGAAACCGGAGCCTTGCTGAGCTTACCGTTGATAAATCCATGGTTGGTGTATACAGGTTTTCCCAAACACCATTAATGCCAATTGAACCTGAGAAATCATCCGCAACAGCAAAATAGGAATGGTATGGTACATTGAAAGTTCCGGAGGTGACCCAAAAATCCTGAAGCCATCCAATTCCGTCAGATTCTTCAGTCCAGCCGGTAGGAGGAAATGTAGCTGATTCAAAGTCTTCGGATAGGTGAATGATTCTTGGACTGTCCCATTTTGCAATCAGGCTGAATCCATCAACCTGAGCATTTCTTGGAGGGACCAGCATTTGGGCGCTGCATAATGATTGCATCATCCAGAACGCTACGATGAAGGTGTAAAATCTGTTTTGCATAAATCGTTTATAATGAATGAAAAAGAATAGGATAATATTTTTCCGGAAAGTTAATGCCATGCACTAACCTTCTTATTATTAAGACAATCGAAAACGGTTTTACCCTGACAGAAGCTTCAAAAATTTAAGATTTAGGAGATGCGAAGCATAGCGGAGTCCGCCGGCTGGCGGATGAGGATGCGCAGCGGAGCGGAGTCCGCCGACTGGCGGATGGGGATGTGAAGATGTGAAGATGTGAAGATGTGAAGATGTGAGGATGTGAAGATGTGAGTATTTGTCCGTCGACTGGCGGATGGGGATGCGAAGATGTGCAGCGGAGCGGAGTCCGTCGACTGGCGGATGAAGATGTGAAGATGTGAAGATGTGAAGATGTGAGGATGTGAAGATGTGAGTATTTGTCCGCCGACTGGCGGATGAGGATGTGAGGATGCGCAGCGGAGCGGAGTCCGCTAGCTGGTGGATCCATGTTCTATTTTGTGCTAATTGTAGGATTAATAAACCACTAAGGCACTAATCCGCCGCGGCGGACACTTAGAAACCCGAATCAATCCTACCGCAGCAGCTTCCTGAGATTTACGAGTTTATCGGTTTGAATGAAATCGGGATTTTTTCGGATGGCATCCCTGTTCTCCTTATCGGACTGAACATTCCAGAAGGCAATTTTGAAACCTTCAGCATGGGCTAGAGCGACGTCTGCGGAAGTGATATGTTCCCAGTCGATGGATATGCCTGTGATTCCAAGTGTACGGGCTGCGGTAATGCCCTCATCAAAATAATAGGGGTAAATGTAAAGCTGATAGGAGGGATGCTGAAGCTTCAGATCCGATAGCATGAAACTGCTTTGGCTCTCAATGCATGCTGCCGACTGCAATCCGTATTTCTCAATCAACCTTGAGAGAGCTCTTGCAAATTTTGCCTGGTAAGCTTCAATGTTGCTATCGCTGGTGTATAGTTTGCAGTCGAATGCGAAATGATGGTTTTCAGGATGTTCGATAGCTGAAAAGATCTCATCCAGACTGGCAATTTTGTAATCCAGATAGGGAAGATTTCGAAAACTGGTTGTTTGCAGGTCTTTCCAATCGGTTTCATTTACCAGTCCTGAGAGTTCAGTCTTCCATTCCAGTCGCTCATCATGAAATGCGACAAGTACACTATCCCGGGTCATTTGCACATCCATCTCAGAGCCATCCATTCCGGAATTAAGGCAAGCCAGGATTGATTCCTTGCTGTTCATTGCATAAAGGGAATTCTCTCCCATACCTGCGTGTCCGAGAGCAAAGATTTTATTCCCGCTGAGGTTCTGAATATCAAATTCCTCCTTGCTGCAGGCAAAAAGCAGGCAGATAAGTAACAGTGATATGATTCTCAGGTTCCTCATACATTAAAAGGAATAACCAATTGAAACAGCACCCCAGTAATGGAAGCGATAATTGTAGTTCAGCATTGGAGTATAGGCTATCCTGAAGAATATACCTGAAGGGGAAGGCTGAAAGCGGTAACCGAGGTACAGACTGGGGTTGAACTCCGCTCTGCGATAGGGAAGGCCTTCATCTCCGGCCTTAACAATGGCAGCGAATGTTTCTGCAATTCCTAATTCAACCCGATTCTTTTGTCCATAGCTTGCAGAAAGCATAAATGGAATAAGTAAATCAGGGTTTTAGTTTCCGGCGGTAATCAGTAATATGAATTGTACTCAGTCCTATGCGGCCATCCAGGTGGAAGGCATTGACTGACAGCAGGGTGTGTTCAAAGTTAATGGATCCAAATCCACCAATTCCCAAAAGCTCAAGAGATACGGCATTTTTACCTTCCAGTCCCGGTCCACCTGAAGCAGAAGCGAAGAATGGCAGGGCCATAAGCAGAATAATGGCAGCAAAGTGTCGCATTTGTGATGTTATTTCCGGTGACTTCGGATTAATTCAGGGAGAAGTCCATAAAAGGACTGGTTTCAATATACTCTTTCTCAAAAAGTCTGCGGATTTCTGAATCAAGTTCTTCAATTTTCTCTTTTTCCAGCAGAACGGTGGTAGCATGAATTACTTCAGGCAGCCCGGTATCTTCCCTGTAGTTATAAAAGATAAGATTACCTTTTTTATGTCCCTTATCCGACTGTTCAGGCTCAAATCCCAAGGCGAGGCGGTGAAAACCCATAGTTTTCATATGAGTCTTGAAGAGACCATAATTGTAATGGTAGCTAATGGTTTTGGTATTTACAATCAAGTGCTCCTTTCCGGCAAGGTTCCATATAAGATAGCGTCCCGGGAAAGCTGCCAATAGAGCGCCAATGATAAGAAGCGGGAAGATGTAAACGGGAGCATCTTCAACGGCAGACCATGCAAGAGCAGCAAAAAAGGCAAATATTATAGCAACGAGAGTCATCAGTAGTATAATGCCAATAGGATTAGCCTTAACATGAAGCGTTGCATAAACGTTGCTTCCATCGTTATTTATATCGATCTGATTTTTCATTCTCTTCGTTGTGCTCTGTACTGTTACCAAAGATAAGAATTTTCCCGTTTTTGGGATGCTTTGGATGGTGCAATTTGAGACTGTTCGAACTTTTGGTAGAATATGGTACAACATTGAAATTTTTGCTTCTATTCTAGCTTGCCTTACTTTTCTTTCGCTTGATCGAAAGAAAAGTAACAAAAGAAAGATCAAGACTTTATAAAAATATTTGTGGTTCTAAGTCGAAGGTATTCATCGCGCCATACAAGGCATGATGCTTTCACCCCCGTGCCGGACATTTTGCCGTGCTGTGTATGGCTTCACACAAGCCTGCCGCACAATACCTTCTCCAAGAACCTCGGCATATTTTTATAATGTCGTTCCTTTTGTGGTGAAATTGTACCTCAATTGTAGCTTGTTTTCCTTTTCTTTCGCTTGATCGAAAGAAAAGTAACAAAAGAAAGATCAAGACTTTATAAAAATATTTGTGGTTCTAAGTCGAAGGTATTCATCGCGCCATACAAGGCATGATGCTTTCACCCCGTGCCGGACATTTTGCCGTGCTGTGTATGGCTCCACACAAGCCTGCCGCACAATACCTTCTCCAAGAACCTCGGCATATTTTTATAAGGTCGTTCCTTTTGTAGGTGAAATTGTACCTCAATTCTAGCTTGTTTTCCTTTTCTTTCGCTTGATCGAAAGAAAAGTAACAAAAGAAAGATCAAGACTTTATAAAAATATTTGTGGTTCTAAGTCGAAGGTATTCTTCGCGCCATACAAGGCATGATGCTTTCACCCCGTGCCGGACATTTTGCCTTGCAGTGTATGGCTCCACACAAGCCTGCCGCACAATACCTTCTCCAAGAACCTCGGCATATTTTTATAAGGTCGTTCCTTTTGTCGTGAAATTGTATATTGCTGAAGGCTGGAATCAAACTTGTAAAAATCATGGCATTTATCTTATGAGGGCGCGTTTGAAATTTCAGTCACTGAATCAGTTTTCGATATTTTGGATTATCTTTAATATTACAAAACCTCAAATTATGAGTCGGAAAATCTGTCTTTCGCTACTATTAGTTATCCCTTTCATTGCATTCTCACAGGCTTGGCGGTCTGGTCCGGTTAGTCTGGCACTGATGAACAATGCCACTATGCTCCCACCTGCCTCAATAGTGGCACCCTTTAATCAGCCTCTGCATCTGGGAATGGTTGCCGGTTATGAGTTTGGATGGAATGAGAAAACATACAGCAAATGGTTTCAGGATGTAAACCTGGGATTCTTTAATCACCGCTATGTTTATTCTGCACTGCTGCTTTATTCAAAGGCTGGATACAGGCGTTATCTTGGAAAACTCTCGGTTGAAGGTTCCCTTCATGCCGGTTATATGCATGCATTTCTCCAAACTGACAGAATGGTTTTGCAGGATGATGGAACCTATGAATTCAAGCGAGGCTTTGGCAAACCTCAGTTTATCACCGGCGCCGGGATTGGATTGGGATACAATATCGGTGACAAGGAAGATGGCAGAAGGATCTTCCTGACCTATGACCTGCGTCTGCAGATGCCTTTTGTGAAAAGTTATGTAACCCTTCTCCCCAATGGAATTGTGGCTTTGGGTTACCAAACGCACCTCTGGTAAGTTATCCAAGAAGAATCAGAACATTCCATTTTAAAACAGAAGTCGAAAAAACTCAACTATGCGAACAGTTACATTAAGCATATTTCTCTTTCTCCTGGTATTTATTTCTTCCTGTAAGGAGGATGAGATAGGAAAATCTGAAGTCAATTCCTGTGAGATGCAGATGGGTGTCGATTATATTGCAAATCCCAAATCAGCACGTTTTCAATCCTTGATTGATGAATATGTTGCCAAGGGAATACCGGGAGTAATTCTCCTTATCAAGGATGAACAGGGCTTTTATATAGGCTCTTCCGGGATGGCAGATATCAGGGCAGGAATCGAAATGCAAACCTGTCATGTTTCAAAAATATGCAGCATCACCAAATTCATGATTGGAGTTTCTATCATGAGAATGCAGGAAAGAGGTGAGCTTTCGATCGATGACCCGATCAGCAAATATCTTTCTGCTGATATTCTTGATAAGATTGAAAATGGCAATGAACCACTTACCATTCGCAATCTCATGAATCATACCTCAGGTATCTATGATGTTATTGATGATCAGGGATTCTACCTGCAGGTTCTGAATAACCCTTCAAAACATTGGACTCAGGAGGATCTGCTTGAATTTGTTTACAACAAGCCAGCACTCTTTCCATTCAGTCCCGCTGATACCGCAGGGTATTCCAACACAAACTACACTTTGCTTACCATGATTATGGAGAAGGCCAGTGGTAAGTCGCAATCAGAGATACTGCATGAGATTGTAATAGATCCTTTGGGCTTGTCGAATACCTATTATTTCTGGCATGATAAACTGCCGGAAGGAAAAATTGCTCAGGGCTACTATGACTTGTACAACAATGGCAATCTTGAAAATCTTACCAACTGGAATACTGGCAGTGGCAATGGTTATGGTGGGGTTTATTCTACCGTATGGGATATGTACCTTTTTGCCAAGGCACTTTTCGTAGATAAATCCCTGCTTTCACAAGCCTCGCTGGACCAGATGCTGGTGTTCCACCATACCATTGAATCCCGTAAGCAGCTTGGGGTTTCCTGTTACAAGGATTTTATCGATGTTGGCAATCCCGAGCTTGATTTTGCCTGGGGTCACCGTGGCCGCGACCTTAGTTACAGTGCTGACTTGTTCTACTTCCCACATCATCATGCTATCATGTCCCTGATTGTAAACTACGGCACAGATGGCGATAGTCCGCTCCGCCCGGTATTCAAGGAAATGCGTGATAAAATTGCTCTTTTAATCGATGAACCCTATTGAGAGGGAGTTGTTAGTATTTAGTTTTTAGTTGTTAGTAGTTGAAATTTGGGGTTTTTAGTTCCGCTAATGGAGAATTAGAGTCATTAGTGGTCCGAAATTCCTGCAAGTTCAATAATTAGAACACAGATGTCCGCGCGGCGGACAGATGAAACAGATTTACACAGATTTGTTCCTTTAAAATTCCCAAATTCTCCTCCGCCAGCTGTTTGACATATCTCCACATCTCCACATCCTCACATCCTCACATCTCCACATCTCCACATCTCCACATCCTCACATCCTCACATCCTCCATCTCCACATCTCCACATCCTCACATCTCACATCCTCACATCCTCACATCCTCACATCTCCACATCTCCACATCCTCACATCCTCACATCCTCACATCCTCACATCTCCACATCCTCACATCCTTTTGTCTTTGTACTTTTATCTTTTGTCTTTGTCCTTTTGTCTTTGTCCTTTTGTCTTTGTCCTTTTATCTTATTTAACCCTTTCACCATGAGAACCCTGAACCTATCTCTCTGGATTGTTAACCAGGCAGTTCCTTTTGAAAATCTATACCTTATTGCACTGATTCTATTGGCAGGCTTGTTTCTCCTGGCGGGACTGAAACTCAAATATCCGATAAGTCTGTCGCTTACCATCACCAGTTTTGTGCTGGGATTATTTGTACTGGGGATCCACCTGTTTTCTTTTCCGGTTCAACAATGGGGACAAGTGCTCTTTTCTGGAGAAAGTTATGCCAGCCATCCGCTTTATTTGCCGGGGGGAGTGATACTGGCAGCGCTTGGATTGCTGCTACTAAGGAAAGCTCTGCATATAAAGGCAGCAATGTTGGATACCATTGTTCTTGGGCTTCCAGTTATTGGCATTCTGCAGCGTCTCGACTGCTTTTTCACAGGATGCTGCTATGGAAGAATCTCCGATTTACCATGGTCAGTGCATTATCCTTCTCAGAGTATTGCCTGGAATCAACAGGTTCATGAGCATCTGCTCTCTTCATCAGCACATAACTCATTGGGAGTTCATCCTACCCAGCTTTATTATATCGCAGGCTTTATACTTACGATAGGCATACTTTTGATTATTCGGCCCAGACTCAGAAGAGCGGGAAGTCTTGCCCTCCTTGGCTTTATATTGCTGGGCAGCCTGAGGTGGGTCATTGAATTCTTCAGGGAGCCATTTATTGAACGCTGGTACCAGTTTACTTTCCTCGGAATGAATGGTCTGCAATACCTGCTGATTCTGTTGCTTTTGCCTGCTTTTGTCTATCTATACCGCAGGGAAAGGAATTTTGCTTTTCAGCAAGTATCAATCCCGGTTGAATCACTTCGGACAAACAGTATTATTCTACTGCTTTCTGCGATTCTGATATGGAATGCAGGGATGTTGCTGTCGCTGATGGAATACCTTCTTTTGGTTTCCTTACTTATTGCCGGAATATCTGTGGTTGGGTTCAGGTTGTTCACTGTTCATGTTAGCAGGAATTACAGATTTGCTGCATTCGGACTGCTTGGTTTCACACTTCTCACGATGAGTCAGACTATTCCGGACACTACGGTAGTCAAGGCAATTCCACAACTTTCGAAGAAATATCTTAGCATTGATGTTGCAGTAGGAGGAGGTAATTATGACCGGATAGATCGTGGTTGCGATGGACATGAGATCGGGAGAAGATCTTCAACTTACAATACCCAGTCGTTAAGCGGATCCTATAACTATATTGATGGAAATGGCACCCATCTTCGCATGGGAGTAACGGCTTTCCGATTGTTCGATAAGGAATTGGAGGAGAACCATACTCACACAACCATGTATGCAGCTACTCCGTTTATTATTGCTGATTTCAAGAAGATAGGACTAGGGGGTGGGATGAACCTGATAAATGGAAATCGTAAGGGCTTTTACCCAATGTTCAACCTCAGGCTGGGAAATAAGGAAAAGTTTTTTGTGGATGGGAATGTATGCAAGTATTTCCCTTACCTGGGTTATTCTGCTCTATGGCAGTTGGGCGTTGGGACAGGCTTTGGTGATTTTGAAAAGCACAATATGCGATTTGGCTTCTCATCAATGCAGGGTAAAGCATTGCTATATGCAAACGGGAACTTCAATCTGGACGAACATATTACTCTTTCCGCAAACCTGGGACTGGGGAACACAATTCATGGCTCACTGGGATTGGGTTATATGATTCCTTTAAAAACTAAGGAAAAGGCAGTTCCGGCGCACTGAAATACAGTTAGTTCTGATCATTTGGATTTAAAAACAAGTTTGCGTGTTAATTGAATCCTTTTGTCTTTCAGATCCCAGTTGCAGACTTCTTTTTCTACAAGATCCTTATGTTTTCTGGATATATCACGAAGTGCATTACCTACTGATTTCCGCAGGTATTCACTTTCGTGGGACTTGTGCCTGCTGATCATCTGAATGGCTATTGAAGGATTTTCCTTGAAGAATGGTCTGCTGGTCCAGATTCGCAAACCTTCAGTGACAGCCCTGCAAACATTGGGATTTTGATCATTCAGCCAATCCTCAATCACTGGAAGAGCAGCTTCGTATCCCCGATCTTTGCAAAATTGATCAAAAGCCTTTGCAAGAATTTCCTGCACCTGCCAGCTGACATCTAAACTCACCTTCTGTCTCAATATATGCAATGCTTCTGCCTCAGTTGAGGAAAGATATCCAAACAAAAAAACTCCAAGACTCCTGATCTGGTAGTGCTCATTTTTCAGAAATTCTTTAGCCAGATTCAAGGACTCCTTTTTTGTAAAAGCGGTGAATATGCTTTTGGCCTCATCTTCAATTGGTTTGAAGCCATGCTCAATTTTGGATAATCGTTCAAGCAGTTCATTCATAAGCATTCATTGTATAAGAGGCTGAAATCTTTAAAATCACCCCGCAGGAGTAATGAAATTTACGTTGCATGTGTTTTTCAGATTATGCACAGCTATAAATGGATTTTTCAATTTCGCATTTATTATGTAATGTGAGTTCGGTATACATTAACGTGAGTTCGTAGAAAATAATACAGAAGTGATTGAAAAATAAAGGAATAAGATAGATTTTAAGATGTTTGTTTATTATTAAGGTTTTGTCTGAGAAGATATTTGGCGATTTAATAAACCTTATTCTCATTCCTTAACCTTAGTAACCTGTATAGTCAAACTTGCATCGAACCTTATTACCTTATTGATTTTTAGCAACAAGAAGATTGTTTTACTATTAAATTATGTCGAGCTCACGTTATGTAGGATTTATGCCACAGTAATATTTACGGCAAAAGGTGTATATACCTTATTGCAACTTGCAATCCAACGGTTATGAAACAAAATCCGGGACAGGTGTTTTTTGTAATTCAGGTACCCATGATTATTCTATAATCAGCTTCCTCGAAATTTTAAAATTGGAGGTTTCCAGAATTATAAAATACAACCCCCGATTCATTTGGTCTGAAGGGACATGCACAATGCTGCTAAAGGCTGGGATGGATTTTCTATCCATGATTATTCTTCCTTCAGGTGATACGATGCTCACCAAATAATTGTCTGCTGTGGAGCCGGGCAATTCCAGCTCAATCATTCTGCCTTTCAGGATGGGATTTGTCAGGAGCCTGATCTCACTTTTTTGGTGTTCGCCAAATCCGATGGCCAAAGATTCAATATATACCGAGTCATTGGCAACTGATTCCAGAGAATCACTGTTATAAACAGCCCTTACTTTAATGTTACAAGGCAGACTATCATAGATATCGCCGTACTGACAAGGTGTTAGTCCCATGCATCCGAAAAGGGACTGAGTTTCAAAATGCCATGGAATCTCATTTTTATAAATCCGGTATCCTATTAAAGTATCCGTGACGGTTTCCGGTGCATCCCACCAGATTTCAAAACAGTTGAAGGAAGGGCACCAGGTATATTCCGGATACCCATAAAAGCCTTGAAGTTGCAGGTTTTGCACAGGATTTACCTGTGAATAGCCGTTCATTGCCTGCAAAGGTCAATAATGCCAATAATCCCAGAGTTTTTGTTTTCATATACATAAAATTAAAATCATCAAATATTAATTGGTGCTCTGTCACTGCTCCCTATCTTCTCTAGTAAATGCTAAGGGGAGTTGTTAGTTATTAGTTTTTAGTTGTTAGTGTTTGCTGTTCAAAATGATTCACAAAGGCTCTACATCATTCAAGTTGCAAGAATTAAAATACAGGCAGCCCAGATCCGCCAGCCGGCGGACTGATTCACACTGAATTATCTGTAACCTATTGCAAAAACACTTCGACAAGCTCAGTGTGACAAAGTAATCTATTGAATCTCCACTCATGACCCGTCTCCCCGTCCCCCAATCGCAATCCGCAATCCGAAATATCCCGTCAACTCAACCACCTCTTCTCCCTGTCTCCAAGTCTCCCCGTTCCCGTTTCGCAATCCGCAATCCGCAATCCGAAAAATCCTGTCAACTCAAAACTCATCATCTTCTAGTCCCCCAGTCCCCAGTCTCCTTGTCCCCAAGTCCCCCCGTCTCCCCGTCCCCAATCGCAATCCGCAATCCGCAATCCGAAATATCCCGTCAACTCAACCACCTCTTCTCCTTGTCTCCAAGTCTCCCCGTCTCCAAGTCCCCCCGTCTCCAAGTCCCCTTGTCCCCAAGTCCCCTTGTCCCCAAGTCCCCTTGTCCCCAAGTCCCCCCGTCCACCAAATCCTCTCGTCAACTAACGCTACTCGTACGACACTTTGGCTAACATCTTCACATAAACAGGACAGTCAGGTTCTCCTTTAAAGAAATCCCCCTTGAATCCCCGGGTCATAGCCCAGCGGTCAATCCAGGAAATCCCACTCCTGCCATAGTAATGGTCTTCCGAAAGGTAGGCTTCATCCTTCAGGACTTCCTCAAGGGTTACGAAGCTATAGCCATTTCTCTTGTACATGGCAGCCAGATCTTTCAGGTGGTCGGCACAAAGGGCATTCGCATGGCAAAGCATCACATGGGAAATATTTCGATTGAACAGTTTCTGCGACATATCTTCAAACCAGTGCAGTTTCTGTTCCATATATATGATATAGTCCTTGGCAAGACTATCCTTAAGTGTCTCATTCTTTGCATTGCAGGCAGAGTCGTAGGCAAAGGCAAATATCCATTCCGAATTGTCGATGGTAACAGGAGCTTCAATTAGTCCAATGGATTTAAGATAAGCAGCAAGTGAATCAACCTTTGGCTGAGTGTTACCGCGGTTCAGGAACGGGTGCCGGAAGTAACGAATTGGACGATTGTAGGTTTTACAAAGCTCATCGCAGACCAGCTGTCCCTTTTGGATTTCCTCAGCAAATTCAGCAAGGTTGGTATTGTTGTAGCTGGGATGGGAGTAGGTGTGATTTCCCAGTTCCATTCCTTCCTGCAGCCAGCGTTCAAGCAGATGCTTTCTGGCAGGGTTTAGTTTGTCGTCAATATAGAGACTCTCTTCATTCACAAAGCCAATTGCAGGAATCTGATACAATTTTAGTGCAGAGAGAATACCATCCGTAATTTTCAGTTGTCCCTTCTGATCGTACCAGCCGGGACGCTGCAAAGGCAGGTCATCAATGGTGAAGCAGACTTTCTTCTGCTGAGCAAATGATGCCGACTGCAAAAGAATTATCAATGCTGAGAACAGTAGTATCCTGAAGAGAGGCTTCATGCTTAAAGCTGGATTTTACGTTGGAAATAGGAAGAATAATCGCGCATTGTGCGTTCATAGGGCTCCTGAAGAAGTGGGGAAGAGATCAGGAAGTCGGCAGTGGAACGGTTGCAGGCAGTTGGTATATTGTAAAGTACCGATATGCGCTCCAAAGCTTTTACATCAACTTCGTGTGGATGCGGTTCCATGGGATCCCAGAAGAAAATCAGGATATCCACCTTTCCTTCGGCTATCATTGCACCAAGCTGCTGGTCGCCACCAAAGGGGCCTGATTTCAGACGGATCAACTGGAGTGGAAAGCGAATGCCTTTTTCTTCCTGGACCTTATTTTTCAGGGTATTTTCCACTAAAGTACCTGTGGTGCCGGTGCAAACCAGTTCGTGACTGATCAGGGATTCCCAGTTCCATTCCACGAATTCTACCATATCTTTCTTGCAATTATCATGAGCCACAAGGGCGATTCTCTTTGTTGTTTTCATCATTCTTTATTTGATTAAGTCTCTATTTATAAAAGCGTATTTTTAGTTCTCCAGTTCTTTACAGTTTGGTTCAATGTAAAATCCCAATCCTTACACCAACTGGCGGTTCAGTGTTCAAATTTGTGCTACTTGCATGATTATAAAACCACTAAGGCACTGAGAACACTCAGGTACACTCAGTACCATTCACCTCGAACCCCGAACCTCTGCAAAGGTACTCCAACAATCGCGAATCGGAATCCCTACTCCCACAAAGAATCCAAACTTCAGGACGAAAGTTATCAACTTTGGAAGAAAATGCAGCAGTTTGCATTAATTTTGGATTCAACATTTCACGAAAGTATTTTAGTGATTTTATTTGGGTATTAACTATCAGGCAATTCATTATTAATTAATTACAAATTCCCCCTCTGGTTTTATGTTTCAGATTGTCCGCCAGCCGGCGGACGGAGTAGAAAGCGATTGAAAGCACTTTATTTCAGATTGTTTTGAATGTTGACGATTGCATTTTGCAAAAGTTCAATTTCAACCCCGAACTCCGATTTCCGAAAATAGAACTGTCGCATAGGCGGAATTGCAGAAAGGAGGTAAATCATGTAGAATGATGATGGCAACAAAAAGCGCATCCCTTAAATTGGGATGGAAAGTTTGGGAGTCAAGACTCCTGATATCAGAACGATTTTTCAACTATTAAAATTCCAACTATGAACATCTTAAGAAACAATGTCAGACTTATTGGCCGACTGGGACAGGATCCCGAAATCAGGCAGCTTGATAAAGGGAATAAGGTAGCCTCCTTTTCTCTCGCAACCGGTGATCAATACACTGATAAGGAAGGTAACAAGAAAGATACCACCGAATGGCATAACATCGTTGCCTGGGGGAATCTGGCTGAGCGCTGTGAAAAATATCTCAAGAAGGGAAAGGAAGTGGCAATCGACGGAAGACTGACCTATCGGAACTGGGAAGATAAGTCGGGTTCCAAGCATACTACCGCTGAAGTGGTGATCAATGAACTTCTGTTCATCGGAACCAAACCGGAAGATAAAAAGTAGGCTGGTGGGCGGGTTGGAGGCTGTCCGGGACAATGTTCCGGATGGCCTCACTCTTTTGCCTATTATATTCTACCGGACTATTACCGGGCGATTGGAAATAATCTCCTGCTTTTTATTCACCAGTTTTACATAGTACATGCCCTTCGGGAATCCCTGATAGCGGAATCTCCAGTTAAGGGTGGTATGGAGGGGACGATCTATCGGTTTCTCCTCAAAAAAAGTCACTATAACCTCCCCGGCTTCATTGAATAGCTTCATTGTATAGGAATCAGGTGCTTTATTATCGAAAACGATCTCTCCTGAAACCATTCCTTGTGCATATTCTATTTTTTGAGCAGCCTTTGGCATGGTTTGTCCTGTAAGCTTGCAAACCAGCTGCTGCAATTTCTTCATCTGCAGAGTATCATCGCAGTAAATATTTCCCGGACTACTCCTGTCTGTTAGCACCCATAATGCCTGCTGTGCTGCTTGTCCTTGAAACCGGTTCTTTTGCAGAAAGTTTGTCAACTCCAATAAATTCCCGGTTGCCATCGGCCCCATGGCCAGCAAGGATTCCCGCCCAGGCGAATGATCATGCATCTGGGTACACATCGCATAAAGAGTGATTGACTTCTGCTTGTTTGGCAACAGCGAAATCAGCTCCTGCTGAGTAATGATCATTCGTTGTTCATTAGTGTCAAGAGTTTCCAGAAAACGGCCGTTTTCAATTTGAATACTCAGACTTGTCTTCGACAAACTCTTTAGCTGAAGCTCAATACATGGTCCAAAATGTGAACTTATATATCCAGGGGTAGAATCCTGATTTTTCCCGTGAATTGTCGCAGTGACAAGTTTTTTTGCCAAAGCATCCTGCAAACTTATAGGTGCCGAAATCAATTGCATTGAACCCAGAATCAGGCTCAGAAAGATCAAATTCAGTTTTATCATGGGAGGGAGGTTGGATACCCAATAACGGCAGGCTGAGTGTTTTAGTGCATGAGTCGTGGTAGTTTTAGTTTTTAGTTGTTAGTAGTTTAGTTGTTAGTTATATGTAGGGTGAGTTCGGAGTTCAAGGTTCGGAGTTGTAGGCTAAGATGGGAATTGGTACAAGAGGCATAAAATAGAACACGGATGACACAGGAAACACCGATCCGCCAGCCAGCGTGCAGATTTGAATTGTACCAAATTATAAAACACTTCGACAAGCTCAGTGTGACAATAAAAATCAAAATCACCTTAAATATAAAATGACCCCGCACCCTGCAATCTAAACTCAAAGCTCCCCTATGATTAATTGCCCTGAAGGCTTGAATACAACCCACCCCAACCCTCCCTTTGGCCAAAGGGAGGGAGTGAATTTGGTGTTGGTATAAAATGGTGCCACTTTGTAGGGTATCAAGTATATTGTACATAGAAAGCAATTCCTGCTAATACTAGCTTCTTCAAATCCGCAACCCGCAATCCGCAACCCGCAACCCGCAACCTGCAAACCACAACCCGCAATCCGCCCTGTCCCTCTTGTCCTGCCCCTTGTCCCTGCAATCCCTAGTCCCCCCCACCTGCCCCCATGTCCCCATGTCCCCATGTCCCCATGTCCCCATGTCCCCATGTCCCCATGTCCCCATGTCCCCATGTCCCCATGTCCCCATGTCCCCATGTCCCCATGTCCCCATGTCCCCATGTCCCCTTGTCCCCTTGTCCCCTTGTCCCCTTGTCCCCTTGTCCCCTTGTCCCCTTGTCCCCTTGTCCCCTTGTCCCCTTGTCCCCTTGTCCCCTTGTCCCCTTGTCCCCTTGTCCCCTTATCCCCTTGTCCCCTTGTCCCCTTGTCCCCTTATCCCCTTATCCCCTTTTCCCCTAATCCCCCAATCACCAAAATGAACCCTCAATCCGCATCCCGAAATCCGAAATCAAAAATCCCCAGTCCCGCAAGGCCTGTTCATAACTTGTTTGTATCATTTGCCCCTGCTCCTTAATTGTCAAGGCATCTATATTTTATTTTGTATTTATCGTTGTAGCCTTCTCAAGTTTTTTGAACACTAAAGTGCACTCCTATGCCTGTAAAAACTGTGTCCAGGGCCAAGCAAAAGAAGATTTTCGTTCTTGATACCAGCGTTATTTTATATAATCACAACGCTATCAATAGTTTCGACGATAATGATGTAGCCATTCCCATTACAGTTCTCGAAGAACTGGACAATTTCAAGAAGGGAAATGATACCATCAACTTTGAAGCCCGCGAATTTATTAGGATCATCGACAAGCTTTCGGAAAAGAGAACCCTCTCAAAATGGATCACTTTACCCCGGTCGAAAGGCGGGAAATTCAAGGTGATCATGAATGAGAAAAGCGAGCTTGATGCACGCGTGGTTTTCGGTGATAACAAGCCCGACCACAGGATTCTGAATGCCGCC
This sequence comes from Bacteroidales bacterium, assembly GCA_016707705.1. Classification (GTDB taxonomy): domain Bacteria; phylum Bacteroidota; class Bacteroidia; order Bacteroidales; family UBA4417; genus UBA4417. The sequence goes on from JADJHD010000012.1 coordinate 25,880, forward strand.
CTTTCCCTTTCAGTGGAGTTCAAGGATCATAAGGTGATCCTGGTTTCGAAAGATGTGAACTTGCGCCTGAAAGCAAAAGCCCTGAACCTTTCAGCTGAGGATTTCCTTACCGGGAAGGTGAAGGATGTGGAAGGCCTGTATGCAGGGAAAACCACTATCGAAGGACTAACCTCCAAGGTGATTGACTCCATCTACCAGAATGGTTGGTGCGATCCAAAGGAGATAGGAGTGGAGAATCCCATCGCCAACCATTACTATGTCCTGAAAAACACCAAAAATTCGGCCCTGGGATATTACAACCAGGCTACCAACAGGATTGAGCGCATCGATAAGCGTCCTGCATATAAAATCATGCCCCGCAATGCTGAACAGGTATTTGCACTGCACGCCATCATGAATCCTGAGGTAAAGCTTGTCACCTTGCAAGGTGTTGCCGGGACCGGAAAGACACTGCTTGCATTGGCAGGTGCAATGGAACAGAGACGTGATTTCAAGCAGATCTACCTTGCACGTCCAATCGTCCCGCTCAGTAATAAGGAAATTGGTTTTCTGCCCGGTGATATAAAGGAAAAGATTGGCCCATACATGGAGCCACTTTATGATAACCTGAAGTTCATTCAGAGTCAGTATGGTGAAAAGGACAAGGAGGCCAAAGTGATAACTGATTCTCTTCAGAATGAAAAGTTGGTGGTGACTCCACTTGCCTACATCAGAGGAAGAAGTATCTCCAATGTTTTCTTCATTGTTGACGAGGCGCAGAACCTAACTCCTCATGAGGTCAAGACTATCATCACCCGTGCCGGAGAGAACACCAAGATTGTGTTTACCGGTGACATCTACCAGATTGATACTCCATACCTCGATGCACAGAGTAATGGTATGTCATACCTCATCGATAAAATCAAGCATCATCCGCTCTATGCACATGTCCGCCTCGAAAAGGGCGAACGCTCCGAACTTGCCAACCTTGCGAATGACTTGCTGTAGCTTTCATAGATGCTGATTTCCGGTTATTAACAAGTGATCAAGTCTGATTTCGAACGCCGCCCAATCAACTATGAGGTTGCGATTTTTGCATGCTTTAATGGAAGTTGCCAGGAGAGGCAACTGTATTTCAACACAATCCGGTATCCCTTTCCTAAAACATTGGAGAAATGATCCAAGGGTATATAGGCTGCCTACAATCTATTTTTCCCTCCCTTTGCTAAAGGGAGGGCCAGGGTGGGTTCTATCGGCAATCTTGCACAATGTACAATCCCTTTCATCTCCTTCCTATAACAGAGGTTACATCTGCAATTTTCCACAAATAAGAAAGCCAAAGCATTGCTTTGGCTTTCTTATGAGAATACACTCTAATTAATATCTTAGGTTGCTTTTGGTTCTAACAACTAACAACTAACAACTAACAACTCTTTTTTTAGAACGGACAGCATTCCATTTCTCTAACCCTGCCACCACGGTAGCCCGGATTGAATCCTCCATTGGAGCTTCCGCCAAACATGCTGAACTGGTCAAATTCCCATACGATGGAAATCTCATGTGAGGAACGGGCTGCAGTGCGGAGATCGGGAATAATGTAATCGTAGCTGTACATGATCTTCATTCGGGTTTCCTTGTTGAATGGAGCATTTACCCCAATGGAGAAAATGGCATCATTAGCCTTGAAAAGATCGAAAGTCTGGTTACGGAACCATGCTCCGAGATAAATTGATGACTTCAGGATGTTCAAACCAATTGAATAGGTTGAAAAATCAGCCTGCTTTTCATAGATGAAACCTGGGTTGAACTTGAAGGATCCTGAGTTTCTGTAATTCCTGTAAGAGGATGACCTTCCACGGTCTACTTCAAGTACAAGGTCACCATTGATAACCAGTTTCCTGGGCAGTGGTGAATTTAGGTTCAGAAATGATTCATTCGGTTCAAATACGTGGTGAACGGCAACTCCAAGGGTTCCCTGGATACCGGCAATGGTAGTTCCTGTTTCAGCAAACCTGTAAACACCACCCACTGAAAAATCGGGGTAGGTGACCCTGTTCTTGTCAGGGGTATCGAATGTCGTAGGATAAATATTTCCGTAACGCGGGTGCAGCTGATCAGGAAAAACCAAAGCATCCCAGTTAATTGATTTCTGAACAAATGAAACCATGAAGCCCACCTGAGCAACCATATTCTCCTGAAGGGGAACACGTGCTGCTGTTCCAAGCCCTACATTGTTGGCCTTGATAAGCCCGGTGCCTGCCTTGTCGGATAACACCAGCAAACCCAATCCACCTGATCCCGGAAGTGCGCGTTCAGCCACATCCAATGAGAAATTATAGGTTTTGAAATCTTCAGGTATGCCTGTCCACTGGTCCCTGTAATTGAACCTGGCCCTGAATCCCGAATTCAGTCCAATATATCCCGGATTGTAATAAATCGGGTTATTGTAGAATTGCGAGAAAATCGGGTCCTGAGCTTTCAGGGAACCGGCACCGGCAATCAGGGTGAAAAGCAGCGCGGTAAAGACCAATTTGCGCATAATGCCTGTATATGTATTCATTAGTTCAATAATTAACGTTCTAGGCTAATGGTAGTGCATATTAATTGATCACACTGGAGGGCAAACGTAACCTTAATAAGTCAATAAAAGTACAACAAAAACTATTTATTTGTCTTTTTATCGAATTAAAGTTACAGTTCCTGTGAAGGTTTGTGGCATATTGTCATTATTGCCCACATTATGCCCATCCCAGTAGGTTCCATCCTTGAATATAGCCTTCGCTCTCCACATATAAACTCCTGAAGGCAAAAGATTATTGTTTACAGTTCCATCCCAACCTTCAACTGGTGAACCCTTTGCATCCAACTTATCGGATGACCACAAGCGGTTGCCCCAGCGATCGAGAACTTCAATGTAGTATTTGGCTATGTTTAGTCCGGAAGGTTTGAAGAGTGTTACTCCTTCATGGGTATCTTCAGGAGCAAATGCATTTGGAACATACAGCCCCTTGAATACGAATGAGTAGTCGAGAGTGGTGGTATCACCGCAATCCTGTCCGTTCCAGCTGATCAGCTTAATGGTGTATTCGCCGTCGCGTTCAAACTTAATCACTGGTTCTTCAGCGTAGGAGGTTGCTCCATTGCCGAAATCCCATAAGTAACCTGTTCCATTGATAGTACCATTGTTCAGCTTAACCTGTCCCTGCACATCTTCATAATTATCGGTAACGGTGAATACAGCAACCGGACTAGAATTGATGGCAACCTGCTGTGAAATGGTGTCAGCACAGCCGTTCTTGTCGACAACTACCATTCTGGCGTTGTACAGTCCGGCATGAGTGAAGTCATAGCTTGGATTCGGCTTGGTTGATGCTCCCAGCATACTGTTCTCATCACTGAAATACCAGTTCCAGGATGCAATCTGTGCTGATGCAGTATCACTGATATCGGTGAAGTAAACAGGCTTGCCTTCGCAACTGTTGGCCCAGTTGAAGTTGGCTGTTGGAGGTGCAAATATGGCAACACTCTTAACTACGGTGTCATAGCATCCAATGGTGTTGGAACTTACCAGGTTCACTGAATAGTTTCCTGCCAGTGAATAGGAATAGGTTGGATTACGGAGGTCGGAACCTGCACCTGAATTGGTTGGGTCACCGAATTTCCATGAGTAATCCTTTACAATTGATCCGTTTCCACTGGTCATATTTGTGAATGGAGTTTCATTTCCAATACAAACATCCTTCCAGAGGAAGTCGGACTTTGGAGCAGGATTAACTGCAACCGGACGGGTAGAACTTGCTGTTACTGCACCACCTACCATTTGGGTTGCTACGGTCAGCTTCACAGTGTAAACACCTGGTTCAACATAGGTGTGGGTCACAACAGGCTTAATGTTGGTGTAGGTTTCAACGGTGTTGTCACCGAAATCCCATGTCCATGACGCAATAGGTGCCTGACAAATGCTATGCTCAGCAAAATGCATGGTCTTTTTCTGGCAGATAAGCGTATCGGTTGCATCAAATAAGCTAGTGATGCAAGGAGTCCTTCTTACAACCTGTGTAATTGTGCTGATGCATCCACCAGTGCTTGTTGTGGTGAGTGTTACATTGTAAACTCCCGGATAGGTGTAGTAATGATCCAGGTTAGGATTGGACGGAGCATTGATAGTGTCACTGCTGCCATCACCATATGACCAGATCCACTGTTCAATCGCTGCTCCTGTAGTCTGATCGTTGAAGCTTACCAGACTGTCGCACTCGCCACCGGTGGTATTGAATGCAGCAACAGGAAGTGAAGCAATCTCCACTGATTTGTAGATGGTATTCGTGCAATTGTGAATGTCAGTTGCTTCAAGACTTACTACAAATGGTCCTGGTTTTCCATAGGTATGTGATGGATTCCTCAGGTGTGAGATGTTGCTGAATCCGGATTCAGGATCGCCAAAATTCCAGTTGAATGAAATCAGGGAATCTCCGCTTGGACTTACCAGATTGCTGGTAAACCATGTGGTTTCTCCGAAACAGGTCTCAGTGTTGCTGATAGCAATCTGTAATCCTGCAGGAATGTAGACTGACTTGATGATCGTATCCTTACATCCATTGGCATTGGTTACAACCAGCTTCACCTGGAAGGTGGTATCTGTGTATCCGAATACATGTACAGGGTCACGCAGGGTTGAATAGCTGCCCGGACTGAATTCCCAATACCATTCATTAATGATGGACTGCGGACTGCTTGACATATCCTGGAAGATAACGGCTCCATTGTGGCAAGGATCAGCAGTATACTGGTAGTCGGCAAGTGGTCCGGGGATTACCTGAACCTGAATGCTGGCAGTATGGCTGCAACCTGCTTCAGTCGTAACGGTAAGGGTTACATTGAAGTTTCCGGCTGATGGGAAGTTAAATCCCGGATTCTGAACGTTGGAGGTGTCATTGCTCATCGAAGCTACTCCAAAGTCCCAATGCCATGCAACGATGTCTGTGCCATCCGGACTGTAGCTCATATCTGTGAAGCTTGTCTGGTTATTGCTGCAGGCAACATTGAATCCGAACTGTGCAACAGGCAAAGCGTGGATGGTGACAGGATGTGAAATTGAGTTTTCGCAGCCTGTAGTATTGGTAATGGTTAGAGTAACATTGTAGGTTCCAGCTGCAGCAAACTGATGTGATGGAGCGGCAAGTGCTGAATGCTGTGTTCCGTCGCCGAAATCCCAGTCATAGGTTGAAACGCTGGCAGGAATAACAACGGTTGGATCTGCATTGAAGGTTACCGGACTGCCGTCGCAGCTTGGCTGGCTGAAGAGGAATTCAACAGCTGGCGGAGGAGCAATGGTGAGGGTTTGGGTGATTGTATCGGCACATCCTGTTGTATTTGTAACAATCAGGCTAACGATGTAGGTTCCGTCATTATCATAGATGTGGAATGGATTGGGAACGCTGGAGGTGTTGTTGATTCCGGAATTGGGATCTCCAAAATTCCAGGACCAGCTTCCAATCAGTGCACTTCCTGAAGCCTGTGATAGGTCAGTAAAGCTGCTTACCTGTCCGGAACATGTTCCATCAACACTGAATGCTGCGGCAGGTGATGCATTGATGACGATGTTGTTGGTATAGGTTGCTTCGCAGCCTGTAGTGGTGTGGATAGTCAGAATAACTGTGAACAATCCACCTGCTGTGTAAGTATGGTCAATATCAGGATTGGCAGGAGCATTAACGGTGGCTGAATTGCCATCGCCAAATTCCCAATGCCATGAACTGATGGTACCGCTGCTTGCGCTTGATACATCATTGAAATGGGTGCTGCCTCCACTGCAAAGTGGTGTGTTTACCAGGAACTGTGCTACAGGTGCCATTCCTACCTGTACCTGGTGTGTCTTTGAATTGACACAGCCGTTGGTATTGGTGATGCTCAGAATAACTGTATAGGTGCCCGGATTAGCATAAATATGACCCGGGTTCATGTCAGTTGAAGAGCTGTTGTCGCCAAATGACCAGTTCCATGCTACTGTTGTAGGTACATTGATGAAGTTGGAACTGTTGAAAAGAACAGTATCGTTTGCGCATCCGTTATTGTAGCTGAAATTAACCACAGGTGCCGGATTTACTGAAACAGTCTTCTGGATTGTATCGATACAGGTATTGGCTGCACCAACAAGCAAGGTCACATTATAGTTGCCGGCCTGTCCGTATTGGTGAGCAGGATTCTGGAAGGTTGAAGTATTGGAGCTTCCTGATGCAGGATCACCAAAGTTCCAGTTCCAGAAGCTGATTGCGCCCTGCGACATATCATCAAACTGTACAGGCATTCCTGCGCAATTTCCGTCGAAGTCGAAATTGGCAAGCGGGCTCTGCAGAATGTTGATAGGCTTGGTTACTACATTTGAACAGCTGTCGTTGGTGTAAACAGTGAGGCTTACATTATAGCTGCCGTAGTTGGTATACTGATGGGAAACATCAGGATTGTTAGGATAGTTGATGGTCTGTGTGTTTCCATCACCGAAGTTCCATACCCAACGAACTACATATCCAACGCTTGCAGAAGTGCTGCTGGTGAAATGAATCAGGCTCTGTGAACATGCAGGCTGTGTAAATCCAAATACTACGGTTGGTAAAGGAATTACGTTAACAACATGGCTGATGCTGTTAGTGCATCCGTTTACATCAGTGATGGTAAGGGTTACATTGTAGTTGCCCGGTGCTGAATAGATATGTACAGGGTTTGAAACATTTCCTGTGAGTCCGTCGCCAAACTGCCAGAACCATGTTACAACATTTGCTGTATTTACGGTAGGTGCAGGATGGAAGTTAACCGGTGAATTGGCGCAATGTGCATCGGTGAAGAAGTCGACTACAGGTGTAGGATTCACTGTAACGGTTTGTGTCATCGTGCTTTCGCATCCATTAGCTGTGTGAACGGTTAAGGTCACAATGTAATTGCCAACGGTAGCATAGTTATGCACCGGATTCTGCTGTGAGGAGGTGTTGCTCCATCCGGAGATTGGATCACCAAAGTTCCATTCCCAATTGGAAATTACTCCGGTACCACCATTCTGTGAAAGGTCTGTGAACTGTACAGGACTTCCAACGCAGTTGTTGTCATATTCGAAGTTGGCAACAGGAGCAGGTTCAATCACGATGGTACGTGTTGCTACTGCTGTGCAACTGTCGCTTCCGGTTATGGTAAGTGTAACCGTGTAGGTTCCTGCAGTGGCATAGGTGTACTCGGTATCAGGATTTGATGGGAAATTGAAGGTCTGCTGGTTTCCGTCGCCGAAATTCCAGTTCCAGCTAACAATGTATCCGGCATAAGTGGTAGATACATCGTCAAAGCTTACAGGCATTCCCTTGCAAAGCTGCTGTGAAATGTTAAACTGAGCCACAGGCAATGGATTTACAACTACTGTCTTGATCTTCTTGGAAGTACATCCGGCAAGGTCAGTTACGGTTAAGGTAACCTGATAGCTGCCAGGATTCAGATAGGTATGAACTGGTGACTGCATGTAACTGAAGCCGCCATCACCGAATTCCCATGTCCAGCTGGTAATCTGTGATACATTAACCACAGTTGTATCCGGTTCAAAATAGGAGAGGTCGTTTACGCAGGTGTGATGGTGCAGGAAGTCAACAGCGGTGCCGGGGAGAATTGTAACGGTTTTTACAATGGTATCCGTGCAATTGTTGAAATTCCTTGCAACATGCATTACCTGGTAGGTTCCCGGTGCACTGAAGTTGTGCTGTGGATCTTCTACATTGGAGAAATTATCGGAACCTGTTGCAGGATCACCGAAATCCCACCACCATCCAACAACATTGCCGGCGCCATTGGCAGAGGAAGCATCGGTGAACTGAGTGCTTAGTCCGCTGCAAGTACTAACGAAGCTGAAGTTGGCTACAGGTGCAGGAATTACATTTACAGCCTGTGTTACAGATGTCATGCATCCGAATGAGTTGGTTATAACCAGGGTCACATTGAATGTTCCTGATGTATCATAGGAATGCAATGTGTTAGGATTGTTCGGGAAGTAAATGGTGTCATTTGCCGAACCATCGCCATAGCTCCATACCCAGCTGGCTACATTGCCATAAAGGGTGTGTGAAAGATCTGTAAAGAGAACAGGCTCATTGGAGCAATTTGGTGAGGTATAGGCGAAGAAGGCAACTGGTAACTCTGAAACATACAGACTATGAATATTGGTGTATGAATTTCCAATTGAATCGATAGCAGTAAGGGTAACAGTATAGTTTCCAATTGCTGCATACAGATGTGATGGATTCATCAGGTTGGAAATGCTTCCATCTCCAAAACTCCAATGCCAGCTTGTCATTGAACCAATGTTGGTTGCAATCGGATCAACGGTAAAACTTACAGGCTGTCCTTCGCATGAAGGTCCGAATGTGAAATCAAGTCCTGGAGTTGCTGAGAAATACAGGGTCATGGTATCAGTTACCGAAACACATGGTGAGTTGCCAACAGCTGTGAGCTGAAGAACTGCAAATCCCTGTGAATAGTCAAATGCACTCGGTGTATAAACTGGATTCAGGATGCCTGTATTACTGAATGCACCGCTTCCGGAGGTTGCCCAGATAACTGCACTCGAATTAGGTGCGGAAGATCCGATAACCTGGTAGGTACAGGTATTGCAGATGGTTGCATTAGGACCGGCATTTACAGTAGGTGCGGCAACAATGGTAAGTACCTTGCTGTCGGATACCTGGCTGCATGGTGAATTGTAGCCGGTTAAGGTGAGCGTGACCGTACCGTTTGCAATATCGGCTGCACTTGGAGTGTAGACGGTATTGACAACATTTGCATTTGCAAAGGTTCCTGTTCCTGAAGTGGTCCATTGCAGTGAATCTGCATCAACAGCTGTTGCATCTGCTATGGCAAAGGTTTCATTTGAACAGATGGCTGCATCCGCTCCGGCTGAAATAACCGGTATGCGACTGATGGTAAGGACCAGCTGATCGGTAACATTGCCGGTGCAAGGTGCAATGGCAGCTCCGCTCAGGGTTAGGGTAACAGTACCCAACGCAATATCGGCAACGCTCGGGGTGTAGGTAGGAGAAACAGTATTGCCATTGGCAAAGGTTCCTGTTCCGGAAGTAAGCCAGCTTAGGGATGAGTAGGTTGAAGCCGAGGCGCCACCGATGGTTACGTTGGTATTCTGACAAATAATCATATCCGGCCCTGCATCAATAACAGGCATCCCGATAAATGTGAGGGTCTTGCTGTCGGATACTGATCCGCAACCAAGGTTGCTGGCAGTCAGTGTAAATGTTACAGATCCTGCAGTAAGGTCTCCCGCACTTGGAGTGTAAGAAGGCGTTAGTGTTGTGGCATTCATCAGCGTGCCAGTTCCGGTTGTAGTCCAAAGCAGGCTTGAATAATGAAGTGCCGTTGCATCAGTAATGGTATACACTGCACTCATGCAGTTCATATCATCTGTCCCTGCATTTACAACCGGGGTCTGATCAATGGTGAGAACTATTGAGTCTATGGCAGCTGATGCACAAGGGCTAAGCGGATTACCGGTTAAGGTAAGAATAGCAAAGCCATTGGTGATATCAGTAGCTGATGGGGTGTAGGTAGGATTCAGTGTATTTGCATTCAGCAATAAGCCTGTGCCACTGCTAACTGTCCAGAGATAGGATGCTACATTGGCAACGCTGGTTCCGGTAACTGTATATGGACTAGTGCAGATGTGTGTGTCAACTCCTGCATTTACAACCGGTGGCTGTGTAATGCTCAGAATCATTGCATCAGCTGTATTGGTGCAAGCTGCCAATGCAATTACATTCAGGGTGAGGGTTACTGATCCTGACAGCATATCGGCAGTGGACGGATTGTAAATTGGATTTACAACAGATGAATTGGAGAAACTTCCTGTTCCGCTGGTAGTCCACTGAACACTGCTGAAGTTTGAAGCTGTAGCTGCTGATAATGCGAATGGAATGGTGTTGCAGATTGATGCATCTGGTCCGGCATTTACAGTAGCGGCCTTGTTGATCGACAGTACGAATGAATCGGTGATGGTTCCTGTGCATGGTGCAAGGGCGTCAACGCTCATGGTCAGTGTAACACCTCCTGCGGCAATATCAGCTGCACTTGGTGTATAGGTTGCAATAACGGAATTTCCATTTGCAAAGCTTCCGGTTCCAGTGCTGCTCCAGCTTAGGTTGGTAAAGAAGCTGGCAGTTGCACCGTTTGTGGTATAATCACTTCCTTCACAAATCAGGGTGTCTGCTCCTGCATTGATAACAGGATTGCGGATAATGGTAATCACTTTCTGGTCATTTACCGGACTGCATGGGGTGTTGCCGTTTACAGTCAGGGTAAGGGTTACTGATCCTGAAATGATATCACTTGCTGATGGAGTGTAGGTTGGATGAAGGGCTGAAGTGCTTGAGAAGGAACCGGTTCCTGTGCTGCTCCAAAGAAGTGTTGAATAATTGGTTGCTATAGCATCAAGTGTGGTAACGATTGTTCCTTCACAAAGAGTAACATCTGCTCCTGCATTTACTGTTGGAGCTGCTGTGATTGTAAGGATCATTGTATCACTTACTGTCACTGTGCATGGTGCAACAGGAAGAGCTGTGATAATGAGGGTTACATTCCCGAAAGTGATATCAGCTGCACTTGGGAAGTAGGTTGGTGTAAGTGTATTGCCACCTACAAACGATCCTGATCCAAGTGTTGACCAAACAACGGATGACTGATTTGCTGTTGAAGCGCTTGCCACTGTGAAGTTGCTGCCTTCGCAAATTGTAGCATCTGCTCCTGCATTTACTGTAACATATGGATGGAAGAACATGATAAGAGCATCGCTTGCTGAATTCACACATGGTGAATTTCCGGTAGCTGTAAGTGTTAATACAACTGAACCTGCTGCAAGATCTGCTGCCGATGGATTGTAAGTAGTAACCAGACTAGTCGGATTAATGAAGTTTCCTGTTCCGCTGCTTGACCATGATAGTGTGTTGTAGTTGTTTGCTGTGGCTCCGGTTACAGTATTGTTGCCGGCAAGACATACATCAATATCAGCTCCTGCATTTACGACAGGTGCATGGGTTATTGTAATAAGGATGGTGTCGAATGTGGTTGAAGCTGAACATGCTCCGGTTCCGGTTGCTGAAAGAACCAGCATTACATTGCCTGCAGTGATGTCAGCGCCTCCAAGGGTATAAACTGGATTGAGGATGCCGGTATTGCTGAAGCTGCCGTTTCCTGGTGTGCTCCATGTTGTGCTTCCTGTGAAGGATGCATTTCCGGTCAGGTTCACATTCATATCGGAACAAACACTCTGATCAGCACCTGCATTTACTGAAGGCAGGTTATTGATATCTGCTGATCCTGACATGAAATTGGTACATCCTGTAACATCATCAATGCCCTGAATGGTGTAAACACCGGCAGTCATAAGACCGAAACTGAGCGGACTGCCTGTGCCGGCAAGGATTAGACCTGTTGAGAAACCGTCCTTATAAAGTGTATAGGTTACTCCATTTTCAGATCCGTCAAGTCCAACAACTGCTGTTGCACAGATGAGTCCCGCAGGAGTAACGTTGAATGCAAACGGAAGGGCCATGATGTCGCATGATCCAAGCATTGTTGCCTGACAGCTGCTTGCTCCGCCAATTGCAAGTATAGTATAGTTTCCAGCTACAAACTGTGGTCCGAAATTCAGACTGCTGCCTGTGCCTGCAAGTGTGTCGACATTGAATGTGCCATCAATTACGAGTACATAACTAACTCCAACCTCTGAACCATTCAGGGTAATGACTGTACCTGCGCACTGTGTTCCCTGTGGGAATATGGTGAACATAAGTGGAGCAGGCTCAATGTCTACCTGTCCGTTCATTGTGGTAGCGCAACCGTTAACACTGCTGATAGCAGCGATGGTATAGATACCTGGGATAGTTGCTGTTCCGAAACTGAGTGCGCTTCCGGTTCCTGCAACAACTGCGCCAACATTTACAGTACCGTTGCGAACCAGCTGGTAGTCAACACCCAATTCTGAATCATCAAGTCCTATAACACTTCCCGCGCAACTGATTCCGGCAGGTGTAATGTTGAAAGCTGTTGGAGCTGTCATGATTACAGTGCTTCCGAACATATTCGACTGGCAGGATGCTACTGCTGAATAAGCTACTGCAGTATAGGTGCCGGGGATTAACTGTGCGCCAAAACTGATGGTTAAGCCCGTTCCCGGAATTGTATCCATTGGGAATACTCCATCACGGATAAGAATGTAGTTCATTCCAACTTCTGATCCGTTGAGGCTGATAATGGTGCCCGGACAATGGTTTCCTGTTGGAACAAGTGTGAAAGGAACAGGATAAGGATACAGATTTACGCTTCCGTTCATAACTGCGATACATCCGTTTCCGCTTGAAGCTTCAACGGTGTAAAGTCCCGGAAGTGTCTGAACTCCAAAACTGATCGCACTGCCTGTACCTGCTACAGGAGCTCCGATATTGAAAGTTCCATTCCTGCGAAGCTGATAGCTTACACCGATCTCGGAATTGTCAACACTTATGACTGAGCCAACGCAGGCAATGCCGGCTGGTGTGATGTTGTAGGCTATAGGGGCAACCTTAATGATTGAACTGTCGTTCATCATCAGCTGGCAAAGGGTGGTAGTATTGTATGCCAGAACAGTGTAGGTTCCGGTGGTTACCTGAGGACCGAAGCTGATTGCGCTTCCGGTTCCGGGGATAGTGTCAATGTTTAGGCTGCCGTTGAGAATCAGAACATAATTGATATTCAGTTCTGAACCATTGAGGCCTAATGAAGTGCCAATGCAGTTCGCACCGGTTGGCATCATGGTGTAGGCAACTGGTAAAGGATTAACTACAACGCTGCCGTTCATGTTGGCTGTACAAGCATTTGCTGATGTTGCAATAACAGTGTAGGTTCCGGCAAGGGTTGGGATGCCAAAGCTGATGGCTGAACCTGTTCCTGCTACAGGACTTCCTGAATTGATTGTACCATTCAGTCTGAGCTGATAGGTAACTCCAACTTCGGAATTGTCAAGTCCTAATGCATCGCCCAGACAAGCAACTCCTGTTGGGGTCATGTTGTAAGCCAATGGGGCAACCTTGATTATTGAGTTGCCATTCATTGTATTCTGACAGGAAGTAAGGCTATTTACTGCGATAACTGTATAGGTTCCGGGAATCGACTGTGGACCAAAACTGATAGCAATACCGGTTCCGGCTACTGTGTCAATGTTTACTGAGCCATTGAGTACAAGGATATAATTAACGTTAAGTTCTGAGCCATTGAGGCCAATGATCGTATTGACGCAATTGGATCCGGAAGGTGTGACAGTGAACAGAACTGGTAATGGATTTACTACGATTGTGCCGTTCATTGTTAAAGTACATCCATTGGCTGCAGTGGCTTCAACAGTATAAGTTCCGGGAAGCATCTGAGCTCCGAAGCTGATTGCTGATCCAGTTCCTGCAACCGGTGCACCAACGTTGGTGACGCCGTTGAGTCTGAGCTGGTAACTAACACCAATCTCAGAATCGTCAAGTCCTAAAGTTGCACCAATGCATTCCAGGCCAGCCGGGGTCATGTTGAATGCGGTAGGAGCAGCTTGAATAGTTACACTGCCATTCATTGTAGCCTGACAGTTGGTCAGGGTGTTGTAACCGTAAATGGTATAGGTTCCGGTAGTAGGCTGAGCACCAAATGAGATGGCAGCACCTGTACCCGGGATAGTATCAAGATTGAGCGTTCCGTTAAGAACAAGAACATAATTTACATTCACTTCTGAACCGTTAAGTCCGATAGCTGTGTTTGAACAGGTAGGACTGGCAGGAGTGATTGTGAAAAGAACTGGAAGATCATTGATTACCACTGAACCGATCATGTTTGCAGTACAACCGTTTGAGGAGGTAGCAATCACAGTGTAGGTTCCAACCAGTGCCTGAGCACCGAAATTGATGGCAGCGCCTGTTCCTGCAACAGGAGCACCGATATTGGTGGTTCCGTTGAGGCGAAGCTGGTAGTCAACACCAACTTCAGAATTGCTGATTCCGATAACAGCACCAACACATGCAAGACCTGCTGGAGTCATGGTGTAAGCGGTAGGCGCAGCCTGAATGTTAACACTGCCGTTCATTGTAGCCTGACAGTTGGTCAGGGTGTTGTATCCGTAAATGGTATAGGTTCCGGTAGTAGGCTGAGCACCAAATGAGATGGCAGCACCGGTACCGGGGATAGTATCAAGGTTGAGTGTTCCGTTGAGAACCAGCACATAATTTACATTTACCTCTGAACCGTTAAGTCCGATAGCTGTGTTTGAGCAGGAAGGACCGGCAGGAGTGATTGTGAAAAGAACTGGAAGGTCATTGATTACCACTGAACCAATCATGTTTGCTGTGCATCCGTTTGAAGATGTAGCAATCACGGTATAGGTTCCAACCAGAGCCTGAGCACCGAAGTTGATGGCAGCGCCGGTTCCAGCAACAGGAGCACCGATGTTGGTGGTACCGTTGAGGCGAAGCTGATAGTCAACACCAACTTCAGAATTGCTGATACCGATAACAGCACCAGCACATGCAAGTCCTGCAGGAGTCATGGTGTAAGCGGTAGGAGCGGCCTGAATGGTAACACTTCCGTTCATTGTAGCCTGACAGTTGGTCAGGGTGTTGTAACCGTAAATGGTATAGGTTCCTGTAGTAGGCTGAGCACCAAATGAGATTGCAGCACCTGTACCCGGGATAGTATCAAGATTGAGCGTTCCGTTAAGAACAAGAACATAATTTACATAACGTTAAGTCCGATAGCTGTGTTTGAACAGGTAGGACTGGCAGGAGTGATTGTGAAAGAACTGGAAGATCATTGATTACCACTGAACCGATCATGTTGCGGTACAACCGTTTGAGGAGGTAGCAATCACGGTATAGGTTCCAACCAGTGGCCGGTTGATGGCAGCACCTGTTCCTGCAACAGGAGCACCGATGTTGGTGGTTCCGTTGAGGCGAAGCTGGTCAACAAAATTGGCTGATTCCGATAACAGCACCAAACATGCAAGACCTGCAGGGGTCAGGTGTAAGCGGTAGGCGCAGACTGAATGGTAACACTTGTTCATTGTAGCCTGACAGTTGGTCAGGGTATTGTAACCGTAAATGGTGTAGTCGGTAGTAGGCTGTGCACCAAAATGAGATGGCAGCACCGGTACCTGGAATAGTATCAAGGTTGAGTGTTCCGTTGAGAACCAGCACATAATTTACATTCACTTCTGAACCGTTAAGTCCGATAGCTGTGTTTGAACAGGTAGGACTGGCAGGAGTGATTGTGAAAAGAACTGGAAGATCATTGATTACCACTGAACCGATCATGTTTGCAGTACAACCGTTTGAGGAGGTAGCAATCACGGTATAGGTTCCAACCAGTGGCTGAGCACCGAAGTTGATGGCAGCACCTGTTCCTGCAACAGGAGCACCGATGTTGGTGGTTCCGTTGAGGCGAAGCTGGTAGTCAACACCAACTTCAGAATTGCTGATTCCGATAACAGCACCAACACATGCAAGACCTGCAGGGGTCATGGTGTAAGCGGTAGGCGCAGACTGAATGGTAACACTTCCGTTCATTGTAGCCTGACAGTTGGTCAGGGTATTGTAACCGTAAATGGTGTAGGTTCCGGTAGTAGGCTGTGCACCAAATGAGATGGCAGCACCGGTACCTGGAATAGTATCAAGGTTGAGTGTTCCGTTGAGAACCAGCACATAATTTACATTTACTTCTGAACCGTTAAGTCCGATAGCTGTGTTTGAGCAGGTAGGACTGGCAGGAGTGATTGTGAAAAGTACCGGAAGATCATTGATTACTACTGAGCCAATCATGTTTGCAGTACATCCGTTTGAGGAGGTAGCAATCACGGTGTAGGTTCCAACCAGAGCCTGAGCACCGAAGTTGATGGCAGCACCTGTTCCTGCAACAGGAGCACCGATATTGGTGGTTCCGTTGAGGCGAAGCTGATAGTTGACATTCAGTTCAGAGTTGCTGATACCGATAACAGCACCAACGCATGCAAGACCTGCAGGAGTCATGGTGTAAGCGGTAGGCGCAGCCTGAATGTTAACACTTCCGTTCATTGTAGCCTGACAGTTGGTCAGGGTGTTGTATCCGTAAATGGTATAGGTTCCGGTAGTAGGCTGAGCACCAAATGAGATGGCAGCACCCGTACCTGGAATAGTATCAAGGTTGAGTGTTCCGTTGAGAACCAGCACATAATTTACATTCACTTCTGAACCGTTAAGTCCGATAGCTGTGTTTGAACATGAAGGACCGGATGGAGTGATTGTGAAAAGTACTGGAAGATCATTGATTACCACTGAACCAATCATGTTTGCAGTGCATCCGTTTGAAGATGTAGCAATCACGGTGTAGGTTCCAACCAGTGCCTGAGCACCAAAATTGATGGCAGCGCCGGTTCCTGCAACAGGAGCACCGATGTTGGTAGTTCCATTGAGGCGAAGCTGGTAGTCAACACCAACTTCAGAATTGCTGATTCCGATCACAGCACCAACACAAGCAAGACCTGCTGGAGTCATGGTGTAAGCGGTAGGAGCAGCCTGAATGTTAACACTGCCGTTCATGGTAGCCTGACAGTTGGTCAGGGTATTGTAACCGTAAATGGTGTAGGTTCCGGTAGTAGGCTGAGCACCAAATGAGATGGCAGCACCGGTACCGGGGATAGTATCAAGATTGAGAGTTCCGTTGAGAACCAGCACATAATTTACATTTACCTCTGAACCGTTAAGTCCGATAGCTGTGTTTGAGCAGGAAGGACCGGCAGGAGTGATTGTGAAAAGAACTGGAAGATCATTGATTACCACTGAACCAATCATGTTTGCTGTGCATCCGTTTGAGGATGTAGCAATCACGGTGTAGGTTCCAACCAGTGCCTGAGCACCGAAGTTGATGGCAGCACCGGTTCCTGTAACAGGAGCACCGATGTTGGTGGTACCGTTGAGACGAAGCTGATAGTTGACATTCAGCTCAGAGTTGCTGATACCGATAACAGCACCAACGCATGCAAGACCTGCAGGAGTCATGGTGTAAGCGGTAGGCGCAGCCTGAATGGTAACGCTTCCGTTCATTGTAGCCTGACAGTTGGTCAGGGTATTGTAACCGTAAATGGTGTAGGTTCCGGTAGTAGGCTGAGCACCAAATGAGATGGCAGCACCGGTACCGGGGATAGTATCAAGATTGAGAGTTCCGTTGAGAACCAGCACATAATTTACATTTACTTCTGAACCGTTAAGTCCGATAGCTGTGTTTGAGCAGGTAGGACTGGCAGGAGTAATTGTGAAAAGAACTGGAAGATCATTAATTACCACTGAACCAATCATGTTTGCAGTGCATCCGTTTGAAGATGTAGCAATCACGGTGTAGGTTCCAACCAGAGCCTGAGCACCGAAGTTGATGGCAGCGCCGGTTCCTGCAACAGGAGCACCGATGTTGGTAGTTCCATTGAGACGAAGCTGATAGTCAACACCAACTTCAGAATTGCTGATTCCGATAACAGCACCAACACAAGCAAGACCTGCTGGAGTCATGGTGTAAGCGGTAGGAGCAGCCTGAATAGTGACACTGCCGTTCATTGTAGCCTGGCAGTTGGTCAGGGTGTTGTAACCGTAAATGGTATAGGTTCCGGTAGTAGGCTGAGCACCAAATGAGATGGCAGCACCGGTACCTGGAATAGTATCAAGGTTGAGTGTTCCGTTGAGAACAAGAACATAATTTACATTTACTTCTGAACCGTTAAGTCCGATAGCTGTGTTTGAGCAGGTAGGACTGGCAGGAGTAATTGTGAAAAGAACTGGAAGATCATTGATTACCACTGAACCAATCATGTTTGCAGTGCATCCGTTTGAGGAAGTAGCAATCACGGTATAGGTTCCAACCAGTGCCTGAGCACCGAAGTTGATGGCAGCGCCGGTTCCTGCAACAGGAGCACCGATGTTGGTAGTTCCATTGAGACGAAGCTGGTAGTTGACATTCAGTTCAGAGTTGCTGATACCGATAACAGTACCAACACAAACCAGCCCTGAAGGTGTCATTGGATAGGCTGTTGGAGCCAGGTCAATAACTGATGAACCGTTCATTGCTGTTTCACAGAATGAGCTTGTGTTGTATGCAATAACGGTATAGGTTCCGGCAGTTACTTGTGGACCAAAATCAATTGCACCACCTGTTCCCGGGATGGTATCCATATGAACCACTCCATTGTAAACAAGGATATAATTGTAATTCAAATCTGAACCATTCACACCAATTGATGTACCCGGACAATGATTTCCACTTGGAGTAACTGTATATACGGTTGGTAAAGGATCAAGTATTGTACTGCCATTCATGGTTGCATAGCAGTTGGTAGTATCATTGATTGCTCTTACAGTATAGGTTCCAATAGCATTCTGAATTCCGAAAGTAATGGAGCTTCCAGTTCCGGCAACCGGTGTTCCAACCATCAGAGTGCCATTCAGCATCAACTGATAGGTAACGCCAAGTTGTGAACCGGCTAACCCTACAACACTTCCCATGCAAAGGACTCCTGCGGGGACGATGTCATATGTAATCGGACTGTCATTGAAAATTGCTGTCCCGTTCATTGGGGTGATGCAATAGGAAGTCTGGCTGATTGCAATTATAGTGTAATTGCCTTCTGTGGGCTGTGAACCGAAATTCAGCATGAAGCCTGTTCCATGGATGGTATCCAGATGAATTGCATTTTCAAGCAATAAAACATAGTCAACACCAATCTCTGATCCGTTCAGATAAATCTCATCACCCTCGCAAGCTACTCCATTAGGAATAATTGAATAGATTACTGGATCTGGATAGAGTGTTGCACTGTCCTGCATATAGGATACGCAGTTGGTTGTGTCATCAATTCCTATAACGGAATATATGCCTGGTAATCCGCCAACACCAACATTGATAGGTCCACCTGTACCTGGAACCGGAGCTCCAAGGTCGAAAGTGCCATTCCAGCGCAACTGGTAACTGACGCCAAGTTCTGAGCCTGTCAGACTTACGGTCTGTCCCGGACAAAGAATTCCTGCAGGAATTACGTTGAATATCTGTGGTGCAACTTCTATATAGATGCTTCCGTTCATCAAAGCCTGACAACCGGTAGTCATGTTCACTGCAAGTATAGTGTAGGTTCCGTTTATGGTTTGTGGTCCAAAATCAAGAAATCCAACAAGTCCGGTACCTGGAATTGAATCCATGGTAATTCCGTCCATGATCAGATAATACATTACTCCGGCATCAGATCCGTTCAAACGGATAATGGTACCCGGACACTGTGAACCCAGAGGATTCATTGTGTAAATTGTTGGCAAAGGATTGATTGCAATGGTTGCCTGCCCATTCATCATCTGTGTGCCTCCGTTGGTAGGGTTAATTGCGCGTACCTCAAATACTCCTGGTACGGTATAAGGACCCCAGTTCAAAACCAGGCCGTTTCCAACAATTGGCGCACCATATGGGAAGCCGTCCTTGATAAGCTGGTAATGTATTCCCACTTCTGAACCAGTTAGTGAAACCAGAAGTCCGGGTTCGCCCTGACATATGATTCCGCCTCCAAATACATTAAATACATTGGGGAGAGGCAATATCGTAATGCTTACGCTTCCATTCATATTTGCTGTACATCCTGAAACAGGGTCAGTAGCAACAACTGTATATGTTCCGGCAAGCAATTGAAGTCCGAAATCAATCGATGCACCGGCTCCTGTTACTGGGGCGCCAATCGGATTATTATTGAGGTAAAGCTGATATAAAACTCCGGCATCTCCGTAACTTAAGCCTACAGGAACTCCGATTCCTCCAAATGGATAGGAACCACCTCCTGTTACCAGATATGAAGTTGGCGGAGGTAAAATCGTAATACCGGTACTGCCACTCATCATATTGATACAGCCTGTAGCGTTATTGGTTGCCAGAACTGTATAGGTGAAAGCTGCTGTGCGGTTTCCAAAACTGATAGGTGAGCCCGTGCCTGTAACAGCTGGACCATCAGGAACTCCTCCACGCAATAACTGGTAATTTGTTCCTGGCTCTGATCCACTCAAACCAATAGCAACTCCTGTTCCTGCAAAGCAATATGATCCGCCACCGGTTACATTGAATACCAATGGCAGCGGATGAACGATTACAGTTACTGATGCAGTTGCTGTATTAAATCCATCATTTACCAGAACGCTGTAAGTTGTGGTTACATCTGGTGAAACCATCGGGTTCTGCTGCATTGAACTCCAAACAGGAATTCCGGCTGGATTACTGCTCCAGCTGTAGCTGTAGGTTCCCGATCCGCCTGAAGCCAAAGCATTCAGCTGTGACTGTGAGGTATCGGCGCAGATTTCATCAGGGACTGCAACTGCATTAACAGCTAATGCGCTGCCACTCAGTAAAACAGTCATCTGGTCATTTCCGATACATCCTTTGGCATCAGTAACACGCAATGTGAAACTGGTTGCTGAATAAAGGTTTGTTGTAACAGGGGTTGGAGTATTTGCTCCTCCTGCAATATTGATAAGTGGAATCCATGAATAACTCATAGGTCCGAATCCACCAGATACTGAACCGTTCAGGGTTGTGCTGGTTCCGTAAGGAATAGTCTGGTCGATACCGGCATTTGCAACTGGTAAAGCATTGATTGTTACTGAAACACTACCGGTCATATTTACGGTACATCCGGTTGTAACTCTAGTTGCATCTGCTGTATAACTGCCAGCAAGGGTTTGGTTGCCAAAACTGATAGCTCCACCGGTTCCTGAGATTGGAGCCCCTACAGGATTTCCATTGTTATACAATTGGTAGTTTACACCTGATTGTGAACCGGAAAGCCCAACGGTTACTCCACTTCCTCCAATGCAATATTCTCCGCCTCCGGTCATAAGGTATTGAACAGGTAAAAGGTTCACTGTTACTGAAACAGATGCAGTTGCAGTGTTGAAGCCATCATCGACCACAACAGTATAAACTGTGTTGACTATCGGTGAAACAGAAGCTGTTGATGAGGTGGAGGTAAATCCTGCTGGTGATGAAGTCCATGAATAGGTATAAGTTCCTGAACCACCTGCGGCATTTGCTGATATCGTGGTTGAATTTCCAACGCATATGGTTGAAGGGACTGCAGCAGGACTGGCTGTTAATGCTGTTCCTGAAATGAAAACAGTCATCTGGTCAGTGTTTGCACAGCTGGCTGCATCACTTACTGATAGGGTATAGGTTCTGTCAGCATTAAGATTAATGGTCTGTGGGGCCAGGGTGTTTGCTCCTGATGCAATGTATGCGTTTGGTGTCCAGGTGTATGTTAATCCACCTGTTCCACCACTTGAGGTTCCTGTAATTACTGTGCTTGTACCAAATGGTATGGTTATATCTGAGCCTGCATTTACAACCGGAAGTGCCCTGACTTTTACAACAAGGCTTTGGGGAATCCCGGCACAGAGGGTCGGAGCCTGTCCGTAGGGCTGAAGAACGTAAGTTACGTCGATGTCAGAATTGGTAAGATTGGTCAGTACTTCATTTATGCTTGCAGAAGTACCTGAAGATGCTGCATTGGAGATTCCAGCTACAGCAGCGCGGGTCCAGTTAAATGTAGTTCCTGCCAGATTGGAGGTAATAAGGTAGTTAAAGTTCTGTCCGCTACAAACGGCTCCGGTTAAACTGCTTGTGATGGCAGGTATAGGATTGACTGTAGTAACATAATTTGATGATATTCCGGTACATGCAGGACCGAAATTAGAAGTTGGAGTAATCAGATAGGTTACTGTTCCAGGTGTAGTTCCTGAGTTGCTGATAGTCTGAGGAGGAATTGTATTTGCACCTGAAGGCTGATATCCTGTTACATTTCCTGACGAAGGTGTTGCAAGCCAAGTAAATGTAGTTCCGGCAACATTTGAAACCAGATTTACATTGGTTGAAGTTGCTCCTGAACAGATGGCTTGTGCCAAACTGCCATTGGTTACAAGTGGCAAAGGATTCACAGTTACGATATGGGTCTTGCTTACTCCTGTACATCCGCTGTTTGAAGGAATCACTGTATAGGTTACATTTCCCTGAACACTAAGTGAGCTGTTAATGGTTTGTGCAGGTATATTCCCGTTTCCTGATGCTGTATATCCTGTTATGCCACCTGCTGAAGGTGTTGCCGACCAGCTGAAAGTGG
The DNA here is from genome assembly GCA_016707705.1 of Bacteroidales bacterium. Classification (GTDB taxonomy): domain Bacteria; phylum Bacteroidota; class Bacteroidia; order Bacteroidales; family UBA4417; genus UBA4417. Next base: position 48,060 of record JADJHD010000012.1, read on the forward strand.
TTCCGGCTACTGCTGAACTTAGTGCAACTGGAACTGTATTGGTTCCACTACAAATCGACTGGCTGGCCAGACTTAAGTTTACATCAGGAATTGGATTAACAGTAACTACATAATTGCTTGTTGGTCCAACACAACCGTTGGCAGTTGGTGTAATGGTATAGGTTACAGTACCGGGGATAGTTCCGCTGTTGATGAATGTCTGGTTTATTGTATTGCCGCTTCCATTAGCAAATCCGCTTATCCCTGGTGTTCCGTTTGCTGTATAGGTGTAGGTAGTGCTGGCTACATTTGAAGTCAGACTTAAAACAAAGGCTGCACCTGAACATCTTGTTGCTCCGAGTGGATTGTTCGTCACATGTGGTGTTGGATAAACAGTTACTGTAAGGTTTGATGGTCCAACAGTACATCCGTTGAGGCTCATCATAATGGCGTATACCACATTTCTGGCTACATTGTCATTATTTGTGAGTGTCTGCGAAATGGTTGATCCTGTTCCATTACTGTATCCTGTTACACTGCCTGTTGCTGAAGCTGTCCAGGCAAAGGTTACTCCTGCATAATTTGCAGTCAGGTTGATAACAACCGGATCTCCTGAACAACTTGTTGTTGTGGTTGGCGAAACAGTCAATACCGGTGCTGGGACAACAGTTACAACAACTGTAATGTCACTTCCGGTGCATCCTCCCATTGTTGGTGTTACAACATAGGTAACATCATGTGGAGCATTGGATGTATTGATTAGGGTCTGTGTAATTGAACTTCCGGTGCCATCAGAAAATCCAAGTATCGAACTTGGTGCCGAAGCTGTCCAGCTGAAAGTGGTCCCGGCAACAGCTGAAGAAAGCATGATACCGGTAGTATTGCCTGAACAGATTATTTGTGACGATGGTGTAGCAACTGCTACAGGAATCGGATTTACATAAACATAATAGTTGCTCGGAATACCAGTACATCCTGCAATATTACCGCTTGGCATAATATCATAGGTTACAACGCCCTGAACATTGCTTGGGTTGAAGATGGTCTGAGCAGGTAATGTATTGGTACCGCTTGCCTGATAACCTGACACACTCGGAGGAACTGCAGTGGCAGTCCAGTTGAAGGTGGTTCCGGTTACATTCGAATTCAGTGTTACCGGGGTTGTCGTTCCTCCTGAACATATAGTCTGATCCATCGGAATGTTTATAACCGTAGGTGATGGATTAACTGTGAAAGTGAAGGAGGTTACAGTTCCCGGACAATGATATGGTGCCGGACCGGTTGGTGTGACCGTATAGGTAACAGTACCAACAGTCATCAGCGTGCTGAATATCTGCATGGCTGGAATATTGCCAGTGCCGCTGGCAATGTATCCACTCAGTCCTGGAGTTGCTGAGGCAATCCAGCTGAATGTCGTTCCGGCTACATTTGATGTGAATACAACTGGTGAAGTAGTTGTACCGGCACACATCGACTGACTCATTACTACATTTGAAGCAATAGGGGTAGGCTGAACTGTAACAATAAGATTTGATGGTGTTCCCGGACAAAATGAATTGGCTGGCCCGGTTGGGGTAATTGTATAAGTAACAACACCAGCTGTTGAGCTTCCTGCAGGTAAGGATAATACAGTATTGATGTTTCCATTGCCTGAAGCTACTACTCCATTTACTGTACCTGAAGTCACCACTGCAGTCCATGCAAAGGTGGAACCTGCAACATTTGAAACCGGGGTGTAATTAACACTTGAACCTGAACAAATAGTTCTGGTAAGATTACTTGTGATTAAAGGGGTAGGAATAACCCTTATCATTACTGAGTTGGTAAATACATCCGGGCAAGGAGGTGAACTAACCCTGATCCTGAACCATGTATCAACAAAACAAGGACCAGGTTGATAGGTGAGTCCTGTTGCTCCTGGAATATCGGAATATCCTGCAATTGCAGAAATCGTGCTGATCTGCCATTGATATGTGAAACTGTTTAAACTTCCCGTAGCTGGTGTTCCTGTAATAAGTCCCGGAATATCTCCAACACAAACTGTATCACCCGGAGAAATTGTCCCTGGTATGATAACCGGAACTACTGGTATGGTCACCATGCTGGTATTCGCACAGGTTGTTATTTGATCAACTGCTACAACCTGGTAGGTTGTGGTTGTGGTTAAAGTTCCTGTAAAGGGATTGGTCGTCTGTCCCATAAGTGCGGGAGGTTGAAGCCATACCCATTGTACGTTGGGACCAGTAGTAATCGATAGATTTACTGCCTGCCCATTACATAGAGTGTCATTGCTGTTAACATTTATGGATACTATAGGTAAAGGCTTCATTACTACAGTGATGGGATTCGACGGTACTCCACAACCGCCTACCATTACTGTATAGTTCCCGTCAATTTTTGCATAGAAAGTGTTATGGATTGCACCAGCGATTGGACTTCCATCACGGTACCATTGCCAAGTCCCTGTTGAAGGCTGACATGTCAGTGCTATTGAATCCCCCATGCACACACTCGCTCCGGGAGGATTTGCCGTCACAATAGGAGGACATTGCCCCTTTGCCACGAAAGCGCCTGAAAGTAAAAATATTGTGAAAAGAACGTAGAATCTGAATGAATAACGTCTGCCGAGCACTAGTAGAGTAGGTCTCATAAATAGGCGTATTAGAGTTAATTGAGTAGTTAACAGCAAATTATGGTAGTGGAACTTCGCAAAAGCATGCATTTATCCAAAAAATTAATAACGAAAACGGGCGGAAGTAATAGGCTAATCAGATTTTTATTTGAGTTCCTGCGGGATAGAAATGCAAGCTGGTGCATATGAAGATTGTTAACTCCATTCTCTTCAAGGAATCACCAAACTCTTTTATTAAACATTACTTTTGTACTGTGAGGAAAAACTTATGAATTTGGTTTTCCTTACATCATAAATATCATTTAACTGTTAGCAAATCATATGACTGAAGCTCTTGAACTCCGTAATGAGACCCTGCTCAGGGTTATTGGACTAATGGACCTTACTACTCTTGAAGGGACTGATACCGATGAACGGGTTGCGACCCTCTGTTCAAAGGCGCTCCGGATTCAGGAAATTGCCGGAATTGGTCCTGCAGCTGTTTGTGTATATCCGGTTTTTGTTAAAACAGCTCAGGAATGCCTGCAGAATTCAGGTATTAATGTTGCCTCAGTTGCAGGAGCTTTCCCTTCCGGACAAAGTCCACTCAGTATTCGGGTTTTGGAAGTTGAATATGCCGTGAAAAATGGAGCAGACGAAATTGATATGGTGATCTCCCGTGGCAGATTCCTGAATAATGATTTCGATTTTGTTTCAGATGAGATTCGTCAAATCAAAACTGCTTGTGGCGAGGCTCATCTTAAAGTAATATTGGAAACAGGGGAACTTGGTTCCGTTGAAAAAATTAAACATGCAAGCCGGATAGCAATCATGGCAGGTGCCGATTTTATCAAGACCTCAACAGGAAAGATTCAGCCTGCCGCAACTCCTGAAGCTATGATTGCCATGCTCGAAGTGATAAAGGAGGTGTTCGAATCAACAGGTAAGAAAATAGGAATCAAACCTGCCGGAGGAATATCAACTCCGGATCAGGCATTGCAATACTACCAAATGGTTGAGCAGGTTCTTGGACAGGAGTGGCTTAATCCCCATTTATTCCGAATAGGAGCATCAAGACTGGCTGATGGAATCCTGACCGAATTGAATCTCTCCCTTAAATAGCATTATAACTCACTTTCACTTCATGAAGAAGCTGCTGGTATTCTTCCTTTTATTGTTTGCCCTCTGTGAACTCAAGGCACAAACCAGCGTGGATACTGCTGTTCACTTTGTTGTAACTGATGTTGATGGAACAACTCACAACCTTTTTGATTACCTGGATTCAGGCAAAATTGTTGTGATCGATTTTTTTACCACGACCTGCGGCCCATGCACCGAGTATGTGCCTGAAATCAGTAGCTCTTTCTCTCACTTCGGTTGCAATTCAGGAAATGTGATTTTCCTTGGGATTAACTGGGGCGCCAGCAATGAGGAAGTAATTGAGTTTGGTAATCTCTATAATGCCAAATATCCTGAAATTAGCGGTCAGGAAGGTAATGGAAACCACGTGGTTTCTGACTACGGTGTTCTTTCCTACCCAACTGTAATCCTTATCCTGCCTGATCATTCTATCGCGGAACAATACATCTGGCCTCCATCGGCTGCAACTCTGGATTCCTTGATTCTGCTTTATGGTGGTCACCCAACAGATTGTACTGTCGGAATTCCTGATTTTCAATCTGTTCAAAATCATTTTGAAATCGTTAGCCAGCCTGATCAGGCACAAAATGCTTTCATTCGATGCAATCATTCCATTCATCCTCAGTATGCTGAAATCTATAGCTCAACTTCAGCTTTCATATCTGGATCTCAAATTTCCGAAACAGAAAAACCTGATGTTTTCAGTATAAAGTTAACCGGACTACCCCATGGATTGTATATCATTAAACTCTTTTCAGAAAACGCCTGTATCGGAAGTCTAAAGTTGATGCACTGATTGAACTGAACCTTTCAGCATAATTGAGGTAAACACTATTTACGGGATTACCTTGCCTTGATTTTTGGATAAAGCTATCACTTTTGAATTTGAATAATTAACTTTGCTCCATAATTAAGCTCTGATACCATGAAGCTATTCCTAAAACTGATTCTGTTTACCGCTGTTATTTCAATGGCCGGACTCCTGAATTCCTGTGAACCTGATGATACCACTGGTACTGATCCTAGCGATTCCAGAAATGAGTTCGTCGGTGTATGGAGATTTACTGAAAGTGGATACCTGAAAAATGGCCTGTCGCAGAGTTATATAGTTTCAATTTCTTTGGATCCTGATAATAGCAGTCAGGTAATCCTTGATAACTTTGGAAATCCCGGTAGCTCCGATATGAGCGTAACTGGAATAGTTACCACCAACCAGATTGTCATCTCCAATCAGGTTCTTTCCAATGGCTGGATTGTTGAAGGCTCAGGTAAGAAGACAACCGAGGGCAAGATGTCATGGAGCTATTCCATTACTGCAGGCGGTGACATTAACTATTACACAGCCACAGCTGTTAAACAATAATCACCACATTTTCTTATTTAATGTATTGTCAACTTTAGTTGGCATAATTGTGTATTCAGCGAAAGAAGTCTGAATTCCCACTATTCAATTCCGTTGGACAATACAATGAAATTCAGCAATAGCTGACGACCGAAACTGGAATAAAATTTTGAATAATCTGGAAGGCAGCCTTATTCTTCTTCCCCGGTTTTTACCTTTGAAGGTTTATTGGCATCTTTTTCACCAGACTTCTGTCCCTGCAATTCCGCTTGCATGGAGCTTAATTTCTCAACTACCGCGGTGTAAATACTGTTTAATTCATCTACATGCTCGGAGTAATAATCCAGACTCTTCTGAAAATCATCAGGCTTTACCTTGTTCTTCTCAAAAACTTCCAGATATAGGGATTTTTGGTAAGTAGAATCACCCGTCATGGTATGCTGAACATTTCCATATCGAAGAGAAGCTTCTGCAATATTTATGTCTACCAGCAAATCAATCATGCTCTCCTTGTCTAGCACTCCTGCTGGCCTGGTAAGCATTACCCCTCCTCCCTGTTTACAGGAGAATAAAAGCAGAAGACAGAAAAATGCAAGGATCCTTAATCCCATAGTCTTTTTAGATTGGAAATCTATTAATTCTCGGGATGCCTCATTTTGTATTCGGCATTCAACTCTTTCAGAACATCCTTGGTGATATCAAGGGTGTCATTGGCATACAGAATATTGCCACCCTTATTGAATCCCAGGATGTAGTCGAACTTGTACTTGTTATTATATCGTTTCAGAAAGTTCATCACCGAATCAAGCAGTGCAATGTTCATATCCAGTTCACTCTGCTGCAGCTCAGCAGCATAACGATCCCTCAGGTCATAAATCTTCTGCTGGTTCTCCATCAAACTGCCATATATTTCCTGCTGACTCTGCTCCGAAAGTGCTTTTTTCTGAACCTGCTCCTGAAAATAGGCTGCATCTTTCTCAAATCCTGATTGCTTTGAAGCAACTTCTGCTGAATACCGGTCTCCCTTTGCCTGTAGCTCTTTCTTGAGTTTTTTTACCAGATCGTAGTTGGCCAGAATACTGTCATTGTTTACAAAAGCAACCTTCACACTACCTGAGTTGGCCTTTGCTACTGCACCCAGCATTCCTTCACTGTCACTGCCTTTACCTTTGAAGAACAAAATATACAGGGCAACCAGTCCCACCAATAATACGATGTTCAGAATAATCATCCATGAGTTGCTTCCTTTGGCATGATGATGATTTTCATGCGAATGCTCATGTGAATGCTCATGAGTGTGTGCATGTGGCGCTGCAACAAATGGAGTGAATGATTCCTTGGATTCGTTCTGTGGATTGGTTTCTTCTGTCATGATATCACTTTTTCAAAGTTTGAAATGCCTTTTATTCAAATGGTTTTTGAACTGCGAAGGTAACCAAAATAGCAGAATCTCTCCCTCTCAGTCCTAAAATAAGAGTGAGGCTGATCTGCATACTGTCTCTGTGGTGGTGGGCCTGCAGATACTGATATGACACAAAAATGCTCTGACAAAGTTTGTCAGAGTCACTAATGCTCTAAAAGTAAAATTGCTTGAAAGGGAGAACCTTAGTTCCCTACCTCCGACATGAATTTGATACGCATCAGCCTGATCTCCTCTTCCGAGAACTCATTCTCTCCCAGTTCCTTCAAAGCATCCTCAATTGAATCTGTTTCTGCTTCCTGGAAATAGTCCAGAATCTCATCCTGATGATATGGATCGATGGTTTCATCAATGTAATAGTTCAGGTCAATCTTGGTGCCCGAAGCCACAACATGCTCTATCTCTGATAACAGTTCATCAGCTGTCAGATTTTTTGCAATGGCAATATCCTCGAGGGATATCTTCCGGTCAATATTTTGAATGATGTATACCTTCAGTCCTGATTTATTCACAACGGATTTCACCACCATATCCATGGGACGGATAATCTCGTTCTCCTCAACATAATTGGCGATAAGTTCAAGGAATGGCTTTCCGTATTTCTGAGCTTTTCCGGCTCCAACACCCGTTATCCTCTGGAGTTCATCCATCGTAATTGGATATTGAATTGCCATATCCTCTAGTGAAGGATCCTGGAAGATCACGAAAGGAGGTAAATTCTCTTTTCTGGCAATCTCCTTCCTCTGATCCTTCAACAGGGAGAAAAGGGTCTTGTCGGTAGTGCTGGTTCTTGCCCCGCCTCCTGCAAGCAGTTCTTCATCCTCCGCTTCTTCCGGATCTGTATCACTGGCAACCAGAATAGAGAAAGGTTTCTTCATGAATTTGAGTCCCTCAGGAGTAATCTTCAGAATCCCGTAATTCTCAATGTCCTTTACTACCAGTCGCTCAATGAGCATTTGTCTGAGAACTCCATCCCAGAAACGCTCGCTGTATTCCATCCCTTTGCCAAACATCTCAAGCTCATTATGCTTGTATGATTTGATATTGGAGGTGATTTTTCCAATCAGGATATTGACAATATGCTTTGCCTTTGATAGCTGCTTAACAGCCAAAATGGTTTCTAGTGCAAGGTCAACCTGCTCCCTGCCATCAATCTTTGTCTTAGGATGAAGACAGTTGTCACAGTTGCTGCAGTTCTCTTCAGGATATACTTCCCCGAAGTAATGAAGCAACTGCTTGCGGCGACACATGGATGACTCTGCAAAGGATACTACTTCCATGAGTAACTGATTGGCAATCTCTTGCTCAGCTACTCCTTTATTCTTACTGAATTTCTCCAGTTTTTCAATGTCTTCGTATGCGTAGAAGGCAAGACAAATACCCTCTCCGTCATCACGCCCCGAACGGCCAGTTTCCTGATAGTAGCCTTCAAGACTTTTTGGCATATCATAATGTATGACATATCGCACGTCAGGCTTGTCGATTCCCATGCCAAATGCAATGGTGGCAACAATAACATCGGCTTCTTCCATCAGGAACTTATCCTGATTCATTACCCTGGTTTGTGAATCCAGTCCGGCATGATAGGGTAGTGCCTTGATGCCATTAACCTGCAGTGTTTCAGCCAATTCCTCAACCTGCTTGCGACTCAGGCAATAGATGATGCCTGATTTGCCCATGTGCATTTTGATGAATTTGATGACCTCTTTATTGACGTCATCATTTTTCGGTTTTACCTCATAATAAAGGTTCGCACGATTGAATGATGATTTGTAAAGGCTGGCCTCATGCATGCCAAGGTTCTTAAGGATGTCCTGCTGAACTTTTGGGGTAGCAGTGGCTGTAAGTGCCATCACGGGGACTTCCTGTCCAATGGCTTCTATTATTGGTCGTAACCTCCGGTACTCTGGCCTGAAATCATGCCCCCACTCCGAAATACAGTGGGCTTCATCTATAGCGTAGAATGAAATGTTGATTTCCTTGAAAAAAGCAATGTTCTCTTCTTTCGTAAGGGATTCCGGCGCTACATACAAAAGCTTGGTGATACCATTGGTCAAATCATTCTTAACATCGGTAATCTCATTCTTGCTGAGTGAAGAATTCAGAAAATGGGCAATGCCTTTCTTGGTGTCAAACTGCCTGATGGCATCCACCTGATTCTTCATCAATGAAATAAGGGGAGAAATGATAATTGCAGTGCCAGGCATAATTAATGCAGGCAACTGGTAGCACATCGACTTGCCACCACCGGTAGGCATGATAACAAATGTATCATTCCCCGAAAGAACATTCCTGATGATTGGCTCCTGGTTATCCTTGAAATTTTCAAACCCAAAGATTTTCTTCAGCAGGTCTTGTAATGGATAATCTTTATAGTCCTCTGTTTTCTTCGTTCCACGCATGGTTTAACTTTTTTCGCGGGCCTCCCTCGAGGTAATATGTTTGTTTTTTCTATCCTGAATTAATTTGAATTGCCAGCTGCTTTTTGATTCAGCACGGTAAAAATAATTTCTAAAACTGAAAATTCAATGGAAATCTAAAATGATTCGATTGAAAAAAATCAGAAATAGTGTTGACCTGCTCACTCGCAATTCATATTCACTTATATAAAGATAACCAAAAAAAACCTTTTTTGGATTTTTTAGCCATCTTCCAATTTATTTTTTACTTCTGCTCTTACAATTTATACCTAAGTTCTCTCTTCCTTGATTAATTACCAGAAAGAAGAAAAGTAAGTTGTCAGGATCCATATCCTGAACATTTGGCAGAAATTAACCGATGATTTCTTTTTAGGCCCCTGAGACTCTTCCTTCCACCTTAGGCACTTGAATCCAAGGCTTTTTACATTTCGCCATGCAAAAAAGCGTGCAAAAGTATCACGAAAATTCAAATAATCAAGGCTTTAATAAATAAAATAACATTTGAACAGCTTAATTTTATTATCAAAGTCTAATGTGTTGTAAATCAAATATATAAATAGTATTCATGATTTGTACAGACTCCTGCTTCTGGCTCTGCAAAGCCCGGTTCCCGCTTTATAACTTTTTTATCACCTGAATTTCTCAATACTTACAGATCATAAGTTCAAAATATAGATAAAAATATGAATATCAATTTAATGGATTTTAATTTACCTCATCTGAGATAATATGGCAGAATCAAAAACATCCTTGTCCTGCGGATGAAAGCAAAAACGAATCGGAAGATAATAAACAGGTATGCCTGATAATATCGCAGCCGCTTTATCATTTCTGAGCCGCATTGCATCCTTCTCAGTGGTAACAATTACTTTTTTGCGTGTAGGAAGGGCGTTGAACTTGTCCCGAATCTTAATAAGATCATCCTCAGTGAAATCCCGGTGATCTGCAAACTCCAGTTTGTTCAGATCACTGCAAAACCTCCGCAAATGCTCTTCAAGTGGAGATGGAAACGCAATGCCAGTCACCATTAGGATTGAAATGATCTTCTGTTGCTCTGATTCGGGAAGTGGAACACTTGGGAATAAAGGCTCCCAGGTATCATAAGCTATGTAGGAGAAACAAACCACCTGCCCAGTTGCCGGTTTCAAATCCTCAAGCAACTGCCTCCTGATTAATGGTGAAAATATTTTCGGGGTCTTGCTCACAACAATGATATCTGCCCTCTTGCTTCCTGAAGCAAACTCCCTTAAACGGCCAACCGGCAATATGTGATCCTTGGTATATATTCTATGATAGTCAGTTACCAAAATTGAAAGCCCGGCCTTCACATATCGATGCTGAAAGGCATCATCCAGAATAACTACCTCTAATCCTGGCACCTCTGCCATCAGTTGCCTGATTCCATGCCTCCGGCTTTCATCAACTGAAACTGTGACTTCCGGGAATTTACATGCATATTGCAATGGCTCATCCCCCGATTTATCGGGAGTATCTGCTGCAGTAACAATTTGAAATCCGCGGCTCTTCCTTTTATACCCTCGGCTTAATGTGGCAATCTTATATTGATCCTTAAGCAAACGGGTAATGTACTCAACGGTAGGAGTCTTTCCTGACCCGCCAACAACAAGATTGCCAATGGAAATTATGGGAATTGGAAACGGAACCGACTTGATTAATTTCAAGTCAAATAGCTTATTGCGAATGAAAATAATAAATCCATAAACTAGCGCAAATGGATATAGAAGATATCGCAAGAGTTCCATGATATAAAAATACAAATAAAAATTTAGGTAACGAACTTCCTGATTATATTTGTGATGTTATTTACAGAAGCTTAATATTTACGCTTTCTCAATGCTGGTCTGAAATCTGTGAAACAATACAATGTAGTTTCAACCGATTGCAAATAATTTAGAACCCGATAATGCAAATTTCTGATATCCTCAGCCATCTTGATCAGCTTCTTCCTTTCGCTACGCAGGAAGATTATGACAATTCCGGACTTATTGTTGGGGACCCCTCTGCTGAGGTGAATTCTGCACTGATTTGCCTGGATGTGACCGAAGAAATTATGGAGGAAGCTATCCGGTCAGGCTGCGATCTGCTGATTTCCCACCATCCAATGGTGTTCTCCGGACTTAAAAAACTGAATGGAAAGTCCATGACGGAAAGGTTGATTGCCAGCGCGTTGAAAAACAATGTTGCAGTCCTTGCCCTGCATACCAACCTCGATAACTATTCGGCCGGTGTAAATAGTATCCTTTGCGAAAAGCTTGGAATTCTGAATCCTTCAATACTCCGTCCTCTTGAAGGTAAACTTCGAAAACTTGTTACCTTTTGCCCTTTGGCAAAGGCAGAAGAATTGAGATCCGCACTTTTTGATTCCGGCGCCGGACATATTGGCAATTATGATGCCTGTAGCTACAACATCGAAGGACAAGGTACATTCCGGGCATTGGAAGGAGCAAATCCCTTCGTCGGTAAAACAGGTGAACTGCATACCGAGAATGAAACCCGTATTGAGGTAATTTACCCGGTTTATATCGAAGGGAAATTGCTGAATGCTCTCCTGTCCAGCCACCCCTACGAAGAAGTTGCATTCGATATCTACCCGCTGGCCAATAATCTTGAATCCTCAGGAGCCGGTATGATTGGATATTTACCGGAACCCACCGACCCTGAAGAATTCCTTCTTAAGGTGAAAAATATTCTTCAGATTCCATGTATCAGGCACACTTCACTACCCATTAAGAAAATCCGGAAAATTGCACTCTGCGGGGGCTCAGGAGCTTTTCTGATAAAGGATGCCATCGCTGCAAAAGCTGACCTTTATATCACCGGAGATATCAAGTATCACGACTTTTTTATACCAGAAAATAGGATGATTCTTGCCGATGTTGGACATCATGAATCTGAACAATTCACAAAAGAACTGATCTTTACTCTGTTAAAGAAAAAATTTCCTACCTTTGCACTCCAAATTTCCAAACTGGATTCAAATCCGGTTAAATATTTGTAAATCAATATAAACCCCAAAATATTCCCATGGCAAAAACCGCTGCTAAAACGACCGAAGCTCAAGCCGATGTTACTCCGATTGCTGCAACCAATGCCGAAGTTGAAACTACAACTGCTGCCACCCACACACATCACGCTGATTCTGATAAACCGGAAATCTCCATCGAGAAAAAACTTTTGGCCCTCTACAGCCTTCAGCAAATAGATTCTCAGATCGACAGAATTCGTATCGTTCGCGGTGAATTGCCTCTCGAAGTGGAAGATCTGGAAGACGAAATCGCAGGTCTCGAAACACGCGTTGATAATCATATTCAGGAAGTTGAATCCATTGAGAAGCAACTTCATGACAAGCAGATTTCAATCAAGGATTGCCAGGCCCTCATCAAGAGGTATGAAGAGCAGCAGAATAATGTTAGAAATAACCGTGAGTACGATGCTCTTACTAAGGAAATTGAATTCCAGAGCCTCGAAATTCAGCTTGCTGAAAAACGTATCAGGGAATTTACTGCTCAGCTTACAGTTCGCAAGGAAGAAATTGAAGAAGCTCAGAATGTTCTTACTGAACGTAGAAATGACCTCGATGTTAAACGCAATGAACTTGCTGACATCGTTACAGAAACTGAACTCGAAGAAAAATCTCTCATTCATAAATCAGAAGAACAACAAAGCTTTATCGAAGAACGTCTGCTAATCGCCTACAAACGCATCCGCAAAAACGCCAGAAATGGTCTTGCAGTTGTTTCAGTTGAACGTGATGCTTGCGGTGGTTGCTTCTCAGCTATTCCTCCCCAGCGTCAGCTCGATATTAAGCTTCATAAGAAAATTATAGTTTGTGAATATTGTGGACGTATCCTCGTTGATAAGGAACTGGCCGACGCTTTCACAATTTAATACAAGCAAGTTTTTAGGATAGTGGAGAGGGGTTGATATTTTCAACACCTCTCTTTTTTTAAAACCCGGTATGAAAATCCTGATAATTGCCGTCTTCCTGATTCTGAGCCCCGGACTGCTTAGGGCCTCTACGGGATTTGACAAAGTTTGCAGGGATGCCTATTCAGATATTCTTTCACTGAAATTTGAAGATGCTGCCACAAAAATAAAGAACGAAAAAAAACTATCCCCGGGGAATACAATCCCTTTCCTGCTCGAAAATTACATCGACTTTATCAAAGTAATGGTTGCTGAAGAAGATCAGGATATACAGGCACTTCATGACTCCCGTGATGCCCGATTGCAACTTCTTGCTAAAGGGGATAACAAATCTCCCTGGTACCTTCAAAGTCAGGCTGAAATATACCTCCAATCTGGTATTTGCAGGTTTAAGTTTGGAGAATATGTTTCCGGAGGAATGGATATCAACAGGGCATACCAGCTGCTGCTTGAGAACAATGCAAAATTTCCATCTTTCCCTCCAACCATGTCACGATTGGGTCTGCTCCATGCCCTTATTGGAACTGTCCCGGATAAATACCTCTGGATTGCCCGTGCCTTCAATTTTAAGGGAAGCATAAATCAGGGAATTGCTGAAATCAGAACAGCCTATAAATTGACCTGCGACAAGGAACAGTACCGATTCCTAATGCCTGAAACGGCATTCCTCCTATCATACGCAATAGTGAACCTTTCCGGTGACAAAGAATCTGTCAGGCAAATTATTAAGGAATTCTCTGCCGCTCCATTGTCGGATTGGGTCGAATCCAGCCCCCTCATTTGCCTGTCAAAGGTCAATATGCTTGCAAAGACTGGAGCCAATGATCAGCTGATTTCCTGTATTCTTGCATGCAAACGCTCTGATGGCCAATTTCCTCTTGTCTATCTTGATTACCTCCTCGGACTTGCAAAACTGAACCGCCTTGATCAGGATGCCCACCTGCCACTTCTGAAATACCTGGCTTCATTTCATGGTAAAAACTATATTCGCTCGGCATACCAAAGGTTGAGCTGGTACTATCTGATGCATGGTGATACCGATAAATACACTCTTTACCAACAGAGAATCCTTCTTCGTGGTAATGATATTGTTGACAGCGATAAACAGGCTAAAAGAGATGCTACCTCCGGTTCCTTGCCCAATGTTTTTCTTTTGAAAGCCCGGTTGCTCTTCGATGGGGGATATTATGAGAAGTCCATTGCTGAGCTTGGAAAGTTTAACTCTTCCCCTGAATCCTCAGATCCCAGGTTCAAACTTGAATACACCTACAGGATGGGAAGGGTATGCGATGACTGGGGCCGAATCCCGGAAGCTATAACATGGTACGAACGAACAGTAAATGAAGGGAAGGATAAGGATCTTTATTTTGCACCCAATGCAGCCCTGCACCTTGGATTGATTTATGAACGTGCCGGGAAGAAAACTCTGGCTGAAAAATACTACCGTTCCTGTCTTGATATGGACTTTACCGATTATAGTTTCAGCATTAGCCAGAAAGCTAAAGCAGGATTGAATCGACTTAAAGGAAAATAGTTATCAGTCAGGTAACTATTTATGCGGCTTGTATTTGGAACCTTCCAGGATAGCCTGCGAATCCATGTTCTTCATCAAATCAGGAAGTTTCACTGATAAGTTATTCTGCATATAGGCATTAACTATCTGCCATCCTACCCATTCTCCCAAACGTCCGGGAGAAGTTTGGTCAAATCCTGACGTGAATGGTGCATCCGACATGAACTTACTGGTCACCTTCGGATCACTGCTGAAAAGTGCTTGATTCCCAACTATGAACGACCATATATTGGCTTCATTTGAAGAACACCATTCAAGTTTGCTGGCCTCATAACCAATCTTGAATTCGTCGGCAGTCTCCGGTATCACCTGATCAATAAAATATAATGCTTTCCCGGCCCTAATCATTTGGTCTATCAGGCTTTGCTTGTTTTCATCAAATGGGATCAGGCTATCAGAAATTGCATGCAAACATACTGGTAGCAGATTGTCCTTGTTTAGTCGGGCCCTCAGGTAAACTGGGATTCCTGCCTTTTCATAAGCGGGCTCATCTTTCCCAAGAAAAAGATCCAGACTTATAGCCATGACAGTATCAGAATAAATTACTGGCAATTCCAGATCAAGCCCTGATACATAGGTAAAAACTTCCGGATATTTTAAACCGGGATACCAGGTCCGGATTTTGGAAAACGACTTGTCAAGCTGTGCTTTCAATACGGCTGGGTCAGGATAGCTGCGCGACACAAGCGTATATAACTCCCTCACATTGGTATCAGTGATGAAATTGTAAATCCGCAGTATATTCATGGTATCCTGCCAGTCATTGCCCAGAAAATATTTGTATTCAGGGAAAAGACTTGCCATTCCTGTCTTGAGATCATGGATAGGTAAATCAAACAAGGCTTTTTCATAGCGATGTATCAGTATCTCTGACCTCTGAAACTTTACAGGAGCTGGTTTAACGTTATCTTGCTGGAAGTTGCAGGCTGTAACTATCAGTCCAGCCAATACTAGCATACAAATGAATCGGTACATACGATGTGTTCAAGTGAGTTGGGTCCTTGGAGGAGTAGCTATCTGATGATGACAGATATCATTGCCGCCCCTTTTACCTTAAGGTAAATGCACCGCAAAATTAGGAAAGTATTTTGTAAAGGAATAGGAACTTCTTCAATTATAGCAATTTGATACCTAAACTGACATTGAAGAGGTTGTTTTTGAGACTAAAATCTTTCTCGCCTGTATAAAGGTTGTCAACACCAATCTCATATCTTACATCAATTGTTATCATGCTGACATCTATTCCTCCTCCCATCTGAACTGACCAATTCGTTTCCTTCAGATCTTCCTTTGATTGTATAGGAAAGGATGTTAATAGTCCGGATGGTGATTTAATCACGGTCTCTGAAACAAATGACATGCATGGTCCTGCCATTAGCCTCACATTTGCAATACCCAGATTTATAGCTCTTATGCCAACAAGAACTGGTACGGTAATGGATTTGAGCTTGATTTCCTGAATACCTAAATCACCAATGCTGATTTTTCCACCTTTTATAACATAATTTGCCTCTGGCTGTATATAGATTTTCTTGCCAATCCTCATAAATGCCCCAAACTGAAGCGATCCTCTCGCATCGGAAGTGATGGAATCAAAATCAGTGCTGAGCCTGTTTGAATTATACCCGATCTTTGGCCCAATACTAAACCCGGGTACCTGACTGTTTGCCAGAAAAGCAAAAGAAATAAGGAAAATTGCAAGAATGATCTTTTTCATGTTTTTAAAACCTTTTCTTCAATAACGTGAATCAAAGATACTTATTTTAATTCGTCACTCCATTCTTCAACCTGCCACCTGCCTTGTGTTTGATACAGTCTTGTCAGTTTTTCTTTCAAACAGAATAACCTTTTTAATTTTTTTACGTTGTAGTATTGATAGATATCCTTCAAGATGGTTTCATATTAAAGGATAGAACTATTGGTAATTATTTGAGTAAGCCTGAACTTTGTGCGATATTTGTAGACGGATTCACAATAAGGACAATATTTCCTTTGAAGGGTTTCATAAATACCGTGTTGTACAGTGTTTTTTTTTACCGAAGAAGGACAAAGTATTGTTATAACACGATTTAGCCTAACTAAAATTTACTTCCTATGAAAGCAAGATTATCCATTATTCTGGTAACTTTTCTGGTAATTCTGAGCAGTTCCTCTTTTGCTCAATTCAAAAAATACACTTTCGGACTAAAAGCTGCACCTCATGTTGGCTGGATGAAACCCAACCTCGACAATTATGAAGGTAATGGTGCTAAACTTGGATTCGGCTGGGGATTCATTTCAGAATTCGGTTTCTCTGAAAATCATTGCCTCACCTCTGGCTTCAATGTTATCTTCAGTGGCGGAAACCTGAAATTCCCTACATCCGTTGACTCAATTCCTGCTCAGGGAACTATGAGTCGTTCCTACTACCTCAAAAGCATCGAAATACCGCTTACCCTTAAAATGCGCACCAATACCATAGGTTCAATGAGGTACTATGGACAAATTGGCTTGGGTACATCTTTCAGGATTGGTGCTAAAAAAGCTGATGAGTTTACCTATAATTCTACTACTATCAGTGCCGAAAAAGCTACCTACGAAAAGGTATCATTCCTCCGCGAATCTCTGATTATTGGTCTGGGTGGCGAATACACACTGGATGCCGGGACTACCCTTAGCGTTGGTCTTGCCCTGAATAATGGCTTTACTGACATGCTTACCGATAAAAATAACCTGACAGCAAAAAAGGAAAAAGCAACTGCCAATTTTGTTGAATTGAACCTGGCTGTTCTCTTTTAGCCTCTTTTCTAATCATCGGTGCTTATTTTCCTGATTGTATTTGACCAGCCTGGCTGTCGGTTTAGCTGATTGTTATAAATTTGATTCTTTCAGCGAAGGGTAGTTGGATTAATTAGCTTCTGAATAAAGAATATGAAAATCGCACTGGTTCAATCAAATTATATTATCGGTGACTTTGAGCAGAACACCGCAAAAATTATTGGAAATATCCGAAAAGCCCGCCAGCAAGGGGCTGATTTGGTGATTTTTGCTGAGCTGTCGGTTTGTGGTTATCCCCCACGCGATTTTCTTGAATTTGATGACTTTATTGACCGTTGCGACAAGGCTGTTCAGCAAATAGCTGATGAATGCATCGGTATAGGGGCAATAGTCGGGGCCCCTACCCGAAATCCAAACCCTAAGGGCAAACCTTTATTTAACTCAGCCCTTCTGATTGCTGAAGGTGAGATTGTTGCCTCCGCCCATAAAGCTCTTCTGCCTACCTATGATATTTTCGATGAATACAGGTATTTTGAGCCGAACAGATCATTCAACATAGTAAATTTCAAGGGACTGCCTCTTGCCCTCACAATTTGTGAAGACCTTTGGAATATTGGGCCGGATCCACTCTATGTTTCCAATCCAATGGATGAGCTGATAAAGCAATCTCCTGCATTAATGGTTAATATAGCTGCTTCGCCATTTCATTGGAATCAGGAAAAGGAAAGAAATGCCGTTCTTGCTGGCAATGCCATCAAATATGAGATCCCACTTATCTATGTTAATCAGGTAGGAGCCCAGACTGAACTGCTCTTTGATGGTAATTCCAAAGCATTGG
Organism: Bacteroidales bacterium; assembly: GCA_016707705.1. Lineage (GTDB taxonomy): Bacteria > Bacteroidota > Bacteroidia > Bacteroidales > UBA4417 > UBA4417. Next base: position 66,088 of record JADJHD010000012.1, read on the forward strand.
ATGAAAAGGGAAACCAGCTCCTTAAACTTGCTGACTTTGAAGAGGATTATCAAATTCTGGAATTGAATATTCTTAATGGAAAAGCTGTTCCTTCTCCAAAGGCGTATGTTAATTCTTTGGATAAGCCAAAACCCAGGCTTATTCATGATGCTCTGGTAATGGGTATCCGTGACTACTTCAGGAAAATGGGCTTCACTAAAGCTATTCTGGGGCTCTCAGGTGGTATCGACTCTGCTGTTACCCTTGTTTTGGCTGCTGAAGCTTTGGGCCCTGAAAATACAAGAGCTATCCTGCTTCCTTCCGGCTTCTCGTCATCTCATTCAATTGAGGATGCAAAAGCTCTTGCCGTGAACCTGGGTTCTCCCTATGATATTATTGGTATTCAGGATAGTTTCGAAAATATTGAATCTACACTGAACCCCTTTTTTGACGGGTTACCCTTTAATATTGCCGAAGAGAATATTCAGGCAAGACTCAGGGCAGTCATCCTCATGGCAATGGCTAATAAGTTTGGCTATATTTTGCTCAATACCTCCAATAAAAGTGAAGCTGCCGTTGGCTATGGAACTCTTTATGGAGATATGTGCGGAGGAATTTCCGTTCTGGGAGATGTCTATAAAACAGAGGTGTATGAATTGGCTGACTATATCAACCGTGATAAGGAAATAATACCGGTAAATACGATCATCAAGCCGCCCTCTGCTGAGTTAAGACCTGATCAGAAGGACAGCGACTCCTTGCCTGATTATGCAATACTTGATGCTATACTTTACTCCTATATAGAACAGAGAATGGGCCCTTCCTCAATAATTCGTGAAGGCTTCAATGCTGATACTGTTTATCGTGTACTTAAAATGGTAAACATGAACGAATGGAAGCGACACCAAACGCCTCCTATTCTCAGGGTATCTACTAAAGCTTTTGGCTCAGGACGAAGAATGCCAATTGTTGGGAGATATTTATCCTAAAGGACTGTAAGCTTGGTCTTGTTGATGCTGTAAAACACTAATAGGACCCCCGCTCCCTCGTATCTTCTACGCAAGTAGGAATCCTATTCGCCAATTTAATGGTCAATACAAACTCACTTCGTCATCAAATCCGGATGACCAACACCTCTGAAAATCTTAAGACTGACTAAGAATGCAGTCAGCACTATACTGATTTTACAGGTTGATAGCTTCTACTGATTTGATCTCGGGCAATGCCTTGCGCATAGCTTCTTCAACACCATTCTTAAGTGTCATTCTGCTAAAGGGGCATGATCCGCAAGCTCCCTGGAGTTCAACATTTACAATGTTCTCCTTGGTTAGCTCAACAAAATTGATGTCTCCACCGTCAGCCTGAAGATAAGGCCTGATTTGCTCAATAACATTTTTTACCTTGATCTCAAGCTCTGCGTTATTGGTCATTGTTTTGTATTTATATGGTTGGTAAATAATTTTCTCGTTAATTATGATTTTATCTCAACAACCTGGGTTGGTGCTTTCTCTGAATTCCTTATCGAAACCTGCCTTACTACTTTTTCTGCCAGCTCCCTGAAAGAAGCTGAAACAGGGGAGGTTTCATCCAGGGATACCGGCCTTCCGCCATCACCTGAGTCGCAGATCCCCTGCACAAGGGGTATTTGCCCTAGCAAAGGAATTCCAATCTCTTCTGCATATTTCTTACCGCCATCCTTGCCAAAAATATAGTACCTGTTATTTGGTAATTCTGCCGGAGTAAACCATGCCATATTCTCAATCAGTCCGAGAACAGGAACCTTGATGGCTTCCGTAGCAAACATTCCATAGGCCTTGCGTGCATCAGCCAATGCTACCTCCTGTGGTGTGGTAACAATTGCGGCCCCTGTCACTGGCACAGTTTGAACCAAAGTAAGGTGAATATCTCCGGTTCCGGGAGGCATATCAATTACCAGGTAATCCAGTTCACCCCAATCACCTCCGGTGAGCATTTGAGTGAGATAATTGGCAGCCATCGGACCCCTCCAGACCAACGCCTTTGAAGGATCTACAAAAAAACCAATGGACAGAATTTTAATCCCGTACTTTTCAAGTGGTACAAGGATTGTTCTTCCGTTTTCTTCCCTCGCTTCCGGCCTGGCATCCATCAACCCAAACATCACTGGTACCGAAGGTCCATAGATATCAGCATCAAGCAAGCCTACCTTTGCACCAAGGGATGCAAGCGAAACAGCAAGATTGGCCGAAACTGTTGATTTGCCAACACCACCTTTCCCGCTTACTACAGCAATTATATTTTTTACTCCTTTCAAAAGACTATCGCCTTCATTCCTTCGGGTAGTTGTTCGCGAACTAACCTCAACATTTACAACTGCATAGGGGTCAATTCTGGATTGTATCGCATTGATGCAATCATTCTTCATTTTATCCTTTAGTGGACAAGCCGGGGTTGTAAGTACAAGCTTAAAACCGATAGTGTTGCCCTCTATGGATATATCTTCAATCATCCCTAAAGTAACTACATCTTTATGTAGATCAGGATCATCAACATTTTTTAAGGCATTCAGAATCTGATCTTTAGTAATCTGCATCTCAACAAAAATTATTTTTATTTAGAATGTGTAAAGATAATTTAATTCATATAACTCCAATTATATTTAAGTATTTTTTGTCTTCTTTTTGTTGTACCTTGTTCATGCATTCAACTATGATATGAAAGCATTTTTCAAACCAAGACTTTTCCTTCGACCTGGAATTGTAATTTGCTGTTATTTAGTAACATTAATCTTTTTGGGTGGATTAGTTTCCTGTTCCAGGATGATAATGCCTGGACCAGCGGTTACCTATGCTGATGGAAAGTACGATACTGAGTTTAAGGAAGGAAAAGGTTCTTCTGAATTGGCTTCAATTCTTCAATCAGTCAAAAAGGTCAATACCTATGTTCAATACAGAACCTATGTATTTAGCAATGAAAGTCACATAACCCTGAATTCACTGGGGCAGGGCTCCCTTACTGATAAGGCCGTTGCCAGTCTGATAACTAATGAGGCTGCTTCCGGAACAGCCTTGCTGATTAAATCCTCCGACATGAGGATTGCCCTTCTAACCTGCGCCCATGTTGTTGACTTGCCCGATACAGTTATCTCCTGGTCAGAGTATAGCGACCTTCAATCCAATAAATACATTCACAGCATTTCAATTAAGGAAAAACAACGTCTCTATGTGCGGGATGTGCCGCAAAGCAATGATTATGTTTTGCTCGCTTCTGATCAGAAGAAAGATCTTGCAATAATTGGTTGTAAACTTTCCGGCGAAAATATCAGATATCCTGAAATTTTCCCATACCCTATTGGGAATTCAGATTTGCTGCAATGGGGTAGTTCTGTTATACTGGCTGGATTTCCAGCAAGTCAGTTAATGATCACAAGGGGAATAGTTAGCCTCTCTCCGGATCCTGATGCCGGATTTCTCACGGATGCTCCTTTTAATGAAGGATTCAGCGGAGGTATTGCTTTGGCTGTAATGGACGGTGTTCCTAATTTCGAGCTTGTGGGGATTGGGAAATCAGTTTCAGCACGCACGGAATACTTTCTTAAACCGGAAAAGGAAAACTATGAATTCGCATATAATCCTTCCGTTCCCTATTCTGGAAGTGTTTATGTGAATCAGAAAAAAGACATTAATTATGGAGTTACCTGGATAGTCCCGATCAATAAAGTCATTCAGTTCTATACTGAGAATAGGAACAGCCTGATAGGGGAAGGTTACAATATGGATGAGGTGTTCTTAAATAAAAGAATCCGGTAGCTGCCAGGATTCTGAAAGAGGATTGTTTTTCAAGAGTCCTCCAAAAGCATTCTATAATCCTAATTCTTTCGCTGGATCCCAGAATATTTTATCGAAATCAAGTATTTTATCTTCTTCGATTATTATTCCTTCGCTCTCAAGCAGTTGCTTCATCATATCCGGACCACCGAAATGATGTTTTCCTGTCAGGAGCCCATTTCTGTTGACCACCCTATGCGCTGGAATTCCTTGCAATTGGTTGTGCGATGCATTCATTGCCCAGCCTACCATCCTTGATGAACCTCCTGAACCAAGGAATCTTGCAATGGCTCCATAGGAAGTAACCCTTCCAAAGGGAATCAGCTTTACCACAGCATAAACCTTGTCAAAAAAGGAGTCTTCCATCTTGCCTTTATTTCCCTGCTCCTGAATTCAGTCTGAATCGCAGGTATTTAATCAGTAGCCCCTGCTCAAGCCATATCTTCTCATAATGGGTCTTCACAGGCAGAACATCAATAACCTCCGGATCTTCAGGATTTAAATACAAGTCAGCAGTATTGTAGAGTATCTCATGCCCTCCTTCCCTGATAACTTCAAGGGTATAGAGGTATAATTCATCATTGTCGGTCTTAAGGTGTATAATGCCTTCCTTCTTGAGAATAGTCCTGAATCTCTCCAGAAACTGCGGAGAAGTGAATCTTTTCTTCGTTCTTGGACTATTTGGCTGTGGCTCGGGAAAAGTGATCCAGATTTCATCCAGCTCATCCTTTTCGAAAATTAAAGGAAGGTTTTCACCCAGTCCCCTGAAGAATGCAACATTCCCATTTCCACTGCTTGAAGATGCCTTGGCTCCAACCCACATTCTGGCTCCTTTTTTATCCATCCCGATAAAATTCTTTTCAGGATACTTTTCTGCCAGGGCAACTGTGTATTCTCCCTTGCCACATCCCAACTCAAGAACAATTGGATGATCATTGCGGAAATATTCAGTTCTCCACTTTCCTTTCATGGGAAAACCATCATTCAGTTCATCCCAGCCGGGCTGAAAAAAGTGCTGAAAACTGGCATTTTCAGCAAACCTTTGTAATTTTCTCTTTGCCAAGGCAATCTTTTCTGTTGGTTAATAAAATAGATGCCGGAATATCCGATCATCAATGCTTAATACAATTCCGGGAAGTGAGAATGATTCAGTTGGAGTGCATAACCCATGCGCCGGTGTATCCCGCCGAACGAACTGCATCCAGTTTTTCTGCTGCTTCTTGCCTTTTGCTAAACCCCTGAATGCTTACAATGTACATTCCTTTCGAAGTGGTGTCAACAATAGATGCAGCGTAGCCTTTTGACTTTAATTCTTCTATAAGCTTAAGTGCATTTGTATGTTCACGGAATGCACCGCCAATAATATGATAGGGAAGCTTGACATCCTCCTTGGGGGCAGATACTGCGGGTGCTGTCTGGACTGGATAATTCTTCCTGAGTGCAGTGTAAGAGATTACTTCAGGAGCAAAAGCTTCACCTGAAGGAAGTACAATTGATCCAGGGGAAACAGGGAATGCAGACTCTGAAATGCCTTTTTCAACGGGGTTATCAGAAACCTTGTTGCTGACATGGGATACATTACTCGAACCCGTCAATGAAAAAAATCCTGAGTAACTGTGCACATACCCCTTAACCTGATCCATGTTGATGCTGCCCCAAATCGTAAGGGCAATAAACGGAGCAATAACTGCAGCCCATTTCAAAGCCTCAGGTACAAGATATTTGACTTTCGTTGTCCATGGCTGAACTCGCTGCGACATCTGAAGATCCTTCTTACCGGTTCTTTCAACTGGCACGGCAGAAAAGGATGGCAACCCAAAGGAATTTCCGGGGAATTCAACCCGGACCTCAGGTTCAAAATTTAAGTTGCCTTCAAGTGAAAGACTAACTATCCCCAAACCTTCAAGTTCAAGCTTCTGGCCATGCTGAAGCGATCTTCTGGAGGTTTCAACCCAATCCTGAATAATATCAAGGGCTTCCCTGTAATTGACATTCAGTTCCTTGGATAAGTGATTGGCTAGTAAGCCATCATTTGTGGTAAGACTGGCATTAAAGGCAACCTGATAGGAGGGAGGGAAAAAACGATTGGATTCTTTTACAATCCTGGCAGGCAGATAACTGGTCAGGAAACCTCCAAAACCAGGAATGATAACACACTCATTCTGATATAATAAATCAGTAATGAACTGCGAATTCATATGTCTGCTGACCTCTTCCATGCTGCGAATATAGGGAGATATAGAGGGTTTTATCAAATTTTGTTAGTAAGTTTTGATAAATCTTCCGGGCTGTCAACGGCTATTGTCTCATAATCAGTGACTATCATTTTTAGCCTGTACCCATTTTCCATCCATCGTAATTGCTCCAGTGATTCTGCAGCCTCGAGTTTACCGGTTGGGAGCTTGAGAATTGATTGGAGAGTGCTCATTCTGTATGCATACAGTCCAATGTGCTTGTAATGTCTTATAGTCCCGGGCCAGATTGTTTCCTGCTGATCCCTGCTGAATGGAATCGGACTTCTGCTGAAGTATAAGGCATAACCATTCTGGTCATTCACTACCTTCACTACATTCGGATTTTTCCATTCTGAGATATCTTGAATCTCTTTTTGCAATGAACAAATCTGAGCTGTACTATCCTCAAAACCAGAAAGCAACTCTACCAGCTGATCCGGCTCCAGCATGGGCTCGTCTCCCTGAATGTTGATTACAATATCAAATGTGAAGGATGGACTTTGAGCAGATAACTGTTCAATTACTTCTCCAATCCGGTCAGTCCCTGAACGATGTTTATCCGAAGTCATAAAGCATTTGCCGCCAAACCCGGTAACGTGTTCATAAATGCGGGCATCTTCGGTGGCAACAATCACTTCAGAGATTCTGCCACACTTCATGGCTTGCTCATACACCCGCTGAATCATTGACTTGCCTGCAATCATGGCAAGTGGTTTCCCGGGGAAGCGGGTAGATGCATACCTTGCTGGAATGACAGCTAAAATTCGTTCCATCAAATGAAATTTATAATGCAGATCAGGCGGAATTGACTGATAACTCTCTTAAAACCGGAATTCGCTGATACTAATATGCCCTGGCAAAAATCACGCGTTGCTGTGAAGGCTTGCCTGTATAAATGCACTTGCCTTCTTCCTGCTTGCCATTGATGGGAATCAGTCGGATGGTTGCCTTCGTTTCTTCCTTGATTTTCTGCTCAGTTTCAGGTGTACCATCCCAATGCGCGGAAATAAATCCGCCTGTGGTGTCCAGGATATTCTTGAATTCTTCCCAGCTATCAGCATTAAAGGTCATTCTTTCCCGGAAGGATAGTGCTTTCTGGAAAAGGTTTTCCTGAATGTTGTCGAGCAAATGCTCAATCTTGGTATCAATATCCTGAAGCTGGAAGACATTCTTTTCGAGGGTGTCACGACGGGCAACTTCAACAGTTCCGTTCTCCAGATCACGGGGACCCATGGCAAGCCTTACGGGTACTCCCTTGAATTCATACTCATTGAACTTCCATCCTGGTTTATAGGTATCCCTGTCATCATATTTAACGCTGATTCCCTTTGCTTTCAATGCAGCCATGATTTCATGCGCTTTTTCACTGATAGCAGCCAATTGCTCATCTGTTTTGTAAATAGGAATGATTACAACCTGAATGGGGGCCAGCTTTGGAGGCAGAACCAAGCCATTATCGTCGGAATGTGACATAACCAAAGCTCCCATTAATCGGGTTGAAACTCCCCAGGATGTAGCCCAAACATACTCCAACTTGTTCTCCCTGCTGAGGAACTGCACTTCAAAGGCTTTTGCAAAATTCTGACCGAGAAAATGTGAAGTTCCGGCCTGCAATGCTTTGCCGTCCTGCATGAGAGCTTCAATGCAATAAGTCTCTACTGCACCTGCAAACCTTTCGTTTGGTGATTTTACACCTTTTAATACAGGTATAGCCATGAAACTTTCTGCAAATTCTGCATAAACATGCAACATCTTTTCTGCTTCTTCAATTGCTTCCTTCTCAGTTGCATGTGCGGTATGTCCTTCCTGCCAAAGAAATTCTGCAGTCCTCAGAAACAGCCTGGTCCTCATCTCCCAGCGCACAACATTGGCCCACTGATTTACAAGGATAGGAAGATCCCTATATGAACGAATCCAGTTTCTGTAGGTATCCCAGATAATAGTCTCAGAGGTTGGCCTGACAATCAATTCTTCCTCCAGTTTAGCATCCGGATCAACTATAACTCCCTTTCCATCAGGTGAATTCTTCAAACGATAATGGGTCACAACCGCACATTCCTTGGCGAAACCTTCAACATGCGAAGCTTCCTTGCTAAAAAACGACTTTGGTATGAATAATGGAAAGTAAGCATTCACATGCCCGGTTTCCTTGAACATCTTATCCAGTTGAGCCTGTACCTTTTCCCAAATGGCATAGCCATAGGGTTTGATCACCATACATCCCCTGACTGCAGAATTTTCTGCAAGGTCAGCCTTGATTACAAGGTCATTGTACCATTGGGAGTAGTTTTCGTCACGAGTTGCAAAATCTTTGGCCATCTTTTCTTTTATGGTATGATAATTGTATATTTTTACCGGTTTACTTTCCTGCAAAAGTATGAAATTTACAGCTAGTACATACTCAAGGAAAGCACCGCTTTTCCATCGACACTAACCTACAAGGAGGAAGTTATGAAATCACAAACTCTTCTTATCGCATGCAGCCTTGCATTGCTTACCGCCTGTACTTCACAATATCAGGCCAGAAACTACGACGATCTCTATTACTCAACCAGAGAAAAAAAGGTTGATGATCATTCTTTTGTAGTTAAACCGAGCAAGGTCGAAGCAGAACCGGTAAATTCCCCTGAATCCGGCAGTACCGGACAATGGACTGGAGCATCAACTCCTTCTCAAAATAATGATAGCACTCAGCAAACTATGGATCAGGGTTATTCCTCTGATTCATATTTTATGGATGACTATTACGATTATGCATACTCAGCCCGTATGCGCAGGTTCCATGATAATCACTACTATGGAAGTTATTATTCTGACTATTACACCAATTCCTATTGGTATGATTATAACCCATGGAATTGGGGTACCAGTATTTATATGGGTTATAACTGGGGGTATCCGGGACTTTATTCTTCATGGTACTATCCAGGATATTCCTGGGGTGGATATTATGATTGGTGGAACCCTTATTACAGCTATGGCGGTTTCGGGTATAATTATGGTTACTGGAACGGATATTATGACGGATACTGGAACGGCTACTATGGCGGTGGCTGGGCAGAAAATAACTATGGAAATGGAGGACATAACGGTCGCAACTATCATGGTCACAGGGGTAGTGTAGGTACATCAGGTGGACTCGCCGGTAATTCACGCGGTCTCAGATCAGGTTCAGAATATGATAACCAACTGGTTCGTGGTAGTAACTATAATGACAGGAATCAGAGTGTTGCCAGTGGTAATGCCAGAGGCTCCAGAAATGACGGAAATGCAACTGATCCAAATCAAACTGCTCAAACCAACAGCCAGAGAAATACTGTCCGCAATCAGCCTGAACCAAATCCTCAGCGCGGAAGCATGCAAAATGCAGGAAATATGAATCCTTCCAATTCAAGAAATGAGGAAGGCAATACTGGCTCTGAACAGGTTCGTAATGCTTCGCAAGCCGGATCTACCGCACAAAATGAGAGACAACAGTCTGCTTACAATGAAAGAACTGCACGTTACGTCTATCAGCGCAATCCCAATGGTGGAAAAACCCAGCCGGAGCAAGGACTGAAGACAAGAGGCAGCATTCAGCCATACAGTTCTCCTACTTATACAAAACCTCGTTCAGGTCAGGAATATACTGCACCAAAATACCGGAATACACCTCCTTCAAATGAACAAAGGACAACAGCCAGTCCTTCAGGAGGCAGTAATCAGAGAAGTTCGCAGGGTCAGGATAACAGGACCTATTCCGCCCCATCAAATAACAGGAGTAGCCAGCCTGCAAATAATCAGGGCAGAACAAATGCTTCACCAAACCGATCGAATGAAAATAGATCAACACCGTCCAGAAGCAACTATTCAACCCCAACCCGCTCCAGCGAAAGTTCTTCACCATCAAGAAGCAACAGTAACTACTCTGCACCTTCACGTTCGTCTGAAAGTTCTTCGCCTTCACGCAGCAACAGCAGCTACTCTGCACCCAGCCGCTCAAGCGAAAGTTCCAGCCCCTCAAGAAGCAGCGGTTCCTCTGGTTCTGGCTCATCAGGTTCAGGTTCAGGACATCGCAGGTAATCGTTATAGTTAATTTTCTGGTTTAGTTCATTTATCCTGCTTAAAGGTTCCTTTCCCTGATACTGTCAGGGCTCAGCAGGTGTTTGGTTAAAAATAATGCCTTAAAAAATGAAAAAGATAATTTTATCCTCTCTTCTCATCGCAGCAGCCACCTTCGGTTGGAGTCAGAATGCCAATGATGCATTGCGATACTCCTCTGTTTCATACAATGGCACCGCACGCTTCATAGCCCTGTCCGGAGCATATGGCGCTTTGGGTGCCGATTTTTCTTCACTGAGCCAGAATCCGGCAGGCATCGGCTTCTACAGGAAATCTGAATTTGTTATCACTCCTGGTTTCTATAGCTCAAATTCATCATCAACCTACTATGGTAAAGCTAATTCTGATTTTCGTTCAAACCTGATGCTTGGAAACGTAGGTATGGTTTTTAGCTCTAACCTTAATGAGAATAATAGTTCTCTGATTAAAGGATTACAACTGGGTTTTGGAATGAACCGACAAAATAGCTTCAACAACAGAATATTGATTGAAGGATTCAATACTCAATCTTCCCTCATGGGACTTTATGCAGATAATGCAAATAACGGGGGCAGTCCATTGGATGTTGATCAACTTGATGAGTTTTCAACTCTTCAGGCTTACAATGCCAACTTGTTGGTCTACGACTCAGGCAGCTTCAATAATCCTGCTCATTATTGGGTTGACATGCCCAACGGAAATGTATTGCAAAGAAAGACCATCCAGATGTCAGGCTCCTCCAGGGAGATGCTGCTGAGTGGTGGGATGAACTTCGACAATAAACTCTACCTGGGATTAAGCTTATGCTTCCCAAGTATTCGCTATGAAGAGGAATCGAATTTTTCTGAACAGGATAGTGAAGGACTAAGTTCCAATGCAGATCCTGATTACAATTTTTCAGCCGTAAAAAGATCTGAGAATGTTTCCACCCGCGGAAATGGCTTCAATCTAAAATTCGGATTCATCTATAAACCCATCGACTACATCCGGATTGGAGGAGCTTTCCATAGCTCAACCACCTACAATCTTACCGATGAATGGAGCTCAAAGCTGACTTCCTATTTTGAGAATGGAAATACATATTCTGAATCAGCAACAGGTGGCCCCTATGATTACAGACTTAGCACTCCCATGAGGGCTATCGGTAGTCTGGCAATTGTTTTGCCACAGTTTGGCTTCATTAGTGCTGACTACGAATATGTTGACTATTCCTCAGCCAAGCTTCGCGCCGACGATTATGAATTCTTCGATGAAAATGATGTTATCAAATCTGACCTCAAAGCTACCGGCAACCTTAGGTTTGGAGCTGAATTCAGGTATAACGTGTTTGCTTTCAGGGCTGGGACCAGTTTCTACGGCTCACCTTACAAGAATGAAACAACAAGGGGAGCAAAAATGGGATACTCTGCAGGTATCGGAATAAGGGAGAAAGGATATTTTCTCGATATGGCATTCAATCACCAGGAATCAAAGGATAATCTCTATCTCTATGGAGATACATACTCTGATATGAAGTATGGAACAAATCAAATTCAGATGACGCTGGGATTCAGATTTTAGTTTTAAATCAGGAAGCCCCGGTCAACCCGGGCTTCCTGATTACTGTTTTATATTAACATTAAGTAATATCAACTGTTTATATATTAATGCATCTATTCTCTGACGACTACTATAGCCGTAAGGATAAAATGCAGAAAAATTTATTTTTCAGAATGTCAGCCAATATTCCAGTTTCGGCAAAAAAAAGAGTTGTTATTGCAGGCGCAGGTTTTGCCGGTTTAAAGCTTGCATCCAGTCTTAATCGTGAATTATTTCAGGTGGTTTTGATTGATAAAAACAACTACCACCAATTCCAACCCTTATTTTATCAGGTCGCTACTGCCGGACTTGAGCCCAGCGCCATATCATTCCCTCTTCGCAAAATATTCCAGCATACTCCGGATACCATTATCAGGGTCGCGGATATTCTGGAAGTGAAATTGGAAGCTAAACTATTATTGACTTCTCTTGGGGAAATTAACTATGACTATCTGGTTATTGCAACAGGTGCAGAAACCAACTTTTTTGGAATGGAGGAAATCAGCAAGTATGCCATTCCCATGAAATCTGTCAGTGAAGCCTTAAGCTTGAGAAATCAGATATTGCAGAATTTTGAGGATGCCCTTATTGGCGACGACCCTTTAATACTTCCGGGATTACTTACTGTTGTTGTTGTGGGAGGCGGTCCGACTGGTGTTGAAGTTTCAGGGACACTTGCTGAAATGAAGCGTTACATCCTGCCAAAGGATTACCCTGAACTGGATTTCTCATTAATGAATATCTTTTTGCTTGAAGCTGGTGATAAATTGCTCAGCGGAATGAGTAACGATGCTTCGCAAAAAGCAACGGAATACCTTCAGAAACTGGGAGTAAGGGTGATGTCCAATGCTCATGTTACTGATTATGATGGCATGACTGTTCTTGTTAAGAATCAGGAAGGAATTTCCAGCCGGACAGTTGTCTGGGCAGCAGGAATTAAGGGGAATTCAATCCCGGGAATCGGGGAAAAGTTTGTTGTTAAGGGGAATAGGATTAGGGTAAACAGATACAATGCTGTTGAGGGAATTTCTGATGTTTATGCAATCGGAGATGTTGCCTCCATGAATGAACCTGCATATCCTGACAGCCATCCTCAAATGGCTCAGCCTGCGATTCAGCAAGCTAAATTACTGGCCAACAATCTCGAGCGGCTGCTTAGGGGCAAACCACTTAAGGAATTCAAATACAGCAACAGGGGTTCAATGGCAACGGTTGGCAGGAATCTGGCAGTTGTGGACCTTCCATTCTGGCATTTCCATGGTTTCTTCGCATGGCTTACCTGGATGTTTGTTCACCTGATGGCTATTGTTGGTGTAAAGAATAGATTGCTTATCTTTATCAATTGGTTCTGGAACTACGTTACCTACGACCAATCACTTCGTTTGATTATCAAGCCTTTTAAAAAGAATCCTCAGGGTTAAAGAGGTGAATATCAGTTTATAATATAAAAATTTCTACTATGATCAATCAAAATATTCCGGCAACTGCATGCGCAGTTCAAGCAACTTAAGTACCTGCTTTTTTTCTTCGTTTGAAAAGACGCTCCAATTGGCGATTTCATCAAGTTTACGGAAACAGCCGATGCACTTGCCCTTTTCATCGAGTGTGCAAACGTTCCTGCAAGGCGACTTGATGTCCTTGCCATGATCTTCTCTGTTCTTAAGCATTATGGCTGAGTTTGAGAGTATAACCCTAAAAAGTTTCGATTGTTCAAAAATATCTAAATTACTTGAATGTTTATGCCAATTTAAAGTTTTCAGTTAAAATCTATTTTCATATGTAATTCTTATCTATACTTAAGTGCCAGAATATGCTTGAGCCCGGGAAAAGTATTACAAATTCGATATAATCAATCTAAAATTCAGTGTATGTTAGTTAAAACTTATGGCTGCGCTATTCAAGGAATATCAGCATCAATTGTTACAATGGAAGTGAATGTGGATCAGGGAATTCAATTCTCTATGGTAGGCTTGCCCGATAATGCTGTCAGGGAAAGTCACCAACGAATTGAAGCGGCCCTGATAAATGTGGGCTACAAAATTCCTCACAAGAAAATTACAATTAATATGGCCCCGGCTGATATTCGGAAAGAAGGTTCTGCCTATGATCTGCCTATCGCCCTTGGTGTACTTGCGGCCTCTGAGCAATTGGAGACTTCAATGCTCGGAGAGTTCATCATAATGGGTGAATTATCACTCGATGGCAGTTTGCAGCCTGTCAGGGGTGCACTGCCAATGGCTCTCGAAGCTAAGGATAATGGATTCAGGGGACTCCTTCTACCTGTTGAAAATGCCCGGGAAGCTGCAATGGTTGACAACCTTGAGGTATATGGTGTCAATAATATCTGCGATGTCATATCTTTTCTTGAGGGGAGTTCGGCAATACAGCCTATAAAAGTTGATACTGAGAAGGAATTCTATGCACACTTGAGTGAATATGAATTCGATTTTGCTGAAGTCAAAGGGCAGGAAAATATTAAGAGGGCCTTGGAAATCGCAGCTGCGGGAGGACATAATGTGGTTTTAATCGGGCCCCCTGGTGCGGGAAAGACTATGCTGGCTAAGCGAATTCCTTCCATTCTTCCTCCAATGAGCCTTTATGAAGCTCTGGAAACCACAAAAATTCATTCAGTTGCCGGAAAAATGGCTGCTGAATCATCACTGGTGTCCGTCCGTCCATTCAGAAATCCCCATCACACAATTTCAGATGTAGCTCTTGTAGGCGGCGGAGGTAATCCACAGCCCGGAGAGATTTCACTTGCTAATAACGGTGTGCTGTTCCTTGATGAACTCCCGGAATTCAAAAGAACAGTTCTGGAGGTGCTCCGACAGCCGCTAGAGGACAGAATAGTCACTATTTCAAGGGCCCGGTTTACAGTAACTTATCCTGCCAGCTTTATGCTCATAGCAGCCATGAATCCCTGTCCCTGCGGGTATTACAACCACCCTGATAAAGATTGTGTATGCGGTCCGGGAATCGTTCAGAAATATCTGAATAAAATCAGTGGCCCTCTGCTTGATCGCATTGATATTCATGTTGAAGTAGTCCCGGTTCCATTTCGTGAATTGAGCAGTATGAGAGTTTCCGAGAATAGTGAGCAAATCAGAAAGAGGGTGGTTGGAGCAAGACTGATTCAGGAAGCCAGATTTCAACCCTATAAAGGTGTTTACTGCAATGCTCAGATTACCAGTAAAATGTTGAAATCCTTTTGTCAAATTACTGAAGAGGGAATGACACTATTGAAAAATGCAATGGATAAACTTAACCTATCAGCCAGGGCATACGACAGAATCCTGAAGGTATCAAGAACGATAGCAGATCTTGAAGCAAGTGAGAGTATCCGCACCGAACATTTGGCTGAAGCTATCCACTACCGCAGTCTTGACAGGGAAAATTGGGGAGGATAATGGAGAAAGGAGAATTCTTTCGATTGATATTGCAATTTCTTTTCAGTTGTAAACAGGATGTCCAAAGTCCAGTACCTGCAATTTCCATTTGTCTCCAATGTTTAACTTCCTGGTGATAAAAAGTGCAGAAATCGCACTAACTCCGAGCATAGTGCCATTCACAATAAGCATATCCTCGTCAATAATGGGGCGTTCTGACCTGATAGCCCTGTTAATCACACCAATCGGGAAGTAAATGCCCAGCACTACAATACCAGAACCCGCCGCCTGTGCAAAGAAATGTCTGGTTCTGTAAATAGTTGCTATTGAGTCGGTTGATATTTTTGGAGATCTGTTAAGTTGAATTATACTATCGTTCAGTATCAGAATTCTTCCACTGAATTTCTCTCCTGAGCCTTTTGCTTTCAAACTGATCCTGTCTCCAGCCTTATAGAAAATATGGTTAGTTTTTCCGGCTTTGGTTAGGACAAGTGTTGGTTGAGCTACAAGGGATGAAAAATGGAGTACAAGGAAACCTATCAAATAAAATGTTATAATGCTTCGTTTCATGTCTCAGTATTTAAGCAAAACGTTTTGGACATCCATCCTTGTTCCTGTACAAAGTTACTAACCAAATTCAGGTATGGATTTTTTTAAAATGAAATTCCTGCCCGCTTTATGAGTTTTTAAGAAATTCCATCATTTATTCCGAAATTTGACCTGAGAATTCGACTATGTTTAAACTTTCGCACCACCACCTTTTTTTCTTGCTGGTTTTGCCAATAACCACACTGTTCCTGTTGTCATGCAACTCTGTCAACAAGAATGCTGTTCAGTTAAATGGAACAATCCAGAATGCCGGACAAACATGGATTAAGCTATGGAAGGTCACAACCACAGAGAATATTCTCATTGATTCAACCCAGATTGATAATAATGAGTTTGATCTTACTTTCGAAACGCCTGAACGATCTTTCTTTCTTCTGTCATACAAGCAAAAAGAGTCAATCCTCTTATGCGCTGATAAAGGGGAAAGTATCTCGATTTCAGGAAATGCATTGGATCTTGAGAAAAACTATACATTGTCTGGCTCAACGGAATCACAGGTTCTTTGGGAATACTTAAAAATCTGTTCAATTTATGAGCAAAAAATTGACTCAATTGGAGCGTTTTTGAATGCATCTCAGTCCGAACCAGATTTCCCGGAAATCAGGAGGACCCTGGATTCAGTATTTCTGGATATCTCAAGCCAACTCCATTCTGAGCTTTTTAAGTTTGTTGAATTGCACGATACTGCTTTCGCTACAATGCTTATTCTCAATCGTGCTGTTGCCGGGAAAAAAGTATTTGACCCTGTGAAAGATGGTGAATTGTTCAGGATTGTATCACAGAATCTAAGTACCCGTTATTCTGGGAATTCATTTTATAAGCAATTCTCATCAGGTATTTCAAAGCAGGAAGCACATTCTGATAATTCTTTGCCTGTCGCAAAATCTTTTGAAATTGGACAAAAGTTGCCAGAAATAAACCTGCCTGATATCTCAGATAATATGAGGTCCCTGTCGTCTACTCATGGGAAACTCATCCTGCTTTATTTCTGGACGTCCTGGAATCAGGAATGCCGCGAAAGAAATATTCAACTGGCATCACTGAAGGAAGAGTATTCTGACAAAGGTTTTAATATTTATTCTGTATCACTTGATACAGATACGCAGGCCTGGCAAGTTGCTGTCAGAGCTGATAAAGCCTACTGGCCACAGGTAATTGATACTTCAGGACTGGCCTCTGGGATAGCAAGGGAATTCAATGTTTATCAGCTTCCTATGATGTTTCTTCTGGATGAAAAGGGGAAACTTCTTGCACAAAATATTAAGCTTGATGAATTGAAAAGGATTTTAATGAGAACTTTATAGTATTATTGAATTGTTGAATGAACCAAAAAGCATATGATATATTTTGCCAGTGATTTTCATTTAGGTGTTCCTGATTGGGAGGGTAGTTTGGTAAGGGAAAGGAAACTCATTTCCTGGTTGGAGGATGTCCGTAAAGATGCAACTGCTATCTATTTGATGGGAGACCTCTTTGACTTTTGGTTTGAATATAAAACCGTTGTTCCAAAAGGATATGCACGCCTGTTCGGAAAGCTGGCAGAAATAACTGATTCTGGTATTGAAGTTCACCTATTTAAAGGGAATCATGATTTGTGGGCTTTCGATTACCTTGAGAAAGAAATAGCGGTTAAATTGCACAGGGTAGGGGAGATTACCATTTTGGGTAACAGGAAATTCTTTCTTTCCCATGGTGATGGCGTAGGACCAGGGGATTATGGATATAAATTTCTCAAGAGTGTTTTCGAGAATAGGGTAAACCAATTTTTATACCGTTGGATTCATCCTGACATTGGGACCAGATTAGGTTCCTATTTTTCAAAACGCAGCCGCCTGACCAAAATGCTGAAGGAAGGTGTTGAATTAAAAAGAAGCAATGAACTGTCAAGGGAACCTATCGTGCTGTTCAGCAAGGAAATGTCCTCAAAGGATCCCAGTATCGAGTTCTTCATTTTTGGGCATGTTCATCACCCGGAGATTCTGAAATTATCGGAGACTTCTTCATGTATAATCCTGGGTGATTGGGTAAGGCATTTCACCTATGCCAGTTTTGATGGCGATAAGGTTGAGCTAAAAAAATACATTCCTGAAACAGCTAAAACTGTTTAGGATCGTACAGTATTCTAATTATACTGGCTAGAACTTGTATTGCACCCTTACGGTAAATACATTATCCTTCTGGTCTGAATGATAATTCTTCAGATTGATGCTTTTCTCATTCTTTACCAGGTCATAGTAGAGTGAAACGCGAAGATTCTTATTGAAGTCCGCTATATATCCAAATCCCCAGGTAGTAAAAGCCACATCAGTTCCATTACTTGCAATGGACGCGGTTGCACTTTTGCCAATCTCATCACCCTTCAAACTTGTATTCGGATCATAGGTGTCGTATTTTAACAGGAATGTATGAATGGTTTTAGGTATTGAATGAACCAAATAAACCACGCCCCCATTAAAACTCCTTAAGTAGAGCGGATAATCTATGGCTGCTGTTGGACTGATGCTTGACTTATCTGATCCCGGTTGCTTTCCGGAAATATAATCAGCCCTTACTGAGGTTGTACCAAGAGGCGTAGAAATGGAGAATTGACCATCAATGCCAAAATACTGCCTTTTGTAATACTTTCCGGGTATCGTGTCGGCCATAAGTTGACGAAATACGGTTATCCCTTCCACATTAGTCAGGTTGTAAACTTCTTTCTTAGCCTGATAGATATAACCATCATAATAGGAGACTCCCAATACATACGAGATTTTTCCCTTTAACTGTGAATCCGAATACCCGATTCTCCCAATAAAATCCAATTTATCATCTGTTTCTGAAGATGTTCCATTCCCACTGAAGAGTCCGGCTTCAAATTTAACAGGGTGAAGAGGGGAACTCTCTGGCATCTGGAAAGTTAGGGAAGCTCCAAGATCTCTTTCTCCGGGGAAGAGAAGCTGATACATTCTTGATAATTCTGGGCTTTCCCTCTGGCTGGTTGAATAGGATAGTTCGTATCCGAAGGGACGGTAGAATATTCCACCGGTTAATGAAAATGCCTTTAACCACGGATCTTTCAAGCTAAAATAGGCATCCCGGATATTAAATCCCTTCTCATTTGCATTAATCTGTAAAACATAGGTCGAAAGTTTTCCCGCATAGGCTACCTTAAAATAGCCTCTCCTAACCTGGAATCTTTTTGAGGATATACTGGTGAAATCACCTCCGTTAAAGCTTTTTACTCCTAATGTATCTGCAATCTGAAATTGAGCTTGAATATATCCTGAGATTTTGATTTTCTCGAGTACATCAACAGTTTTGTTCAGACGCGCTACATTAAAAGAAAGTGAATCAAGTTTACTGACACTATTCTCTTGTGCAAAAGAGTACAAGCCTGCAAACAAGAAAATAGCAGTTAATAATATGCAGAAAACCTGTGTTTTATATTCTTTCATCACATTCTGGATTACTTAAGTTTGTTAAGCTCATTTTCGATCTGGTCTGGCTTGAGCTGGACATAACCTGCAACATCAACGTACTTCTGACCTTCAGTAAGGATCCATTTTAGAAAGTCTTTCACTGTTTCATTCTGTGGGACTCCCTTTGAAATCAAATAAAGATCTCTGGCCGGAGGTGAAGGGTATTTCCCATCACGGATTGCGGTCATTACAGAGTCCAGACTGGAATAAAAATCCTCTTCAGGATCAATAACTCCATTTTCATTGATATCTATCGGGATTACCTGAAGCCCCTCATATGGTTTACGTGTTTTTGTATCGTATGCGTAGATTACATTGTTGTATCCAATTCCCAAAGGATCTTTTTTAACCGCATCAGCCATTCCCGGATCTCCGAATACTCCCACACCCTCAAGCCCTTCCTGGTTTTTGCCCAGATATTTACCCCACATCTCAGCTGCACCGCATGCGTCGGAACGAGTAAATATATTGAGCTTTTGATTCCCCTGACTACCTAATAGCGAATTCCATGTAGCGTGCTTTTTTTCAACAAATATGCCAATAAACTCACTCTTTTTGATCCCTCTTTTCGAAATCTCAGCCAGAAATGGATTCTTGGAATTAATCATTGGAACTACCGCATCTCTCGACACAGAAATACTCCATGCACCCTTTGAAACTTCTTCCGGAGAAACACTTCTGGAAAACATTGCCAGATCTACCATTCCTGAAAGCACGTCTGTCATCCCTTTCCCTGCTCCCCCTGCTGAAACATCAATTGTTATCTCAGGGTGCAACTTCTTATACTCTTCAGCCCATTTGACTGTAAGCGGATAAAGCGCAAATGCCCCGGAAACAGATATAGTTTCTTTGTTGTTTTGTTGCTTGCAAGAAGTAATTGTTCCGGAAGCAATTACCAGAACCACAAGGATTAGAAATAGACATTTGTTTCTCATGGATTTATTGAATTTCAAATTGAATTTGGAATTAGGGTGATGATCTGCCTTGTGATCTCCCGGTCATTTTTGACACTTTCAGCAATTGTGAAAAAGCTATTATAATGTGTTCTTCCTATGAATTTGAAATGGTCAAGTAAACAAGGATGCAAAATTTTTCGGATGCCAGCTTTTATGCTGACAGATTACTATAATTCTGGGTGTTGATGGTTATTTTTTGTTTTAAAATTTCAAGCAAAAGAGGTCTTTGAAATTTCAGGGTAAAATTATACTATTTATACGTCGAACTTGTGTACATTTGTTGAAATATTAGAACCCTGACTATTAAAATTAATAGGAAGTGGTATTAAATATTCCGTGTATGTCTGATAGCCGACACAGCCGTTATGATTGCAATCAATGCACATTCAGGACATTGAGTTGCCGCCACATAGCACCTGAGGAATTTGAACTGGTACGCAGGACTTCACAGCAATTGCTCTTCAGAAAAGGGGAAACTATTCTTAAGCAGGGTGCTAAGGCGTCAACTTTGGTATATTTACACAAGGGAATTGTCAAATTCAATTTTGAGAGCGAAGCTGGTAGAAACGCTATTCTAACCATTGTATCTGGTCCCATTTTACTTGGAGGCGCAAATCTGTTTTTTAAGGAGATAAACCTGTTCTCCCTTATTGCCCTTGAAGAATGTGAAGCTTGTTTGATTGACAGCAAGGCAATGAAAAGATTGCTCCAGAACAATGGCAAGTATGCAATCATGATGTTTGAGGAGTCAACAGAGATGTTTAAATCTGCAATCTTTAATTTTATCAGCCTGGCACATAAACAGGTGAATGGAAGGGTTGCTGATATCATACTCTATTTATCATCGCAGGTATACAAAAGCACAAAATTCACGCTTTCATTCACGAAAAAGGAAATAGCAGAGTTTGCCGCCTGTTCGCATGAAAATGTTATCACAACACTTTCAAGAATGAATAAGGAAGGAATAATTGCCTACGAAGGGAAAGTGCTTGAGATTAAGGATGTCGGCAGATTGCTGGAAATAAGTAAACATGGTTAATTAACATTATCATCCCTCCTGATATGCTATCACAAAAAACCAGGTACGCAATGCTTGCACTTACCCATCTCGCACGGGAAACGGGTAAAGGAGCCATAATGATTAGTGACATCGCCCGTATTGAGAATATACCACAACGTTATCTTGAAGCAATTTTGCTTGATCTGAAGAAACTCGGAATGCTCGGTAGTAAATTGGGCAAAAACGGAGGTTATTATATGATCAGGAAACCTGAGGAAATCAACCTTTCTCAGGTCGTAAGGCATTTCGAAGGCCCGATAGCCTTGGTTCCCTGTGTTTCAGAAAAAGCATACCAGCCCTGTGAGTTTTGCAAGGATGAAGCACTTTGTAATATAAAGAGAGTATTTAAAGATATAAGGGATTATACCTATGATAAACTTCAGCAAACTACGCTTCGCGATCTGATAAGTTAATTCCCGATAATTTGCCTTGGATTCAGGAGTCTTTGTTTCGTAATTATTTTACGGCTTTTATAAATTCTGTTGTAACCTTTCCAGTTGCCAAAACGTTTACTTTGTCACTCTGTGCATAGTTCTAATATTGAATAGAAATGGCATAGATGTTGGTAATAGACGCATGTCAATTGATTTGAAACCCTCTAAAACAGAAACAATATGAAAGCAAAAGTTTTAATCCTTAGCAGCCTGTTATTAGTTGTTGCAATATTCAGCAGTTGTGTAAAGGAAGGTCCTGCCGGGCAGGATGGAAGAGAT
This sequence comes from Bacteroidales bacterium, assembly GCA_016707705.1. Classification (GTDB taxonomy): domain Bacteria; phylum Bacteroidota; class Bacteroidia; order Bacteroidales; family UBA4417; genus UBA4417. The sequence goes on from JADJHD010000012.1 coordinate 87,950, forward strand.
GGAAATGCAAACGTTATTTACTCCTCATGGTATTCGCCTTCAGCCTGGAACGGTAAAACCGGAGATTGGTATTTTCAGGTTTCAAATTCAGATCTTTCCCAGGATGTTGTAGAAGCAGGTGTTATTCTAGCCTATACCAGCCTTGATGGAGACATTTATCCTGCAGCAGTCAGACCTCTTCCAGCTTATGCATTGGGTGCCAACTGGGATTTTCTGATCCCTGATTATGGTTTGATTGAGTTTACCTCTGATGCACTGTCCCAGCCAGCAACTACCGGTAACTATTTCAGATTTGTTGTAATTCCTTCCAATTTTTCAATGAAATCAACTGGAACTACTCTGGAACAGCAACTTAAAAATATGACCTACCTTGAAGTTTGCAAAAGGTACGGTATCCCTGAATAATACGGATTTACTCATTAACAAGGGGCTTTGGTAATTCTATCAAAGCCCTTTTTGTTACATTTGTGTTTCATAAATCTTCTCTATGAGAACACTTATTACAGTTTCCACCCTTTTCCTGCTGCTATTCATGAAATCATATGCTCAGGTAGACAAAACCGTCAAAATGGATCCTCCCTCATGGGCTAAGGATGCTATATGGTATCAAATTTTTGTAGAGCGATTCTATAATGGTGATACTACCAATGATCCTACTCCAAATACAATCTATTCCGGAAGTGATTTCTTCAAGGTTCCTGCTGATTGGAGTGTTACTCCCTGGACAAAAAACTGGTATGAGCAGGAGGATTGGGCTAAAAAAACACGTGGCACATTTGACCAAACTTTGCAATTACGTCGCTACGGTGGAGATTTGCAGGGGGTTATCAAAAAGCTTGATTATTTGACGGATCTGGGGATAAATGCAATTTATCTGAATCCCATTAATGATGCACCATCCTTGCATAAGTATGATGCCAGATATTTTCATCATGTTGATGTGAATTTTGGACCAGATCCAACGGGAGATATGGCAATCATTGCAACTGAAGATCCTTCAGACCCCAATACCTGGAAATGGACCTCAGCGGATACCTTGTTTCTTCATCTTGTTAGTGAAGCTCACAAGAGGAATATTCGTGTAATACTTGATTATTCATGGAATCATACCGGTGTTGAGTTTTGGGCTTTCAAGGATCTTGTTCAGAAACAAGCAAATTCAAGCTATAAGGATTGGTACAAAGTTTTAAACTTTGATGATCAAACAACACCTGAGAGCGAATTCAAGTATCAGGGATGGCTGAATATTTCAAGTTTGCCGGAAATTAACAAGGTTGAAGTAGTGCCTCCAAGAACCAACGGCCGGCCTTATGAAGGTGATATTAATCAAGCTGCTAAACTCCATATTTTCGCCGTTTCGAAAAGGTGGCTTGCTCCAGATGGTGACGTCTCTAAGGGAATTGACGGATACAGGCTCGACGTAGCTGATCAGATCGGGATGAAGTTCTGGCGCGACTATCATGCTTTCGTGAAGTCAGTTAAACCAGAAGCTTATTTGGTAGGGGAGATATGGTGGGAGAACTTCCCTGACCGATTCATGAACCCGGTCCCATATGCAAGTGGAGATGTGTTTGATGGAGTAATGTATTACCATGCTTATCGTCCCGCCAAGTATTTTTTCTCCAAAAGCGAATTCAATATAACAGCCAAACAATTTAAAGATAGCCTCCAGTATCAATGGAACAGGCTGGAGAAACCATTCAGGTATTCAATGATGAATGTTGCATCTACACATGATTCTCCCAGACTGCTCACATGCTTTAACAATCCCGGAAAATATAAATTCAAGGCTAAGCCTCAGGAGAATCAAGCCTACAAAACAGGGAAGCCTGATGGAGAAACCTACAAAAGAGTTCAGTTGTATCTGATACATCAGTTTACCAATATAGGCGCTCCTCATATCTGGAATGGTGATGAGATGGGAATGTGGGGCTCTGATGACCCTGATTGCAGGAAGCCACTCTGGTGGCCAGAAATGAAATTTGAAAAGGAATCTCGTCTGGATGATAATGGCAACTCATTATATTCAACCAATGTAGTCTTTCACAAAACGCTGAATAAATATTATAAGACCCTTATCAAAATACGTAAGGAACAGCCGGTACTTTCGAGAGGCGATATCAAATTCCTTGAGGTTGAAGGGAAGTCAATTTCCTATAAAAGGTTTGATGCCAACACTGAAATTATTGTCCTTCTCAATGCCGATGTGAAGTCTTTTGTTTTTCACTTTAAGAAAGGAACTTATAGAAATTTGGTCACAACTTATCTTATGACCGGAGATCAGCTGGAAGTAAAGCCATTGACAGGATACATCCTCTTGAAGGTTGCTGATAAATGATTTTAGCTGCAATTTTTATGTCCTAAGGGCTTAAATGTTCAAGTTTAATTAAATTCAAAACTAAAATAACAATGGAAGATATTAAGAAGTATATAGGAACTCATCAGGATCGATTCCTTAAGGAACTGTTTGGGCTCATTCAAATTCCGTCAGTTAGTTCAGTGGCTGAACATAAGGATGATATGCATAAAGCAGCCAGCTATCTCGCTGACCAACTCTTGAAAGCCGGAGCTGATCATGCCCAGGTTTATTCTACGAAGGGACATCCGGTAGTTTTTGGGAAGAAAATAGTAGATCCTTCAAAACCAACTGTTTTGGTTTATGGCCACTATGATGTTATGCCTATAGACCCGATCAGTCTTTGGGATTCACCTCCCTTTGAACCTGAAATAAGGGATGGGAAAATATATGCCAGAGGTTCAGCAGATGACAAGGGCCAACTGTTTATGCAGGCGAAAGCTTTCGAATTCCTCTTATCTCAGGGATTGCTTCCTTGCAATGTGAAGTTTATGATTGAAGGGGAAGAAGAGATGGGATCCCCGTCCTTGGGTGACTGGTGCCGGGAAAACAAGGAAATGCTTGCAGCAGATTTAATTCTGGTAAGTGATACCAGTATGATTGGAATTGATATCCCCAGCATTACGGTGGGATTGAGGGGATTGGCTTATATGGAGGTTGAAGTCACCGGCCCCAGCAAGGACCTTCATTCCGGTCTTTATGGTGGAGCTGTTGCTAATCCAGCAAATGTGCTCGCAAGTATGATAGCTTCCCTTCATGATGAAAACAATCATATTACTATCCCGGGATTTTATGATTCTGTGCTGGAAATATCTCCAGAAGAAAGATCTGATATGGCCAGGGCTCCTTTTAATCTGAATGAATACAAAGCGAAGATTGATATTGCTGAAGTATGGGGTGAAGATGGATTCTCAGTAAATGAGAGAACCAGTATACGTCCTACACTAGATGTAAATGGTATATGGAGCGGGTATACCGGGGAAGGTTCAAAGACAGTATTGCCTTCCAAAGCCAGTGCGAAAATCAGCATGCGTCTGGTCCCAAATCAGGATCCGGATGAGATTTCGGCTTTGTTTGCCAAACATTTCGAAAGTATAGCTCCACCCACTGTTAAGGTAAAAGTTATTGCCCATCATGGTGGCCACCCTTATGTTTCACCAGTTACATCCAGGGCTTACAAGGCAGCCAGCAAAGCCTATGAATCTGTCTTTGGAAAGACCCCTGTCCCGGTTAGAAGCGGAGGAAGTATTCCAATCATCAGCACATTCGAAAAAGTGCTTGGAGTCAAGAGTTTATTGATGGGATTTGGGCTTGATACTGATTCAGCACATTCTCCAAATGAGAATTTTCACCTTGAGTGTTTTACCAAGGGGATAGAGACAATCAGTTGGTTTTACCGCTATTATGCAGGAGATCTGGCTTCGGAACTTGATTAGCTGCAATTCTGGAGTAACAGGTTCCTGAGAAATTACTCCATAATTTATAAGCAGTCGATTTTACTTCTTGATTATTAGTCGTTCAGAAGTTCTGTCCGTACCCCTCAACTTGACAATATAAACCCCTGAAGGCCATTCTTTGGTGTTTATACTTGCTTTAGTTTCTGTACTTCCGGCGTAGTAGGTTTTGCCTTGAAGATTGATAATTTCGATTCTACCCTCATCCGTACTTGCAATACTGAAATTGTCGACGAATGGATTTGGATAACAATTGATTAAATCTTTTGATAATTCACCAAGCCCGACCGTGCTGATTGTAAACATTTGTTCTTCTGCCAAATCAGAGGCTTTGTAGCCATGATCAATAGACTGTACAGTCCAATAATATGTTCCATCCGGAAGGTATAGATTCCACTCATTACTGTTGCCCAGATTTCCTGGCTTGTACAATAATGAAAACCCAGTGGGGTCGGTATTTGAAGGATAGATATCCTGTAATCCAGGCAAGGAACCCATTCTGAGATTATAGGTAATTGCGTCCTGAAGTGTATGGTCATCGGAGGATTTATCCCAGCGGAGAACAACTCCCTGCGCTGTGACCTCTGTATTAAGGTTTTCCGGTACAGTTGGGGCAACAGCAGTACTAAATGAATTGCTTCCTAAGGTATTCAGGTAAAGCTTCGTTGTAGGCATTCCAGATCCATTGAACCCACTGATAATTATATCAAGGTCACCATCATTGTCAAAGTCTGCCCATGCAGCAGAGCCTCTTTCTGCTCCATCAAGAGGAGCGTTAATATCAGTGAAATTATTATTTGCATCATTTCTGAATACCATGCTTGATAAACTTCCACAGGCAGCGTTCTGACCAGTTAAGACTATATCGGCATCACCGTCATTGTCATAGTCCCCCCATGCACCTGTTCCCAGAGCTGCTCCCGGGAGTCCAGGCCATACGTTTGTAAAATTCAGAGCTCCGTCATTGGTGAATATGGAGGTTTTCGGTTCAAGGTACTGATCAAATCCGGTAACCAGAATATCCAGATCTTTATCATTGTCATAATCTGTCCAGGAAGATGATCCGGCGGAAAGTGGCAAGATGCCGTTATTGTCGAGAATTGTGAAATTACCTTCATCATTTCTGCAAACTACAGCAATCGGCCATCCACCAGCATCTCCCATAATGAATAGATCCAGATCTCCATCATTGTCAAGGTCAAGAATATTTAGTGATATATTGGAAACTCCAGGCAAAGAGTAATTGAGATTGGTAAACACTCCGTTTTTATTCTGGAATAATGAAGTTGAATAATTTCCTGATATGAGGGCATCGAGGTCGCCATCGCCGTCGATATCTCCCCAGGCTACTGCTCCATATGAGCCAATATCTGGGAAGCCAGCATTTATCTGGGTGAAGTTACCATTATCATTTCTATAGAGCCATGTATGAATATTGCCTGTACTTCTACCAGTTGCGAGAATATCCGGATCACCATCATTATCATAATCGCCCCAGGCAACGGCGGAATTGTCAAAACCAGGTATGCCTGCATTAATATTGATAAAGCTGCCATTATCATTTCTATAAATCTCAGCCACATAGGGTCCACTTCCCTGATTTCCTGAAATAAGCACATCCAAATCTCCATCTAAGTCAAAGTCAGCCCATGCAACAGAACTGCGTCCAACTCCAAGCAGTCCGGCATTAATATCAGTGAATGGCTGAGCCAGAAGTATGGAATTGAGTGACAGTAATAGCAGGAAAAGGAGATTATTTTTCATTGTAGTATTATTGAGTGGTAGTAACAATTTCTGATTTAGTCATCATCTTCCTGTTCGGAAGTGTTGATGTTATCAGCTGGAGCAGCCATAACAGCATCCTTGCGTATTTCCGTATGCCTGATCTCACCCCCTGTAAGTCCGGTCCATGACATCATCCCAATACTCACAATAGCGAGAGCTAATGTTACCAATGCCAATGTGTTTCCAGCTTTTTCCTTCTTCAATATGCTGTAGAAAGCAAGAGCTGCAAGCAAACCCATTGGAACCAAAGCCTAAAGGGAAGAGTAGGCAATACTTTCATGATGTTCTATCATGGCTTCAGTAATACCAGGAAGATTTTCAACAGTTTCTCCTGCCGGGTCACCAGTAAGCAAAGCCAATCCAGAACTTAAGGCAGCAAAAATGAGAGTTGCCAGTCCTGTCTGTTTTACTGTGTTGTTCTTGATTACTATTCCGGATAAAAGAATTAGGAAACCAAGGATGGTACCCACAATTGGCATATGATTTACCAATAAGTGAAAGTGTGCTCCATTCATAATTAATTACTTTGAAAGGTTATCTTCACTCTGTTGACTTGCTGATTGGGTTTTGCATTAGTATCAAACACAATTGTTTGCGCTAAAACTGCCGTAAATATAGTTGTTCTTTCTAGAAATTTCGGGTACCTCAACATAAAAAAAGCCGGTGAATTCACCGGCTTCATTTTCAAATGCTGAACTTACCTTCTTGGTGAGTTTTCCTTTGACTTATCATTGGAGGATCCTGATGAACGACTGGATTTTGAAGAAGATTCCCGTTTTTCAGTTCGATTTTGATTGGATGAATTACCGGTTTCTGCTTTTGCCTTTCCTACTTTAGGATTGCCTTCATTTCTGGATTGTCTTGGTTCAGAAGTTTCCCTGGATCTATTTACCTTGTTTTCTTCCTTTACCTGATTTCCTGAAGGACGGGCTACCTGGCGTTCATTGTTTTGATTCTGACGTCCAGCTTCAGTATTTTTCTGATCTCTTGAACGTTCCTGCCTGTAGTCTGGAGTGTTCGATGAATTGCGACTCTGTCCTGAAGGTGTTTCATACCTGCTGCTATTGCTTCTTTCATTATTAGTATTTTCTCTTGGTGAAGCACTTCTGGCTGGCATGTTCTCAGTTCTTGTTCTTTCAGAATTTCTGAGTTCATTATTATCAGAGCGCATTCTGGTATTTCCTGGGTTGTTGGAGCGGGCATCCTGCCTCATTGAGGTTGTGTTCCTTCTTTCACTCTTCATATCCCTGTAGTTTGAGGGCCTTGATTCTTCCCTGCGCTGCTCTACTTCTGGCCTGTAAACCCTAACCTGATCGTTGTCAGCCCTTAGGTTATCTGGCCTGTCATTATCAACCACCCTCATTTGTCTAACCCTATGGTTTGTATGTCTTTCAACATCTGATACCCTTGGACCGTAAAACCAGTTCTCGTTTCTCCTGTTTTGTCCATTGTAAACATATACATTGGTGATGTGCGTGATGTTTGTAATGTGAACAGGACGATCATAAATATAGTTGTGCCAGTTGTTTGAACAGAAGCGGTGAGTAGGAACGAATGTCCACCAAGGATCTGGAGCATACCAGTTAAAGTTTACAGAGACATTGATGTTTGGTCCTAATGGAGCCCATCCGTAGTAATCATTGTAGGATCCCCACGTTACCCAACCTGGTCCCCATTCATACCCTGGAATCCACATCCATCCCAGATAATCGTCGAAAGTCCAGCGTCCGTAGTGGAATGGAGCCCAGCCCCAGGAATAGTCAGAAACCCATGTCCATCCATATTCAGTATATACCCAGTTTCCACCGGAGGAATATGGCCTGAAATACTCAGGACGTTCAAAAAAAGGCTTCCAGACATATCCATAGTCAGGAGTATAGAGCCAATCACCATAAGGTGAAAGCTCATCGTAAAAGGTTTGTATTGATATTGAGAAGTGCCTGTGTCCATGCCTGTGTGCTTCGGTATATGTTGAAGCTGCTATGACGAGTAAAAGGACTAAAACTATCTTTTTCATGGCGCAAAGTATTTGGTGTTATTAATCTGCTTCTTTATTGACAATGCATTGAGACGTCTCTGGTTGAAACTTGTTACAACCGTCGTGCCAGAAAAGATCATTTTTCAAAAAAAATATTTCGAATAAAAAAACCTGGCTAGTATTGAACTAATAGCCAGGTTAATAGGTCAGAAAAAAATCTGATTATTTGAGATGTGTTTTCTGATACTCAGCATATCCATCATCAAGAAAATTTGTAAATGCCTCTATGCTAAGATCATAAGCTCTTGGAGGAGCCAGTTTGTTCCCTTCTGCATCAAGGATTAGATAGTAGGGTTGTGCGTTTGCTCCATATTTATTAATCTGAATATCAGTGTTTTTCTTTCCAAGAAGTTTAACAGTTCTACCTTCTTTAGTGGTATACCATTCTTCTTTGGGCATCTCAATTACTTTATCGTCGACATAAAGAGCAACCAAGACAAAGTTTTCCCTTAGACGCTTAAGGATTTCAGGGTCACTCCAAACGCGATTTTCCATTTCCCGGCAATTGGTACAACCATGACCAGTGAAGTCGACAAATACCGGTTTATTAAGTTCCTTGGATGCTTTTAGTGCCTGATCATAATCAAAGTATCCCTTTAACCCATGAGGCAATTTAAGCGCCGTATTTCCATACTTTGGAGTTTCAGCTATATTTCCTTGCATAGCGGATCCATTGCCCCCACCGGATTCACGGACGATGGCGTTGATATCAAAATCCTGGGTTTCAGATGGAGGCAGCCAGCCTGAAATTCCTTTGAGGGGAGCACCCCAAAGACCTGGAATGAGGTAGATGACAAATGTGAATGTTACTATAATGAGCACTAATCTCGGGAAAGACTTAACTACCGGATAATCGCTATCATGCGGGAATTTGATTTTTCCCAGGAGGTAGAATCCCATCATGGTGAATATCACGATCCAGAAACCAAGATAGATTTCACGGTCGAGTATGCCCCAATGGTAGGTTTGATCAGGGACATTCAGGAACTTGAGAGCAAATGCGAGTTCTATGAATCCCAGGACTACTTTAACGGAATTAAGCCATCCTCCGGATTTCGGCATTTTGTTAAGCCATTGGGGGAAGAAGGCGAAGAGAGTGAAAGGGATGGCAAATGCAAGTGAGAACCCCAGCATTCCGATAACAGGTTTGATGACTTCCCCTCCAACAGCCTGAACAACAACAGTACCTACAATAGGGCCGGTACATGAGAATGAGACCAGAACAAGGGTAAGAGCCATAAATATGGTTCCCATCAAACCGCCCTTATCTTCGTTTTGAACACTTTTATTTACAAGCCAGTTTGGTACTGTTATCTCAAAATAGCCGAAAAAGGAGGCTGCAAAGACTACAAAAATGATAAAGAACAAGACATTGGGTATCCAATGAGTGCTAAGCCAGTTTCCGAAATCAGCACCGAACAAAACGGAGATCAATACTCCGAAAACGACATATATTGCGACAATTGACAAGCCATAGATGATGGCCTGAACTTTACCCTTGCTTCCACTTTTCATGAAGTATGAAACTGTCATTGGAATCATAGGGAATACGCATGGTGTGAGAATTGCAAGAAGTCCCCAACCAAAAGCCTGAAGGAAGAACCAAAGCAGTGAATTGTTTTTGCCTTCAAAACCTGATGACACTTCAGCAGTTTTGGTAGGAGTCACGTCTGCTTTAACTATGGTGTCAGGTTGAACCTTGGCATTTGTATCCTTGTTTTGAGGTAGAACATTTGTTACAGGCACAGCAGCGAAGGCTGAAGGGTCTTTAGCTGCATCCAGCTTGAAAGAGAATGGGACTTCAGTCGGGGGAATGCATTGATGATCATCGCAGCACATAAACTCGAGCACACCTTTTATTGTAAATGCATTTGGGGAGGAGATGACAATTTTTTGTCTGAAGATTGCCTTCATTGCAAAATACTTCACTTTCATCTCAAAATTTGGGTCATATTCTTCTATTGGGGTTGGCTCAACTACCTTGCCCTTGAGTTTGAATTCAGTGCCTTTGTCTATCGTAAAGATAGTTGGCCTTGGTCCCAAAGGAGGGACAATCTGTGAATAGACATGCCAGTTTTTGTCGATTGTAGCGACAAATTGCAGTTCTGCTTCCTTGTCGCTGATCCGGTCAACTTTGAAGGACCATTTGACTGGCTCAAGGATTTGGGCTTGAATTGATGAAAAAGTACTGATGAACAGCAAGATGATAAGAAGGAAGGCATTTTTCATTTTGCTCTGAGTTATAGTTGATGAGTGTGTTTTTCAGGTAGTTTACCTACTGGAATTCTCCAATTGGCCACAAATTTAGGAATTATCTATTGCAGTGAGCAACAGCATTAAAGAGTATGAAATTGACCTTTCGTGGGATACTTTTTAATCAATTTGGTTAATATTTATTTAAGGTACATTGAATCAGTTGATTGCGGCCTTTAAGTTTATACTACACACTAAAATTGTGTTATTTAAGTGTTAAAACATGCATTTATTTTTCAGGACATTAACCTTAAATTAACAGATATTTCCGTTTCATCTCCTACTTTGTTCATTTCATCGGAAAGGTATCTGCATGACTTCACAAGACTGCTGAAATTTGCCGAAAAACTAAACAACAGGAATTATGAAAACATTGACGATACTTTTAATAGCCATTATAAGTTTTGGCTTTTTTTCCGGTGAATTATCAGCTCAGGCTGTTCAGACGATCAGGGGAAAGGTTTTTGATGCAGATTCGAAGGTGAGTCTGCCGGGTGCGAATATTTTATTGTTGAATTCCACTCCACCTGTTGGTGCAGCAACCGATGTGGACGGGAATTTTGAGTTAAGGAATGTGCCACTTGGAAGACAGGGTGTGCAAGTGAGTTATATGGGCTATAAAGCTGTTACCATTAGCAATCTGATTGTTAATTCAGCGCAGGAGGTGGTACTTGAGATTGGGTTGCAGGAGAATGTGTTCCAGAGCAAGGAGGTTGAGATAAAGGCTGAAGTTGCGAAGGATCAATCCATAAACAAGATGGCTACAGTAAGCGCACGTTCATTCACTGTTGAGGAGACCGAAAAGTTTGCAGGAAGCAGGGGGGATGTTGCCAGGATGGCTATGAACTATGCGGGAGTATCGGCAGCGAATGATCAGAGGAATGATATTATCATCAGAGGGAATTCTCCGAGTGGGTTATTGTGGAGGCTTGAGGATGTTGATATTCCAAATCCGAATCATTTTGCAGAGAATGGCACAACCGGTGGCCCGGTTGGGATGCTTAACAATAATTTGCTGCAGAACTCTGATTTCTTCACAGGAGCTTTTCCAGCAGAATATGGAAATGCACAAAGCGGCGTTTTCGATTTAAAGATGAGAAATGGCAATAACAACCGCCATGAGTTTCTTTTCCAGACAGGATTCAATGGATTTGAGGTAGGAGCAGAAGGTCCGTTTACCAAAGCACATAAAAGTTCATACCTGTTCAACTACCGTTATTCCACGCTTCAGTTGATGAGCAACATTATTGATATTGGTACTGCCGGCATACCCAAGTATCAGGATTTATCCTTTAAATTCAATATTCCAGTCAATAAGGGCAGAATCACTCTGTTTGGGGTAGGCGGAATCAGTGAGATAGCAATGCTTGACAGCAAGCAGAATAAGAAGGATCTTTATTCAGATGAGGGTCAGGATTTATATAACCGATCCAATACTGCTGCAAGTGGAATTTCTTACACAAGATTTCTGAATGACAAAAAGTATTTTAAGGTCTCTTTATCGGGTCTGGTTCAGGATGGAGGAACCAAGATAGATACGCTGGATATTCAGAATCAGCCTCATAACTCAATTGATCATAACTTTACAGAATACAAGGGTAGTTTAAGCGCTTATCTGAATACGAAATACAATTCACGTTTAAACACAAGAGTAGGGGTTACTGTCGACAGAATGGGATTCAATCTGTTAACCAAAAAGTATTATGTTTCCGACAGTGGGTTCAGAACACTTATTGATTACAAGAAGAGTCTGGCTGATGGTGATAATCTTTACAGGGCATATTATCAGGCAACCTTCAGGATATCGGAAGCAGTTAGTATTAATCCCGGAGTTCATTTTATATACCTCGATTTTAACAAGACCTATGCTTTAGAGCCAAGGTTTGGTATTAGCTGGCAAGTTTCAGAAGGACAAAAGTTCAGTGCAGGATATGGCTTGCATTCATCTGTACAGTCACTTTCAACCTATTTTCTGGGGACAACACTTGAAGATTATTCTGTAGCAGAGACCAACAAGGACCTTGGTTTTACAAAATCACACCAGCTTGTGCTGGCCTACGATGTAAACCTTGGGCATTCAACCCGTCTAAAGGCAGAAGCGTATTATCAATATCTGTTCAATGTTCCGGTTGAAATTCGCTCTTCATCATTCAATATATTGAATACAGGTGCAGGATGGGGAGTTGGTGCACAGGATAGCCTTGTGAATGATGGAACCGGAAAAAACTATGGACTTGAATTTACACTGGAGAAGTTTTTCAGCAATAACTACTATTATCTCGCTACGCTATCGGTATTTCAATCAAAGTATAAAGGCAGTGACGGTATAGAGAGAAACACAGCGTTCAACAGCAGGTATGTTCTGAACTGTCTTGTGGGCAAGGAGTTTGCAATAAAGAAGAAATCAGCATTCACAGTCGACTTTAAATTGTCAATGGCTGGAGGACGATACTATACTCCTATTGATATGGTTGCATCTGCAGGAGCCGGTGAAACCAAGTATGACGAAAGCAAGGCATACAGTCTGAAATATGATCCCTTCCTGAAGGCAGATATCAAGGTTGGCTATCGTTTAAATGGAAAGAAAGTATCACAGGAATGGCAGTTTTATGTCGAAAACTTTACCAATCACAAGAATATACTTCTTCAGTCGTACAGCAAGTCAAGCAATGAGATCCAGAATACCTACCAGCTGGGTGCATTTCCAATGGTTTTATACCGCATCCACTTCTAGGCCGGTCAATTTTGAAGGAAACTCTTAACTTAGCAGGACTTTACCGTTAGAAGACAAGATTCAACGCAATAAAAGCCAATACCGTGACAAGCATATTTAAAAACAAGCCAAAGGAATTTGTATTTGATCAATTTCAAACTGACAGATTCAGGAAGAGGGAGTTAGTGATCAGATATGGGTTAGTATTCCTTTTGGCTTGTTTATCTGCTTGGTACTATTTTGAGTTTCCAGTAGCATCAGGGAATTATATTCTGGCATTCATTGTTTACTTCCTGGGAATATCGATGCTATGGTTCGGAAGTATGACCATCATCAATTTTACAAGTGCCAGGTATTCAATATTTAAACAGCCAGTACGACTTCTGGTAATTCAAATCTCTGCCCTACTTGTATTTGTGAGTTTCACGGAATATCTGCAGCTGATAGCACTGAATAAGTTGTTCCCTGAGGTTTCGAAGGCAGTGGATAAAAAGGAGATGATTGCCACTGCAACCCTGATTACCTTTTTGATTAGTTCAATTTATGCTTCAATAGGTTTCTTTCTCCAATGGAAGAAGAATCTTGTTAAGGCTGAGATGCTTGAGAAAGCGAATCTTGAAGCAAGGTATGAGGTATTGAAGACACAAGTTAATCCTCATTTTTTATTCAACAGTCTGAACACACTCCTGAGCCTTGTTGAGGGGAATTCAGAAGCTGAAAGATATATAGAGACGCTTTCAGAATTCATGAGATATATTCTTAAGACCAGGGATGTGAAGGGTGTGATGCTGAAAGAAGAGCTTGAGGTTGCAGAACAATACATGTATTTACAAAAGAGCCGCTTTCAGGGAAAACTGGAAATAGAGTTTGAGGTGCCCAGAGAATTTCAGGGTTTTCTTGTTCCACCCCTTACATTGCAGATGTTATTGGAGAATGCAATCAAGCATAATGAGATTTCGAATGAGCATATGCTCAGGATAGTTGTAAAAGTTGAAGACGGATCATTTTTGGTGGTGCAGAATAACCTGAACAAGAAGTTGGACTCAGAGCCATCAACAGGTATTGGTTTAAAGAATATCCAGAGCCGATACATGATTCTTCATGAAAGGGAAATTCAGGTTAATGCTACAAATGAGACATTTATTGTGAAATTGCCTTTAGTTTAAAAGAAGATGAAAGTACTGATAATAGAGGATGAAGAGCTAGCCTATCGCAGGCTGGTGAAGCTGTTAAGTGAATCAGATCCCACTATTCAGGTGGAAGGGCCTATTGAGACAGTAAAGGCAGCAATCAGGCAATTATCCTCAGGGTCAATATATGATCTAATTTTCCTTGATATTCAGCTGGCAGATGGCAAGAGCTTTTCGATATTTGAAACTATAAAGCTAACTACTCCGATTATTTTCACAACGGCATATGATGAATATGCAGTAAAAGCATTTGAACTCAACAGCATCGACTATCTGCTGAAGCCAATCAATGCTGTTAAGTTACAATCGGCACTAGACAAATACCATAAAATGAAAGAGGTTTTTGGTGGAAGTCCAACAACTGAGTTCATGAGTGAGTTGATGGGAAGATTGAAGATGCATACTGAGGTTGTGTATCAGAGCAGATTCCTGGTGAGCAAGGGGGATAGCCTATATCCAGTATCAACCAATGAAATAGCATATTTCACTGCTGAGGATAAGGTGGTATTTCTGATAACCATTGATGGCAAGCGCTGGATTATTAACAATTCATTGGAAGAATTGGAGGATAAGTTAGATCCGAAAGTATTTTTCAGGGTTAACAGGCAGCATTTCGTATCCATTCAGTCCATCCGAAAGGTTCATCATTATTTTAATTATAAGCTCAAGCTTGAGTTGCAGCCGGAGGCCGGCGAAGAGGTCATTGTAAGCAAGGCCAGGACCGCTGACTTCAAGAGCTGGATGAATGGATAGTTAAGCAAGCGGAATGCCAGATAACGCGGCATTCAAGGAATTATCAGAAGACTGTTATGCGGGGTACAATGAGGAATCTCAACCAAAGAAACAGGTTGGTTTTTCAGGAGGCAGTTCCAGTTCGGCAACCAGAACCTTTTTAGTTGTATCGGTAAGCCGATACCGGTTATCGGACCTCATCCCGGTAATCCAGATGATATCATCACCGGAAATCAGCAGATAGAGACGTTCCTTCTCGTCGATTGATAACTTATTATCTACAAAGAAGTCACTCAATTTCTTCTTACCCTTACTACCAAACGGGAAGAAATGATCACCTTTTTTCCAATGCCTCATATACAGGGGATAGGTGAGCTTATCATAGTCGAAGCAGGCAATTGAAGGGCCATCGGGAATATTGAATCCCTGGTATCTTTCAACCTTAAAACTAACAGGAACCGGCAGTTGAGGCTGTTGTTCAAGCAGTGGGTCAAATGCCAAGATTGGCTCATCAGATTTTTCGTCAAGTTGTACGAAAGACTCGATGATAAGATATTCCCGGTCACGGATGAGCCGGTGAGTAGGGGAGAAGAAAATCTTTCCGGAGATTGCAGAAAGAGAGCTGACGATTTCTTCAACAACAGAGAAAGTGAATCCGTAAGGCCTGAGCAGTTCAAATAACCAGGTTTCCATAGGATAGAATTCTTCCAGCCAACTGATCAGGATTCGGACGTCATTGGAATTTGTTTCAAGGAGGTCGGCTTTTCCCTCATCAATTTTCTGGCGATATATTGTTTCAGTTTCCCTAAGGATTCGGATTGTGTTGTTCAGGTTTCGGCTGAATGAAGGGTCGATGCCATGAAGTACCGGCATTAGTTCGAGGCGCAGCTTATTCCTGAGGTATTTCTTGCTTTTATTTGAAGAATCTTCTCTCCATTGCAGTCCCTCAACGAAGGCATATTCCAGAATTTCCTTTCTGGTAGCAAAAAGCAGAGGTCGGATTACCCTGCCTTGTTTTGGAAGAATACCGTGCAATCCACTTAGACCGGTTCCCCTGATTAGATTTATAAAAAAAGTTTCAGCCTGATCATCAAGGTGGTGTGCATTGGCGACATATTGATAGTCGAATTCGTCCATCAATTCCTCGAACCATGTGTATCGAAGATTACGGGCAGCCATTTGAATTGAGAGTCCGTTTTCCTGAGCAAATTTGAGTGTTTCGAAATGCTTGACATGAAGAGGTACATCCATTGCAAGTGCAAGATGCCTGACGAATGTTTCATCGGCATCAGATTCTTCACCTCTCAGGAGGAAGTTGCAATGAGCTATTGCGAACCGGTAATTTGACAGCCGCATCAATTCGCACATCACAACAGAATCCACTCCACCGCTAACAGCAATCAGCACTGTTTTATCAGGGTTAATAAGTTGATTCCGCTGAACAAATGACCGAAACTTTTGAAGCATACCAAAGGGGGATATTAATAATCAGCCAACCGGACTCATAAACGGTTCTTACCCTGCAAAGCAATCATTCATTGGCTAATCAGGATTTTGTTGATTAGTGGGATAATGGGCAGTACTACTAGCTTGGGGTTAAAGTATTTAACCATTTGCAAATAAAGAGGAAATTTCAATTGTATTCAAGTTGTTTCAAAACAATAGATTGATTTTTAATAAAGCAAGATTTTAATGTATAAATTTTCTTGTAATTATCATGTATACTGATATATAGATGTTGAAATATGAAAGGTGTCCATTGTTCTCAAATGCCGTGAACGACAGATTTAAAATTAATATCTTTGCAATCGCCTTGTTGAAACCAAATAATAAATGCCCGCCACTTCAAAACCCTTCATTTTTATTCTGGCAAGTTTCATCATTGTGCTTTTGCTCTCATTCCTTGGGAATACCCTGACAGTATTTGGCATTCAGCTGAAAAACATAAATATTATCAGTGAAATTTTACCAAAGCAAGCAGACAGCGCACTGAAGGAATTGCCTATGGTGAACGCAGCACCAGGCAGAATCATTCCTGATTACAGGCAGAGTGATGAGATTATTGGATATGATTCAAGTGGTACATTAAAAGCGTTTGTGAAAGCCCTTCATGAGTTATCCTCGGGAAAGAGGAAGAAAGTCAGGATTGCGTATTTCGGAGATTCAATGATTGAAGGCGACCTGATTTCTCAGGATTTGCGGAAGCTTTTTCAGGATTATTTTGGTGGCAATGGCGTAGGATTTGTGCCCATTACATCAGTAGTTGCCGGATTCCGACAAACTATAATTCATTCATTCAGTGAGAACTGGAATGATCAGCATTTCTTAAATACTTCTTCGTCCAAATCATCTGAACTTTTTATTTCAGGGCATATTTTCAAGCCAGGCTCCGCTTCGTCTGTTTATTATTCTGCAGTTAACCAGAAGCATCTTGGATCCTTCAGTGAGTGTTATCTTTTATATGGAAAGAGTGACAGTTTGAGCAATGTTGAGATAAACGATTCAACTATTATACTTGATGGTTCAGGTGTATTCAACCGGCAGTTGGTTGCCAGTGGTGTAAAAACGGTGAAGGCCCGTTTTACAAATGAATCGGCAAATGCATTTGGGTTTTCAATTGAAAGTGAAAGAGGAGTTTTTATTGACAATTTTGCTTTCCGCGGCATCAGTGGAATGGAAATGCAGCGTTTCTCAAATGAGATGCTAAGCAGTATCAATGAGCGTCAACCTTATGATCTGATTATTATTCAGTTTGGTCCTAATTTGCTCTTTAAGCCAGAGCTAGTTGATTTCAGGTGGTATGAAAAGCCCATAAAGAATGTCATCAGCAAGTTCAGGCAGCAGATGCCCAATGCAAGTATTCTGGTAGTAGGATCAGCAGACAAGGGATGCAGGTATGATGGAGAGTACAGAACACAGAAAGGTGTTCTACCATTGATAGAGATACAGAACAGGGCTGCTTCAGAATCAGGTGTTGATTTCTGGAGCCTCTATAATGCAATGGGAGGGAAGAATTCGATGGTAAAATGGGTGAATAATCGTCCCCCTTTGGCTAATCTTGATTACACCCATTTGACTCACAAGGGCGCGAGCAAGATTGCAGAATTATTTTTTAATCAACTCATGTATGTTTATGACCCGGATGCTGCTTCACGTTCTCAAATACAGCCTATTGCCCGGTATGTTGCTGCTTCTCGTGGTCTGTAAGGCTCAATTGCCGGATACAACGCAGCTACCTATCAACTATGACTATAACTATATAGAAAATGACACTGCACTTTCTCATTTAAGAAACTATTTTGAAGAGAACCGGGACACTGTACGGCGTCCTCTTCGAATTCTGCATATCGGAGATTCACATGTGAAGTCGGGGTATTTTGCAGAATCCTTTTCCAGCTTAATGGATTCAGTTATCAGGAACTATGCAGCTCATGTAATTGTACATGATTCAGATTCCAGTGTAGTGAAACTGATGGTTCTGGCAAAAAATGGAGCAATGGCTAAGACTATTCTCAATCAGGTTTATTCTGACACTCTGGTTCAGCAATTCAATCCTGATTTGGTTATTATTTCACTTGGGACTAATGAGGCTTATAACCATGTGAATCTGGATACATTGTCATTTTATCATGAAGCACTCATTCAGCAGGTTTTTTCTGATGCCCCCGATTGCGATATTCTTGTAACGGGGCCGGGGGATGGACTGAAGCGTTATTATACAAAAGTAAGAATCTCAAGAAAGAAACGCCGTTACAGGACTGTGGTGAATTATACTGTGAATGATTATCTGGTTGATGTAGTTGATTACTATTCCAGTCTTCCAGAGAAGATGGATGTGGCTGTCTGGAGTTTTTTCCCGGTGATGGGAGGTGAAGAGTCAATAAGAGATTGGAACCGGAAGGGATTTGCACAGAAAGATATGATACATTTGACAAAAGAGGGATATCGTTTGGAGTCCCGGCTATTATTAAATGCAGTGATGGATTCATTGATACCCAAACAGCAATAGGAGCATGCAGGAGATATTCGATAACATTCTGAAGCAGTTGCTGTATGATCCGGCTAATCCGCTGTTGTTCAACTCCGGTTTCTTTGTTTATTTTTTATTTTTCTTCATACTTCTTTACTATGCTGTCAGGAAGAATCGAAGGATGCGAATAGGTGTATTTACATTATTCTCGCTCTATTTTTTCTATAAGGCATGTGGTTGGTTCGTTTCTCTGATTCTGATATCAGCAGTGGTTGATTTCGGTATTTCAAACCTTATTTACATACAGAAGAACAAAAAGGCAAAGACGGCATTGCTAGTTCTGAGTCTTGTATTGAATCTTGGGATGTTGTTCTATTTCAAGTACACCAATTTCTTCATTTCCATATTGAATGACCTGAAGTTCAGTAATGCAAGTCCGTTAAACTTGCTGCTACCAATTGGGATTTCGTTCTATACATTTGAAAACCTCAGTTATACATTGGATGTTTACAGAGGGCATTTCAAGCCGGTAAGGAGTTTTTTGGACTATTTGTTCTTTCTTTCTTTCTTCCCGAAGCTGGTAATGGGACCTATTGTCAGGGCATCTGATTTTATACCGCAGATTCGAAAAGAGTATACGGTTACACAGCATGATTTCTCTCTTGGTTTTTTCCTGATAGTAACCGGCTTATTCAAGAAGCTTGTTATTTCCGATTATATCAATGTGAACTTTGTTGGATACATTTTTGATGATCCATCGAAGCACACAGGGCTTGAGTGCCTTTTAGGGGTTTACGGGTATGCCCTTGTCATTTACTGCGATTTTTCAGGATATTCGGATGTTGCTATTGGGCTGGCGCGGTGGATGGGGTTCACAGTTAACATCAATTTCAATTCACCCTATCAGAGTGCCAGTATAACAGAGTTTTGGAGAAGGTGGCATATTTCGCTTTCCAGCTGGCTGAGGGATTATCTGTATATTTCACTGGGGGGGAACAAGAAGGGGAAAATACGCCAATATGTAAACTTATCAGTGACAATGCTCTTGGGTGGACTCTGGCATGGTGCAAGCTGGAATTTTGTAATATGGGGAGGGATGCATGGAGCGGCACTGGCACTGGATAAGGCCAGGATGTCAATATTCTCTTCTGTTAAGGAAAGCAAGCTGCTTCGAGTAATTGGGATAATTATCACATTTCATCTCGTTTGTTTTTGCTGGATATTTTTCAGGGCTTCCAGTCTTAATGACTCAATGGTGATACTGCATCAGATAGCAGGCAATTTTGATGCGGGTGCAATCGGGATTCTGGCGATTGCCTATAAATCAGTGTTTCTGATGATGGCATTGGGATTTGCCCTGCATTTCGTACCGCAGGGAGTGTGCGACAGGTTAGTCTCTAAAATGGAGAATAAAGGGATTGTTTGGTTCATTGGTATTTTCCTGGTATTCATGTTTGTTTTTTACCAGATCAAAACCTCTGAACAGGTCATGCCAATTTACCTTCAGTTTTAATGAAAATGCTATCTGCGTAGCCGTTAAAAGTAGATTGTGGCCACTAGCATGGTTCCGGTATTAAAATTGATGCCATCCGGATTTCCAAACCGATTCGAGTTTTTATCTGATTTCGTGAAATTGCCCTGAGCTTCAATTCCGAGGCTAAGTTTCTCAGCTATAAAATACTCAGCTCCAAAATTCAGACCTCCAATCAGATCAACCTTGGTTTTGTCATCGACCTGATTTTTTGAAGAAGGGAAATTCAGGACAGTTCCCAGTTTAACTCCAAGGTAAGGGCAAAGTTTGTCGGTTTTGAAATAGTATCTTGGACTTACTCCGATTCCAAGGTCAGTACCTATTTTGCTTGCTGAGACCAGTTCTACGACAGGAACAATCGCCACTTTTGAACTGACCCAAACAGGCATCATTATACCATACTGATTTCCCTGAATTGTTGCGCTTAGTCCAATATTCCTTTTCTGCTGGGCAAAAAGAGAACCTGAAGTCAATAGCAAAAGGAGAATTGCGAGAGTTGCTTTACTGTTTATAGTTTTCATCTTTGGATCAGCGATTTTGATTGGTTAATAAATGAATAAATTCGGCGATATTATAGAATTACCAAGTTATCATGCAGCAGGAAATCTCCTGTTTTGAGGTATATCTTGTAATATCCTGGCGATAAGTAAGTTGCATCAATGACAAAAGAGCTTACATTCCCTTCAGCCTGGAAAACCGTTTGTCCGCCAGCAATCAGGTTGAGTTGTCCAAGATACAGTGAAGAGGTTTCCTGTATTTCGGAAGGAGTTGCCTGTGTGATCCATAATTTCCAGTTTTCTTCACTGTAGGGTCTTTTGATTTGCAGGCGAATCAGAGAGCCGAAAACAGGGTTAGGGTAGCAAATCAGGTATACTGATGATGAGGGATAATCCTGACCATCGCCCAGATATACATTTGGTGACCCTACAGCTCCAGCTGGGAAACCGGATTCATCCCTCAGGTAATAACCATTGAAAGCTGGGTCGTTCAACTCTCCAAGGCGCATCGGGCCTTCCTCTTTGCTGCATGAATTGAGCATTCCTGCGTTGGCAATCAGCAAGGCTAATGATATGAGTATCTGTATCTTTTTCACAGTTCAGTATTTACTAAAATAGATCCTGAAATAGAATTCGCTGGAATTGGATCAGGAAAGGCGCATTTAAAGAATGACAGTCAAGGATCTTATGCAGTGAATCAAAACTAACCAAAAGTAAAACAAGCATTCTTTTAAAATGTTGTATACTTCAGATTTTAGCAGGTTTTTCCTTCGGGCTGTAATTGAAGGGATGATGTTTCTTCGGATGTTAGAAATTGAAGTTCATTGACATCATTACCCCGAAGCGATTTGCATTCGGATGATCATTGTAGGAGAGGCGCCAAATACCGTCGATCCTGATGAAGCGGAAGATATTTTCAATACCAACACCAGCTTCAAAGTAAGGCTTGCCAAGAGTATAGGTGCCTTCGGGGAAGAAATTATATTGCTTGTTGGCATCTGTGGTATGACCCATTGCGCCCCTAATCTGGGCTACCTCACGCCATTTGAGTTTACGGATTGCAGGGATTCTGTTGAGGAAGAATCCTTCAAAGTGATGTGTGAACAGGAAGTTGACGTATTCGTCGCTCACAAATTCGTAGTAGTTCATGAGGTTAAAGGCTGTTTCATCGTACCAGAAGGTCTCATTCCCATTGTGAATTTTCATAAGGGGGAATGGCAATCTGCCCCATGTTTTTCCTGCCTCGACGTAATACTTTGACCAACCGGTGGTTGCTGAATTAAACCACTGAGTTACTCTGATCTTAGCTTTATGGTACTCAAAATCACTGGCCAGAAGGTTCTTGAAACCATAGGAATATTGAAGGTCAAGAACCGGGTAGGGGGAGCTTACTGTCACCCTTTCAAATTCGCCGGCAAGCACTTTTTCGTGGTAGCCATAGTGCAGATCGAGCGTTACTTCGGTGGTAGTTATCTGATTCCTTGAAATATACTGGTCAAGTTGATAGTCATAAAGTTTTATGCCTTCTCCTCCCAGCGTATAGATTTTCCGGTTATTCATTCCTATTGTGTTGGAGAAACCGGTATACCACTCATGCTTATAGGCCCATTTAAGTTCATCCACCATGGAGAGCTTGTCCTGAGGATTTCGTCTGAAAAGAGAGTTGAAAAAGAAGTCTTCCCTGAATGCATCATCACCAACACCCAGTTGTTCCATATCGTGCTTATAGGAGGCAGTCAGGATTCTATCGGGAATCTTATTGACCATATATATCATCCCCAGCTTATACTTAAGTGTATTATCCTTTAATCCGTATGCAGCATATCCATCAAACATAATCCGGGTGCTGAAGTCATTAGAAGTCCTGCCACCAATGCGGAAACGGTTGCCTTCGATGCTGTTAAAACTATAGGTTGAAGCATAGGGACCCCATTCAAAATTTCCATTCACGTAATACCCGGTGAAGACAGTTTGGGCTATATCGAGGTAAGTATTGAAAATTGGCATTTTCTTCAGGGTGTCAGCCAGACGGTATACGGAGGATTCGCGGTAGGTAAGATCTTCAGGTCTTGATTTAGCCCAGAATTCCTGATCACGTTTAATAGCATTATCCTGAACGATGATATTATTTGGGGTATTGAAAATCTTTTCATCCTTCACAGGAGAAAAACTGTACTTCCTGAAGATAGCTGTCCGGGTACCATAAAAGCCCATTGTTACCTTGGCATCTTCAATCAGGTTGAAGTCTGCAACGATATGATCACGGGTTAGCATCCATTGCCGGCCATCGACTTGTTCGAATTCCTGAGAGATAACCATGTCGTTGATGAAGTTCATATTGGCATCATCAACCATTCGCATTTCGACCTTTTTGATGGCAAAAGTGGAATCATGAACCCAGAAATTTCCGGTGAAGGCATATTCCTGTTTCCTCCGGGGCTTGAACATGATATTATAGCACCAGTTATTTCCTAAGAATGCAGAGTCCACAAGATAATAACGGTAGTAAAGGAGACCCATTCCGTTTATCGGGCTGGGAAAGTTCTTCTGAAAGAGATCGATAAAATTGTCGTAGATATTCACATTCTGAGCCAGATTACCACCAAACTGAGCGATGGTGGCATTTTCGATACCGGAAATCTGTGAAGCATTGATGATTTCCTTTCTGGCGCGGGGACTACGCCGGTAATACATGTTTGAGAATGATTCACTCAGCATAACAGGAAGATAGGCTTTCCCATTGACGGTGCTGGTATCCATATGTTCAAACACAAATTTGAAGGGCTCCAGTACTTTGCGTTTCAATAGCTTATCGCTAAGGTTATTAGCATCGAACTGCATTTTTGTATACACCTCACAATGGTAGGTGTCTTTCTTATCCGGATCGTTGAGATCCTTATTGTCAATTATTTTTTTCAGCAGCACTTCGGCGGGATTTTCACCCGGGCGAATTACAACTTCTGAAAGTTCATAGTTTTCCTGATCAAGTGAAAAGTCGACAACCTGAAAATGGTTTGGTTGAATTGGCTTGCGGGACGTAAAGTAGCCAACATATGATGCAATTACAGAATCTGCAGGTTTCCTGATTTCAAGTGAGTACTTGCCTTCAAAGTCGGTGGTGGCACCGATGGTAGTTCCCTTGAAGTAAACGTTGACAAAAGGGATTGGTTCCCCTGTCCGGTTATCTTTAACAGTCCCCATTACCTTTGTGATTTCCTGGGAACAGGCAGGCGACGCGATACCCATCACCAGCATGATACTGATAATTACGCTAATCAGGATGGGTATGATATGTATGAGTTTTTTCACGTGCCGGTATAAATCAAAGCCTATGCCAAAAGGTAATTCACCTTCAGATTACAAAACAGGTGAATTCGGAGTTTGTTGAAGTTCGTCCCAGAATTCCACGGCTTTCCTCATATGAGGAATCACAATAGTACCGCCCACGAGAGTCGCAATGCTCATTGTTTCAAAAAGTTCCTCACTGTTGACGCCATTTTCATGACATTTAATGAGGTGGTATTTCACACAATCGTCGCATCTGAGCACCATACTGGCAACCAGTCCAAGCAGTTCCTTGGTTTTGACGGGAAGAGCACCTTCAGTATAGGCGTTAGTGTCAACGTTGAAGATGCGACGAATTACCTTATTGTCGACGCTGAGGATGCGTTCGTTCATCTTGCTGCGGTATTCGTTGAATTCGTCAAGTTTTTGACCCATGCTTGTGAGGATTTTAAAACGGGAAAGTTGCGATTTTTCGAAGTGCAAAGGTAACCATTATCAGGGAGCAAAAACCCTGACCCCTGGCACTGAGGGTTTCAGAAGCGTTAAATTATGCTAAAAGCCTTCCGGGGGATCGATCTGTTTTTGATCAGATTATACCTTCCCTGAGAATATCATGGAGATGAATCACTCCCATGTATTGATTCTGCTGTGTTACGAGCAGCTGGGTGATGTTATTGGATCGCATAAGGTCAAGGGCATCAGATACCAATGCTTCAGGGTCAATGGTTCTGGGGGAGTGTGACATAATAGAGGAAGCCTTGATTCCGTCAATGGTGGAGTGAGTATGAAGCATTCTGCGCAGGTCGCCGTCAGTTATTATGCCTTCGAGCATTCCATTTGATGTAACGGCAGTAACTCCAAGCCTTTTGGAAGAAATTTCGAGAATGACGGTTCTGATGTCATCATCGAGGCTTACTTCAGGTCTTTCATTGTTTTTGTAAACATCAGAAACCCGGAGGTACAGTCGTTTTCCAAGAGCACCACCAGGATGGTAGCGGGCGAAATCACCGGAGGTAAAGCCCCTGCATTCAAGCAGGGCAACGGCCAGGGCATCTCCCATGACGAGCTGGGCAGTAGTGCTGGAGGTAGGGGCCAGATTATTGGGACAAGCTTCTCTTTCAACGGAGGTATTCAGGATGATATCTGCCTGTTTTGCAAGGTATGAATCAGTATTTCCGACCATTGCAACCAGGGTATTTCCCTGCAATTTAAGTAGGGGAATTAGAACTTTTATTTCCGGGGTGTTCCCGCTTTTAGAGAGGCAGATTATGATATCTTCATTTCGTATCATTCCCAGGTCACCATGAACAGCATCGGCAGCATGCATAAAACTTGAGGGTGTACCTGTGGAATTCAGGGTAGATACAATTTTGGATGCTATGTTGGCACTTTTACCTATTCCGGTAACGATAACCCTGCCTGTTGAATTGAGTATTGTTTGGATGCAGAGGATAAAGTCCTCATTCACTGAATGCTTAAGATTCGCAATAGCGGATGCTTCATCAGCGATAGTATTTAACGCTATTTCCCTAATTTCCTGTGAAGTTTTCAAATTGAAGAGATTATAGGTTTTACTGCAAGAGGAACAGTTTAATGAATCAGCAGATCAGAGATGGCAAAAGTAGCGTAGATAATGCTTGCGATTCCGTTAAGGGTGAAGAATGCAAGATTTACCCGGCTCAGATCCATGGGCTTAACGATAAAATGCTGGTAAAAGAGCAGGATGGAGAAGATGCTGAGTCCAATCCAATAGAGAAGATCGAATTGACCTAAAAATCCTGTGAGTATAAGTATGAGAGCCGACAACAGGTGAAGAACGAATGAAAGTATCAGGGCAGATTTTCTACCCATTGCTACCGGAATTGACCTGAGCTTATTGGTTTTGTCGAATTCATCATCCTGCAAGGCATAGATAATGTCGAAGCCAGTTACCCAAAAGAGGACCGCAAAGGAAAGAAGGATTGGCAGAATGTTGAATTTTCCTGTTACAGCGAGATAGGCACCTGTTGGGGCAAGTGCAAGTCCAAGGCCCAGCACGAAATGCGAAAATGCCGTAAATCGTTTGGTTAGGCTATATCCCAAAACTACAATAAGCGCAACTGGGGAAAGGTAGAAGCAGAGCGGATTAATAAACCAGGTTACTACTATAAACAGCAGGGCGTTCGCAATGCAGAAGGCAAGAGCGTAGGAGGGCCTGATGATTTCAGCAGGGATTTCACGCATGGCTGTTCGGGGGTTTTTCTTGTCGATTTCCCTGTCGGCCCATCGGTTAAAACTCATGGCTGCATTTCTGGCAAGAAACATGCTCACAAGGACAAGAATAAAAAGTCGCCAGCTAATAGCATCCAATGAGTTGGAACTTGCTAAAAAAAAGCCTAAAAGAGCAAAAGGCATGGCGAAAATGGTGTGCGCAAATTTTACCAACGATAAATAATTGCCTACTTTTGCCTGAATTTTCTGCAGAACCATTTTATTGCGATTGTGATTGCAAAAATAGATAAGTTCACAACTATTCATTCATAATTATTCGGATTCTCTTTAGCTTGGTTTCTTTTATGTCAAAAAAAATCCTTTTTAATATGTTAGGTTACGCCTCCTTCTACCTGAAATCCAAGACGAAGCATTCGGTTCATTCTCCATTTGTATTTGATTTGATTACTCAGGTTTTTGAAAAGAAGGATATTGCTCCTCAGGTGCAGGAAATAATGTCAATTTACCGTGAGATGGCCAGAAGCTCAAGAGTTCTTGAGACGACTGATTTTGGCGCATTTTCTGAGAGTGGTTCCTATGTAACCCGTTTTCTTACTGTTTCGCAACTTGCCAAGGGTTCTTCAGTGAACAGGAAAAAAGGTACACTCTTATTTAACCTGGCATCACATTTTAAGCCTGCGAATGTACTTGAGTTGGGGACTTCCTTAGGTGTAAGTACATTGTATCTTTCCAAAGCTCTTCCTGGTTCCAGGATTATTACAATGGAGGGATGTGCTGCAAAAGTGGAGGTTGCGAAGGCAAATTTTGTCAAGTCAGAGGTATCCAATGTTGAGGTAAGCACTGGCAGATTCGATACCCAGTTACCATTGGTTCTTGAGAAGATGCCAAGATTGGATTTTGTTTTTCTTGACGGTCATCATCACTACAAGCCAACCTTGAGATATTTCAAGCAGATTATAAGTCATTCGCATGAAGACACAGTCATTTTGCTGGATGATATTCATTGGTCCGGGGGAATGAAGAAAGCCTGGAGCGAGATTAAAACTCATCCGGATGTTGTGGTAACGATAGAGCTTTATAATCTGGGACTGGTATTTCTAAAGAAGAGCCTCAGCCGTCAGCATTTTATAATCCGATATTAGGGCAAGAGACTTCGTTGATTTTTATTAGAAATCTTAACAAATTTTGAGAAAGGGAAAGCCTAAGAACTCCTACATTTGTTTATTGTTCTCAAACACATAACTCAGATGGAGAAGGACGAAGTTATCCGTTTAATAGATATAACCAGAACCTATAAGGTTGGAGCCGAACTTGTAAGGGCGCTCAGGTCAGTATCCCTGTCAATTTACAGAAATGAATTTGTTGCATTAATGGGCCCTTCCGGTTCAGGTAAATCAACGTTGATGAATATTCTGGGATGTCTTGATACACCCAGCAGCGGACAGTACTTCCTGAATAATCAAGATGTCAGCAAACTGAATGACAATGAGCTGGCACATATCAGGAACAAGGAAATCGGGTTTGTTTTTCAGACCTTTAATTTGCTGCCAAGAAGCACTGCACTTGAGAATGTTATGCTGCCTCAGATTTATGCAGGCATTGGCAAGGCACAGCGACTTGAAAGAGCCAGTGAAGTGATTGCCAATGTTGGACTGACTGACAGGGCATCTCACAAGCCAAATGAGTTATCAGGCGGACAGCGTCAGCGAGTGGCGATAGCCCGGGCATTGGTGAACAGACCTTCCATTATTCTGGCAGATGAGCCTACCGGAAACCTCGATTCCGTTACCTCGATTGAAATTATGGGAGTACTTGAGGAGATTCATCGTCTTGGCAATACAATCATATTAGTAACCCACGAAGAAGATATTGCCCGGCATGCACATAGGATTATACGCCTGATGGATGGAAAGATCTCTGATGATTATCAGAATCCATCAATTATGACCGTTTCGAAGGTGACACCCGCAACAGTATAGTATCCTGGTTCAACTTTTACCTGACATTTTGTAAATTAATATAGTGCCCTGAGGTAATTTTATTTCAGGGCATTTTTATGTCATGTAATTAATTCGCGCCCCGAAAAACATTTCAGTATAAATTTGTTTATTATTACGAAGTAAATTGAAAGCAATTCAGGGCAGAAATCAATAAGATATACTAATGTCAGCAGGACGCAAGATATATACAAAAACAGGTGATCGGGGTGAGACGTCACTTTTGGGTGGAAGTCGTGTCCCAAAACATCATGACAGGATAGAGGCTTATGGTACCTTGGACGAGCTCAATTCGTTCATAGGATATCTGCGGGATCAGCTTGAGGATGATCATTTCAGAATAGTTCTGAAGGAGATTCAGGACCGGATCTTTACTGCAGAATCATTGCTTGCTGCTGACCCCGGACTGGAGTTGTCGAAGCAGTTGCCGCAGTTGATGGAATCAGACATACGTTATCTGGAGACAGAGATGGATTCCATGAGTGAAGGATTGCCAGAGCTCAAAAGTTTTATTTTGCCCGGAGGAGCCGGAGTGGTCTCTTTAAGTCATATATGCAGGACTGTTTGCCGCAGGGCGGAGAGGCAAGTGAACAGGCTTGCCATGGAGGAAGAAGTAGATAATCTGGTTAGGGTCTACCTGAATAGATTGTCAGACTATTTCTTCATTCTTGCCAGAAAACTAAGTTCAGATTTGGGGATAGAAGAGCCCGTCTGGAAACCAAGACTTTAAGGAACTGTCTAAACTTTTTAGAGTGAAGTAAGAAAAGAATTCATCCGCCAGCTGGCGGACAGAATTCAGAATAGAAATAAAGAAACCGTTAGTTGGAGAATTATTCTGTCCGCCGGTCGGCGGATGGATTCTTTGGGGAATAGAATCTTTAGACAATCTTTGAACAAATTCGTCAAATATTCAATAGGCTGGAAGGAAAAGTGATCTGATTGATGCTTATACATGGATTTAGAATTGATATGTTGGCATATTTCTTTGACACAAAACAGGTTAAATACATAAATTTTTATCATTTTTTCCACAAAATGAAGTTGTCTATTGATTTTGATATATAATACTTTACTTTTGCAAAAAATTTAACCCCTAATTTCCCGCACAATGTACTGGACATTAGAATTGGCTTCACGACTTGAGGATGCCCCATGGCCTGCGACTAAAGAAGAGTTGCTGGACTTTTGTGTGCGTTCAGGAGCGCCGATGGAAGTTATTGAGAACCTCCAGGAATTGGAAGATGAAGGAGAAATCTACGAGAGTATCGAAGATTTATGGCCTGATTATCCTTCGAAAGAGGATTTCTTCTTCCATGAAGATGAATATTAAAAGATACTGCGGGGTGCCATGAGCACCCCGCTTTATTTTCCCACTTTCCTTCCCTTATTGAATAGCACTTTTGTCGATGCCTGAAGAAGACCTTTTGCGGTCAATTTGGCGTTTGACCATGAATTTGCTGCCAAATTGTCTATTGATTTTAATGAATACGCTAAAGAATCTAAACTTCTATTTTATCATAGAACCTTAGTGGGATGCGATATTTGAGGAATTGGGCCCCCGATAATTGAAGAATTAGGTTACCTTTGTCTGACTAAAGCATGATAATTGTATTTATCGGCCAAAAATTACCAATATGCTGAACCTTTTTCTGAAAAAATTTGCCGGAGGGACTAAATCCGACCGAGATATAAAGGCAATAATGCCTGTGATTGAGAAAACCAAGAAGGAATACGAACGTATATCACGACTTGATAATGATGGCTTAAGGCAAATGACGCAGGATTTCCGGCGCCGGATTGCTGAGAGCGTGCGAGATGAAGAAGCCCAGATTGAAGCCATTCGTCAGCGAATAGATGCTGAATATGAGATGGACATTGATGAGAAGGAGAATCTTTACAAGCAGCTGGACTCCCTAGAAAAGCAAGCTTATGATAAAACCCAGGAGGTCCTGAATGCAATTATTCCGGAAGCCTTCTCGGTAATTAAGGAAACAGGTAAGCGTTTTAAGGAAAATGAAACTGTTGCTGTTACTGCAACTGACTTCGACCGAGACCTTGCAGCCAGGAAAGGCAATGTAAATATTGTTGATGGTAAAGCCTACTGGGATAACCGTTGGATGGCAGGTGGAAACATGATCACCTGGGACATGGTGCATTATGATGTGCAGTTGATTGGGGGTATGGTTCTTCATCAGGGTAAAATTGCCGAGATGGCCACCGGTGAAGGAAAAACGCTGGTTGCGACATTGTCAGTCTATTTGAATGCGCTTCCAGGAAAGGGCGTTCACATTGTTACGGTCAACGACTACCTTGCTAAACGTGACTCTGAATGGATGGGCGTATTATTTGAATTCCATGGTTTATCGGTTGATTGCATCGACAGGCATGAGCCAAATTCAGAAGAGAGAAGGAGAGCCTATCTGGCAGATATTACTTACGGTACCAACAACGAATTCGGTTTTGATTACCTGCGCGACAATATGGCCAGGTCGCCGGAGGAGTTGGTACAGCGCACGCATAATTATGCAATTGTAGATGAGGTTGACTCAGTTCTCATTGATGATGCCCGTACACCACTTATTATATCCGGGCCGACACCCAGGGGTGACAATCAGGAATTTGAGCAGTTGAAGCCAGAGATTTCAAAACTTTACAATGAGCAGAGGAATCTGGTAACCAAGCTCCTTGCTGATGCAAAAGGGATTTTAGGTTCAGGACAGGAAACACCGCCTACATCAGAGCAGGAGAAGAAAGGTGGGGAGTTGCTTTTAAGGGCACACAGGGGATTACCCAAACATAAGCCCACAATTAAATTTTTAAGTGAGCCGGGAATCAAAAGCCTGCTTCTCAAGACTGAGAACTTTTATATGCAGGAACAGTCCAAGCATATGCATCTCATTGATGATGAGCTCTTTTTTGTTATTGATGAGAAGAATAATTCCATTGAGCTTACAGAGAAGGGGATTGACCTTATCACCAAATCATATCAGGATGCTAAATTCTACATCCTTCCGGATGTGGGTGCAGAAATAGCAGAACTTGAGCGCAAGGTGCTTCCTGAGAATGAGAAACTTGAGGCTAAAGCTGAATTGCTCCGTGACTATTCAGTAAAATCAGAACGCATCCACACGGTAAACCAGTTGCTGAGAGCATATGCACTCTTCGAAAAGGATGTTGAATACGTTCTTATTGAGAATAAGGTAAAGATTGTTGATGAGCAGACAGGCCGTATTATGGAAGGCCGTCGGTACAGTGATGGCTTGCATCAGGCTATTGAAGCTAAGGAAAATGTGAAGGTTGAAGCTGCTACCCAGACCTATGCAACTATCACCCTGCAGAATTATTTCAGGATGTATAAGAAGCTGGCCGGTATGACCGGTACTGCTGAAACGGAAGCCGGTGAATTCTGGGATATCTATAAACTGGACGTGGTTGTTATTCCAACCAACAGGCCTGTTGTGAGGAAAGATAAGGATGACCTGGTTTATAAGACCAAGAGGGAAAAGTTCAATGCTGTTATTGTAGAAATCAAGGATCTTGTTAGTAAGGGACGGCCTGTATTGGTCGGTACCACTTCGGTTGAAACATCCGAGCTGTTAAGCAGAATGTTAACCAGGGATCGCATCGCACATAACGTACTGAATGCAAAACTTCATCAGAAGGAAGCGCAGATCGTAGCAGAAGCCGGTTTGCCAGGAACGGTCACCATTGCTACCAATATGGCGGGTCGTGGTACAGACATCAAGCTGGGGCCCGGTGTTAAGGAAGCAGGAGGTTTGGCTATCCTTGGTACAGAGAGACATGACTCCAGGCGTGTAGACAGGCAGTTGAGAGGTCGTGCAGGACGTCAGGGAGATCCCGGATCCTCACAGTTTTTCGTATCACTTGAAGACGACCTGATGCGTATGTTCGGTTCCGAGCGAATTGCTGGAATTATGGACAGGTTAGGACTGAAGGAAGGTGAAGTGATTCAGCACAGCATGATTACCAAGAGCATTGAAAGAGCTCAGAAGAAAGTGGAGGAGAATAACTTTGGCATTCGTAAGAGGCTGCTGGAGTATGACGATGTAATGAATTCTCAGAGAGAGGTAATCTATGGCAAGCGCAGGCATGCATTATATGGTGAGCGCCTTGCAGTAGATATTTCGAATATGATATACGACATGGGTGAGAACCTGCTGTCGGATGGCCTGGAGCAGAATGACTATGAAAGTTTCAAGCTGGATCTGCTCACAAATATGTCAGCTGATTGTCCGTTCACCATTAAGGAGTTCGGCAGTGGTAAAAAGGAAGCACTCACAGATGCATTGTTTGATTCCGTTTACAAGGCCTATCGCGATAAATCAACCAGGATTTCAGAGCATACCTATCCAATTATCAAGGAAATCTACGAGAGCAATCCTCGGTATCAGTATATAGCCATTCCTATCACTGATGGCATCAAGACCATGCAGGTTACTCCAAGCCTCAAGAAGGCCTATGATGACCGCGGCAAGGAAGTGTTGCTTGCCATTGAGAAGGGAATTACACTTGCGGTTATTGATGATGCCTGGAAGGAACATTTACGTGAAATGGATGACCTGCGCCAGAGTGTGCAGTCGGCGACCTATGAGCAGAAAGATCCGCTGCTGATTTATAAGTTCGAATCCTTCTCATTGTTCAAGACCCTTGTACAGCGAATCAACAAGGAGATTGTA
The DNA here is from genome assembly GCA_016707705.1 of Bacteroidales bacterium. Classification (GTDB taxonomy): domain Bacteria; phylum Bacteroidota; class Bacteroidia; order Bacteroidales; family UBA4417; genus UBA4417. Next base: position 120,659 of record JADJHD010000012.1, read on the forward strand.
TCCTTCCTGATGCGCGCCAATATACCTATTCAGGAGCCTCAGCAAGTTCATGAAGCTCATAAGCCACAACGCAGTGAGAGCAGACTAAAGGAAGAAAGGACGGATATTCTCAGCCAGCGCACAAGTGAGCAGTCAGTAACCGCACCGGTAAGAGTTGAAAAGAGAGTAGGCAGAAATGATCCTTGTCCTTGCGGAAGTGGTAAAAAATATAAGTCCTGTCACGGAACAGAAGATTTATAGGTATATTTAGGGGTGGAATCCCAATACTTAACAGAATATCAGAACAGGTATGAAATATAAAAGAATTCTACTGAAATTGAGTGGAGAGTCGCTTGCAGGACCATCGGGTTCAGGTTTTGACACAGGCATGCTTGCTTTGTATGCCAAAGAAATCAAGTCAGCGATTGACAAGGGAGCCCAGGTTGCTGTTGTTTTAGGCGGTGGGAATATTTTCAGGGGTTTAAAAGGCAATAATGTTGGTATTGACAGAGTGCAGGGTGATTATATGGGAATGCTGGCAACAGTAATTAACAGCATTGCCATTCAGTCGGCACTGAAGTCAGTAGGCATCGAATCAACGGTCCTTTCGGGACTAGCAGTTGACCCGGTTGCTGAGAAGGTAAGTGGTCCAAAGGCCGTCAAGTTGCTGGAGAAGGGAGAAGTTGTGATTATTGCCGGAGGGACCGGGAATCCATTCTTTACTACCGATACTGCTGCAGCTTTAAGGGCTGTTGAGATACATGCCGACCTGCTGCTCAAGGGTACGAGGGTGGATGGTATTTACACTGCAGATCCTGAAAAAGACAAAACTGCGGTGAAATACGATCATCTTACTTTTGATGAAGCATATTCGAAAGGGTTGAACATCATGGATCTAACTGCATTTACCCTATGTATGGAGAATAAACTTCCGGTTATAGTGTTTGATGTGCATCATGAAGGGAATCTCTCCAGGATTATTGAAGGTGAAAAGGTAGGCACTCTTGTTACGGTTTAGAACCTTGATTTCTGCTTCAAAAATGATAAGAAGTAAAGTTTGTGCATTTTGATTAAGACTTTTAAATTTGCATTGCTAAACATTCAATACTATGACAGAAGAAGCTTTGTTTATTCTCGAAGAAATGAAGGAAAGCATGCAGCATGCTGTTACCCATCTTGAGAAGGAATTCCATAAGTTTCGTACAGGTAAGGCCAGTCCTCAGATGCTTGAAGGCGTAAAAGTGGACTATTACGGTACGATGACGGCATTGGACAAGGTTGCCAACATTAACACACCTGATCCTCGTCAGATTGTAGTTCAGCCTTGGGAGAAGAGCATGCTTGCTCCTCTTGCAAAAGCTATTCTGGATGCGAATCTGGGATTCAATCCGCAGAATAATGGTGAGATCCTCAGGATAGTGGTTCCGCCGCTTACAGAGGAGCGCAGAAAGGATATGGTAAAGAAAGCCAGGACAGAGGCTGAGAATGCCAAGGTATCAATCCGCAATGTCAGGAGGAATGCTGTGGATGAAGCCAAGAAGCTTGAAAAGGATGGCCTTCCGGAGGATGAGGTTAAAGTTCTTGAAAAGGATATACAGCATCTGACAGACCAGTTTATCGTTCAGGTAGACAAGGTTCTGGAGGTGAAGGAAAAAGATATAATGACTGTATAATTTTACTGTTAGGAATTCGAAAGGCAGCTATGAGCTGCCTTTTTTTATGTTCCGGAATAAGATTGCGATGTCTGAAAAGAACTTAATCTGCGGCAAGCATTTGTGCTTTTGGAATGGAGAGTGTGAATGTGCTGCCTTCTCCGGGTTTACTTTCAACGATAACCTCTCCGTTATTCTTCTCAATAAATTCCTTAACCAATAGCAATCCAAGTCCTGTTCCTTTTTCATTGGCTGTTCCAAGAGTCCCTGACTTAACATCGAGCCTGAAGAGATTGCCGAGATTATCAGGGCTGATACCGACACCAGAGTCCTTGACCTTGATTTTTATTATGCTTGCATTGATCTCAGGACTGACCATGATAGTGCCATTATTCGGGGTGAATTTAACAGCATTTGATACTAGGTTAATGATGCAAGTATTGAGCATTTCATGGTCAGCCATTACCATAGTGCCCGGTTGAATATGGTTGGAGATGCTGATATCCTTCCGGATTGCTGCATTCTTAACCAGTTTGATGGCTTCGTTGACTGATTCGGAGATGTCAAATGCAATAGGTTTCAGCTCCATTTTTCCTGTTTGGGTTCTCACCCATTTCATCAGGTTTTCGAGAAGTTGGTCTGCACTCTGGCAACCATCGTTGATATACTTGAGGTATTTGTATTTTTCTTCTTCCTGCAGATCATCATATCCATCAAGAATCAGCTCGGACAGGCCTGTTACGGCGCTAATTGGATTCTTAAGGTCGTGACTGATGATGGATAGGAATTTGTCCTTCGAATCATTTGCAAGTTGCAGTTCCTGTGCTTTTTCACGGATTTCGTGAGTGATTTCATTTAATGCCCGATTGGCTTTCTTTATTCTGCTTCTTGATTTAAACACAAGAAAGATGATAAATACCAGTAATAAAGAAATAATTACGATTGCAAGCATTGCAATTTTTTGTTTCCGGATGGTTTCAAGTCCGAGATTGGCTGTGATTTTGAGATTTTCATTTTCCTGTTCTTCACGTTCAAGATCGTATTTAGCCTGAAGTTCGTAAGAAAGCAGTTCCTTTTGCTTAGCCCTGATTGAATCATCCAAAGCAGCAACCAATTCAAGGTTTTTGAGAGCCAGGGATGTTTGGCCTGTAGATTTGTAATAATTGTATTTTATCAGGGAATAATCTCTCAAGATATTACTTGAGCCAAGCCTATCACTGTAATTGTCCGCTGTTTGAATCAGGGATGCTACTTTTTTATAGTTCCGGGTCCTCATGTTTTGCTCGCAGAGTACATTGAGGGCGATTATATAATTATTCCAATCGTCAATCGAGAGGTAAATTTTGCAGGCTTCTGAGAGATACTGCTCCCCTTCATTAATACTATGTTGATCGAAAAGCTTGATATTACCCAGGTTCAGATAATTATTACCAAGCCATTGCAAGTAGTTGTTTCTTTTATTGATTTCTACTGCCTTATTCAGGTAGTATATGGCTGAATCAGTCTGTTGCAGATCCCGTTGTATGAGGCCCAGTCCGTTCAATGCTGCTGATTCGTACCTGTCAGAAGATGTTTCCCTGCTGAAAACCAAGCTTTTGATGTAGAATTTATGAGCGGTTTTTATGTCACCCAATGAATTGTACAATCCGGCTATGTTGTTGTAGGTTCGCGCCAATCCTAGCTTATTGCCGGTTTGTTCTTCAATCTTGATTACTCGTATATAAGTTTCGAGTTCAAGTTTTTTCTCATTGATTTGTCCATAGAGCAGGGCAAGGTTATTTAAAATTCCTGTGGCTTCGGTTTTATCACCAATTTTTTCGAATAGCTGAAATGATTTGGTGAAATACCATATTGCCTTGGAGTAGGAATATTTGTCCTCCAGGACCAAAGCCTTGATGTTATATAATTTCGCCAGTGTAAATGTGTCGCGAAGTGCCGTAGCATAGAGGATCCCTTCGTCTGCATATTTTTCAGCCTCCTTTCCTTTATTTGTTAAGGTAGATAGTGCAGCCAGATTTTTATCGGCAACAGCTATTCCTTTTGAATATTTTAGAGATAGTGCGAGCTTATGAGCTTCCATTGAGAATTTGAGAGCATCATCCGTGTTTTCGTATTTTAATTCCCATCCCAGGTTATTGAGAATATCCACTTTTTGCTGCTGATTTGCCTTTGGAAGGAGCGACTTCAGGCTATCAACCGTAGTTGCTCCAAGTTCAGAGAATGAGCTCAAAATGAAAAGACTTCCTATAAGGATGAGATACTTGTTCATTGTTCGATATTCAATGTTAGTACACACATTGTCAGTCTGATATAAAATTGTTACCGGCTCAGCTTGCCATCTGATTTTTAGGCTGAGTATTCTTAAAATCGCTCTGTTTAGAGTTAATTGCCATATATAGGATAAGTAATACCTTAATAAGCAGTTAAGTCAATGAGAATTCAGCTTTCCAGAAAGCTGAAAAGAAATAATTGGAAATGAAAAATCGGAGACCTCAGGGATGGATCAGAGAGTGAGAACTTTTGGCTTTGTTATGGCTATAAGCTTATCCCCTCGGTGCAGTTTCTGCAAATTTCAATCTCTTGTCGGTGGTTAAAGAGTTTTTTTCTGAATGAAATGTATTTTGGAGAAAGCCAGATTTCTTTGAACGACTGATGTTTCAGATCGCCCATCATATGGGTTGCATCTTTGTCGAAGCAGCAGGGTACAACGTTTCCATCCCAGGTAATAACAGGAGAATGCCACATTCGGTGGCAATGGTTTGGGAGATTGGATTTAAGTTGCAGTTCTCCTCTTTTGCCAGGCTTATATCGGGAGAATCCGGAAAGAGAAGTTAGAAATGGGTTCTTATCATGGTTATAGAGCTGTGCGGACTTCAGACTTAGTTTATCTACTTCAAGAGCTTTGGCTTCAGCTTTCAGAAGCGGAATCTGGTGCTCATTTGTGCCAAGAACCAGGAATTGCAATTCCAGATATGGGGTAGAAGAGTTAAGTTCTTTTTTCCAATGGACGATATTCTCGATTCCCTTACGGACTTTTGACAGATCTCCCCCAATCCTGTATTTTGAATAAGTTTCCTGATCAAGTCCGTCCATTGAGATGATAAGCCTGTTAAGTCCGGATTCAACCAGGGCCTTTGAAATATCTTCATCCAGTAAATTGCCGTTTGTTGAGGTAGTTACATAGATGTTTTTTTGTCTGGCGTACCATATCATTTCAGGCAATGATCGGTTCAGGGTCGGCTCACCCTGGAAGTAAAGGGTAAGATATAGAAGGTGGGGACTTAGCTGATCGATAACAGTCTGGTAGAAATCCAGATCCAGATGACCGGTTTGTCTGGTAAATTTTCGCATTCCGGAGGGACATTCCGGACAGCGGAGGTTGCAGGAGGTAGTGGGTTCAAAAGCTGCAGCCCAGGGCAATCCGGCAACTAAAGGTTTGCCCAGTAAACGGCTAAGAAGAAATGAGGATTCATTCAGAATGAAGTTACCTGTTCTGGCCGGAGTAAGAGAAGAAAGATATTGCAGGAATTCCGGCATGAAGGAAGCGATTAGAGTTAAAAAAGTCTGAAAAAGCAAAAATTAGGGATGGCTGCTCAAATATCTTCTGTAAGTTTTTTAACTACTCTGAATTTGCTGAAAAACTCTCTGGCAATCACTCTAAGAACAGTATAAACCGGGATTGCAACCAACATACCCCCAATTCCTCCAATACTGCCACCGATAATGATTACAAAGAAGATTTCGAGGGGATGGGCCTTAACGCTATTTGAATAGATAAGTGGTTGCAGAAGCAGGTTGTCAATGTAATTTGCTACTATGAATACCCCTCCGATTTTAATCATTTCAGGTAAGAGATTGGCATATTCGGCAGATGCCAGGGTAGTACTTGCACCAAGGATGAGTCCCAATAAAGTTCCGATCAGAGGGCCCAAGTAAGGGATTATATTCATCAATCCGCCAAAGAAGCCCAACAACAGTGCATTTTCCACTCCAAAGATCCATAAGCCGAGAGTGATTACAGTCATTACGCCAAGAAGTTCTGTAAGCAGACCAATAAAATACCTCATCAGTAGAGTTTTTGAATCTTCAAGAACTTTGCCAATGGCAGTATGGTTTTTTTCGGGGATGACAGCAAGCAACATATTTTCGAACATTTTCTCTTCCTTAAGAAAGAAAAAGGCAATGAAGATTACTGAGAAGAGTCCGACAAAGAATGAACCTGCCAGTCCAAAAATCTGGTTAAGGGCAAAAGAAATATTTGTGACATTGACAACTGACTTTGCCTTATCGGCAAGGAATGTTTGAAGGTCCTGAGTCTGGGGCAGGATGCCTAAAATGTGCAATTCTTCTTCCAGCCATGCCAGGGGTGCCTGTAGCTGAGCGGCAACCTGATTCATATCTATTTGTGCGACAGTTTGAGCCTGTCGGATGATAAGTGGTACAAAAATGGCAAAGAAGCCCAGGAAAACAATCAACAGAATCAGGAGAGTAAGTATTACTCCAAGGGCGTGCGGAATGTGAAATTTCCAGATGCGCAGCCTGTCAAGGAACTTCACAAGTGGCTGTCCTACAAATGAAACAACTGCAGCGATAAGAATATAAACAATGAGGAATGAGAATTTCCAGGCCATGAATCCCAGAAGCAATATTAAAAGGATTGAACCAATTGGTTTAAGGATTTTATTCATGGGACTTCCAGGGATTTAAAATGACCTTTGAGTGTTAGGATTGAAACCGGAGAAAGTCTTTGTAACCGGAAAAACAAATTTAGATATTTAGTGTTGTTTAATGATAGTAATTTTGCCAGGTCTGCAATTATTATGAATTCAAAAAAATCAGGTGTTCTTGTGATGGTGATCGTGTTTGCCTGGGTTTCCATGCAAACAGTGGTTCCTGTATTCAGATATCTGCTTTTTAAGCAAAGCTACATCTATGAATGCCAGATTGTACTCAAGCATCAGTCGCATCATGCAGGGGAATGTAAATTGAACCGTGAGCTTGCAGAACAGCATGGAAGCCGGAGTGATGCAGGGTTTATCCGTGTTAAGGTAAATATGAATCCCGATATCTTTTTTGAGAACAACACTGATTCAGAATCTGTAAAAGAATCTGACAGATTTTATTATTCATATCACGATATTCTTGTTTCCTGCGATCAGGAGATTACTACTCCTCCTCCCAATGCCTGATTTATTCAGATGGTTCCTGATTCTAATCACAGGGACTCAAGTGTCCAATAGTAAACATTGGAACAGAAAAGGTAAATAATAACGCTGCTTTTCTTCTCATTGGCACAAGCCATTTATTCTCAGTTGAACACAGTTACAGGATCATCCTGCACTTCAGGCCTAGCCGAAGGGGATCTCTGGTTCAGGGTATAGTTCGGTCATCAGGAATTTAGATTCGCGATTCCACAATGATTGAGTATTCAGAATGAAAACTGATTGTGATTATTAACATGAGCAAAAGCCAAATAATAAGTTGCAGCGAGCAGTGAAATTTGAATAAATAAAGCATTTAATGAAAAGAATATATTCACTCATTGTAGTGTTTGCACTTATTTTAAGCAGTGCATACAGTCAGAATAGTCTGACAGGAGTAGTCAAGGACAAGGTAAGCGGAGGGGTTCTGGCGGGAGCAACCCTGTATTTCAGTGACCTGATGAAGGGTAGTATCAGCAATAGTGATGGTAACTATCAGATTGCAAATCTGCCTTCAGGATCCTTTCTTTTGGAGGTGAAATTTCTGGGATATCGTTCCTGGGTTGGGAAAGTACAGGTGATGGGCAACACTACCCTTAATCTGGATTTGCAACCTGCAGCAGCAGAAATCAGGGAAGTTATCATAACAGGAACCAGCGCTTCCGTTGACCGAAGGTTAAATCCCATATCGAGCATTGTTGTAAATAAGGATGACCTTTTGATGTCGAATTCTTCAAATCCGATGGATGCTATTTCCAGGAGGCCTGGAATCAGTCAGGTAACGACAGGAAATGGCATTTCGAAGCCTGTAATCAGAGGGCTGGGATATAACAGGGTGGTAACCCTTAATGATGGTATCCGGCAAGAGGATCAGCAATGGGGAGATGAGCATGGAGTTGAGCTTGATGCAGAATCAGTGAACAGGGTTGAGGTAATCAAGGGGCCTGGAAGTATTATGTACGGTTCTGATGCCATTGCCGGTGTTATAAATTTCCTGAATATACTGCCACCTGAAGCAGGAAGCATTCGCACAGAATTGGTAGGAGACTATCAAACCAACAGTCATTCCCGTGGTTTTTCCCTGCTCAATCAGGCCAATACCGGCAAGGTTAACTGGATGTTCCGTTTAAGTGGAAAGCAAGCAGGAAATTATCAGAATTCAAGTGATGGATATGTTTACAATTCTGGGTTCAAGGAGCTAAATACTAATGGCTATATTGGAATAAACAGGAAATGGGGCTATTCTCAGCTTCAGTACAGTCTCTTTAGCCAGTCGGTGGGATTGGTGGAAGGAGACAGGGATTCACTGGGCAGGTTTATCAAACCAGTTCCTGATGAAAATGGCGATCTTCAGGAGGCAGCCGCCACTGAACAGGACCTTGAAAGCTATGGTATTGATACACCCTGGCAGAAGTTAAACCACAGGAAGCTGGTATGGAGCAGCAATGTGATTCTGGGCAATTCACGAATTGCTTTAAAGATTGGATATCAGCAAAATCAGCGTTCCGAGTTGGCGGATCCACTGAATCCGGATGTTGCAACACTTTTCCTGAAGCTGAATACCAGCACTTATGACTTGAAATATTTTCTGAAGGAAATGAATGGCTGGGAAACATCCTTTGGAATAGGAGGGATGTTACAATCCAATATTGATGGAGGAGAAGAGTTTCTGATACCGGAATACGAACTTAGTGACATTGGAGTATTCGCCTATACCAGAAAGAAAACCGGCAAGTTTTTGATAAGTGGAGGTGCAAGACTCGACAAAAGGCATCTTGAATCCAGTGAAATGAAACTGGCGGATGAAATGAAATTTACGGGATTTACCAGAGATTTCAGTAGTCTTTCAGGCAGTGCCGGAGTCAGCTATGAAATCTCGGATGTTTGGGTTTTGAAAGCTAACCTTTCTCGGGGCTTTAGGGCACCAAACATTGCAGAGCTTGCGTCAAACGGTAAACATGAGGGTACATACCGCTATGAACTGGGTAATTCGGATCTTAAACCAGAGAATAGCTTTCAGGTGGATGCCGGTTTCTCGTTCAATAAGATGCATGTTTCACTTGAAGCAGATTTATTCTATAACAGGATATCAAACTATATCTTCACTCAAAAGCTTTCAAGCCTGCTGGGAGGTGATTCAATTCCCGATCCGGCTGATCCGGTACCGGCTTTCAATTTTGTTCAGGGTGATGCAACCTTATTCGGGGGCGAGCTGATTCTGGATATCCATCCTCATCCTATTGACTGGATTCACTTCGAGAACAGTCTGAGCTTTGTAAGAGGGCAGCAATTGAATGTTGCAGACAGCATGAGCAATTTGCCCATGATTCCGCAGCCAACAGTTAATTCTACAATCCGGCTCGACTTGCCGGGGTTACCATTCTGGTTGCAGCGATTTTATGTTTATGCAGGAATGGAATACCATCTGAAGCAGGACAATTATTACGCAGCTTATGGTACTGAAACATCCAGTCCGGCATATATGCTGCTTAATGCGGGAGCAGGACTGGATTTCTGCAACAGCAAGAAGGTTAAGTTATTCACATTGGTAATCAATGGATCCAACCTTACAGATGTGGCCTATCAGGATCATCTGAGCAGATTAAGGTTTGCACCTGAGAATCCGTTGAATGGCAAAACCGGAGTATTCAATATGGGCAGAAATGTTGGATTCAAGATAATTGTACCTGTTAGCTGGAAGATTAAATCTCTGGAATCAGGCAATTAAGAATTTAACAGCAGAAGCTGTTTTTCGATCCCGGCACCTGGATTCAGCTTTGACCTTCGCTTATAGGAGTAGTCGAATAGCATGACTGCACATGCTTTGGCTACTTACGTAAAGTAAGTATCTTTACAAAAAAGCTTGCGAATGGACACTACTGAATTCAGGGAATGGGCGCATAAGCTATCGGATTGGATGGCTGATTATTATGATGGGATAGAGAACTATCCGGTGAAATCAGGGGCAGCACCGGGATCAATTTCTGAACAGCTGCCTGTTTTTCCGCCGGATCAGCGGGAGGGGATGCCAGCAATAATGGATGATTTTAACCGGATCATAATGCCTGGGATGACCCATTGGCAGAGTCCGGGATTTTTTGCCTATTTCCCTGCCAATGCCAGTTTCCCTTCTATTCTTGCCGAAATGCTGACATCCGCACTTGGTGCTCAATGCATGATTTGGGAAACATCACCTGCAGCTGCAGAACTTGAGGAGAGAGTGATGGACTGGCTGAAGCAAATGACCGGCATTCCAGAAGATTGGAGTGGGGTAATACAGGATACTGCATCCACCGCCAGTCTGGCAGCGCTGCTTAGCGCGAGGGAGAGATGCAGCAACTTTGGAATAAATGAAGGAGGATTTGATTCAGCGAAACGTCTAAGAGTTTATTGCTCTTCAGAAACTCATTCCTCAATAGAAAAGGGAGTGAAGATTGCCGGTTTTGGGAGAAAGAATCTGGTAAAGATTCCAGTTGACCTGCACCAAAGGATGGATGTTTCAGAACTCTCCAGAATTATTAGAGAAGATATTGACAGAGGCTTCACACCCTGCTGCGTGGTTGCTACACTTGGGACCACCGGAACCACTGCAGTTGATCCGTTGAATGAAATAGCAGCCATTTGCAGGCAGTTCGGAGCATGGTTGCATGTTGATGCGGCTTATGCGGGAACAGCACTATTGCTTCCAGAGTACAGATGGATGATTGAGGGGATAGAGCAAGCTGACAGTCTGGTATTTAATCCGCATAAGTGGATGTTCACCAACTTCGATTGTTCTGCCTATTTCGTCCGGGATAAGGAATCGCTGATCAGGACTTTCGAGATACTTCCTGAATATCTGAAAACCGGTACACGGGGGTTGGTAAATGATTACCGCGACTGGGGAGTGCCACTTGGCAGAAGGTTCAGGGCACTCAAGCTATGGTTTGTGATCAGGTCATTTGGAGTTGAAGGATTGCAGGAGAAAATCAGGAAGCATATACAACTTGCAGAGTGGTTTGAAGCAAAGGTTATGGAATCTGCTGATTTTGAATTGATGGCTCTACGGAATTTCTCAGTGGTATGCTTTCGACTGCATCCGGTCTCTGTGAATGATGTAGATATACTGAACCAGATTAATGAAAAACTGCTCAAGTCAGTAAATGATTCCGGCAAAGCCTATTTGAGCCATACCAAACTATTTGGCTCATATGTGATCAGGATATCAATAGCCCAGACCAATGTAGAAAGCCGCCATGTTGAAGCAGCATGGGAATTGATAGGTGAAAAGGCCACAGATGTTCTGAGATTGTTTAATTTGCAGCTTGATAGATAAAACCGGTAGTAATAAGAGAAGAAATTCAAGATTTTAAGCATGGGTATAAATTCCAATTTGAAGGGAGTATTTTCACTGAAGGGAAGTATAATCCTGATCGTACTGTTGTTTTCGTTGCAGGTATTTGCTGGTTTGCGGCTTCCCGCTCTGGTTGGAAGCAATATGGTTTTGCAGAGGAATACCGAAATCAAGGTATGGGGATGGGGCAATCCGGGTGACAAGGTAACTGTGAAGGCAGACTGGATTAAGGCAGAATCAAGCGGTACTGTTGGAGCTGACAGCATGTGGCAGGTTAAGGTGCTTACCGGAAATGCCGGTGGTCCCTATAAAATGATGATTTATGAGAAGGATGAAGTGATTCGTCTGGAGAACATAATGTTGGGCGAGGTATGGGTTTGTTCCGGACAGTCGAATATGGAGTTCACCATCAAGATGTTTTGGAGGCTGGAATAAGACCTATCCAAAGGAAAGAGATGAGCTATTGAAGGAGAGATTCCGATCGATACGACTATTTACCGTTGAGAAGAATACTAGTCCAGTTGCACTTCAGGATTGCAAGGGTGAATGGCTGATTCCGGATACTGCAGTTGTGAGTGAATTCAGTGCAACGGCGTGGTTCTATGGAGTTGAACTCAGCCGGAAACTTCAGGTACCAATTGGATTAATAGCTACTTCATGGGGAGGTACTCCTGCTGAAGCCTGGACAGCTCGCAAAGTTGTTGACACAGATCCCGATTTGCAGTATTACCGGTCTGATCCCAACAAAAACAGCTGGTTTCCAACTGAGCCGGGCATACTGTACAATGCGATGATAAATCCGCTGTTGCCAATGATAATTCGGGGTGCTATCTGGTATCAGGGTGAATCAAATGTGACGGATGCAATCAGCTATGATAAGCTGTTTCCGGCAATGATACATTCGTGGAGGAAAGCCTGGGGTTTGGGGAATTTTCCTTTCTACTACGTCCAGATTGCACCATTTACATATGACAGGGCAGTGGTAGGAGCAATGTTGCGTGAGGCACAAATGAGGAGCCTGTCTACATCCAATACAGGTATGGTGGTTACCATGGATATCACAGGTGATGTATCCGATATTCACCCCAAAAACAAGGTAGATGTAGGCAAGCGACTGGCATTGTGGGCTTTGTCGGGAACCTACGGAATAGATGGCATTGTACCTTCAGGGCCTTTGTATTCAGGATTTCAGAAAGAAGGAAAGAGTATCAGGGTAGCTTTTGAATATGCAGGTGATGGTTTGAATATGCATGTTAGCGGCAAGCAGCCCAATGGATTTATGATTGCCGGCAGTGACAGGCATTTTGTTGCTGCGAAGGTACAGGTAGATGGGAACAGTCTGATTGTGCGCTCTGATAAGGTTAAGGATCCTGTTGCTGTGAGGTATGCGTATACCAATACATCGGAGGCAACACTGTTCAATTCCATGGAATTGCCGGCTTCAACTTTCCGGACTGACAACTGGCCATTGGTGACGGATAATGTAATTATGAAGGCCCGTTTCAGTGAGCAGAAGGCAGAAATGGTATATGACCTTATGTGTCAGAATCCGAAAGCCGAAATACATTACACGCTTGATGGCAGTGAGCCAAACTGCAACTCCTCCCTGTTCAGCAGTGATGGAATAAGTCTTGCTCATTCAGGCAGCATACTTGCCCGGGCTTGTGTTGATGGAACAGCATCCGAATCCATTGGTTCCTGGGATGTAAAACAGCATAAGGGAATGGCAGCAAGGGTAGAATATGTGAAACCCTATGCTGATCAGTATTCAGCCAGCGGGCCCTATGCACTTGTAGACGGAGTTGAAGGTTCATTGGCATTTAATGATGGAGCCTGGCAAGGATTTGAAGGAGAAGATCTGGATATAGTTTTGGATCTGGGACAATCGACGATGGTGAGAAAACTCACTCTGCATTTTCTGTCGGATACCAATTCATGGATATTCCTTCCAAAGCATGTGGAAATCAAGACCTCCAGAAATGGGATAGATTATGATGCCGGCACCAGATTTGAAAATATGGTATTGTTCGCACAGCCAGGAAACAAGAATAAGAAAGAGATTGTCACGATCAAAGCCGTTCTGATGAAGAATGCGAAATATATCAAGATCAGGGCAAGCAATATTGGGGTATGTCCACCGGGGCATCCGGGGAGCAGGGTATAAGTCCTGGTTGTTCATAGATGAGATTGAACTGGAATAGCGAATTATACTAAAACTCTGCCCATGAGTGCGCAATTAACTGATTATCTATTGATAGCTGCCAGTTCAGTTGCAGTTTATGTGTTTATGATACTGGCCATACGCCTGTTTGGAAAGAAGGAACTTTCGCAGTTATCAGTAATTGATTTGGTTTTCATCCTGCTCATCAGCAATTCGGTGCAGAATGCAATGGTTGGCTCCAACACTACTCTGGTTGGAGGACTAGTTGCAGCTACCTCGCTCTTCCTTGTAAATTTTCTAATGAAGCAACTAATTTTCAGATTTCCATTCCTTGGGAAGTATCTGCAAGGTGAGGCTGTTATGCTTGTTTACAAGGGGAAGATTAAGGTTGATAATCTGCATCGGGTGAGGATGACCCATGATGAGCTGATGGAAGCTATCCGTGAGCATGGTGTTGCTACTCTGGAGGAGGTTGATCTGGCCATTCTGGAAGTGGATGGAAATATCAGCATACTCTCGCATGACTTCAATAAATCGAGTCATTTAAAGCGCAAGCTGCCGCGAAGGATGAGGAAGGAGGGGTGAGTATTTAGTTGTTAGTGTTTTGGTTCGGAGTTTCACAAAGAAGCACAAATTTGCATCAATCATAAATCCGCAATTCTCTGTATAACTCCCAAGCGGGGTCAAAAATTCCCTTTTCTAATTTCCGTCATAAGATGTTTATTACAAATAGAGAATCCTTATATTTGTAAGACTCTGATTTTACTTCCGTTTCCTGAATTTTCCATGCAATAACCTTTAAAATATAAAATCATGACAAATCTTGTGACCCTTCTTATCATTGCCGTGATCCTGTTCTTTTTCTCAGGTATCCGTATTGTGCGTCCTACTAATCGAGCCCTTGTTGAAAGACTAGGGAAGTACCATCATTTTGCTACACCGGGATTCAACTGGATTATTCCCGGAATCGACAAAATGTTCAAGATCAATATCACTGAAAAGATGATTAATGCTGAGCCCCAGGAGATCATCACCAACGACAATCTGAATGCCCGGGTTGATGCCCAGGTCTATTTCAAGATCAAGCAGGATGAGGAAAGCGTTAAAAATTCACAGTACAATGTTAACAGCATTGAGTATCAGATTGTGAACCTTGCCCGCACAACCCTTCGTAACATCATTGGCACCATGACACTTAAGTCGGCCAACAGTGAACGCGGAAAAATCAACAAGGAGCTGCATAGCACCCTGCTTGAAGAAACACTGAACTGGGGTATTGAGATCGTAAGAACAGAACTCAAGGAAATTGATCCTCCAAAGGATGTTCAGGAAACCATGAACAAGATTGTTAAGGCAGAAAATGAAAAAATTGCTGCCATCGACTACGCAACAGCAACTGAAACCAAGGCTGACGGTGAAAAGCGTGCAGAGATCCGCCGTGCTGAAGGTATTAAGCAGGGTGCAATCCTCAGGGCTGAAGGTGAAGCTCAGGCAATCGCCCTGGTAAATGAGGCTGCTGAAAAGTATTTCGTTGGAAATGCACAGATGCTGCGCAGAATCCAGGCTATGGAAACCTCATTGAAGGATAATGCCAAGATCGTTGTACCAACCGGATCTGATCTGGTGAATGTGCTGAGTGAAATGGGTGGAATTATTCCAATCAGGGATAAATCAAATACACCTCCGGCATTGTAAGCTAAATCAACTTGAATAACATTTTCAAACAGGTTGAATCTCCATGGATGAGGTTCAACCTGTTTGGTTTTTGTTCTTCTCTGTAGGAATATTCATCTTCTAATATGGACTATTGAATAATGGCGGAGCCTGCAACATCTGATTGAGCTTCATTTTCCGTTACCTTTGAATCCCAACTAATTTTTATGTCGAAGGATCAATGGAACTCCCGCTATGGATCGGAGGAGTATGTTTATGGTACAGAACCCAATGAATACCTGAGGGAATTTCTTCAGGACCGCAAACCTGGACGAATCTTATTTCCGGCCGAAGGTGAAGGAAGAAATGCGGTGTATGCAGCTGTTCTGGGCTGGCAGACGGATGCCTTTGATCAGAGTGAATCAGGCAGGGATAAAGCGCTGAAACTTTCTGAAGAGAAAAGTGTTTCTATAAATTACTTTATTGCTTCTCTTGAAGAGTGGGTGCCTGAACCAGCTGCCTATGATTGCATAGCCCTGCTATTTGTGCATCTGCCAATGAATCTCAGGATTTCAGTTCAGGAAAAAGCTATAAAAGCATTGAAGACAGGAGGTTTCTTAATTCTGGAAGGGTTTACGAAGAATCAGATGCCCAGAACCAGCGGAGGGCCAAAAAATCTGGAGCTTCTGTATGATGCTGATGAACTAAAGAAGGAACTCAGGGGTTTGGAATTGCTGGAATATGAGGAGGTTCAGATTGAACTGAATGAGGGAGCACTGCATAAAGGATTGGCTGATGTTGTTCATTTGGTTGGAAAGAAAGTAGAATAGTTGAAAAGTTCGGGGTTCAAGGTTCTAGGTTACCAAAGGCTAGATTCTTGCATGTAGGAGTTGTTAGTTTTAGTTGTTAGTGGCCGGAGTTCAAGGTTCGGAGTACTTACTTTTACGTTTTCTTTTGTCTTTTGTCTTTGTTCGTCCTTTTATCTTTCCTTTGTCTTTTTCCTTTTGTCTTTTGTCTTTGTCCTTTTGTCTTTTTCCTTTTGTCTTTTTCCTTTTGTCTTGATTCTTAGAACAATTGACTTGTGGGAATTAATTAATAACAGATCATGAAATACTCATTTATACTGCTTTTGGCCATTTTCTTCGCTTTTTTGGTGAATGGTAATGCGCAGAGCGAAAAATTGAAAAAGAAGGCGGAGAAAATCCACAATTCCATTTTTACAGTGGATTCGCATACAGATACACCCATGAACTTCTTTGATCCGGCTTTTCATGTGGAGCTGGATAACAGCAATACCGTGAAGAGGTCAAAGGTGGATTTCCCAAGGATGAAACAGGGCGGATTGGATGCAGTGTTTTTTGCAGTATTTACCTCCCAGGGTGCCAGAACCGAACAGGGGAATGCCAAGGCCTGGACAAGCGCAAGTGCTACTATGGATTCAATATACAGCAATCTGAGCCGGACTCAATCCTTAGCTACCATCGTTACAACTCCTGAAGAAGCTTACGCGGCTGAGAAAGAGGGAATACGGGCAGTTTTTATCGGTGTTGAAAACGGCTATCCTCTCGGAAATGATATCAGTAAGGTTAAGGCTCTCTACGACAGGGGCGCCAGATACATTACACTGTGTCATACCAAAAACAATGATTTATGCAGTAGTTCGACGGATACAAACAATCTTGTCGGACTCACCAATTTCGGCAGACAGGTAGTAAAGGAAATGAACAGTCTGGGAATGATGATAGATGTTTCCCATATTTCTGATTCTTCATTTTATGATGTGCTCAGGCTTACGAATAAGCCTGTTATTGCTTCGCATTCCTGTTCGAGGGCTATTTGCGACAATAAGCGAAATCTTACGGATGATATGATCCGTGCATTGGCTATAAATGGCGGTGTTGTTCAGATGTGTATTTTAAGTGCCTATGTTAAGACACCCGCACCAAACCCTGCAAGGGATTCAGCATTCAAGGCTATTCGTGTGAAATGGAGGAATTTTCAGGATCTTTCAGAAACAGAAATGGATTCGGCTCGCCACGACTGGTGGAAGACTGATGAACTATATCCCCAGGAACTTGCTACAGTGAGTGATGTTTGTGACCATATTGATCATATGGTGAAAATTGCCGGGATTGAGCATGTAGGTATCGGGACTGATTTCGATGGTGGCGGAGGTGTACTCGGCTGCAATAATGTAGGTGAAATGGGTAACATTACTCTTGAACTGGTAAAGCGCGGCTACAGCAAGAGTGAGCTTCAAAAACTATGGGGTGGCAACCTGATGCGGGTGCTGAAAGAGGTAGAAATGACGAATTGAGCAATACCTGTCTATCCTTAACAAAGCAACATTCAACTGCAGCTATCAAAATTTGTATTTTCGCTGAATGCTAATCACAATCGCATCTCTCTCTGAATTTAAATCCGGCAGGCAGAACCTTGGCGACCTGCTGGAGTTATTGCCTGACAGCAGCCGAAACAGGATTTTAAAGATTACCAATGAAGACAGTTTTGGCAGGTCAGTACTAGGGGAATTGCTAATTCGATACTCCCTGGCTGAACTTGCAGGAACAAAGCTGGAGAATAATGAATTCACTTTATCTCCTAAAGGGAAACCGAGTCTTCCAAATGATCATGGACTGCATTTTAATATGTCGCATTCAGCGGATAGGATAGCTGTTGCCGTTGGCAATTCTGAAGTTGGAATAGATGTGGAGCAAACAAGAAGGGTAAATTTCAGGGTGGCAGAACGCTTCTTCTCAGCACCTGAAATCAATGACCTGATGGCTCTGCCTGAAGAAGAGAGACAGGAGTATTTCTTCACCCTCTGGACAATCAAGGAAAGTTTTCTCAAGGCCATTGGCAGTGGACTCACCCGCAGTCTGAATACATTTACCGTTGAGAGAAGCCTGTTTGGTTTTTCCTTAACAGGAGGTGAACCTGCCAGCAAATACTTTGTACACACTTACAAGCCATGTGATCAGTACCAACTTGCGGTCTGTTCCTTGGGAAATGATTTTCCTTCTGATATTGTGGAAGTTAAAGGAGATATAATTCTCGATAAACTTGCGCTATAAGAGAAATTTCAGTATATTTAGAACAATATTTATTGCTTCCTCCGTTTTCTGAATATTGGAGGAAATCATTTCATTTATTCATTTTTCGGACATGAACAGGGACATAGCATTGGTTTTGTCGAGCGGAGGAGCCAGAGGAATCGCTCACATCGGAGTAATAGAAGAGCTTGAGAAAGCAGGTTTTCAGATCACGTCTATAGCCGGGACTTCTATGGGTTCTGTGATTGGTGGAATGTATACCTTGGGTAAATTGGAGGCATACAGGGATTGGCTTCTGAATATGACGAAAATTGATGTGATTAAATTTCTTGACCTTACATTGGGACATGGAGGACTTGTGAAAGGAGAGAAAATTGTCCAGGTGATGGCAGGATTTATCGGTGATGCATTGATCGAGGAACTGCCTATTCCCTATACTGCAGTTGCTGTGGATCTAACCAAACACAAGGAGGTTTGGTTCAGTGAAGGAAGTCTGATGAAAGCAATCAGGGCATCGATAAGTATCCCTACCGTTTTTTTACCGGTTACGTATAATCATTCCTGTCTGGTAGATGGAGGAGTGCTGAATCCGCTGCCACTTGATGCTGTCGCCCGAAAAAAGGGAGATCTGCTGGTATCAGTGAATGTGAATTCTCCTTCATCGGAAGGCTATATTTTGCCAGCAGCAGGGAATGCCAAGCATGAAAGTGGATACAGAACAGCACGTGAAAACCTGAACAAAAGATGGTCAGAGTTGGTGAACAGGGGACGAAAGTCCGCCAAGCCTAAAGAAATGGGGTTGTTTGACCTTGTTTCTGAATCCATCAACTTGATGCAACACAGGCTTGCCATGTATTCCATTGAGAATCATCAGCCGGATATAGTGATTAACCTGCCCCACAGGATCGCCAATGTATTTGATTTCTACAAGGCAGAGCCATTGATAGAAGCTGGAAGGGTAGCATGCAGGAAGGCATTGGATGTATATGAATCCAATGTTGAAAGCCAAGAATCGGAAGTGGTGAAATAAGCAGGCTTGCCTATTTCTTCTTCAGGATATTGTAAAGCAATTCCCGGGCCCTGAACAGGCGAACTTTTACTGTACTTTCAGGCAAGTTCAGCTCAGCAGCGATTTCTTCGCAGCTTTGCTCCCTGAAGTAATGCATTTCAATTATCGACTTATAGTTGGGTTTTAATCCATCAACAATTTCTCTCAGTAATAAGGTCTCCTGCTGATTGATTAGCAATTGTTCCGGTCCCGGCAGCTGACAGGGGATTTCTGCGACGTCGGAGTTAGTGTTTATATCAGTGCTATCCGCAGGATGGTCAGGATCTTCTCCCTTGCTTTTCTTGCGAAGGTAGTCGATGGCATTATTTTTTGCTATCCTGAACAGCCAGGTGCTGAATGCGTAATCAGGATGGTATTGCTCAAGTTTTTCGAAGGCTTTGCTGAAAGCTCTCAAGGGTAAGGTCTTCCGCATCAAGGGGAGTGCCGGCCATAAGAATCATCCGGGCATACACCTGTTCGGTATAGGTGTTCATCAGTTCAGCATAGGCTTTGCGGTCGCCGGAATCAAGCACCTTTCTAACCAGAGCCTGATCGTGAAGTGCTTTTTCTGACAAACATTTTTTCACCTCACGCTTACCCTGATTTGCCTTGTCGGAGATGTCTTTTTTTACCGCCATTTAACCGGCTTATTGAACAGGTTTGCTACAGCAATAATGGGATTCAGTATCAGCATGAAAACTTCGAAGAAGGGCACCAAAAGCAGGAAGCCCTTTTCTGACAGCTTGCGCATAGCTTTACCGAAAATGAATAATTGGGTAGCCAGTCTGAGACCGATAATGCCCAGCACTATATAGGGCAAGTACCAGAATGACAGCAGTACAATAAAGGATGCATAGAAAAGAACCTGAGTAAGCCCAAATAAGGCAAGAGCGAATTTGTGGCTGAACCTGTAATGGTTCCCTGACTGCAGGTGGCGGCGTTTCTGCCTGAACCAGAGAGAGAAGGTCTTTTTCGGAGCAGAAAGAGTGTGACTTTCTGAGCGGAATTCTACCCTGGTATTCTTTTTGCTGGCAGCCCGGTTCACGAAAAGATCATCGTCGCCGGTCTGAATTCTGTAATGGGAAATAAACCCGCCCTGACGGAAGAAAAGGCTTTTGCGATAGGCGATATTCCGTCCAACTCCCATGTATGGCATGCCAGAAAGGGCAAAGCCAAAATACTGCAAGGCAACCCTCATGGTATCAAACCTGATCAGGAGATTCAGCAGACCTTTCTGGCGTTCGTAGGCACCATATCCAAGAACGATTTCAGTCCCCTTGATAAATTCAGAGGCCATCTGCCTCAGCCATTGGTTGGAACGAGGAATGCAGTCTGCATCAGTAAGCAGCATGGCATCATAGGAAGCTGACTTGATGCCAATGGAGAGTGGGAATTTCTTACCTGTGAAAAAGTTTAAATCCTGCGGCATGCTGACTACCTTCAAATGGGGGTATTCTCCCTGCAAATCACGAAGCAGGTAATTGGTATCATCATCGGATCCATGATCAACAACAACTACCTCATACTTGCCATAATCCTGATTCAGGAGGTAAGGCAGATTTTCGGAGAGATTGTAGAATTCATTCCTGGCGCAAACAATTACGGAAACAGCTTCCTCCTTTTCAGGGGTGATGTTGCGATGGCGGAAAAAGGCCACACGACTGAAGATACCCCAGAAATAAATAAGCTGAACCAGTGTAGAGAATGCTAAAACGGCCAGTACCGAAAATAAAATGGGATTTTGACTGAAATACTCAGCAAGCATGCATTAGGGATATTGGAGTACAAAAGTATTTATCTCAAATGAATTAAGCCCTATCTTTGGCAAAAAGTTTGTAACAGTCTAACTGCGGGTTAAAATAAAGATAATCAATAGTTTAATAGTACATAAACTTTTTGTTGTTAATTTATAAATCAAGTTTATTCAGGCATTTTTTGCCATTCATACAGCAAAGGAATAGATGCATTTCGAACTCAAAGTAACGGACAAGGACAGTTCAGCAAGAAGGGGAACCATTACCACAGACCATGGGAAGATTGAAACGCCGGCCTTTATGCCGGTGGGGACTGCAGGCACAGTTAAGGCCGTTCATACCCGTGAACTGAAGGAAGATATCAAGGCTCAGATCATTTTAGGCAACACTTACCATCTATATCTGCGCCCCGGTTTGGAAATACTCGAAAGGGTAGGAGGACTGCATAAGTTCAACGGATGGGATGGGCCAATTCTTACCGATAGCGGTGGATACCAGGTGTATTCGCTTGCAGAAAGAAGGAAATTCAAGAATGAAGGAGTAGTTTTTCATTCGCATATCGATGGCTCAAAGCATACTTTTACTCCTGAGAGCGTAATGGATATAGAAAGAATCATTGGTGCCGATATCATGATGGCCTTCGATGAGTGCACTCCTTATCCCTGCGACTATGATTATGCGAAGAAATCCATGCATATGACCCATTCGTGGCTGGATAGATGTTTCGCTCGCTTCAATTCCACAGAACCAAAATACGGTTATCATCAGTCGCTTTTTCCAATTGTTCAGGGAAGTGTATACCGTGATCTGAGAACCGAATCCGCAGAATACATTGCTTCGAAGGGTGCTGAAGGAAACGCCATTGGAGGATTATCGGTAGGGGAACCGGCTGAAATCATGTACGAGCTCACCGATCTGGTTTGCAGGATACTTCCAACAGATCGTCCACGCTACCTGATGGGAGTAGGAACACCGGTGAATATACTCGAAGGGATTTCACTGGGAGTGGATATGTTCGACTGTGTAATGCCTACCCGAAACGGACGCAACGGAATGATTTTCACTTCACAGGGAATTGTAAACCTGAGAAATGTGAAATGGAGGGATGACTTTTCACCTTTGGATCCGGATGGAACTGCCTTTGTTGACCATGAGTATTCCAGGGCATATGTAAGGCATCTTTTCATTGCCGGGGAAATACTCGGACCTATGATTGCCAGCATTCACAACCTGGCATTTTACCAAACTCTTGTTAAAGAGGCAAGGGAACGCATCGAAAATGGTACATTTGCATCCTGGAAAGAAAAAATGGTGAAGCAACTGGCCACCAGGCTCTAAGTTCCGGGCAATATTTGGGTGGATTTGTTTGCCTCCCTCACAAAATCAGAGTTACATTAAACTGAAAACAGCTTAAGGTGGATTTGCGACTGAAGAAGATAGACATCTACATTATCAAGAAATTTCTTGGTACCTACTTCTATTCCATCCTCCTGCTGGCTGTTATCATCATCATTTTCGACATTTCCGAGAAAATTGATGACTTCATCGATCGCAAGGCACCTTTATCAGCAATCATTTTCCAGTATTACCTGAACTTCATTCCGTATTTCGTGAATATGTTCAGTTCGCTGTTCACCTTTATCTCGGTAATCTATTTTACCTCCAGGATGGCGGCCAATACAGAGATTATAGCCATTCTGAGCAACGGTGTGAGTTTCTGGAGGATGCTGCGGCCTTATCTGATTTCGGCTATTTTCCTAACAGTCATGTCCTTCGCACTTATGAATTACGTGATTCCCTACACCAATCGGGGTATGCGAAGTTTTGAGAAGGTCTATATCAAGAATCCCTTCAGGGTGAATGATATGAATATCCATATGCAGATAAGGCCGGATACCATGATTTATGTGGAGAATTACAATAATGTGGTAAATATCGGCTATCGCTTTACACTGGAAGCCTTCAGGAACAATGAACTGAAGCTGAAAATGTCAGCCGACATGATCAAATGGGATTCGGTGAAGGGTCGCTGGAAAGCCAGTAATTATACCATCCGCACCATTGAAGAACGAAAGGAGAAGTTGCAGAGAGGTAGGGAACTGGATACTGTTTTGCAATTTAGACCAGATGACTTTATCACCGATATAGAGGATGCAAAAATCATGACGTATAACCAGCTCAATAAGTACATTGAGAAGGAAAAGCTCAAGGGGAATACTGCTGTGGGCAAGTTTTCGCTCGAAAAGAACAAGAGGATAACTTTCCCATTCGCAAACCTGGTGCTTGCCTTTATTGGGGTTGCATTGTCGAGCCGAAAGGTTAGGGGCGGAATCGGGATGCATCTTGGAATGGGTATAGCCATTGCCTTCACCTTTATCCTGCTGCTGCAGGTGACCTCGGTATTCGCAGTGTTTGGCAACCTTCCTCCCTATATTTCCCTATGGATTCCCAACTTTATTTTCGCAATAGTTGCAGTGATCCTGCTCATCAGGGCTCCCAAATAGTATTTTCTGAAAACAGATTGATTTCTTAAAGAAGGCTTTTCCAGGTGAAAAGTCCCGGCATATTTATTTCAGGTGTTGCATCTGCATTAAAAATCCCGTAAACAGCTGATCCGCTGCCACTCATTGAAGCATAGATTGCTCCCTGCCGATAAAGTTCGTTTTTGATTTCTTCAATTTTGGGATGAGCTTTGAAGACCGACTCTTCAAAATCATTTTTGACTTTTTCCTTCCACTTTGTAATTGGTGAGTTCATCAAGGCGTCAAGACTGATTTCAGGAAATCGAGGCTTAACACCTGCATAGGCTTCTGCAGTTGAAACCCCTTCTGAAGGTTTTACGAGATACAGTTGATATCCACTCAGACTGAACTGGACCGGATTCAGGATTTCGCCCTTGTGAGTGGCAATTGCCGGACTATTCAACAGGAAAAATGGACAGTCCATACCAAGTTTGAAAGCCAGTGACTTCAGGTCAATAAGGGATAAATTCAGATTGAAAATTTCATTCAGCATCTGAAGGGTAAATGCAGCATCCGAAGAACCGCCGCCCAATCCTGCTCCATGGGGAATGAGTTTGTGGAGGTGCATCTCAACGGCAGGGATACCATAGGATTCATGCATCAGTTTCCATGCCCTGTAGCAAAGGTTCTGTTGCATTTCACCCTGTGGCACATTTCCGGTAACGGTCAGTTTGGTTTCGCCTGAAGAAGTTGGAACAATTTCCAGAATATCCCGAAGAGGAATTGGGAACATAAGCGATTCAATCCGGTGATAACCATCGGGGAGCTTTTCAAGAATGGAGAGGCCGATATTGATTTTACAGTTCGGGAACCGGATCATGGAAAGGGCGTTGAATGCTCTGTAAAAGTAAGAAAAGCCTGTCGAATACGACTGTAAGAATCGACGGAATTGTCAGGGGTGCTCTGATCTGACAATGAATGAAGAAGCCTTGAAAGCTAAGATGCTTAAATCTGCTATATTTGAATGATAAATGGAACAAACTCCATTATAGTAATAAGGTTAGGATGACATTCCAATTTCCGACTAACAGGGAAGGCATGAAGCTGATATTTTCAGATATCCGTTTCTGGATACTGCTTTTCTTTATAGTCAGGCTGTATGGAATTACCCAGCCGCCATTGGAAATAGCCCATAACTGGCGCCAGACCAATGTGGCAATGGTTGCACGGAATTTTCTGGAAACGGATCCCAATATCCTTTATCCAAGGATAGATGTAGCAGGGGAGAAATCTGGGATTACAGGAATGGAATTTCCCTTGCTTAACTACCTCATGTACATGGTTTCCCTCCTTTTTGGTTACCAGCACTGGTATGGCAGACTCATAAATCTGATTGTTTCCAGCTTTGGAATCTACTTTTTTCATCAGTTGTTAAGGCGCTATTTCGACCGAAGAATTGCCCTGCATGCCAGTTTGATAATGATTTGCTCCATTTGGTTTGCCTATTCAAGGAAGATTATGCCGGATACTTTTTCTGCATCCCTTGTGATTACAGGGGTATTCCTTGGAGATGGATTTTTGGGCAGGCCTTCCGGCAAGCGAAAAATCTGGGAGGGAATGGGAGCTTTTCTGTTTATTACATTGGGATTGCTGTCGAAGCTGCCATCCGCATCATTGCTGGTGTTTCTTTTACCCGGATTGCTCAAGGGACAAGCGTCACGCTTGCAGAAAGTACTTTTCTCATCTGCCATGTTTTTGAGCACTATGCTGGTTTATGGATGGTATGGGTATTGGGTTCCTTATTTGCAGAGAACCTATGGACTGGGATATTTCTTTATGGGTGCGGGAATAGGAGAAAGCATTGATGCGCTGCTACTGAAATGGCCGTTGGTATTGCAGAAGTTTTATGACGATGCCCTGAAATTCTTTGGATTTGGATTTTTTATTCTGGGTATTGTCCTTGCTGCCTACCGAAAGGAAAGAAGTATCCTATGGCTCCTTCTTTTAGGAAGCATTGCCTTTATTCCGATAGTGCTGAAGGGTGGTGATAATTTTGCCAGGCATTCCTACTATATTATTCCTTTCGTGCCGGTAATGGCGGTACTTGCTGCTTATGGGACCACCTTTCTGAAAGGATGGAAATCGGTACTTCTGGTATCACTGATCTGTTTGGAGGGCATTCTGAACCAGCAGCATGATTTTCGAATTAAGGAGAAGGACAGGGGAATTCTCAATCTTGAGCAGGATCTGGATAAATTTGCAAAACGCGGGGACTTGCTGTTGATTAACAGTGGTGAATACCCAACTCCCATGTACTTTGCACACAGAAAGGGTTGGGTCCTGTCAAATGAGCAAATACAGCAGCCTTCAACCATTGTTGATTTAAAGCAGAAGGGACTGAAATGTATCGTAATTCTGAAAAAAACCTTTGGATCAGAAATTCCACTGGCATTGCCAAAGCTGATGGAAAATGAGGATTATTGCATCTATCGGATTAGCGACTAATCTGTTCTTATTGTAGCATTTATCTTGCACACGATTCTAAATAGACGGATCAAATATTAATAACATTTCTGAATTTTGAATTTTTCATCTGATTTAATTATCAGTTATACAGGCTTTTACACATTGGTGTTGCAGAACTTTTGCCTGACAATATCTAAACTCCAAATATCAGAAGGCATTGATTGTCCACGGATTGTGAACATATTTTTCTGTATTCTGTTTCTTACTCCTACATAATATTATTGCGCTCTCCCTTACGCTAAGAATGCTGATTGGATCTCATTAAGCATCATTACATTTTTTTCCTTGCCTTTTTTAAAAGTTGATTGCCGCTAAGTTTTGAATCATTTCAAATCCAAAATGCGCATTAACGTACCTTAATACATATTGACCAAACAATTAGTAATTATTTATAAGGAAAACTATGAGACTACATTTACTTTTTATGGCAGGCCTATTCATGATAGGCGCCCTTTCAACCAAAGCAGCAATATCAAATCCTGCTGGTAATAAGTCAAAGACCTCCATAGAATCGTGGAATGGATTTTCAGAATCCAGGGAAAACAGTAATCCTCAGCTGGTTGCTCTTTTGAGTAATGCCTTTCTGAATCCCCAAAAGAGTATTTCAAGAGCGTATGAACTGGCAGGCTTTTCCTTAGCAGCAGAGCCCTGGTCAAATTCCAACCTTAATTTTCCTTCATCAGCATGTTGTCCCGACTTTATCCTTTCGGATGCCATTGATATTTGTCCACCGGATGGAGCATGCCCTCCGGGAGGTACCAGACCTGATCAGGGCGGTGCGCGGGCAATGGCAGCGTGTAAGAATACAATGCATAAGTACACTGTATTTCCCAAGGACCCGGCCTTTACCTATGTCTGGACAATTACAGGCGGAACCCCTGCCAGTTACACTGGAAATCCTGTATATATCACCTGGGGAGGCGGAACGACAGGAACTATCAAGGTAGTTATCAGCAATGCAGCTACCGGAGGAACCTGTTTGGATTCCATCACCCAGAATGTCTGTCTTATAGATGGCCCAATGGCTGATTTCACAGTTTCAACTGATACTACCTGTGTTAATACACCTGTTCACTTTACAAATACTTCGGTAGGCGGTAGCGTTTTCTACTGGGACTTCGGTGACGGAACTACTTCCAATCTTGCAAATCCTCCGGATCATGCCTATTCAACTTTCGGAACCTACAATGTATTGCTTATTGCCCAGGATATGGGAGCAGGTCACGGTGTAACCGGATCTCAGGGTGCAGATGAAAAAGTTCCTTGCGGATGCATTGATTCCATATGGAAAACCATTGTAGTTCTGCCCGGTGTCGGTCCTGTAATTGATTATGATTGTTGCTTCGGTACCGTCTGTGCCGGTGATACATCTTCCTTCTGCACGCCTATGGTTTGCGGCACCTATAACTGGAGCGTAACCAATGGCACCATTATTTCCGGACTGAATACAAACTGCATCAAGGTAAAGTGGAATGCAACCTATACCGTTCCTACTACTGTAAGTCTTCAAAGTTGTGCTACCTCTACATGTCCGGGAACGGCCACACTGAATGTGCCGGTCCTTTATCCCAATCTCCCGATCAATGGTCCCAATACTGTTTGCGTTGGGTCTTCGGGAAGCTATTCCCTGCCCTGGTTACCAGGGACTTATTACAACTGGACTGTCACCGGACCGGGTCCGAATATTTTCAATCAGCAGGACAGGAATACAACCAATGTCAACATTACTTTCACTTCGCCCGGCCCGCATTGGGTGAAATGTGAATACGACAATCCTCTTGCCGGCTGTAATGGAGTGGATTCGATAATGGTAAATGTGTTGCCCAAAATGGCAATTACCGGTGATCTTGTGGTTTGTGAAGCCAATACGACACCTTATACTGTTACCGCAGGACCGGCATTCTGGAGTGTTTCACCTCCGGGGCCATTTATTTCCGGTAATGGGAATCAAACAGTGAATATTACCTGGGCTCCTCCGGGAGAATATCTTTTAACTGCTGTTTCACTCACCCCCGGAGTTTTCTGCAACGACACCGCCTACCTGAAAGTAAAGGTGGTTGCCAAACCAATACTCGGTCCAATTACTGGATTAAGTACGGTGTGTCCCGGCTCCAAGACCAGCTATGGCATTACTTCGAATGTAAGTGGCAGCCCTTTTGTCTGGACTATTACCACCGGAACTGGAAGCATCCCTTCTCAAATGGGTGCTGATAATGATTCAATCGTGGTGGATTGGGGCACAGGACCATGGGTTTTAAGTGTTTACCAGAATGTGGAAATAAGTCCTGGTATTTTCTGTCCTTCCCTCACTCAGAGCCTTCCTGTAAATCCGTATCCTTTGCCTGTTCCAAGTGGTCCGGGAACGGTTTGCATTGATGATTTGGTGAACTACACTGTTACAGGTACTCCGCCACCGGGAGGATTTCAATGGACAATACTTCCGGCAAATAGTGGAACCATCCAAAGCGGACAAGGGTCAGCCTCGGTATTTATCCAATGGCATGGTCCACCAACCACAGCAACAGTGAAAGTTTCAAATTGCTCCGGATCAGGTACAATGCCTGTTGTAATCAATGGAATACCGACACCTGTCGCATCGTATAACATGACACCGGTATTCTGTCAGGGTACGGTCCAAACGCTGGGGTTATCCACAGCCAATATTCCAGGATATACCTATCAGTGGTATCTCAATGGTTCTCCTGTACCACTTGCAACCAATGCCACACTTAATGTCAATATAGCACCACTTGCTATCGGAGTTTACCAGTATTATGTGCTGGTGACCGTAAATGGCTGTTCAGCAAAATCGAATATCATCAAGGTATTTATTAATGATTGTACTCCCGGCACTCCCGGTGGGCCTCCTGTCGGATGTATCTGCGATGCCATTCCGTATTTCCAGACTTATGTTGTTTGCGGCAATATCACTTTGCTGAATCAATCAACTGTGCAGGCTCCAAATACAATCACCAATTATTTATGGACGGTGAGCGGACCGGGTACAGGAGTTTTCACTCCAAGCAATACAAGTGCAAATCCTTCCCTCACGGTTAATGCTTCCGGGTTGTATACAATTTCACTAACAGTTACCTCATCCTCAGGATGTTCATGCACCTATACTGCCTATGCGAATGTATTCCTGCCCACGGCCAGTTTCACCTATACCAGTCCGGTTTGCATGAATTCTCCTGCATTGTTCTCAGCAAATCCCGGTGGTCCGGCGAACAGCTATGCGTGGAATTTCGGAGATACAGCTACTTCATTTGTTGCTAACACCCAGCATGCCTACAATTATGCCAGTCCTCCGCCTTTCACTGTCACGCTGGTAATTACCGATCCCTATGGATGCGTTGCAACGGCTTCAAATCCTGTAGTTGTAAATCCCAAACCGGTTTGCACCATAACGGCATCGGATACAACTATTTGTCCGGGCAGTTTTGCGATCTTATCAGCCTGTAACGGGATGAGTTCCTACCAATGGTATAAAAACGGAAATCCGATAAATCTGGCTACAGCTCAAACCTATAATGCCTATGAGCATGGTGAATACTGGGTTGTAATGACCAACAGTTTCGGCTGTTCTGATAAGTCCAATAAGATATATATCTATCTGCTCGCTCCGCCTGTTGCCAGAATCACAGGAAACGGCTATGTGTGCTCATATCCTTCAACTACAGAGGTCATTTCTTTGACAACTGTCGACAAGCCAAGCTATTCCTACAGCTGGAGCAGCAATCCGCCGGGAGCAGTTTTCTATCCGGCAAACTTCTACAATCCTACTATCAGCGTCAATTTACCGGCTGCATTGCCTGTAACCTATGAGTTTATGGTGTTGGTAACAGATACAGTAACGGGATGCACAGCGAGTGATACCATGTGTGTCACCTTCTACAGGAAGCCTCCCCTTACAGTGACCAACTTCAATACCTGCGAACCAGCCAGTGTTGTGCTGACGCCGACACCAAACAATACGACCCAGTTTGATTACCTATGGAATAATGGACAAACTACCCCGGTTATAACAGCGTCCAAGCCTGGTTTTTACAGTTTGACCATCACTAATAAATCAACAGGATGTTCAACAACTGCCAATGCCGGTTCCATTTATGCCAAACCGGATCTTAGCCTGTTCCCGCTTGGATGTGACTCCATCTGCAGTACCGACACCTTGTTTATGTACATTCCTCTTCCTCTGGATGCATTCGGGCCGAATTCAACCTATGGTGGAGCCTATCCAAGCATCGACTGGTATGACAATGGCAATTACGGAACACCAGTGGGCTCAGGTCAGAGTTTCCCATTTGTAACCAATGTACTTGGGAGCCATCAGTTATCTGTAATAGTCACGAATTCACATAATTGTGTGGATACAGCAGGAGTTTTCTGTCTTAATGTGAGGGACTGCCCCCCGTTCTACGGAATTGATTTTGGCGATGTTCCGGATGATGATGTACTGCCTGGTGATTTCCCAACCTTATTGGCCAGCAATGGCGCGCGACATCTGATTTCCCCGACTGTTTACATGGGTAGCAAGGTAGATGCTGAAGCGGATGGCCAGCCGAGTTTCATGGCTGTATGCGATGACAATGACTGTTTCTTTGTTTCTTCCGGTGATGATGAAGATGGAGTAAGCATTCCGGCAAGTGTATACCAGGGATCAACGGTTAATGTTACTGTTGTGGCTTCCGTTCCCGGGTATCTGGATGCCTGGATGGACTTCAACCTGAATATGGACTGGTCAAATGCCGGTGATCATATCTTTACAAACCAGCTTCTGGCTGCAGGGTCAAATACTCTGACTTTCACGGTACCTGCCACTGCAACTTTAGGTCAATCCTATGCCAGATTCCGCTTCCGTACAGCCAATAACGTCATTAACTTCTTTGGTCTGGAGCAGGATGGGGAAGTTGAAGATTATGCCGTTCACATTGACCTTCCACCCGGAGAGCAGCTTGATTTCGGTGATGTACCGGATGATCCGGCCAGTACCAGTGATTTCCCAACCCTGCTGCTGAGCAATGGTGCAAGGCATAGCGTTGTCGCGAATGTGTATCTCGGCTCACTAATTGATACCGAAACAGATGGACAGCCAACACTTCCAGCTGATGGAGATGATGTGAACAATTTGGATGATGAGGACGGTGTTGCCATACCAGCTGTGATCGTTCAGGGATCCACTGTGACAGTTACTGTTACTGCTTCGGTAAGCGGATATCTCGATGCCTGGATGGATTTCAACGGAAACTCAGACTGGGCGAATGCCGGAGAACATATTTTCAACAATGTTGCTTTGGCTGCAGGTTCGAATACCCTGAGTCTGACTGTCCCGCTTGCTGCAATGACCGGACCTTCGTATGCTAGATTCCGCTTCCATACCGCAAATGGTACCGTAAATTATGATGGTTGGGTTGCTGATGGTGAGGTTGAAGATTATGCTGTTTACATTGAACCGGTGCCCGGAACTTTCGATTTCGGTGATGTGCCGGATGATGATATCATTACTACCGATTTTCCGACCCTGCTTCTCAGCAATGGTGCTAGGCATCTTATTTCATCCAATGTTTACCTGGGTAGCATAGTTGATGCTGAACCTGATGGACAGCCCAGCTATTTAGCTGTATGTGATGATAATGACTGTTTTTATGTATCATCAGGCGATGATGAAGATGGAGTGAATATGCCTTCAACTGCAGTGCAGGGAGCAACTGTAACCCTCACTGTTGTAGCATCAACAGTTGGTTATCTGGATGCCTGGATGGACTTTAACCTTGATAGTGACTGGTCGACTGCCGGGGAGCATATATTTACCAATCAGCTTCTGGCAGCAGGATCCAACACACTAACATTCACCATACCTGCAACTGCAAGCCAGGGGATCAGTTATTCACGCTTCAGATTCAGAACCAGTTCCAGTCCGGTAAGTTTCTTTGGATTGGTAGCTGATGGAGAGGTTGAAGATTACTCAACTATTATCAAGTCCAATGGCGGACAGGAAAATCTTGATTTCGGAGATGTTCCGGATAATCCTTCGAATCCTTCCGATTTCCCGACCTTGCTTGCGAGCAATGGGGCAAGGCACACAATTGTGTCAGGGATATTGATGGGCTCACTCATTGATGCTGAAACCAACGGGCAACCCAGTGTACTTGCTGATGGGGATGACCTTAATACAATTGATGATGAAGATGGTGTAGTTATTCCCACCTACATTACTGTCGGAACCACTGTTAATATCACAGTCATGGCATCTGTTGCAGGATTCCTTGATGCCTGGATTGACTATAACGGCAATGGAATCTGGGGTGCGGGAGTTGAACATATTTTCACAAATCAGTCACTTTCTGCTGGCTCCAATGCACTCAGTTTTACTGTTCCTTCGGGCACAGCCCTGGGACTATCCTATGCCAGGTTCAGGTTCAGGACCTCTTCGGCGCCAATCAGTTTCAACGGCCTTGTTGCTGATGGTGAAGTTGAGGATTACCCTCTTCATTTTGATCCACAGGTGCAGGAAAGTCTGGATTTCGGCGATGTACCGGACAATGTCCAGGTAACTACCGACTATCCGACTCTGCTGGCAAGCAACGGAGCGCGACATCTGATTTCTGCTAATGTATATCTTGGTTCACTGATAGATGCAGAGGCTAATGGCCAGCCCAATATCACTGCAACAGGAGATGATGCAAACGGTGTCGATGATGAAGATGGAGTTACCATTCCATCGGTTGTTACCATTGGCTCATCCGTCTCGGTCACTGTTGTGGCATCAGTAAGCGGCTTCCTGGATGCTTGGATTGATTACAATGTAGATGGTGATTGGGCTGATGCAGGTGAACATATCTTTACAAATCAGGCACTCAGCGCAGGTTCCAATAGCCTTTCATTCAGCGTTCCGGCTACTGCAACCAGCGGACAATCCTACAGCCGATTCAGATTCAGGACCAGCAGCGCTTCAATAAGCTATGATGGTCAGGTGAATGATGGAGAAGTGGAGGATTATGCAACCTATCTTGAACCTGCACCTCAGGGATCGATTGATTTTGGTGATGCTCCCGATAACTGGGATATTCCGAATGATTATCCTACACTGCTGGTCAGCAATGGAGCAAGACATACCATTGTAGCCGGTGTACATATGGGTTTGCTGATTGATGCCGAATCCGATGGACAGCCCAATAATCCTTCAACGGGTGATGATATTGGCAATACTGATGATGAAGATGGAGTAACTATGTCCTCTTTCATTCTTCAGGGTGCAACTGTTGGAATAAATGTGGTTGCTTCAACGAGCGGATTCCTGGATGCTTGGATTGACTATAACCTTGATGGCAACTGGTCGGCAGCCAATGAGCATATCTTTAGCTCTCAGGCACTGGCACCCGGATCCAATCCTCTCACATTTACTGTACCGCTTACTGCAAGCATGGGACAATCCTATTCAAGGTTCAGGTTCCGTACCAGCAATGCGCCGATTTCCTATGATGGATTGGTAAGCAATGGTGAAGTGGAAGATTATGCCGTTTACATTGAAGGATCACCCCAGCAGAATTTCGATTTTGGCGATGTTCCTGATAATCCCGGCAATGCAACCGATTTTCCGACCCTGCTTTCAAGCAACGGAGCACGTCATAACATTGCCAACAACACCTACCTGGGGACACTGATTGATGGCGAAGCCAACGGACTTCCCACAGTTGCTGCCAATGGAGATAATACAAACGGATTGAATGATGAAGATGGCGTTACCTTCCTCTGGCCACTTTCTCCCGGAAATCCATGCAAGATCAAGGTGGTTGCCTCTGTAAACAATGCATTCCTGAATATGTGGATTGATTATAACGGAAACGGAACCTGGGTGGAAGCTGCCGAGCATGTGCTAACTGATGTGAACCCATTAGCCGGAGTAAATTACTACACTTTCATTGTTCCCTTGAGTGCTATACCGGGACCCACCTATGTAAGGTTCCGCTTTAGCAACCAGCCTGCTCTCACTTATTCAGGTCTGGCAAATGACGGAGAAGTTGAAGATTACAGGGTAGTAATTAAGAAAACAAGTCATAAGTGGCATCAGCTTCCTGATGAAGCTCTTCCTGGACTGCATTCAGATAATACGAATGTTGTTGCAGATGATTGGGTATGTAATGGTGGAGTGGTTACCGAATTTGACTGGTATGGTAATTACGAACTTCTGGCTGGCGCTGAGAATCGTGGAGACGGCATTGACCATTTCCAGGTTACTGCATATTCCGATGCGAATTGCCTGCCTGAAAGCGTAGTGCTTGATTATGAAGTGCCTTTCAGCAGCATACAGGAAGTAAATACAGGATCAGTGAATGCTGAAGGAAGCAATATTTATAAGTACATCTTTATCCTTCCTCTTCCCTATGATCAGCAGATAACCCATACCTATTGGTTAAGTGTCAGGGCCATTCCAAACAACCCTGCAGCCCCGGCATCATGGAGATGGCAGGAAGCCTCAAGGTTATTCCAGCCAGTTCATTGTCCTTCAAATTCCTTTGATGCAACAGGCAGCTGGCAGCCCATTGTATGGCCCGATCCAGCTCCGGGACAATACAGTGATATGGCTTTCTCGGTAATCAATTCCCAGAGTAAAACCATGAACCTGAAGGTGTATCTTGAAGGATTATATGCCGGTGACGGAGTAATGCACAAGGCTCAGGATGAAAATGGAGACCATTTCCCGGGAACTACAGCTGATCAGATTACAGTTGAACTGCATGATGCCAGCAATTACTCAATTTTGAGGCAATCATTCAGCAATGTAAATCTGACAACATCTGGTGATGTTTCAATCAGTCCGATACCTGAAACCCTAAATGGAGACTATTTTGTCACCATTAAGCATCGGAACAGCATAGAAACAACTACTGCCACTCCTGTTTCATTCAATGAAAGTGAGATATCCTATGATTTCACAAACAGTGCTTCCAAGGCATTTGGAGAAAATCTGTTGCCGGTGCAGGGTGCATTTGTGATATTCGGCGGTGACATGAATCAGGATGGTTTGGTTGATTCGAGCGATATGATTGATGTTGACAACGACGGAGCAGGATTCTCTGCCGGTTACATTGCCACCGACATCAATGGTGATGGACTTGTAGATTCAAGTGATATGATTATTGTTGACAATAATACGACTGGATTATTGGAGCAATACTGCCATAGGCTCCAGATTAAAAATTGAATTAGTTTCAGAATTTCAGATTATAAGAACTGCCTGCGTATACAAGTTATATGCAGGCAGTTCTTATTTCTATTACCCTGGGAACCAAGGAAGATTATTTTCTTATTTCATGAATATGCCAGTAATAATTCAAGAAGTTTATTAGTAAATTGCATTTATATTTAATGATCATGGCTATACCTTTGAGAAATATCCTGTTGCTTTTGATCGCATTCATGTTATCTGCCAGCCTCTTTGGTCAGGATTATAAAGCATTCATTCATAAAAACTTTAGCAAACTGCCAAATAAGCAGCTTGTTGATACGCTTATTAATCTAAGCGAGCAGTTGGCTGAAGAGAATCCTGATACTGCGCTTTATATGGGGAATGTGGCTCTTCATCTTGGAGTTTCAGGTAAGGAAAACAGAACAATTGCCCTTGCTGCAAGAAGAATAGCCGACGCTTACTTTTATAGGAATGAATATATAAATGCAATAGCATATTACCAAAAGTCAGCTGATGCAGATCTATTACTTCAAGCCGATACCAGCACTTTTTATGCTGAAAGATTATCAGATGCAGCGTATTGTTACCAGGAGCTTGGCATTTATGAAAAGGCACTGGAAATATTCCGGATAGCATTGCGTATTCAGTCCCGCCTTGACAACAAGGTTGAGATTGGGAATAACCTGATTAACATCGGATCAAACCATTTCTTCAGAGCAGAGTATGATAAAGCTATTGAGTACTATAGTTTGACGTTGAAACTTGACAGGAAATCGGGCGATTCCTCTTCAATAGCCATTTCTCTGAACAACATTGGCATGGTTTATAGCCGCTGGGGCAAGCACAAGGAATCCATGAAATTTTATATAGAAGCTCTTGCATACACTACGTCTGAAATAAGCAGATCCATACGCCTCAGTAATATTGGCATGACATGGTACCATCTTAATGACTATGACAAAGCTTTGAAATTCCTTTACGAGGCATTGAATCTGGATATTCGTAATAATCAACAGATTAAGATTGCCGTAAGAAAGAATGAAATTGGAAATATTCTGGCAGCAAAGAAGGATTATACAAAAGCTATCCAATTACATGAAGAAGCATTGAAGATTTTCCGAAGTGCAGAAATAAAAGAGTCTGAGGTGATCACTCTTGCAGATATTGCAGACATCTACCGAAAAACCAAACAGTTTTCAAAAGCAGAATCCTGCTATATTGAAAGTGCAAATCTGGCAAGGTCAATAAAATCATTATATTATCTGAGTCGCAATTACAAAGGATTATCAGAATTGGCAGAAGAAAAGGGTGATTTTCGCCAGGCGTTTGAGTACTTTAAACTATATACTCAGACTAAAGATTCTATTTTCAATACTGAGAATCACGAACAGCTTGCAAGGTTTGAAATTCTTTTCGAAACAGAGAAAAAAGAAAAGGAGAATCAATTATTGTTACGAGATAATGAACTTAAGGAGAAGAACCAGCGTTTCGGGATTGCTATCATCACCGCTCTCATCGTTGTTCTCCTGCTCATTGTATTCCTTTACAGGGTGAAATCCAAAAACCTACAGCAAAGTCAGTTATTATTTGCCAAAGAGCAGGAGATTGCAAAGATTGAAATTGATAAAAAAGTGGCTGAAAACAGGTCATTGGAGGACAGAATCTTTGCAGAACAACAAATTAACCGTCTGGAAAGAGAGAAGCATATTGCTGAAATAGAGCACAAAAACACTGAGCTGGCTAATTCAACTATTTGTCTTGTCAATAAGAATGAAATACTCGGAGAGATAAAGGAAAAGTTAAAGACTCATCAAAATTTTGAGTCCATTCATGATGTGGTTCAGTTTATCAATGCCAATACTGATATCGATCAGGATTGGAATAAATTCAGGATCACATTTGAGGATGTCCATCCCGGTTTCTTTGATCGCCTTGTCACCAAATTCCCGCAACTTACAGATCATGATATAAGATTAGCTTCCTATCTTAGAATCAGTCTCAGTTCCAGGGAGATTGCCGGTCTGATGAATGTTTCACTCGAGGCTACAAACAAAGGGCGGCAGCGACTCCGCAAGAAACTTGACTTGCAGCCTGAAGCAGATCTTACTGAGTTTCTGAGAATAGTATAAGAATGAGTTTTATTCAGACAGGATGTAGTTTACATGTTTGTTTTCAGCAGAATGAATCTACTTTTTTGTTTTCTTGATCTTCAACTGATTCTGAGCTGGAGTTATTGAGCTAAAGTACCTTTAGACTAGGATAGTGATCTATCCTTATTTATAGTTGTTGCCCGTCAGTCTCATTTCTTCCCGCCACATTCCTCTTTTTCTGTTTCCTGCTTCAATAATAATATACTGGCTGTCCTACCAGTTGTCCTACCCTGAAATTTGTTTTACCACAATACTCAACCTTACATTTGCTTCAAGCTAAAAATGTGGAGTATGCTGGTGCAATCCGAAATTAGTTTTATCCGGGATAACTATGAAGATGGTTTCGGATTCAATTGTCTGAAAGCAGCCTACCATTTCGATATTAAGGGCAGGATGGATTACTCCAATAAAAGTGGAGTAACCATACAAGCAGAAGGTGAAATACATAATATTAGGGAATTCCTGCATTGGATACATGGCAATGCATTGTTAATTAGAGATATACAATATATAAATATACAAACAGATACGGGCAGGTTCAAGGAGTTTGACTTGTACCGGCATGAAAGTTAATCCTGAGTTTAGAGATTCAATTCACAAAATATTCTAAAACCCAAAAACCATGAAAAAATTATTCACATTAGTTTCTGTCCTGGTGATATTGATTTCAATTTCCGGACTTGCTCAAAAAACCTGGACAGGGGCAACAAGCACCAACTGGGGAACTGCATCAAATTGGTCTCCCAATGGAGTCCCGGCTGCTACTGACTATGTCACAATACCATCTGCACCCGTGAATCAACCAGTACTTTCAGGAGCAGGAACCTGCAGTACTTTGAATATAGCTGCAGGAGCCAGTCTGTCAATAAGTGCAACAAGCGCAAATACAGCAACCATGACAGTGACCCTGAATTCTTTAATTAATGGATCACTGAGTATTGGCGGAAGTATTACAAAAGCAAGCAAACTGATTACTAAGAATATCAATTGGTTATCAGGGTCTTCAATTACTCCATACATTAATTCCTCAATGGAAGTATCGGGAAACTGGTATTTCTCCTCAGGCTCAAGTGTGAATATGGGCTTTTGCTCTGTTCAATTAACTGGAGTCGACAATGCGACTGTATTCTGTAATTCCAATAGCAGTAATTTTCAGGTACTGACCTTGAATAAGGCCTCTTCTGCAACAGTAACAATAGATCCTGCATCCACTTCAAATCTGTTAATCACCAGTACAATAACCATTAACTCAGGTAACAGTCTTATAAGTGCTGCCCCGATTGCCTCAATTTTTAAGGGAAACATTATGAGTTCCGGGTCCATTAGTTTCAGTGCAGGAAATCAGTTCTTTGAAAGAACCTCAGGAATACAATTGATTCAGTTAAGCTCGGCAGACTATTTTAGCGAGGTCTCAATAAATACAGGGGGAACAGTTCAGCTGACCACAGGCTCCAACCTGACAGTGAAAGGTGATTTTGCTATTCTTGGCGGATTGTTTGATCCAAATAATAACACGGTAACTGTAGGCGGAAACTGGGTGAATAATACAGGTGAACCCGGATTTCTAGAGGGTGCCGGAAGAGTGATATTTAACGGCGGGAACTTTCATCAGTATTGTTCTGATGAAACCTTCAACATTCTGGAAATAAACAAACCTCTTGGAGGAGAATTCCGAATAAATGGGTATTCTGTTACCTGTTCATCCTATGACTGGACAGCAGGAGCCATCAATGTGCAGACAGATGGCTCATTTACGGCATTGGACCTGGCTGATGACGGATTATGGGGAAAGTATATCGTAAATCCGGGCAGTACAATGGACCTTCATCAGGATGCTTCCCAAAGGGTGGATCTTGGTGGAGACCTAGTCTTCACGAATGGGGGAACCATTAATGTTTACGGGGGGAGTATGCAAAGCCACTGGCCGTTGGTGAACAATGGTTCTATAAGCATGAACGCCGGGACCCTCGACTTCAAGGATCAGGGAATTCTGGTTTACGCCCTGGGGGGAGTCTCACTCACAACTAATATCACAGGAGGGACCATTCGGACCCCAAAATTCTTTTTCAGTGGCCGCTCCGATTTTAATCCTTCCGGAGGCACTGTTGAACTTTATGGAGAAGTGGATGATAATCTGCAAATGACAGCCGGATCTTTATATAACCTTATGATCAATAAGGGAAATGCAAATACAATTACGGTATTGGACGACCTTCAGTTAAACGGTGAGTTACAGGTTACCAATGGAACGATGAAGGCAAGTGGAATCGCAATTAACACTTTGGGGAATATTACTATTGAATCTGATGGTGTACTCTGGATCGAAAATGGAACTCAACTCAAGATAGGAGGTACTAAGATTCTGACTGTTAATTCGGCAGGAACATTAAAAAGTATTGGAACCTCAGGAAGCCCTAACCTGATTACTCATCTGAACTCCTTAGCCAGCCATTTTGAATTTCAGGTGCATGGCATACTTTCTGCCCGATACACAACTTTCGAATATAATCATGGGGTGAATATCTGGAATGATGCCACCATAGATCCGGCTAACCCACTCGATTACTGCACTTTTCAAAACGGTGTCGACCGGCTCATGATTATCAATAACAATCAGGATATCATGATTCGGAATGTCAATTTCCCGACAAATGCTTTATACAATAATGTCTGGAAAAGCATCGATGCAGGAAGAGTGAACTTTCGTGATGCTACAGGGATTTATGCCGGTGCAACTTTTGAACAGGATCCGTTCAACCGTCTTGATTGGACGAGCAGCCAGCCTGGCTTATGGACCGGCGCTGTTTCAACCGATTGGCATACTGCAGGTAACTGGGATGATCTGAATGTACCATCATCTGCAACAAATGTTACAATTCCGTCAGGTCTGACAAATATGCCCGTTGTAGGCTCAGCTACCGCTAATTGCAATAATCTGAATATCAATGGCATGTTAACAATTCAGGACCACGAAATGAATGTAGGAGGGAATGTGAAAGTTAATGGTAGTCTTGCAATGAATCATTATCTGGCAATGCTGGAAGTACAAGGGAGCGTGCAATGGTATTCCGGATCCTCAGCCAACATCTCAGCCAACGCCAATATTCTTGTTCATGGCAATTGGACATTTTCAGCCGGATCGAATGCAATTCTTGCTAATGGTAGTGTAATGTTCAAGGGAACTGAATCCAAAAGTATTTTCAGCCATTCTGCAACAAGTTCCTTCAATGATCTGTATGTTGAAAAAACAACCGGGACTATGACCTGGAGTTCATTATCCACAGAGGCGTTGAGGACAAAAGGTTTCTATGTTTCAATGAATAACAGTTTTATTTCAGATGCAGCTGAGAATCTGATAGTCTCAGGCAACTTCTATAGTTTTGGAAGCATGGCATTCAACAGCGGTTCTGTTGTGTTTAATGGCACAGATCAGCTTATTATTCCCAATGAAAATGACTATCTGAACAATCTGATTTTTAACCAAACAGGTACTATTACTATAAATCAGACCAATTCCA
>JADJHD010000013.1 GCA_016707705.1 Bacteroidales bacterium
TCCTGACACCTTTTCTCCTGTTATTAATGGGCTGCCCTGTCGATACAAAATTCCCCTTTGGCACACCTGGTACAGAGAAAATTGACAAGGACCTGATTGGCACATGGATAAATCCTACGGGAGAAGAAAATGCAGATGTCCTAAAAGTTAAGATCAGCAAGAAGGATAACTTCTCTTATGATGTCATCGTTCTGGAAAAAGGAGGCATGTACATGGCTGATACAAATATTTTTGTTGGGTATGTCTCAAAACTCGACGGAAAGGACTTTTTCTATCTGCAATCAGCAGGTCGAACCGATAAAAACTACCTTTATCACTATACCTTTGATGGCAAGCAACTGCTTACCCATGATGTAGGACTCAAGGTTGGAGGAATTGATGCGGTTACATCAACTGAAGCATTCCGGCAGGAAGTTTCTGCATCCCTACCTCTCGAAGATTGTCTGAATGGAGAGATCAAATGGGTAAAATCAGACAGGTAGCACAGGCTTAACCATTTATATTTTTTATGACAGTATTGCGTTATCTCTTAATTGGTATTCTTTTCTGCTCACAGTCTGTTAATCAGAATATTCTGGCTAACAATTCTTTGAGGAATCAGGAGTTGCCCAGTTACAAGATTACCATTGACACCGCCATACTGATTGTTGCTCATAGGATAAACAACACCTATGATGAACCAGCTATTCGGATAAAGGAAATCTATCGTTGGGTTGCAGCCAATTTATCCTACGATGCTGATCAGTTGATTCACCCCGTTCCATACACCAGTATCGAAGACCTGGCAAATCAGGCAGTGAAGAACCATAAAGCAATCTGCCAGGGATATACTGCCGTTTTCGATATCCTTTGCAGACAATGTGAATTAAAGTCATTCATTGTCCACGGATATGTAAAACAGAATGGGCAACTTCTTGAAATCCCCCATGCATGGAATGCTGTCCTTATCAATGGAAAATGGCAGTTATTTGATCCAACCTGGGGATCCGGATACCTTGATGAGAATGAAATATTTGTTCCAAGGTTTACCTATGACTTTTTTAATATCAGCCCTTTGGAATCTGTTAAGGCAAGAATGCCATTCGATCCCATCTGGCAGTTGATAGATCGTCCCCGTTCTCATGCCGCATTTATGACCGGTATTGAAACCAATGTTGTGAATCCGATAAACTTCAATGATTCTATTACCGGTTTCCTCCAATCTGACTCTCTCTCTCGATATAACTCAGAAATCGGAAGAATTGAGAAATCGGGATTAGATAATAAAATGATAATGGATTATTATGAATACCTTCAGCTTAGCAGGGAAGTATTGACTCAAAACCGGAAGATCAGCCTGAATAATCAATGGGTTGATATCAGCAATCAAGCAATAGACCTATACAATAATGCAGTTTCTGCTTACAATAAATACATAATTTCAAAAAACGGGCAATTTCGCAAACCACCTTTATCGGATGAGCAGATTAAAGATCAAATCGATAAACCAGACCAATTGCTTGAAAGATCCGAGATACTCATGCAAAGTATTCTTACTGATGATCCAGAATTAAAAAATCATTTGAAGAAAATAAATCAAAGTATTTCAGAACTTCGCAAAGCAATTGATGCGGATAAATTATTCATTGACAAGTATTGCAGGACGCCGAAAGCTTCCCGTTTAGGTTTGTTCAGAATACCTGCAACTAAAGCAAAACCACGGAAAAAGTAACCCAGGAAGTTCTTCAAATTGAGAGAGCCAACAAACATTCTTATTGCACGACTCAGTTCCATAGGAGATATCATTCTTACTACTCCTGTTGTGCGATCAGTCAGAACCGCATTTCCACGAGCAAAAATCAGCTTCCTCGTAAAGAAGGAGTTTGCAGATTTGGTTCAGCACCACCCTGGTATTAACGAGGTAATTGTCTTTGATAAATCAAAAGGCATCAGTGAATTACTCAGGTTGCGCAAACTCCTCAGTAAGAAGAAATTTGACTGGCTGGTGGACCTGCACAATAATCTCAGGACTAATTTCCTCAAGCATACCGTATATTTCAGAGATGTCACCACCTATCGCAAACAAACGTATAAGCGAAAAATGCTGATATGGTTCGGAAAAAATAATTTTGACAGCCCGAAACCGGTCTTTCTGAAATATTTTGAAGCTGTTGAGAAACGGAATCTGGTTTATGACCAAAGAGGAACTTCAGTTTTCTTTCCTGAATCTGAACTTGAAGCCATTAAACA
Source organism: Bacteroidales bacterium (assembly GCA_016707705.1). Lineage (GTDB taxonomy): Bacteria > Bacteroidota > Bacteroidia > Bacteroidales > UBA4417 > UBA4417. The sequence continues at coordinate 2,230 of JADJHD010000013.1, forward strand.
AAAGCTTACCAATGATGGATTGGGGCGCAAAACCTTTGTTGTAATCTGCCCGGCAGCTTCCTATGCAAATAAAAGATGGTTGCCTGAACGCTTCGCAGAAGCAGCTGACTTGATTATCGCACGCTGGGGATTCTCCATTATTCTTTTGGGTGGACCAGCCGATTTTGAACTCTGTGAGTCCATAATAAAACAAATGAAAGGACCGGCCCTCAACTATGCCGGACAACTTTCTCTTCTTGGTTCAACGGCCTTGCTGAGCATCGCAGAGGCTGCTATTACCAACGACAGTGGATTGATGCATCTGGCACAGTCACAGAAAACCCCGGTGATAGCGATTTTTGGCCCCACAACTCAGGAGATGGGATTCTTCCCCCTTAAAGATGGCAGTTCCGTTGTTCAAAAAAACGTTCGCTGTCGCCCATGTACAACAAAAGGGATGAACTATTGCCCCAGAAAACATTTTAAGTGCATGAAGGGAATTGAAGCCAAAGAGATTATTCAGGCCCTGGAATCATATCGCTTCAAGAAAAGCAGGGATTAATTTCATTCTAGTCCGTAGGACCGGCTAGCCAATTCATCATCATTTTTTTTCCCTCAACCGTCATGTATGATTCCGGATGGAATTGCACCCCTCGTACATCAAATTGCTGATGTCGGATTGCCATTATGACATTTTCAGGATTCAGGGCTGTAATTTCAAGTTCTGCAGGCAGATGATTTGACTCTGCAGCCCAGGAATGATAAAGTCCTGCCTTGAAATGAGGAGAAAGCCCCCTGAAAAGGTAGTCCTCCGGCTCAGAAACAGTAATTAACTGCTGCTGCCCATGAACAACATTTGTCATATTCATCAGACATCCGCCGAAAGACTCTACTATTACCTGCAATCCCAGACAAACGCCGAGAATCGGTTTAGAAGTGTAAAAAGACTTCACTATCTCAGAAAGTACAGGACGCTCTGCCGGTAATCCCGGTCCGGGGGAAATCACAATTCTGTCAAAGCCTGCAACATATGACAATTCAACCTCCTGATTCTGTTTAACAACAATCTCGCACAAACCCGTTGAATCCAGCAAGGCAGCAAGATTCCAGGTAAAGGAATCATGGTTGTCAATTAGCAGTACACGGGCAGTCTTCATGGAAAATACTATGTTTGCAAAATGAACAAACTGGATTTTTTTGGTAAAAATAAGAGCATAGAGCTTATGAATGCCTATGGAACCAAAAAGACCCCATTTCTTTTTGTGATTAGCTTCGATCTGGAAGCTAACTTTATTTGTCCTCTGGATGAAATCCCTCATAATTTGCTGAAATATTCAATTGACGAAATTCCCCGGAGGAATACAATGCTTGAGAACAGGCGGAATTTTGAGTTCAGCAGGTTCCCAATACCAGTTGAAGAATACGCAGCACAATATGAATCAGTAATGACACAAATCGCTGCCGGAAATACTTACCTGCTTAATCTCACCTGCAGCACACCCATTCTGACAAACCTAAATCTGGAAGAAATCTACGACAGAGGCGAAGCTCGCTACAAACTCTGGATAAAGGATGAGTTCGTTGTTTTTTCACCTGAAACATTCATCAGCATACAGGATGGGAATATCACATCCTGCCCTATGAAAGGCACAATCATGGCCGCAATACCGGATGCAGCCAATCAACTGCTCAATAATCCAAAGGAACTTGCAGAACATTATACTATTGTGGACCTGATAAGGAATGATTTGAATATAGTAGCAAAAAGCGTAGAAGTAGAGGACTTCAGATATCTGGAACTTATCGATACTAATTTCGGCCAGCTGTGGCAAACGAGTTCAAGGATCTGCGGACGACTTCCAGAAGGTTATAATAAAACTATTGGAGATCTGCTTTTCAAGCTGTTGCCTGCTGGATCCATCTCCGGAGCACCTAAGGAAAAAACTCTCGAGATTATTAAAAGTACTGAAAGCCACGACAGGAACTTCTATACCGGAGTATTTGGATATTTCGATGGTACAAATCTCAAAAGTGCCGTTATGATTCGCTTTATCGAAGAAATCAGAGGAGAAAAGGTATTTAAAAGCGGAGGAGGAATAACATCATTCAGTAAGATGGAATCGGAATACATGGAAATGATAGACAAAGTTTATGTGCCTTTTGATTGAAACCATACGTATCGATAATGGAAAGCCTCAGAATATGGATTATCATCAGGCTCGCTTGAATGATGCCATGAAGTTTCATTTCAATCAATCAGACCCGTTAAAACTCCCGGATCATATTTCCTGTCCCGCAGAACTGCAAAAAGGCATTGTTAAATGCCGTGTCTTGTATAACCGGGACATTCAATCCATCACCTATGAATCCTACCCTCTCCGATTGATTCAAAGCCTGGCCCTTGTTTACGATGACAGTATTGAATATGCCTGGAAGTATGCCGATCGTTCAAAATTTGAAATAATAAAAAGAAACATCTGGGCTGATGATGTGCTCATTGTAAAAAATGGATTGATAACCGACACTTCATTTTCTAATATTGTCCTCTTCGATGGCCAAAAATGGCTTACACCCAGGACTCCCCTGCTTAAAGGAACCAGAAGGGAGATGCTACTGAAGACCGGGAAACTATACGAGGCTGACATCAGTTCAAAAGATTTGCCTACCTTTGCAGAAGCAAGGATAATCAATGCTATGATTGACATTTTCGATCATCCGGCAATAGCAGTTGATGCTATTAAATGATTGATTGAGATGAATATGAGGAAATGATGTAAAGTGATTTATAAAAAATTTGAAGGATTTTTTACAACCCACTTGCTGAATAAAAAAAATATTTTACCTTTGCAGCCTCAAAAATGAAAATGGCCGGTTCGTCTAACGGTTAGGACGCCAGGTTTTCATCCTGGTAATAGGGGTTCGATTCCCCTACCGGCTACTTAAAAACAAGTTTGTACAATGGCAAATCACAAATCATCCCTCAAAAGGATCAGGAGCAACGATAAGAAAAGACTGCATAACCGTTATTATGCCAGGACAATGCGCAATGCCGTAAAACAGTTCCGTGAACTGACCGATAAAAGCGCTGCTTCTGAGAAACTGCCTACCATTGTTTCCCTGATCGACAAGTTGGCCAAGAAGTCAATTATTCACAAGAATAAGGCTGCTAACCTGAAATCAAAGCTCACTCGTAAGGTGAATGCTTTATAAGCAATCAATGATACTTTCTGAGCTGTCCATTGGACAGCTTTTTTTTTGCCCATTTCTCACCTCATGAGTAAAATAAGTACCTTTATACAACTTTAATTATCTGGATTTTTCCACTTATTCAACCCAAAAATTTTCAATATCGAACTTCAAAAAACTCTCGCGACAGTCACTAATTATCTGATTATAAATCACTAAAACCTTTTGATTACCAACCTTACCATGGCATTTGCCGGAAATTTTCATATTCAACAATCAATTATTCACAACAATCATGTCAGAATCAGGAAAAAACCCTATCCCCTGCTGGGCAGAAGATGATCGCCCAAGGGAGAAGCTGGTCCTTAAAGGGAATTCAGCATTAAGTGATGCAGAACTGGTGGCAATCCTCATTGGTTCAGGAAATCAAAATGAAACTGCAGTGCAGCTATCACAAAGAATATTGCAGCATATCAGCGGTAATCTCATTGAGCTTTCAAGACTCTCAGTCAATGATTTGCAGAAATTCAAAGGTATTGGCCCTGCGAAAGCCATTACGATAGCAGCAGCACTCGAACTTGGAAAACGCAGAAGGGCTGCCGAAATGCCGCAACGATTGCAGATCAGCAATAGCAGTCATGCATTTGAGATTCTCCAGGAATTACTGGCAGGAAAAAACTATGAGCAATTCGCTGCAATCTTACTTAACAGGGCTAATCGTGTAATCAGAACCATTACAGTGAGTACCGGGGGCGTAACCGGAACCGTTGTCGATCCGAAAAAGCTGTTTAAATTAGCACTCGAATTCAACGCCACTTCTCTCATACTCGGGCATAATCATCCTTCAGGACATATTCAGCCTTCAGAAGCTGATATTTCACTTACCCGGAAGATTAAAAATGCCGGTGACTTGCTTGAACTCCCCATCCTTGATCATATTATTGTTGGAGATGAACGTTACTATAGCTTTGCAGATGAAGGCAAGATTTGAAGGGGAGTTTGGGACAAGGGGACTGGGGGACTGGGAGACTGGGAGACAAGGGGAATGGGAGACAAGGGGACTGGGAGACAAGAAGGTTTAGAGGGTTGGTGGACGAGCAATTTCGGATTGCGGATTGCGGGGACTGGGGGCGGGGACTGGGAGACAAGGAGGTTTAGAGGGTTGGTGGACGAGCTATTTCGGATTGCGGATTGCGGGTTTCGGATTGCGGATTGCTGAATGCGGGAAGCTGGTTGCGGATTGAATGGAGGAATTGGGGAATGGTTGATAAGGAGATGTTTTCACCAATCTGTGGATGAGAATGAAATCCGTGTTCTATTCCTTGCTACCTGCGAAATAGTGCTGCATAGAAGACAAAAGGACAAAGACAAAAGATAAAAGTACAAGGACAAAAGACTAAAAAAGTAGATTGAACATCTGAAACGAATCTTGAACTCCGAACACTAACAACAAACAACTAAGAACGCCTCCTTAGAACCTTAATGAACCCCGAACTCCGAACAACCACTACACTAAACTCCGAACCTTCTGAACCTCGAACCTCGAACCCCGAACCCCCTACCAACAACTAAAACTCTCCCAACAACCATTTAACCCGAAACCCATCCAACCCCGAACAACTAACAACTAACAACCAACAACTCCTACTGAGAACGACTTACCATAAACACCCGAATTAGACAAAAGAAAAATTCCATGCGCATACTTACCATAGTCGGGGCGAGACCCCAGATAATCAAGGCAGCAGCATTAAGCAGGGCAATTCGAACCTGGTTTAGCGGACAAATTGAAGAAACCATACTTCATACGGGTCAGCATTATGATCAGAACATGTCGCAGGTGTTTTTCGATGAACTTGGAATTCCTGCAGCAGATATAAACCTCCAGATTGGTTCAGCAAGCCATGGGAAGCAAACAGCTCTGATGCTCCAGGGAATAGAGGCAGAAATGGAAAAGAACAGGCCCGATTTCCTCGTCCTGTACGGTGATACCAATAGCACTCTTGCAGGAGCAATTGCAGGAGCCAAAATGAGAATTCCGATTGTCCACATAGAAGCCGGATTGCGCTCCTTCAACAAAAGCATGCCTGAGGAAATCAACAGAATCATGTGTGACCATGCCTCAACCCTTTTGTTTGTCCCAACGAATGCAGGAATAAAAAACCTGCGGAATGAGGGATTCAGGATTGAAAGCGGTGCCCCCTACTCCATCGACAATCCCGGTGTTTTCCACAGTGGAGACATTATGTTCGACAATCTGCTCCACTTTTCATCAGTAGCGGAGGAAAAATCAGATATACTTTCAAGACTGCAGCTTCAGGATAATAATTTCGTGCTATGTACTGTCCATCGCGACAATAACACCGATGATCCTGAAAGACTGTCTGCAATTTTCAGTGCAATGCAGGATATATCGGAAAAACATTCAACCCGGGTGGTGATCCCGCTGCATCCAAGAACTGCTAAACTATTGCCTTCAAAACTTCAGGGAGGATTATATGAATTGATTAGCAAAAACGAGAACATAAGCATCATAGAGCCGGTTTCATACCTCGAAATGATACTGCTTGAAAAACACTGCAGTCAGATACTTACTGATTCAGGTGGAGTGCAGAAGGAGGCCTATTTCTTCAAAAAACCTCTTATTATTGCCCGCCCTGAAACTGAATGGGTTGAAATAGTGGACAATGGAGCAGGAATTATTGCCGATGCCAATAGGGAAAAGATCTGTAACGCCTATGAATACTTCACAACAGCAAGCCTGACATTTCCTCAGGTTTTCGGTGATGGAAATGCCGCCAGATTCATATGTGAAACCATGTTGCAGAACCTTTAAACCAATTCAATCGCAGGAATATTTTCTGAGAATATATATCCTGAAGGCCTGTAAAATGAAGCTTTGCAATCATTTTACAGTAAATGAGGTTTGTAGACCAACATTTTTCAGCAATTTATTTAAGGAATTATCATTGCCCTGTTGGTAATTTAATTGAAATTACTAACTTTGCACTCCATTTTCAAAAACACATCAATCATTCATTAATTCAAAGTAAAACAAATGATTAGACAGTACGAAGCCGTTTTCATTATGACTCCCGTTTTATCTGATGAACAGATGAAGGAAACGGTAAGCAAATTCAACAAGTTCCTGGTAGACAAAGGAGCTGAGATCCTGTTTGAGGACGTTTGGGGCCTCAGGAAACTCGCTTACCCTATCCAGAAGAAAACTACGGGGTTTTACTGCCTCCTCGCTTTCAAAGCAGAAGGTTCAGTGATTGCTGATCTTGAAGTAGCCTTCAAGCGTGATGAGAGAATCATCCGTTTCCTCACTTTTGTACTTGATAAGCACGCTGTTGCTTACAGTAACAAGAGAAGAGCAAATAAGGCTGCAGCAGCTGAAGCTAAAACAGAAGCTTAACATCAACCCCTAAACAAAAATTCAAATGGCCAATCAAGGAAATTCAGAAATAAAATATTTGACTCCCATTACGGTTGACGTCAAGAAGAAAAAGTACTGCAGGTTCAAGAAAAGCGGTATTAAATACATTGATTACAAGGATGCTGACTTTTTGCTGAAGTTCATCAATGAGCAAGGCAAGATTTTACCACGCCGCATCACCGGTACCAGTACAAAGTACCAGCGCAAGGTTGCACAGGCGATCAAGCGTGCCCGCCACCTGGCTTTATTACCTTACGTTGCTGACTTATTAAAATAGGGAGGAAGAAATGGAAATTATTCTCAAAAAAGATGTCAACAATCTTGGCGATGCCAATGATGTTGTTACCGTGAAAAATGGTTATGGCCGTAATTACCTGATTCCTCAGGGATTTGCTATTTTGGCTACAGAAGCTAACAAGAAGATGAATGCCGAAAGCTTGAGGCAGAAATCATACAAGGAACAGAAAGCTCGTCTTGAAGCTGAAAAACTTCAGAAGAATCTGGAAAACATTACCGTTAAGATCGGCGCAAAAGCTGGTGCTACCGGAAAGATCTACGGATCAGTTAATGCTATCCAGATTGCAGAAGCTCTCAAGGAACAGTTCAATTATGATATCGATCGCAAGAAGATCCACCTCGATGGCGAATCCATTAAGGAACTTGGCTCATACAAGGCTTCGATCAAACTCCATAGAGAAGTTATCACTGTTATCAACTTTGAAGTAGTTGGTGAATAAACAGCTGAATTAACAGAATTTATACTAAATTAATCCCGGATTCATTCGGGATTTTTTTATGCTTTCAAAAAACGCAATAAAATATATCAATTCCCTTAAAATCAAGAAGTATCGTCTGGAACATCAGGCTTTTCTTGTTGAGGGAGAAAAATGTGTCAGTGAACTGCTAGTCAGCAGCCTGACTACTACGGCTGTGTATTGTACCGAAAGCTGGCATCATCGCTATTCGAAGATGCTTGGTAATGGAAAGTTCGTTGTTGAACTGGTAACAGAGAATGAATTAACCAAAATCTCTGACCTCACTACCCCTAATCAGGTGCTTGCAGTTGCCGCCATGCCAGAACCTCCTGAACCGGAGATGAAAATATTCTCAGACATTATTCTTGCCCTTGATAGCATTCGGGATCCAGGTAATATGGGAACCATTCTTCGGACGGCAGACTGGTTTGGTATCACCCATGTGGTTTGCTCACCTGATTGTGTTGACATTTATAATACGAAAGTCGTACAAGCCAGCATGGGCTCAATCGGCAGAATAAAGGTACATTCTATGCCACTTGCTGAACTGCTTTCAATGCGGCCAAAAGGCACCCCAATCTATGGCGCTTTGTTGCAGGGAGAAACTATAACTTCCAAAAAATTTCTGAAAAACGGAATTCTAATCATAGGAAATGAATCTCAGGGCATCTCTCAGCAACTGCTTCCTCTTATCACAGATCCGGTTTTTATTCCGCCTTTCCTTCATTCAGAAAATTCAGCGTATCATGCTGAGTCCTTGAATGCATCAGTTGCAAATGCAATTATCTGCTACGAAATTCGCAAACAGCTTGGGGAAAATAAATTTTGAGATCGCCCCCGCCAAATGTAGAATTCGGTAAATTATTCATTAAATTTGTACATTGTTGTCAAACTTAATTAATAATAGCCGTGGCACCTTTATCTAATCTTATCAATTACCATATAGAGGAGTTGAAAAACATCAACAACCTCTCGGAAAGGACGAAGAATGTATGCCTTGAAGGCTCTCTTGACACCCTCTACAAAATCCTCTATTATTTCCTTGAACGAGGTACCTTCAGAGATATAAGGAATTGTGGACTCAAGACCGATCTTGAACTGATTCACCTTTCAAAAAAATACCTGGCCGCCTCAGGCCTTACCCTTGATGATCTCCGCATGAATGAACCCCTGTTGGGCTTCGAGGATTTCAAACTATTCTGCTATGTTAACTTCAAGGTTCCTTCTGAAGTTACTGAAACCTATAAAGACGCATTCATCTCCAAATCCTTTCCGTATTTCAAATATATGCATACGGTCATCCAGTATATTCTGAATGAAAGGGAACTCTATATCTTCAAAAACAATTTTGGCTTCCTGGGAGACTCTCAGAAGCGCACTCTGCAGTCAATTGGCGATCACTATGGCATAACACGAGAACGAGTCAGGCAGATAGCCCAAAAGGTCCCAGAGAAGGTGTATATGTCAGTGAACAAGATCGCTCAGCGCTTTTTTAACATCGACAAGCAGTTTAACTATGATCTGGACCTTAAAAAGGAATTCCTGATAGTTAATGATGATCTGGTTAAAAAGATCAATAACCGCGAGAAATTGAACTTCACAGGGAAATTCTATGCTCTTATCCTTGCAGGTACCCTTCAGAGATATTTCATCGCTTTCCAGGATGTAGAGAATAACTATAGAAACTACTACCTCATCAGCCGCAAATACCGTGATGTATTCAATTTCAAGGCCTTTTTCGCTGATGTGGAAACCTTGATGGAAGACCGGATTGAGAACGACTTTCAGGTTGATGCCATGGATTACCTCGGTAAGTTCCTGCTCCCCGGACAAACCATGAATGATCGCCTCAAGCAGATCTGCCGAAGAATGCTCAGCGATGAATTCAACCTTGGATTTGACAAGACTAAAATCACTTTCCACCGAAACACTCTTGTCAAACTTTCCGAACATATCCTGAGCATCCTTGGTGATGCCGGACGGCCTATGAAACTTACTGAAATCTGCAAGGAACTTAAAAACCGCACATCACGCATCCCGCCAAATATAGAATCCCTGCGATCATCAATTCTAAGTATCGAAGAAGTGGTTGCCATCGGAAAAACCAGCACTTATGCGCTTAAGGACTGGCAAATGGTGAAAACCGGCACAATCAAGCAATTGGTTAAAGAATATCTCGATAGCAGTGATGAACCCAAACATATTCTCGATATAACTGTTTATGTTAATCAGTACAGGGTTACTTCCGACAAGAATATACTATCGAACCTCAAGCTCGATAAAACAAGTACTTTTGTGTTCTTTAAGAAGAGTTTCATTGGACTGAAAAACAAATCGTATAAAACAATTCCGGGTGGCGGAGATCAAGGTGGCAGGGGACGCAAACCCAAGCTCTAAACTACTTTCACTCCCCGATTTAATAAAATGAGAATATGATCAAACTGATATTGGTTGCAACTGTGCTGCTGGGATTAGCTTTTGCCGGTATTGCTGTACGCCTGTTCCTTCTGAAGGATGGACAGTTCAGGAAATCTTGCAGCAGCGTTGATCCTAATACAGGCCAGAAACTTGGCTGCACCTGTGGAGGAGACCCCGATACCGCTTGTGAAAACAATTAAAATACTTCAGTAAAAAGAAGAAGCCTCGCAGAATCTGCGAGGCTTCTTCTTTTATCAGCTTACTCCTTGTATTATTCCTTTGGTTTCAGAATCCCCTTAAATCCGTCAGTGTAACTGATTGAAAGCTTACCCAAAGAATCGGAATAAATAAAATATGCATTCAGTGATTTATTCTGAGCCAGATATTTCATTGATTTTTCCAAACCCATCACCATAAAGGCTGTAGCATAGGCATCCGCCGTCATGCAATCAGAAGCCAGCACCGAAACACTCAACAGGGTGTGCTTAACCGGATAGCCGCTATAAGGGTCGATGGTATGTGAATACCTCACACCATTCTCCTCATAGTATTTCCGATAATTTCCCGAGGTTGAAAGCGCAGCATTATAAAGTGAAACAACATCCTCCACTTCCCTGTCCGCATCCATATCCCTGGCCGGTTTTTCAATCCCAACCATCCATTTATCTCCTCCCGGCTTAACCCCTTGTGCAATGACTTCTCCACCAATATCAACCAGAAAGGACGTAACCCCCCTTGAATGTAAAAAAGCCGCAAGAACATCAACCGCATAACCTTGAGCAATCGCATTGTAATCTATTTGTATTCTGGAATCTGATTTAACCAGCCTTCCCTTATCCAATTTTACCTTGGCATATCCAACCAAAGGCAACAAACTATCAACTATACCCTGGTTAACCTTCATTCTGTCAGTAAACCCAAATCCCCAGGCATTTACCAATGGACCCACAGTAATATCAAAAGCCCCGTTCGTTGATTTTGATACCTCCATAGCCTTTTTGAAAATGATTTCATAGGTCGAATCAGCCATTGCATCCGGGTCATTATTATTGAGCCTGGAGATAATTGAATTAGGCTTGTATGTTGAAGCAGAAGAGTCGAACCTATGCAACAGTGAATCAATTGCTGGCTGAAGATTAATGCTATCCTGAACTACACAGGTAACAGCATAGTACGTTCCCTGGGTTTCCCCTGTGAACCTTATAATTCTTTCAGCTGGCTTCCGGTTACAGGACGTCAGAAGAAAAACAACAGAAACAATAAGCAAACTAACAATCCTATTCTGCAATGTCATTGAAATTGGTTTTACGTCACAAAAGTAAATGATCAAATCTTTTCGCCATGCCATATCAGCCGCATTGGCTTATTCACTTCGAAAGTATAAATAAATGCCATTCAATTATAATTTCCCGAACTGAATCCATTGTATTGATTCACCAGAAAATCCAATGCACAACAAAATCGCTGAATAAAGAAATTGTCCTTCCCGGTAGCACCAGAAAGGACAATTACTTGTATCAAGACTAATACTGAAATTGCTATTTGGTAGCAGGTGCAGATTTATCAGTAGTACTGCCGATTACCGCAGGATTGCTGACTTTAACGACTGGTTTTGCAGTACTGCTTGAGCTATTGGTTGCTGACTTTTGAAGTTCAGAGGCATTTACCCACTTGCCTGTGGCAGGATCCTGAACCATTCCGGCGCCTTTATTTGCTGTATTGGTACCTTTTTCAGGTTTTGGTATAAAATCACCTTCCGGACGCTTGTTCGGATCTGGCTGATTGGATGGATGCGTACCGACAACCAGTCTGCCTGCCTCATAATATAGTCCTTGTCCGTTGGTTTGCAGATCGGCATCATTATGCAGACCGCTTTTCAGCTTGCTGTTGTAGCTGCTTTCCACTAGTTCAGCAGGCAGTGCAGGTTGCTCATATCCTGCTCTTTTTCCAATGGCAATGTAAGCTACAGTAACACCGCTCTTACCACCATTGTTTTCAGCAACCTTGAAGCCCTTGTCGGAAACTTCCTGAAGATAAACACCATTGCTGCTTCCTGTTGGAGTAACGGTAACAACAACCGGAGAATTTTTAGAAACGGCATCAGCAAAAGCCTGATCAAACTGAACGGATACGAAGCCATCGCTTAATACTGCGTAACCACTTGTTTGAATAGTAACATCAGTTGAAACCGAAGTGTACAGTACTGTGTTCAGATTCCCTCCATTTTCCTGAAGGTGTACGTCCATTCCATTCCTGTAGACATCACCATTGGCATACATGGCATAGTTCTCACCTTCGGTGTAGGTACCGTAGACATTCCCGTGAATATCAGCACCAATCAGATCACCATAAACCCCTATACCAATATTGTATGATGCACTGGCAGCTTTACCTGTACCACTGGCTGTGCTTGTAAAATAACCACCATAATTGGCAAATCCGCTGCTGCGGTAACCCAGTGATCCCCAATAGTTTCCATTCGCTTCTGAACCAATTGTCCCTCCGCATCTGCTGTAATCATTGTAGTTGTATCCAGCTACACCAAAAGTGTAAAGGTCACCCCAGAACGAATAAGCGGATAAGGCATCGTTTGTGGAACTTACATTATAACCAATACCATCGTTCTGGCTCAGCCTTGTCCTGAATGCATATAATGCTGACTGATAATCACCAGTTGCAGGGTTCTCTTCATGATAAAAATAATGTGGAGCAGCATTTGTATACCCCATCATTGCATATGAACTTGAACCATTTCTGACCTCCATTAAAGCATTTGGGGTAGTCGTTCCTATACCTACATTTCCTCCGGCAGCCTGAAGTATCAAGGGATTAGTCCCAGCATAGGCCCCTACAGTCATATAGGCTGCACCCGGGTTTGCATTGTAATCCCAGCCCAGATATCCTTTGGTGGAAGAGCTTTGACCTATATGCAGGTATGACTCCTCAAATGCGTTTCCAAATGAGGTAAATGTACCAACAGGGCTTACACTGCTTATATCGTCACCAATTACTGCTGCATACCCACCTGAATTGGCTGCTACAGACAATAAACCAGTTGGCGACAACACCCGCAACCCCAGGTTACCACCATTTGGCTGCATAATGATATTATGTAATCCATTGAAAGTCCCCATGATGAATGAAGCCTGAAGAGGATCAAGTTGAGTGTCCCAGAACAGATAACCAGTATGGTTGAGGCTTTGACCTATATATAATACGGGAGTGGATGTAGCATCGCCAATTGACACATTGGCTGCATCAGCAAAGGGAGCAATGGCTGTTCCAAATGCAGCAGTATACGAACCAACAAGACTGGAAACATGTAAAGAGGCTTGAGGACCATTGGTTCCAATTCCAACCTTACCTGTACTGTAGAAGAGATCGCTGCCATTTTGCTGCCATTGTCCAACACCGCTTCCAACCATTTGCCATGCTGGCACAGCAGAGGTTCCTGAGTTAAAATATAAACCTGCGGTTCCATCAGTTTGGAAAACCAATAGTCCCTTGGCTGGATTAAGGATTGCGAGCCTTTGGGCTTGTGTCATCCTGGGAGCAAGAAGTCCTTTAGCGGTGCTTTTAACATCAAGCATCGCTGATGCATCTGCAACGCTGCCATCGGTATTGACTGCAACCTGAGCGCTGACTTGCAGTATGCCTGCAATGAAAAGTAGTAATAAAATTTTCTTCATGGTTTTTGGTTTTGAGGGTTTAATCAGATAATGTCCTTATAATCATATATGGACATATTTTATTTGGTCTATATAAAGATAAGAATAAAATTTCAATTAGATTCTAACTAGAGAATAATTGGGTTTGTTTGAAACAGAAAGTGGCCAGAAACACTAGTGTTTCTGGCCACTTTCAAAAAAAAAAAAAATTTATTGAAGCTATTTCATAAAATCCGGGAATTATCCTCCGAAATCATCAAAAGCAATATTTTCTGCCGGTACTCCCAATTGATCAAGCATTTTGAATACAGCTGAATTCATCATAGGAGGACCACAGAGATAATATTCAATATCCTCTGGTTCCGAATGCTTTCCAAGATAATTATCCAGAACAACCTGATGGATGAAACCAGTATAACCCTTCCAGTTATCCTCAGGTAAAGGCTCACTCAAGGCCAAATTAAAACTGAAATTCTTGAATTTATTTTCAATTGCCTTGAACTCATCATCATAGAAAGTTTCTCTAAGGGAACGGGCTCCGTACCAGAAACTGACCTTTCGATCGGTTCCTTCTGTATGGAAAAGGTGGAAAATCATTGAGCGCAATGGCGCCATACCGGCACCTCCGCCGATAAACACCATTTCCTTATTGGTTTTCTTGATATGGAATTCACCATAGGGACCGCTAACCACTACCTTATCTCCAGGCTTGCGCGAGAAAATATAGGAGGAGCAAATACCGGGATTCACATTCATGAATTGATTCTTTGCCCTGTCCCAGGGTGGTGTTGCAATACGAATATTCAGTTTAACGATATTGCCTTCTGCAGGGTGGTTAGCCATGGAATAGGCACGATAGATTGGTTCAGGATTCTTCATCTTGAGATCCCAAATCTTCAGTTTATCCCAATCTTCACGATATTCCTTTTCAACTTCAAAGGAGTTGAAATCAACTTCACATTTGGGTACATCAATCTGAATATAACCGCCACTCTGAAAATCGAGGGTTTCACCTTCCGGAAGTTTAACAACAAACTCCTTGATGAAAGTAGCCACATTGTTGTTGGATACAACCTCGCATTCCCATTTCTTGATTCCAAAAATCTCCTTTGGAATTTCAATGCTCATATTTTCCCTGATCTTAACCTGACAGCCAAGCCTCCAGTTATCATGCTGCTGCTTGCGGGTAAAGAAACCAGTTTCGGTTGGAAGGATTGTGCCACCTCCCTCAAGAACCTGACACCTGCACATACCGCAGGTCCCACCCCCACCACAGGCTGAAGGAAGGAATACCTTCTCATTCGCCAGGGTCGAAAGAATACTTGAGCCCCCGTTAACAGTAAGCTGCTTCTCTCCATTAATGGTAAGAGTAACAGGTCCGCTGGGAGCCAGTTTCGCTTTTGCAACCAGTAGCATAATCACCAGCAGGATAGTTACCAGAAGGAATATGGTTGTCCCGATGATTAGTGGACCAGTTAACGGTCCCAGAAACAGAATTGTGGATGTAATCATGATTCAGTATGATCTTTAAATCTTAATCCCCATAAAACTCATAAAAGCAATAGCCATCAATCCGGTAAGGATGAATGCAATCCCCAAACCCCTCAAGGCTTTGGGGATGTGCGAATACCTGATTTTCTCCCGGATTGCAGCCAATGACACGATAGCCAGGAACCAGCCAAGTCCAGAACCAACTGCATAAGTGGTAACTTCACCAATAGTTTCATATTCCCTTTCCTGAACAAACAATGCCACACCCAGAATCGCGCAGTTAACAGCAATAAGGGGAAGGAATATTCCGAGGGCATTATACAAGGAAGGAGAGAATTTCTCTACAGCCATTTCAACCAGCTGAACCATTGCTGCAATAACAGCAATAAAAATCATGAAACTGAGATAGCTGAGATCAAGGTCCGCAAGTTCCGGACTGAGCCAGGCAAGAGCTCCGGCCTTGAGCATATAGGTATCAACAAGCCAGTTTACCGGAGCTGTAATCAGCAGCACGAAGGTAACTGCAACTCCAAGTCCCATTGAGGTTTTGACAGTTTTAGAAACAGCCAGGTAAGAACACATTCCAAGGAAATATGCAAAAATCATATTATCGATGAAGATGCTTCTTACAAACAGGTTGAATAAATTTTCCATTTCTCTTTAGTTTTTCGGTTAAAACAGTGAAAACCGATTAATTATCTTCTTGCAATACCGGGTTCTTCGATCGCTGAATCCATATTATCACTCCGATCGTCATCAATGCCATGGGTGGAAGAATCATGAGACCATTGTTCACGTATCCGGCTTCATAGAAAGCCTTCGGAATTACGTCAAACCCATAAATCTTGCCTGAGCCAAGCAGTTCCCTGAAAAAGGCTATTATAACCAGAATCGCACCATAACCCAGTCCATTACCGATACCATCAATAAATGAAGGCCAGGGTTTGTTTGCCATTGCGAATGCTTCCAGTCGTCCCATCAGAATACAGTTCGTAATAATGAGTCCAACAAAAACTGAAAGTTTTTTGCTAACATCATATACATATGCCTTCAGCAACTGGTCCACAATAATAACCAGAGCTGCAACAACAACAAGCTGCACGATAATTCTGATCCTTGAAGGAATTGTATCCCTGATCAGAGCTATAATAAGATTGGAGAAAGCTGTAACTACTGTTACTGATAAAGCCATAACTATGGCAGGCTTCATCTGAACTGTAACAGCAAGAGCTGAACAAATTCCCAAAACCTGAACAGTTACCGGATTCTCTAAGTTAAGAGGATTTTTAAGCAACTTAAAATTTCTGGGTGAGAACCAGGGGTCCTTTTCCTTTATGATTTTTTCTTCGCTCATTGTATAACGAATTTGAATGTAAGCGTTTAATCTCTTTTAACGGACTGTATAATGCCGTTTTACTTTATCTGCTTTTTGAAATAGGCTTCATAGCCGGTCAGGTTATCGCGAAGCATCCTCTCAACTCCCTTACTGGTGATTGTACCTCCCGAAATTGCATCTACCCCGTGAATATCATCTGGTTTAGCTCCACCTTTAATAATGTTGATAGAGGTAAGGTTCTTCTGATCATCAAATATCTTCTTCCCAAAGAATGGCTTCTGAAAAATCTCCGTATTGATTTCAGCACCTAGCCCCGGAGTTTCTCCCTTATGATCGTACATACATCCGACAATGGTGTTATAGTCGGTTTTAAGGGACAGATAACCCCACACCGGCCCCCATAGTCCTTTTCCACGAAGAGGCACTATGAATGCGGTATCCTTATTGTCAAGAACGGCCACAAATACAGGAAGCAACTGCTGTTCAGCAGGCTTCTTCAACTCAGCTGCCATCTCTATCGGGAACACCTTGTCAGTATTGGATTCAACCACTTCACCCTTATTATTTACGGCAAATGCACGGATTACGTATTTCTTATACATTTCCATTACTTGCATCTTGGGTATTCCTTTTGTAGTAACATTCACGGATGAAAGAATATTTTGCATTTTTTCAATCCGGATGTTGTCTTCCTGGGCTGGTTTCAATTGCACAGCCACAATGGTAAGCGAAATGGCTATGACCACTACCATTACCACGGAATAGATGAAGATATATTTATTGCTATGCTCCATGTTGATACACAGAATTAAGATTATACAACTGCCTTTGCTCTTTTGAGCCGGCGTTTAATATTCGATTCTATTACGAAATGATCGATAAGCGGGGCAAATGTGTTCATCAACAGAATTGCCAGCATGGTTCCTTCAGGATAGGCAGGATTGAATACCCTTACCATAATTGCAAAGAAACCTGCAAGAAATCCGTAAATCCATTTGCCACGGTTTGTCTGGGCTGCGGTAACAGGATCAGTTGCCATGAACACCATTCCAAACAGGAAGCTACCCATCATCACCTGTGTTAAAGGATCAATGGTCATATAGGCATTTGCAGCAACAGCATTGAAAATAAGAGTAATGGTTACACCTCCCAGAAGTCCTGCCACCATTATTCTCCAACTGCCTATACCACTTAAAATCAAAATAGCTGCTCCAATAATGATTGCCAGTTTCGATGTTTCTCCGATAGAACCTGGAATGAAACCGAAGAAGAGATCATGCATTGAAGGCAACTTATCGATAGCACCGGATGCTGCTCTTGCGAGCGGAGTAGCTCCTGAAAAACCATCTATTACTCCAGTACCTTTTGTCAAACCTGCAGTCCAGATGGTATCACCGGTAATTTGGGCCGGATATGCAAAGAATATAAATGCACGAGCCAGTAATGCCGGATTGAATACATTCATACCGGTGCCTCCAAATGCCTCTTTGCCAAGAATAACAGCAAAAATTGAGGAAACAGCAACCATCCACAATGGAATGTCAACAGGCATTACCAAAGGAATCAGCATTCCTGAAACCAGGTAACCCTCATTCACTTCATGCTTGCGGTATTGGGCAAAAATAAATTCAACAGCAAGTCCTGAAGCATAGGCAACCACAACAATTGGCAGAACCTTCCATAGACCGAAGCTAAAAATCTGCCCAAAGGAAGCGGTTTGTCCTAAAGAGAGGTAATGCTGGTAACCGGTATTCCATATGCCAAAAAGCAAAGCTGGCATAAGAGCCAGCAACACAACTGACATGGTTCGCTTCAGGTCAACAGCATCGCGGATATGACTACCGGAAGTGGTAGTTGAATCAGGAACATAAAGAAAAGTCTCAAAGGCATCAAATGTAGAATGCAACTTCTCGAACTTCCCCCCTTCCCTGAACTGCGGCTTAATCCTGTCAAGATAATTTCTTAAAGCTTTCATTTATCTGTAATGGTATGTAAGTCGAATGTGATTATATTTTCATTGAGCAGTTATGTGCTAACTCATCTCTTTCCTTACAAGGTCAAGGCCTTTTCGGATAATTTTCTGGATATCCGTCTTTGATGTATCTATAAATTCAACCAGGGCAAAATCTTCCTCATCTATTTCATAGATACCAAGCTTTTCCATCAAATCAATATCTTCAATAATGCAGGCTTTGATAAGCTGCATGGGAAGAATATCCATCGGGAAAACCTTTTCGTATTGACCGGTCATAACCAGGGCTCTTTCACCACCATGCAGGTTTGTATCAAGCTTGTACTTCTTTCCGGGTGTAAGCCATGAGAAGTAAGATTTTGAAAAACTGAATTTCGAGAATCCAGGCATTGCCCATCCAAAAAACTCATGATGGTTCCCTTCAGGAATTACAGTAACCTGCTGATGATAGAAACCAAGATAACCATCATGACGAACCTTCTCTCCTGTCAAAACATTACCACTTATTATGCGCATATTGCCTTCAGTCTTGGCATCCCTTGGGAACATGCCTTTAAGCGATGCACCTTTCCGTGTGCGCAAATATCCTTGTTTGCCAGCTTCTGAGCCGGTAAGGGCAATTGTTACTGCCGGATCATAAACTCCCAGCTGGAATAACCTGCCAATTACAAGCACATCCTGTGCATTCACAATCCAGACGATATCTCCCTTGTTAATTGGTTCACGATGGTGAATCTGAACACCAACATTGCCCGCAGGATGAGGACCAGAATAAAATGTTGTCTCAACACCCTTGATTCCTGCCAGTTCATTTTGACCTGCCGGTAAACCAAGATGAAGCTTTCCTTCAGTCAAACGCATCAGTACATCCATTCCGGCTTTGAAAAGAGGCAGCTCAGAGGATATAACAAATGAAAGATCCGGTGCCAAAGGCGAACTATCAAATCCACTGACAAAAATGGACTTTGGTTTATCATCAGGATTGGCAATGATAGTATAAGGTCGTTGCCTGATCATTGGCCAGACTCCACTCTTCACCATTTTTTCAATGATTTCCTCACGGCTTAAGGAAGAACTATCCAGCTTGCCGAAATCCTCATAACTCAGTTTTTCGTCCGGAGTTATTACTATTTCCTGAAGCACTCTCTTCTCCCCCCTGTTTATAGCTTTCACTACACCGCTAACCGGTGAACAGAAAACAATGCGCTCCTTTAATTTATCATGGAAAACAGGGGTGCCTGCGTTAACAAGATCGCCTTCTTTCACAAGTAATCTGGGAAAAACGCCTGTAAAGTCTGTTGGCTTGAGAGCATATTCTGATGGGGAATAATCAGAAACTTCCTTCGTTGCCTCGCCTAACAAATTGATTGTGAGGCCTTTTTTTATTTTTATGGTATCTGCCATTTTAATCTTCAGAATAAGGGTATTGAAGCGTTGAAAAGCGCGCCAAATATAGAAATATTTAAATATATCTATCCCGTTTAGATAAAATAAATACTTAATTTAAGGTATCCGATTCAATACCAGCACTTAACGAATTACAAATAAGTTCAACTTTTTGAGATTGCATTAAAAGCCAATAAGGGCATTGAATATCATTCAGATTATATCTTTAGACATAATGAAAGGAGATTGCCTGAATTCATGGATACGCTTATCTTTGTTCTTTAGCAAAATTCCATGATAAGTCCCCTCCATCTCAAACGACTCCACAGCAGTGTAATCCTGCTTACAATCTTATTTAACATCTCAGTAGCAGGTATAGCAATGAATGCAATGCCTGCTCCTGACTCTTCCGAGTATTTCAATCCCTCTGAACCTGGCTATACGAACAGGACTTTTAGTTCAGCAATCAAATCGATACTTCTGTTTAAAGCAGGTTTTGAGCTCTCTGACCCCCTCATTCAACTGAACACTGATGATAAACTGCAACTGGAATTTGATGATTTGAGTGGGAATATTAAGGAGTACTACTATTCTTTCACACATTGCAATGCCGAATGGACCCCAACAGAAATATGGCAGAATGAATATCTTGAAGGCACTCTTGAGGACAGAATTGACGATTACTCCTTCTCATTTAATACACGACAACCATACACACATTATAAGGCTGTTTTCCCAAATGAACGGTTCACCTTCAAGATTTCCGGCAACTACGTATTGAAAGTGTACACAAAATCACCCGATGGAGAGGAAGAAATTGCCTTTACCAGAAGAATGATGGTTTTCGATCCGAAAGTTAGTGTTACAGCTACCCTTCAGCGAGCAACCACTCTTGATGAAACTGACACCCATCAGGAAATAGATTTTTACATTTCAACTTCAGGATACAGAATTGACGCTCCTTATCAGGATGTGCAGGTGACTATAATGCAGAATGGTCGCTGGGACAATGCCTTAACAAAGCTTAAACCCTTCATGGTTAGGGGAGAAATGCTTGATTATGCCTACGATAATGGCACCAATGAAATGAAGGGTGGTAATGAGTTCAGGCATTTTGACTTTAAAAGCCTTAAATACCTTTCCGACAGGGTGAAGGAGATCAGATACAATGATAATATGTACAATGTGTATCTCTGGGAAAGTGAAAGGCGCACTTTTAAGGTATATTCCCAGGATGATGATATTGACGGCAAGTTCCTCCTTCATACCGAAGACGAAAAGGAGGTTTCAACCATGGGTGAATATGCAACAGTTCATTTTTTCCTTCCATATCAGGCTCCGGTTGTTACTGGAGCAATATATGTAGCAGGCGGCTTTAATTCCTGGGAGTATACTCCTGAAAACCGGATGAAATACAATTTTAGCAGACACGGATATGAAGCAGAGATATTGCTGAAGCAAGGCTACTACAACTTTCAGTATGTATTGCTTGAAGATAACTCCAAAGCCGGCGACGAATCCTATATTGAAGGCAGCCATTTCGAAACGGAAAACAACTATACCATTCTGGTATATCATCACGACAGGGGCAGTTTATATGACCAGCTGATTTACGCAGTCAGTTACCAGTCGAATAAGAAATAGCATTAACTGTCAAAAATGTCAGGTTATCACTTTTGAATCTGAAATATCGAATGATGAGTTGAGATGCCTAATAGCTTCTATTGTTAGAAGTTACTATTCATAACGCAAGGCATCTATAGGATCCAGATTGGCAGCCTTGGTGGCTGGAACAATACCGGAAATCAGCGCAACAATAAAACAGAGTGTTACACCCAAGGCAATCCATGCCCAAGGGATTATAAAACTGCTGCCAATAGCCAGGGAAAGGGCATTTCCAATTGAAATTCCAAGAATAATACCCAGCATCCCCCCTATTTGTGCAATCACAATTGCTTCTGCAAGAAACTGGTTCCTGATAGTTTTCTTATTGGCTCCAATTGCCTTGCGGATTCCAATTTCACGAGTTCTTTCCGTCACGCTTACAAGCATAATGTTCATCAAACCAATGGCTGCTCCCATCAGGGTAATCAAACCAATTATTGTTGCAGCCAGTCGCAGGTACTTCAGACTGTCAAACAGCATGGCTGCGATATTATCGCTCTTGGTGATATCAAAACTATCCTCTTCATCCAGTTCTACATTCCTGATCACCCTCAGCAAGCCTGTAGCCTCGCCAATGGCGGGTTCAAGCATTTCTCCGCTAGGGACATTCACATTGATGGAATAGCTGGCATTGGGGCGGGGGAATCGTTCTCTTACATTGTTTATAGGAAGGAGGCAAATATTATCCGGATTAAAGCCCATACTTGCGCCCTTTTCCTTGAGAACACCAATAATCTGGTATTTGCCTGAGCCAATGCTTACCGTTTTGCCGACAGGATCTTCCTTGCCCTTAAAAACCTTATTGATCACTGCACTGCCAACAATCGCAACACTCGAACCATAAAAAATTTCATTGGGAGTAAAATTCCTGCCACTACCCAGTTCAAAACCGGATGTAACAATATAGCCTTCGTCTGTGCCAATTACCGGAACATTCGGATGAGTCTTGAGTGTTCCAAATTTAACTGTTGCAGTGCTGGTAGCATAATAAAAAAGGGCAGTGCTTGCCGGGAAGCTGTATTCGTTTTTGAATCGCAAGGCCTCATCATAGGTTATCTCCCTGAAATTCGTTGGCCTGCTGCTTTGATTTCCGATATGAATTCTGAGCGAGCGGTTTCTGACAGTGAAGGTATTTGCCCCCATCATCTGAAAATTCTCATTCAGGTAATACTTAATAGCATCAATGGAAGTAAGAATTCCTACCAACGACATGATACCGAAGGAGATAATCATTACGGTAAGAATTGTGCGTAGTTTATGGCTACGTATAGAATGAAGGGATATCCTTAGGTTTTCGCGGGCGACACCTTTACTGACAATTGCCATATCGATAGAATTCTAAACTAAATAGCTGGTTTGATGGCAATTCATGGAATCACCAATCATTAAACAAATGTACCTTAAAAATGATGCATCAGCCTGCCGAAGTTTAACATATTTCCTGCTTTTTAGGAAATTTAACATCGAAGAAAGCATCATCAGCTTTCTTTGACAATATAAAAGCGAAAAGGTTACCGGAATTTAGAAAATTGCGATCGCCGAGCTCATAAGTAACGACCATATCAGCACTGAAGCAGAGAGGTAAAGCACAGCATACTGCCGGTTTGAATAAAATCGGGCTGCAAGGAATGAGCCAACGGGAATTGAAAACAGCACCGGAGTAAGAATCACAATGCCTATAAAGCCATATTTTTTCCTGACACGAACGAAAAGTCGATTGCTGAAGGTGAATTTCCTTCTGATTCTGCTTGATGGGAAATATCGCTCAGCTATATGCCCCTTCTTAACCTTGATTGCTATATAATGCACCGCATCATGAACATAGCTGCGAATGTATTGATCATACATTCTTATTATCACCCTGCTCATATAAAAAAACAGCAATACTCCCATTATTCCGCCTGCTGATGTGGATGCTACTGTTTGAAAATAGTTCAAACCCATTCCAAATGACAAAGGAGGAGCAATCAGGAACTTTACACTGCTCAGTGAAAAGATAATCAGGAATTTAAGGAGGGATGACATATTAGCGGAGGAAGTAGAAAGAGTGTTTACTATGAACGGACTGCCATTAGATTTATTGCCTGAAGTTCAATAAGTAACCTGACTATGAAAAGAATTTCGCAATAATATTCCCATGCTCATTCTTTGGATTACAAGATCCTGACTACAGGACTTTTCATGCAACAATAATCCTGCATTCAGGATTCAAAAAAACTCAGCCTAAAGAAATAACAATTCAGAGAACTGAATGTCGCAGGAAAGTAAAAAGAAATAGAAGGATCAATTCCGCAGAAACGCCTGATCAGGCTTTCTTGCCAAATGCAAGGTCACCTGCATCACCAAGGCCAGGAACAATATAACCCTGAGCAGTAAGTTCATCATCAATGGCACCAACCCAGATTGTTACTCCCTTCTTGGGCATAACCCTCTTGAGGTATTCAATGCCCTGAATGCTTGCAAGTACTGAAACGAGATGTGTATGAGCAGGCTTGCCATTTACCAGCAGTTCCTTGTAGGAAGAGAACATTGAATGACCGGTGGCAAGCATTGGATCACTAAGTATCAAAACCTTACCATCCAGTTCCGGACATGAAGTATATTCAATCTGCACTGCAAATTCATCATCCTTGCGATGTTCGCGATAAGCTGAAACAAAAGCATTGTCGGCACGATCAAAGAAATTCAAAAGGCCCTGATGCAAGGGTAAACCGGCACGCAAAATCGTTCCAAGCACCGGATTTGATTTAAGCATTGGCACCAATGCAGTTCCAAGGGAAGTAACGATCTCCTTCTCTTCAAATTCCAGTTTTTTACTTATTTCATAAGCAAAAATCTCCCCCAAACGCTCCATATTCCTGCGAAAGCGAAGGCTGTCAGTTTGAATTGCAGAATCTCTCAATTCAGCGATGAACTGGTTAACAATAGAAACTTGGGTACCCAGGTTAATGACCATGACCTTGAGATTGAGTTTAAATGACCAGGCGAATCCTGACCGACATATTGGCAAATATATCTAATTGCGCTGAGAAACTTTCAGACAGTCAGATTATTTTTTAGACAATTTTCTAAAATGCTGGTAAAGATTAAGCATCATTTTTGCCGGTGCTGACAATCTGTTTTCCCTTATCCTGACATAGCCAACTTTCCTGGAACCAAAGCTTCCGTAAAATCGCGCAAGGTTCAAATCATTCGATCCTTCAAAATCAAGTGTAAGAGTTTGTCCGGAATATTCCCGAATAAAACTGTCAATGAGGAAAGGCATGGCTCCCAGTTCCTTACCCTCTTCCGATACTCCGGAAAACTGCAGAACGGCCTTTTGATGACTGAAAGTCCAGATAAGCCCGGCTGCAAGCTGGTTGTGGCTGTCAAAGACTCCCCAAACTTCGCAAATACCCTTGTGAATCAACTGATAAATAAGGCGAAGCAGCAACTTATACTGCACATCCCCAAGTATCTGAATATCCTTACCCCTGTTGTTCCGAAATAGTTCAACCACATCTTCCGGTCTCACATTGCGCATTAGCGACAGTTGCTTTACCGAATCCTTTTTAAGATTTCGCTTAAGATTGGAAGAGTAGGCTGATTGAATCAATTCGTATGGACTAATTAAATCAAGTTCCATATTGATCTGCTCTTCCGGATTATGTATTTTTGAATCTACCGGATTGTAGGAGTTAAGATTTATGTCGATGGTCCTGAAAAATTTAGGGATGGCCGAGATGAATTCTTCAACTTTATCCTTGTATAACTCAGGCATTGAAAATACACCCAATTGCTGGGTAAAATAAGGCTGAGATAAATAGCGAATTCCAGCCTTTTCCCAGGATGGCAGGGGCATTATTCTTTGATAATCATCTTCAACCAGGGCCGTCCATTCGGGACACACTATGTCAAGATACCAACTGAAGGCTGCAACATTCCCGTTAAAGGATTGCTGTACGCAATGATCCCAAAGGTCAAAATCAATCTCTCCATGTTCCAAAAACCGGATCATCTGCTACCAGAATTGAAATTAGTAAAATGTTATTGTATTGATAACTATCTTATTGCGAGTGGAGAAAGGAAACTACATTTCAGGGTTTAGCCAGTTCGACCGTTTTCTCAAAGACATCAAGCCACCCCCTCCATTCATCCTGGTCATTAAGTGTTTGGTTATGCCAAAGCGGAATAAACGTCCCTCCAACTAGTTTTATTTCTCCAATCAAAGAACGAATTGTATCGATGGACTGTCCGGGGGTCAACTGCATGTAATCATGCAAAGTGCCATCCATAACGGCGAAGGGATGAATCCTGAGATGAGTCTCCATATCCAGATCAAGGTCATAGAAATTGAACGGGGTACAAATGGAGGCACGAAATCCGGGCTGATCAGGATATCCCATCGTAAAATCATCCGTAATCTCCATATTTATCAGGTTACGGTAAGTGATTGGGAATTCCAGTCGGAGAAAATGCTGACGACTTCTTGTAATATCCTGATGAAGCACCTTCGATAAACGGCTGATCTCTATTTCCAGTTTCTGAGGATTTTCTCCGGATGCATATGAAGGATGAATTCCTACATCCGAGTAATCGGCAATCCATTTTATCAACCTTAAAAACTGTCGGTTATTCACCGGAATATTTTTATCCCTCGGACCATAATCTGCCATCAGAAAAAAGTAGTACGGTCTGAAATTATGTGTTTTTTGCAGTTTCAGCAGATAATCAAAGGTATCGAAAGGGTCCTTTACCTTATTCATCAACACCAGCAATCTGAGCTTTATCTCACTGATGCTGCGTCTTCTGATCGAATTGTAGAAACCACCTAAAGCGCGAGTTATACCTTTATGCTTAAAGGCGTATGCAGCATCAATATCAAAAGAAGGCCTGAAGGAATAAACCGGTGGTGAAATTTTGACATCCGGAAACTGCCTGCTGATGATTTCTCCAATCTTCAAAGCCCATCGGTTTACCATTGCCTTTTGGAGAAATCCCTCCTTGAACGCTTCGCTCTCTCTCGATTGAAATCGTCCATGCTCATCACGAATGTGAGGAAGATATTCCTCATATCTAGAGACAAGGTAAAATGAAGCTGCAAAAGGGTCAAAAGGAATGATGGCATTTTTTGAACGACAGCCAAAAAAAGCTCTCTCACCTTCAAAATCAATATAGTTCAGCTTCTTCACCGAAATCCCGGATTCAAAAAGCAGATCATGAGCCTCAAAATAGAGCTCACTTTCATCAACAGCAACCCCATAGGAAAACTTCGCTGATTTGAAACCGGCAAATTCAGTTTTATCCTGTGTTATTCTGACATCCAAACCCAATAATTCCCCCAAAATGAGCCTAAATGCATAGCTTATCCTGTTTGAGGGTTTCCTGGTAAGAACTAATATTGGTGAAGGCTTCAATTAAATTGGATTTCTACAAAAATAGAGTATTCCTTGATATTATGGATATCCGGACTCTCATCCATACGCTGGAATTACAGCTATTTTATGCCAATTCTACTCAAGACCTTACTTGATATACTCAGGATGTTTTGATCCGATTGAAAAAAATAAACCAGCATCAATTCAAAATCAAAACCTTTCCACCGAAATATGCTATTTTTGGTGTTCATTCCATCTCTGAAGCAGTAAATTATATATTTGCTTCATAATCAGGATATTCAGTAAAGAAGGAGCATTGAACATGGAGAATTTTGTAGTTTCAGCAAGAAAATACAGGCCGGCAACATTTGATATGGTTGTAGGGCAGATATCTATCACCAACACCCTGAAAAATGCCATTCGGAATAACCAGCTTGCACAGGCTTTTTTGTTCTGCGGACCCAGGGGTGTTGGCAAAACAACCTGTGCACGTATTCTTGCCAAAACTATAAATTGTGAGAGACCAACCGAAAATATAGAACCTTGCAATGAATGTACATCATGTACAACCTTCAATGAATCTTCATCTTTCAACATTCATGAGCTGGATGCAGCCTCCAACAATTCTGTTGATGATATCCGCAATCTTGTCGACCAGGTGCGAATCCCGCCACAAATGGGAAGGTATAAAGTATATATCATCGATGAAGTTCACATGCTTTCATCTGCTGCTTTCAATGCCTTTCTGAAGACTCTTGAAGAACCTCCGGCATACGCAAAGTTCATACTGGCAACCACTGAAAAGCACAAGATCATCCCAACCATCCTTTCCCGTTGTCAGATTTTCGATTTTAAAAGAATTACAATTCAGGATATTGCGTCACACTTATCCTATGTGGCACAAAAGGAAAATGTAGCCGCTGATCCTGAAGCATTGCATATCATTGCACAAAAAGCTGATGGTGCTTTAAGGGATGCCTTGTCGGTATTTGATCAGATGGTGAATCTTGGAAACAGGACAATAAGCCGTGAACTCGTTCTTGAGAATTTGAACGTGCTTGACCACGACTACTATTTCAGGATGGTGGACCATATGTTGAGGGGAAATATCCAAGGCACTTTGCTGATTTTGAACGAGATCATTGAAAAGGGCTTTGATGGCCAGAATTTTATCACCGGACTTGGCGAACATCTCAGAAATGTTCTGATGTGCGTTGATGCTTCAACTTCCAGGCTACTGGATTCAAGCGACAGCGTAAAGGAAAAGTTTGTGCAGCAAGCCAAATCCTCGCCCCTGCTCTTCCTGATAGATGCTTTGGAAATCTGTAATAAATGTGATGTAAACTACCGCACTTCCAATCATAAGAGACTGACTCTGGAAGTCGCACTTATTCAAATCTGTCAGGCAGGTAAGCCAGTTCCTTTTGAAGCAAAGGACCTGCCACCTGTTCCGCCTGCAGTTTCTGAGGTAAAACCCGAGGTGAAAACTGTGGAATCAGCTCCCTCGGCTGCAACACCGGTATCTGTTGTACCACCTCCGGCTGTGGCTGAATCTGTTCAATCAGCAGCAATGCCTGTGACTGCAGTTCCGGCTGCTCCTGTTTCAGAACCAGAAGTTCAACCTTCAACAGTTACTGTTGAAACAGTCCCTGAAAAGTCTGAACCATTGCCGGTTGTTTCAAAACCAGAGCCTGTTGCTGAAACAAAGTCCATCGCAAACCCTGAGCCTCAGTCCTCATCTGCCGAAACACTTGATAAGTTTCCGGCTGCCAGTGTGCATTCGATCAGGGATATACTTTCACAGGGAGCCAATGTAGCACCAAAACAAGAAAGCAAAGGTCCGGCTGAGGCCAGAAAAGAACTTTTTGACCATGATAAGCTGTTGACGGCCATTAACAAGTATGCTGAAAAGATTCAGGATCATTCTTCCATGCTTTTTACGGCTCTCACTGCACATCAGCCGCAGTTCAAGGCACCCTTCGGAATAAGGTTAACACTGGATAATGCTATACTTCAAAAGGAAGTGAATGATGCTTGGATTGAGCTGATGGCATTTCTAAAGGAGGAACTCCAAAATGACCTGATTGAGATGGAAACAGAAATTAATACTCAACCTATTGACACAAAGAGGTTCCTCAGCGATAAGGATAAACTGGATGCCATGAAGCTGAAAAATCCGAATATCGCTGCCCTCTCCGACCAGCTCAATCTTGAACTGGACGTTTCCTGATGGCTTATAGCAGTTCTCCGGATGCGTGCCGCATTCTCCATGAATGCAACATAATCTGAAGAAATTGAAGTTAATATCTAAGATTTTACTATGAAGCCCAGGGTATTTGCAATAGGTGAGACCTTGCTTGACATCATCTTCGAAAATGGCAATGTAATTAATTCAGTGCCTGGCGGCTCAGTATTAAATCTTGCTGTTTCACTTGGAAGAACTGGATTAGACGTTGAACTGATAAGTGAATTTGGTTCTGACCCGGTTGGACAAATAATCAGGAACTTCCTTCTGGAAAATAATGTTGACACCAAATGGAGTCATATACATGAAAATCACCGCTCTACCCTGGCTCTTGCATTCCTGGATGAAAACAGGAATGCTTCGTATAGCTTCTACCACGACAGCATAAAAGAAATCAAGGAAATAGCTGTTCCTGATTTCAAATCCAATGATATTCTTGCTTTCGGATCAACTTATTCAATAAAACCGGAAAGAAGAGATTACCTTACAACCATTCTGAATGCTGCAAAAAATGCAGGAACAAGGATTCTCTATGATCCAAATATCCGGGCTGGTCAAAAGTCGTTGAATTCAGAATTAAGGGAAAACATCAGGCAGAACATGGCAATTTCAACCCTGGTCAAAGGATCGGATGAGGATTTTCTCAGTATCTTCGGAGCGGACTTCAATTCTACGCTTAAGGAGATTAACGGTTATTGCAGAAATTTCATCATAACTTCCGGAAGGAAAGATGTTTTGTTGTGCAGTAATGGAAGATACCAAACATTGGGAGTACCTGAAATCAAACCAGTCTCTACCATAGGAGCTGGTGACAATTTCTCTGCAGGAATAATTTATGGCTGGGCTCAAAGCAATAATTCCGCAGGAACGGATTCAATACTTTCTGCTGGATCTTTGGAAAAACTTGGGAAATATGGTCTGGCTTTCTCGAGAGAAGTATGTTTAAGCATGGAAAACTCTGTCCCCGTTGGATTCACACCATTAATCCCATAAAAAGCTTAGCACAAATCATGAGACGATTCATAGCAAGAAACATACTGCGTTTATTTGGCTGGAAAATTATCGGTAGCCCTCCCGCCACCGAGAAAAAGTATATCGTGATCATGGCCCCGCATACATCCAACTGGGATTTCATTATAGGCTGGTTTGGATTTGCAGCATTGGGATTGCATTCAAAGTATCTCATCAAAAAGGAAGCATTCTTCTTTCCTTTGGGTGGACTGGTCAAAATGATGGGAGGCATTCCCGTTGACCGGACAAATAGCAGAAATGTTGCGGTGCAGATCAGCAATCTTTTCAGGGAGCAGGAAAGTCTAATTATCACTATCACACCCGAAGGGACACGAAGACTTAACAATAACTGGAAGAAAGGCTTCTATCACATTGCCCGTCACGCTGATATCCCGATAATTCTTGGATTCCTTGACTATAAAACAAAACAGGGCGGACTTGGACCATTGGTATATCTAACTGGTGATATTGACTCTGACATGAAGACAATCGAGCAGTTTTACAGGGATAAAACTGCCAGATTCCCTGAATTCTTCAATCTTACACCATCAAAGTAATAGAATTCCTGATAATACAGTTTGATAATCCTGTTACCTTTGCAGGAAAAGAGACATTAATCCATAAATATTTTATTCCGAAATATATTCCTCAAATAGTTAAAGTATGAATGACATCAGAATTGCCATTATTGGTCTAGGTTATGTAGGACTTCCTCTCGCTGTAGAATTCGGACGCAAGCTTCCGGTTGTTGGTTTCGATATCAATCTGCAGAGGATCAATGAATTGAGAAGCGGAAAAGACCATACTCTTGAAACATCGCCTGATGATCTGGCTGCAGCTCACCACCTTACTTATACGACAAATATCGAGGATCTGAAAACCTGCAATTACTTCATAGTAACAGTTCCAACACCCATTGATAAATATAAAAGACCAGACCTTACCCCACTGATCAAGGCATCTGAAACTGTCGGAAAAGCCCTGAAAGTTGGTGATATTGTCATTTATGAATCAACAGTCTATCCCGGAGCTACAGAAGAAGAATGTGTACCTGTGCTTGAAAAATTCAGCGGACTAAAATACAATACAGATTTCTATTGCGGTTACTCACCTGAGCGCATCAATCCGGGTGACAAGGTTCATACTGTAACAAAAATCCTGAAAGTCACTTCAGGATCCACTCCCGAAGTTGCCAAAAAAGTAGATGATCTCTACAAGCAAATTATTGTTGCCGGCACCCATCTTGCCTCAAGCATCAAGGTCGCTGAAGCTGCCAAAGTTATTGAGAACTCACAGCGTGATATCAATATTGCCTTCGTTAACGAACTGGCATTGATCTTCAATAAACTGGATATCGATACTCATGAAGTTCTGAAAGCAGCCGGCACTAAGTGGAATTTCCTCCCATTCAGTCCAGGTCTGGTTGGCGGACATTGCATCGGTGTTGACCCTTACTATCTTACTCACAAGGCACAGGAAGTTGGATACAATCCGGAAATAATTCTTGCAGGCCGCCGCCTTAATGACAATATGGGTTTCTATGCTGCCAGCAGAACCATCAAACTGATGATTCAGAAAGGCCATACCATCGCCGGAAGTAAGGTACTTGTACTTGGAATCACCTTTAAGGAAAATTGCCCTGATATCAGAAACTCAAGGGTAATAGACGTTATTGCTGAACTTCAGGACTTTGGTTGTGAAGTTGAAGTCTTTGATCCATGGGCTGATGCTAAAGAAGTTAAACATGAGTATGGCGTTGATTTAATCAATGAACTCAGTTTCAATCATCAGTATGCCGGCATCGTTTTTGCCGTTGCACACAATGAATTCCGCGAACTTGACTTAGCAAGCCTTAAAGGCCCAAATACAGTTATTTTCGACATAAAGGGCGTGGTTTCAAAAGACATGGTGGACGGCAGGTTGTAATAGCTGCCTGAAAGATTATCCTGTACAGTTGTTCTCTTCTTTTCCTGTCTGAAATATTCAGTTAAGGTATCATTTCACTGGGATTGAGCTTGGTTTAAGCCAAACTCACTACTTTTGAGGTGTCCATTAGACACTTTTGATAGCCATACAACTGAATTTCTCTATGAGCACAGCATCCCTAATTTTACGGACTCCCCTGCATTGGCAAGATTATGAGCTGATTGATTCCGGAAATTTCATGAAACTGGAACGTTTCGGGAAATACATCCTCATGAGACCTGAACCTCAGGCTGTCTGGAATCCTTCACTATCAGAAGCCGAATGGGAAAAAAGTTGCCACGCATTTTTCAGAATAGAAAAAAATGATCCTGAAAAAGGGAAATGGATCTTAAAGAAAGGCATGCCTGAACAATGGTGGATTCAATATAAGAATGAGCAGTTATCTATTCGTTTCCGGCTTGGACTCACTGCATTCAGGCATATTGGAGTATTTCCCGAGCAATCTGATAATTGGGATTATATCTTTCAGCAAGTCAGCAATTGCCCAGTTAAGTCTCCAAGAGTTCTGAACCTTTTCGCTTATACCGGAGGAGCCTCTCTTGCAGCAAAAGCTGCTGGTGCAGATATCACTCATGTAGATTCAGTGAAACCTGTTATAGGATGGTCGCGTGAAAATATGGAGGGTAGCGAGTTGAAAGATATCAGATGGGTTGTGGAAGATGCGTTGAAATTTGTAAAGAGAGAAGTACGCAGGGGAAGCGTTTATAACGGCATAATACTTGACCCTCCAGCCTATGGGCGCGGTGCGGATGGTGAAAAATGGGTTCTGGAAGAGAATATAAATGAGATGATTAATCTGTGCAGCCAACTGCTGGCCAAGGAAAATGCCTTCTTCATCCTCAATATGTATTCTATTGGATTTTCGGCCCTGGTTGGCGACAATCTTCTCTGCTCCTACTTCGATCATTTCAAGGAAAAGGAAAGTGGTGAACTCTATATTCAGGATGGCTATAAGAAAAGACTCCCATTAGGCACCTTTGTGAGGTTCACTGTTTAAACCGCAGCCTCCGCATTCACTTCAGGCATTATTCAGCAACGTTGAAATACTGACTGTCTCAACCCAACTTGCCAAAGCCTTCAAACCACTTAATCACTTCACGATAAAAATCCTTTTCTGATCTGGATTGTTATCAGAATATTGCAGCATTTAACAGATAACCGAACATCAGCCACATTAGGTAAAATGAATAAGATTTCCCTGCCTGTAATAGGAATGGCTTGTGCAGCCTGCGCTGTAAGTGTGCAATCCATGCTTGAAACAGCTGAAGGAGTCGTTTCTGCATCTGTAAATTACGGTAACCGGACTGTCAGACTTGAGTATGATGAAAACAAGGTAAGTCTTGAAAACCTGAAGAGCCTTTCGCAACAGATTGGATATGACCTGATGATTGATGACGATGATAGGGCAGAAAAGATACAGGCATTGGAAAGCAAACGATACTCTTCACTTCTGCGAAAGTTTTGGGTTGCTATCCTATTTTCCCTGCCTGTATTCGTGGTATCAATGTTTTTTCATCACGGTTTTCCTTACCAGGATTTTCTGCTTCTTGCCCTCACCATCCCAGTTATCATTTACTCAGGCTCCGAATTCTACCTCAATGCTTTCAAGCAAGCCAGGCATGGAATCTTTACAATGGATTCACTCGTTGCCACTGGAACAGCATCGGCTTTCCTTCTTAGCCTGACAAATACCCTGGCACCTACCCTTCTTGAACTTGAAAACCTTCCTGCACAGGTTTATTATGAATCTGCCGTTGTTATAATTTCTTTCATTCTCTTAGGTCGTATTCTTGAAGAAAGAGCAAGAAAATCAGCATCCTCTGCCATCAGAAAACTCTCAGGACTCCAACCCAAAAAAATACAGATTGAAAGAGATGGGGAAACTTTTGATTTATCACCGGCATTAGTGGTTCCCGGGGATATTTTCAGGCTAAAACCCGGAGAAACCATTGCAGTTGATGGAATTATTCTATCAGGTCTATCATCAGTTGACGAAAGCAGTATTACAGGCGAGCCTTTCCCTGTCAGCAAATCAAGTGGAAACACTGTTTATTCGGGGACATTGAACCTTGAAGGCATTCTTGAAATTGAAGCCACCAAAGCAGGAAATGAAACTGTATTGGCAAGAATTATCGCCCTGGTGGATGAGGCCATCTCAACCAAACCACCAATCCAAAAACTGGTTGATAAGATCGCAGCAGTTTTTGTTCCAACTGTATTTGGGATATCCCTGCTCACTTTTATTGGCTGGATCATAGCCGGGCAAACTATGGGATTCGCCTTCATAACCTCTATCAGCGTCCTTATCATAGCTTGCCCTTGTGCACTTGGGTTGGCAACTCCAACCGCTCTGATTGCAGGTATCGGACGTGGAGCCAAAGAAGGAATCCTCGTTCGTAATGCTG
Organism: Bacteroidales bacterium; assembly: GCA_016707705.1. Taxonomy (GTDB): domain Bacteria; phylum Bacteroidota; class Bacteroidia; order Bacteroidales; family UBA4417; genus UBA4417. The sequence continues at coordinate 36,529 of JADJHD010000013.1, forward strand.
CCGTACTTGAATCCGCAGCAACAATTGATACTGTGCTATTCGACAAGACCGGTACACTTACTACTGGCAAACCCATTGTTCAAAAGCTGGAATGGTTTAATAATCCCGGAATACAGGATAAACAAGCAGTTTTTGAACTTGAGCGGGAATCTACTCATCCCCTGGCTAAAGCCATCCTCTCAGTAGAAGGCAACAACCTGTCAGATAACATTCAATTGTCTGATTTTAAAGAAGAAGCCGGCAAAGGTATCAGTGCCCGAATTGGAAATGACTTATGGCTGGCCGGGAACTTAAAACTACTCACCGATAATGGATTTGATCTCAGAGTGTTGGAGATTGAATCCAATCCGGAACTTAATAACCTGTCAATAGTATTTGTTGCTAAAAACAATAGTCTAATCGCCAAAATATATCTTTCAGATCAGATCAGGGAGGAATCTGCAAAGTGTATCAGTGAATTGCAAAAGATGGGTATGAAAGTTGCCATGCTTACAGGAGATCAAACTGGTTCAGCAAATTACATTGCAGGATCTCTGGGTCTGAATAGGGTATTCTCACAGCTTTTGCCTGAAGGGAAAGGAGAGATTGTGGAGCAATATCAAAAAGAGAAGTGCCGGGTAGCAATGGTAGGTGACGGCATCAATGATGCTTATGCTCTGGCTAAGGCAGATCTGGGAATTGCAATGGGCAACGGAACAGATATAGCCATTGGAAGTGCTGACATTGTTCTGATGAAAGCTGAAATCCTGAATATTATCAAAGCTCTTGAACTATCGCGTGCCACCGTCAAAATAATCAGGCAAAACCTATTCTGGGCATTCTTTTACAATCTTCTTGCAATACCGGTCGCATCAGGGATCTTTTATACTTTTACAGGCTATCTTCTTGACCCAATGCTGGCAGGAGCAGCTATGGCGATCAGCTCCCTTACTGTTGTTGGAAACAGCTTAAGGCTCAACTTCAAAAAATTTAATAACAGCAAGTAAACTCATTGAGCTGCTACTCCAAAGAAACGCAACACTACTACCAATAATGAGCCACCACCATCATAGTCACAATCATCATGATCACGGACATCCTGAACAGGCAGGAAGCAGAAATCTGAAACTGGCTTTCTGGCTGAATGCTCTGTTTGCCTTGATTGAGATTGCCGGTGGTATCATGACTAACAGCATTGCTGTACTTTCAGATGCCTTGCATGATGCTGGCGATACAGTAGCAATTGGTGTTGCATGGTATTTTCACCACATTTCAGGAAGAAAAAGGGATGAAGAGTATTCTTTTGGATACAAACGATTTACAGTTCTTGGAGCTTTAATCAATTCTCTGATTCTACTCTCTGGTTCCATTATTATTCTCTACAACGCAATACCCCGGCTGCTCAGTCCTGAACCAGTGAACAATCAGGGAATGCTATTGCTTGCCATATTGGGAATATTGGTAAATGGTTTTGCAATGCTTAGGGTTGGAAAAGGCAAAAGTCAGAATGAAAAAGTAATATCCTTGCATCTGCTTGAAGATGTATTGGGATGGGTCGCGGTGCTGATTGTCTCAATTATCCTTTACTTTAAAAATATTCCAATTCTTGACCCCTTACTTTCTGTTGGGATAACTCTCTTCATTTTGTTTCGGTTATTCGGAAGTCTTCGTCAAACCTTTCGGATTCTATTGCAGGGAACACCTGGTAGCGAATGGGAATCCAAAGTACTGTCCAGTCTAAGGCAAATAAAGGATGTAAATGGGATTCATGATCTGCATATATGGACACTTGACGGGAATTACCATGTTGCTTCCCTGCATGTTGTTGTGGATGTAGACTTAAGTCTCTCAGAAACAGAAACATTAAAGAATACAATACGGTCAACACTTCATGACCTTCAAATTGAACATGCAACTCTTGAAATTGAATTGCATGGAAATGAATGCTCGCTTACAGATTGTTAATTAAGGCAATTTAATCGGTAACCAATAACACCATATATATCATTTTCAATGGAAAAACTCACCTTCAAGACAAGTCTCAAATGCAATGGATGCATTAATACAATCAAACCAGGTATAGAGCAGATTCAAGGCATTCAGGAATGGAAAGTTGATCTGGAATCAGCAGACAAAATTCTGGAAATAAATTCAGAAGCAGATGTTACAGAACAGGTGATTGAAAGCGTAAAAAAAGCCGGCTTTCTGATTAGCCGGCTTTCGTAAAGATCGTAGTTCGTTATGGGAGGCGGGATGCAACAATATCCCAGTCAACAAGATTCCAGAAGGCTGCAAGATAATCAGGACGCTTATTCTGGTAATCAAGATAATAGGAATGCTCCCATACATCGCAGGTAAGCAATGGCACCTGGCCCTCTCTGAGAGGATTGCCGGCATTGCCTGTCTGGACAATAGCGAGAGAATTATCTGGCTTCATGGTGAACCAGGCCCAACCTGAACCAAACAGGTTAATGGCTGCATCAGCAAATTTAGCCTTGAACTCTTCAAAGCTGCCGAAATCTCTTTCAATGAGAGCCAGCAAGTCGCCTGTAGGAGCGGTATTCCTTCTTGCAGAGAAACCTTCCCAGAAAAAGGTGTGATTCCATACCTGAGCGCCATTGTTAAAAATGCCACCGGTAGCCTGGCGTACAATATCTTCAAGACTTGCATTCTCAAACTGTGTGCCGGGAACCATACCATTCAGCTTGGTAACATAGGTCTGATGGTGTTTCCCATAATGAAATTCAATAGTTTTTGCACTGATATATGGCTCAAGAGCATCAGCTGCATATGGTAGTTTCGGTAATTCGAATGACATAAGCTGGTATATTAAAGGTTGAACATAACTGATTTGGGATGTAAATTTAGCATGATTTTATCTAAGAATCTGAATATTTAAGAAAATATGAACCTGTATTCCTGTTTCAAAATTATCCACATTTACACTCGCCTGATACACAGTAACATAGAACATCATTGGAGGTGTGGACATTTTAAACCCTTAAGGCAGCAAAATAATTGCATTTAGTATTCAGGATAAGTCCGTCAAAACCGGCCGGGGACAACCAGACTATTTCTTAACTATTTTAGAAGAGAATGATGAGCGATTGCCCTTTTCATCCACCAAAACCAGTTTAAAGGAGTTGGTACCTTTCTTCAGTAAATCATCGTACCAGTATACCATCAGGTGATTTTTGGGATCCCACTCCACCAAGGCCCATTCCCCATTTACTTCCGCAAAGTATGTATCTATTCCAGAGAAGTTATCTGAGACCCTGAATTTTATGCTTTTTTTGATCTTCTGCTTGTCACGGAGCAATTGAATGGAAGGAGGCAAGGTATCAACAACAATAGCATAGGAATCAAATAAATTGGTTTCTGCTGTTACAAATCCGTCCCTGTATTCACCCCCTGCAGAATGCCGGACACCTTCACGGTCATATCTGGCAAGCAACGCTTTGGATCTTAACCTTGCAGGAACCATATCAGCTTTTATCGATACTTGCATCTTCTTACCCATTGGAATTTCCGGCTTACAGAAGCCATGCAAGGCAGAATAGTTGCCTTTTTTGGGAGCCATTCTGCTATAGGTAAATTGAATACTGTCGAACAGGCAACCTTTTGGCAGATTAATTCTCATTTCTGAATTCTGAAACTTGTTTTCTTTTTGCCATGGCATCCAAAAGACTGTATCAGCCAGGATGGGAGACGGCACCGAAACAACGAACTCCGGTTTCTCACTTTTCAAGAAAAACCGCCCTGTCGATTTCCGGCCAGTAAAATCACTTACCTCTACCAATATCTCATGCAGTTGACCATCGCGGCAGTCAATCACCCCTCTATTCCCAAAATTCTTAATAACCGACAATTCATTTCCAGGCAATTTCCGGGATTGAATGATTCTGCTCCCATTATTGAATGCATCTTCATAATCCATGCTGGCATTAATATATCGGGTTTCGGCAAAAGCGAAACTATCCAACTGCATGCTAAAGAATATCCTATTCTGATCAAATATTTTGACTGAATACCATCCATTCCTGTCTGAACTGCTTCCAAAAAAGTCGAATGCCTGCGTTCCTACCGCAAATCCACCCCATACTGAAATTGTATCACCATCGGCTGGATGATAGAAACCATCCTGTCTCTTTGTTGCTCGTTTCCTGAGCACTTGATTTAATCCGTTAATTGTGCTGCCTGAGTTCGCAGGATAAAGACAGAGCCAATCAATATCAGGGTTGAAAGAATCCTTGCATTCAAACCCAAAAAGCAATGGATTTATTATTCTTTCAGTTTTTGTATTTCGGATCTCAAAATGCAGATGTGCCCCAAAGGAACCTCCTGAATTCCCGGCATAACCAATAAGTTCTCCCTTTTTAACCCAGATAGTATCCTTGTGTCCAGCAGGAAACAAATCAACCTCGAATGACTTCAACGAATACTGCTGCTGCCTTGCATAACTTCTGATAGTGTCACTATATCCGAATAAATGGCCGCAGACTGAAGTGAATCCATTAGGATGATCAATATACAATGCGTTGCCAAAGCCAAAAGGAGAGATTTTTATCCTGCTGACAAATCCATCTGCAATAGCATAAACCGGCATCCCTTCCTTCTTCAAAACAGAAAAATCAATACCGGAATGAAAATGATTGGGCCTGATCTCCCCAAAAGCACCTGTAACAGTCAATCCAATGCCCAAAGGTGAAGAAAAGTAACCCTTAGGTATGACAATCTGACCAATCCCATTGGTCGCAAGTAAAAGGAAGAATAAAGGAAGTAATCGGAGAGAGAGTTTCATTAATGCAAACTTACTACCCACAACTGAATAATTCAAGCTATCAGCGAAATAAGGTAAGGATGAGCAGAACCACATCAAACAACAATTATGAAAAGTCAAAAGAATTATCCTGAGATGCAGTAATTTAAAGATTCATCCTTTTGCACAGAATCAATGCAGTGGCCTATAATTTCGCCAAATTATCTTTTATGAAGATGCAATTATCAGGTAACAATCCAATTAGACGGATAATTTGATATTATTTTCTGAAAATCAACAGTTTTGGTATTACGATTCAGGAAAATGGAAATATATAAGAGTAGAATATTCTGAAGGTTTTAATGAAGGACCCCGCCGCAAGCAGCGGGGTATCAGAATTCAGAAGCCAGAATTCAGAATAACAACCAAATTTTCAAATTCTGACTCCTGAATTCTGTATTCACCAAACAACTAAAATAATAATATCTCGCAGCAAGCTGCGGGGAATTGAACCCATAAAGAGATTAAATAAAATGATATGTCTTCATGGAAGTCTCCTTCATGCAGCTTAAAAGAATCCCTGCAGAAGGGAGATTTAGAAATTAAACAGCTTAATCTATCCTGTTACAACTTCTTATGATTAATTTTTCAGATAAATATACCAGTCCACCCCGGCAAAGTCAGTCTAAACTACAGCGCTTAAAAGTCTATTCCGGACCTGAAATCGCAGTATGCCTTGTTTTAGCCCTGATTGCATATCTTATTATCATATTTGTTCAGGGAAATTTGCACTTCAGCCTGCAAAACATCAGTTCACATTTGAGCATACTCGCAATCACTCCGGTGATTTCCTTGAATGGTATCGACAAGAGAAGGAAAAATCAAAGTCAGAAGAAGCCTGGATCATCAGGAATTGAAGCTGAATTTCCATCCCTGGAGGGATTCAAGTTACTACGGGAAGGTGTTATCGCAGCTGATTCAAATGGGATGATATGCTATGCCAACGAATCTGCAGAATCCCAGTTCAGAAAAGTTGGGTCAGAACTCTGCGGAAGCTCGATTCACTCCATCCTGATAATTGAAAATGGCCACAAGGCTGTTAAATCGCCATATTCTTCAAGGCTAAGCCTTTCACATTCTTCATTCATATACTCAGGAGAAGGAAAATGCATAGGTGAACTCTTCTTTATAAGAAGTGCTATTAAATCGATTAAGACTGATAATCAAGACATTTCAATTCACGAAACTTTTAACGGAGAAATAATTACGCATCTGCAATATAACATCGCAAATGCGATGGTAAGTGCAAATTCACTCCATGGTCTCTTCAGTTGTGTAAAGGAAGAACTCTCACTGCTTTTGGATACAACCAATTTCATAATTGCGCTCTATGATCCTTCCAGTGGATTGATTACAGCACCTTTTGAAGTGGATGAAAATAATGACTTACTACCATCCTGGCCTGCTGAAAAATCGCTGACAGGACTGGTTATTAAAAAACGGAGGACTCTACTTCTAAACAGAAAACAAATTGCAGATCTCGCCGATAAGGGTGAAATTAAGTATATGGGAACGCGGGCTGAATGCTGGCTTGGAGTTCCTTTGCTTTATGGTGAAAAATCCCTTGGAGCTATAGTAGTTCAGAGCTATAGTAATCCGGAAGAGTATGATAATGGCAGCATCGAAATTCTACAGATAATTGCCAACCAGCTCAGTATTTATATTGAGAAGAAGAGGTCAGATGAAGCATCTGAAAAATTATCCAAGGCAATGGTTCATAGCCCGCTTAGTGTTGTCATTACTGATTATAGCGGAACCATAGAGTATGTAAATCCAAAATTCTGTGAAATTACCGGCTACACAGCAGAAGAAGCAATAGGTAATAATCCAAGGATTCTAAAATCAGGACAGCAGGAATCTGCATTTTATGCCAGTCTATGGGAATCCATTCTTCAAGGCAAAGAGTGGAAGGGTGAAATGCACAATAGGAAGAAGAACGGAGACCTCTATTGGGAGAATGTCTCAATCTCTCCAATTATAAATTCGGAGGGAGAGATTTCCCATTTTGTAGCTGTAAAAGAGGATATTACGGATAAGAAGAAGATGCATGACGACCTGGTTGCAGCAAAAAATCAGGCTGAAGAGAGTGATCGTCTTAAAACCGCTTTCCTCCAAAATATTTCCCATGAAATAAGAACACCTCTGAATGGAATGCTTGGCTTTGCATATATTATAAACAATGAAGTCCTCAGCACGGAAAAGGTTAAGGAATATTCGGCAATTATTCACAGCAGTGGTAAACGCCTGCTGGAACTCATCAATAATATTATCGACATCTCCAAGATTGAATCCGGCACCTTGGAAGTAAATCTAACTGATATCCATCTGCATACATTAATACAGGGTGTGTTAAACCAATTTATCCCTGTAGCAGATTCAAAGAATATCAGGATGGTTAGTCCAATCGAGTATGCAGGTGATGATATAATAATAAGGTGTGACGAATTGAAACTACATCAGGTACTAACCAATCTGGTGGACAACTCTCTGAAATTTACCCTGGCAGGGACAATTGAGATTGGCTATATCTTAGGCAAGAATGAAATAGTATTCAGTGTAAATGATACAGGTGTAGGAATCCCGGTACTTCAGCAATCCCGTATTTTCGAGCGCTTCTATCAGGCAGACATGTCTATTTCAAGAGGTTTTGAGGGATCAGGGCTTGGACTTTCTATCTGCAAGGGACTGGTTGATTTGCTCAAAGGCAAGATATGGCTTGAATCAAAGGAAGAAAAAGGGACTACAGTGTTTTTCAGCATTCCGGTAGATGTTATCACAAGGAAAAATGAACCGGTACAAGAGCATGCAAGTTCATCAAACAAGTTTGGATATGCCAGAATACTGGTAGCTGAAGATGATGATTTCAGTTTCACACTTCTGGAAACCATTCTTGAGCAGGCATCAATTGGCATTATCAGAGCGTTCAACGGAAAAGAAGCAGTAAAATACTGTGAGGAGAACAATGATATAGACCTGATTCTGATGGATTTGAAGATGCCGGAGATGAACGGGATTGAAGCTACCCGTCGAATTAAGGAACTTCGCCCTGAATTGCCGATTATTGCCCAAACGGCTTATGCCTTCTCAAATGAACGTGCTGCCGCCATTGAAGCTGGTTGTGATGAATATATAACCAAACCTATTTCCGTCGACAAACTGAATGAAATGCTTCAGCGATGGTCAGTAAAACAGAATTTGCAAGCTAATAAATAGGTTGACTGCTACTCAGCCTTAACTCCGCTTGCCAAATCCGTTCCTGAAACGAACAAGTTCTTGTTAGTCCAAAGAAATACAGCCACAACGGCAACTCCTATCCCAGAAACCATAAACATCGCCTTGGGTCCGAGTGAATACCAGATCAAACCCGACAAACTGCTTGCCAGCATAGTAAAAATGCTGGCAAATCCGGTATAGAACCCTATCGCCGTAGCGGTTTCTGATTTTCCTGCCAGATTGCTGATTAATGCCTTACTGATCCCCTCAGTGGCTGCAGCATAAATAGCATATCCCAGGAAGAGGAAAATGAATTGCCAGAATGAAACTGCAAGCCCAAAGAGTATGTATACAATGGAGAAGAGGAAAAGTCCGGCTATCAGTATCTTGTGCAGACCAAGTTTATCAGCAAGAATACCAAGGGGCAGAGCCATCATAGCATAAAAAAGGTTATAAACTATATAGATGAGGATCATGTTCTCATCTGAGAGCCCTCTGTTCTTGATTGCAAGCAGCAGGAAGGCATCTGAGCTATTAAGCAGGGTAAAGACAAGAAGAGCGGAAACCAGCAATTTGTATGGTTTTCCGGCAGTCTTCCAATATCGTGTAAAACTAAAAAAGCCAGCCTTTGTCAATTTTGGCTTCACATTGTTGCCTTGTCGTTTCTCTTTCAGGAGCAGTGTTAACAGAATTGCCATTATACCGGGAAAGAAAGCAAGAATAAAAAGCAGTTTATACTGCCCGGGATAAAAGTGAAGAAAAATCAATGCCCCAATGGGCCCAATTGCAGCTCCTACAGTATCAAGAGCACGATGAAACCCGAACACTTTACCCTTATGTTCGGGCACTGTTTCATCACTAAGCATGGCATCACGCGCTCCTGTTCGCACGCCTTTCCCTAAACGATCCATGGTTCGCACAAGGAATATCCAGATTGGGAAAGCAAAGGCAGCCATCAGGGGCTTTGAAAGTGCAGATAATGCATAGCCCCATCTCACAAAAGGAACCCTTCTTGAGATGCGATCCGACATATTGCCAAAATACCCCTTGCTAAAGCCTGCAGTTGCTTCAGCTATCCCTTCCAAAATTCCAATTAACAGAACAGAAAATCCAATTGAACGAAGATACACCGGCATTATTGGATAGAGCATCTCACTGGCAATGTCAGTGAAGAGACTGACAAAGGAGACTAAAAGGATAGTTGGTGTAAGAATTTTTCTCATCAAGACCAGCTTTTCGTAAAGATGCTGACAAAATTAAGAGGTTCACCCTGACTTTCCATAAAAAACCAACTATTCAGAAGAACAGCTCCTTTTAAAGTCGAAAAGAAATTTGATGCAGAGGTTTGTAAGACAATAATTCAATACAACAGTATAATATGGTACTGAACCTCTATCCGGTTTGACTGATCTTATGCAATTGATCCTCATTGAGAATCTCAAAATTATTGCCTTCTACCTTAATAATGCCTTCATCCTTGAAGTCCTTCAAGATTCGAATAGCACTTTCCTTGGACATGCCAGACATATCCGCCAGATCCTGCCTTGACAGGGTGGTATGAAAAGGATTGGCCATATAAACCTTTTCCCGGAGGTAGATCAGAACATCCGCTATTCTGCCTGGCATTTGCTTCTGAGTGAGGCTGATGGCCTGATCAAAATTCAGGATTGATAACATCGAGACCTTTCGGATAAAGTCTTCCGCAAAATCGGGATTGGTGCGAATAAGAGACTTGAAAACATTAGCATCCACCAGACAGGCAGTAGAATCTTCAATGGCCATGGCAGAATAATGATGTTTGTTATCAACATAAATACCTGGGCCAAGTATATATTCAATAGGCTTCACTATACCGATAATCAGATTCTTGCCATCAAAACCCTCGATGTACAACTTCACCATTCCACTGGTTATGCACAAGAAATGAAGATTTGGCGTACCTTGCTTAAAAATAAGTTCCCCGGCTTTGAAGTTAACTTCAATCCGCTTCTCATCGATAACTTCCAATTCAGCCTGACAAAGGCATTCAAAAATATCTGCCTTTTCTCCGCAAAACTTACAACCGCTGTTCACACCTGTCCTGATACTCATGATGAAAAGTTTAGGAAAATTGACCTATCAAAACGCTAACTACCTGTAAAACAGGATGCAGAGAATTAAAAAGATGATTAAAAAGATGTTCGCGAATAAACACGAATATATTGCTGCAAAAATAATGACAAATATCAATATATAGATTGATAAATTATTGATATTTTTAAATAATAAATCATACCCCCTCGGGTAAGCCGTCTTTATAAAAGATGTTTTTTTGTCACCTGAATATTAAGATAGCTACATATCTCAAAACATGAATAATTAGCTAGAATTAAACCTAATTACCAAAAATAAAATAATGGTTATGAAGCATCTCACACCCAAATTGTTGTTACTAGCATTTGCCGGACTTTTGATGTTGGCATCCTGCGAGTATGATTATTATGTCATTCCACCAGAGCCAGTAGAACCTCCTGATACAACAAACGACACAACAGCTGTTGTTGACACAATTAGTTTTGCACAGGAAATCATTCCTATTTTCAATGCCAAGTGCACTGTTTGTCATTCCGGATCAACAGCACCCGACCTGAGAGAAAGCAAAGCATACAATGCTCTGAAGAATGGCAACTTTGTTGTTGCCAACGAACCTGATAATAGCGCGCTATATATCTCTCTCAAGACGGGAAGTATGAAGAGTTACATTTCTGCCAGTGAATTGAAATTGATTCGCAGATGGATTCTTGCAGGTGCTAAAAACGATTGAAAAAGGTATTCATCTTAATAAGCAATTCTAAATGAAACAAAATATTACATCCATGAAACTGTTCAGCAGACTGCTTCTTGCGATTACCTTGCTTTTTTCGGTAAGTTCATTTGCACAGGAAGCAACAGAAGAAGAGACCGGACCAGATAACCGTCCATCAAAACCAGCTTTCGAAAGTGGCCTATTATTTGATCAGCAAACCGCCAATGTGCAGCAGAAGAACACTCTTGAATTCGTTATTCAGCATAGGTTTGGTACTGTTGAGGATGGTATTTCCAACCTCTATGGAATCTGGGGAGCATCAAACATTCGCCTTGGTCTTAACTATACCTTAACCAAGAACTTATTGGTAGGATGGGGAACCACAAAATACAAAAAAGCCCAGGATTTCCAGATTAAGTACAGCATCCTGCAGCAGACCCGCTCAAATACCATTCCTGTCAGCCTTACCTTTTATGGTAACATGCAGGTGGATTGCCAGTACAAATCAGACGACACCTCAAGTGTTGGAAAAAATTACGGATTCAGTAACAGGCTTTCCTATTTCAGTCAGCTGATTATTACCAGAAGATTCAACAATCATTTCTCAATGCAGATTGCGCCTAGTTTTACCCATTATAACTGGCTGCTTACTGATACAGTTAACAGCACTGTTTCTGAAGCTACTGCATGGGAACATGATAAAATCGGCATTTCAGCAGGCCTCCGTTACAAAATCAGTCCGCAGACTTCATTAATGGCTTCAGTTGACTGGCCACTACAGATTAAAGGTATTGCAGAATTCAAGGAGTTTGTGAATCCTCCAAAGCCAAATTTCTGCATAGGTGCTGAAATTTCAACCAGCACACACGCATTCCATCTGTATTTTGGAACATCCCAGGGTATAAACCCTCAGGAGAATATGATGTGGAATCAAAATGATTTCTTCAATCAGCAATTCCTGATCGGACTGAATATTACCCGTTTGTGGAATTTCTAATAATGGAATGATAATTGCAAATCAAAGGACAAATCTTTAATTCAATCTTTATGAAAAGCAAACAATTAATCAGTCTGGCGGCAATTATGGTAGCTGCCGTATTGTTCGTATTCTCGAACAGTTTATTCGCTCAGAAAAAACCAGCTCCATGGGAAGTACCAGCAAAGTACAAATCCATGAAAGGCAAGGGTGACCTGGCTACAGGCAAGGAACTTTGGGCTAAGCATTGCAAATCATGCCACGGTGCAAAGGGATTGGGTGATGGTCCAAAAGCTTCAGGACTCAAAACCTCATCAGGTGATTTTTCAACCAAAGAATTCCAGGCACAGTCAGATGGCGACATTTACTACAAGACCACATTCGGTCGCGATGAAATGCCGGCTTATGACAAGAAAATTCCTGATGATGGAGATCGTTGGGCATTGGTAGCCTTCATGCGGACAATGAAGAAGTAAATAAAGCATGAACAAGAAATTGGGTGTTTCGCTGAAGTCAGGAAACACCCAATTCTGTTTTTAAATGGCACTAATTGAATTTTAGTCTAAATAAGAATTATGGGTAATAATCTATTTCTCCCGCCAAAGGCCATCATGAAACTGCTGCTCATTCCAGCATTGATTTTGCTGATGGGAGCATTCAAACTTGATGACAAGACCAAGAAATCATTCAAGAATGCTGAAAGCAATGAAAACTGCCTGAAATGCCATGGACAGTCAAAGTACTCCTATGACAACCCTGAATCAGGGCAAACAGTTTTCCAAAGAATGTATAGAGAGGCGATCATAAACAGAGATCTCTTCTATGAATCCAATCATAGTCAGTTTAAGTGTTCCGACTGCCATTCAGAAGACTATGACAGTTTCCCGCATCCCGGGAGGCTGCGAATGGAAACCAAATACCTTTGCATCGATTGCCATGGAGATGATCCAAAATATGCCAAATTCAATTTTGAGAAAATCGAAACTGAATTTGCGGCAAGCGTTCATTCTTCCAAACATAGTGAAGATTTTACTTGCTGGATGTGCCATAATCCGCACACCTATAAAATCAGCGCACGATCAGAAGATAAGATTGAGGATGTTGTTGCCTATGATAATGCCATCTGCCTCGATTGCCATAGTGATGCTTCCAGATATGAACTACTCACTACCAAGCAGAATCCGAATATTCTCAAAAAGCATGAATGGCTTCCTAACCAGGCTCTGCACTTTAGCAGGGTTCGTTGTATTGAATGCCATGCACGAGTAAATGATTCGCTGATGGTAGCCCATAATATACAACCCAAGGCGAAAGCTGTCAAGCGTTGCGTAGAGTGCCACTCAACCAATTCAATGCTAATGTCCACCCTTTACAAGTTTAAGGTACAGGAAGGAAGAAACAAGTCAGGATTCTACAATGGAGTTATCATGAATGAATCTTATGTTATTGGTGCCAACCGTAACTACTACCTTGGACTTCTTAGTTTGGTCATGTTTGGTTGCGTAATGGCCGGTATTATTATTCACGCTACATTAAGAATCATTAAAAGGAAACACAATGGCTGAAAAACTATATCTCTACCCTAAATGGCTCCGCATTTGGCATGGCTTCAACGCCCTCCTTATTCTTGCCTTGATTGTAACCGGAGTAAGCATGCAATATTCAAGTCCGGAGTATGGCTTCATCCCCTTCGATAAAGCTGTATCCATTCATAATATTGCAGGAATGCTGCTCACGCTAAATTATATTCTGTTTGTGGTTGGCAATATGGTAACACCAAACGGCAGGTATTACAAAATCACCAAAGCCGGTTTTTTTCGACAGACTAATGAAACAGTTCCGTTATTATACAATTGGAATATTCAAGCACGAAAAACCACCTTTCCCTGTAACCAAGGATAAAAAATTCAATCCACTTCAGCAATTCACATATGTAGTAACAATGTACATCATGGTTCCGGTAGTATTTCTTACTGGCTGGGCTCTTTTGTACCCTGAAATGGTACTCGCAAAGATCATGGGTGGTGACGGATTGAAGATAAATGACTTCATTCACGTCATCGTTGGATTTCTAGTATCATTCTTCCTCTTTGTGCATGTATATTTCTGCACTATTGGGGCAACATTTGTGAGCAACTTCAAATCAATGGTTAACGGCTATCACGAGCCTCATTGACAATTGCCATTGTTATTAAACCGAACGGCAGGTTAGGCAAAATGCCGCTTTCATTCATCTGACTTAAACAAATGAACCATGAGCGAAGAACACAATAAGGAAAAGAATTCTCGCCGAAAGTTCCTCAAACTCGGAATACTTGCAGGTGCCGGCACAGTTGCTACCGGTGCTATAATTGCTGCCAACGGAGGTACATCCAGTGAATCTGGCGAGAAGATCAAAGTCTTAACTACTTCAGGCGAAGTAATGGAAGTTGACAAGAACTTTCTTATACAGGCACCGGTTGGACGAAAAGAATCACATGAAGGGATCCCGGGCAGGAAATTTGTAATGGTCATCGACCTTGCAAAATGCAAGAACGCAAGAAAATGCGTTGAAGCATGCCAGAGAGGACATGAGCTTGAAAAAGATCAGGAGTACTTGAAAGTATACCTGATGCAGGACTCAGAAAAAACTGCCCCTTATTGGTTTCCAAAACCATGCTACCATTGCGATAATCCACAGTGCGTGAGCGTATGCCCCGTAGGTGCTACCTATAAACGCTCTGATGGAATAGTTCTTATCGACAATGAACGTTGTATCGGATGTAAATTCTGTATGACCGGCTGTCCTTACTCCACCCGTATTTTCTCCTGGAAAGCAGAAAAGGAACCGGAAGAAGGCTCAGTATATTCTCCTGAAAAGGGAGTTCCAAGGGTTGAGGGAACTGTATCGAAATGTGACTTCTGCCCTGACATGGCACGAGAAGGGAAATTACCTTATTGCGCAACTGCTTGTCCAATGGGTGTTATCTATTTTGGTGACATTGATGAAGACGTAGTGACAAATGGTGTCGACACCTTCAAATTCAGCGAACTTATCCGGGATCGTTCAGGATACCAGTATCTGGAAAATCTGGGTACACGCCCGAATGTTTACTACCTCCCCCCTGTCGACAGGCAATTCCCTGTTGAACGTGGATATGAAGGACTTGAAGATGACATCAAAGCCAATTACTCAGAAACACCTTTTGTTAAGAAATTAAATCATAGGGAGGACAAATAATGGCAAGCAATACTTCTGACAACCTATTAAAGGAATTTGCCCCCCAATTGGAAAAAACAGGGCTGCTTGGAAAGATTTGGATAATCGTTCTGGCATTTCTTATCCTGCTGGGAATATTTGCCCTCTACTGGCAAATCTCCAGGGGACATATCGTGACTGGTATGCGCGACAATGTGGTGTGGGGAATGTATATCGTAAACTTCATCTTTTTCATGGGAATAAGTTATGCCGGAGCTCTCATTTCAGGAACCCTGCACCTTTTTCATGCTGAATGGAGAAAACCAGTCATAAGAATGGCTGAGTTTATCACCATTATTTCCCTTTTGATTGGTCCTCTTTATATTATGCTTTGCATCGGACGATTGGACAGACTCCCAAATCTTGTACTTTTTGGAAGGATCCAGTCTCCAATCACATGGGACGTAATTGCTATCTCCACTGATATCATAGGATGCTTTATTTTCCTTTATCTCACAATTCTGAAGGATTTGAGCAAGCTAAGAGATTACAGTGAGTTGAAGCTCCCAGCATGGAGGAAGAAAGTTTATAATGTCATGGCTCTGGGATATACCGGAACTCCTGAACAGCAGCTAATGTTAAAAAGAGCTACTGATATCATGGCCGGGATGGTTATTGCCATTGCCATTATTGTGTACTCGGTTTTGGCCTGGATTTTCTCTGTGACATTGCAGCCAGGATGGCATAGCACCATTTTTGGCCCTTATTTCGTTATCGCAGCGGTTTATTCCGGTTCAGGTGTTTTAATCGTAGCAATGTATATTTTCAGAAAAGTATATCATCTGGAAAAGCATATTACTCAGAAACATTTCGTTAATGTTGGTGTCATAATGCTTGTACTAGCAGCATTTTTCGGATACTTCACATTCAGCGAATACCTGACCAAATGGTACGGTTCAGAAAAGAATGACGAAATCCTGATTAAGATTCTGTTCAAGGATTATTACTTTTTCTTCATTTTCTCCAATTATGTTGGGGTACTTTTACCGCTTATAGTAGTAGGCTTCAAGAAACTTCGCACCATCAACAACATTACAATTACTGCAGTCGTGGTCATTGTAGCGCTGTGGATGAACCGTTACCTCATTGTAGTCCCCACGCTTGAGTCCCCCTATCTTCCAATTCAGGATGCCCGTGAAGCCTGGCGTCACTATTCACCTACCTGGGTTGAATGGGCTCTTACCATTGGTGGTATTGCGTCCTTCTGCCTGTTCTTTACACTGGCCTCGAAATTCATTCCGATTGTCCAGGTTTCAGAAGTTGCAGAACCAGTAGAACCCGGTGACATATCACTTAGATAGGTAATAGTATTCCAACCCTAATACGGAGTCAGTTATGAAAAAGAAAATATTCCTACTTACAATAATAGCCATTTTCCTGCTGGGCTTGCCCTCAATAGCACAGGACAAGGCTGCTGAAAAGGGTCCCTTCACCACAACTATGGCTTTTACAGCCACCAGTACATCTGACGATAGTGTTCAGCTGAAAGCGGTAGTTAGTGTGAAGCATGAAGAAGGGGCTACATTTCTGATGAATGCGGCAATAGATTTCTCCTATGCAAACCCTGAAGGAGATGTGTCCATTGGTCAGGCGAAAACCGGAATCAATGGAGCTGCTATTCTGAAAGTTCCTGCTTCCAATAATTACACCAGAGATGAAGCTCAGCTGATTACTTTCAAGGCAAGTTATGCCGGAAATGACAAATACGAATCATCAGACGGAGAATTCCTCATTAAACCTTCAAAACTCACACTCAGTTTTTATGAAGAAGACTCAATCAAGTATGTGAAAGTTGAAGGAATCCAGTATGAAGCCGAAGGTAAAACTTCTCCTTTGGGCGGAGTTGATGTTGCAATTGCAATCCCAAAAATGTTCAGCATGCTTAAGGTTGGCCAGATATCCCTGGATTCAACAGGCATAGGAAGCACTGAGTTCCCTACTGACATCATCGGTGATTCCCTGGGAAATTTAACTGTTGTAGCTGCAATCGATGAGCACGAGGTGTACGGATTTGTGCAGGCAAATGCGTCAAATTCATGGGGCCTTCATAAACACCTGATCAGTCCTGACCGCCCTTCAAGGGAATTGTGGACCCCCATTGCACCTCTTTGGATGATCATTACCCTCATCATCATGCTTGCAGGAGTATGGGGCCATTACGTCTACGCCGTTGTTCAACTTGTGATGATTAAGAAGTCCAGTGAACGTGCCAGAAAGAAAAAAGAAAAGGACGAAAAAGCCACTGCATAAAACTCTCTTCGATTCATCTTCATATGCATCATATATAGTTATATTCAATAATAATCATATGTTGATTTATGATTGATTTATGTCAATGGCGATACGTAAAATTCCTGTTCAATCAAGCGAAAATATCAACACCATTGTTATGAAAATAAACGGATATAAGCACATATTTGCATGCGAATCACTATGTGAATTAAATAACAATACAAGTCAAAACAATCATTTTATCAAACCCTTATAACAAACAAAATCAACAACTTATGAAAAAACTCTTATTCATCATCGCAATCGGTGCAGGTCTGCTGATCACAGCTTGTACCAAAGAAGGCCCAATTGGACCTCAAGGACCTGCCGGAACCAATGGAACTAATGGAACCAACGGAACTAACGGTAACGACGGAGTTGACGCAAATGCAACCTGTACCCAGTGCCACGCAAAAGACGTAGTAGAACTGGTAGCTACTCAGTATGAATTATCAAAGCACTCCTATGGTGAAGCTGCATTTGAAGAAGCAGGCAACACAACCTGTGCTCCTTGCCACGAATCAGAAGCATATAAGTATGTAAGTGCAAATAACACTCCTACAACCTTCACACTGAACACCACTACCAACAAGTATGTGAATGATTATACAGTTCCTGCTGACAAGGCTTACGGAGAAATCACCTGCTCAACCTGCCATAGCAGCCTGCATACCACTTACACCATCGCTGACCTGAAGCCATTCACCAACACAGCTGCTGTAGCAATGACCATGTGGGGTGGTGCCAAAACCATCAACCTTACCCAGAAAGAAGGCGAAAGTCATCTTTGTATAAAATGTCACCAGCCACGTCCATTAACAGCTTCAGCTGGCAATGGCAATGTTCTTGACTATAATGGCATAGCTTCCAATCCAACTGGCATCTTCTACGATCCAACCAGTACTACCAATCTCCTGAAACCAGGTTACAGAACACATGTACATTATGGTTCAGTTGGAGCTATCTATGCAGGTATGGGCGGCGTTGAATTCAGCGGTTCAGTTGCTTATACCAGTTCAACCCATTCAACTTCAGCTTCATGTCAGGATTGCCATATGTCACCAATGACTGGCAAAGCCGGTGGACACTCCTTCACAGCTAAGGGTAATTTCAATGGATGTAATGCTGACGGATGCCACACAGGCATGGCAGGTTCATCATCAGGTTGGACAAACACCCGTGCTGAGATCAAAGGCCTTCTCGAAACTCTTGCTGGCAAACTCAACGTTGGTGGTATTGACATCATGAACAGGAATCCGGATGCAGAAGCTAACCTCTGGGCTAGCCTCACAGCAAACAAATATGATGGTTACCTGAACATCTACGATCCTATCAACAATCCTAATGGAACTGCCAACAATCCAACCGGTATTTTCCAGAATCCTAGCCCATCAAGCTCATGGTCAGCTGACCAGAAGGCTTTCAACCTGACTCTTCCCAAGATTTCCCTTACCAATGCTCAGATGGGCGGAATCATTAACTTCCAGATGTGCCTCAGGGAATATAGCCTTGGTATCCACAACTACAATTATTCCAAAGCTCTGTTACAGAATTCAATCGAAAAGCTCTAAGCTTATCGGAATCTATATCTGCTGTCAACAGCAAAAAAGCCTCCCGAATGGGGGGCTTTTTTTATTGAAGACCTGTTACCAGCCTCAAAAACAATATCTGAGAATTGTATTAACTCCTTGTGAGCAACATTTTAAACTAAGCAAATCATATTGCCCACTTTCATCCAGATCGCGCTCAATCCCTAGAAGATTAACAGGTTTTAACTAACGGTTTAACATATTTTAACAGGCTTAAAAACATGCGTAGCACTGCCTGTTTTATTTTTGTGGCCTAAATAAGCAGATACTATGTTTGAGACCAATATCAAGGAATTGAATGAAAAGATCCAACAGGAAAGCGCATTTGTGGATATGCTTACCATGGAGATGCAACGGGTGATCGTTGGGCAAAAACACATGATTGAAAGATTAATCATTGGTTTGCTATCCAATGGTCACATTCTTCTTGAAGGAGTTCCGGGATTAGCCAAAACTCTTGCCATCAAATCGCTTGCAAACACCATTGACCTGAAGTTCAACAGAATTCAGTTTACACCAGACCTTTTGCCTGCTGATGTGCTTGGAACAATGATTTACAGCCAGAAGAATGAAGACTTTACGGTAAGAAAAGGGCCAATCTTCGCGAATTTTGTCCTTGCTGATGAAATCAACCGTTCACCTGCCAAGGTACAAAGTGCACTGCTGGAAGCCATGCAGGAACGTCAGGTAACAATTGGTGATATCACCCATAAACTTCCTGAGCCTTTTCTGGTACTTGCAACTCAAAACCCCATTGAACAGGAAGGAACCTATCCATTACCAGAAGCTCAGGTTGACAGGTTCATGCTAAAAGTTATTATAGGTTATCCTTCAAAACAGGAAGAAAAACTAATCCTGAGGCAGAATATCTCACAGGAAACCCATACCACACATGCTATTTTGAAACCTGCTGATATCCTTAAAGCCAGGGATATTGTCAGGCAGGTATATCTTGATGAAAAAATTGAAAACTATATAACAGATATAGTATTTGCATCACGTTATCCGGCAGACTATAATCTGAAGAAATTCCAGAATCTCATCCGCTATGGCGCATCTCCCAGAGCTTCAATTTATCTCGCATTAGCTGCCAAGGCATTTGCGTTCATAAAGAGAAGAGGCTACGTGATCCCTGAAGATGTTCGCGCAATTGCACATGATGTTCTCCGCCACAGAATTGGTCTGACCTACGAGGCTGAAGCAGAAAACATTACCAGTGAAGACATCATTAATGAGATCCTCAATTCTGTTGTTGTTCCATAGAAACATGATCTTGACAGCCAGCAAATCTGTTTCTTCACTTCTGAATGGGCCTAACAGCTAAAATTTTTTCCAGAAATATATATTTTGACGGATTCCGTTGAAAACCATTCATACATCCAGAAACTGATTAGTAACCGACTCATAAGCCTGCATAATTCGTTCAAGTGGAAACCTCAGAAATCCTAAAGAAAGTCCGGAAGATAGAAATCAAGACACGTGGTTTGTCGCAGCATATCTTTTCAGGACATTATCACTCAGCCTTCAAGGGTCGTGGTATGGCTTTCAGCGAGGTCAGGGAATACCAGTACGGGGATGATATAAGAAGTATAGACTGGAATGTAACAGCCCGCTTCAATCACCCATATGTCAAGATCTTTGAGGAAGAGCGTGAATTGATGGTTATGCTTCTGGTAGATGTCAGCGGATCCAATAGTTTTGGCACAAAAAAACAATTCAAGGAAGAACTGATGACTGAGATCGCAGCATTGCTAGCATTCTCTGCCATTCATAATAATGATAAAGTTGGAGTAATCTTCTTCAGCGACAGGATCGAAAAATTCATACCTCCAAAGAAGGGAACTTCTCATATTTTAAGAATCATCAGGGAACTCATCGATTTTGAACCCGAGAGTCGCAGGACTGATCTTTCTGAAGCATTGAGGTTCCTCACGAATGCAATCAAGAAAAGATGTACAGCCTTTATTCTTTCTGATTTCATGGACAAATCCTTTGAAAAAGCGATAAGGATTGCATCAGGAAAGCACGACCTTGTTGCTTTAAGAGTTTATGATGAGCGGGAAACCCAACTTCCGGCTGCAGGAATCATGGAGGTTCTGGACCCGGAATCCGGACAAAAACAATGGATTGACAGTTCCAGCATTCAGGTCAGAAAACAATTCAACTCCTGGTGGAATGAGCATTCAAGAATGGTTGAAGGAGTATTTACCAGATGCGGTGTTGATTCTGCAACTATCAGGACAGATGAAGATTACGTGAAGCCGTTGTTAAAACTATTTTCACAACGTGAACTCAGATACTAAGGATATTGCAATGAAGGGTAAGAAATGCATGTGCAGTGGCAAGGTATTGGGAATGGTTATTCTTCCATTCTTAACAATATTTTTAGCTGAACAACTTTCGGCCCAGAAGGCAGTAGCCCGAATTGATACTACTTCGATAAAAATCGGAGAGCAGGTGCAACTTCATCTTGATGTGACGCTGCCTTCGAAAGCAACAGTTAAATGGCCCAGTTTTAGTGATACGGCCTTTTCCTCCGTAGAAATAGTGAAGCGTTCCAAGGTAGATACACTTGAAACCACGAGGAATACATTCGTTCAAATCCGGCAGACCTTAACCATTACTTCATTTGACACCGGATATCATACGATTCCCCAGATAAGTATTCAGTACACCGTACCAGGGGATACTGTCCGCATGGAGACATTGACTGACTCTCTAATGCTGCATGTTAGAACCATTGATGTAGACACCACCAGAGCTATCCGCGACATTAAATCTCAGATGCAGGCACCTATAACCCTTGCCGAGCTATGGCCAATTTTTGGAGGTGCCGGCCTGCTTGGTTTGATAGCAGGTTTTATATGGTATTATCTCTGGAGAAGAAAGATGAACAAACCTCTATTCCCGGTAATACGCAGGCCACAGCTTCCACCATGGCAAATTGCCCTTGAATCGCTGAATGAACTTGAAACGAAGAAACTGTGGCAAGGAGGGAAAGTAAAGGAATACTATACAGAAATCACTGATGTTGTACGCACCTATATTGAAGGACAGCATCAGGTTCCGGCTATGGAAATGATTTCGTCGGACATTATTGATTCGCTGGAGCAAAAAGGAATCGAAAAGACAATCCTGGTCAAGGTTGAGCGTATACTAGTTCTTGCAGACCTGGTGAAATTCGCAAAGGAGAATCCGCTCCCACCTGAAAATGCCGAATGCTTAAACAATGCCAGGAATTTCATTTTGGAAACAAAACCAGGTGAAGTAAATACTCCGGCAGAAAACGAAGAACAAACCAGTACCAGCAATAGTTTATGATGAAGATTCATTTTGCAGATCCTGAATACTTCTGGTTGCTAGTTCTGTTGCCGGCAGCAATCGCCTGGTACATATACAGGCTTAGAAATCATCATGCTACCTTGCAGGTATCAAGTCTGGAGGCCTTTTCAAATGTAAAACCAACATGGAGGCTCTACAGCCGGCATATTTTATTCGGGCTAAGGATATCGTCAGCCACATTTATGATTATTGCCCTGGCAAGGCCACAAACAAATATGAGCAGGCAGGACATTAGTGTTGAAGGTATCGACATAATGCTTGCAACTGATATTTCAAGCACCATGCTTGCAGAAGACCTGAAACCGAACCGTCTTGAAGCTGCCAAGGAAGTAGCAAAGGATTTTATCCTAAGCCGGCCTGATGACAGAATTGGTCTGGTTATTTTCAGTGGTGAAAGTTTTAC
The DNA here is from genome assembly GCA_016707705.1 of Bacteroidales bacterium. Taxonomy (GTDB): domain Bacteria; phylum Bacteroidota; class Bacteroidia; order Bacteroidales; family UBA4417; genus UBA4417. The sequence continues at coordinate 59,144 of JADJHD010000013.1, forward strand.
CCAATGCCCGCTTACTATTGACCACACCAAACTGATTAATCTGTATGACGAGATAAAATTCGGGATGATTGATGATGGAACAGCAATAGGAGACGGACTGGCAACAGCTGTCAGCAGATTAAAAGAGAGCAAGGCAATAAGTAAGGTTATTATCCTGCTTACCGATGGTGTTAATAATACTGGCTCTCTTGATCCTCAGTCAGCGGCTGAGATTGCATCCATCTATGGCATCAGGATCTACACCATTGGAGCCGGAACAATAGGATATGCTCCGGCACCGGTAAGAACTCCATTTGGAATGCAATACCAGCAAATGGAGGTTAAAATTGATGAAGCGCTTCTGAAGAAAATCTCAGCCATGACTAATGGCAAATACTTCAGGGCAACAAACAAGAAAAAACTTGAGGATATTTACAAGGAAATAGACCGTTTGGAGAAATCAAAGATTGATGTTACTGAATTTCGCCGCAAAAAGGAGGAGTTCCTTGTTTTTGCGCTTATTGCCGCCTTACTGCTGGGATTGGAATTAATCTTCCGCTACACGGTATTACGAACATTGCCATAGTACAACTCTAACAAGTAAATTTTAAACCCTTTCTGAATACATGTTTCGCTTAGCCCATCCATTCATGCTGTATTTGCTGCTGGTCATACCGGTTATGATTCTGCTGTATATACTTGCAGGAAGGATGAAGAAGAGAGCATTCGAAAAACTTGGTGAATGGCCCCTTTTGCAAAAGCTTATGCCAGACTATTCCGGTAGCCGGGGTTTGCTGAAGCTAATACTGCTTTTGATCGCATGGGTATTTCTGGTTATAGGCCTTGCTGATCCTCAAACAGGCTCAAAGCTTGAGAAGATCAAAAGGAAAGGAATTGACATAGTGTTCACTCTGGACGTATCCAATAGCATGCTTGCCCAGGACATCGCACCCAACAGGCTGGAAAGGGCAAAACAAGCTATAAATCGTTTGCTTGACAACCTCGAGAACGACAGGGTTGGGCTGGTTGTTTTCGCAGGCAGATCATATGTTCAGATGCCCTTAACCTCTGATTATTCGGCAGCCAAACTATTCCTTGCCAATATCAATCCCGGCATGATTCCTACTCAGGGGACAGCCATAGGAGAAGCAATCGAGACATCTGCAGCCTGCTTTACGAAATCGAAGCAGAGTAAAGCAATTATTCTGATTACTGATGGTGAGAATTTTGAAGATGATGCTGTTGATGCAGCCCAAAATGCCGCTTCGAACGGAGTAAGGGTTTATACCATTGGCATGGGCTTGCCGGAAGGAGCCCCAATTCCGATTTTCAACAGTGGAGTGCAGATCGGATTCAAGAAAGACCGCACAGGCAATACAGTAATATCCAGACTGAATGATGAGCTTTTAAAGGAGATAGCATCATCAGGAAAAGGTGTTTACATACGTGCCAACAACTCTCAGGCAGGAATAAAAGAAGTCTTTGATCAGATAAACAGTCTGGAGAAAGTTGAATATGACTCAAAGATTTTTTCAGATTACGAAGACCGGTACCAGTTTTTCCTATTGGCAGCTCTGCTATTCCTGATTGCTGAAATACTAATTTCAGAGAAGAAGAGCCGTTTGGCTGGAAAGCTGAATATTTTTCAATCTAAAGAACAGGACTGATATGAAATATATCATCATGATTGTGGTTTTATTGGTGGCTGTGGGTGCCTTGTACTCTCAGCCTGCTCAAAAGCTTATTCGTGAAGGTAATTCGAAGTATCAGGACGGGAAATACAAAGAAGCTGAGATCGATTACAGGAAAGCACTGGAAAAGTCTCCTGCATCGCTTAAGGCGACTTATAACCTGGGCAATTCTCAATACAAGCAACAGAATTACAAGGAATCAACAAGCTCCTATGAGAAGATTGCAGCTGATCCAAAAAGCAAGAACCTGGCTCAGGTTTACCACAATCTGGGGAACTCCTATCTTCAGAACAAACAATATAATGAGAGCATAGAGGCATACAAGAGAGCCCTGAGACTCAACCCATCAGATGAGGACACCAGGTACAATCTGGCATATGCCATGTCGAAACTGGCTCAGCAGAAGAACAATAACAAACAGGATAAGAACAATCAAAATCAGCAGCAAAAACAGAAGCAGCAGCAACAGCAGCAACAGCAGCAGGAGCAGCAAAAGCAGAACCAGAAAATATCGAAGAAGGATGCAGACAGAATGCTGAATGCCCTGAACAATAACGAAAAAAGAACACTTGAAAAGTTGAAAAAGCAAAAAACAACTTCCAGTTCCAGTCAACCGGAAAAAGATTGGTAGACCTTTAACTTTTCAAGACCGAAAAAAGCCAAGAATATCAACTTAACCATGAAGCGCTATTTTACCATTTTGATTCTTCTGATAACGGCCGGTTTTTTATCTGCACAGGAGGTCACATTCTACACCCAGGCGCCCCGGCAAGTAAATATTGGGCAGCGCTTTTATCTGACATTCACAATTAATCAGGAAGGCATTGGATTTATTGGTCCCGAAATACAGCATTTTGATGTGCTTTCAGGCCCAAGCGTGCAAACAAGTTCACAGATACAGAACGTCAACGGAAAAATAACCCAATCAACTTCCTATTCTTACACTTTTATACTGGCAGCCAATGAGGCCGGTACTTTTACAATTCCTCCGGCTATAATTACGGTGAAAGGGAAAAGATATCAGTCGAACACAGTAACCATCAATGTAAACGGACAGGGAGGAAATCAGGCAAAACCAGGGCAACCATCGCAGCGCAGTAATGCACAAAGCAATGATAATTCCACAGGTAACGATATCTTTCTGAAAGCTATATGTGACAAATCAAACCCATATCTGGGTGAGCAAATTATTGTTACATACAAGCTCTATACACCAACCAACAGGCTCAGGATTAATCCTGCAAGCACTGCTCCCGCCTATCCGGGTTTCTGGGCTCAGGATTTAATGAAGGATGCTCAGCAGTATCCTCAATACAATGAGGTCATAAATGGAAAGAAATATATAGTTGCAGAAATCAGAAAAGAGGCTTTATTTCCGCAGAAATCAGGGCCCTTAACCATTACTCCATTTGAGCAGGAAGTTGTATACAGTGTAAAGGTAAAGGGCAGAAGCCCCTTTTCTGATGACCCTTTCTTCTCGAATGATCCATTCTTTAAGAGTTTCTTTGATGACTCCAACTTTGGATATGAGTATCAGAATGTAGAGAAAACGCTGAAGTCGAATGCTGTCACTATTAATGTTAAGCCTTTACCTCAGCAGAACAAGCCAATTAATTTCACCGGAGCGGTTGGGCAGTTTAGCCTTAAACCCAATCTTGACCGGACTGAATTGAAAGCGAATGAGGCCATTACATTAAAACTAACGATTTCAGGAACAGGCAATCTAAGCCTGATCGAAAAGCCGGATATCAATTTCCCTCCGGACTTCGAGGTATATGACCCGAAAATAACTGATAATATTCACAGCACATCATCTGGTATTTCCGGATCCCGAACATTCGAGTACCTAATTATACCAAGGACTGCAGGAGATTTCAAGATAGCTCCGGTTCAATTCGCCTATTTTGACCTCTCCAAGAAAGATTATGTAACACTTTCATCACCTGAATATTCAATAAAAGTATTGAAAGGAGATGGCACTTCCGCTAATGCAATGACAACTGTAAGGGAAGATGTTAAATATGTTGGAAGTGACATCAGGCATCTGAAGGAAACGCCCCTTTCGTTGAAGCAGATTGGATCACATTTTTATGGAAGCTGGCTATTCTGGTTGTTATTCAGCCTTCCGGCCTTCTTCTTTCTGCTCTTCATTATTTTGTGGAGAAACCATATCAGGATGAATGCCGACCTTGGGAGTGTAAGAAAACGGAAAGCAACCCGCATCGCTACCATGCGCTTGAAGAAAGCGAAATCACTACTCTCTCCGAATACTCAGGAAGCATTTTATGTTGAGATTTCTCAGGCGCTCTGGGGCTATATAAGTGATAAATTCAATGTTCCATTATCGGAATTATCCATGGATACCGCTGCTGACAGGCTAACAAGCAGAAATGTAGAACCTCAGTTGATTCAGCAATTTATTGACACTCTTGAGCATTGTGAGTATGCAAGGTTTGCTCCTGGTGACAAGGAAAAGAATATGGAGAAGCTTTATTCTGAAGCAATTGATGTTATCACACATACTGAAGAGCAATTAAAATAGCTGTTTGCCCAAAGAAAACTTTCCAATGAAAAGAATAGTCGTATTGTTACTTATTGCAGGAATTTTCGGAAGTGCGTTCGCACAAAACCGGGATGAGCTTGCTGTACAGGGCAGGAAAGCCTATGAATCCGGACAATTTGCGAATGCTGTTGCTGCTTATGAGAAAATAGTCAAGCAGGGATATGAATCAGCTGTACTCTATTATAATCTTGGGAATGCCTATTTCAGGACGAATGATCTTCCTTCAGCCATTTTGTACTATGAGAAGGCATTGAAACTTGATCCAACACAGGAAGATATCAGATACAACCTGAATATTGCAAACAGCAGGATAATTGATAAGGTAGAACTCGTTCCTGAGATGTTCTATAAGAGGTGGTGGAAAGCTTTGCTAAATTTCTTAAGTCTTGATGTTCTTGCTGTCATCCTGATCGGAATTCTCAGCCTTGCACTTCTTTCAACAGCTTTATATCTCGCCTCAAAGCACCTTTCAGTGCGTAAAAGTTTCTTCTGGACAGGATTTTCACTGTTTATCATCGGTTTTATTGTATTGATTGCTGCAGAGCAAAAGCAACACTTTTTGCGAAACAATCATGAAGCCATTGTATTTATTCCTACTGTTACTGTTAAAAGCTCACCTGATGCCGGTAGCACAGATTTGTTCGTGATTCATGAGGGCCTGAAAGTCACATTGATGGATAAAATTGGTGAATGGCAGGAAATCAGAATTGCAAATGGTAGTGTTGGCTGGCTCAAAATCAGCTCGTTACGAATGATATGATTTAGCTGCTATATTTGAGTTCCTCCAGAGTTCAATTATCCAACTCTTATAACTTACCGTAAATCTCGTTTCATCTGCAAACAATTCTTGCTTATATAGCGTTTATTTACTATCTTTATTCCGATTGCCATTATTCAGGCATCATTTTTGCATGAACCGGTACCTTGTTTTAAGAGCTCTTCCTATTGCATTCTTGCTATGCATAAGTTTTGCAATTTCCGCACAGGAATTTATCCCTGCATACCCAAGAGGTGGTGATAAGGAGGCTAAGGAGTTTATTAATGAGGAAATCATCTATCCTGAAGAGGCATTGGACAAATTGATTGAAGGAACTGTGACTTTTGATTTTATGATTAATAGTGAAGGATTGGTAAAGAATTTGACAGTAGCTAAACCTGTTAATTATTTACTTGAGCAAGAAGCGACCCGTCTTTTTAAATATTTGATCTGGCAACCTGCCATCTATCGTGGTAAGGCAGTTGAAAGCAAGAGGAATTTCAGCATTGAATTCTCAGTCCGGCGTTACAGAAAATTGTGCAAGGAAAGAGGATATACATCAATTCCCGCCCCGGCAGTACCAGTAGATCAATCCGGAAGCGTATATTTATTCAGGTATACCGACGTTCAGCCAAGTCCGGTATTTAACCGTCCCGGTATGGATATGCAGGATTTTATGATGGAAAACTTTCATTATCCTGAAAATGCCCTTCGAATGGATATCACGGGAACTGTCAGGCTCAATTTTGTTGTTGAGCCAAATGGACATGTTTCCAATTTAATGGTAATTGACCATGTGGGTGCAGGTTGCAGTGAGGAAGCTATCAGGCTGATCAAGCTTCTTCATTTTACGCCCGGCATGGTAAATGGGCAAGCTGTTAGGGTTAATATGTCAATTCCTATAACTTTTGGACTTTCAACCGATGGCAGTTACAAGGTTTCTCCTGCTGCAGGAGGGACTACTTTTCAATAAAACCACTCATCTGACATAAACCAAATCAATTTTTATGAAACATTCAATTCTACTACTGTTCATCCTCCTTTTCACATCAATTTCCACAGTTAGGGGTGCAAGCAGCGACTCCACCAAGCACTGGAAACTCAAATTTGAAACATCCATTGGTTTCACGCAAACCACTCTCACCAATTGGGCAAAGGGAGGTGAGAATTCGGCTGCAGTGAAAACCTCAATCAACATCTTCGAGGATTACACAAAGGGTAAATTTACCTGGAATAACTATCTCGGTGCCGCATATATGGTGCAGAAACAGCAAAGCTATACTGACTGGCGCAAGGCAGATGATAAAATCAACCTCTTCACCAAAGCAGGCATTTACGCCTGGAAACATTGGGATTATACAGGTTTGCTGGAATTCAAGTCGCAATTTGCAAGAGGATTCAATTATCCGAACCAGGATGATTATACCTCAAAATTCATGGCACCAGCATATTTCCAGCTCGCAATTGGATTGAGCTATAAGCCTGCAGATTATTTTTCTGTTCTGCTTTCACCGGTTGGAGCACGTGTCACCATTGTTAATGACGATACTCTATCAGCAAAGGGAGCTTTTGGAGTAACTCCGGGTGAAAAATCACTGCTTCAGGCAGGAGCATCAGTAAATGCACTCTTCAAAAAAGACATTTTCAAAAATGTTAATCTCATGTCGAAACTGGATCTTTTCTCTGATTACAGCAAGCGTCCCAAAAACCTTATTGATGTGTGGATTGTAAGTTGGGAAAACCTCCTGAATCTGAAAGTTAACAAATACATTTCCATGAATCTGGCTACAATGCTGATTTATGATGACAATATTCCCTATGTAGATCCGGATAAACCAACTGAAAAGCATGGACCCAGAACTCAGTTCATGGAGACTTTTACAGTTGGCTTTGCCTATAGTTTTGTTCGTTAGCAATCCACCAATCCAATCAATATAAACCAATACAATTCAAATTATGGGACTAGTTAAAGAATTCAAGGATTTTGCCATGAAAGGCAATGTAGTAGACCTCGCAGTGGGTGTTATCATTGGAGGTGCATTCGGTAAGATTGTAGCCTCTTTTGTAAATGATGTCCTGATGCCACCGATTGGAGTATTACTCGGAGGTCTTGATTTCAAGGATTTCAAATCCACTTTGATAGCTGCAACAGCTGATAAACCAGCCGTTACCCTAAATTACGGTATGTTCATCCAGAATGTGATTGATTTTCTGATCATCGCAGCAGTTATCTTCCTCTTCATCAAGGCAATAAATGCAACTAAGAAGAAGGAAGAAGCCGCACCATCAGCACCTCCTGCTCCAGGCAAGGAAGAAGTACTTCTTACTGAAATCAGAGATATCCTTAAGGAGAAAAAGTAATTTACGCTGACATACCCAATAGCAGTCTCATTTGTCGTTCACACAGTGAAATCTGGCTTTTCTGATTCTTCCTTTTACAGAACTCCGGATTCATTAAGCAGTGCTGAACAGATCAGGTGAGACTGCTTTTTTTGTATTTTCACATGATGAATTCAGAACCCAGGAGAAAACAGAGCAAGAAAACAGGGTTGCTTCCGGGCAGTCTGGTTTACACAGGAGCACAGGCGCTTCCAACTCAAATCAGCCTTCTCAGGTATGACGCTGAGCACTTCGAACTATTTGAAAACCTCACAGTTGATTCAGCCATAGAATCAGTTGGGCAATCAACTGTTAACTGGCTCATCATAAATGGCTTTGAGAATATAGAAGCACTTGAAAAACTAGGGACACATTTTGGAATCCCGGCCCTGATTCTGGAAGATATCTTTAATGTACAGCACATGCCTAAGGTTGAAGATAATGGCAATAGTCTTTTCATCACCTTAAAAAGCCTTTCCCTTAAATCTAAAGGTAAAGAGATTGAAGCAGAACAAATCAGTCTCTTTCTGGGAGCTAATATCCTCATTACTTTTCAGGAAAAGCCCAGCCAGCTTTTCGACTCCATTATTGAACGCTTGCAGGCTGGCAAGGGTAAAGGCAGAAGCAGACAGGAGGATTTCCTGGCATACCTGCTTATAGATCACATAGTAGATCAGTACTATTTATTACTCGACAATTCAGAGGAGCAAATTGAAAAATTGGAACAGATGCTCCTTAAAAGCCCAACAGATGAGCTGGCATTCCTCTTTCTTGATTTCAAGAAGAATCTCTCTTTAATGAGAAAAACCATCTATCCGCTAAAAGAGGAGATCCGTTACCTCTCAAGGGAGGATACCGAGATTATCCAACCTATCACAAGGCAACATCTGAGTGATATTCATGATCACCTGAGTCATATTATCCAGAGTCTGGACAGTTACCGCGAAATGATATCAGCAATGATGGACCTGCTCCTGGCCAATAACTCAAACAGGATGAACAGCATCATGAAGACCTTAACGCTGGTATCCACCATATTTATCCCGCTCACTTTTGCTGCGGGTATTTATGGAATGAATTTCAAGTACATGCCTGAACTGGAATGGAAGCTGGGGTATCCAATCTTTCTTTTTCTTATGCTTTGTGCAGGTTTGGGAATGTATATCTATATGAAAAGAAAACGCTGGTTCTGAAAATCAACAATCAATCATTACTCCTACTGATGAAAACAATCGGACTCCTTAGTGACACACATGGCAGCTTGCATCCCAAAGTCTTCGAATTCTTCGGAGGTTGTGATGAAATCTGGCATGCAGGCGATATCGGGAATCCCGGGACATCAGACCGTCTGGCTGAATTCAAGCCATTAAGGGCGGTATTTGGCAATATTGATGGTACAGAACTCCGGACGATACATCCACGTATTCAGTTATTCAATTGTGAGGATGTCAAGGTATTAATGACCCATATTGGAGGATATCCCGGTAAATACGAGCCTGAAATCAGAGCAATGATTATAAAGGAAAAACCCGGAATTTTTATTTCAGGCCATTCCCATATTCTGAAAGTAATCTATGACAAGAAGAACAACCTGCTCCACATGAATCCCGGAGCTGCCGGTAACTCAGGATTACACAGGGTAATAACTTTCCTTAGGTTTATTATAGATGGGAAAGATATTCGTGACCTCGAAATATTCGAAGCCGAAAGAAGCAGCCGGCATATAGATTACTAAAACTTAGCGCAGTCTGTCGCTGGACCGGACAAGTTTATCGTCGCGTTTGATTGCACGGTTTGAAAGAACTGTGAACATCAAAGAAACGATCGGAAGATAAATCCCTATTCCACTTGCAAAGTCAGGCTTGATGGAGGTTTTCTTCTCCACCATAGGAATATATATGAACAGGATTGCCAAAATAAACAGGATATTCAGCATAACAGCAATATTGGTTAGCTGAATCTGTCTTGAACGGTTCTTGTACAAGAAGATCGCAGCAGCATCAAGGACTGCAACAAGAAAAACAACTATAATCAATGGAATATTAAAAGTTGCAGGTACCGGAATTGCGCCATCCGGAGCCATATTTTTCAATCCAATCAGATAGAATTTGAGGTAAGCCAGATCTGAAAAGAATGTTGCCATTGGAAAGACAAACAACAAGGAAAGAGCTATAACGGCCAAAGCCAGATAAACGGTTTGAATTCTCTGTATCATATCAGGTAAAATGTGAAGGCACAAATATACTACATTTCACTAACTGCCGATAATGTGTAATAGTCAATCCAAACCCAGGGATCACTAAAAACCACTATTGGATTTTTTGTATTTTCACAAAATAGAAATCCCCTTTACACATTATGACACATAGAAACGACTCCACCCCTTTCCACACCATCATTTGGGACTGGAATGGAACATTGTTGAACGATACCGATATATGCATAAGCTCCATGAACAGTATGCTCAAATCCAGGGGCATGACAGAACTCAGCCATGCGCGGTACAAAGATGTGTTTACTTTTCCTGTGAGAGATTACTATGAAGTAATTGGCTTCGATTTCAGCAAGGAACCCTGGGATGTGGCAGCACACGAGTTCATTGAGAAATATCTGATCGAGCTACCAACCTGCAAACTTGCTGAGGGTACAATTGAGATGCTCGCCTACCTCAGACAGAAAGGCTACAGGCAGGCTATTATTTCAGCAATGCAACATGAAGCTCTTTTAAACTCAGTAAAAGCCCTCAAAATTGAAGACTACCTGGAATATATCGGCGGCATTGGTGATCATTATGGTGCTGGTAAAATTGAAAATGCCCTCAATTTTTTTGATGAATTCAGACTTCACCCTGCTCAGGTAACCCTAATTGGCGACACCTTGCACGATGCCGAAGTTGCAGGAGAATTAGGCTGCGAATGCATATTGGTAGCCTCTGGACATCAGTCGGTTGAAAGATTGTTGAAGTCAGGGCATAAAGTTGTTCAGCAACTTACTGACCTTAAAGAATATCTTTAGAGAATACATCTCACAAATCAACTGTTAATATGAGAAAAGCGAATCAAATAATCACTTTTGCCGGCATACTTTCGATGCTGATTCTCCTTGCTTCCTGTGGCATGAAAGGGAATCAGGCAATTTCAGCTGATACAATCCTGGAAGCTGACAGGTATTACTCTTCCTTGTCGGAGAAAGAGGGAATGAATGCAGCATTTATTGAAATGTTTGATAGTGCAGGAGTAATGTTGAAGGAAAACCACAAGCCTATACTAGGGATTGAGGCTATTTCAACCCTTCTCAGGCAGGAAGAAGACAGTTCCTTTATTTTAACATGGGAGCCTGAGGATGCAATTATTGCCAATTCAGGAGAGTTGGGTTATTCCTATGGCACATACCTGATCAGGTCTAAGACTACTTTGCAAAAAATCGGGGATGGAACCTATACCACAATCTGGAGGAATACCACCGGTAAAGGATGGAAAGCAGTCCTTGATACCGGGAATCCAGGTTTAGGCAACAAATAAAACTACCGGCCGATTTCCTGCATTTCACTGTTTACTTCCTTTTCCCTTGCCTTATCAATCCATTGTTCCTGAATAAGGTCTCCACCCAGGTAGGTCATTGTGCTTTCCTTGCTCCCGTCCCTCTTGAAATTAACCCAAACACCTTCCTTTAAATCATCCCGGTATTCACCTTTGCTCATTATCTGTCCATCGGGAAAATAGAATACTGCAGGTCCCTGCATCAGTCCATTGCGGTATACACCTTCTGCCTTGATGCTGCCATTGGGGAAAAACTGCTTCCATTTGCCTTCCTTCTTTCCGGCAACATAGGTGAATTCCTCCATCAATTTCTTCTCTTCATAATACACTTTCCAGATTCCGGAAGGCAGACCTTTGGTGTAGGACTCTTCTGAGGCCAATTCACCTTGCTCGTTGAAATATGACCAACTCCCATCCTTCTGCTTTCCAAAAAAGCTTCCTTCAGCCATTTTTCGTCCAGATGGATAATAATTGATACATGTTGCAGTATTTCCTTCAGCAACATAATTTAAAACCGTCCTGATCTGTCCATTCTGATAAAAGTACCTGAACTCACCAACCGGTTTGTCATCCTTAAACTGTCCGGTATAAACAAGATTACCAATTGAATCCTTTTTTGACCAGCTACCTTGCTTCCTGCCTTTTGCATCAACCTGGTTGGGAGTTGAAGAAATATCCTGTTGTGCTGAGAGCGATTGAGGCATAAACAGTATAAGCAAGAAGCAGATACTCAGAAGAGCAAGTGAAATTTTTCTCATTTCAGACAGATTTACAGAATAACGATTGTTAGCTCAACTTAGTTTAGACAGGAGTATTTTATCTAATTTTGGTATGCAAAAATAGTCAAGTGCAGACAATAACCTTTACCTGAATCAAAGAACAGCAAAGCCTTAAGCACATTTCTATCCCAATCTGCAGTTTACCTCAATAATTCAATAATTAATGGAACCCTCCTATTCTTCCCTATTACTTCAAAATGCTGTTCAAGAGTTGACCCGCTTGCCGGGGATTGGCCGGAAAACAGCACTGAGGTTAGCACTGCATTTGCTCAGACAACCTGCTGAGATAGCCAAGGCTTTGGGTGACAGTGTAATAAAACTCAGGGAGGAAGTCCGTTACTGCAGGAACTGCCATACTATCTCTGACAGTGATTTATGTGTTATCTGTTCAAATCCAAAGCGTGATCATTCCACGATTTGCGTTGTTGAGGACATCCGCGATATGATGGCAATTGAAAACACTTCTCAGTACAATGGTTTGTATCATGTTCTGGGTGGAGTAATTTCACCAATGGAAGGAATCGGACCAGGAGAACTGAAAATGGAATCACTTTTCAACAAGGCGGCACTACTGGAAACCAATGAAGTAATACTAGCCCTCCCTTCCACTGTTGAAGGAGATACGACCAATTTCTACCTTTACAAGACGCTTAGAAATGCTGAAGTCACGGTAACTACCATTGCCAGGGGAATCCCGGTAGGTGATGAGCTGGACTATACGGATGAGATTACCCTTGGAAGGTCAATTCTGAACCGGCAGGCCTATCATGGAATGGGTTCGTGAGTAATGCAATAACAGTACACAAATCAATTATGATTACCGAATATATCCCTTCTGAATCAAGAGGCCATTTGAATCACGGATGGCTTGATACCTGGCATTCCTTCAGCTTTGCTTCCTACTTCAATCCAGTGAGAAATCAGTTTGGCGCCCTCAGAGTTCTGAATGATGACACTATTCTGGGAGGCAGTGGTTTTGGAGAACATCCGCATCAGAATATGGAGATTATTTCAATTCCCCTCTCGGGAGCATTGCAGCACCGTGACAATATGGGACATATTGAAGTGATACGTCCGGGTGATGTGCAGGTAATGTCAGCAGGATCAGGCATAAGGCACTCTGAATATAATCATGACGCCGAAGAAGCTTGCAATTTCCTTCAAATCTGGATTTACACCAGAAACAAGAATATTAAGCCAAGCTACGACCAGCGTAGTTTTTCATCAAATGCACAGGAAGGGAAGCTACAACTTCTGGTTTGTCCTGATAATCAACCTGAAGATAATGCACTGTTTATCTGTCAGGATGCATGGATTTCAAGAGGAAGGCTTGAAAGCGGACATTCCATCGAATATAAAGTCAGAAAACCGGGGAATTATATTTTTGTATTCCTGATTGAAGGAACACTGCATGCTCAAGGTGAGCAACTGAAAAGAAGGGATGCCTTATCTGTTAGGGATGCGGAAGCACTGATACTTGAAGCTGAAACATTTTCAGATATCCTGATTATTGAAGTCCCGGATAAATAGAAATGAGGTGAGAAAGATCAGGAAGAACCTTCTTCCAGCAAGTCAAAGATTGACATCTGGTTAGCTGCTACCATATGGTCAGCATGATCATGATAGACGAGATTCCTATCGAGGTATTCCCTCAATGCTTTCCTGAAAACCTTGTTGGGCGTTGTTTTGTGCTTGGAACAGAACTCCTTCAACCTTTTTTTGGTTGATTCAGGAATTTTAAACTCCGCCTTGTAATACTTGATTTTCTTTACTCTTTTTCTTTTCCTTGGCATCAGGCTGTAGCATTTGGAAGCATATGCCTAAAGTAAATAAATATTCCGCTTGCCTCACATGCAGAAACACCATAAATTATTGCAATAATCACGATATTATTACAATCCGGCGATGGCTTTTATTTCCTTAATTATAATGCCAGCAAACTCATCAGCAGCTTCATGGGTTGAACTCTCTGCATATATCCTGATGATGGGCTCTGTGTTGGATTTCCGGAGATGAACCCATCCATTCTCAAACTCAATCTTAACTCCGTCAATGGTATTTACGGGGAAGTCAGAGAATTTAACTGCAATTTTGCTGAGAATATCATCCACATCCATTGAAGGCTGAAGATTGATCTTGTTTTTAGAGATCACATATTCCGGATAAGTGGCTCTCAACTGGGAACAACTCAATCCTGATTTAGCAAGATGTGAAAGGAAGAGAGCAATACCTGCAAGGGCATCCCTGCCATAGTGAAGTGCAGGATAAATTACTCCTCCATTACCCTCACCTCCAATTACAGCATTTGTAGATTTCATTGCAGTAACAACATTAACCTCTCCAACGGCAGCAGCGGAATAGATACCACCTGCTTTTTGGGTTACATCACGAAGGGCTCTTGTTGAGGACAGGTTAGATACAGTATTTCCAGGCTTATTCTTCAGGATATAATCAGCCACAGCAACCAGGGTATATTCTTCACCGAACATACTGCCATCTTCATTCACGATAGCGAGGCGATCCACGTCAGGGTCAACTGCAAATCCAAGGTGTGCTCCTGATTCGACTACCGTTTTCGACAAATCCCTTAAGTTCTCAGGAAGAGGCTCCGGGTTATGCGGAAAGTTACCGTCAGGCTCAGAGTAAAGTGCAACCACTGAATCCACGCCCAAAGCCTCAAAAAGTGGAGGAAGTGCAATACCACCGTTGAATTGACACAATCTACTGCAACTTTGAATCTGGCATTCCTGATTGCCGGAACATCCACAAATGGCATGGCGAGCACTTGTTGAATGTGATAATCAATCATTTGATTATTTTGAGAGTATTTTCCCAATTCTTCTACCGGACTGGCTATAAAACTACCAGCCTCCACCAATTCCAGGATTAGCTTCCCATCCTTATCATCAAGGAATTCACCCCTCCCATTCAGTAATTTGAGGGCATTCCAGTTACCGGGATTATGGCTGGCAGTTATTATGATACCACCATCAGCTCTAAGTCCTGTAACAGCCATTTCTACTGTTGGAGTGGTACTCAGACCGACATCTGTTACATCCACACCCATTCCGAGCAAGGTCCCTGTTAGCACTTGATTAACCATAAGGCCTGAAATCCGTGCATCCCGGCCAATTACCACATGAATGCGGGATTTGGAAGATTGTTGCCTGATAAATACTGCGTAAGCAGAAGCAAAACGAACAATATCCAGGGGAGTAAGACCTTCACCCGGTACTCCTCCGATTGTTCCCCTTATACCTGAAATACTTTTAATTAAAGTCATGGAAGTTTGATTTTGACCTGAACAAGATTCAACTTCGGCAAAGATAGACACATCTATTCATATCACCTAAAGCTGAAAATCGGATAAAGACATTTTGAGACTGTCAAAATTAAGTTTAAGAATTTGAGATGTTTCTATATGGCAACAACTGAGCAAAATTTTGACAGGCTCTGAATCGGTACAGAAGTTAAGAGAGTTCTGCATGACCATAATCAGGTCTGATCATCGAATGCCTGCAGGAATTTATTACTTTTGCATGCCTAAAAGTGGAAGAGAAGAATGAAGCAGGGTTTTGACGAAGACGAAAATTATATCCGCGAATTGCTGGAACGCTTTGAAGATGGCCTTCATAAAGGAGGCAGCTCTTTCTTTGATTCCAGCGAAATGGAGGATATAATTTACCATTACTTCTCCCATGCAGAGTTTCCAAAGGCCCGCAAGGCCATTCACTACGCTTTGGAAAGGTTTCCTTCTGACATTACCTTCGAAGTATTGCAAGCGCAGTATCTTCTGAATACCGGCGAATCGCAGAAAGCTCTTAGCAGTTTGGACCAGCTCAAGAAAAGAGATCCCAGAAATCCGGATATCATTTTGACCCGTGCCTCGGTGCTGGGCAGCATGAACCGTCATGAGGAAGCCATCAAGGAATACATCAAGGCACTTGCTCATATTGATGACGATAAGGAAGAGATTTATACAGGCATTGCCTTTGAGTATGAGAGCATCGGCGACTATGAGAAAGCAGCGGAATACCTGAAGCAGGCATTGGATGCAGACCCCGATAACGACGGCTTACTCTACGAGATAGGCTACTGCTATGATCTTGGAGGGATGAGTGAAAAAGCTGTAGTGTTTTTTGCTTCTATTGTCGACAAGCGGCCTTATTCACATGTTGGCTGGTATAACCTGGGATTGGCATACTCTGCTCTTGAGCTCTATGAAAAAGCTATAGATTCCTTTGATTTCTCTATAGCAATTGAACCCGGATTCACCCTGCATACTTCAATAAAGCTCAATCATATGAGCAGATGGAACTTTACCATGAGGCTATTGGCATTTACAAGCAAACCTTTGAGTTTGAGAAACCAGATGCCATGACATGGTATTATCTGGGTGATTGCTATGAAAGATTGGAAAAATACGAAACTGCCATTGAAAACTATAGGAAATCAGTAAATCTGGAGAAACAATTTTCAGATGCATGGATGGGAATGGGAATTTGTTTCAATGAGCTTGGGCAGAAAGCAGAAGCCTTGACTCATATGAAGCAGGCAACCAAACTTGAACCTGAAAACCCTGAATACTGGTTCATTATTGCAGAAGTATTGCTTGAAAGCGGCAATTTTGACGAAGCAGGGAATGCATATCTGAAGGTAACTGAACTGGACCCATATCATCCTGAAGTCTGGCTTGACTATTCGGAGTACTTCATAACAGTAATGGGGAACTACGATAAAGCTCTGGAAATCATTGAGGATGGCACCTACTTTCAACCTCAGAATTATGCTTTAGCCTTTCGGCGGGTTGCTTATCTCATTGATTCCGGAAAGGAAAAGGAAGCTGTTCGTGAATTAATAATAGCACTATCGCAGGATTATAACGGATTTGCCGATTTGCTGGAATACTCCGAAAAAGCAAGATTATCACACGCAATTAATGAAGCTATAATCGGGTTTAAGGAATAAGACCTAAGAGAAAGGCGTTAATCTTTAAAAATGTGATTCTTCAATGAATCCGTCTATTCCGGAATTCAAAAAAAATTGTTCACTAATCAGAATAACACTTTATTATGGGAATAACTGAATGGATTGCCGCTACTGCGGTAGCAATAATAGGAGCCACCGGCTACCCCGGAGTATTTATACTTATGCTTTTGGAAAGCATGGTTTTCCCTGTTCCAAGTGAGGCTGTTATGCCATTTGCCGGATTCCTTATAGTTGACGGTCAATTTACCTTCACTGGAGTAATAATTGCAAGTACCCTTGGAAGCATTACTGGCTCCCTCCTATCCTATGCAATCGGATATTATGGTGGCCGTCCATTCATCGAGCGTTTTGGAAAATACCTGCTTCTCAACACACATCATCTGTCTCTGTCAGAAAAGTATTTCTCCAAAAGAGGTGATATCACTATCCTGATTTCCCGTTTTATCCCGGTTGTCAGACATCTGATCAGTATTCCTGCAGGATTTGGAAAAATGAACGTTCTGAAATTTTCCATTTACACCATTATTGGTGCAGGTTGCTGGAATGCATTCCTTACCTATGTTGGCTTTCAATTGAAAAATAACTGGACTGAAGTAATGAAGTACAGTCACATGATTGACCTGGTTGTAGTTGGTGTCCTGGGGATTGCTTTTATCTACTATGTATATAAAATCGTTGGCTCCCTGCGCTCTAAAAAAGTGAATCCTTAATCATGGTTTTGTTCGGATTGATCGGATATCCACTTGGACATTCATGGTCACCGGGATATTTCAGGGACTTGTTTCATGCAAACGGCCTTGAAGATCATCATTACACTTTATTCCCCATTTCCGAAATCGGGCAGTTTAATGATTTAATTGCCACAAACAGGGAATTATCTGGCCTTAATGTCACTATTCCCTATAAAACTGCCATTCTTCCATATCTTGACATGCTGAGCCCGGAAGCCTCTGAGGTAGGGGCAGTAAATTGCATTCACATTAAGCGGATTGACGGAAAAACGACTCTTACCGGCTATAATACTGATACTTTTGGGTTTGAAAATGCACTCAAGCCTTTTCTGAAATCCGGTCATGATAATGCACTTATTCTTGGGAATGGAGGCGCTTCCAAAGCGGTACAATTTGTTCTTGCAAAGCTTGGAATCGAGTTCAGGGTTGTTTCAAGGGAATTCAAAAGCAAAATCCATCTCAGCTACAAGGATTTAAACGAGCAACTTATTGAATCCCACAAGTTGATCATAAATACCACTCCTTTGGGAATGCACCCGAATGAAGCATGCCTTCCTGACATTCCCTATAATGCAATTACCAGTCAACATCTGCTGTTCGACCTTATCTACAATCCTCCTATGACTAAATTCATGGCTGAAGGACTCAGGATGGGGGCAACAGTTGTGAATGGCAAGAGAATGCTTGAATTGCAAGCAGATAAATCCTTCCAAATCTGGAAGAACCAATAGACCACAAGTCATTATAAAACAGTCTCTGAGCTGATTTTCTGAGTATCTTCGATGAAGATTGACTAATGCATTTCAAAAAAAAAAAATATGTCTGTGATAATGCAGTTTGCAATATTTCCCACCGACAAGGGAATCAGTGCAAGTCCTTGGGTAAGCAAAGTAATTGAGATGGTACGGGAGAGTGGTTTTCAGTTCAATCTTACTTCTATGTCGACGATAATTGAGACGAACACGATTGAAGAAGCTCAGAACCTGATTTCAAAAGCTTATTCAATACTGGAACCGGACTGTGAAAGGGTTTACTGTACAATAAGCTTTGACATAAAAAAAGGACCCTTGGGCAGAATGGAACAAAAGGTACGATCAATTGAAGATAAGATCGGCCCGGTTTGAGTTGGCAATTATCAGAACCTGCAATATTCCAACATTAATAAATCAGCCCCAACTTTATAAAAGATGGGGCTGATTATATTTAAAGAGGCAAAAGTGTCGCGGTTCTGGTTCAGGTTCGCCTCTCAATTTCGATGGTGAAATTTGCAGCCAGTGCGGCAAGTGCACCAACAGCTGCCAACACAGGAGCGATAATTGCACCAACAAGTCCAACGGCAACAGGGATTTCCATATAGGTCCTGCCCTGTTCATCCTTTATGATGATTCGAGATATGTTCCCTTCATGAATCAGTTCCCTGACCTTATTCAGGAGTTCTTCTCCCTTGACCTTAAACTCGTTGGCATTGAATTGCATAGCTACCTATTTTCCATTTGATGATTACCCGTCAATCACACTTCTTAAAGCACAATTTTCAAGTAACATACAACAATTAATGAGCTACAGTAATCCTTCTGGTTTCAATAATCTTCTTACCGTCACAAAGAGTGCAGATATACTGACCAGCAGGGAGATCATTTGTATTTACATGCAATGATTGAGTTCCACTGCTTACAGGAATAATTGAAACCACCTTGCCATTCATATCCATCACCTTTACAACCATCTCCTTTTTGAGATCATTGAGAGGCAGAACGGTCTCCATGTTGGCAGGATTAGGATAGTTTTGTCCCATCAGTTTAGCAAGAGCTTCTTCATACTGAACACCTGAGATTACTTCGTTGAACCAGTCATAGGTGAGCTTGGTAATCTGATTTCTGACAGCTGTAGTGCTCATCATTTCAAAACCAATACCGAAGTATGCAGCCTTGTAACCATTCTTCTCTACCCTAAGGGCAGCCCTTTTGGTATTCAGGTTTTTATAAAGGAAGATAGGCCTTGCAGGGCTAAGAGTATCAATCTGATCGGGATACATATTTCCGGCATAAACATCAACTACAGTTGAATTACCGGCAGCACCATAAATCTCATCATACAATACGGCTGTAATCTGGTTGTTGGTTGTACCGCCATCATCAATGAATTTTGCACAGAGATAATTTGTGTAAAGGTCCTGAGTAATAGCATTTCCGTTTGAACCGGAAGCACCACTCATAATATCCCAACCAATATCCTGTCCTGCTACAAGCACATTTCTGCCTGAGTTAAGAATAGCTTTTACAGCCTCTGCTTCTGAATCCTTAAATGCGGGAAAAGTCCAGGCAACATTATAGAAAATGCTGTTCACATCAACAAGGGCTCCATTATTCACAGCTTTTACAAGTTGTGATGCAGGAATAGAAGTGTATGTTGTACAGCCGGCAAATGCAAGGCCTTCAAGGTATGCACTCTCATGGTCAGTAGTTTCAGGACCACCGCTGCCGTTGACAACCAATGTGGTAATGCCTGAAATCACAGAAACATCCGCAATCTTGGCTGGAGCTCCGGGATAAGCCACAGATTTCATTGTCATCCTGTATGTAGCTACTTCAGGTGTATCACCAGGGACAACAGTAAGTTGAATATTTTTCGCCTCATTTTGGTTCAGGGCAACCACAGCGCTGCCAGTATACTGAACTCCGTCAATTGTGAAATAATCAGTCCAACCGGGGATTACATCAACCGGAGCAAAGGTGAATTCATACTGCTCGCCAGAAGTCAGAGCGCCTTCAACCTGACATGTGAAATCACAAGGCAAGGAAGCTGTTCCTTGTTTAAAGTCTGCTGCCACTGCTGCAGTACCAATAAAACGATTGGTTCCACCGATAGCATCTACCATGTCTCCGGTAAGAACTTCCTGATGACTTTGAGCAACATAAACTGCCACCCGGCAATCTTCAGGAACACAGGGTACATTATTGTAGGAAGCAGGAATGGTATATACATAGGTTCTGTTGACCAAAGTTCCCTGAGTGGTAGTGGTAACTTCATCACCCCACTGACCTGTGAGGAAATAACGAAGTATATGCATATGCACGTAGTTGCTACCCATGCCTCCACCGGTCTGAGGTCCCAGAACGCTGTCCTGAAGCAGGGCAACGTTGATAAAATTGCTGGTTACAGCGCTGGTTGCAGTGTAATATAGTTCCACATTAACAGTAAGTTCGCGGGTATCAGGATTGAATGATGATTCAATTCCAACATTTACAGGAGAAGGCATGGCCATGATCTGGTCAGCAGCACCGCTCCATGAGCCCCTGTTGAGAGCAGTGGATGAACTTCCGGCAAAAACGTGGCGGTTAACGGTTCCTGAAGGATAACCAGTCAAACCAGTCTGGGCTGCCAAAGGATCGCCGAATGGAGTCCTGAAATCAGGTTCAGATCCGCTGGGGACAGCGAAACTTCCCTGGTGAACATTAATTAGAACAACCCTTCCAGGATTTGCATCTGCAATTCCCTGGGCAATCTTGTGTCCATCAGGACAATACTGGCAATGTATACCTGTATATTCCTCGAGGACAACATTTTTATTTTGCGGCTCGGTACTCACCAATGTCTGGGCCTGTAGCCAGAAACCCACAGTGGTAAGAAGAATCAGAAGTAAAAAGTTTTTCATAGTAATGGTTTTGAAGGTTGGTAAGCCAAAGTTAGAACTTCCATGCTTGAAATTTACTTTCAGTTAAAAAAAAATGAAATTATGGAGATCACTTACCTAGCAAAACGGTTTTCATGCGGTTCTCATGTACAGGCACTTTGCGTACCTTTGACAACAAATTCTCGTTACATTGAAAAACTTTCTTTTAAATCTTTTTGCTTTCATCCTGATTATCTTCCTATTCTCCTGCAAATCAGGACAGGAGAAAAGCCAAAAACAGAGCCTTACAGTTAGTATACTGCCTCAGAAATATATCGCTGAACAGATAACAGGTACACGATTTCAGATAAATGTTCTGCTGCCTGTAGGTGCAAACCATGAGACTTTTGAACCCAGGCCTTCTGATATGGCATCATTGAGTGGTTCTTCCCTTTACTTCAGTGTAGGATCACTTGATTTTGAACGAAACTGGATACCGCGAATAGCAGGATCTGTGAAAAGTCTTAAAATTATCAATACAAGCATTGGCATACCTTTGCTCGGGGGGCATCATCATGAATCACATGAACATGAAGGCAGCAATTCAACTGAATCCGGAATTGACCCTCACACATGGCTTTCACCTGAGGCTGTTAAGGTTCAGGCTAGAAATATAGCAGCAGCCGTTTCAGAACTTGATGCTGCTAATGCAAAGGAGTATGAGTTAAACCTTGAACGGTTTACGAACAGGATAGATTCTCTTCAGATTGAAATAAAGCAAATACTCAAAGGTTGCAAAGGCAAAACGATAATGCTATTTCATCCTTCACTTGCATATTTTGCGAGAGAGTTCGATCTGGAGCAATTAAGCATTGAAGAAGAAGGCAAAGAACCTTCTGCCGGTAGAATCCGTGAATTAATTGATATTGCAAAGCTTAAAGGAGTCAAGTCCATTCTGATTTCCAAGGAATTTGATGTGCGGCATGCCGAGACCATTGCTGCAGAAATCGGTGGCAAGATCGTGGTATTTGACCCTATGTCAGCCGACTGGCCCGGAAATCTGGTGTATCTCGCAAACGCCATTGCCAAAAACTGAGTAACTTTGCCTTGAATTAAATCAATTTCTCTTTCTGATGAAATTACTTCTCCAGTTAACCAATGTATCTGCCGGCTATGGAGATGAACCTGTATTGAAAGATATAAATTTCAGTGTTCATGAACAGGATTACATCGGAATTATTGGACCAAACGGAGGCGGGAAAACCACACTGATCAAAATACTTTTAGGCCTCCTGAAGCCTTTAAGCGGTCAGGTAACCCGCTACGAAGAAGCTCGTGGCAGCTTTGCAGGATATCTCCCTCAGCAATCACAGATTGATACCAGATTTCCAATTACGGTAAGAGACATTGTACTTTCCGGACTTATGTCGGCGAAGGGAAAATTCAGGTCCTATAATGGAGATGATCGACTGATGGCTGAAATGATGTTGGAAAAGATGGGTATATCACATTTGGCAAACCGCACCGCCAGGGAATTATCCGGCGGGCAATTGCAAAGAGTATTTATCAGCCGGGCTCTTATTTCCTCCCCAAAAATCCTGATACTCGATGAACCCGGCACTTATGTTGACAACAGGTTTGAAAGCGATCTCTACAAATTGCTGGAGGAATTGAATCACAAGATGGCAATTCTGATGGTGACTCATGACGTGGGGACTATATCATATTACGTAAAAACCATCGCCTGCGTCAACACTTACCTGCACTATCACCAGTCAAATATCATTACTGAAGAGCAGCTGGAGGCCTATAATTGTCCTTTACAGATAATAACTCACGGAGATGTTCCGCATACAGTGCTGCAAAAGCACGAACATACACACGATCACAGCCATGATTGATTTCTTCAGCGGAATAATTGAATATGAATTCCTCAGGAATGCAATTTTTGCAGCCCTGCTGGCCAGTATTTCCTGCGGGATAATAGGTTCATATATCGTTGCCCGCAGAATGGTCTTTATTAGTGGGGGAATTACTCATGCTTCATTTGGAGGAATAGGTTTGGGATATTTCCTTGGGATCAATCCTCTGATCGGAGCAATTATCTTTTCTGTTTTGTCAGCACTGGGAATCAGGACATTTTCCAAAAGAAGCGAAATCCGTGAAGATTCGGCTATTGGCATTCTTTGGTCATTGGGAATGGCTGTCGGGATAATTTTCATCTTCCTCACCCCCGGTTATGCTCCAAACCTGATGACATACCTCTTTGGGAGCATTCTTACCGTGACAAACTTTGACCTCTATCTTATGATAGGTCTGGCAGTTTTTACAGGTCTGTTCTTCTTCATATTCTACCGGTTGATTCTTTTCATTTCCTTTGATGAGGAATACGCTCGATCACATAATGCTCCTGTTGAAACCATCAATTATCTGCTTCTTGCATTAATTGCCCTGGCTATTGTAATCCATATACGAGTTGCCGGTATCATACTGGTAATTTCCTATCTTACTATTCCGCAATCAGCAGCCAATCTGATGGCCAATGACCTCCGAAAAATAATCTTCCTTTCCATATTCCTCAGTTTTGCAGGGTCAGTCCTTGGACTCATTGCATCTTATTATTTAAACATTCCTTCAGGAGCAACCATCATTTTCGTATTTATCCTGATTTTTGCGATAGTTCGAATTTCCAAGACGGTTTCAGCCTATTTGAAGAAGAAGAAAATAGGTAAGTCAGCATTTCGTTTTACAAGCTATAAGAGGACCCCGCAAACGGGGTCAGGGCCTAAATCCTGACTCTGAATTCTGTCGTTTTAATACAAGAATGTGAACCCATAAAAACCTTTGAAGAATAGAGGTAATCGAAGAGACGGAACTATTTGACCTCAACCCATTTGTAATCCCGGAGAGTGATTATCCTGAAGCAACTGTTGGAATATCCACCGCTGCCAGAAGGAGATGCAAATCTATAGTCGTTGAGGAAGCCCTGATACTGTGAGGAAGGAAGGCAAGCCGGGAAGTCTGATCCGTAGTTCATCAATGCGCTGAAAAAGTACCAACCCAAATCATATCCAAGGAAAGCATGTTTTTCCTGTTGAGGTTCTGCGCCAGTTTCAGATCTGAAGTTCCTTACAAATTGCTTCACGGCTTCCGACTCGTAATTTATGTAAGAGGTTGAAGCTTCATGGTAATTTAGCTTCACAAGGAATTCAGTCTCAATACTTAACTCTCTCCAATCAGGTAAACCGAATAAAGTTATATCCTTATCCTTTGCAAGGTTATTAAGCATGGATACAAAGTTTGGCACGAGGGCCCTACTGGAAGAGAACAGAAGTATTACATTCTGTTTGTCAGGATTAATGCTTTTACTAACTGCTGTAAAGGTTTCAACAGCATAATTGATCTCCTTAACCTTCATTGAATTATAGGCTGGATCTTGCTTCAAGGTATTAAGAAATGCCGAATACAGTGAAACGTTATCCTTGAGATCTGGTCTGATGAGGATCAGATTGGCCTTTGGATAATGTTCAGCGATATGATTTGCCAATCCGGCACCCAATGCAACATCCGATAACTGAGCCTTAAATACAAAGGGATTCCCTTCTGTAATCCTGTCTCTTTTGGAAAGCGGATTTACAATATTTACATGCTTCTTCAAAGCGAACCTTGCTGCTACATCAAAACTCTTTACAAACACGGGGCCGATGATAAGATCCATATGAGCCATTTCAGACTTCACAAGAGCCTTTTTAATCTTAAGAGTGTCACCTTCCATATCAGCATCATAGACATGGATATTAGCCTTAAATCCGCTTTTCTCAAGTGAATCAGCTGCCAGTTTAATACCTGAATAGAACTGAAAGAAGTCGAAGGCTTTGAAATCAGAAATATTTTTGGGTGATTCTTCGGTCAATGATATTATACTATCTGTCTCCTCAAGCGCTAAGGGCAAAAGAAGGGCAATCTCAAACGTTTTTGACCTGTTCCGGGCATCCTTGCATGAGTCATTTGGAAAAACTCTCAGAAACCCGGATGAAGGCTTGTTTATATTAGAAGGAGTGCTAACCGGCTCCTCTTTAACGACAACTTGATTATCAGGTATAATGGCATTTTCGGATGGTTTTGTATCAGAGGCTGGAACCTTAACCGCTTGGCCGGATTTTAAACCGGAAGTTGCATCAGGATTCAGTGCAAAAAATTCCTCCACCGAAATCCCATATTTCCTTGAAATGCTGTATGCTGTCTGACCTGTCTCAACCGTAACCTCCATCACTTTTTTATTCCCGGCGACATTTTTCGGAGTATTATTCTCTTTGGAATCTGTTGGTTGAATCTTGACATCATCCTTCTGAGGAATGATTATCTCCATTCCCTCCTGCAAGGTAGTAATCTGAGGATTAGCCTTCAAAATATCATCCACAGTAACATTAAACTGTTTCGAGATACCATACAAGGTCTCTTTTCTCTTAACAACATATATCCTGCCTGTTGGAGTCTGATTTTGAACAATAGGATTGAGTTGCTGCTGCTCGGAAATAATGGGTGCAGGTTTAACCGGTTTTTGAGGAATACGAAGTACCTGATCTACCTTAAGGTCATTCTGAAGTGAGGGGTTATTCAACTTAAGTTCTTCAAGACTTATATTATAGGCCTCCAGAATTGCCGGAACTGTCTCACCTGATTTGACAAAATGAAGATAATAAGGATTACCCTTATACTGCTCAACAACAGTTGACCTTCTCAATCCTGTCTCCTGCGTAAATGCTGAATAGGCCAGCAATAGCAGAACAAAGGTCAGAATGGGTAATTTGATATTATTGATTTTCAAAAACATGATTTCCCGAGAATGCTAAAATGACTTGAAAACAGCGTACTGTTATGAACTTAGCAGAAAGGCCAGTGCAACCTATTCCCATTCGATAGTTGCCGGGGGCTTGGAACTGATATCGTACACCACCCTGTTAACGCCCTTTACCTTATTAATGATTTCACTTGACACCGTTGCAAGGAATTCATAGGGAAGATGGGACCAATCTGCAGTCATGCCGTCAGTTGAGGTAACAGCCCTTAAGGCAACTACATTTTCATAGGTTCTTTCGTCACCCATGACACCAACTGACTGAACAGGCAACAAAATTGTACCAGCTTGCCATACCTGATCATACAGGCCTGAACTCTTGAGTGATTCAATATAGATATAATCTGCATCCTGAAGCACTCTGACCTTCTCTGCGGTCACCTCTCCTAAAATCCGGATTCCCAATCCAGGACCTGGAAAAGGGTGGCGATTTAATATTGCAGGATCCAGACCCAGGGTTTTCCCAACCCGTCGAACCTCATCCTTAAAGAGGCTTTTGAGCGGTTCCACCACTTTCAGCTTCATATAGTCGGGCAATCCACCAACATTGTGATGCGATTTAATGGTTGCTGATGGCCCTTTAACAGATACTGATTCTATAACATCAGGGTAGATTGTTCCCTGCGCGAGCCATTTTACATTTTCAATCAGATGTGCTTCTATATCAAAAACATCAATGAATGTTTTCCCAATTGCTTTCCTTTTTTGTTCAGGATCAGTTAAGCCCTTCAAAGCGGTAAGAAAGAGATCACGAGCATCAACACCTTTAACATTCAGCCCCATGTGTCTGTAGGAATCCAGCACCGAAGTGAATTCATGTTTTCGGAGCAGACCATTATCCACAAAAATGCAATGAAGTGCTGGCCCGATTGCTTTATGCAGAAGCATGGCTGCAACTGATGAATCCACCCCACCTGACAATCCAAGGACTACCTTATCATTGCCCAATGTTTGCCTTAGTTCAGCAATTGTGGATTCCACAAACAATGAAGGAGTCCAGGAACCTGTGCATTGGCAGATATCTATAATGAAGTTCTTAAGCAGGACGGTGCCTTCAACTGAATGATAAACTTCAGGATGAAACTGTATTCCGAAAGTATGTTCTCCCTGCACCTGAAATCCTGCCACGGCAACATCCCTGGTACTGGCAATAATCTCAAATCCCTTGGGAATGCTATTGATTGTATCTCCATGCGACATCCATACCTGGCAGCCCGGGGTCATTCCTTTCAGCAAGGAATTCTCACTGGCAATTGTCTCCAGTTTAGCACGTCCATACTCTCTGGTATTTGAAGGAAAAACTTCTCCTCCGCCTGATTGAGAAAGCAACTGAGCGCCATAACAAACACCCAGAAGTGGAAGTTTACCCCGGAAGACCGAAAGATCCAGAAATGGAGCATCAGCATCCCTTACCGAGAAAGGGCTACCGGATAGAATAACACCTTTAATATCAGATGTTATTTCCGGAAGATGATTAAATGGGTAGATTTCGCAATATACATTCAGTTCCCTAACCCGTCTGGCGATGAGTTGTGTGTATTGGGACCCGAAATCAAGGATTAGAATTGTTTCCTGCATACTGCAAAGATAGGAAGAATGAGGAAAGTTTAAGGCCGCAATCCCAGTTAACTCTACCATTTTACTAACCGTCACATCTTTCAGAAACCAATATTAATATACTGATATACAAAGCATTAATGCCAAGATAAGTACTTATTTAACAGAATTGCTTCAGCGAGATTTCACTGTTCCATAATTATAGAAATAAAAAAGGTGACCCGAAGATCACCTTTAATTTATATGGCATCATCCTAGATTTGTGGATGAAATAAAAAATCGAGGTCTTCACCTTTCTCATATTCAACAGGTACTGTATGATAGCGGAAAACTCTCATAGGGCGGCTTCCAAGCAATGAAAGGTGACCTTTTTCGAAGAGCAGTGCACACGACTCCCTCAATCCAACAACAGTAATCTTACGGTTGACTTCAAGAAACTCAATAATTCTTTGTTCGCGAGTTTCACCTCCATGTCCGGCAGGACTGGCATCCAGATAGTGTGGATTTATCTGGAACGGCACAAGATTGAGAGTAGAAAAACTAACTGGTTGCACGATGGGCATATCATTCGTAGTTTTCATTGAGGGACATGCAACATTGGAACCAGCACTCCAACCAATAAACGGAGTTCCTTCAGAGGCCTTTTCCCTGATTGGGTCCATAATTCCCTTATCATGCATTAATTGCACTAGCCTGAAGGTATTTCCACCTCCAACAACAATACATTCTGCATCTTTAACAGCCTGTACCGGATCACTGCAGTCATGCACTGATGTAACCATGCAATTCCATTCACTAAATACTTCTCTGACTCTTTCAGTATATTCATCCAGATGGATAGTTACACCTGCATATGGGATAAAGAGGCATGAAGACACGTTATGCCTTCCAAGGAATGCTTTAATTATTTCCTTTGGCCAGCCAAGGTATTCCTCACCAGCATTTGTGGAATTGCTTAAAAGCAGTAATTTCATCGAATCGAATAGTTCCATATTCCGGGGATTGTTCAGGAATCAAATATAGAGAAAAGCACTTACCAAGCAATGCCAGATAAAGAAAAGAATATTAAAGCGATGTTTATGCTGTGGCTTACCGCTGCCATCTGGGGATTTGCGTTTGTTGCCCAGCGAAGCGGCATGGATTATATGGGCCCATATACCTTCAATGGCATTCGCTTTGCCATCGGAAGTCTTTCGCTTTTACCAATAATAATATATCAATCAAGGGGCTCACAACCGATTTCAAACTCGAAATCATTAATTTGGAAAGGTTCTCTGGCAGGTCTGGTTTTATTTTTTGGAGCATCACTTCAGCAAGCCGGAATCCAGTGGACCACAGCAGGGAAGGCCGGATTTATAACGGGATTCTACATTATTCTTGTTCCGGCAATAGGATACCTTTTAAAACACCCACTCAGCAAATATACATGGATTGGCTCCTTTACAGCCCTGGCCGGCTTGTTTCTTTTGACGATAAATGACGGATTCTCGGTTGGCAAAGGGGATTTGCTGGTGCTGATCAGTGCATTCTTCTGGGCGGCTCATGTTCATCTGATCAATATTTTCGTCAAAACTGAATCAGCCCTTAAATTGGCCTCTTTACAGTTTGCAGTTTGCGCATTGCTGAGCATAATTATTGCGATTGCGATAGAACCAATTCAATTGGGGAATATAGCTGATGGCGCAATTCCACTGCTGTATGGTGGTTTCATGTCAGTAGGGATAGCCTATACACTTCAGGTCATTGCTCAAAAGAATGTAGCACCAGCCACTGCTTCAATCATCCTCAGCTTTGAGACAGTGTTCGCCGTGTTGGGCGGCTTTCTGTTGCTAAACGAAACACTTGGCTGGAAAGCAATGTTCGGCTGCCTCCTTATGCTTTTCGGGATGTGGTTGGTACAAAAAAACTCAACAGTTTAAGTACCAAATAACCAGATTTTAGAATTGCACTATCTAAGAATCATAAGAAATTCAATCATTCACATTGAATATGAAAAACAAGGTAGTATTGATTACAGGCGCCACCTCAGGGTTTGGCAATGCAATTTCAGGGATTCTGGCAGATTCTGGCTACATTGTTTATGGCAGTTTCAGGACTACAGCAGGAAAACAGCCTTTAGTCAGGTATATAGAAATGGATATCACCAAACCTGAGGAAGTACAAGCCGGAGTGAATTCTATACTTGAAAAAGAGGGTAAAATAGATATCCTGATTCAGAATGCAGGAATCGGAATTGCTGGTCCGGTTGAAGAAGCAAATGCTGATGAAATCAGCTTGCAGATGGATACAAACTTTTCAGGGGCTGTGCACGCCATACAATCAGTGCTGCCTTCAATGCGAATGAGAAAAGAAGGTATCATCTTTATTATTGGGTCAATTGGTGGTAAAGTCGGACTGCCTTTTCAGGGATTCTACTCGGCAAGCAAATTTGCACTTGAGGGACTGTCAGAAGCCTTAAGAATTGAAGTCAGCACCTATAATATCAAAATTATAATGATTAATCCCGGTGATTTCAATACTTCATTCACCAGGAACCGCAAATTACAAGCTGTATCTCTAGATGGAAACTATTCAGAACAGTTCAGAAAGAGTCTCAATATCATAGAGAAAGATGAGAACTCAGGTGAGGACCCAATCATTCTTGCAAAAAAGATAAAGAGGATTCTGACTAAGAAGAGCCCCGCACAACGATATGTAATTGCCTCTCCTATCCAAAAACTTGCAATGTATCTTGCAAATTATCTTCCCGGCAAAATATACAGAATCCTTATTGCTGATCATTATAAGGTAAAGCAGTCTGCCAGGTAATTCCCCAGGCAAATCCCAGAATTTGAAGATGTAAAAAGCAAAACCGCTGTCGCGGATAATCCGGACAGCGGTTTTATTTATTTCAGAATGAAGATTATTCTTCGTTCTTTTTGAAGTTAAAGCGGCTAACAGCGTAAGCAACGCCGAAAGCTACGAGGATACCGGCACCACCACCTATTGGGGCACCTCCTCCGATTGGCTGGATAGGTTCGCCACCGGTCTGACTTCCATTACCTTGTTCACCTGGCAATGGCTGAGCCATCAACGGACCTGCGAGGCATAGAGCCAATCCAAGAACAGATAGAGCAACAACTATTTTTTTCATATTTCTCATAGTTTGGTTTTAATGACTGAGAAGTACTCCCCCGGCGGACCGGGGGAAGCACCGTTAACTTTAGCGGATGAATACCTTATTGCTGGCAACACCAGTGCTGGTAACTACTTTTACCATATAGGTGCCTACTGCAGCGTTCACAGGGATACGGGTTTCATTCTGGCTGCTCATGCTGGTGTGAACCAGTTCGCGACCTGCCATGTCGAAGATCCATACCTCACCTGCGAGGTTAGTGGTATTGCTGATAACTACGGTACGAAGTACACTGTAGATATTGATACCGCTCAGGTTGTTGTTCTGGAAACCGTTAGCTGATTTGAAATGCAGTTTGAAACGATTTTCTGCTTCACCGGTAGCATAGTTGAAGCTGTAAACAGGGTTGGTACGCAGATTCTGTGTAGCACCAGTCTTCAGGTCTTCCAACCAGATTGGGGTTGTAGCATCAAAGCTTTCCATACCTTCTGAAGTGATGGTATAGGTTCCGTTTACACCACATTTGAAGCCCAGGTCAATAACATCCTGCTGTGGCAGAGCGTTGATTGAAAGGACGTGACCGTCGGTCATGCTGTACAGGGCAGGAACATTAGCGCTGTTCTGCAGTTTGTAAGCATCAAATTCGCCGTCAAATGAAGCAGTAGCTGCATCGTTGAAGTTAACGAAGGTTTCATCAATGTAATTGTTTCCTTCAGCCTTGAGGCTAAGCAGGTTGGTGAAGCTTTCCTTGTAGAAAGGAATATTGCTGTGTACACGTGCTGCCAAAGGAATAGTTACGCTTGAAGTGGAAGTACCGGCCTTTACAAAGAAACCGTTTACTGAAGGAATGATACCACCAGTGAGGGCACCAACGCCACCATTGTATGATACATAACCTAAACCGTTCCATACATAAACACCACCAACAACACCTGATGTTGACATCTGGTTCCAGTCAAGAGCTGATGAGAATGGGTTACCAACGAGGTTCCATCCTGCGCGGTCAGCATTTGCGCTGGTGTTAAGATTGCTCATGTTGAAAGTTACCTGGTTTGCATTGAGTGAACCTGCAAACAGTGCGGTCTGAGGTACATCCATTCTTACTGAGTAACCGGTTCCAACTGCAAGTGAGTTAGCAATGGTAAGGTTCATCCAGTCGCCTGTTGGCTCATCATACTGATATGCCCATACTGCGGTCTGGTTGATTGGGAATACATTTCCGAAAGTGGTAGCCTGTACAGGTGAGGAAATGTAATGATATCCGGTAAGTGGAAATCCTGTTTTACCAGTGCGCTTCCAGCGGTCAGGAATTCTGAACCGATGAAGGATGCTCCGCTTTCAACTGTGATGCTGACAACGGTTGCTGGTGTACTAAGGGTTGGGAAGTTTACAGTTCCGGCAGGAACAATAACTGCTGATGTTGCGCAAGGTACAGCTGCTGGTGTCCAGTTGGCTGCATTGTTCCAGTCGCTGCTTACGCTACCGTTCCATGTTTCAGTTGCGAAGCATGGGAGTTCATTGATAGCAACGCTCATAGTGGCTGTTGAAGCACACTGGTTAGCATCAGGAGTAAAGGTGAAGGTGAAAGTACCGGCTACAGCTGTGCTGATAGCGGCTGGTGACCATGATCCGGTAATTCCTTCGATGGAAGTTCCTGGAAGAGCAGCTGGGGTTGATCCTACAGTAAGGTCCTAAAGCTGTGAAGGTCGGGGTTACAGTGGTGTTGATGGTCAGGTGGAGGATGCTGGTTACGCAACCTGTTACTGATGTGTAATCACCGCTTGCTGTATAGGTGGTTCCGTTTACTGCCCATGTGTAAGTTTCACAGGCTGCTACTGTAGTTTCTACAGTGCTGCTTGGAGTAATGGTCAGGTGAAGAACGTTGGTTGAACAACCGTTTACGAAAGTATAATCACCACTTGCAGTGTAGGTAACACCGTTAACTGCCCAGGTATATGAATCACATGCTGATGCAGTGTACTCATTGTTTCCGCTAGGTGTGATGGTCAGGTGAAGGATGCTGGTTACGCAACCTGTTACTGATGTGTAATCACCACTTGCTGTGTAGGTGGTTCCGTTAACTGCCCATGTGTATGAATCACAAGCTGCTGCGGTATATTCAACTACGCTGCTTGGAGTAATGGTCAGGTGAAGTACGTTGGTAACGCAACCTGCTACATAAGTATAATCACCACTTACAGTGTAGGTAACACCGTTTGCTGCCCATGTGTAAGTATCGCAAGCTGCTGCTGTAGTTTCTACAGTGCTGCTTGGGGTAATGGTCAGGTGAAGTACGTTGGTGACGCAACCTGCTACTGAAGTGTAATCTCCACTTGCTGTGTAGGTGGTTCCGTTAACTGCCCATGTGTAGGTATCGCAAGCTGCTACTGTAGTTTCAACAGTGCTGCTTGGAGTGATGGTCAGGTGAAGGATGCTGGTAACGCAACCTGTTACTGAAGTGTAATCGCCACTTGCAGTGTAGGTGGTTCCGTTAACTGCCCATGTGTAAGTATCGCAAGCTGCTGCTGTAGTTTCTATAGTGCTGCTTGGGGTAATGGTCAGGTGAAGGATGTTGGTAACGCAACCTGCTACTGAAGTGTAATCGCCACTTGCAGTGTAGGTGGTTCCGTTAACTGCCCATGTGTAAGTATCGCAAGCTGCTGCTGTAGTTTCTACAGTGCTGCTTGGAGTAATGGTCAGGAAGAGCCTGTGAGTTACACAACCAACAACGTAATCATAAACGCCACTGGCGGTGTAGGTGGTTCCATTAACTGCCCAAGTATAAGTATCACATGCATTAGCTTCGTAGGTTGTAATGCTGCTTGGGGTGATGGTCAGGTGAAGAACATTGGTTACACAACCAACAACATAGGTATAATCACCGCTTGCAGTGTAGGTAACACCATTGGCAGCCCATGTGTAGGTATCGCATGCTGCTGCTGTAGTTTCTACAGTGCTGGCAGGAGTTTCAGTTACAATTGCACTTCCGGTCATGTTTACAGTCTGAGCTGGAGTACACCTGGTGCTGGTAACGGTATAGGTACCTGCTGGCCAGTTGCCAAAGCTAAGGGCTGCGCCTGTTCCGGCGAAAGTAGGATTCTGAGCATTGCCATCCTGGTACAAGGTATAAACAGCGTCAGCATCTGATCCTGAAAGACCTACCTGTACGCCTGCACCACCCTGGCAGAATGAACCACCACCGGTAACTGCAAATACTGTAGGTACGCAGGAAGGTGCATTCAGAATGAAGGAAGGATTGGTATTGAAACAGGTGGAAGCATTCACTACGATTGCTGTATTCAAACAAGCTGCATCATATTCCGAAATCTTTGTAGGATAAGGAACGGTTGTGAAGCAGAAGGTAAGATTAGGAATGGAGCTGGCGGTCCAGTCGGCTGTATTGGTAAGCCTGATACGGCACAGACGGGTTGGAGCGTTTGGATCCTGTGACATTAAGGTACCACCACCGCATCCCGGAGGAGCTTTAGCTGCCAGTTTAACAACATTGGCAGTCTGAGTGTAAGTTACACTGCTGGGAACCTGTGCGGCAAGCATGGTTGAACTACCGGCAACAATTGCGGCAGTTACTGTTCCACCATTATAAACGGTGTTGCTCATCAGCACTCCGGCCTGCACGGTGGCAACCTGAATTTGAGTTGCGTTGTCGAGGTCAAGCAGGTTAAGATCAAATTCAAAGATCTTAGACGATACCTGTGCCTGTCCGCTGATGGTGTACTGAAAATTTTCAGTCACCTGAGCGCGCAGTCCTGTGAAGGCAAGTAGCACCAGTAGTAGTGGCAGCGCCTTCAGGAAGAGAGTCATTGATTTTCTCATGTGTTGAAGTTTAGTGGTTAATTATCAATTATTGTTGGGTTATTGACTTACTATTTTATCTGACTAATAACAATCATAAAGGTATTTTGATGTTTTCTAATCAGGATTAAGTTTCAATGAACAGTTTGTTATTTTAAAAGACAGGGATTCAGGAAATCCTGAATCCCTGTATTACTAATTAAAAAGGTAAAACACTAGCTACGAATGCCGCGTTGTTGTTGTCGATTATGTTAAGGTCGGAGGAGTCAACCAATCCGTCACCGTTCACATCAGTAACAACATAACCTGCAGTAAAGGCTGTTGATTCGTTATCGCAGTCATTCAGGTCAGATGAGTCAACAAGACCATCCTGATTTTCATCTCCTGAATAAATGTAAGCCAGAGCACCAACAAGTTTCTGATTATCGCCGAATGCCTGTGAAACACCTGAGGTGAAATCATAGGTAATTGTGCTTCCGGAGAATGAAACAGTTGCTGCTGATGCAGTAGTAATACTGTTGCGATGACGGATAACAATGAAGTATGAACTGTTGTATGCAGCTGGGATGGTTGCTGTCATCAGACCTGATGTTGATACATTCAGGGCGCTGACTGAGTAAACCAAAGCACCTGCAGCACTGCGAAGTTCAAGAGTTACCTGATCGGCAATACCTGATGCGAAATGAGCACCAAGCTCATCATAAGCCTGGAACATGGTTCCTGCTACAGGAGCGCCAACTCCTCTGTCAGTTGCAAGTCCTTCGAACAATGCAGTTACATTGAGGGTCTTGTTGGAGGAATAAGGAATAGCAAAGCCAGTAACTTCGGCACCACCCTGGAACTGTCCAACCAATAGTGTACTACCGGTGGTTTTATTAACCCAACGGAGTTCGCCTGTTGATGTATAGGCCGCCATAAATAAATCACCGGTTTCACGGTCAAATTCCATATCCTGAGCATAGTTTGCTGCAAGGCCTGTAGGTCCCACAACAGTAAAGGCTCCGGTAGCCAGGTCAACAGTTCCGATAACATCAGAAATAAGATCCATAGCATAACAATTGCCTGAATTGTCAATTGCCAGGTTTATAAGTAATACATTGGCGGCAGTACTTCCAACTACAGTGGCTGCACCGGTCGACATATTAATTGTATAAAGGCTGGTTTGTGTGGTAGTACTATTATAAGCAACTGCATACATAATACTGTTTGCAGGATTATATGACAAACCTGACATTCCAACACCCATATCACCAATGGTGGTGCGGGCGCCCGTAACTGGATCAATACTTACAAAGTCATAGGGAGCTACAGTATTGTAAACAGTACCGTACCATAGTTCATTTGCCCAGGTACCTCCGAACACACCGTTAAGTGCGGTCTGGTCTACCAGCAAGTTGAGTGATCCCGGATCTGAAAGGTTAAACTTAACAGGTCCGTCGACAGTTCCGTTCTGATAAGCATAAACTTGCTTATTAAGATCAAGAACTTTCAAAGCTTTTGTTACTGAGTTATTTGACAGATCCTGATCTGATCCAAGTGAAGCAGTAGCAACAAATGAATAATCACCCAAAGCATTTGTCCATGGATCAAATACTACCTGAGCAGAAGCATTGGTAGCAAGTGCAGTTACGGTCTTTGTTGAACTATATGAACCTGAAGTAATGGTAACATTAAATGTTTCAGTATTAGCACCTAAGTTCTTAACAGTTGCAAGCGGACTAACAGTACCCAGTGAAACAACCTCTCCATTATCGATGCTCATAACAGCAACATCATGTGAAAGGACTTCAATTACCTTTACATTATCTATATAGAGATTATTACCAAACTGACTAGTTGCAGTAAACTTGACTTTATTAGTTCCTGCTGGCAGGGCCAGATTTTGAGTTGCCCACTGTGCAGCTGTCGGAACAAAACCAGAAGTTGTAGTTCCTCCAGTATTCATAGTACCGGAAGGCCCGCCAGTCATAACCAGAAGTGAACTCCAGGTAGCACCGTTATCTGATGATGCAAAAATCTCAAGACCGTCAAGTTCTGCCTCAGAATAGGCCGCATAGGCGAAGTCAAATGACAGGGTGGGGTTGGTCATGGCACTAGCGTCCATCTGGAAGCTAATCAGATCAAAAGGAGTAACGGCACTGATGCTATAAAAATTAGCTTCTGCAGAACCAGTTCCTGAGCCGTAAGCACTAGCTGTGGATCTAATCCAGGCAGGTGAGCCTGAACTAAGGGACCAGCAAAGTGGTGGGAATACAGCTGAGGCAAATGTTTCATTAAATGGAGCAACTGCAGTAGCACATAATGTAACAGCATTTGTACCAGTACCAAGCGAATAGGTTGATCCACTGTATGACCATGCCTTGTAATAATACATGGTAGAAGGAGTCAAGCCTGTATGATTGAATGAAGTTGCATTGTTATACTGAAGGACTGTGCCTCCGCCGGGGATAGTACTGCTTGCAGCATAGGTTGTTCCATCAACAGGAGTTCCAAAAACACCATCAGTGCTGTAAGCAATAAGAACATTATTGCCACTTGGATTCAAAGCCCATGAAAGATTGATCTGGGTTGTACTTGCCGGAGTTGCGGTAAATGCAGATGGATTTACAGTGGCAGCAGGTGCCTGAACCTGTGCTTCAATTCCGTATTTTAAACCAAAACTGGTTGCAAGAGCTGTTAAAGTTCCACCAGTTATTGCACCAGTATAGAAGGTATTATCTCTCTGAACATTTTCAACAAAGGTTCCCATGGGATAATATTGTGCAGTTCCAGCTGTTTGGGCCAGTGCTACATAAAAATCCTCATTGGTAAATGATTGAGCAGAAAGGAAGGAGAAACTCTTAGTTACACCAAGATCTCCAGCAGCTATAACATAATCAGCAGACTGAGTCAGAATAGTACCTGCGCTATTCATAAGTACAGCATAAATGGTATTTCCAGTGGTAGCTGCATCAGCAGAGATTACCAGATTGGCTCCCGGAACTACACCGGTACCATTCATATGAAATTTTGAAGCAAATAATCCAGTGCCCGGATAGGTATATCCGAAACCATCTGGACCGGCAGTATTATATGTGTATGAGAAGAGGTTATTATTCACATTCCCGACCATACTGGTGGAATTGTTCGTTGTCCAGGTCTCTCCACTGATTGCATTTGTTGAAGCGTAAATATTAACATCTTCATTATTTGCAGGAGTCCAGGCAAAATTCACCTGAGCTACTGAACCTCCTGCCAACGCAGTAACGGTTTGAGTAGAGGTAAATCTTGTAAATGTATTTGTTGCATCCTTAACTGTAACTGTAACATCAAATGTTGTGGCTGTAGCAGATACGTTTGAAGCCCTAACGGTAATAGGAACAGGTGAACCATAAGGTAGTGGCGCCCTTTCCAGTGTATAAATATTAGTAAGGGAAACAATATCGTTAATAGAGTTATTTACAAAAATAGTGGCAGGACGGAAACTGGATGCTACCAAAGTAGTAGGCAATGCAGTAGCACTTCTCTGTCCATAAAGTCCATTCGTCAAGGCTGTATTGCAGTTAGCAACCAAAGCTGTTGTTCCAGCGGTGCCTGCATTCGAAAACTCCCAGGCAACATATACACCACCACCTGTGTAGGTAAATGGCGTACCCCCGGCAAACTGCACAACATATGAACCAGCTGCAATGGGAACTGTCCATGAAGCAATATTGCTGGCCAGTGTAAATCCAGTTGTGGTCCATGCGGCACCAAGATTGTATGTGGCATCAGTGGTATTCATCAAATACACCTTGAAAGTTCCACTCTGTGTGGTAGCACCAGCAGTGGCGATTAGGAAACCAATGGCATCAATGGTATATCCTGAAGGAAATCCACTGGCTGCCATCTCAGCAGCAGTCACAAGGTATTCGGTACGCTGATACTTGTATGAATTACCGGGAGCGCGTGTGTTTCCTGATGTGGATCCATCCGAAGGAAGTGACCACACCTGTAAAACATCAGTATTGTTATTTATAGTTCCATTGATGGTACTAAGCGGGTTATAATACTCGTCCCCTATCTCAGCACCTCCCTGCAAACTGTTTGGATTATACTTCTGAAGCTTTTGCCCATAACCGGTTCCGATCAGTGACAACGCAAGAAGAAATAGTAACAACTTTTTCATGTTAGTTGGGTTTAGGTTAATATTGATTTACTGCTTGATAAAAGCCATTTGAAGGGTAAACCAAATCAACTACCGTGCGCGAGCTTCGGGTTTGTAATCCGTGAAGTAGATAAATAGTGTTGTCCAAAATTTTCCTTTTAATTGGTGATGACTGTTTTCTTAAACCAATGCTGAAAAACAAAGTACTGTAGCAGTAATGAGTGGGCAGTCAATTACCTGAAATGAAAAAGCAAAATGATCGGAAGAAATGCCGGATCATGGTCAGATGATCCATCTTAATTATCGACTTTTCAATTTTCGGTGACTTATGTAATCAAAAGATATGCCCTTATTAACATATTGCTGTATTCCAACTAAATACGCACACTATCTCTATGTAATCCTAATAAATTCTGTCCGAAAATGGGAATCAACACTTAAAACAGCTCCAAAATTGAATAACATCGATACTTTTTCAATACTACCATGCTTTTTTATATGCAACTAACAGCATGTGTTGATAAGATTTAAATAAATATTTCAATTCCCAGAATCACCCTCTTTAAACAAATCACTGATTTTATGATACTTAATCATATTTCATTTTTTTAATATGAAAATTTCTACCAAATTAACACGCCGCCTATATGCATTAATAAATCCTAAATAAGATAATCGGGCCGCAATCAGACAATAAAAAATCAAATTTCTGTGCTATTCTTCCCAAAAAAGTACAGCAACCAAACCCATATTTTCAATTATTAAATCCCTGAAAATTGGAACCAATTTGCCGGATTCTGTCATTAGGCAACTTTAAGTCATTTATGTTTTTCCCTGGAATTGTTCAATCATCGGAAATACCCATTATTTGATTTAAACACGATTCATTCTAAGTCAATCCTTGACTTTTTGAAATGCTGGAAATTTGCTAAACTAATATCACTTTACTGCATCCGCTAAATGCTTAGTATCTTTGAACGCCAAAACACTGCATGTTATGTTGAAAATTATTGCTGATGCAGGAATTCCCTTTCTACAGGGAGTGCTTGAGCCCTTTGGTTCAATTGAGTATTTGCCCTCATCTGCAATTACTAATGATTCAGTAAAAGATGCCGATGCAATACTCATTCGAACCAGAACGACCTGCAACAGTCAGCTTCTGGAAAACTCAAAAGTTAAATATATTGGGACTGCTACCATTGGCTTTGATCATATCGATCAGGCATATTGCCTTGGCAGGGGAATTGCCTGGACAAACGCAGCAGGGTGCAATGCTGACTCTGTATGCCAGTATGTAATCAATTCTCTGATATTTCTTGAAAACCAACACAACTCTCAATTGAGCGGTAAAACGCTGGGTATTGTTGGATTGGGCAATGTCGGCAGCAGAGTCAAAGCAGCGATGGAGCTTCTTGGCTTGAAGGTTCTTGTGAATGATCCACCCAGGGCTATGACAGAAGGCAATGCAGCATATGTTACATTGGAAAATCTTCTTGCTCAATCAGATATTGTCAGCCTTCATGTGCCTTTGAACAAGGATGGACAATACAAAACCCATCACTTGATCTCAAAGCAGGAATTATCTAAGTTCAAAAAAGGGGCCATCCTGATCAATACCTCCAGAGGGGAGGTTGTTAGCAATCCAGAATTGCTAGAAGCCCTGAAACAAGAAGCAATATCAAATACAATTCTGGATGTTTGGGAAAACGAACCTTACCCTAACAACGAACTGCTTAACCTGTCAGCAATTTCAACACCGCATATCGCAGGATATTCACTCGATGGTAAAGCAAATGCCACATCCATATTGGTTCAAAACCTTAGCAGACATTTTAACATTCCACTATCCGACTGGAGAGCAGATTTATCGCAACACCAGTCACCTCTCATAACTATTGAAGGTAAAGGGAAACTGCCGGAACAAATAGCAAAGGAAGCATTGACTCTAACCTATGATATCTTGTCAGATGATCGCCCTCTGCGTGCCAATCCTGACTTTTTTGAGCAACTCAGGTTTAACTATCCTCTAAGGAGAGATATCCAAGCCTATACAGTCCAAATAACAAATGGTTCAATTGAGCAAGCTGTTATGCTTGAAAAACTCGGATTTAAAAAAGTCATCTTTGATTAAATCACTTATAAACAGCCATTAAATAAAGTTCCCCAAGCCTGCCAATCAGATTTTAAGCACTGCCATTTAGCCCCTGCTCCATAACTTTAAAGTTTAGTCTGTGCCCGGAACAGGACTCGAACCTGCCTATCCGCCTGGGCGGACACTGGTCCCTGAAACCAGCGTGTCGGGCAATACAGATCAAAAACAACTATTTGATTTTGATGCTTTGCTTGAGAACAAAAAAAGGTTCCTGCTTTAAACAAGAACCCTTTTTCCAGTGCCCAGAACAGGACTCGAACCTGCACAGCCGCAAAGCCACTGGTCCCTGAAACCAGCGTGTCTACCAATTTCACCATCTGGGCAGATGGTAATTTTTCTTTGGTGAAGAGTGCCCAGGACAAGACTCGAACTTGCTTATCCGCCCAGGCGGACACCAGCTCTTCAACTGACGTTAATGATTGATCAAAGACAAAGCGAAGCTTTGCATTGTGCCCAGGACAAGACTCGAACTTGCACATCCGTAAGGACACCAGCCCCTCAAGCTGGCGTGTCTACCAATTTCACCACCTGGGCAAAGCGGGTGCAAAGATAAAAATAATTTTAGAACCTGCAAGCCAATTCTATCAAAATTTAAACTCTTCATTCTTTTTTATCAAATCTCCAGCATTTCTTTATCTATTATGTATTTTTGCAACACATCAGCCTATGAAGTTTATCTCTTTCATACTCAGCATTTATATCATGGCTCTTTCCATAGTGCCATGTGCTGATCTACTATATTCCGAGAACTCCCTTCAGGTTCAGTTTCAGGTCAGTCATCATGAACATAGTTGCGATGCCGCTGATCAT
Organism: Bacteroidales bacterium; assembly: GCA_016707705.1. GTDB lineage: Bacteria > Bacteroidota > Bacteroidia > Bacteroidales > UBA4417 > UBA4417. The sequence continues at coordinate 100,595 of JADJHD010000013.1, forward strand.
TGTTCCCCATTCTGTTCATGCAATTGCTGCAATAACCTGGCTTTGGAAAACATGCAAGTGGTTAATTTTAAACTCTTTTCTTTCCATTCTGAAAGATTTATCCCGCTGAAGGATTGTGCTATTCCGCAATACTTCCATCCAATCTGGCAACCGCCCAAAATAGGCTAGATTCATAAGTCCTGTTTCACTCCACATGCTGGAGGTATTATCATTTACCGAATTCACAAACCGAAATCACCACAAGATGATTGAACGAATCATTCATTTCTCTATTCACAATAAGCTAATTATTGGAATAGGGGTGCTCCTTATAACAGGATGGGGACTATTTTCTCTTTCCAGGCTTACCGTCGACGCCGTTCCGGATGCAACCAACAATCAGGTTCAGATAATCTCCATAGCGCCTTCACTCGCAGTGCAGGAGGTGGAGTTATTTGTTACTGCTCCAATTGAGGTCTCCCTTGCCAGCATACCCAAGGTAATTGAACTCAGATCAATTTCCCGACTTGGACTTTCTGTAGTAACAGTTGTTTTTAAAGATGAAGCGGATATTTACTGGGCTAGGCAGCAAATCAGCGAAAGGCTCGCTGAAGCAGAGGAACAAATTCCAAAAGGACTTGCGACTATAAGCATGGCTCCTGTTTCTTCAGGACTAGGAGAAATATATCAGTATACGCTTGATGTAGACAAAGGCTACTCCTATTCCTTGAGTGACCTGAGAACAGTGCAGGACTGGATTGTAAGGCGGCAGATGCTGGGTACTCCCGGCGTTGCAGACGTTAACAGTTATGGCGGATTTGTAAAGCAATACGAAATTGCGGTAAACCCTGACCAGCTCAGGAGCATGGGACTTACTCTGACTGATATACTTGAAGCTCTTGAACAAAACAATGAAAATACCGGGAGTGCCTATATTGATAAAAAACCAACCTCCTATTTCATTCGTGGAATAGGACTGGCTTCTTCACTTGAAGATGTCGGAAAAATTGTCGTGAAACGCTCTGCCGGCGGGACTCCAGTGCTTATTCGAGACATTGCCAATGTCCAGTTCGGCCATGCACCCCGTTATGGAGCATTTGTAGCAGATACTTCCGAAGTTGTTGGAGGTGTAGTCATGATGCTCAAAGGCGCCAATGCCAAGCAGGTGATCAAGACAGTAGAGGAAAGAATGCTGAGCATTCAAGCTTCCTTACCTGAAGGAATTAAGATCGTCCCTTATCTTGACCGCTCAGACCTTGTTGACCGCGCCATAGGGACAGTCTCTAAAAACCTGCTGGAAGGAGGTTTGATTGTTATTTTTATACTGGTACTTTTCCTTGGGAATCTAAGGGCCGGACTGGTAGTGGCTTCTGTGATTCCCCTATCCATGCTGTTTGCGGTCTCACTTATGAACCTGTTCGGCGTATCAGGCAACCTTATGAGTCTGGGAGCCATTGATTTTGGACTTATCGTCGACGGAGCGGTCATCATTGTTGAGAGTGCCGTTCACAGGATGTCACTCCAGCGAAGGAAGGCTGGTCTCGATATCAGAATGTCAAGAATCGACATGGATCAGACTGTTTTTCAGTCCGCCAGGAGAATGATGACCTCTGCAACCTTCGGACAAATCATTATCCTTGTGGTTTATCTGCCAATCCTAACACTGGTAGGCGTTGAAGGAAAGATGTTCCGTCCGATGGCAGAGGTAGTTTCCTTTGCACTTATAGGTGCGATACTGCTGTCGGTCACCTGGGTCCGATGGCAACTGCTCTTTTTCTAAACAGAAAAATAAGGACAACAGACTCCTTCTCCGATAAGATAATAAGCCGACTCAGCCAATGGATTTCAAAGGTATTTGTCAGATTTATTTTTAGAAAAAAGCTTCTGTTGGTCTCAGGTGCTATTGCATTGTTTGCCTTCAGCATTTTCGTCTTTACAAAACTGGGGGGCGAGTTTATCCCAACGCTTGAAGAGGGTGACCTGGCGGCAGGAATAATGACCCTTCAGGGAGGATCTTTATCAAACACCGTAGAAACTGTTGAGAAAGCCAACCTTATTCTTCTTACCAATTTCCCGGAAGTCAAGAGAACCATCTGCAAAATAGGTGCCGGTGAAATACCTACCGATCCTACTCCAATGGAAACAGGTGATTACATAATCACTCTCAAGGACAAATCAGAATGGACCAGTGCAGGAAGTCGCGAAGAACTCGTTGCCATGATGGAAGAAAAGCTGGCGGCCCTGCCAGGTGTCAAGTTCGAATTCCAGCAACCCATACAGATGCGATTCAATGAATTGATGACCGGCTCACGTCAGGATGTTGCCATTAAGATATTCGGGGATAATCTTGATTCTCTTTCTGCATGTGCTTCATTAATTGAATCCAGAATTAAGGAGATTCAAGGCATTGAGGATATCAATGTTGAAAAGGTGACCGGTCTTTCACAAATTCAGGTAGAATACAACCGCGACAGGATGGCCCAATACGGATTATCGGTTGCCGATGTCAACAGGGTGCTGCGCGCTGCTTTTGCAGGAATGACCGCCGGTGTTATTTATGAAGAAGAAAAAAGATTCGATATAGTTGTCAGGCTGAGTGAAGAATACAGACAGGACATCGAAAATGTCAGAAATCTTCCAGTAAGCCTTCCTGATGGACAGCAACTCAGTCTTGATCAGGTAGCAGATGTGCAGGTTAAATCAGGACCTGCTCAGGTCTCGAGGGAGGATGCACACCGCAGGATTACAGTCGGGTTCAATGTAAGAGCAAGGGATATTGAAACTGTTGTTAATGAAGTCAGATCAGACTTGTCAAATAATTTCAGATTACCGCCCGGCTATTACATTCAATATGGTGGAGAATTCCAAACTCTGGCAGAAGCCCGAAACAGATTGGCCATCGCCGTCCCGATAGCATTGCTGCTGATTTTCCTCCTGCTTTACTTCACCTTTCACTCCCTTAAACAAACCCTGTTGATTTTCACGGCTGTTCCACTGGCTTCCATAGGAGGGATCTTCGCCCTTTACCTGAGAGACATGAACTTCAGCATTTCAGCAGGGATTGGCTTCATCGCACTTTTTGGAGTTGCAGTGTTGAATGGCATTGTCCTCATTACCGAATTCAATCGCCTGAAAAATGAAGGAATGGCTGACATTCACCGAAGGGTTCTAAAAGGTCTTGAAATAAGGCTTAGACCTGTACTTATGACAGCCGCTGTAGCTTCTCTGGGATTCCTTCCGATGGCTCTGTCAACATCCGCCGGGGCAGAAGTTCAGAAACCTCTTGCCACCGTTGTAATTGGAGGGCTGATCACTTCTACCCTGCTTACTTTGATTATACTTCCAATACTTTATATTCTTTTCACAGCGAAAAGAAAAGAGAAAACAGGATCTTCAAATTCCAAAGCAATCCTTACTGGTGTTACAATTATCCTGATAATAATACCTTTCTACAGGATATCAGCTCAAAAAACAGAGTCTTTAACGGTAAATCAGGCAATTTCAATTGCTTTGGAACAAAATCTTGAGCTAAAAAAATCCCGTTTAAATGTAAGACTATTTGAGCGGCAACAATCGGCTGCATGGAATCTTGATAAAACAGAGTTCTCCGCAGAAATAGGTCAGATGAATTCAACTGAAACAGATAATTCATTTGCAGTTTCACAAAGAATAGAATTCCCGGCAGTATATGCTCTTCAAATGAAACTTGCGAGGAGCAGATCTTCGGAAGCCAGACTCAATGAAGAATATTTGCAGAATGAACTAATCGCTGAAGTAAAATCAGCCTACTGGGATCTGGTCTATCTTAACTCCAGGTTTCGGCTGCTACAATATCAGGATAGCTTATTCGCCGGACTTGCAAGAGCTGCAAAACGCAGGGCTGAAACCGGAGAATCCAATCAATTGGAAATGATTAGTGCAAGCAGTGAGTCCATGGAAATCAGGGATGAGCTGAATCAGGCTGCAATTGATGTTTCAGTTGGAATTCGGAAGCTCCAATTCTTATTGAACAGTTCTGCTCCTTTTGTTCCTGATGACACTGAATTGTTACCCCTTATACTTCAATTTCAGGCTGATTCGGCAAGATTACTGGCAAATCCATTAATTGCCATGGCAAGGAATCAATCGCGGTCAGCAAGCACTGAAGTCAAATTAAGTAAAATGCATATGATGCCTGACATCACCCTGGGGGCCTTCACCCAAACCATGAAAGGCCCTCAGGAGGTTAATGGAATTCCAACCTATTTCGGGCCTGGCGACCGCTTAACAGGAATACAGGCAGGAATAAGCATTCCCATATGGTTCAAACCTTGGAAGAGCAGTATTGAAACGGCAAGGGTACAGCAACAGATTGCTGAATGCAATGAGGAGCAAGTACTCAATCAGTTGAAGTATCAATTGTTTTCCGCCTGGGAGGAATATCTCAAGTATGAGGGCTCTCTAAAGTATTACAACGATATTGCTTTACCCGAGGCTAACCAGATCTTCAAACAATCAGAAGCCGGATTCAAGGCAGGAGCCATCGATTATTCCGATCATATTCCAAACCTTCAGCGGGTACTGCAGATCAAGGCAAAACATCTTGATTGCATACGGCAATACAATCAATCTATAATCCTTATTGAACAATTGTTAAACACCAAATAATCAAACAATGTCAAGATATCCATTCCTTATAAACATACTGTTGGTTGCAGTTGCAATCACTCTCGGTTCCTGCGGAAACAAATCTGCAGAAGTCAATAAAGGACATACTGAAGAATCTGCCGGCCATTCCGAAAAAACAGAACATGAAGAACTGCCGGACTCAATTGTTGAATTAAGCCAGGAACAGCTAAAATCGGCCGGAATAGAATACGGATCAATTGTCAGCAAACCCCTCGGCTCAGTTATCAAAGCGTCAGGAATTGTAGCAGTACCTCCGGGAAGTTCTTCAACAATCTGTGCCAGCTGGGGCGGAATAATCAGAAACATTAGCCTGCAACCAGGAAGCTCCGTTACTGCCGGACAAGTTATAGCAACTATAGAAAATGCAGAGATTATTGATCTTCAGCAGGAATACCTCGATGCTATGAGCAAGCTGGAATTTGCCGAGGCTGAATACAACAGACATCAGCAATTGCATAGTGATGACGTCTATTCCACGCAGAATTTTCAGGAGGTTACATCTTCATACAAGAGCCTTAAAGCTAAGGTGAATGCCCTCTCTCAGAAGCTGCAGCTCATCGGACTGAATCCTTCTAAACTCAACGCCGACAACATCAGCAAGTCAATCAGCATCAAGGCCGGTATCAGTGGATATGTAAGAACTGTTAACGCCAGCAATGGCAAGTTTGTTTCCTCTTCGGATGTGCTGTTTGAAATCGCAAATAATAATCAGATGTATCTGGAAATCACACTATTTGAAAAGGAAATGAACAATGTAAAGATAGGCCAGCAAGTAGAGTTCTTCCTGAACAATGAAACCGAATCTCATAAAGCCAGAATATATCAGGTTGCTCAGGCGGTTGCCGACGACAAATCATTCAAGGTATATGCCAGTGTCCAGTTACCATGCAGGAATATCCTTCCGGGAATGTATGTAAGTACCAACATCAGTACATCCGGCACTATCGTTCAGGCAGTTCCTTCAGAATCCCTGGTACGATTTGACAACGAATATTATCTGTTCGCTTTTGAAAAATCGATCCAGGAGAATGGCAAGCCAGTTTCTTTGTTGAGAATGGTTAAGGTTGAAAAGGGAATCACCTCCGGAGGATACACCGGCGTAGCATTGCCAGCAGGCTTCGACCCGGCATCAAAAATTGTGGTGAAGGGAGCATTTCAGGTAATGGCTGCGAAGAAAAACTCCGGGGAAATGAGCTGCTAAAAATTGAAGAAACAGCTTCAGGCAATTCCCTGTTAAGGTTACGGGAATATTCCTATTTTTGTTAAAACCAAACTATCCGTATGATCTCATCTATTTTTTCGAAAGACGATCTCAAGCAGATGGCCGGCAAAGGCATCGATCCAAGAGTTACTGAAACGCAGATTGACAATTTCAGAAGAGGATTCCCCTTTATAAACCTTGACCGGCCTGCAATTGTAGGTGATGGCATTAAAACCTTCAACCTTAGGGATGCCAAGAAACTATCCTACTACTACGATTCGAATTCCAAAAAATATGAAGTCCTGAAATTTGTCCCCGCCTCAGGTGCCGCAAGCAGGATGTTTAAGGATCTGTTTGAATTTGTGGAGCATTTTAGCGGCAGTGATGCTGATTTAGAAAAGCTTCACCATGACAAAAAACTTGCAGCAGTCAGAGTGTTCATTGACAGAATAAAGGATTTTGCATTCTATGCTGACCTGCAGAAATCGCTTCGTAAAGATGGCTATGATCTGGAAGAATGCTTCAAGGCTCATGACTATAAAACCGTAATCGAATATCTGCTTACCTCCAGGGGATTGAACTATGCAAGCCTGCCAAAGGGTGTGCTGCATTTCCACAGGTACACTGATGGCTCAAGGATGTCAATTGAGGAACATTTGGTTGAAGGTGCAAGCTATTGCAAGGATAAGGAAGGAAGATCTGCCATTCATTTCACGGTTTCACCCGAGCATGCTGATACTTTTCTTGATGAAATCAATCGAATAAAGGATAAGTATGAGGAAATGTTTGATGTCACCTATGAGCTGACCTTTTCCCTTCAGAAAGCATCTACGGATACTATCGCCGTTGACATGAAGGACAAGCCTTTCAGGGAAGCGGATGGAAGCCTGGTGTACAGACCTGGAGGACATGGAGCATTAATCGAGAATCTTAATGACCGCGAAGGAGAAATTATCTTCATCAAGAATATTGACAATGTCGTTCCTGATAGGATGAAACCCGACACATTCCTTTACAAAAAGGTTTTGGGAGGATATCTGTTTGAACTGCAGGATCAGGTTTTTGAACATATAGAAACTCTGGAGGACCGGCCTGATGATGAAGATATCAGAACCATTCTCCGCTTTATAAAAACCAAGTTGGGGTTCACGATTGACCCCGATTACAATAGTTTCCGAAGGGAAGAGAAAATTGAATACCTGATCAGGAAATTAAACAGGCCTATCCGTGTTTGCGGAATGGTGAAAAATGAAGGCGAACCCGGAGGTGGACCATTCTGGGTGAAAGAACATACCGGAGAAATCTCCCTTCAGATTGTCGAATCCTCACAAATAAGCATGGAGGATGAGGCCCAGAAGGAAATCTTCAGCAAATCCACACATTTCAACCCCGTTGATATTGTTTGCGGAGTGCGTGATTACAAGGGCCACAATTTTGATCTTCCAAAATATGTAAATCCTGCTACCGGGTTCATCTCTATAAAGTCAAAAGACGGCAAACCATTGAAGGCGCAGGAACTTCCGGGATTATGGAATGGTGCAATGGCCGACTGGATTACGGTTTTTGTTGAAGTACCTATCAGCACTTTCAATCCTGTTAAGACTGTAAACGATTTACTTCGTCCGGAACATCAGCAGGGAGAATAACCCAGATATCATTGAAGTGCTGGCATGGCTTTTAAGCTATTGAATCTCCATGCGCCAGCGTTAAGATTTTCAAATTGGTAGCAGAGGGATTTGACTCTGAATTCAAGGAATCCTAAGGTTTCTAAATTCCAGGTATGCTGAGGCTTATCCGATCAGGGAGCTAGTCTGCTTCTTTTCCAGTGGAAGCCTTCCCTTTCAAACTGTATCCTGTCATGTAACCTGTTTTTACGCCCTTGCCAAAATTCAATCAGGCGGGGAAGAAATTTATACCCACCCCAATTGGCTGGCCTGGTAAAATTACCATCAGGATATTGAGCAAGAAAATCCTTGTGCATGTTTTCAAGTGCTTCGCGCGAAGCAACTACAGAACTCTGAGGTGAAATTGCCGCACTTACCCTGCTTTCAAGCGGGCGGGAGTAAAAATACTCATCAGATACAGATTCAGCAGCCTGCTCAACCACACCCTCAATCCTAACCTGTCTTTCAAGCTCAGGCCAGAAGAATAGTAGACTTGCATTGGGATTGGACTGCAGCTGAAGAGCTTTACGACTGTCGTAACTGGAGAAAAAGTAAAAATGGTTATGATCGAAATGTTTCAGCAATACGATTCTCGATGAAGGAAAGCCTGATTCAGAAACAGTTGAAAGGACCATGGCATTTGCCTCCGACAAACTGGCCTTTAATGCATCCTTCATCCATTCTTCAAACCAATCCATTGGATCAGAAGGCAATGAATAATCATCAATCGTACCTTTCCCATAGTTTTTTCTCAGGTCCTGAAGTTCCATCCCTTTAAAGTTTTCAGATATAACAATTGCTGGCGCAGAAGGTTTATCAAACAGTTGATTTCCATAGAAACATGCAATTTATTACCTTCGCATCAAAGAATTTCCCTTTGAAAATAATTCAGGTAACGATTATGCCCATTATTCAGAAGCTAGCCTTACTTCCGCTATCTCAGAGATTTATCAGAATCCTGATTCTTCCTTTGCTTATTGTTCAGTTGCAAGGCTATTCCCAGTCTTCTTCAGAAGCCACATCCTATGAAAAAGACATCCTGAAACAAAGAGAAGAAAAGAATGAAGAACTGAAACAGGAAAAGTCACCGTTGACAGATGAGGACAAACCAGATTTCAAGGGACTTAATTACTATCCACCGGATATCAATTACAAGGTTAAAGCTACCCTTACCCGCTTCGACAATCCCTTTCACTTCAAAATGAAAACCACTACTGACAGGCTGCCTGAATACTCACTTTATGGTAAGATCGAATTTACACTTCAGGGAAGGCAATATAGCCTGAATGTATATCAGAATATTGACTTATTAAAGAAACCAGGATTTGAGAAGTACCTTTTTATTCCTTTCAATGATCTGACAAACGGGAAATCAACTTATGGAGGAGGCCGATTCCTCGATGGCGAAATCCCTGCAGGAGATGAATTCGTAATTGATTTCAACCTGGCATATAACCCTTACTGTGCATATAATCACAAGTACTCCTGCCCTATTCCTCCTGAAGAGAACTCACTTGAAACAGAGATACTGGCCGGAGAGAAAAAGTGGCATGATTAAATAAAAAGACTGAAGTAACTAATCGAATTCAAGAAAGCTTACATTGAACCTGGCAGAAACAAGATTCACTTTCCGGAGATTTCTTCGACGCCCCAAGTACAGGTACATGGCAGTCAACAGACTTGTCCCGCACCTGCCCTGGTTCATACTGATTGCCTTATCGGTAATACTTTTCAAGGAAAGAATTTTCGCTGATTCCGGATTTTATGTCAGCCAGTTTATCAATAATAACTTCTTCTGGATTGAATGTCAGAGGATAGTACTTGCCTTTTCTCAGATCTTCCCATTGCTGGGACTCTGGCTTGGTGCCGACCTGAGGTATATCCTGATTCTTTATTCAGTCAGCCATGTGCTGTTCTTTTATTCTTTGTTTCTCTTCGTTTATTATGGTCTTCGTGACAGAAGATCGGGATTGCTGATTATTCTTTCCCAGACCGTTGGCATAATCTACAGCTTCTTTACCCCGATGTTTGAATTATACTACGGGGTACCGCTTCTCATTACCTTTTATGCAATCTGGAGGCTCAATATCAGGGCATCACTCGTGGTTCTGATTCTGATGATTCTGGAAACGCTGGTACTGTTGAGTCACCCTCTTGCCTTTATGCTTTTTCCTTTTCTGTTGATGTATGATTTCAGGAGAAACAAAAGCAAACCCTTCACCACCTATTTACTTCTGGCTCTGGTAATGGCCGGAGTTATTGTTCTGAAGATCTACACCATGTGTCCCTATGAAACAGGGAAGCTTTCATGGCAGTTTGACTATACGCAAAACAAGCAATTCCTGGAATTTCTAAATCCCAGGTTCTACCTGCTCATTGGCAAATACCTTATTACAAGCTATGCAGAAGTCCTTGCAGCATTGGTTATTTCCCTCACGATGCTGGCATACCGAAAGGAGTGGTTTCGATTCCTTCTGGTAGGGGGCACATTTCTGTTTTACCTGTTTCTGGTCTTCTCAGTATACATGCCTGATCGTTCAAGGTACATGGAACAGGTAATGTACCCTTTCGTAGCAATAGTTTTTATACCTCTTATATATAGTTACCCGAAAGAACCCAGACAAGGCGTTCACAACTTCTCGATTCTCCTTATTTCCGGACTGATAGCCTATCGCCTTTTCCTAATATATGATGGAAGTTCGTTGTTCACTGCCAGGGTTCGACAAATGGAAAATTTGATTGATTCAGCCAGACAAATGGGCGGAAGCAAGTTTATTGTTTCTGAGAATAATGTGGATAAAGGATACACACAACTTAACTGGAGTTATCCCTTTGAAAGCATGCTGCTTAGCGCCATTGATGGGGATGATCTAACGATTACGCTTGTGCCGAAGGAGGACTATTTCTATGAAGGCAACAATCTCAAAACAGGGCCTGAGCAGTTTGTATTCAGGCGATGGGAAATCAAGGACCACTCCTGGTTAAATCAGAGATACCTGCATCTTGATCCCGGTGCATACCGAATGCTCTGCGACAGTAATGACAAGCAGGACCTTTATGGAATAAACAGGAATCTCAGGATTGATGTTAACTCCAAAAAATACTATGCTTCCCTGGATACAGTCTGGGTACAGGTAAGCATCATTAACAAGGGTAAAATACCACTCAAGGCTGGAAAAGGAGATAAGATCTATTTATCCTATTTCTGGATGAAGGGTAATGACTATCTTGACTGGAATGGCATCTTAACTCCACTTGAAACCGATGTTGTCCGCAGCCTGAAACAGGATATCAGGGTTGCTGTGCCCAAAAACAAAGGTCGGCTCAAGTTAAAGGTGGATATTGTAACCAGTGACAGAATGTGGTTTGGAATCAACGCATCGCACGAGGTACTTGTTTATTGAAAAGGATGAAAATCGTTTTTCGGAATGAGTGATTCAATGGATTCATTCTCCTCAAAGCACAACGCATTCAGCTTTCTTAAGAATAATTAACAGGAATAAGGCTTGAATCAAGAGCAAAACCTTGTTTGAAACTGCTTTAGCTGATTACTTTTATAGAAATTTGCGATACTTATAGAGTCTGTCGCAAATGAAAGTTGAAACTACCATCAATCAGGAACACATCAACATGTCCAATACAAAGTCCCATTTTATTCATTCTCTTCGCTTAAGCTGGCTTCCATTGCTGGCATTAATACTATTTCTGGCCTTATTCAAAACATCGGTAGCTGCGACCAAAGGATATAAAATTTCTGTAAAACTTACCAACTCAAAGGATACCTGCCTCTACCTTGCACATTACTATGGGAATAAGCAATACCTTGACGATACAGCATATCTGAGCAAAAAGGGCGTTTTTGAATTCAACGGTACCGAAAATCTTCCGGAAGGAATGTACATAATAGCAGGACAGTCGAAGAGCCGGTATTTAGATATCTTTTTAACCGCACCGCAACAGCTTGAATTATCCTGTGATCCTGCTGATGTGGTGAAATCAATCAAGATTAAGGGCTCGGATGAGAATTCAATCTTCTATGAATATGTCAAATTCCTTGCAGGAAAGCAAACTGAGATTGAGCCATTGAACCAATGGAAGCAATCGCATAAGGAGAAGAATGACTCCACGGCAATTATTCAGGCAAGAATTGATAAGATTGATAAGGAAGCAAAGGACTACATCAGGAATTTTTACATTTCAAATCCCGGATTACTGGCTGCAAAGTTTGTAAAAGCCAACAACGAGCCTGATATTCTTCCTTTTATCACCAAGCCTGATGGTAAAGTCGATTCGAGCAACATTTTCCAGGTTTACAAAAAACATTATTTTGACCATCTCTCCTTCGAAGATGCCAGGATTCTTTACACACCAGTATTTACAAACAAGATTGATTATTACCTCGACAAGCTGTCAGTACCTGTGCTGGATTCGCTTGAAAATGAGATTGACCGGCTTATTAAACTCTCCTCTGTTAATCCGGAGACGCAAAAGTATCTTGCCTGGTATCTCACACTGAAATATGAATCATCTGAGATTATGGGTCATGATGCGCTCTTTGTTTATATTATAAGGAAATACATGGAACCCGGGGAAGTAGAATGGCTCTATCCAAGTGTCAAGGAAACCATAATAAAGCGTGTGAAAGCCATTGAACCCTTGTTACTGGGCAAGATAGCTCCCAACCTTGTTATGCTTGATACAACCAATTATCCCCAAGCATTGCAATCTGTAACAGCAAAGTATACACTATTGTTTTTCTGGGAAAGCACCTGCGGTCATTGTCAAAAGGAAATGCCGAAAGTTCTTGAATTTTACAAGGAATTCAATGCCATTAGCAGACTTGAGATATTCGCAGTTAGTGGTGATACTTCCCTTGTGAAATGGAAAGAGTACATTAAAAAGAACAAATTGCCATGGATAAATGTTAATGGACATATGAGTCTTAGCGGAGATTACCATGACATCTATGATATTCACAGCACACCGGTAATGTATCTGCTGGATGAGAACAAGAAGATTATCACAAAGAGGCTTCTTATCGATCAGTTAAGCGATTTCCTCCGGAAGCGTGAAGATGCCCTGAAAAAGAAAGCCAAAACTGATTAGATATAAATCAGGTAACTAAACAAGTCCCAACAAAACCCTATTCCATGAAAAAATTCTTCGTTTTTGCAACTCTGCTCCTTCTGGCATCAAGTCTGTTCGCGCAATCAAGTGATTTTCCTGATGTAATTATAAAGAAAAAGAAATTCATGATTAATGATGTAAGCGTCGGGGCAGACTGGTCTGTTACAGATGTCATCGGGACTTTGGGCAATAACGCAAGGGTGAGGGCTGGTTACAATATCACCCATACATATGATGATCTTGGAATTGTAGTATTTGAAAAAGCCCTCGACAAGAAAGGTTCAGGAATGATTAACGAAATACAATTTCATTTCATTCCGATTGTTAATGAGGTTGCACCCAAATGGGGATTCAGGTCTGAGATTAAAATTGATAAGTTAACAGTCAGGAAGGATCTTGATAAGGCTACTGTCCTGAAGAAACTCTCGAAATGGAAGCAAACTGACAGTTATTTGGAGCATAGCATCCGGTTGGATAATGGCATGTACTACATTTATTTTCAGTTCTCCGATGATGAGTCGCAGTTGCAGAAGATCAGTATAGGGAAGAACACGAAATAGCAAAACTGTTTTCGTAAGGATATAAAAAGAAGAGGCCGGAATTCCGGCCTCTTCTTTTTATTGATATGGTACAAACCTACTTTACGAGGTCCACGATAGCCTTGAAGGCTGATGGATTGTTCATTGCAAGGTCTGCCAGCACTTTGCGGTCGAGCTGGATATCTTTCTTATGGAGCTGACCCATGAATACGGAGTATGACATACCGAATTCCCTTACGCCGGCATTGATACGTACGATCCAGAGTGCGCGGAAGTTGCGTTTTTTGGTTTTCCTGTCGCGGTATGCGTATTGTCCGCCTTTTTCATACGCATTTTTGGCTACCGTCCAGACGTTTTTACGCCTTCCGAATTGGCCTTTTACCTGTTTCAGGATTTTTTTCCTGCGAGCCCTTGAGGCTACAGCATTTACTGATCTTGGCATAGTTTACTTTGTTTTTTTACTTCAGCGTTCCCGAAAATAACGGGAATCTTTTGGGGCTGAAAGCAAGGTTTAACATTTAATTGTTTAGCACTGGAGCATATCCCTTACAGCCTTCACATCAGCCTTGTCAACAATTGCAGAGTAACCGAGGTTACGTTTGCGCTTGGTTGATTTTTTGGTAAGGATGTGACTCTTGTAAGCATGTCTCCTTTTCAGCTTACCCGTGCCGGTTGTGGTGAACCTTTTCTTGGCACTGGCTTTACTCTTCATTTTTGGCATGTTACTTTCTAGTTTATTAATTTATGTTGATTAAGGGAATTCTAAAATTGGGTCATTCGATTGTCATTCGATTGTCATTCGATTGTCATTCGATTGTCATTCGATTGTCATTCGATTGTCATTCGATTGTCATACGATTGTCATTCGATTGTTTTTGAAACTAATCCTTGCTATCGTCTGACTATTGTTTGACTATTGTCTGACTATCGCTTTACTATTGTTTGACTATGACTATCGCTTTACTATTGTTTGACTATTGCCTGACTATTGTTTGACTATTGCCTGACTATTATCTGACTAAGTAGTTGCCTTCTTGGGTGCCAGGATCATAATCATCCTTTTACCTTCGAGAAGCGGGAGCTTTTCAACTTTTCCATACTCCATAAGTTCCTGGGCAAACTTGAGAAGGATAATCTCACCCTGATCCTTATAAACGATGGAGCGTCCTCTGAAGAAAACTTCTACCTTCACTTTTGCCCCTTCCTTGAGGAAGTTCATGCCATGCTTTAACTTAAAATTAAAGTCATGCTCATCAGTTTGCGGGCCCATTCGAATTTCCTTCACGATGATCTTAGCCGTTTTAGCCTTGATCTCTTTCTGTTTCTTCTTCAGTTCATAAAGGAATTTCTTATAGTCAATCACCTTGCAAACAGGAGGGTTGGCAGTTGGCGAAATCTCAACCAAATCCAGCTCAAGCCCTTCAGCAATTGTAAGTGCCTCCCTGATATTGTAGATACCGGGTGTAATATTTTCACCCACTACCCGCACTACCGGTGATTTGATTTTTTCGTTGATCTTGTGAAGTTCCTCAACCTGCTTGCGTGGGAACCTGCGATCTGCCTGGTTGTTGTAAGGCGTTGCTATACGGTTACTCCTTTCTTTTTGTGAATACTTAATTCCGATGTGATAACACCGGTATCTATTAATTGTTTAGTCCAGTTGTGTTCTGATCTCCTGATTAACCATCTCAATAAAGGCTGGCAACTCAAAAGTACCCAGATCACCCTGGCCATGTTTACGTACTGAGACAGAATTACTGTTCTCTTCTTTCTCGCCAACAATAAGCATAAACGGGATCTTCAGCAGTTCTGCATCCCGTATCTTCTTGCCGGTCTTTTCGTTGCGTTCATCAACGAGGGCGCGAATTTCGGAATTTGCGAGGACATCTGCAACTTTTTTTGCATAATCGAGGTATTTCTCGCTGATTGGCAAAATAGTAGCCTGATCCGGTGTGAGCCATAGAGGGAAGTTTCCGGCGGTGTGCTCGAGCAGAACTGCTACAAAACGCTCCATTGATCCGAAAGGTGCCCTGTGAATCATAACCGGGCGATGTTTCTGATTATCGCTGCCTGTATACTCCAGTTCAAAGCGTTCAGGAAGGTTATAGTCAACCTGAATGGTACCCAACTGCCATTTACGGCCAAGGGCATCCTTCACCATAAAGTCGAGCTTGGGGCCATAGAAAGCGGCTTCACCAACTTCTACTACGGTCTGCAGACCTTTCTCAGCAGCTGCTTCAATAATTGCATTTTCAGCCTTCTGCCAGTTTTCGTCGCTTCCGATATATTTTTCCTTGTTATCAGGATCCCTTAAAGAAATCTGAGCGGTAAAGTTCTTGAAATCAAGAATCTTGAAGATATGAAGTACAATATCAATAACTGACTTGAACTCATCTTTGATTTGATCCGGACGACAGAAAAGGTGGGCGTCATCCTGAGTGAATCCTCTTACCCTGGTAAGTCCGTGGAGTTCGCCACTCTGCTCATAGCGGTATACGGTGCCGAATTCAGCAAAGCGAACAGGCAGATCCTTGTATGAGCGTGGCTTGCTGTTGTATATCTCGCAATGGTGAGGGCAATTCATTGGTTTAAGCATGAACTGTTCACCTTCGATAGGCGTATTGATCGGTTGGAAAGCATCCTTTCCATATTTCTGGAAGTGGCCTGAAGTCTTGTATAACTCAACATTCCCAATATGAGGGGTGATAACCGGCAGATATCCGGCTTTGCGCTGTACATTCTTCAAAAACTGCTCAAGCCTTTCACGAAGCTGTGCACCCTTGGGCAACCAAAGAGGCAATCCGGAACCAACCTTCTGTGAGAAGGTAAAAAGTTCAAGTTCCTTGCCAAGCTTGCGATGATCACGCTTCTTGGCTTCTTCAAGCAGGACCATGTACTCATCAAGTTCCTTCTGTTTTGGGAAGGTAATTCCATAAAGACGGGTGAGCTGCTTGCGCTTCTCATCACCACGCCAGTAGGCACCGGCGATGTTCAGCAGCTTAACGGCCTTGATAGGGCTTGTATCAGGAATATGTGGACCACGGCAGAGATCAGTAAAATTGCCTGAATGGTAAAGGGTAATCTCACCATCCTGAAGGTCGCGGATGAGCTCAAGCTTATACTCGTCATTCTTGCGGGTAAAATGATCAAGAGCATCGGCCTTGCTCACTTCCTGACGATCAAACCCATGCTTTCCACGTGCAAGTTCAAGCATTTTGGCTTCAATGGCAGGAAGATCCTCAGGGGTAATAGTCCTGTCACCAAAATCCATATCGTAGTAAAATCCATTTTCAATATCCGGACCAATGCCAAATTTAACACCCGGATAAAGCATTTCAATTGCTTCAGCCATAAGGTGGGCAGAGGAATGCCACATGGCAGCCTTGCCTTCTGTGTCGTTCCAGGTAAGGAGTTGAAGTCTGGCATCATTATTCAAAGGACGGGTAGCATCTATTACAACGCCATCAACCTTGGCTGCCAATACGTTACGGGCTAGTCCCTCACTAATACTCAAGGCAACCTGCAAAGCAGTAGTCCCTTTCGGGTATTGCCTGACGGAATTATCAGGTAATGTGATATTTATCATACAATTAAGAATTCATTTTTTGAGCCTGCAAAGATAGGAATTTAAACAATTTGCTACGCATCCAACATCGAACTTTCCTTTTCAGAATTTGACAGACTTTAGTTCCGTCAATATCGATGTAATCCAAACCTGTCAATCAGGAGGATTACTATGTGAATTCTGAAAATTCCGAGACCAGGAATTCAGGATTGAGGAGATCCGACAACTATATTTACTGTTCAGACTGAAAAACATTGCCATGAAAAACAAGTCAGGCTTACTTGGAAACAACCTTAAATTCAGTTCTGCGGTTGCTGGCCCTGCCTTCAGGTGTATCGTTGGATTCCATTGGCACCGATTTTCCATAGCCTTTGGCTGAAAGTCGCTGAGCAGGAATTCCCTTTTCCAACAGGTATTTGAAAACGGAATTTGCCCTGTTCTGCGATAGCTCGAGATTATGGGCATCAGTCCCGACATTATCGGTATGACCTCCGATTTCAATAACCATAGATGGGTTCCGCTTAAGAAACTCAAGCAGTTTATCAAGTTCAGCCATTGATTCAGGCTGAAGTTCATATTTATCGGTAGCAAAGAAAATATTCCTCAGGACAACCTTTTCCCCCACAGCAACAGGCTGCATCGGGACTTCAAGGGTCAGAGGACTTTTTACAACTTCTTCTGCCTTCATGCTAAAATTTCTGGAATAGAAAAGATAGCCCTTGCAGGAAACATTCAAAGCATAATCCTGATCGACAGGCAGGGATAAAATAAAACTTCCGTCAGCAGCATCTGAAACCGAGCTAACGACCACCTTGCCGGTTTTGAGGTCTATCAGTTCGAAATCAGCTGAAAGAGGATGATGATCTGTTTTATCAAACACCAGTCCCTTGACATAGGAAACGTGAGCCGGCCTGACCTCCTGAGGGAGTTCAAATCGATAAATATCGATATTTCCAAAACCGCCATCCTTAGCAGAAGAGATATATGCAGCATCACCACCTGTATTGATGACGAGGTTGATTTCATCATTTTTGGTATTCACCGGATAACCGATATTGGTTGGAACTGACCATTTACCTGAAGGATCCAATCGTGAAATAAAAAGGTCGGCACCACCCATTCCGGGGAGTCCGTTTGAAGAGAAGTAGAGCGTCCGTCCATCCTGGTGGATAAATGGAGCCATCTCCTCTCCTGTTGAGTTGATTGGTTCTCCCAGATTTTGCGGCTGACTCCAGGAACCGTCATCCTGAAGGACAGATTTCCAGATATCAGAACCACCAAAACCGCCCCGACGAGTGCTAACAAAGTAAAGAGTGCGTCCGTCAGCTGAAAGGCATGGCTGGGAGTCCCAGGCAGTTGAGTTCAGGATATCCCCAAGATTCTCCGGTTCTGACCACTGACTTCCACGACGATGAGAAACATAAAGGTCACAGGAACCATAGGAATCACGCCTGCTGCAACAAGTCATATAAATTGACATCCCATCTGGGGAAAGGCACATAGCTCCCTGATTTCCGGGAGAATTAACCGGAGGTGACATTTCAATGGCAGGATTCCAGGGACCTTCCTTCTTTCTTGCAAAATAGAAACTCTCATGTCCGGCAAGTTCCTTTTCCCTGCGGGTAAAGAACATCAGTTCCTCGTCCAGGGAAACAGAATTAATATATTCAGATCCTTCAGAGTTGATATTTGGACCAAGGTTAACCGGGTTAAAAGCAACCGGGTGACTTTTCAATTCCTTTCTGACATCGCAAAGAGTCATATTGCGCTCCGACTTCCTGATTTCTGTCTGGCTTTTAGGCAAGAATCCAAGATAAATAGCATAATTTCTCTTTGCATCATCGTATCGTTCCAACTCAAATTGAAGATTAGCCATTATATAGAAAGCAGGAGGAAATTCTGTTGAATCGATGGACACTGCCTGAGTATAGGCATCAATGGCTTTATCAGGTTGCTTGAGGTCATAAAAGATATCACCCTTAAGGAGATAGGCATTAACGTAGCTGGGATCCTCCTTAAGCACCTCTTCAATTTGCCTGACAGCCAGAGTGTAATCCCTTCTGCCATAGGCTTGCTCCGCTTTTTCAAAAAGCCGGTCAGCCTTGGGATTTGTTCCTTCCTGTGCTAGTGCATAACCAGCCGGAAACGATAGGATTATCAGCAGGAATATTTTCGTAAAAAAACGCATCTGAAGAAATTTGTGGCTAAGGTAATTAAGAATGAGGTTCTTTCTGGATTATAGAAACAGACATATAGATAACGCATGAATACCAAAGGAATTTCAAAGGATAAAAAATAATATTTCAGGATACTTAATAAACCCTTTTTTGCAGAGCTGCTAAAACCTAAAATGGAGTTTAAATTCAGAGGTCAATGATTTATTCAAACACCTTTCACTTTTTCACAATAAAATACGGAATCACATAAGCCGGATTCAATTTTGTAAGTCATCGGCAGTCTTGTATATTTGACTATTCAAACCCTGCTATCATGTCGAAACAAAACAAGAACAGCCGTCGTAATTTTATTAAGATGACCGCCATGGGTGGTGCGGCATTGAGCCTGAGTCCGCTCACTGCAGCTATTCCAGGAATAGACCCTGAAATCGGGAACAATGAAGTTTCTGAACCGCGGCTGGCAGAGGCTCCCGGTACCCGCAAATCAGTTATGGGACTGAAGTGCGATCCCATACCAATAGTCAGGATAGGTCTGATTGGACTGGGGATGCGCGGGAATGAAGCCGTGAGGAGACTCATTCAGATTGAAGGAGTTGAAATAAAAGCCATTGCCGACAGAGTGCCAGCATATATTAAGGAAGCCAGCGCAAAACTCGCGGAGGCAGGAAAACCAGCTGCCACCGAATATCAGGAAGAAGAGGACTGGAAAAAGATATGTGAGCGCGACGACATCGACCTTATTTATACCTGCACCCCCTGGTATCTGCATACCCCAATTGCAGTGTATGCGATGAAGCAGGGAAAGCATGCTGCCATTGAGGTGCCGGGCGCCACCACTTTGGCTGAGTGCTGGGAACTGGTGAACACAGCAGAGGAAACCCAACGGCATTGCATGATGCTTGAGAACTGCTGCTATGATTTCTTTGAAATGGCCACCCTCAATATGGCAAGGAATGGGGTTTTCGGAGATATTTATTATGGTGAGGGAGCCTATAACCATGACCTTCGCTGGCTGAAATTTGCCAAACCAGAAGACGGAGGTTATTATAACAGATGGAGGCTGGAATACAGCAAGCATCATACAGGCAATCTATACCCAACTCATGGCTTGGGTCCGGTAGCGCAGATCATGGGAATCAACCGCGGGGATCGCTTCGATTATCTCTCCTCAAATTAAACTCAGCAAAGAGGAATGACCCTGTATGCCATTGAAAAATATGGTAAGGACTCGCCGGATGCACTACAGGAATACAAGCTGGGAGATATGAATACAACGGTAATTCATACTGCTAAGGGTAAAACCATTATGATTCAGCACGACACAACCTCTCCCCGTCCTTACAGCCGTATCCATCTCGTAAGCGGGACCAGGGGAATGGCTGTAAAATATCCCGAGGAGAGCATTGCATTGGAACCCAGCGGACATTCCTTTTTAAAGAAGGAAGATTTTGTCCAGCTTATGAAAAAGTGGGAGCACCCTCTTGCAAGGCAGATTGGTGAAAAAGCAAAGCAGGTAGGCGGACATGGAGGTATGGACTTTATCATGGATTATCGTCTGATTTATTGTCTGCGCAAGGGACTGCCTCTCGATCAGGATGTATATGATGCAGCAGCCTGGTCGAGTATCATAGAGTTGAGTGAAAAGTCAGTATTGAAAAATGGAGCCTCCATGGAGATCCCTGATTTCACAAGGGGAGCATGGAAGTCTGCAGAGCCATGGCCTGTAGTAACCATTGAATAAGATTAATCCGGAACTGCCGGGAATGCAAATTAATAATCCCTGAGCAACAAGCTAATGGGATCAAAACGAATAAGGTGCAAGAGTATTTATCTTTTGCACCTTATATTATTATAGAGGGATGTGTTGGTTTATGGATTGAACATCAGCCCAACCTGAACCCCAAGGTAAAAGTTATGTGATGATTTATAGATATCACTTGCATTAGGAATCTGGTATGCACTTGCATTGATATCAAGCAGTCCGAGTGCAGCCTGGTACGAGACCATCATTCTGAAGTTGTCGGCGGTACGCATGGAATAGATGTTGGTAAATCCCAAGTTCAACATTATATCAAAAGGCTTGTACCAGTCCGAAACATCTTTCTTACCTTCCATCAGGTACTGAGGATTGGGTAAGGCTTCGCCATCTTCACGTGAATATTTCTGACTGGCAGAAGTAAGGAACATCAGTTGTGGACCAAAAGTCAGCCAGCAAGGATGCCTTGGATCACAGAGTTGCTTCATGCCAAGAATAGGAACCTGGATATAATTGAAGCTCACTTTTCGTGTAGCTGTTGCACCTTTCTGTTCACCCTGATAACTCTGTCCCAGATTGCCAAATCCAAGTCCTGTAGAGAATCCATACTCATTATCAATAAAATGGCTCAGTCCAATATTGGCAAGGAGTCCGAACTTGGTTCCATAATCCAATTCAGGGTTACCATAGGCATTTTGATTAATGATCCATGTGCTGCTTAAGCCTGCACTGGTAGTTAGCCAGGTCGATTTAGCAGGCTGAGCCTTGATTGAGAGGCTGAAGCAGAATAGTAAAATAATGGACAGGGAAATAATTTGCAAATTCTTCATAAGAGCAGGGTATAGTTTTGCGGGTTGGAGAAAAGTAGAACGAGTTCAGAATTTTCTATTCAGTCATCCTTTTGATGACTTACTCTACTTAATCCAAAACTCTGAAAAAAGTAATACCAATAATAGAAATCCGGATCCATTCAAAGAAGCAGGCTTCCTTTTCCGGAACTTCTTCTGGCAATGAAATTATTTAACCGACATCCTAAATGGCAAATAATAAGACACATACACATGATGGCAATATTTTTGCTCTTATTATTAAGTGTTAAATAAGAGAGCAGATCACTTATCAGGAAACTGAAGCACCAAGTATCGAATGAGAATGCAAGACTTGCATACTTCGCAATTGCGGCTGCCTTTAGTTCTTATCTGGCAATAGAAGCAATCAGACATTACTTTGAATCATGGTCCGGACGAAGCAGAAACAGCAATTTTTGATAAAAAGAAAACTTCATACAGTAAGTACACATACAATTCCACTGTTATCCTGATACTAGTTTTATGTTCCGGACAATTTCCTCCTCCGGGAGTGGACGCAAAACAGGAATAATGTCAAGGGCAGAAGGTATTAACGGGCAAGAGATTTCTATTGTTTCAGAAATTCCCGGGGACTTATACGACTGCACAGATACTGACAATTCGTAGACATGGAAAATCTTTTAACAATGACTACTAATTCAATGATCAAATTCAATAGAAATCCTGTTGAAGTTGCACTTTACTTGACAAATTGCACTTATTACGCAATATTTTTTTCAATTGACAATGCATTTATCATTTTCTCAACACGAGTGCTGGTTAAGGGCAGCGAAAAAAGGAGTGTATTTTTTTATTTTGGTCCAAATTAAAAAAGACTGTTCAATTTTGGAATCATATTGAATCACCATGTATTAATTTATATATCTCATTATCAATTACTTAACCACTTTGGCTTAATTATTGATTTCAAGATTACACTAAATAAGCGAGAACTAAAACCAACTACATCATAATCGTATTCCCGGAAAGAATCAATAAGCAATTACTGAGAAAGTTCTTTCCCCTCCATAAAACCCAAACTATGAACTTAGCTACTTTGACTATCCGAAGCCTCAGCACTGCTATTGCCTCTTCCCTACGCAGTGCCGGAAATTTCAAATTTCTCCTGGCTTTCCTTTTCATTTTCACGACATTTATCGGGTATTCAGCCAACAGGTATTCTGTGGCCTCCGGAAACTGGAATTCAACCAGCACATGGTCAACATCTTCCAATGGTGGAGCAGGAGCATCAGTGCCTGTTGCAGGTGATGTTGTATACATCGAACGAGGGAAGAATGTAACAGTGACTGTTAATGCGGCTTGCTCAGCCATCAATTATACAACAACTACTGCCACGTCCCTTACTATTAATTCAGGTATTACGCTGACCGTTTCCGGGACAGTAACCATTCCTCGCTCAGGTTCAGGAATCAACCTTCTTGCCGTAGGGTCCGGAACATTAAATGCAGGAAGCATTGCATTTACAAGTGGTGGAGGCACCAAGAGACATGAAGTAACAATTTCAACCGGAACTGTTAATGTAACCGGAGATGTTACTCAAACCTCAAGCTCCGGCAGTGCAACGTTTACTTTTACTGGAGCAGGCACACTGAATCTGGGAGGTGCAATATTTGGGCCATCTAATGGTGATATAGCAACAGCTGCAGGGTGCACTGTTGCATATACTGGTTCAATAGCCCAAACGATTCAAGCATATTCATATGTAAACCTGACTGCTTCAGGTTCAAATACCAAAACATTGGCTGCCAATACCAGCATAACAGGCATTCTTACAGTAAACTCAGGATCCACTCTGGCACTTTCTAATTTTACCATGGGCGGTATGACAAGCCTTGTAATGGAATGTGGTGGAACTTCTGCTTCCACTATATCCGGCACAGCACAACTGACTCTGGCAGGTAATCTTACTGTAAATGATGACGGAGCAGGTACAAGCGGAGCTACCATAAGTACTCCACTTGCTTTGGGCGCCAACAGAACTTTTACAGTTGCAGACGATGGCACTTCTGCCACTGACCTAACTATCAGTGGAATTATCAGTGGCACGAATCTCACCATTTTAAAAGCTGGTGCCGGAACAATCACAACAACCGCAGCCAACTCCTATTCAGGTGCTACTACAATCTCAGCCGGAATGATCAAACTGAATCCAGCTGCAAATGCTACTCCTGCCACACAATACATTATGAATGGCGGAGACCTCAGCACAGAAGGAATTACCAACAACAGAACCATTACCAGCAGCAAAACACTTCGACTTGACCTTTCTTCAGACATTATCCTTGGCTCCAATGCACATACTCTGACATTCGCTGCAAGTAACGGAGAAACCTGGGCATCGAATCAAATGCTTACTATCACTGGTTGGGCAGGATCATACAATGGCACTGCCGGAACAGCAGGCAAAATTTTCTTTGGAAATTCAGCAAGTGGCTTAACATCACAGCAGCTTTCCAAAATACAATTCTTTAATGGCACATCCTATTTCCCTGCGATGCTGCTCTCAACAGGTCAATTGGTACCCTATGCACTCAGCATAGCCACAGGAACAATCTCTGGTTCACCATTCTGTGAAGGAGAAACTGCAATCAGTGTACCGTTCACCTACAGTGCTTCATCATTCACAGGAGCAACCTTTACTGCCCAGCTGTCAAGTGCAGCCGGATCCTTTACATCTCCTGTTACCCTACAGAACGTTACATCCGACAATAGCGGTTCACAGAGCATCAGTGTCACCATTCCTTCAGGAACGGCACAGGGTTCAGCATATCGTATCCGCGTTGTAAGCAACACACCGGCAGTTACAGGAACCGACAACGGATCAAACCTAACGGTTAACGCTCTGCCTGCAGCAGCCGGCTCAATCAGTGGTTCATCCACAGTTTGCCAGAGCCAAAGCAGTGTTTCCTATTCAGTTGGAAGCATCGCCAATGCCAGCAGTTATACCTGGGCTTATTCAGGAACAGGCGCAACCATTACAGGCAGCAGCAATAGTGTTACTATCAGTTTCGCAGCCAATGCAACCGCAGGAAACCTGACTGTACAGGGAAGCAATACATGCGGCACTGGTACTGTATCAGCTAACTTCCCGATTTCAGTAAATAACTTACCAGATGCAGCAGGATCCATTAGCGGAAGCACTCTGGTATCACAGGGACAAAATAACGTAGCCTACTCAGTAGGTACAATAGCTAATGCAACATCTTATGTATGGGGTTATACCGGAACAGGTGCTACCATCACGGGAAGTGGCAACAGCGTTACTATATCATTCTCCGGCTCAGCAAGCAGTGGTAATGTTACCGTTATGGGAAACAACAGCTGCGGCAACGGAGCATCCTCATCATTTGCAGTAACTGTTGCTGGAAATAAAACCAGCGCTGCCGATGGCAGTTGGTACACAGCATCAAGCTGGAGTCCTTCTGGTGTACCCGGAACCACTGATAATGTAACTATTTCACATAACATCACAGTAGACGATCTTCCAACCGGAATCTGTAATAACCTGACTATTTCAAACACAGGATCACTTCAGATTTATGGAGGATTATCACTCACTGTAAACGGAACTCTTACAAACAATGCAGGAATTTATGGCCTTACCCTGAATTCTGAAGCTTCACTGCTGAATAACAGCAGCTCAGTTGATGCAACTGTTGTAAAATACATTGCAAATGACAACAAATGGCATTTCCTGTCATCACCAGTTGCCAATCAGGATATCTGGCCGGAATTTGCTCCAAACCCCGGTAGTGGATTAAACTTTGGAACTACCTGGAACTGGGACTTCTATTATTGGAATCCGAACTCAAGTCTTACCACTGGCCTTTACTGGGTTAACCTCAGAAAGAACACAGCAGGAGATTATAATGATAATAATGTAGATCAGGCAGGAAGCTATGCAGGTTTTGGAACTACAACACCCGCAGAATTCACAACCGGAAGAGGATACCTCGTTGCCTACAACAACAACTGGAATCCCGCAACAGGTTCACCAACCGATCATTACTTCTCCGGAAGCCTTCATTCAGGAGCAGTAAACAAGGCAGTCGTTATCGGAGCAAACAACTTCAACCTGGTTGGCAATCCTTTCGCAAGTTCACTCGACTGGAAAGCAAGCAGTGGCTGGGCTCGCACTGATCTTGAAGCCAATGGCGGCGGATACGATTACTGGGTATACAACGACAATCTTGCAACCGGTAATTATGGTGTATTCAATTCAGCAGGAACAGCCGGAACCAATGGCGTTAGCAGATATATTGCACCTCAGCAGGCCTTCTTTGTAAGAGCAGCTGCTGATGGAAATCTTGGAATGGACTTCGGTGCAAGAGCTCACAGCTCACAATCCTTCCTGAAAACCACAGATGCAGAAAACAGCTTTATCCGTCTGAAATTCAGTACTGATGCCAACACATTCAGTGATGAAATGATAGTAGAATTTGACCCAGCCTTCAACAATGGTGGAAGTGCCAAGTTCTGGAGCTTCTATACCGAAGCACCTGAGATTTTCTCAGAAAAGGATGGCAACAGTTATTCAATTGACAGGTATAGCAACACAGAGGAAGACGTAGTCATTAACCTTGGAGTTAAGACCGGAGTTGAAGCCAACTATACTATCTCAGCCACCAACATTGCTGATTTCACACTAAGCAGCAAGGTGATTCTGGAAGATATGGAAACCGGAAAAATCACTGACCTCAAGAAAACAAACTCCTATAGCTTCAGTGCTGGCGCCGGTGACAACAGAAACCGTTTCAGGCTAATGATTGGAAGCACCAATGGAGTAAGTGATAATACGAGCAGCAATTTCAACATCTATACGAACGACAACACTGTTTATATCATTAATGAAGGTTCTTCCGCTTCATACAAGGCTACTGTTAGCAATATGATTGGACAGGTTGTAGCTGAAAAGCAAATCAACGGTAATACATCAGAAAGAATCCAGCTTGGAAATGTACCTGGAGTATACATCGTTACTGTTAAATCAGAAGGTAAAACATTCAGCAAAAAAGTAATAATTCATTGATGCTGTTATAGTCCACTTCAGGACTAAGCGGTAAATAGCTTATAGACAGCATAAAACATTCATGAGTAACATTTGATATACTACACCAACAAGACCCACTCCGATGAAACTAAACAATATTCATAAGAATCTCAGACTTATAGCGATTATACTATTGCTTTCGACGGCAGTATTCAGCAACCAGGGGTTTGGCCAAACACCGCCACCTCCTCCTCCTCCTCCAAATGGCGGTCCGGGCAACGGACATGGACTTGGTGGAAACCAGGGTCCGGTTGGTGCACCCATTGGTGGTGGAATGGAAGTTCTCCTGTTACTTGGGATAGCCTATGCCGGAAGAAAGTGGCAGTTATCTGTAAAATCGAATGAGCAGGAATAATTGTCTGTTTACTCAACAAAATCACTATAGAATCAGGAAATAGTTGCCTGATAAAAATATAGAGTCCAAGTTATCTTTCATATAGTAAGCGGACCAAATACCAAAAACCCATGTAACCGCTTAGCGCAGCTTCCGAAAGGAGGCTGTGTTTTTTTTTATCAACACCCCTTGATTCTGCTTTCTGAAGCAAGTAATTTTGCGCTTTGCATTATTTCATTTTTATTATACAATGGCATTTTTCATTTCGGGACAGGCAATACTCCATGTGTGTTGCTCATAAGAATTGCCGGATTCCGAACTGTTATTGTCTTTTTTATATCTGTTGTTTATGAAAGTCCGGAGATTAATCCCACTGCTTTTTATTGCATTTTCACAGGCCGTCCAATGTCAGGTCAATGTTATTAGCCCGGAGAGCATGCATAATGGGTCTGTCGGAAATAGTGGCGACCCGATTAGCATTTGGGAAACAACAAACCGATTTGAAAATGATACCCTGACAATGTCGGGAACAGGAGATTTACGAAACACCAATGCTTCAACCTATGCAAATGCGTCAGGAAGCTGGAATGTGATGCTGAATTCCATTGGAGAAAACTTTTTAATTCAGGGCATAGATGCGGGTAGTTTTTCAGGATTGACATTGAAACTTGGAATACGGAAAGCTTCAAACTCCGAAGATGGAAGTGGGATTCTGATTGAAAGCAGTAATGATAGTGTAAGCTGGTTCCCGCTGACAATTTCCTTACCAACCGGAACAGGAACTGCCGGCTGGCATGAAGTAACAGCCTCCGGAATTGTTCAACCCGGACCTCAGCTTTACATTCGGTTTACCTCTCAGAATGCACAGGATTTCAGGCTGGATGATATCAGGTTAATTGGAATTCCACCCTGCCCAATCTCGATTTCCAGCTTTCAACCAGCAAACGGTCCGATTGGCACTGAAATTCTGATTCATGGATCTGGATTGGGAACAGTAAGCGCTATCCATTTTTGCGATACAATTCCAGCGACTTTCACAATTCTCTCAGATACCATTTTAATTACAAGGGTACCAGAAATAAGTTCATATTGCAGCATAGAATTAATCGGTACATGTACTGTTTTCAGCAGCAGTCCCTTTTTGGTACTGAGTTCTTCCTGTTCATTAAATGGCAGCAATCTGATAATTTCAGAGTTATGCGATCCGGTTGAAAATTTCCAGACAGACCGTTTCATTGAAATTTATAATCCTACAGCCAGTCCGATAGATTTGTCGGACTGGACTTTAAAAGCAATTGCCAATTATACCGAATGTGAGACCTGGGTATTATCAGGGAGCATTGAACCGGGTGAAGCGAAAACCTGTGGATTCCCAAATCCGGTTTCGGGAGGTCCGCATGATTTTACCAACCTAAGCTGGAATGGCAATATTTTCGGATCCTGCTGCTCATTCTGGAATGGCAATCATAGGGATGGAGCAGTTCTGTACTACAATGAAGTTAAAATTGACCAGGTCCTTTACGGAAATGACCTTTTACCTTGGTTTAATGATCGTAGTTTGGCGAGATCAGATACTGCATGTCATCCAAATCCGGCAGGAGGATCTGATGGATGGCAGCCAACAACTATTGTGAACAATGCAGGGTTAAATCCTGCCAGTCCCGGAATACATAGCAGTAATTGCTATGGAAATCCTCCCGAAACGGGAACAAACCCTGCGGATCAGGAGGCATGTGCAGGTGAGGAAGTGATGCTTGTGACATCTGCATCAGATGAAAGTCAGGTTTATGGGTTTGAATGGTGGGTTTGCCAGGATTATGGATCATGGACTGTTGTGAATTCGGGCATCAATTACTCAATCATTAATACAGCAGTTTCGAGCAGTCTTTACATCAACGGTTTGAACACGGATATTCAATTCTACTGCAGAATCTATTCATATAATGGTGGGTGCTGGAGAGCAAGTGAAGCAGCTCAGATAAAATTTCTTCAATTACCGTTGACATCAGCTGTTTTTCATTTCTGATTTAAGAGACAATTTATCAATTCACAACTTTCAAAAAGAGATATTTCCAACCAAAGACTAATAGTGCTATTCGAATTTCCCTGGTAGGCAGAAATGGAATCAATTGTCCCATTACGGGATATAATACCATTCAGAAAAAATTATTGATTTTTATAACTATTTGATAATTAACATATTTAAAAATTTGGTATCAAAGTAGCTAATGGTGGCATGGGTAAATAAATGGGTTAAACAATTTTGTAAATCAAATCTGGGTAAATGGGATTCGATACTTTTCCTATCCAAATCGGCAAAAAATAAGGGACTAACATCCTGCTGATTTTCCATTGATTTCATATTATTTAATCCAGCTTATCCTGGTTGTCGAAAGACAGGCGACCACGGGACCAAAGCTTGTTGATACTATTACATATCTTGTAAATGAAACTGCCAGTACTCACTAAAATGGACTTAGGATGCCTTTCTTCGAAGGGTGTTCTTTCGCATTTTACTGGCAGACTGATGATTCTGGTGATCATTCTCTTCTCAACATGCTTCTTTACCCCTTCAGATCTATTGGCGCAGCCTTCAGTGCTGTATTCGAACATCACATCTGCAACACCCGCATCCACCAATAATCGCTGGACACTCAATACAATCAGTATTTTCAGGCAATTCAGGTTCCAGGCTAATCAAGCAGGGAACTTCACATGGGCTTTTTCACTGGGCACACCAGCAACACCTGATTACAGTAAAAACTGGAGGCCTTTCACCACCTCGAATGTAATGTCCTACAACACATTTATTCCAGTTGGATGGGCAAATGGAGCAAGATACAACACATTCCCAGGAGGAGCTGATGGTGAGATAAATGCTGTTCAAAACGGATATTATTACACTTTCAATGTTGGCATTAATGCTTCTGCCGACAATGTGATGGAAGTTCTGGAAACCAGCTACAATCCAACAGTTATCAGCTCATGCACCAGCAACTGGGGCACTTACGGACAAAGAACAGTTAACATCGTTCTTGCATCTGCACCACAGTCAGGTGAGAACGTATTCCTCCGCTACACAACAGGCGGAATAAACTTCCCTACCTCCAATTATGTTCATGTAAACATGACCGGTAATACCGGATCAGCCATTATACCAGCCCAGGCTTCAGGATCAACCGTTCATTACTACGCATATACTTCTAATAAGTCAAAGGCCACTATTGATGCTGATATTGCATCTTATGGTCAGCCTTCACATGATATGGCAACCCTTAACATTTCAGGGGTTCCTGCAAGTTACCTTATGCCGGCATCACCGGTTATTGTCACCTCAACCTTAGGAAGTCAGGCAAATATTGCAACCGGTTATGCTACTCTGCAGGCCGCTTTTACTGCTATCAATGGCGCGGCCCTTCACCTTGGAAGTATCAGCATAGCCATTATGGGAAACACAACCGAAGTTGCCACAGCAACACTTAATCAAGTTGCTGGAGTAACATCGGTAGGCATTCAGCCAGCAGGTGGAGCAGCCAGAACAATCAGCGGAAACTTTGCCGGACCCATTATTGATTTGAATGGCGCAGACTTTGTAACCATTGATGGAAGAGAAGGCGGAACAGGAACAACGAAAGCATTGACTATTACGAATACAAACGGAGGATCCGGATATGCAATCAGGTTTGTCCAGGATGCACTTAATAACACAGTCAGATATTGCGATCTCGTAGCTTCTCCTACAGGAGTTGGTATTGTAACTTTTTCAACGGCGAGTGCTCTTGCCAGTGGGGTTGGAAATGACTTCAATAGCATCAACACCTGCAATTTATATGGCCTGGCAGGTTCCAATCCAGTTTATGGAGTTTACTCTTCAGGATCAGGATCGCCAAAGGAAAATGGTGCTGATACGATTGCCAACTGTAACATTTATAATTTCAGGGCTGGATCAGGAACTCCAGCCGGAGTTTTTCTTTCAGGTGCAAATTCAGCCTGGACCATTGATGGAAACAGCTTCTACCAGACTGCAGCATATGCTGGTCCGGGAAACATGGTTATCCACGGAATTCACATCAATAGTTCCACCTTCAATGGATTTTCAGTAAAAAACAATTATATCGGTGGCAGTGCACCCCAATGCGGTGGAACAGCCTGGACCATCAATGGATTCGCTCAACCATATCAGTTCAATGGAATAAAGATCAGCTGCGGAACCGGCTCAAACAACCTTGAAGGAAATACCATAAAAAACTTTAACTGGCTTACATCAAGTGCTGCTACAGCTCCGGGAGCATGGACAGGTATCTATTCCATGGGTTCCGGCAATTTGAATATTGGAACTGCATCACAAGGAAATACAATTGGTGACAACAGTACCAACTCTATTAATATCACCCTTAACACCAATTCAGGTGGATCATTCTATGGTATATTCAATGAGAGTACCGGAACAGTAAACACTCAGTACAACACTATTGGCTCAATGACTTCCAATGGAAGCACTGCAGCTATCTCTGCAAGTCTTGTCGCTATTTATGCTGCCAGAGGAACCAACAACATCAGCAATAATACTATAGGTGGCAGTACAACAAACAGCATGAACTGCAACAATAGTTCAACAAATGCCACATCCCAATTTATCAAGGGCATAGTTATTAACCCTTCAGTTGTTATGACATCCGCTCAGATCATAAATAATAATACAATCTCAAACCTTAATAACAACTACGCTTCAACAACAACAGCAGCAACCAACAGGGGAATCACTATTGAACCTGCAACTGCCTCCAACCTGAATGGCAGTGTTACGATAAACGGCAATATCATCAACAATATCTATACTTCACAGAATGCTGCAGGTGCCGGCATAAGCAATAATATAGCAGGTATCTTCATGGGCGGAACTTCCTGCTCAGCTGTTACAATTCAGGGAAATACCATATCAGCATTAAAGGCAACCGGAGGCACTGCTGCAGTAACTGTTGCAGGCATACTTTACAATGGCCCTTCAGGAGCAAGCACAATCTCAAAGAACTTGATTTTCGGACTTGAAACCACAAATTCCACATCTACCAGCGCAGCCATTTATGGGATCAGAACCGTTGCAGGAACAGCAACCTATTCGAATAACCTGATCAGTTTGGGAAGCACAACCGGACGTGGTCAGATCAATGGCTTTTATGATGGTGGTGGTGCAAGCAATAGCATTTATCACAATACAGTTTCCATAACAGGAACTTCAGTTGTTAATACGACGAATTCAGCATTAAACACAATCACTACCAATGTCCGCAATATCCGTAACAATATCTTTTATTGCACAAGAAATGGAAGCGGAACCAACAGGGCAGTAACTATTTCATCTACAACAGGTTTAACCATCGGCTACAATGATTACTTTGGAACTTTGTCAGGAATAGCCCTGAACGTTGCCCCGGATAATAATAGCCTTGCGATTAATCCTTTGTTCCCTCTATCTACCGGGACTGCACCAACAGACTTCATTCCGGCAGCAACAACTTTAAATGGGGCCCCAATTAGTTCAATCACCCCAGCAATTAATGATGATATTGATGAGATTGGAATCAGGTGTGTGCCAACCATGGGTGCTCAGGAATACAGAATCTCTCCTACTTCAGTAACTGCTACCGCCAGTCCAAATCCAATCTGTACCGGTAACACCCTGACACTAACAGGAACTGCAACAGGAGCCACCTCCTATTCATGGAGCGGCCCTAACGGATTTTCACCAACTACATTAAGCGGTAGTATAGCAAACGTTACTACTCTTGCAGCCGGAGTTTACACCCTCACCGCAACCAATAGCTGCGGATCCACGGCAGCAAGCACTGCATCAGTTGTAGTGAACTCCACTCCATCCATGACAACCACTCCCACCACATATAACATTTGTAGTGGTGACGCATTAAATATTCCCTTGACTGCTACATCAGGAAGCATATCATGGTCTGCAGCCAACAATGCTAATGTAGGTGGTGAAACTACTGCCATAACAAACACTTCACTGATTAATGATGTTCTGACAAATACCACGGGCAGCGTTCAAACCGTAGTATACACAGCCACAGCTTCAACTGGAAGTTGTACTTCTTCCGGACAAACCATTAGTGTTTCTATTAATCCTGCAGTTAATATCTCTTTTGACCAGGGATCTGATCAGAATACAGAGTCAATTACTATATGTGGTGCCATTGGTGGTGGCGGACAAAATGATATTGATATCTGGTCAGGTAACCTTGCAGGAGCTACTTACGTTTGGCAATATTCGAGTATCAGCAATACTGGTCCCTGGACAACAGCACCAGGCACCGGCAATCAGTTAAATATTTCTTCCTTTGCCTCAACTCCTGGTAATCATTATTTCAGGTTGTTACTTACAGCCAATGGCATCACCTGTACCAGTGATGTTGTAACTCTGACCGTTACCGGTGCAGCACCAACCTCCCCAACAGGAACCGGAGCCAGCCGCTGCGGAACAGGAACTGTAGTATTGACCGCTTCAGGATGCACCGGAACCTTGAATTGGTATGATGTACCTTTTGGAGGCACTTCACTGGGAACCGGAGCAAGCTTTACAACTCCTTCCATCAGCAGCACAACCACATATTATGTTAGCTGTACTTCAGGAACTTGTGAAAGTCCACGAACAGCTGTTGTTGCAACCGTACAGTCACCATCACCGGTATCGGTAATCATCAGCACTGCTGCAACAACCATTTGTGCCGGAGTTAGTACAACCTTTACTGCCACTGGAATAAATGGCGGAGCAACTCCAGGCTATCAATGGCAGGTAAACGGAGGAAATGTGGGTACTAACAGCAACAGTTACACTACAACAACCCTGGTTAATGGCGATATAGTTACCTGCATTATAACCTCCAGCGATCCCTGTACCAGTGGCAGTCCTGCAACTTCCAACAGCATCAGCATGACGGTTAACCCCGCCCAGGCAGTTAGCGTTAGCATCAGTGCATCCTCAACATCCATCTGTACCGGAACCAATGTCACCTTCACTGCAACTCCAACCAATGGCGGTTCAGCTCCTGTTTATCAATGGAAATTAAATGGGGGCAATGTTGGTTCAAACAGCACAACTTATTCAAACTCCACACTTGCAAATGGAGATATTATCACATGTGTTCTGACATCAGACATTAGTTGTGCCACTGGCAATCCGGCAACTTCCAACAGCATTACAATGACTGTTTCAGCAACTGTTGGCACGCCTGTATTTACCTTGGGTGCCAGCAGCAGCAGATGCCAGGGCGCAGGAACAGTAACTTATTCAGCAACAGCAAGCAATGCAAGCAGTATTGTTTATTCGCTTGATGCAACATCATTAGGTGCCGGAAACACAATCAATGCAGCTACCGGAGAAGTAAGCTATGTTGCAGGCTGGGTTGGTGCTTCAACTATCACAGCAACTGCCAGCGGTTGTGCAACTACAGCAACTTCAAACCACATAGCAACGACCACAGCAACTGTACAGGCTCCGGTTTTTGCTCTTGGTGCCACTTCAACACGTTGCCAGGGTGCAGGATCTGTTACCTACTCATCCACAGCAGCCAATTCAACAGCAATCACCTACAGCCTTGACGCTATCAGTCTTGCAGGCTCAGTTAGCATAGATATCAATACCGGAACAGTAATTTATCCGGGAGCATGGTTTGGCACAACAACAATCACTGCTACAGCAACTGGATGTAATGGTCCGGTGACTTCAACCCATGTTGTAACCATTAATCCGAATGTTGGATTTCCAGTATTTACACTGGGGGCCACATCAACACGTTGCAAGGCTGCAGCAGTTGTTTCCTATGCTGCCACAGCAAGCAACTCCACAGGAATTACCTATCAGCTGGATGCAGTGAGTCTTGGAGCCGGAAATACCATTAATGGAGCAACCGGTGATGTAACCTATACAGCTGCATGGACAGGTGTTTCAACCATCACGGCAAGAGCATTTGGTTGCAATGGTCCGAAGACCAGCTCTCATACTGCTACCACAAATCCATTGGTTGACATACCGGTTTTCGGACTTGGCAGCAGTTCTACACGTTGCCAGGGAGTTGGAACGGTTACCTATTCAGCTACCGTTAACAATGCAACTACAGTAACCTACACTCTTGATGCAGCAAGCCTAGCAGGCGGAAACACCATAAATGCAGCAACTGGCTTAGTTACCTACATCGGCACATGGAGTGGAACCACAGTAATCACTGTAACAGCAACAGGTTGCGCCGGGCCTACTTCAGCAACCCACACAGTCACAGTTACACCAAACGTAACTAATCCGGTATTTATACTTGGATCGACCTCAACACGCTGTCAGGCAGCCGGTACAGTTACCTATACTGCAACAGCCAGCAATACAACCGGAATCACTTATCTCCTGGATGCTATCAGTCTGGGAGCCGGGAATACTATAAATGCCAGTACCGGAATGGTTACTTATGTAGCAGGATGGACAGGCACCAGCATTATTACTGCAAGGGCAGTCGGATGCAACGGACCAAAGAATTCAACCCACTCAGCTACAACCAATTCAACACCTGCAACATCGGTGATTTATCACCCATAAGCAGTTAAACAATGTACCCAAATAAGAACACAAAATAATTAACCCATGATCACCCAATTACGACTTCTAAACTGGCTCAAGCTCCTGGAACTCCCGGGGGATTGGAAGTGGCGATGTCAGAACCTTGCACACTTTGACTGGTTCCGACGGCCTTAGCCGGAAGCTAATAGTGATCAACAAAAAAATCGAAAAAAATAAGAGACAAAAAATAAACAAACAAAAACCACAACAATGAAAACAAATCTTCGAACCTTAAAATGGATGTTCCTTCTGCTGATTCTGGCAGCGACATCAAAAGTATGGGCTCAGCCTTACCCAAATTCAGGCGATGACATAGTTTGTCTAAATGAGACCAAAAACTACGCTGTTATTAACAACCCAACATCAACTTATGCATGGACTATTACACCGCTTGTTGGAGGAAATGGTATCATCAATTCCGGTAATACCACCAATGATGTTAATGTGACCTGGACTAATCCGGGAACTGCAATCATTCAGGTAATTGAAACCAATGCTTCCGGTTGCGCCGGAACACCGGTGACAATTCAGGTAACAATTATGCCTAACAACACCATTAACCTGACATCCGCTGTTGGAACAGATAACCAGACGCTCTGCGTTAACAGTCTTCTCACCGACATTACCTATGCAACCAATGGTGCTACCGGTGCCTCATTCGTCGGATTGCCAGCTGGTGTAACAGGTAACTGGGCAGCAAATGTCATCACCATTAGTGGTACTCCTACAATTCCAGGCAACTATCCTTACACCATAACTTTAACAGGAGGTTGCGGCACAATTACTGCCAGTGGCAATATCAATGTAACGCCTAACAACCTTGTTACTCTGACCTCAGCAGCAGGTACTGATAATCAGACCCTCTGTGTAAACAGTCTTCTCACCGACATTACTTATGGAACAACCGGTGCTACTGGTGCAACCTTCGCAGGCTTGCCTGCAGGCGTATCCGGCAACTGGGCTGGAAACGTGGCTACAATCAGTGGCACTCCTTCAGTATCAGGTACATTTAACTATACAGTAACTCTAACTGGCGGTTGCGGTGTTGTAACCACTACCGGAACCATCAATGTTACTCCTGATAACCTGATTGCTCTTACTTCTGCAGCAGGCACAGATGCTCAGTCTGTTTGTATCAATACCCCAATTATTGATATCACATACTCAACCACAGGTGCAACCGGTGCAACCTTTGCAGGATTGCCAGCAGGTGTTAATGGAAGCTGGGCTGCCAATGTCGTAACCATCAGTGGTACACCAAGTGCAAACGGCACATTCAACTACACCATTACACTTACCGGTGGTTGCGGAACTGTTACTGCAACGGGAAGTATCAACGTTACACCAAGCAATACCATTGCACTCACATCTGCAGTTGGTTCCGACAACCAGACTGTATGTGTTAATTCTGCAATCGGTAACATCACCTATGCAACAACCGGTGCAACCGGTGCAACCTTCAGCGGATTGCCAGCAGGTGTAACCGGATCATGGGCTGCCAATGTTGTAACCATCAGCGGTACTCCTTCCGTTTCCGGATCATATAATTACACTATCGATCTAACCGGTGGCTGCAGCGTTGTTTCAACAACCGGCACTATCAATGTAACTCCTGACAATACCATCGCTCTCAGTTCAGCAGCAGGTACTGACAACCAGACTGTTTGTAACAATGCACCAATCACTGACATCACCTACACTACAACCGGTGCAACAGGCGCAACCTTCGCAGGCTTGCCAGCAGGTGTAACCGGATCATGGGCTGCCAATGTTGTAACCATCAGTGGCACACCAACCCTTGCAGGTACATATAACTACACCATCACTCTGACCGGTGGTTGCGGTACTGTATCAACAACAGGAACAATCAATGTTACTCCTGACAACACAGTTGCCCTCAGCTCAGCTGCAGGTACTGACAATCAGTCTATCTGTGTTAACACTGCAATTACTGATATTACCTATGCAACAACTGGTGCAACAGGTGCAACCTTCAGCGGATTGCCAGCAGGCGTAACCGGATCATGGGCTGCAAACGTAGTAACCATAAGCGGTACACCTTCAGGAACCGGTACATTCAACTACACCATCACACTCACCGGTGGCTGCGGTACTGTAACTACAACCGGAACTATTGTTGTAACACCTGGCAATACTATAGCTCTTACTTCAGCTGTTGGAACCGACGCTCAGTCAGTTTGTATCAACACTCCTATAGTTGACATCACCTATGCAACAACAGGTGCAACTGGTGCAACTGTAAGCGGACTTCCTGCAGGTGTAACCGGTAGCTGGTCAGCCAATGTATTCACAATCACTGGCACCCCATCAGTATCAGGAAACTTCACCTACACAATTACACTCACAGGTGGTTGCGGTACTGTAACTACTACAGGCACAATCAATGTTAACGCACTGCCTGCTACATCAGTGATCTATCACAACTAACCAACAGATTGAAACCCGTTCTTAAATAAAGATGCCATGCAATATATCCTGTCTGCTGCGACAATGCAGCAGACAGGAATACTGCAGGCTTCAGAATCAGAATCAAGAGATTGTTAAGATCAGGAATTTAAAATCAAATGATCCTTTTACCTGGCTAAACTGAACATTGTAATACAATATCAACTTTATTCCAGGAGCAGAATTGACAAGAGAAAAACAGATTAAATACCCTAAAACCAGATTACCCAGAACCCATTTACCCTTTTATCAAAAACCCGAATTATCCTTAACAAATCATTACCAATACTGATTTAAACCAAGAAACAAACCCATTACCCTTTTAACCCAATTTACCCCAAAGAATCAATTACCCACAAACCAAATTGCAATACCAAAAACCCGATAACCAAAAAATTAAAACCCAAAACCCAATAATCGAATAACCCGTTTACCCAGAACAGATTTACCCAAAAACCCAAACCCTAATTACCCAATTACCCAAAAACCCAAAACCCAACACCCATGCTAAGTAGATTCCGATATATACTGATCCTGTGCATAGCGCTGTTAGGTGGCCTAAGGGCTGCTGCACAGATCGCCATGCCTGATACAGTATGTATCGGGGCTACCAAGCACTACTGGGTCAACGGAAGTGCAGGATCAACCTACACCTGGGCCATTAATGGCATTCCTGTTTCCGGTTCGACCAACGAAATTTATCAGTCCTGGCTGGTTGTG
Source organism: Bacteroidales bacterium (assembly GCA_016707705.1). GTDB lineage: Bacteria > Bacteroidota > Bacteroidia > Bacteroidales > UBA4417 > UBA4417. The sequence continues at coordinate 139,330 of JADJHD010000013.1, forward strand.
GGCAATTACACCCTCACTGTACAGGAGACCTCTTCAACAGGATGTATCGGACCGGTTATGTCGGGAGAAATCATCGTTAATCCAACCAGTTCATCCAATTCAACGATTACTGCCTGCGATTCCTATTTCTGGAACGGAACTACCTACAACACCTCCGGAAATTACTCATTCACCATGCCCGGAAGTTCACAATATGGTTGTGATTCAACGGCTTACCTGAGCCTAACCGTTAATCCTCTGGTAACACCTACATTCCCCGGAATTGGCCCGCTTTGCCAGTTCTCTACAGCCCCGTTCCTTCCTACAAATTCAAATGAAGGAATCCCCGGAACCTGGACTCCATCATTTGTAAATACTTCCCTGCCGGGAATTGCATCCTATACCTTCACACCTGACCCCGGAGAATGTGCTGTTCCATCTATTATGAACATCATGATTAATGAACAGCCGGTCCTGTCGATTGGAAGCGTTTTAAATGTAACCTGCTACGGCGGATCTAATGGATCAGCTACGGTTCAAATCTTAGGCGGACTGGGGCCCTATACCATTCTGTGGGATGATCCGGCTTTGCAGACAACTGTAACAGCAAGTGCTTTAACAGCAGGAACCTATACTGTTCTGGTCACCGATGCCAATGGATGTTCGGTAGCTGAAACCGTTACAATTACACAGCCTGCTATCCTGAATGCCCTTTATACAACGCAGAATATTGGCTGTTTCGGAGCCACGACCGGAGGGATATCCATCTCCAATCCAACAGGCGGTTCCGGCAGTTATGAATATTCAATTGACGGAATCAACTGGAGCTCTTCCGGAACATTCGCAAACCTGCCTCCCGGTACATATACTGTGCTGATAAGGGATGCAAACGATATTTCATGTCAGATCAACCTCGGAACATCTGTCATAAACCAGCCTGCTGCGCCATTGTCGGCAACTGCGTCCATTATTCCTGAATCCTGTCCTTCAAGTTCAGACGGAGCCATCGACCTGACCATTTCTGGTGGCACAGCACCTTATACAATCCTGTGGAATACTCTGGCTGTAACAGAGGATATCAGCGGACTCCCAGGTGGTACCTATTCAGTTTCCATTGATGATGCCAACGGATGCAATTACTTCAATTCCTTCCTGGTAAATACCATTCCGGATATAACTCCACCTTTGGTAGTTTGTCCGCCTGCTTTGACCCTGAACACCAATGCCAATTGTGAGATTATTATCCCCGATTTCATTGGACTTGCAACAGCCAGCGATAATTGCGGAACAGTCACACTGTTGCAATCTCCTGTTGCAGGCACCGTGATACCTGGTGCTATTGCCAATCAGATAATCACAGTTACAATACTGGCTTCTGACCCATCAGGAAACACTTCCACCTGTTCAACCAATATTACGGTAGCCAACCATTTACCGGTAGCCGTTAATGATATTGCAAGCACCAATGAGGATACTCCTATTCTGATTCCTGTCTTGCCAAACGATAACTTTGGCTGTGATGGACCTTCATCATCAGCGATCACGATTTCAGGGCCTGCAAGCAACGGAACTGCTACAGTCAATAACGGAGGCACACCTCTGAATCCAACTGATGATCAGGTTCTGTATACTCCGAACCCCAATTATTTCGGAACAGACTCATTCACCTACACAATCTGTGATTCAAATGGCGATTGCGTAACTGCAACGGTTAACATAACCATTATTGCCACAAACGACCCACCGGTTACGTTTAATGAAAGCATTACTCTCTGTGAAGGCAGCAGCTTTGCCGGAAACGTATTCAATGGAGATTTTGATCCCGATGGAACTGTATTATTCAGCAATGCCATACTGGTCAGTCCACCAGCAAACGGAACCTTTATAATCAATGCAGCAGGGAATTACACCTATACCTCCTTTGCCGGATATTTTGGTCCAGAGCAGGTAATTGTAAGCATTTGCGACAACGGAATTCCGGGTGTAGAGTGCACCAATGACACCATATTCATAAGCATTGATGCATTTACTGCTGCCCAGGCCGGTGCCGATCAGGCTCTTTGCGAAGTCAGCTCCACACTGCTCAATGGCAACACTCCCGTTGCCGGCAATGGAGTCTGGTCCTTTGTTTCTGGTCCATCAGTCCCAGTATTGACTCCTGTTTCAGCCACTTCGGTTAATGCCAGCGGACTGGTAACGTCTCTGACACCCTATGTGTTTGCCTATACCATCACCAACGGAACCTGTACCACCTCCGATCAGGTAAATGTGTTCAACTACGCTCAGCCCACAACCTCCTTTGCAGGAGTTGACCAGGCTATTTGCACCCTTACGCCAGCCATTGCAACCATGGCAGCCAATACTCCGCTGATAGGCACTGGATTATGGACACAATTAACAGGTCCATCCATAGCGACTATCAACAATGTCAATAATCCGAATACCACGATTTCCGGATTGATTGAAGGAACCTATATGTTCGACTGGACCATTTCGAATGGTGTCTGCAACCCAAGTTCAAGTGCAGTTAGCATCACAATTTCTGAACCTGCAGTTATATTTGCCGGTCCGGATGCAACCATCTGTGAAACACAGGGCAGCTACCTGATTGGCAGTTCATCGGAAATTCACACCCAATCCTTTATTTGGAGCAGTTCAGGAACAGGAAGCTTTGACAATGCGTCACTACTGCATCCCACTTATACTCCAAGTGCGGCTGACATTGCAGCGGGAAGTGTAATACTCACACTTTCAGCCAACGGTCATTTCCCTTGTCCTGATGTAAGTGATGCCATGACCTTGACCATCAGTCATCAAGCTTCAGCCAGTGCAGGTCCTGATGCAATAATATGCGAAACTGCAGGTTCCTTTGCTTTAACGAACGCCATTGCAACTCAGTTCACCTCTGTATTGTGGAACAGTTCCGGAACAGGAAGCTTCAGCAATGTCAATGCAGTCCAACCTGTCTATACACCAAGTGCAGCAGACATTGCCTCAGGCTTTGTATTGCTGAGCATTACAGCAAACAGTGCAGCGCCATGCATAACTGTTTACGATACAATGAGGCTGGATATTACCCGTCAGGCACTGGCATTTGCCGGAAACAATGACCTGATTTGCGAAACACAGGGTACTTATAATCTCACAGCTTCAACAGCCAGTTTCTACTCCTCACTCCTATGGACAACTTCGGGAGATGGAAGCTTCAATAATGCAAGTCTGCTTAATCCGGTATATACACCGGGAGCAAATGATATTGCAAATGGCACAGCTACTTTAACACTTACAGCATATGCACTTGCTCCATGCGCTGATGCAGTTTCCTCAATGGTTCTGAATATTTCAAGGCAAGCGACAGCATTTGCAGGGCCAGATTTCAATATATGCGAAACGCAGTCGACAGTAAGTCTTGCTGGTGCTGTAGCAAACTACTACACCTCACTGAATTGGACTACCTCCGGGGATGGTACATTCAGCAATTCATCTGCAGTAAATCCTGATTACTTCCCAGGACCCAATGACATAATATCCGGCAATGTAACCCTTACACTGACCACCGGAAGTGCAGCTCCTTGCGTGACAGTTTCGGATGCCCTGAATATTCTCATCACCCGCACGGTTACTGCAGATGCAGGTCCGGATGATGATGCATGCCAGGGAGTGCCTTATACCATCAATGGTTCTTCTGCAGCCTTCTTCAGCAATATTACCTGGAGCCATACCGGACTTGGAGTGCTGACTGCAGCAAACTCCCTGCATCCAACCTATGTCCCATCCACAATTGAATCAGGAACGATAACCTTTACATTCAGGGCTTACAGCAATGCACCATGTACCGATTCCATCGTGGATATCATGACTCTTAACGTACATCCGCTGCCAACAGCTACAATCAGTGGCGGAACATCAATCTGCGAAGGCGATACAGCCATGCTGAGAATTGATTTCACAGGAATTGCTCCATGGACAGTAACCTATACCAATGGAATAGCTGCAACCACTGTAAGTGGAATCATGACCTCTCCATACCTGTTTAGTGTTATAGCACCTGTTGGCAATATCAATTACACCTTGTCAGCACTGAGCGATGCCAATTGCACAGCTACTTCAGCTCAACTCTATGGATCAGCACTGGTGATTGTTAACCCAACTCCGGTAACTGATTTCACAGCCAGCAGTTCATGTGTTAACGATACTACATTCTTTGTTCCAAGTGGAGCATACCTTTATAAGATCAACCATTGGACATGGAACTTTGGTGACGGTACCTATGGCGTATTCAATACTCCTGTTAGTCCTACCCATATCTATCCTGCTTCAGGCATCTACAATGTGACCCTGAGCGTTGAGGATACCGTTGGTTGCGTCTATACTATTTCACATCCTGTGACTGTAAGGCCATTGCCAACAGCATACTTCAACTTCAGTTCACCAAATTGCGTGGGCAGTGCAACATCCTTTACTGATCTGTCGAATAATGGCACAAACCAGGGCTTTATCCAGGAATGGAGCTGGAATTTCGGTGATGGCACAGCTATCCAGACCATTCAGTTCCCGAATACTCCAAATATTACACATACCTTCAACTTACCGGGGGTATATACAGTTACCCTGACCGTTACCAATTCTAACGGATGCTCCAGCAGCTATTCCAATACTGTTGTGGTCACTCCGCTGCCGGAAGCTGCATTCAGCTTCAATACAAACTGCGAGGGTGAGGTAACACAGTTCATCGATGAAAGCACAACCAATGGAACCGGACAGGTTAATACATGGTCATGGAACTTTGGCGATCTGCTTTCAGGAAGTTCAAATGTTTCAAACCAGCAGAACCCTGTTCACACTTATGCTACAGCAGGTAATTACCTTGTAACACTGGTTGTGTCCAATTTCAATGGCTGCATTGATTCAGTGCAGAATATGGTAACCATTAATCCTGCTCCTGTTGCTGCATTCACCTCCAGCTCAGGTTGCGTGGGCACTCCGACATCCTTCTGGGCTGATACAACCATCATCAATATCAACACCATCGCTACCTATGCATGGGATTTCGGTGACGGAACAACTGGATTCAACAGGAATGCACAGCACACCTATGCAGCTCCGGGAACCTACACTGTAACCCTTACCATTACCGATTTGCAGGGATGCAGCGGGTCAGTTAGTCATACCGTTACCGTAACAACTCCTCCTTCAGCAAACTTCTTCTCAAATGCAAACAGCTGCAACGGTCTGCCAGTAAGCTTTACCGACCAGTCAACAGCTTCAAACGGCTATATCACCGAATGGCTATGGAATTTCGGAGACGGAACCACACAGAATATTCTATTCCCGGCCATCCCGAATACCAGCCATACCTATGCACTACCGGGAACCTACAATGTAACCTTAACCGTTACCAACAACCTTGGATGCATCAACACAATTTCGCATACCATCCAGGTATCCGGCGGACCAACAGCGAATTTCTACTCCAATGGAAACTGCATGGAAAGTCCTGTGAGCTTCAATGATATTTCCACTGTAACCGGAATGATGTCAGTTGCCTCCTGGAACTGGAACTTTGGTGATCCTGGGTCAGGCGTAAGCAATACCAGCAACCTGCAGAATCCAAGCCATACATTTGCTGCTGCCGGAACCTATTCAGTCAAACTGCTTATCACCACCAATTCAGGATGCGTTGATTCCGTTACAAGGCAGATTATTGTCAAGCCTCTGCCATTGGTCGGATTCACAGCAATCGGTTCCTGCAAGGGAGGTCCTGCAACCTTTACTCCGGATCCATCAGTCATGAATATCTTTGCCGTGACAAGCTGGAACTGGTCATTCGGTGACGGTGGCAGCAGCACAATTCAGGCTCCAACCCATACTTATACTTCTGCCGGAACATTTACCGTATCACTTACTGTAACTGATACCACAGGATGCTCCAACAGTATCAGTCATCCGGTTACCATTGGAGAAGCTCCAATTGTTGAATTCAGCAACAGCTCACCTTCATGCAGCGGTTCAGATGTACTGTTTGCAGATCAAACCATCCTGAACTCAGGCTACATCGTACGCTGGAACTGGAATTTTGGTGATGGCAATTCACAAACCATCTACTTCCCTGCATCAGCTGCTACCGCTCATCAGTATCTGCAGTCAGGTAACTTCAATGTTGTACTGACAGTATACACCAGCGACAGCTGCTCAGCACAACTATCCAGGACCATTACTATAGGTTCAGCTCCTAATGCAGCCTTCACATCAAGCGGAAGCTGTCAGGGAACTGCCGTTGAATTCCTCGATGCTTCAAGCGTTGCAGGCAGCCAGATTACAGGCAGAAACTGGAATTTCGGAGATCCTGCAAGTGGCTCAGCCAACAGCTCTACTCTGCAGAACCCAAGCCATGTTTACAGCACAGCCGGAACCTATACCGTTCAGCTGATTGTAACCTCCGCATCAGGATGCAACGATACCGTAACCAACAGTGTTACCGTAGGACTTCCTCCAACTGTTGACTTCTCTGCAACTTCCGGATGTAACGGAGATACCACTCAATTTATCAGCAGCAGCTTCGTGAATATGTCCACAACCCAGAGTTGGTTATGGCAGTTCGGCGATGGACAAACCTCCACTCTGCCTGATCCGATTCACATTTACGCTATTGCAGGTACATATAGTGTCACACTAACCATTATCAGCAACGGCGGATGCACTGCAAGCAAGACCTCACAGGTAACCGTAAACAGCGGACCTCTGGCTAACTTCAGTGCCGGAACACCAACATGTAACCTCAGTCCTGTAACCTTCACCGATCTTACCAATACCAATGGCAATACCATCACTTCATGGACATGGTTATTCGGTGACGGAAACCAGATGACCTACACCAGTTACACTTCAAGTCTGCAGCATACCTATACACAGGCCGGTAACTTTATCGTCAAACTGACTGTTCACACACAGAACGGATGCGAGAACAGTTTCCAGAAGTCTGTAACGATTTCAGCCGCTCCTGTTGCTGACTTCAGTTACCAGAACAACTGCGAAGGTGAAACAACTGCATTCACTGATCTGACC